>JBBARE010000001.1:0-123704 GCA_040399915.1 Bacteriovoracaceae bacterium
GGGTGTCACTTTTTCAAATCGCCAGGAGTTGCACTAGTAATTAGAATCCAGCGTGGCACCTTTTGGATGAGTAGTTATTTCTCTGGCTATATTCTGGTTTGATTGCCTCTTCACCCTTGTTTATTTCGTTGGTGCCTAGCACACGTTGATGTTCAGGGAAAGAGCACTTACTTGAAAAAGTTAAATGATAAATTAAAACAACAACCAGTAAAGGTGATGAATACTTTTTCTAAAGATCTTGAAAAAAATCTTTCACTAGTTATTTGTGTAATTTAAAAGAATAGGTCCACCGATGTGTTTAAAATCTTCCTGGGTCATGTTGTCTATTTCATAACCATTAAGCTGCTCGAGCATGATTTGATAAAGGTATTTATCAAAACGTGGGATGACTTCGAGACCAAATTTTTTCATGAAGAAGTGCGTTTTTTCTCTAAGAATCGGGTCTTCTTCGCCTTTGATGAGGTATTCCTCGTTCTGTTTTTTGAAGAACAAGTGATAAAAGTTTTTTAGTTCAGAGATTGTGACACCCATCTTGCCGGCCGAAGATTCGTTGTAGTGGCCGCCAACAAAATTCATGAAGCTTGAGATCATGATGGATTCAAAATCAATATTGTCGACTTCGTAGTTAAGATAAAACTGATCGTTTAGAAGACCGTCTGATTTTAGTTTTTCAAGAGCTGCGTAGAATGTTTGCACAAAAGGCAGAGCAGTTATGAAAGTTTCGGCAGCTTCGTTCCAAAGCGCATAAGAGCTTAAGTCTTTTATTTCGAGCGGCTTTGATGAACCATCAAATTTATACTTGCATACTTCCTCGTGAGAATTTTCTAAAAAAGAATTCCAGTACATTCCGAGGAAATAAGAAAAATCATCTTTCTCAAATGGAGTGGCTCCAAGAGCTTTTTTAATTTTTAGTTTGCTGATTTGAATCAGGCTATGGCCAACTTTATAGACATCGACGAAATCGAAGAGTTCAAAGATTTGATCTTTTTTTGAAGCATCTAGTTTTGAGAGTATGTAGTCAAAACCCAATTCTAAACTCTGGCGAGTTTGATTCCCTACTTTACTCATGGCAAGCGAGCCATTCTTTAAAGTGTCTTCCAGAGTCATTCGAGCGTTTACAAGGCGAACGAAGTTAAAATGAAGGAACTGCTGACGTTTCTCAGAAGTGACTTTTTCAAGAGCTGACTTGAGTGAATCCATTCCCTGGTTGTAAGGAACAAGAGATGAGGCATGCAAGCTTTGATTAACAGAAACAGCATCGAGTTCGCCGGTCTGACCTTTTTTATTTTTGATAAAATCATCAACCTGAGATTCTTTGAAAAAGGGGCTATTGTATTCAAGAGCATCAAAATAATCAACGAAACCAAAATCACGTAGTCGTTCTTTTTTCTGGTTATAAATTTCTTCTTCCATAATCTGATAAGAATCAACGACCATTTTAAATAAGAAAGCGTAAGCGTAATCCACACCGATATCGGCATAAAGCCTGCGGATCATTTCTTTAAGCTGCTGAACGAGTGGAAAATCTTCCGGGTATTCAATGAGGAGCTGCATACACTCAGTTAAAAAATAATTATCACCGTCCGGATACATCGGATCTTCGGAATCAAACGTCTGAACAGTGAATTGATTTTTTAATGAAAGGAGAAAGTCTTCCGATTTTACGTATTCAAGAATCACTTCATCATCAGCGCATTTTGAATAAATATCCATCCAATGGAACGCAGATTCAGGATCAACTTCATCTTTTTTCCATAGATCAATATCGCGCAAGGCCTGACGTTGATCCGGTGAAAGTTTAGGAAGAATTTGGGCGATCTGATCGCTTGAAGTGGAGAGGAGAGAAACATAGAGAGGCTGGATAGGAATCTGCGAGAGATCCATGCCAGACTCAACTAAACGCTCAATATCTTCGAATTTTTTGTAGGCTTGGGCCTCGTATAATAATTGGCTTAATAGATCTTTTTTGATCTCTGGTTCACTCATAGGAATAGCCTCATTTGGAATTAAAACCTTGTACCATCCCAAGGGGAGATTGGCCATTGCATACACTCTGCATCATCTTGTAAAATGGGAGAATGAAATCCACTGCTATGCCCTTCCCAAAAGTTCCCACACTTTCTGAGCTAAAGAAGGGTTATCCTTCAGTAAAAGCGCTCTTTTTTGACATGGATGGAACGATTTTTAATACGGAATCCATCCACGCAGACGCCATGTTTGTGATTGCTGCCAAATACAAGATCAGACCACCCCACTCTCCAGAAATGGTTCACGACCTCATGATGGGAAAAGCAGATCACTTGGTTTTTGATTTGATAAAAGATTGGGAGGGTGTTCCCCGTCATTGGAATGTGCAAAATTTTATTAATGAGAAAAACACTAACGTTATTGAGCTTCTTAAAAAAACGCCACTTGAATCTTATTTTTCCCCTGAAATGCAGAACCTCTTAAAAGAAGCTCGCCACCATAAAATGTATGTGGCGTTAATTACTTCAAGTGAAAAAGTGGTGACCGAGAAACTTCTAAAAATCGCTAAACTTGATTCATATTTTGATTTAGTTTTAACTCGTGATGATTGCCCAAAACATAAACCTGATCCCTGGCCATACAACAAAGCGCGAGAAATTTCTGGTTTTGAAAAATTTGAGATTCTTATTTTTGAAGATTCAAATGTGGGACTTGAGGCGGCAACAACGAGCGGAACTCACGTTATTAAAGTTGAATGGTACTAATCAAGGTTTTAAAATATAAAACTGCCACTGATTTCCCGTTGTGGCGTTGTTAGAAAGCTGAACAAGTTGGGATTCTGGTGTGAAAGAGGCATCAATCTCATTGGAGACATAGAATTTATCTCCAAGAACAGACATGATATTCCACAGACCTTGGTGCTCTTGCATATCAATCATATATTTTAAAAACAGAAGTGGCACGGGCCCTTCTTTGGTTCCAAGCTTATCGTAGCTCATCATTTCTGCCAGAGCTTCTCTGGTCATAAAAGTTCTCAGGCGCTCAGAAAGAGTGTTGATCATGTTGAGACTAAAAACATAATCATATTTTAGTTTCATCATATCAACTTCGACTCGGTCGAGGTCGCCACTTGCGCGAAGTTCTGCCGCTTGTAGGAATGCGCTCTTCACTGTTTTTTTTATTTCTTTAATGGGTTCTTTTTTGGAAACATCAGCTTCGGCTAAAATAGCTGGTTTAGTTTCAGTTTTAACTTCTTCTTTTTTAGGCGCGTCGGTTTTAGTGACTTTGACATCTTCAGGAGCTTTTTCAATTTTTATCGGCTGATCTTTTACATAAAGATCAGAAAGACCCTTCTCTTCAAATTCTTTGCCTGAGCCAAAGAAGAAAACGCGGCCTTGTAGAAAACGTTCCTGATAATTTTGACGTAAAAATGTTTGTAGCGATGGGAAAAGCTGATTCAAAACATCAAAGCGGACTTCTTTATGAGACATAACTTCAGAAAATCTTCTAAGGCATCCCATTGCCTCGCCTTTCTTGTTGTAAGTATTGATGATGTTGGAAAGTCCTAAAAGATAATAGGCATCACGATTCATCGATAGGCCGTAAATTTCATCCATCTCTGAACAAATAAGAGTCATGACTTTTTGATCGTTTTCACAAACCTGTTTGAATTTTTCCGGAAGTACTTCTTCTGAGCAGTTGCCTTTGCATTCCAGATTCATCCGGTAATGAGAATACCATTTATAATCTTGTTTCCTGAGTTCCTTCCACCAGTCTTCTTTTTTATACTGTGGAGAAAGACTTTCCTCGTAGCGTGGCATGTATTGGCCAAGGCGGTCGACAAATTTCTTCATTTCATCAGATTTTGGCCGACATGATTTTACCCATGACTTGAGGTCAAAGTTACAACCGTTTTTTAACCTGAAGTGATCAGACATGAGCTTCATGTGCCATTCACTTTCAAGGAGGTAACTTAAAGTAATCAGGCGGTATGAAAACCGGATATCATCAAAGTGCTCTGAAAGGAGTTCATTTGAACAGATCATGCCACCATTGAGTTCCGAGCGAAGGAAAAAGGAATAATCTCCTTCTTTCTGAAACAGGTAGGGCTGAAAAAAATTATGAAAAAAAACTTCATCTTCAAAAGAAATTTTACCCTGGTAGATATCCTGAAAGATGAGTGGCTGGTAGCGTTCTGAATAAGACCCAAGATTTTTTTCGCCCAAATAGCTTTCAGAATGGACTCTATCCACCTTCGCCTCAAGGCCTAAACTTAAAAACAGGACTAAGAGTTGAACCAAAATAATGTTAACCATGGAATGTATGTAATTATAATGAGCGCAATTAGTAAGAGAATCAAGTAAGGAATGCTCACTTTATACAATTCAAGGACCGGTTTATTAAAGCGGAACGAACTGATGAAAAGATTTATTCCCACCGGAGGAGTAATGTAACCAATTTCCAGATTTGTGAGGAAAACGATCGCTAAATGAAGCGGATTCACTCCAAATTGCTCAGCAATTGGTAGTATAAGCGGCACAACCACGATGATCGCGCTGAAAATATCCATTAAACAACCCACGATTAGCAAAAATACGTTGAGAACTAACAAAAAGACCCATTTGTTAGTAATAAGTGTCTTCATCGTATACAGGATTTTCATCGGGATTTCTTCATCCACGAGATAGTTAGTCAGTCCTAAAGCACAACAAAGAATTAAAAGAATAGCTCCAACGAGAGTCAAAGACTCGATGACGACTTTAGGAATATCTTTGGAGATAGAAAGATCTTTGGTAAAAAAACAATTAGCTATTAAAACATAAAAAGCAGAAAGAGCAGAAGCTTCAGTGGCGGTCACAAATCCTCCGTATATACCACCAAGAACAAAAACAGGTAGCGGTAATTCATAACGGGCACCCCATAAAGAATCTCTTAATTCTTTTATGGAGAAAACATGTTTAGGTCTGGTAATTCCACGCGCCATATAGATAGAGTACGCTCCAAGAATAGCCATGAGGATAATTCCTGGAACAAGGCCTGCTAGAAACAACTGATCGATATCTACTTTCGCAATAATCCCATAGAGAATAATAGGTAAGCTGGGTGGAAATAGAAGTCCCAATGAGCCACAAGTCGTGATGAGGCCTAGTGAGAACTTTTCGGAGTAACCTTCCTGGGTCAGCATGGGGTAAAGGAGTCCTCCCAAGGCAATAATCGTGACACCAGAAGCTCCAGTAAACGCCGTGAAAAACGCACAGATAAATAAACAAACGATTGCCACTCCACCCGGCATCCAGCCGATCATTGCCTGGGAAAGACGAAGAAGTCTCACCGGTGCTTTTGATTCTGCCAACACATAGCCAGCGAAAGTAAATAAAGGAATGGTGAGGATCGTCGGAGCTGAAGCAAGACGATAAATCTCAACCGCTACAGCTGATAACTCGATACCACTAAAATAAAACGCCGTCAGTGCCAACGCCGCCATGACGGCAAATATCGGCGCACCTAAGAGAGCAACAAATAAGATTGAGCTATATGCGATTAGGCTCACGAGCATCCCCCTGAATCAATCCCAAGAGAAGTTTGTTAAAAAATCGCAGAGCAATCAGTCCCATCCCAAAAGGAATAATTCCTACAAGGTATGAACTATGAATCTGGAGAAAAGCGACTGAACCAAACTCTCTTTCGACTAGAAAAAAATCATACGAGGCTTTCATTAAAACAATAGTTGTTATAAGACAAAAAAAAGCGACGAGATTTCTATGCATCCAGCGGATAACCTTTGAATTTGATTTCTCTACTAGATGAGTGAGGAGATCGACTTTTATGTGCACACCTTTGCTGGTTGCAAGTGAACCGCCAAAAAAAGCCGAGAGGAACACCACATGCCTGATCATAGGTTCAAGCCATGATGGGCTCATGCCAAACCAGCGAAGCAAAATAGAGAGGACAGCAAAACCCAAAATGAAGAAGAGACTGAAGACTATGCCCCAGCGGCTGAATTTTTCAAGAACATCATCAAATGTTTGAATAATTCTTTCCATTATTTAGCCTCTTTATCAAGTTCCTGAATTATTTTCGCTGAAATAACTTTGTCTTTTAATTTAGCAACTACTTCCCCACGTACTGCAGCTGCACGCTTGTAATCAGCTTCCGGAAATGAAATGAACTCAATGCCAGATTTTTTCATCTGCTGTCGTGAAGTTTCAGCTTCCTGAACTGCTTTATGGTTAGCTTCCTTGACATATTTTTCAGACAGAGCGAGCACAACTTTCTGATTTTCAGGGGTGATTTTTGCCCACAACTTATCCGATACTAAAAGAGCACCGATTGAATAAGCTGTTGGAAAATCCACAAGGTATTTGATTTTTGTATGCCATTGTAGAGCGAGGATGGCCAAAGGTGGAGCGTACGCTGCGTTGATAATCCCTGTTGAAAGTGAAGAGAGAACATCCGGTAAAGCTAAGGGAACTGAGACTAATTTTAATGAATCGAGCATCGCCTCAACCAGTGGATCTCCTTCCCAAGACCAGATTTTTACCCCCTTTAACTCTTCAAGATTTGAAACTTTTTTAGTTGATACAACATAGACTTGACCTATTTCGTAAAAACCAAGATTCACAAATCCTTTTGATTTGAGCCCCTGATTAAAATACGGAGTTAGTTTGGACATGACTCTCGAAGCTTTTTTCTGATCACCATAAAAAGTGAAAGGAATTTCCATCGCTCTTAAATCACCATAAATCTCACCGAGAATTTTTCCAGTAAAAATTCCCCCATGAAACTGACCGATTCTCACTTTTCTTAGGACATCGGGCTCATCTCCTGCGACACCACCGTAATAAACTTTGAACACCACTTCACCTTTCGTGGCGACTTCTACTTCTTTTGAAAATTTCTTAACGTTTGACCCCCAGCTTGTTCCTTCGGGAACCAGTACGCCGAGTTTTACTTGCTGAGCCGCCATTACGTTCAAAGAAAAAAGAAGACCAAGAGAAAAGAGAATCATTGGCATGTAAAACCTTTTAGAAAATTTTAGACTTATATTTTTCAATTAATTCAAATCGTTTTTTAGCTATCGAATTATAGAGATTAAGCTCCTGAACGTCTTTATAAGGAGAGCGGTTTTCTAAAGAATCGCGATTAAGGTCTCCCCAATTCGCAAATTCTTCTCTTAATATCGCTGCTTGTTGTTCATATTTTTCCGCCTCAAAACCCGGCAGTAGAAGATATTGGATATAATTCAATCTGATAAGAAGATGTTGTGGATGTTTTTTTATGGCAGCAAGATAAAGTTTTTCCGCGTTCTCGGGATTGCCACCCAACATCTTGGGACGAGAGGCTTCATATTGTGCTAAAAATATATCACAGACATTTTGGTCTATATCCGGTCTCAATTTGCAGACTCTATCGAAAAGCATTTTCACCTTGGGAACCAAAGACACAAGAGCGATATTATCTTTTTGTAAATTGATTAAGCTCCCCCATGACTGTGCAGTGTAAAGAAGTGTCGTAGCGTCCTCTTCGCTTAAATCTTGGAGTTTCGCCGCTAAATGTTCTTCGTTGTTTGATAAAAGTTCACCGCGACTAAGACCTTTTTTATCGAGATAAAAAAGTCCGTAATCCAACACACGGGTATAGAAAAAAATCGCTTCCTTTTTTGACGTAGAATCATCAATTCCCGCTAATTCATCTCCAAATGTCAGTGTTTCATGTACTCCAAAAGTGTAACCGGCATAGCCCTTGATGAGCGCTGAAAGCATTTTAAGATTACTTCGGTCCTGCTCCCAAAGAAGTTCAAGAAACTTCAAATTACTTGGTGAAGAATTTTTAAAATGCTCCCAATTACCCTCTCTCATCATGCCATCGACGGACTTCTCAAAAACAGGGGTTGAAGACTTGAGTGCCATTTTTTGTAATGAGCAACCCGAAATCATAAAAACGAGTGGTAAGACAATCCAGGCCATCCAGCACCTAACCTATGAAAATTACATTTTTAACAGTTTATCGAACAGGACGAAATTGGGACAGAAGTTCTGGGAATCGGAAAAATTTCCCTAGGTTCCACAGACCCCATACTTGAGTGATATAATGATAAAGATCTCAAGATTTTTTTTCGTCAGTTAGGTCTCAAGGAAACTTGAAGATTGACCGACAAGAAACATCGGAATGACCACCTATACTTCAACAGGAGTAGCGTGTTGGGAATTAAAAACCCTGATCCAAACGCCTAACATTCTCTTTCGTTTGACGACTGAGGGTTTAGGCATAACACTAAATGCACTTTAACCCGAGGTTTGTATGAAAACGAAAGAATCAGTTGAAACCAAGACCCCTGCTCTAGAAAAACTAAACACTAAATCAAAGCCAAGAAGCTTACGCCCTATGCGTTCTATGGTTGCTGTAAGAAGCTTTAAGCCTAAGACGGGTGTTGCGACTTTGGCTGTCAAAGACGACGAACAACAGGAAAGAAACTAAAAGTTTTTTTCAATGTCAGTTTTTAACTTTTTTTGGATTTCAGATAGTTTCTGAATTTGCCTTTGGTGAATCAATCCGAGATATTTCTTTTTTAAATCAAAAATAACAGAAGTAGCTTCAACGTAGTGCTTTTTAAGCTCTCTCATGCAAAGTTGTTTTTGGGTTGTTGGTACGGTCTTACCAGCAGCATCTGTCGATTCGCCAGCACAGTAAATCTTTTCTTCCTCTACCCCATTCTCAATCGCTTTAACGGCAAGGTTAAAGTTTTCCTCGAAAATCGGATCGTCTTTCATTTCTATTTTTTTGAGCTTATCAATAAGCGCAGGAATTTTACTTTCCTTTCCACCAGCTCTGTCAGAACCAAAATCAAAGAGATCAGCATTTGCATTCAAAGAAACAAAGATAAAAAAGATTAGAATAGATTTGGCCATAGGTCCTCATTAGGAAATTTTTCTTTCAAAAACTTTTCACTCTCAATAACAAAGCGAGAAAGCGGAAAGCCCACAACATTTGCATAATCTCCGTCCACTTTTGAAATGAAAGTCAGAGATGGTCCCTGAATACCGTACGCACCAGCTTTATCGAGTGAATCGCCGGTATCAAGGTATCTTTCCATCAAAGCATCGGAGATTTTATTAAAGGTCACTTTAGATTCTTCAACAAAGGACTTTGAACTGAAAATCATATTTATAGATAAATGAATAGTGACAGCAGTGAAGACCGAATGAGTTCTTCCGCTAAGCTCATTTAGAAAAACTCTCGCTTCATCTCTGTTTCGAGGCTTTCCATAAATTTTACCATTGAGACAAACGATTGTGTCAGCAGAAACAATAAAATAGGCGCCCTGTGGATTCTTCGCAAGAACAGATTTAAAGACTGCTTCACCTTTTGCCGTCGCGATTTCCTGGGAAAATGCCACAGGATCTGTGGCATCAGATTCTTCTGGTATATTAAGCGCAAGAATTTCAAAGGGGACTTTTAAGTGCCCAATTAATTCTTTCCTGCGCGGAGAAGCCGATGCAAGGATGAATTTAAGTTTAGAATTTTCCATTTTTTAAAATCCAGACATAATATTGCAGGTCGTTCATTTCTCTGACCCGCATTTTTCTATTATCATAGCGGGATTTGAGTCCCAAAAGATAGTGATTTAAACTTGCGCGGTAGTGATCTTCAGATAAATCGCCTCTACTTTTTTCGCCTTTATTCTCAAGTTTAACCAGTAAATTTTCAAGTGTACGCAAGTTAGTCGTTTCAATTCTTCTAGTGTATTCAACCAGAAAATCAAAACGCTTCGTGGATTCGTCACCCCAAAGCGTGTAACCATAATCTCTGGCAATAACTTCAGAATCCTTACTCGCCGCCATAACAGGCAGAGTGAATTCTTTTAGCCAGATTTCACGAGCGAGCTCGATCGTCTTAATTCTTTTTGTGAGAAGCTCTGTGACCTGAAGCACACCTGGAGCATCGTCTTTGATCGGAATAAAATAGCGCCCAGACTCATCCACAACATGCCAGCTTACTTCGCCTACAGAATTAGCCTCTGTCGCCGTGTAACCCCTGAGATAAAGAGTAAATTCTTCACCGGGTTCGGTTTGGCGTTTTTTGAAATACCCCTTTCCACCAGGCAAATAGAGATAATCAAAACTCACATCGCGTGCCACGACAGTTGAATTCGAAGTGACCATCATCACTTTCGTTGCTAATGTGACGCCAGGATTGTTCTCGATTTTAAGCTGATTGATGGTCTTGAATTGATCAGTAATTGCATTATCATCGAGCACCATAATCTCAGATAAATGACCATCATCTTTTCGTGCCTGGAAAATTTTTCTTTCAAAAGCTTGAGTATTAGCGGCTCTTACCATGAGAGGCAAACTGACTGAATCCGTTTCTGGAGAAAAGTCAGGCACCATTTCTTTTTTACTTCTTGGGTGCCAGAAAACGTGACCTTGATTTAAACGAGCAAGGATAAATATTTCAGCTTTCCCAACGTTGAATTCGTTGATCGAAATGGAACTCTCTGGTGAAAGTCTCATGAGACTTCCATCCATAAGATAAACCCAGGCCACAGAATCTTTTCCCGTTTTGAGTTCATCACCTTCTAAAAGGCGAGACAGATGCTGGCCTTTTGCTTTATTGGTTCCGCGGTAGATTTCGCAAATGCCGATGCATTGAAGAATTTTGCCGGTGAGCTCTTTTAAGTCTGCTTGTCTTAAGCGAATTTTCCAATCAGGAGTGACATCTTTAATGCTTCTTTCAATCAGCCAGGTGTTAATCGATAGAAATTCTTCAGGGTCTTGAGTGGACCATGGAATGATGGAGTACCCCTGCCCTTTGTTCGGTTCAGCGAGATCGATGATGGTATTTTTTTCAGGAACGTTCCATGATTCTTTTTCATGCAGATCAGGTGCTGTGAATCTTTGCTCGCCTTTTAATTCTGGTAAAATTTCCGCTTCAAGACCCAAGAAATCATCCACCGCTTCAGTTTGAGCAATGCTTTTTGGGGGCAGGAGAATTAGACTCATGGCAAAAGCTGACCAAATTAGTTTTTTCATAGTGTCTTCCTATGACTTTCTCTTCGGAATTCCTCAATGAAAATTTACGATAGAGGCCCTTTCTGCTAGAGTAAGGGTTCATATTTTCCCTTTTTGATAGTTGGAGACCCCATGGAACGCGAATCCGCCCCTCAGTCTGAGAGTTTTTCTTTTGCAGAAGAAGAAAGAAAGATCCTTAAATTCTGGAATGAGAAAGAGATTTTTAAGAAAACTCTGGATAAAACCAGCAAGGGAAAAAATTATATTTTCTACGACGGTCCTCCGTTTGCCACGGGTCTTCCTCACCACGGTCATATTGTTGCTTCAACGCTTAAGGATGTCGTGCCTCGCTATTTCACGATGAAAGGTTTCTACGTTGACCGCCGTTTCGGTTGGGACTGTCACGGTCTTCCGATCGAGCAGGAAATTGATAAGAAATTTGAAATGTCGGCGTCTGATTTTGTCGCCAAGCATGGTGTAAAAAAATACAACGATGAATGCCGCGGCATCGTTGATAGATATGTAAATGAATGGGAAAAAACCATCAGTCGTTTGGGTCGATGGGTAGATTTTAAAAACGATTACAAAACGATGGATCTCTCATTCATGGAATCAACTTGGTGGGTTTTTAAATCTATCTGGGATAAGGGTCTTATCTATCAGGGAAATAAAATCGTTCCTTACTCACCTGCTCTGCAAACTGCTCTTTCAAATTTTGAAGCTGGTCAGAATTATCAAGATATTCAGGACCCAGCGGTCACTGTTCTCTTTAGAACAAAACAAGACCCGAACACTTATTTCGCTGCTTGGACGACCACTCCCTGGACACTTCCATCAAATCTTTCTCTTTGCGTTCACCCAGTAATTGAATACGTAAAAGTCAAAGACCTTGATAAAAATATTTTTATCATCATGGCGAAAGCTCGCCTTGAAGCTTACAAGAAACAATTAAAATATGAAGAAGTCGAAACTTACACTGGTGCCCAACTTAAAGGCATGAAGTATGAGCCCCTCTTCCCGTATTTCAATAAGCTTGAAAAAGACGGCTACTTCGTGATGACGAACGATGAGTACGTCACAACAACTGATGGTACAGGTATCGTTCACCAGGCACCTGGATTTGGTGAAGACGATAACCGCGTGATGAAAGCAGCAGGGCTCACTGAAGTGATCGTCCCTCTTGATATCTCAGCGCGCTTTACTGATGAAGTCACTGACTTCAAAGGTATGAAGATCAAAGATGCTGATAAAGATATTATTAAAAATTTAAAGGACCGCGGACAATTATTTTATCAATCAGTTTTGGTCCACAGCTACCCGATGTGTCCGCGCACTGATACTCCGCTAATCTACCGAGCGATGCCTCAGTGGTATTTAGCTGTTGAAAAAATCAAAGACAAAATGGTTAAGGCGAACCAGCAAATCACATGGGTGCCTGAAACCATTAAAGACGGAAGATTTGGTAAGTGGCTTGAAAATGCACGAGACTGGGCCATCTCACGAAGCCGCGTGTGGGGAACTCCTCTACCGATCTGGATCAACGATAAAACCGAAAATGCCATTTGCATGGGATCGATTGCTGATCTTAAAAAATACACAGGCACTGAAGTCAAAGACCTTCACCGCGAGTACGTTGATGATTTAACTTTTACGATTGATGGCGAAGCAGGAACTTATAGAAGAATTCCAGAAGTCTTGGACTGCTGGTTTGAATCTGGTTCAATGCCGTATGCTCAATTGCATTACCCGTTTGAGAACAAAGAAGTTTTCCAGGACGGTTTCCCGGCCGAGTTCATTGCTGAAGGTCTCGATCAGACGCGCGGATGGTTTTATACCCTAACGGTTTTATCTGCTGCTCTTTTTGATAAGCCAGCCTTTAAAAACGTGATCGTTAACGGAATGGTTCTCGCAGCTGATGGCAAGAAGATGAGTAAACGTCTTCGTAACTACACACCTCCTGATGAGCTCATTGAAAACTTCGGCGCTGATGCATTGAGATTATTTCTCATTAACTCAGGTCTTGTGAAAGCGGAAGAACTTCGCTTCACTGACGATGGAGTGAAAGACATGGTTCGCCGTGCTCTTCTTCCGTGGTTTAACTCTTATAAATTCTTTTCAACTTACGCCGCCGTTGATGGCTGGAAAGTTGATGCGAAGATGGCGCATGAAATTGCTGTCGCTGCTGATGGAAGTTTTGCTTTCACTGGTCAGGCGTCAGATAATATTCTTGATCAATGGGTCATATCAAAGCTTCAGACACTCATTAAAAACGTCAATCATGAAATGCAAAACTATCGCCTCTATAACGTCGTTCCAGAATTATTTGCTTTCATCGAAGACTTAACCAACTGGTACATCCGCCTGAACCGTCGTCGCTTTTGGGAAGAAGGCATGACGGCCGATAAGTCGGCCGCCTACTCAACTCTCTATACAACTCTAGAGAGCCTTTCGCGTATGATGGCGCCGTTTTCACCGTTCCTTGCTGAATACATTTACCAAGAGCTAAAGCAATTTGGTGGCAATACTGAAGAGTCTGTTCACCTCTGTTCTTTTCCTGAAGCAAACGTTGGGATGATTAACACTAAGCTTGAGCTTGCAGTTGATAAAATGTCACAAGTTGTTCTTCTGGGAAGACAGAAACGCGTGACTGAAGGCGTGAAAGTTAAGACTCCGCTAAAAACGCTGAAAGTTATTCATCAGGATCAAGCACTCTTAACTGAAATGAAAAAGCTTGAAGAGTACATCAAAATTGAGCTTAATGTGAAAAACGTTGAGTACATGACCAACGAGTCTGATTTTGTGATTCTTTCTGCGAAACCAAATCTTCCAGTGCTTGGTAAAAAACTTGGAAAAGACATGGGAGCGTTTAAAGCTCTGATTGAAAAATTATCATCGTCAGATGTGCAAAAGATTGAAGATGGTCAGAAGGTGACGTTAAACAATGTGGATTTTGATTCAACCGAAATCCTCGTTCTTCGTTCGGCAAAACCTGGCACTCAAGCGATGACTAACCGATTTATCACAATCGATATGGATTGCACTTTGGATCAGGACTTGATTGATGAAGGTCTTGCACGCGAGATGGTGAACCGTATTCAGAAAACGCGTAAAGACTCTAACTTTAATGTCGCCGACAGAATTGAATGTACCGTCTACACAACCCCTGAGCTTGCAAAGGTTTTTGAGAAATTTCAGAGTTATATCTCCTCTGAAACTCTGATGGTGAAGGGATTAGTCTCAAGTAGTAAAATCTCAGGTGCCATGGTTCACGATATCGATGAATCACCTTTCGAAGTTCTAGCTAAAAAAATCTAAAAAAAAGGGCCGGATTATGAACCGGCCTTCATACTTTCAACTATTTTTTCTTGGCGTACTGAGTACAAACACTTACGTATCCACAATCAGTTTCTTCTTCCCACCATGAGCAGTAAGAATTTCCATCCCAGTCAGTATCGTAATCAACACAGTATTCTTCAGTTGAACACTGGTAACGATCTTCACGTGCCACGCACTCGTGAGTCGCTGACCACCAAATTGCGTATCCAATAGCGATGGCAAACAAGGCAAGAGGAATAATCATTGCAGCGTCGCAGTTCCAGCTAGCACCTTTTGAGTAAAATTCTTTTGAAGCTTCTTTTAGATTTACCGCGAGTTCTTCAGCAGAAACATTTTTATCAAGGAGACTCATTTTGAGTTTCATCGCTTCAAAGGCTTGCTTGTCCTGAATTCTTTTTTCAGACATCGCGAGAACCTGATCTTTCGTCAAACCTTCTTTTTTGATAATTTCAGAAAGTTTTTTAAGAAAAGCGTCTGTCTGTGCATCGTGAAACTTCTGATCTTTCTGATCCCATTCTACAGTCATCGTGTATTGGAAATCATCGATAGCGCGCTCAAGACCAGAAACGGTTCCGGTAGCAGCAAGAACGTTGAAGCTGATACATAAAGATAAAAGAAGCGATAAGATTTTCATTGGATCCCCCGTGTGTGATACGAGAAGATTTACCATTCGATCTGCAAGTGAAAACAGGATTATTTAAGTGTAATACTTTAGTAATAAAGAGGTGTCAGTCTGCTACCAAATGGTTTCATCCTGACCCTTAAATTCTTTTGCGCGCAACACCCATATAAGAAAGAAGCGTGCCTTTCGTGAGTTTAAACGCCATGTTTTTAGAAACAACACCGGTTTTAACCATCGGCCAGTCAATCGAAGAAAAGACAGGACGGATCCCTGTCATCTCTAACACTGTCATGTCTGCTCTGTGTGAATACTCTGTGAGTTCGCTTGGTTTAATAAAAAGATTAATCACGTGCATATTTTTTGGCGTATTTTTGATGAACCATTCAAGAAGTTTTATGATCACGAGCCACGCTAGTGGGTTGCGATTGAAAGTATGAAAAAAGAAGAGACCACCGGGGCGTAGCACTCGCGAAAACTCTTTTATGACTAAGTCAGGATTTTCCACGTGCTCTAAAAAATCCATTGCTGTGAGGGCATCAAAAGAATGATCAGGAAAAGGTAAATGAAAGGCATCGGCCACTGCATACTTCACAGTTTTTGTTTCATCATAAAGAGCAGCCACTCGGACACTTTCTGGTGAGAGATCGACACCTGTGACTTTATAACCTTGGCGAGCAAGCTCATTACTTAAAAAACCTCCACCACATCCAACATCAAGAATTTCAGCGTCAGGCTTTGATAATTTTTTTAAGCGCTCAAGGATCCATGGAAACTTCGCCTTATTTTCTGCGCGCAGAAGTGCGATAGGATCATCGTATGCCGTGTACCACTTCTCGCCGTATTGATCGTAAATTGAGTTATCTATTTCGTTTGCTGCGTCCATGGGATGCTCCATCTTAAAATTTGATAAATCATAAAAACGAAAATCATAATAGGCTGATAACGAATAAAGTCGCTACCCTCTTTCCAAAGCATCGCTGCACTTAAAAATAAAATAGGATGAAGAACAAATAAGACAGCATGGAGCCAATTTTCAAAAGGTGAACACTCTTTTGAATGTACAAACTCATCTTTGGTTATAAACAGGCACGAAAAAACGGCCATCACGATAAACGCCGTAAGATTACTGTCAGTATGAGGATAAAAGGCGATAAAACTCATAGGAACAAGTACTGTGAGCGTATCGAGTGGATGCCCGAGGCGCTCCCATCTTCCTAACCCACGATCCATATGAATTTTTTCATCTACACCCATAAGAATGCCTTGGAGGATAAAGGGCAGATACAGGTAACTCATGCCTTAACCTCAAAAATTGACCCAAAGATTGTGAGTCCTGGCCCAAAAGCGAGGCTCAAAATTTTTGTGCCATTAGCAGGTTTGTTTTTCATAATTTCATGCCACGCATGTGGGAGCGTTGCGGATGACATATTGCCACGTTCAAATAATATTTTCTGGCTCATCTCAACTTGATTATCTCTGAGTTCAAGCTTTTTTTGAACGGCCTCAATAATTTTAGGCCCTCCCGGGTGAATAGCGAAAATCCCATCGGAGAGGACTTCTTCTTTCTTAACACCGGCGCGGATACAAAGTTCGCTGATAAACTCAGGCAAAGAATCACGAATTTTAAACGGCACTTCTCGGGAAAGCGTCATCTTCATTCCAAAAGATGATGGAATCCAAGTCATGTCATTTTCGGTGTCAGGGATAATTTTTTCATGAACATTTAAAACACGAAGACCGTGATCACTTTTTCCCACACAGTATTTGATGTGACCATCAGCAAACAACGTTTGAACGATCATTTGCTCAGGAGTATGAGTGGTGGAATTCAAATGAAGACTGCACATTTCAGTATGCACGATATCGATTGTTTTTTCTTCGCTTAAACTTAGTCCCATCGCCATTCTCACGGCCGGTAAAGAAGCATAACAGCCCATATGGTAGGCATGTGTGATCGCTGCGTTTTGCTTTTTTTGACTGAAATAAACTTGAGCCGGGCTTGGAGAGATGTAGCCCGTACACGTGACATGAACAATATGATTAGGGGTATGGTTTTTATAAAGTTTGGAAAAGACTATCTGAGCTTTTTCCCCAAAAAAAAGATTTCTTTCTTCGATCGAAGCACCATTGGGGGACTCTTTGGAAATTTTATAAATCCGGTGGGTATCCCAATTTTCATCGACTTCACCTATTTCAAAATATCGCTTAGAAATAAACTTATCGTTTAAAGAAAATCGTCTCAGCGTGTGCTCAAATTTTTCATCATCTTCCACGGGACCCATGAAGCTTTGGGCCCTGATGTGAGACTTTAAGGTCCAATCGATAATTTCTGATTGTGGCAAATGGTGAGTCGGTAAAACGGGTTCAAACGAATGGATGAAGATTTCCTTATTCATGCGTTACTTTCTAGCACGACTTCTCGTGGGGTTAACGACTCATGAGGCCTATTCAAAGCGTTGTCTAAACAACGCATTGACCCTTAAACTTCATTGATCTTATGAAGGTCCCTAAGGCATAATAAGGCATGCCTATCATTCTCCTCTTTTTAGTCCTAGCTTCACCTCTCACTTTTGCTCAAAAGAATCTGGGTCGCGACACATTTATGGTTAACGTAAGACCAGTTTTAAACGGCATTCTTGGTGATTTCTATCAGATGATCGCTCTGTTTCCAGATTATCCGCAGGGACTTAATTCACTTATTCAGGCACTCGACTCACTCACGACATCTAAAGAAAACCTGCGCGAATCTTGTCCGAGACTTATTGATAAAAAATGCAAAGTGACCATCAACGAAATCCGATCACAGCTGTCAAAAATTCAGACCTTTTCTCAAGAGGTCATGACTCAGCAGAAAATGTCTCAATCTTTGAATATAAATTCTCTTTCAGGCATGCGGATTGTGACTGAGTTTAATGCCGAACTTGAGGAGATCAAAGGTTACCTGGATAATGCAGCTTATTTGCTCGCCGCTGATATTCCCCAAAAACGAGAAACCTATTATATTTTAAAAGAACTTGATGAATTAAATACGCTGGTTTCTTTGGCTGTCGTTGAATACATTCCCTACAGTTATCAGGATGATTTTAGGCATTTCTTTTTTAATTTTGTTTATCCCATCCAACTTCAGATTTCTAAAAATAAAAACTATGAGTTTTTAAACCGAAATGTGAGTTCTCTCAATTTTGCAATCAACCTATTAAATCAAAATCTCACGAAGAGAAATAAAAAGACACCAGAAGGTATGGCACCTTATTTATCAGTTATTCACAATCGATGGAATTCGCTTCTTCGCTACTATTTCTGATCGCAAGCCTAGTCGGATTTAAAACTAAAATTGCTGATCGTCCCCAGACAGCACCGAGCAATCTGATCAAGAATCTCTTTCTTTAAAGTGTAAGATCGTCCTGAATCTTTTTTGAGAGAACTGTAAAAAGGATCAAAAACGTTTTCATAAAGGCCTCTTGTTCATTTTGCCTTTTATGTCACTTCACAATTTTTTGTAATGTGGGGATTTAGTGAAGATTAAATGGTAAAAAGGATTATGAATCTCATTGCTAAATTCATCCTATTAACAACACTTTCCTTCTCAACGGCTTACGCGTGGTCCCCTGAAACAATTTCAAATTGGAACAAAGTCTCTCCTTCATACTCCGCTCAAATGTTGAATCCCTCTTTTGCTACATTCTGGGGCGGATTCAGGCGCGGTGTTCGTATCACACAAAATAAAGGCGAGATGGTTGATTTTAAGCTCCATGGATTTAAAAAAGAGCTCCCCGTTTATCTTAAACACAACAATCAAAAAAAAGACCTCGTGATTTTCTTTCCAGGAGTTTTTGGAAAACCTAACGGACGAATTAGTCCTCACGTCATCCAGGAAATTGAAACGCGAGATGTGCATGTGGCGGTCCTTCCCAATCTTTTGGCACCCACTTATTTATCGGCAAAACCCACAACTCTCGGGGATCCGATTTCTCAAGAAAGTGACAATCAAAGAAAAGTCGTTAACGAAATTTTAAAACGAATTGATTTTAAGTATATTAAAAAAGTTCATATCGTTGCAGAAAGCCTAGGCTGCTTGCAGGCCTTAAGTGCTTTAAATAATCCCGGGACTCAATCAAAGATCACATCCCTTACACTTCTGTGGCCGTCGCTTTTTTTAAACAGATCGATCAAGCGCTTTGATGATCTCATCGCTCGCAGTCTTTCAATGCAAGAATCATGTTCATTTTGGTGGAAGTGGCCGCAAATCATTTACCGAACTAATGGGCAGGAATTACCGACTGGAGTTAACGATGAAGACAAGAAATGTTTTGGAGCGTGGGTTATTGGTTCAGGTTTTGTAGGATCGATTAAGGAAACAGCTAAAGATGTCGCAAAATTTTCTAATGATCAACTCCCAAATACCTTCACTGGTTTTATCGCCAAAGTCATTCCGGAAATAATGGGTGCTCTGAATGTTGGAGACGAAAGGCTTTCAACAGAATTTTTACTAAGACCATATCTCAATACTCCGATCAAAATCAGACTCGCCTCATCCTCCGACGATTTTTTAAACGATCCCGTTGAATGGAAAAAATTTAAAGAACAGCGTCCGGAGCTTAATTCAAAAATCTATCTCTTTAGTTGGGGTGGTCACTCGGGCCCAATTGGAATGGAAAATTTCATGGCAAAAGTTGTGGAAGAAATTCTTTTGGATAAATAACCAAAAAAAGCCCACCGAAGTGGGCTTCTCTTCATTAATACTTAGTGCGCGAACTACCGCGAACGTTCGTTTTGTGACGACGTTTCTCAGCGTTCTCTAACTTTTCTTTTTGTTTTACGGAAGGTTTTTTGTATTCCGAACGAGCTCGGTATTCCTTAACGATTCCATAAGCATCACAGAGACGCTTAAACTTTTTAATCGCTTTTTCTGCAGGAAATCTGTCGTCAATACTGATTTCTATTGTAGACATGCTCATTCACCCCCTTCCGCATGACATTGTTAAGCCGTAACAGCTTATTTTTCGAACCAAAAAAGTACCCCTTTAGATTTAGGGCGTCAACCTAGGACACTGTGCAAAATGCATTTTATTTGCTACAAAGTCGCATGCAACTTGATGCCTTTAATCTCGGAAATGATCACCAACTCCCTCTGGCAGCGAAACTTCGCCCAAAAAGCCTGGAGGATTTTTTCGGTCAGGCAAAAATTCGTCCCCAGCTTGATAAACTCGTTTCTCACCCGAGGCACGTGATCTTTTGGGGCCCACCAGGCACTGGAAAAACGACCCTCGCCCATATCATCTCAGCTAAAATCGGGCGCGAACTCACGGTGTTTAGCGCGGTCACAAGCGGTATTCCAGAACTCAAGCGCCTGATCCAGGAAATGCTTGATCGCCGGAAAGAATTCGGGAAAGAATCGATTCTTTTTATCGATGAGATTCATCGCTTTAATAAATCGCAACAGGACGCTCTTCTTCCCTATCTTGAAAATGGTGATTTCCTTTTCATCGGTGCAACAACTGAATACCCACACACCTCTTTAAATAAAGCACTCATCTCGCGCGTTTCGCTCATAGAACTTAAGCAACTTGAAGTCGAAAATTTAATCAGCATTCTTCAAAGAGGGGCCGCTGATCTTGGGCGGCCGGAGCTAAAAGAGTTTGTGCCTGATCTGGCCAAGCTTTCAAACGGCGACGCTCGTTTTGCTTTAAACCAGCTTGATCGCCTGGCCGCCTTTGATAAAAATGAACTTGGAAACAAAGAACAAGTTTTAAAAGAACTTTTTGAACATGCCCGTCAGTACGATAGAAATGCCAATCGCCATTATGACGTGATCTCGGCCTTTATAAAATCGATCCGAGGATCAGACCCGGATGCGGCGTTGTTGTATTTAGCGATCATGCTTGACGGTGGTGAGAATCCAGAATTTATCGCACGAAGGCTTATGATTCTTGCTTCAGAAGATGTTGGACTCGCCAATTCGCAAGCACTCCAAGTCACCGCCAACGCTCACTACGTCGTCAAACAAATAGGAATGCCCGAGGCGCGGATTACGTTATCTCACGCAACGGTCTTCATGGCCTTGTCGCCAAAATCAAACTCAGTCTATCTGGCAATCGATGCGGCCCTAAACTGCGTGAAAGAAAATCCCACGCTTGAAGTGCCAGGTCATCTATCCAGTGTTGGTTTAGAGAAGAAGAACTACAAGTACCCCCATTCATACCCCAATCACTGGGTTGAGCAGCGCTATCTTCCACAGGAAATCAAAGAAACATTTTTTAAGGCCGGAATAAATGGGTCTGAGAAAATTCTTTTTGAGCAGTGGAAACTCATCACAAAAAAATAAAAGACTAAAGGATTTCACCCGGCAATAAGGTTCTCGGTTTGGGGCTTTTTGCAACAGCATAAATGTTGTTCCAAGAACTTCGGGCCGGTCTCTGTCTTGCTACTCTCTTTATATAATGAGGAGATTTTATGGATAACGAAATAACTCAATTGCCTGATGATGAAAAACACTCAACTCAGATTATTAGTATGGTGGTGGGTGTTTTGTTGTTTGTGATTGGTCTTGCCGGCATTTTATTTTCTGGATTCGCGGGTCTTCATTTAAGTGCTCCCTACAGCACCATCGTTGCAGGTTCAGGCGTTCTTCTATTCTACAGTGGTTATAATAATAACAGTCGCGATGCTTTTATTTGCTGTTTAGGCTTCACTCTCTTTTTCGGATTACACGCTCTTGCTGGATGGGTACTTGGCGAACCAGGAACACCGAATGTGGGATTTGATCGACCAGATCCAAAGTGGCTTCAGATTATTCCCAATTTTCATGAGCTCGGTCGCAATGATCATATTTTAAATACTATTCTCTCGGTCGTTTTATTTGGGGGAACAGTTGATTGGTGGAGACGCCACACTCACAAAGGAAATCGAAAAGAAGTTTTGCGTGAATTTAAAGAATTTCGAAATGAACATCGGTCACAAAAGAAAGCAACAAATCAACCGCTTCATCATTAGTCATAAAAAAGCCCTCTTTCGAGGGCCTTTTTCATTAGATTAAATTTTCTGGTTGCATCGTTTCTAAGTGATGCTTCACAGATGCTAAGAATTTACTTCCTAGCTCACCATCGATCAGACGGTGATCGTAAGTGTGAGTTCCGAACATCATTGAACGAATGGCAATTGAATCATCATCCATCACCATCACGCGCTTCTTAATCACTCCTGTACAGAAAATCCCAACTTGTGGCTGAAGAATAACTGGAGTGGCGATAAGAGTTCCAAATGATCCGTTGTTTGTGAAAGTATAAGTTCCACCAGAGAGATCATCCATCGTGAGTTTTTTAGTTTTTGCTTTGGTCGCAAGAACATCAAGCTGACGAGCAATACCAGTTAAGTTTAAATCCCCTGCATTTTTAATCACAGGAACAACTAGACCAGTTGGAGTTGCAACCGCACATCCAAGGTGAATGTCTTTTTTGATGACGATGTTATCGCCTTCAATTGAAGAGTTAATAAGAGGATGCTCTTTAAGAGCTTGCACGATGGCGTAAAGAACGAAATGAGAATAAGTGAGGTTAATACCTTCACGCTTTTTGAAATCGTTTTTAATTTTCTCACGAGACTTCACAAGACTCGTCATATCGATTTCATCGATTGAGTTCACGTGCGGAGACGTTTGTTTTGAAAGAACCATGTTCTTGGCAATCGCTTTTCTCATGTTATCCATGGCAACGATTTCAACTCTTCCTGACGGACGAGTCTCGAGAGCACCAGATGGAGCAGCTGATCCAGCAGGAGCAGCTTTTGCTGAATGAGCAGCAGCGACTGGAGCGCCCTTGCCACGAGTGGCGATGTAGGCTTCGAGGTCTGATTTATTCACTCGACCAGCGGCGCCTGAGCCTTTGATATTTTTTAATTCAGAGAGTGCGACTCCAGCGTCTTTTGCCATTGCTTTAACAAGCGGAGTGTAGAAGCGGAAACCGTCAGCGTCTCTTTCATCATTATCGTGAGCGACTGGAGCTTCAACTGCTGCAGCAGGAGCTGAAGCTGCCGGTGCTTCTGATTTAGCAGGAGCTACCGAAGCTTTAGGCGCAGGAGCATCAGATTTTGCATTTAAATCATCTTCAATAATCGCAATCGGTCGACCAACGTCAACTGTTGCCCCTTCAGGGTACAAAAGCTCAACGATCTTTCCATGGATGGGAGAAGGAATTTCTGATTCAACTTTATCAGTTGAGATTTCAAGAAGGATTGCGTCCAACTCAATCACGTCCCCTGCATTTTTGTGCCACTTAGTGATGGTACCAGTCGTGATCGACTCTCCCATTTGAGGCATGACAACTTCAACCTTCGCCATAAAAATATCTCCTTAAAAACTAACTATTATAGATTAAGTGCGCGACCCTTAGCTGCCATCACGGCTTCACCCAAAAATTCTCCAAGTGTCGGATGCGGGTGAATAGTGGCAAAAATTTCTTCATCAATTCCTTCCATGGTGCGGAAGAGAACGTATTCGTGAATGAGTTCAGTCGCGTGAGTTCCAACGATGTGAGCACCAAGTAATTCGCCATGCTTACCAGTCAGAACTTTTACGAAACCGTCTCTTTCGTTCGAGGCGATCGCTTTTCCGTTTGCCATGAAGGGAGCTTTACCAACATTGTACGCAATACCTTTTTCTTTTAAAGCGCGTTCAGTATAGCCAACTGATGCCACTTGCGGCTGGCAGTACGTGCACCCAGCAATATTCATTTTATCAATGGCGTGAGGGTGAAGACCACTTAAGTGTTCTACTGCGACAACACCTTCGTGAGAAGCTGCGTGCGCTAATAGTGGTGGCCCAGAAACGTCACCAATGGCATAAACACCTTTGGCAGATGTTTCAAACATACTGTTTACTTTGATGAAGCCTTTTTCAGTTTGAACCCCTGCTTTATCGAGACCAAAGCCATCAATCACTCCGACCATACCAACAGCGATGAGACCCATTTCAAATGTATACTCGTTGGTTTTTCCGCCTTCCTTAACAGTGAAGGTCACATCTTTCCCATTATTTTTTGCCGTTACACCTTCAATACCAGTCGAGATTTTTACACCGTATTTTTTGTAGTGCTTTTCAATTTCTTTTGAAACATCGGTGTCTTCGATAGGAAGTAGGTTTGGTTGCATTTCAAAAATATGGACATCGACTCCAAAAGCATTCCAAAAATAAGCGAACTCCATACCAATGGCACCAGCGCCGACAATACCCATCGTTTTAGGAAGAGTTTCAATTTTTAGCGCTTCCCATGCTCCCCATAGACGTTTGCCGTCATGCTCAAGACCTGGAAATGTACGGTATTTAGCACCTGTAGCGATAATAATATTTGTACCGGTGACTTCTTCTTTTTTTCCATCACTCATAGTGACTTCTAAAACTTTAGCCGATTTAAAAACACCTTTACCGTTGATCACTTCGATTTTGTTTTTCTTCATGAGGAAGGAGATTCCCTTCGACATATTTTCCGCAA
The DNA here is from genome assembly GCA_040399915.1 of Bacteriovoracaceae bacterium. GTDB lineage: Bacteria > Bdellovibrionota > Bacteriovoracia > Bacteriovoracales > Bacteriovoracaceae > Peredibacter. Next base: position 24,423 of record JBBARE010000001.1, read on the forward strand.
TATTGTTGGCGCGTTTAACAGCTACAGAAGCATCAAGAGATTTTAAATCAACGTTAATGCCTAAACTTTTTAGGTCAGAAACTTCATGAATAGAATGGGCCGATTTTAAAAGTGCTTTAGTAGGAATACACCCACGGTTGAGACAGACCCCACCGAGTTTATCATGCTCAATAATCGCCACTTTCTTTCCTAACTGAGCAGCACGAATGGCAGCAACGTAACCGCCTGGGCCGGCACCTAGAACAACCACATCAAACGTTTTGGCCATGACGAGAATCCTTTTGTTTCCAATAGAACTATAAATGTCTTGAAATCTTGGGGTTTGTGCTACGCACTTGTCAATGAAACAAGGGGTTTTAACGATAGACGGAAGGCAACTAAAAAAGCTATAAGAAGCTCCATGTCAAGATCTCAATCCGCTCTGTGTATGACGACTGAAGAAATCTCATCTCTCCTCACCCTTTATCCTAAAGGGTTGGTTGCCGTGGATTTAGAGACAACCGGGCTCTCTCCCTTGGTTGATAAAATTATTGAAATCGCAGCGGTCAAGATAACACCAACCGGCGAAGTTTCAAGCTACCATCAGCTGATTAATCCCTTAATTGATATTCCAGAATTCACGATTCAGTTTCATGGGCTCACCAATGTTGACTTAAAAGCTGCACCTACTATTAAAAAACCGTTAAAAGATTTTTGGGAATTTGTAGGACGTCATCCGATGATTGCTCATAATTCAACTTTTGATTTGGGCTATCTGATTAAATCATCTCATGATTTTCAGATTGAATTTCCGCCTCTTGATATTTATGACAGTTGCCGTTACGCCAGAGCAGTTTATAAAACCCGTGAAAATCCTCCGCAGAATTTTAAACTTTCTACTCTTAGTGAGTTTGTTGGTTTTAAACTCCAGCATCACGTCGCCATTGAAGACACATACGCTTGTTTAAAAATCATGGCGCACGCGGCGCTTGTGGAAGCCGATCATAAAGCTGCGATGGAAAAAAGTTTTGTCTTCAGACTTTCAAATTTTGATAGTAATGACTGCTTCAATTATTCGACACGCTTGAAAGGTCTTGCCGTCATGGTGCAAAGTAAGGATCTTTTAGAGCTTGATTACAGAGGTGGATCAGCCGCTGGCCGTAATCGACCAGTCCGTCCTATTGGACTGATGCCTCTTCCAAAAGGCCCGGTGCTTTTTGCTGAATGTCTTCTGACTGGAATGAATAAATCATTTCTTTTGAAGAAGATAAAATCTTATCAAAAATTAGAGGCGTGCCTTTGGCGCCTCGGGGCCACAACATGATCAAAGCATGGTTTAAAAAAGAGAGTTTTAATCAGCGCATGGTTCAACTTGCCATCCTTATCGCTCATCTCGTTCTCTTGCAGTGGATTCTTTATACGCTGTACGAAGGCGGCATTTTGCCTTTCAAAACATTGATGCTCCACTTTTTAGGAATCTCAATTTACGGAGCAATTCTCATCCGCACATGCGCTTACATTTACAAACGTCAGTACCTTAAGGAGCTTGAAAAGAATGGTCGAGAGCCAAAACTGGACAAGTGAATTTGCTCTAGCTTTTAGAAATGCGAAAGCTCTTTACCAGTTTCTGGGCTGGCCCCTCACGCCTGCCTTAGAAGCCGTTGCTGCAAAATACCCAATCTTCATTCCTCGACGTCTTGCTCTCAAAATAAAAAAGGATGGTCCTCAAGGCGTTTTAGCTAAAGAGTTTTTGCCCTCTGAACTTGAATTAGATGCAGATTTAAATAGGAGCGGGTATGAAGATCCGATCGGTGATAAAAATTTCTTAAAGGCCCCTCAACTTATTCATCGTTATGAGACACGTGCGCTTTTTACTCCGACCACTGTTTGTCCGGTTCATTGTCGTTATTGTTTTAGAAAGAATGAATTAAACGCAAGCGATGAAATTTTCCAACAGGATTTTTCACAAACACTAAACTATCTTTCAGCTCACCCAGAGATTTCAGAAATTATTTTTACCGGTGGAGATCCTTTCACGTTATCAAATGATAAATTAGAAAAATTCCTTTCGGCCTTTTCTGAAATTAAATCCATTAAAGATATTCGTTTCCATACTCGCTACCCTGTCATATTGCCTGTGAGATTTGATAATGGTCTCATCACCGTTTTGAAGAATGCCGTGGAAAAATTCAGAACTGTTTCCGTCGCCATTCATGCTAATCACGCGAAAGAATTTGATCTTGAATCTGTGACCGCAATCAAAAAACTCGGGACCTCAGGCGCTCAACTTTTATCACAAACGGTTTTGATGAAAGGCGTGAATGATTCCAAGGCCGACCTCACTCAATTAATCGAGACGTTTATGGATTGTAAAATCCGCCCCTATTACCTCCATCATCCGGACCGGGTGAAGGGAGGCATGCACTTTTATACGCCGCTCCAGAAAGGACGGGAACTCTATCAATCCCTCCGAAACGAACTGCCAGGCTGGGCCCTTCCTCAGTACGTGATCGACATCCCCGGAGGACATGGAAAAACCCAGGCGTTTAATCCAGAGGGAAACTTATTTTCTGGGCAGCTCCTTTCAAGAACCGGTGAAACTATCACGCTGCAAGAACCTGACTTATTTGTTTAAATCTTGCGGCAAAGCTTTACCCCTCTAAATTCCTTTGAGTTAACCCCTTTCGTGTTAAAATTTTTGCATGAGTCAAACTATCCTCATTGAGACCAACGAAGATCTAAAAAAGATTTACTCTCTTAACTTAAATACTTACGTGGGCACTGATGTTATTTACCGTCAAAATGGCGATGATGCGCTTGCCCTTCTAAGAATTCTTCCGCAGGTTGGACTCATCATCACGAAAGCCAAAATCGGTCAGGAAGAAACGGCTATAAAGATTCATCAGCACATAAAAAATGAGGGACTCAATACTTCGCTTATTATTTTAGGTGAATGCCCTGCTCTTGCCGGCGAAGTTCTTTGCCTTCAGGACCCTGTGAGTTGGGAAGTTCTGATTAAGCAAGCAGCTTCTCATTTAGGTGTCACCATTCAGGACGCCGTTAATAAAGTTAAACCTGATTTTTTGCCGATCGGTCTTTATTATTTTTACGATATTTCTAAAACGCCCTGTGATGTTTACATCAGAATTAAAAAAGGCCCGAACGAGTATCAATTCGTCAAACGCATTCACTCAAAGGATGTGTTTGATAAAGCGGCCATTCAGAAATACGAAGACCAGGGTCTTAAGGAATTTTTTATTCCCAAAGACTACATTCAGTACTTCACCACATTCGTCACCAATAACCTCGTTGAGAAACTCGAGCGTGATGACTTAACGATGGAAGACAGGATTTTAACAACTGCCAATGCTCATGAGATTGTCCGCGATTCGATTAATCAAATGGGGCTTGATCAGGCGTCAGTTGACCTTTCAGACGCTTCAATTAACTCGATGGTTAAATCTGTTAAAAACTCTCCGGAAGTCGCAGGATTATTAAAATTCTTATTCAGCAATAAAGTTTCATACGCCTATCAGCACTGTCATCTTTTAGCTCTTATGTGCCATTATGTTTTATCAAAACAAAGTTGGTACAAAGAAGATCACCTGCACATTTTATCGTTTGTTTCTTTTTTCTCAGACGTGACTCTTAAGTCGCATCAGCAGATGCAAATTTCAAGCACGAAGGATCTCGCAGAATCAAACTTAACTGATGAAGAAAAACGCCAGGTGATGAACCACGCTACAGATGCCACCAAGATTCTTGAAGGGCATCCTGAAGCCAGTGAGTACATCAAAACTGTGCTGCTTCAATCGCACGGAAAGCTTGATGGTGTGGGCTTTGAAGAAAATCCAACGGAAGATCTACACCCTCTTTCAAAAGTTTTTATCATCGCCGATTGTTTTGTCAAAACACTCCTTAATCCCGCTCTTCCATCGAGCAAAAAAGATATCCTTCCGATCCTCTCAACTCGCTTCACCAACCCAAGCTATCAAAAGATAATTAAAGCTTTAGAGCAGAAGTTTCAGTAATCGCTGCTGATGGGATTCAGCGCGCGATAAACCCAACTTGACGGTCTTGCGTCCTTACGAGTATTTCCCTTTTAATTAAACTAAGGGGACCTCATGAAAGCTTTCGTCGTCATCATTCTCTCTGTTCTTGCGACTCAAACTCATGCTTCATGGATGGCGACAAAATGTTCAAACTCCGACGGCACTGTGACCTGGGAGTCGGGCCATGACTTAAATGAGATCAATCTTAAGTACGCTAATTTTGTGGAAGGCACTTTGACACTCGAAATGGAAAAAGTGGATATAGAATTCTCCAAGGAAGTGACCCTTTCGAAAAAAACCGTCCGTACGTGCACTTATGCCGCTCATAAACGCGTTTATGCAGGCCAAGTCAGGATTACTGGCTCAGAGAAAAACCCCGATATTTTGCTAGGGCAATTCCCCGCCAACAAGGTCGAAACAGAAGTCATCTGCACGCTTCACGTTAACAACGAAGTACCCTGCACAGAAGAGATTCAATAACGCTTAAAGTCAGGTCATTATCCTTTAGAAATCAGAACTTACCGATTGACGAATATACCCGGCACAAATAATATCTAGAACACAAGATGCGGTTGTAGCTCAGTTGGTAGAGCGTCTGCTTGCCATGCAGAAGGTCGTCAGTTCGAATCTGATCAGCCGCTCCAAAATTTACCAAACATTTCTAATACTTATAGAGACTCGCAAGAGTCTCTTTTTGTTTTTTTGGACTCTCGATGTCCCAAAAATGTCCCAGCAGCTTTTTATTTTGAAACTGTCAGACCTTGAAGTGCACCGATATCATCAATATCTTTTCCAAGAACGTGCACGTACCGCATGGTAGTCTTGATATCTTTATGTCCGGCTATTTTCTGAATAACTGGCAACAAAGCACCCTTCTGAACCATCAAGGTAATTGATGTATGTCTAAGGTCATGAAAACGAATTTGTCGTAAAACACATTCATAAATGTCCTTTCGATAAATTCTTTCCGTGAAGTTATCATGATCAATCGCAGTACCGACCTTAAAAAACAAAGAGAGTCCTATCAAAGGCCTGTTCTTTAATCTCATGACCAAGCATAGAGTACAGTAGATCTCTTCTCGATTACTGCTATAACAGTAACTATATGAAAAAAAAATCATTATCTTAGTGAAAATAGTCTATTTTACCGCAATATCAGTAATAACTATTAAAAACTATCGAAAAAATGATAGATCATGCTATATTTACTGCTATGACAGTAAAAAATGATCTAAACTATAATTTAGGCGAAATAATAAAAACTACCAGGAAACTAGCAGGTCTTAGTCAAAAAGAACTCGCGGATAGGGCCGGCGTGGGCAAAACGTTAGTATTTAATCTTGAAAAAGGTTCTACCCAAATTAGCTTTGAAAATATCTTAAAAGTGCTGAAAGTTCTCAATATCAAATTGGACTTCAAGCTCCCCTTTCATCATGGAAATGAACAATGAGAAAGGCAGCAGTATTTATAAACGGAATAAAAGCGGCAGAGCTTATTGAGCATAATCGAAAGTCATACGAACTAAACTACGAACAAGATTACCAAGGTCATGCAATTTCTTTAACCTTACCAATTAATAAAAAGTCATTTGCCTTCAATCAATTTCCAACTTTTTTTGAAGGAGTACTGCCTGAGGGAATGATGCTTGATAGTCTTTTGAGGACAAAAAAAATTGATAAAGACGATTATTTCTCACAGTTGATAATCGTAGGTATGGATCTTGTAGGACATGTTACAGTTAAGGAGATAAAATGATTAATCGTTGTCTCCTCACCTACGAAGAACTGAAAGCTGGAAAAAGTTACTCAATGGCCGGTTTGAGGAAGCTAAATGTCAGATTACAAAATTTAAAACCTTTCCCTTACGACCGGCAGGAACAAACACGAGAAGTGCAAAGACACGCTGGTAAGATTTCCATCCAAGGGATTCAGCCCAAATTAAGCGCAAAACTTTCTGTAAAAAATGAAAGCTTTGAATTGGTTGATAAGGATGGGGAATATATCATCAAGCCTCAAGTAAATGATTATCCTGAACTACCGCAAAATGAAGATCTAACCATGCATCTTGCCCAAGTTGTTGGCCTGAATGTCCCATGGCATGGGCTTATCAGGGCCAAGGATGATTCTCTCCTTTACGTCATAAAAAGATTTGACCGACTGCCTAAGAAAAAGAAACTCCCACAAGAAGATTTTGCACAACTTCTCGGAGCAACAAGATCCACAAAATATCAATCCAATATGGAGAAAGTATGCGAGATCGTTGAAGAATTTTGTTCATTCCCAGCATTAGAACTAGAAAATGTTTTTAAACTGACGCTCTTTTCTTTTCTCATTGGCAATGAGGACCTTCATTTAAAGAACTTTTCAGTCCAGACAAACCTTAAAGGGGTTGTAAAACTAACTCCCGCTTATGACCTTGTGAATACCACCATTGCATTAGTAGAACCTCAAGAGGAACTTGCACTCGAACTCAATGGTAAAAAACATGGAATAACGAGGAAAGACCTTATAGATTATTTCGCTCCTGCGCACTGTAATGTGAAGAAAGAGCAGGCCATAAAGATTCTGGATTCATACCTTAAGCAAATTCCAACTTTTGAGACCTGGGTTCAAAAGTCGCTTCTTTCAAAAGAGATGAAGGGAAAATACATGAAACTTATTTTGGATAGAGCGGCCATACTTAAGTAAGAAGAGAAAAGTCCATCCGAAATGTCCCAAAAAGCTCAACCAGGTACCTTTTGGTAGTTGCTTATCTTTCCTGTTAAGGAAAAAATTATATATGCAAAAATATATTATTTTTTTATTATTACTCGTTTTCACTTCTTGTCGATCTAATCACACTCCTGCTGCACTAATAGACCCGTGGCACGCCCGATATCAGCATACTTCTGGGAAATTTTATCTTTTATTAAATCATTTTACGGACGATGCTGTAGCAGTTGATGTTATTGAATACGGAAAGAAAAAGCCTCGCAACATGTACTTCGCAGAAGTGAAAGCTGATTTGGCAATTTTTCGTGATAGAACAGATTCCGATTGTCGCTTCATTCTAAAAAAGACAGATAAGGGAATTGTCATATCCGAACAATGTCATGGCACAGGCGAAATAGATGGATTGTATAAATATATTGGAGAGTTCAAAGAATGAGCACGAATTTAAAGGCTGATCCTTTTATAAGGATTGTTGAAAAGAATGCTTTAAGGATTATTTACTATCGAGAAGATGGTTCAAGTTCAATATATATTGGTGGCCAAAGGAATTGGAGAAATAATAATCCAGGCAACATTGGTTACGGAAACGGAAAACTTGTAACAAAGTTGGGTGCGATAGGGAAAGCTGGAGGTTTTGCAGTATTTCCAGATTATCAGACAGGTCGAAGGGCAATCTTTAGCGTTTTGAAGAAAGATGATTTTCAAGGCAGGACAGTATCTAAAGCCATCGAAGTATGGGCACCCAAAGAACATGGTAATGATACTGAATTATATAAAAAGAATGTTCAATCATGGACTCAAATAGATTTAACGAGACAGGTTAATAGTCTTTCTGAAGAAGAACTTGAAAAGTTAGTAAAGGCCATTGAAAGAAAAGAAGGCACTGGAGCAGGAAAAATAATTGAAGTTCCGCCACCCGGAACTAAGAAGAAAATCCTTGATGTAAAAAAGAACAAAGAAAATCTGATCATCCAATATCTCATCGAAGGTTATGGGTGGATTCGCAAAACTGAAGCCATCAACCTCGTTGAGAATGATATTGTAGATGCTGTGATTGTGAAAAAACAAAATGGATATATTTTTCTTCGCAGTAGACCTGACAGCACCAAAACAAATAATTTAGATAAGTAGCAGGCAAATTTAGGAAAGAAGAGAAAAACCCATCCGAAAATGTCCCAGGAAAGTCCCAACAGCTCCCGATAATTTCCGAAATTCCCCGTGTTTTACCGAAGTGAAAAGTTTGTTAAACACTCTTAATTATTGATCTTTTCTAAGCCTTCCGTTGACTTAAAAATTTGGCACAGTCTGCTTGCCATGCAGAAGGTCGTCAGTTCGAATCTGATCAGCCGCTCCAAAATTTTACCAAACATTTCAGTTATTTAAAGGGACTCTTTCGAGTCCTTTTTTATTTTTCTAAAATGTCACAAGAGTTTGCGAACTTCAGAAACATTTAGTCCATCATACGAACCAATATCATCGATAGCTTTTGCAAGGACAGGGATGTAAGTCTAAATCACAATGAATTGAGTTTCGAAGAATCAAATTTTTGTCTGGCATTTCTTAGTTTTCGAAAAACCAGTCAGCTCTGAAATATTAGGGTTTAGACTTTGCATCAACCAAAAGTTTTGTCGTCTCTTCGAGTCGGGTGGAGATCGTTTCAAATAAAATCTTAAACCATTTAGGCTGAAGATCTAAAACGGCTTCAAACTTTTCTTTTGGAATAGAAATGACCAGAGAGTCTGTAACTGCCACCACTGAAGCAGTCCGTTTTTTTTTTAATAAAAAACCCATTTCACCCACCATCTCGCCACCTTTGACGGTGGACACAACAACATCAGATCCCGTCTGATTCTTCTTCACGACGTTAAGGCTACCTTCCTTAACGAAATAAATATCAGTTCCAATATCCCCTTCCTGAATTAGATATTCACCCGGCTTGAAACTTAACAGGGTTCCGGCCGCAGTCGTATTGGTAGAAAATTTTCTTTCTAAAAGCTTAGTCACTTTTTCAATCACCGCTTTTGGGCTAAAGGGCTTTGTCAGAATTTCAATATTTCCTAAAACCTCCAGCTCCACCTTATACTCTTCCGCTGAAGCACTGATGAGAATAATCGGTGTCGCCTTAAAAGTATTCCCAGCTTTCATCATTTTTTGAGCTTCTGAAGCCTGAATATATTGTACGAACTTTACCCCATCTTTCTTGGGCATTTTAATGTCACTCAAAATAATATCAAATGTTTCGTTGCTATATTTAAAAATACCGTCCACACCATCTATTGCAGTGACAACCTTAAAGCCTGCGATAGTCAATATATCAGAGAGCATTTCTAGCAAATCGGTGTCGTCATCAACAATTAGTGCTTTATACTTATTTTTTTTGGCGTCTTCCATTAAACAGGCCCCCATTTAAGGTCTTAAGGCTAACTCAAGACAGAAAAGGCTACTAGAGCAAAATAACAAGTCTTCTTTTTTTTAAACATTTAAGGCGCAAACCCGACCAAGAGGCTTGGAATTAAAGAGTAACGAGTTAAGCGACAAGATTTAGAGCTTGAGGAACGCTTTGATTTTTTTTAAATTTAAGGATAAAGCACGTCTGAGAAAGTTCTGCTGATAATTCTAAGTCTCCACCCATTTCAACCATTAAAGCTTTTGAAATACTTAAACCAAGGCCTGTACCTTTTCCAACATCTTTTGTCGTGAAAAAAGGCTGAAACAATTTTGCCCTTACCTCCATGGGTATTCCCGTACCAGAGTCTCTGATCTTGAGTAAGGCACAACCTTCAACTTCTTCAGTTGAGATCCAAATATTTCTATTACCATCAGGGAGTTTAGCTAATTCATCAAGACTGTTGTTTATAAGATTAATTATAACTTGTGAAAGCTGTGAAAAATTTACTTCTACGAGTAGGGCCTTACTTACTTGCGAATAATCGAGACTAACTGATGAATTACGAATTTTTTCAGAAGAAATGTTCAGAATGTCTTCAATGACCATAGTGAGGCTAGTCTCAACAAGATCTTCTGCTTTATTCGTCTTAGAAATTTTTCGCATTGAAGTTACAATCTTGGAAATGCGGAATGCCATGTCCTGGATTTTCGACATGGTTTTATTAATTTCAACCTCGGTAACAGGGCCATTATTTATTTGTGACATAAACATTTCGACACGACCAATAATTACCGCTAGAGGGTTATTGATCTCATGGGCCAGTCCAGCGGCCATTTCACCTAGGGAGGCAAGTCGACTTGAATTAATCATACTTTGTTCTTGAATTTTAAGAAGTTCATCTTTCCGTTTAAAATCTGAAACATCTTTCATTATTAAAAGTATCGCGGAGGAATTATTTAAATGCTTGAAGAAGCATACAAATGTCGTTGTAGAATCAGATTCTCCACAACTCCACTCAAAAGAATCAGTTCTTTCATTATGTTTTAACAAATCATCTATATTAATTTGTAAACGTGAATTAGCGAAGGCAAGATTTTTAAAGCTAGGTTTTAAAGCAGAATTAAAAACGACGATTTGTTCAGTCATACCATTAAAAATAGTATTTAAAAAAATTCTCTGTGATGAAATCCTTTTAAACTGAATAAAAATTGAGAATATGAAAACTGGAACTGAACAGGAACTAAAAATATAAATCAATTGTGATTTATAAATATCAAAAGCGTTTTCAATGCTCCAAGGGAGTCCTAATTCAAACAGGTCAATGGTAATGAAAAGCAAAGGGACGAATTGTCCTGCTAAAATGGCAAAAGCGGAGGGAAACAATAAATTGGACAAACGATTATTACCCATTTTATGATTTACTAAACTTTTTCATAGGGATCCTCCTTTTGATTTTTCGGTATGTTTTGGCTTTAACTTTATCCTTATTTGCTTTTAAAGAAGCCTGTGCCAGCTTAAAAGACTATATGGGTCAGGTTCTTGAAAAATGTCCAAAATCAAACACTTTATTAATAAAAAAATCGTTACTCGAACTCAAAACCTCAACTCAGTGTGATGCCAAGTTCACGAAACAACTCATGAAGAACTGCACTGATTTAAATTGTACTCAGATAGTTGAAAATTATAAAAAGAACATTTTGGGCCGAACAGGCTCGGTAGTAGGTGAATGAATAAGTTAATTTTTTGGTTTTTATTGTTTTTATCCATTCCCTTTTCGTTTGCCCAAACAACGGTAGAAGAACGTTTGGCCAATCTTGAAGAAAAACTTGAAGAGATTAATCTTGATCGAGATTTTGATCGAGTCCATTTTTCAGGAACTTTTATAACAAATTTCGAAGTTCTTAACTCCGTCAAAACTGATCCCTTAACGGGAGACGAAGATAAAAACCATGGTGATTTGGCGGGATTACATATCGGTTTAAATATCGACTTCAAAATCTCAGAGCAAATGGATTTTTTCACCACTCTTGCCATGGGTAAAATATATAACAGCGATGGAAGAGAGGGTATCTCTGAAGGGTCCTACCACTCTATGGAAGGATCATATGCTTACACCGGCTCAGATGCAAAATTTGATGTTGCTTACCTAAGATGGAAGACTCTAGAACAAAATCTGAGTTTTGTTCTAGGCAGGATGACGACTCGAGGTGGACCACCTCTTAATCAACTAGATGCTTTATACCGAAATGGTACCTACCCTCGTTTTAGCTACAATGCCATCTTTGATGGAATGGCATTGGTTTACAATTTTAAAGATCTCATGCCCCAAAATATGAGTTTCAAAACAAGATTATTTTACACACCATTTTTCTTTACCGACAAAAATGATAGAACTGCTCCTCAACTTGATCCTGATGGAAATAAAGTTGATCGCCGTGCAAATCAAACGGCATGGCTCAATGAATGGGATTATGAACATTCCCAAATTGCAGACAAAATAAGTGTCTACTCTATGCTCTGGTATTATGATCAATTCTACGACGCCGAATACCAGGAGACAACAAGGCAGGGTCCAGAATATTACAGAGCCTTAAGTCACACGCTCTATTTAGGTTTTGAAAGAATACACAATACAGGATTTAATTTTTCATGGAGTCATTTACGTGTGAAGGATTATCTCGATGGAAATGGTTCTTCTCAAAGTGATTCGAATCTATTTAATCTTAATTACAATTTTGAGAAGGGATATGTTGTCGGTATTGAGCATATTGAAACGGATAAAAACTTCTACTTAGACGATTATGCTTACTTGCAGTTTAACGAATTTTACCAACGTTCAAATAATAATGGTCAGCATTACTTCTTTGCGGTCCCATTTAACCATAATCAAGTAATAAGATTCGGCGTTTATGATTACAAAGCGGGAACAGCCCCGGCCAATAATTATTTAGTCAAAGACAGAACACAAAACTTTTATACGTCCTATCGAGTTGATTTTTAAGATCAACCTTCGAGCATGGTCTACTCCGATCAAAAACTTTATCATAATTCGGGCATGTGGGATCTGACTCAAACTTCCCTATGGGTCTTAGATAAGACTTTTCTTAGTTCTTCGCCTTGAACCTTATCCAGTTGCTCTTTATCTTTGAGTGCCAGGTTTCTATTTTTTGCGTAAAAAAATTTACGGAAAAATCCAAAGCAAAGATTGAAAATAAATCTAATCAAGCAGTCTTTATAAAGAAAGGTCTATTATTGTGGCCAGGTGACATGGCCCTTAAATATTCGTGTGGATAAATTTGATAATACATCTTAATAAGACTAACATTTGGATCAATGCTACAAAAGCTTCGAAACCTAGGTCTATTTACTGTTCTCATTTCCCCACTGGTCTTGGGAGAGGTCTATACTTTAAATAAAAATGAAACTGTTTCTAATCTGCTTTATGATCGCTTAAAAATCTCGCCCATTTATAAAGGTGGATACCTCAGAAAAGTATTAGAATTTAATAATTTAAATTATGATACTTCGAAAACACTTGCGGTTGGGACCCGAATACGACTTCCATCGACCATTGAACAAAGAACTGAACCAATCATTGTGAAAGAGAACCCAGAACAGCTGACTGTATATAGTCCCGAAGAGCTTCCGGCCACGCCAGAAATTGTTGAGCCCGGTAAAAAATCTTTTTACGTTAGCGCAACCCCCACAGTTGAAATGTTGAAAGGAAATATTGAACCTTCCGAATTCAGTTCGACGTTTTTTTATCCCAAAGTCCATACCGGATTAATATATGATGGTGCAAACAATCGACAGATCCTGGAAGGATCGATTGCATATGTCACTTTCAAAAAAGATCAGTACCAGCAAGGCGCTAATAGTCTAGTGAATGGTTGTCTTTTTTATCAATTCCTAAAAAAACAAAATGCATTTTATTACGGCCTAAAATTGAATGCTGAAAAAACAACCTTGGTTGTAACCACAGAAGATCAAACCAAGTACAGTATCAAAAATCCTTTGATCTTTTCGTTTGGCCCAAGTTTACAGTGGCAGGGATCTAAATATTTGAGCGAAGTAAATGTACTGTTTGCATCCACTCAAAAAGTTGATTCAAACAACAATTTAAAGAGCAGTCTTGGGCTCCAGGCTTCAAGCTACCGGGCACTTAAACAAAATACGCAGATTGGCCTTACCGGCGGTTATTCTCACAATAAGGTTGAGGACACCGTCATTCATAAAGTCTCTCTCGGAGTTTCAATGCGTTGGCTCTTCTAAAACTATAAGTTTTAAAGACTTAAGCTTAATAAGTTATAAATAAATGCCGATAAGAAGACTATGAAACTTATATTTCTTAGTCTCATCTTATTAACGGGTTGTGGAGAGGTTGCCTTCAAACCAGGCGCAGCTTCTGTGCTCGGTGGTCGCATTTTTCCTTTGGTTGGGATAGCTCATCATCGTTCCTATTTAATTGATTCCGCCTATGCTTCTGTCACATGCTCTGATGATGTCTACGCTCGCATTCACAAAGTTGAAACTGATGGAACTTTGAATGCTGTTCCTGTCGCCAGCTCAATGGTTTCTAATAGTCATTACGAATTTAAAATTGAAGAACTACCTTTGGATATTCACACGTCAAACGTTGGATACCAAATAGCCATTAGTGGATGCGATGAAATTTTTTATCGTCCTATTACTGGTGTAAACGCAGATCAAGATATTAGCTACGCTTCAACTCTTATAGGGTTGACTTCGCAATCAACTCTCTCAAAGTCGTTGTCCCAAATTGAAAAAGTTGAAGTCGAAAGTTTAATAAAAAAAGTCCATGGTGAAAACCTGCTTCAGGCCTATACAAATTTAAATAGTAATCCAGCACTTTCTACAATCTTTCAGTCTTTATTTTTAGAACTACCAATAAAACTTGCTCAATCTCATCCCAATGTTTCATTTGTTTCCTTTGCGACTATGATCAACGAGGGACTTTCCAGTACGTATAAGGTTAGCTCGCTTCACTTTGATCCGGCCTATGATATCGCTCACGAATGGTTGTTAGATGGAGCAAGAGTTTCCATTGCCAACCAATGGGTTTTCTCTCCTGGAGCTGACGATGCTGGCACTTATGTCGTGACATCCATCGTTGGTCAAAATGATGGGTCTGGAAATGTAGATCGTACAAAATCATTTTATACCCATGCTCAAACGGTATCTGTTTTAAATACTCTTCCAGCGATTGCACCAGATTTTGTGATGGTAGCTGATTCCAGTAATTCGGGAAATTTTTCAGTCAAAGTTCAAACCGGAGTGGAACAGGAAGAATGTGAGTCTTTTCATTTTTTTCTTTTCACAGCGTCTGCTACGAAGCCACTTCCCTCGAATGCCGGCTTTACCCGAATTTGCAGCGCCGATGTGGAACAAACAGAGACGGTTGTTCTTTCTGGGGCAGATGGTATTCGCACTCTTTCACTTTGGGTTAAGGATAGTAATGGACTTGTTTCAGATTTTGCCAAGACACAAACTATTTATCTAGATACAACTCCACCCCTTGCCACTGTTAGTTCTCCAGGAACAATTCTTAAAGGTGGAACAACTCGTAGTGTTTCTATAGCTGCTTCAGATGCACTGAGTGGTCTACAAACTTTGAAGCTGCAATACGCCGGTGATGGTTCGACTTTTTCTGATCTAAGCACATTGGCCGTGACAGCAACCAGTTATAGCTGGACTCTTCCGAGTTCCAACACCACTTCTGCTAAACTAAGAGTCATTGCAACTGATAAGGCCGGTAATATCTTTTCTGCTGATTCTGCGTCCTTCACTATCGATTCAGCTGCACCGGCCGCCCCTGCCATCTCACTGGCCTCAAGTAATCCAACAAATTCGTTAAATGCGGCTTTGACTATAAGTTCATGCACAGACAGTGCCATGATTTATTCCAGTATCGTGTCAACTCCTCCTGCCAGTAACGATTCGGCCTGGCAGGCCTGTACGACAGCTTTGGGTAGTATAACAGCCACGCTTCCAACTGGAGATGGAGCAAAGACTATTTACGTATGGGCACAAGATCTTGCTGGTAACATCTCTTCTTCGGCGACTGTGACGACGGTACTCGATCAAACAATTCCGGGAGCACCGGCAATATTGTTTTCAAATGCAACTGTCTCAGAAAAAAAAACAACGACTTCAACGACACTAACTGTTTCCAGTTGTACGGATAGAACGAAAATCTTAGTGACCACAAGTACCGCGACTCCATTAGTAGGTGATGTGGGCTGGCAAAACTGTGTTACCTCTACCGGAGGAATGGCCTTCACTCTTTCTCCAGCAGTTGAAGACAATCACGTCTTAAAGGCCTGGGCCAAAGATACTGCCGGAAATATTTCTTCTTCTACTGCGCTTAGTTTTATCTATGACATAACGGCGCCAGTCGTGAGCTCACTAACTGTTAACAGTGGTTCCTTTACGACAGGTAATAATAATCTTGTGATTAGCCTAACCGGTTCGTCTAACCGTCAGGATATCTTTTCATTTTGCTTTAAATATAATGATGCAGGTGCCCCACTTGCAGAGGATATCTGTTGGAAAACTCTGGCCTCTATTGGGACTCCAATCACGAATAGCTTCACACTCTCTGACTATCCCTTTCAGATCGGTACCATTCTTGGAGGCTACGATATCAGAGTTTGGCTCAAAGATGATCTGGGTAACATTTCAACTATTTCTAATACTCTCAATGTTGATCTTTACTCTATGGACTATCTGCCCGACCCTCCACCAACTGTTTCGAATGCCATTGCTTCAAGTACTGATACACCAAGTAACCCACTAAATAGTGCGGATACGACTGCAACGATTGCCTCAGATGTCTTTATCCGTTGGAATATTTCAGACAATGCGGCCATTCCGAATGGAAATGTGTCTCTGTATTACACCACGAATGAATCAACTTACACCTTGATTACCAGTGGATTAAATAACAATGCCAACGGTGCCTGTACCGTTTATGGTGGATCAACAGGCTGCTTCAAGTGGTCTGCAGGCTCGCCTTTAAGCAGTTATTACAAAATTAAAGTCGCAGTTACTGATAGCGGGATATCGAGTGTCTTTTCAATGACGAATCCGCTTAACAACGGAAATATTAGTTTTTTATCTGGTAATACGAGCCTGGGTATCGGAGCGAGTGCCAATAGTGCCATTCTGATCAGTGAAGGCGAAGCTAATTACGGTGATGCTCATGATAATGGAGCATTAGCAGTTACTAAAACAGGTTACATTTTTTTCAAATATAAAGGTCTTGGACTAGTCTATATTTCCCCTGAAACCGGACTACTAAATCTTCTGATTCCCCAAACCGGAACTTATGCCGGGGACGGTGTCAATGCCACCTCAGCGACTCTTAAGGCCCTCAGCCGAATAACCATGGACTACGAAGGCAATGTTCTTCTCTGGGACCATGATCGGATCAGAAAAATCACACTGTCTGTAAATCCCTGGAGAATTGATACAATTCTTGGCGGTGGTAGTGATACAAGTGACGGAGCTCAAGCCTTGAGTGCCAGTATTTCTACAAATAATTCATACAACTTATTCACAAGTGTTCCCAATGGCAGAATTTATTATCAAAAGGGAAAAGAGATTTGGTTCTTTGATCCTACAGATTACAAAGCTAAAAAACATTTGAGTTTGGGTGGGATTGGAACTTCCACCATGGCGGGAGTAAACGCTGTTTACGATAACGACACTTGTCCGATGACTTTTATTACTTTTGCATTTAATAAAACGACCTCTGCCATGACAAAAATAATGCGCAAAGGTCAAATGAACACAAGACCGGAATGTGGAAATCTTGCTACGGGGGCATATACAGGAGGTCATAATACCAGCTTCAATCCGACTACCGGAGTTTCTCAAGCACCCCATCCAACATCAATGGACTGGAGTACCACTTCATTTACCGGCCTTGATGGTAAGATCTATCTTTTGGAGCAAGGGCGCGCCTATCTTAAAAGATATAATCCAACCACCAATCTCTTTGAAAATATCCTTGGAAATGGAACTTCTGGCCGCTGCATCGATGGAACGCCTGCTCTAAGTTGTCCAGTCATTGTCATGAGTGCCTTCATTAATGAATTTGGAATAATCTATTTTTTAGATATGGGAGTGATTAGAACCATAGATCAAAGTGGCAAGGTCCAGACTCTTGCCGGACAACCTCGTAATTATGGAATCGGGTCGAATCCAATCAGCGCAAGATTTTCGAAAATCGCCTTCTTTGATATAAGTGGAGATGATGTCTACATTCAAAACAAATTGGAAAATCAGATCGTAAAATTTTCACTGACTGGTGGAATGTTACAACATGTGGCCGGTAACGGAATTAGTGGATCTCCGGCACACAACTCTACGGCAACCACATCGCGACTAGCGAACTGTGGATGGTCAATGCCTTGTGGATTTAAAATTGATGCTATCAATAACCGTTTGTATCAAAAGGCTACTGATGGATATCTGTCCTATCTTGATCTCGCCACAGGTAAATGGTTTATAGAAAGTTATGTCATCCAATCAGGTGCACGAATTAGTTATATCGGTATGAACACTGATGGTCTTCTTGTTTATGCACCAACTCATGGGGGGACAACCAGTAATGTAACACTTCGAGTGGTTAATCAAAATAGTCTTTCCAGCATCATCATTTATGGTAAGAATCAACAGCTCGCTGGAAACGCAACTTCCCTCTGTTCAGGAGTCGCCGGAACTGACTGTACATTGGCAGAGACTCTCGGAGAAGACGTTCAGACACAGACTAAGTATGACCTGACTCTTGATAGTTGGCTGCTAGCGTATAAGGGCAGGAAACTGATCAACAAAATTCCTGCTCTTGGAGGGATAGTGACTCCATTCACCACGACGGTTCAAGACTTTAATGCTTATGAGTTTCATCGTGTCGGTGGAAATGAGTTTGTTTATTATTGTGGAACCAACGGTAATCTTTATAAACGAAATGTCCTAGCTGCTACTGAAACACAGCTCTTATTTCCTACGTCAACGATGAAATGTGCTGGGCAGGCACTTCAGTATCACAGCGAAAGAGATTCTCTATTCTTTATCTATATACAGAATGGTCTTTATGGAATTGCAGAATACAAAACGCCTTAAGATCTTAGAAAGGAAATGGGATTGGGATTTTTGTGACACAATCGTCACAAAAATGGATAGGGAAATATTACGGACGGATTTGGGATTTGATGCAATATGAACTCTATCTGGCACCATATAAGTCGAGCAGTTTAAATTTATTCAGGTATCCATGTGAGTCGAATGCCATAAATCTGAGTTCCTTCCGCACTCTTCTGGCCTCTGATCCAGGACCAGTCAGTATGCTCTAAAGGCGATGTGTAATTCGCAATCAGAAATTGATTAGGAGTAGATTGAACTACGGATGGAAAGGCATTATCACCAGCAGAAGGAAGTTCGAGAACTAAATCAATGTTGAGTCTTTTTGGATCCAAACGAAAAAGACCAGAACGGATGGTCTGAAGAGAATAAAGTCCTAAATAAAGCCAGCGCTTAAAATTAAAAGGAAGATAACGATACCCGCGATCAAAATTCTGCGAGGTTTTTCGCGAAAGAAGATAAAGCTCGCCATGATGCTTGAACATACGGGGAGAATCATAGCGATTCGGAAGCGAGCGTTTAAGTGCAGTCCACTTGGAAAGATTTCCCGCTCGTGCAGTAAAGATCTGAGTTCCCCATCCGGACTTATCGCCATCTTCATTGCGACCAACTCCAAAAAGATTTCCCTCATCATCAAACTCAATACTTACTTCACTCACTCCTCCGCGGTAAACCACAGAATTTTTCGCTCCATCCGTAGGTCCCCAATTTGTTCCATCTTCTGAGACTTCAAATTTTATTTTTAGCACACCTGGAATGATACTGTAGTGAGGACCTTCATAGGAAATTTTGTACATCTTTCCCTTGTACTCTTTAATATCCCAGAGAACTTCTGATGGACCTGCAAGTGTAATGGGTTCAGACCATTTTCCCTCTCCCATTCGAATTCGATGAACGACTCGCTTTGGGTCAAAAGCCATGGCCTGGCTTCCGCCTTCGAAATAATAAAGATGAAGTTTTCCCGCAATAGTTTTAAGAAGTCCTTCCCTTACGTCAACATTAATAGAAAAAGAGAGATCCTTGATCCATGTTTTCCCTTCATCTCTTGAGTACACCACATGCGTCCATGTATGTTCAGAGGCGAAGTGATCTTTAGATGAGCGCCAAACCATAAAAATTTTATTTTCAAAACTCTCGATAGAAACATTATTATTAGAGGCCAAGGGTATAATCCCTCCGACCTTCTCCTGTCCCTTGACCCAGATAGTAGGTTCGCCCAAGGCCCAGCGGGCATAGGCTTTCCCGCCGAGGAGTAGAATCAGAATGAATAATAGCCTAATCATGAAAGTATTTTAAACATTGGAACTTGAAATCCAAGCTTAAACTTCAGAATATGAACATGCAGAAGACCCCCTCATGAATTTAAAGGCTATCCTGTTATTAAAACTAACCCTTTTCAAGGATGATATTATCTAATGTCAAAGATGAAGATCCTTCGGTATTTTACGAATGTGCCGAGGTTCATAAGAACAGGCCCGAACCTCCCAAATAACGATGGATAGGCGTCTCGTAAAACAAGCGGCCTTCATTTACTCATGATCATCTGGTTCAGCTACGAGTTCTGCATCCGGCTCAATGATCATCCCAGAAAAATAAGAGTTTTGCTCAACCCAGTCCCGATCAACCCATTTAAATTTTCTAGAAAACACATCGAGGTTGTTTCTGTCTTTGATGGTCATCGTTATAACGGGCGCAGCACCTTCCCAGGAAATATCCACAAGGCCAAAACTTAGCCCAAAAAAACTTGTTTCATATTTCCTGCCGAGATACCACCATGTATTTTTTGGTGCAATGTGAGTCATCCCACTCGACATGAATTCAAGGTACCCACGCGCTCGAAAAATGCTCGAGAAATGCTTATCTCCTGTGAGAAAGACGATACCCTTGGTTTTGTATTTTTGCAGAAGACTTGTCATGCGGTTAAGTTCAGTCGTGTGCTGCGCCCATTCTTCTGTGATAGGAAGAAGGGGGGACAGAACGGAGAGGCCAGTCATTATAAAGTTAACTCCTGCAGATGAATTTTTAAGCTCTTCCTCTAGCCATAACCACTGGGCTTCTCCCAAGAGAGGCGTCTTGGTATCAAGCGCCTTAAAGTAGCGGTTATCCAAAAGGATGAGCTTAACTTGATGATCGTCTCTTCCAAAATCATAACTGGTATAAATACCATCACGTCCCCGCCTTGGTGAATCGCTTGGTTCATTTACAAAATCGAGAAAGAATTTCTGGCTCGCTTTCTTATTTATGAAAAATCCATCGGCATTATCACCGGCAAAATCATGATCATCCCAAGTTCCAAGAACAGGAACTGTAGATGAAAGTTGTTTGTAATCGGTATTATTTTTCTGCTTAGTATAAGAAGCTTCAATATTATAAGTTTGATCCCAATCAGCATAAATAGCATCTCCCGCCCAGAGAAAGAGATCTGGCCTAGAAGCGATAATCGGCTTCCATAAGGGTTGGGCATGAGTCTGATCATTACAAGATCCAAAAGCAAATCTTGTGAGCTTATCTGGTAGAGTTTGGGCATTAAGAGAGAATGTGACCAGCATAACGATGACAGCAAATCCGTTTTGCATATGACCTCCATGGCGAGTTAAATAGTTGCACTCATTGGTGGAAATGAAAAAAGAAAGAGTCGTCTTAAAAGTAAATTAATCTAATCTTGATCTGAACTTAACATTGGTAAAGGATTCTTAATAAAAGCCTCTATGCAGGAGATTTTAAATTTATTTGTGTATGATGAAGTTTAGCTTTAGCAGTAACCTTATTCTGTCGCCGCTCTGAGAAGCGGCCACTTTTCTCTTTTTTTAGTACCACTACCTCTCCCCCTTGAGCGGGACAGAATCTTGAATAGAACATACTGAACCATCGGTCTTTGGATAAACGTCCCTAGCATTTTTTTTCTTAAGAAGACTCATGATTTCAGTACCTTGAACGAGTTCACCTCTAAGAATATTGTGCTTAGATTAAGTATTTTTTAAATAAATGCCGAAATATTAAAATGAAGTTTAGTTATGGAATCAGTCAATTAATTGTCTATGCCATGCTCACGGGGTGCGTTGGTGGTGGGCAAGGTAGCTTGTTTCAACCAGGCAGTTCCACTGATACCAGTGGAAATTTTCAGGGTTGTGTAACCGGTGATCCAATTGACTCATCTAGAATTCGGGTCAATTTCAGTTGGCCAGCGGATGCATCAGAGATGGACATCTACCGAAATGGGAGCTTAGTTGCGACATTTACTGACGAATCAGTCACTAGTTTTATAGATTTAAATCTTCAAGAGGGTGGTAGCTACCAATACCGTTGTGACGCTAAAATCAATGGAATCTTGAAGCAAGGGTCTAACGTTCTTAACTTAAGTCCCATCAACGTTAATGCTCCTATTTTTTCGGGTATCTTTTCGGCGACTCCAAAATTGAATGATCCGGACAACGATTCCATCACTGTTTCGTGGAATCCAGCAAGTAGTTCTGGACCACTTGTGAGCTATTACAAAATTTACGCTAAACCAGGTTGCTCTATGATTGGAGCTGATTTTCAGGCTCCACCAAAAATCATTTCTACACTTGGGAACCTCTCAGTTGATATTGATGGTATTGGCGACGAAATTCCGTTTTCATTTGCAGTGCGGGCGTGCACTTCAAACGACATTTGCGATGAAAATTTAAATGTTAAATATATTACGCCAGTCTGTTCGGATTCTGGACTACCTGATACTGGAGCTCCAAAAAATTTAAAGGCTATCGCTAGACTGTTTTGATCAAATAAAATCCGTAACACATAAACAGCCAGAGCTGGAGATGAGCTACACCCTGTTTTTTTAAAGGTGACCAAGAGGCATGTTCAGAAGCTACCCAACAGCTCCCAAACAGGCCACTGTTAAAAAATTGTACAGTCCCTGGTAATCTCTACAATCCAAACCGCCGCCTCGCAAATTTTGACTAGAATCCCCCTATATCAATAAAGGTCGAAACAATTAAAACGCTAGCACTATTCTTTCTTTTACTTAGTCCTGCGTTTTTTTGCGGCTGATTTAAAAATTGAAGAAAATCTTACATTTAAGGCAATCGTTCAGGAGTTGAGCTCGCCTGGATCGACACCTGAAATCTATCCTCTATCTGAAAAATACAGACTAGACCTAACGCTAGAAGATCTAATAGATCAGACCTCGATCATAACTGAAGACCTAAAAGGCATTCACGAGCGTCTTAAATTGGCCCTTCATATTGACGGCCAAAATATAAACTTCCTTCGCTGGTTTAAAGAATTAAAGGAAGTGGCTTCAGAAGATGAATCTCTCCTTAAAAAACTTAACACTCATCTTTATTTACAATTCTACTCCGCAGGTGGAACAGCTCTGCTTCCAGACTATAAATACATCGATTTCAAAAAAATAAAGGATAATGGCAAACTTTCACGCATCAGGAAATACAACAAGATTGCATCTGATCCGGAAGCTCAAGGCCTGTTAATGGCGTTTGCTAAAATGCCGGACGTTCGTTTCTTTAAGAATAATTTGACTGTCGCAAAACTTAAAAAAGTTAAGTTTAGAGTCCTTGTGAAACTAAAAAAGCAGTATTACGAGAAACTTGCTGAACTTTATAATGCGAAGGATCCTTCCGTCATTTATGAAAACAGAGGTGGCAAATTAATCGCGACGAACGTTCTAAAAGATATTCCTCACAAAGTGAAGAAACTCTTTAAAACCTTGCAGGCCCTTTCAAACAAACATCAAATTTTCTTATATCTTGCAGGAGAAGTACCAAACTTCCCCTATTCAAACTCAATGCATCTTTTGACGATTCAATTCATCGAGAAAAACTTTGATGCGATATTAGAGAGTTTAAAAGATTATACTTTTTCTCAAATTATTAATGCTGATGATGACGAGTACATTCTCGCACTTAGAAGATGGATGGATAAGAACATTCTAACTATTGAAAAGGATCTTAAAGAATACAACCAGAAGAACGCTACTAGTCTAAAGATATGCTTTAAAGATCATTCAAAGAAGCCACGTCGACTAGAGGCGATCATTTCTCAAGAAACACTTCTAAAATTGTATCCTCAAGCCCCTTGGATAAAGGGAAAACATGGTGTTGTTTTTAACCAAAACGGTAAAGAAATCTACTTTGATAAAAATATCTTTCAAACTGCTGGTCGCGCCCTCGCTAAACTTGGTCATAATCTAATCCAAACTGAAACTTACTTATCACTTTTGGCAGGAACGACAACTCTAGTCTTAACACAAGGGAATGTACCTCTTGCGATGGGAACACAAAGTCTTGTTAAAAATGCTATTGAAACAGCTCGATATGATAGAGAGTGGAGTGAGTTTTTAAAAGATGCGCCTCAGGAAGTCATAAATACGTTTCTTCTTTCTTCAGGTTTTGCTGCTGGCAGATTTTATAAAATCCTTGCACTCGGAGCTGGGCAAGGTGCCCTACAGAGTTATTTTACAGGTCAAGACATCCGCACAGGTGCCTTGGTAGGAGCAGGAATTAGCCTTCTTCAGTATTACGTTATACCAACAAATATTAGTCGACCTATGACTAAGGGCTATGATGCTAAATCGCTGGCCTTAAACCGTCGCTTAGAAACTCTCGAAAAGTCCGTCCGTGGTCTACTTCAAGGTTCAACGGTGGCGTTAATTGAGGGGGAATCAATTGCAAAAGCATCAATAAAAGGTCTTCTGTTCGGATTTGTTTCAGCAAAAGTTATGATTTGGTTTTACGGTACACGCTATTATGCTTTTAAAGATTTTGATCCCGCTGAAGTAGATGAAATGATCGCACTTGAAAATGAATATCAAAACCAGGTTGGTCGTGGGGGATCCTACAACATCAACCGTCAACTTATTTTGGATGCTAACTACCGTATTGGAGGAGTACTTCCAGATATGATTACAGCATCAATTACACTTCCCGGTAACGTCTCAGTCTCCGATACACATTTCAATAAACTTACAGTACTTACTCACGAAGCTCATCACTTAATGCAGCAGCATCAATCGGGAGTTTTTGGTTTCTATCTCTTTCGATATTTACCGACTTCATTTATAACTGGATACAGTGGACATCCTGATGAAAATTTCCTTAGGGATGTATTGGGTCATGGTCACTCATAATTGCAAGATATCAGCTGAAAGAACTTTCCCGAATTTTCCTAAAAGATTTGTTATAACGGTGTCTTGCTGAAATTTTTCAAAGCAAAGCACAACTTTCTTAACTGAAGCAACATCTGACTTTACGATGATCTCCTCCATCTTACTGATACTTTTTAAGTAGACTTCGTCTTTTTTAATTTTATTGCAGCTCTAAGTCATCAATATTTGCATCTCCGATGCTATAGTTTTATCTGTAATAAGGAGCTTTATGAAACAACTATTTCTCGCACTTTTCCTGTGCCCTATTTTTCATGCACACGCGCAACTCACAAATGAATCAGAGGTGGGTATTGCCTCGGCAAATGGAAACACCCGAACACAAACCTATAACATAAAACAACTTAATGATTATAAGTGGGAGCAAAAAACCATTGGTTTTCGTTCACGCTATTTAAATGCTAAGGCCAATGGTATTGAGACAGCGCGCTTTTTTATGGCGGGAACCAGATTTGAACAAAAAACGACAGACTTTATTTCGCTCTACTTAGGTGAGACTTTCGAAAAAGATAAATTCGCCAACATTGACAAACGTCTCATGACCGACGCCGGTGCAAAATATATTGCTCTAGAAACTGAAAGAACAAAATTTTTCACAGAGCTGGGTTATCGCTATATGCATGAAGATCGCCTTGACGACTCTACCGCGTTTAGTAGTTACGGCCGCCTTTATTCAGAGTGGGAACATAAATGGAACCCGGGATTTTCAACTCGTTATTTGGGTGAATACCTTCCGAACATTTCTGAAGCAAACGACTGGCAATTTAATACTGAGCTTTCTGCGTCTGCTGTGATGACGAGCATTTTCTCGTTAAAAACAGGTATTCTTCTTCGCTACGATCACTTGCCAGCACCGGGTGTAAAATACAAAACAGATACTCTCTTTACGACAGCGATTGTAGCGAAATTCTAGATCTTGAGCTGCCTGCAACACTATTTAAAGCTATTCCCTTTACTGTAGAAAGTAAAACCTCCGCGGGTAAATGAACTGAACGGAAACTCAATTTTTGAAATGGAATCAGTAGAGCCAATAACCAATATGCCGTCTGCTTTCAAACAAGAGGCAAAATTCTGCAGGATGAGTCTTTTATTAGCATCAGAGAAGTAGATGAAAGCATTACGACAAAATATTATATCATAGCGCTGAGAACTTTGAGGTACTCGAAGCAGAAGATTTTCAGTACGAAAATCACACATGCCTTTAATCTGAATTCCAACAGAGTGAGCATCTTCTTTTTCTTTGAGAAAATAACGACTGAAATAACCGCGGGGAACATCTTTAAGCGAACGCCCAGAGTAGACACCTTTTTTCGCCTTATCAATAACTGCACGATCTAGGTCTGTACCCAAAACTCGTATGGAAGGAAAAACATTTCTGTCGAGTAATTCATTCAGAATAATCGCCATGGTGTAAGCTTCTTCCCCACTTGAACAAGCAGCAGACCAGAAACTAAAGGTAACGTCCCCGTTTCTTCTTTTTTTATCTACAATTTCAGGTAAAAGTAATTCTGAAAAAGCTTGAAGCTGACGAAACTCACGAAAAAAATACGTTTCATGTATTAAAAAATTTTCTGCAATTTCGATTAGTTCTTTGGACGTTGGAGATGCTGTTAAGAAATTAAGAAAATCATGCTCGTGCAAAAATCCCGCTTTTGACTGGATAGAGCCGAGGGTAGACATTTGGGACATGAGCTTATTTTCATCGCAACGAATGCCGTATTGTTTTTCGATGAGTAACGAAAGAGAGCGAATGGTTTCTTTATGCCACATCAGAATTTCCCTTTATCACTCTTGACCATTTATGGATAAAGTCAGGGATATCTAGCAAGCTAATCTCATTTGAAGTCGCTCCCATTTCGAGAGCAGTCTTAGGCATCCCAAATACAAGGGCAGATTGTCGTGATTCAGCAAAAGTCGACGCCTCTAGATCTCTGGATAGTTTTAGCGCAAGCGCCCCATCGCTTCCCATTCCTGTCAAAATACCTGCGAGAAGATTCTTCCGAAATGCCAACGCAATAGAATAGAGAGAGAGGTCAATGAGAGGCTTGTGAAGTGTTTCTGGTGTGGTTGTTTGAAAAAAAACGGGCTTATGATTCCTATCTACCCCAAAAAATGATTGAAAACCTGAGGGCAAAACATACCACTTTCCTGGATTTAAAGGCCCAAGATGAGAGGCTTCGCAAATCATTAATTTGTCCTTGCGAGATAGATGATCCACTAACCCTTGGGTCTGACCAGCAGGCATATGTTGAGCTAATACATAAATTGTTTGAGAGTTTAGCTGTATTTTAGGGAGAATTTTTTCAAGTGCTGCAGGCCCACCTGTACTAAGGCCAAGGAAAACGATATTTTGACTCGGCGTCATCCGGTAAGTAGCGGTCTTAAAGAGATGCCAGTATTCAGGGATCTGCGAAAAAATATAAGGAAGGACACCAAACTTCATATCCTCTAGACCTTGATGAACAGGAACATGAATAGTCTTATTAAAACCAGCCAATGCCATAGACTCATCTGCAATTAAAATATTAAAAAAATTTTCGTCGAGTGCTTGAAATTTATTATCTGCTCGTATTTTTGCATAAACTCGAACGCCAGCAGATAAAAGGTTTGATTCAATCCAGCTTCGAAAGACGGGTGAACTTGAATGAATAAAAATACGGATGTTACTAGGCTGCATGCTTAACAAACCAGTCTGAGTTAATAAAAAAGATTGTTCTGTCTTCACTAATACGCAACATTTTATGAATCCACGATTTACCCATACCGCTAAAAGTATCAGACAATAATTCCAAGCCGCTTTGCGAGAATGGAGTGACTTCTGTCATAAGCTCTACACGGTAGCCTATTAACTGATCCTCACACTTCACTACAATAATCTTTGAGGTATCTTTCCCCCCATTAAGATCTAAGTTCTGAATTCCGGCAATTTTTCTGAGATCAATAACGGGAAGAACAATTCCACGCAAGTTTATGACCCCTTCAATAACAGATTTTGTATCAGGTACGGAACGGGATTCTTTACCTCTGATAATTTCAACAGTTTCTTCAATCGAAAAAGCATACTCACAGTTGCCGAGCTTAAAACAAATCGCTCTAGACGATGGAGTTGCTTCTTTAACTAATGCAGCCGTATCAGAATCTACATTTTTTTCAGTTACAGACTCATCAGAAAAGAGATGATCCAAATCCAATAAGTAAATCGGTGCTAAAAAATCAGGCAAACTAAAAATGCGCTGACAAAACTTCGGAGATCCGCTGCTTTGTCCATGCGGTTTCTGTTGAACAGAATCCGAGTCCACATCAAAAATTCGACTTACCGAAGAAGTTGATAAACCGAGCATGTTCCCTTGTCGCTCTAACAAAATTGTTTTTTTGACTGTTTCTGATGAAGGAGCTCCCATTAAGAAGCTTCCGGCATCACAAACCTTAATAAATTTCCCTCTGATACACTCCACTTGCTCTGAAACTGAAAGGCCATCACGTCGTATGACTTCTCTTACGTCACTTAAGGATACGGCAAAGTTGGTATCCGAAGCTTTAAATATAATAACTTTCATAGGCACCTCTTACATGTATCCAAATTCTTTAACCATCGAAGACACCTGCTCAACCTGGAGACTTAAATCTTGAGTTGAGGTTGACTGGCGTTTAGCAATTTCTGCAGACGACTTAGCACTCTCAGAAATGATTCCGGCAGCACGACTTACTTCCTCAACAATAACAGATCCGTTTTTACAAGATTGTTCAGACTCAACTGCTTTTGAGACCATTTCATTTGCAAGTTCAGTAAATGATTTAGCGCAATCGATGAGGTTTTGCATTTGAACAACAGATTCTTCTGCTCTAATGAAATCACGCTGAGCAGATTGATTCACGCGACTGATGTAATTCTGAACAAGGATTGTTTTTTCGTAAATTTTATCTAGAAGATCTTCAATAAGATCTGAATTAGAA
Organism: Bacteriovoracaceae bacterium; assembly: GCA_040399915.1. Lineage (GTDB taxonomy): Bacteria > Bdellovibrionota > Bacteriovoracia > Bacteriovoracales > Bacteriovoracaceae > Peredibacter. Next base: position 52,836 of record JBBARE010000001.1, read on the forward strand.
GAAGTATCTGATGCTAGCGAGCGAATATCGCCTGCCACAACAGAAAATCCCTTCCCTGACTCATTTGCCCTTGCCGCTTCTACACCACCACTAACTGATAGCATATTAGTCATAAGGGCGTTTTCACGAATAGAGCGTATGAACTTTTGAATTTTTGATACAGAAGATTTTAATTCCGATGCGTTGTCCTGAGATTGGCGCGAGGAATTTGCTGTTTTTGAAAGACTTTGTTGGATTCCAACAATAATTTCTGTCAGTTTCTGAAAAGTTTGCTCAATTGAATGCCCTGAAGCTTTAAAACTTTCAGCACTCTTAAGAATTGATTCAATTTTTGCCCGAGCATCCTGAATGACGATAAGAGATGAATCAGCTTGTTCAGACTGAGAGCTTGCACCTTCAGCAATTAGACTAATGGCCGCTGCAACTTCCTGAGCAGAAGCATTTGTTTCCTGAACAGTTGCTGTGAGCTGCTGGGAAGAAGAAGCGAGCATATCTAAGTATTCGGAGCTGTTGTTTAACAAATACTTTCTTGATTTGTCGCTAAGAAGCTTGGAAGATTCCATAATGTCAGTCATGGCAACAAATTGTTCTTCACAACTTGCGAGAGCTTCAGCTCCAGAAGAAGAAGTTTGTGCTGTTGCCGCTGCAACTGAATCTACACGTTGTTTAAACGATAAAGCGTCTCGAGTGACGTCTTCAGTATCTCTTGCCATCTTACCGGCTTCAGTTGAAACCAGCTTAATGACTTCAGAAATTTCACCCAAATGATTAATGACGACTTTAACATTTTCAATATCCGTTTTAGCTGATTCAGCACCACTATTTGAAAGAGACATGATAAGTTGAACATGTCCATGAATAGAAGAAATTGTTTCTGTGACAAGACAAGCACTCTTTTCAGCAATTTCTGCAAGATTTCTTACCTCATCCGCCACAACTGCAAATCCTAAACCCTCGCTCCCAGCGCGTGCAGCCTCGATTGCAGCATTTAATGCAAGAAGATTCGTTTGTTCAGCAATGTCTGCCACCGCTGTAATAACAGAACTAATTTCTTTTGAAGATTGCTGAAGTTCAAGCACTAAGCGACTAGTTTCAAGACACACGCCCCCTGCATCTTCAACAGAATGTTTCCAACCACTGACACCACGAAAAAACTCTTGGATTTGCGATTGTAAAAGTCCTGCTTTGTTGTGAGCAGTCTGAGAATGGTCATTAAGATTCTTAGAGTTATTTAGAATCAAGTCACCTATTCGAATAGATTTATCAACTAGAGATCTGACGATATTACTTTGGTCGTTGACTTCAGACATGGTCACTTTTAGTTCCTGAGCAGAGTCTGAAATGCTTTCAGAAGTCGAGGCGAGATCTTCAGTCAAAAGATTTAATCGCTCAGCAGCTTGCTGCTTAAGCCATTTCTTACGCTCTGAGATTCTACTCCCAGTATCATTGGCACTATTGACGACCTCAAGAATTTGGCGTTTTTGGGGGGAAGGCGAATCAATTTTTGTAGGTTGCTCTAATTTCTTCATGCGCTTTTCTCCTTGAGCGTGAGTTCGAGATTATCTCGATCGTTTATTTTTTCTGTAATAAGTTTTTTTAAATCTAGAAATGGAACAGGTGTACCGTCTCCGATAATGGACATACCGAGCATACCAGGTGCGGTACTCATCCAACGGCCTACTGGTTTGACCATGTGCTGCCCTTTAGAGCCGACATGATCAACTGGGATGCAGAAGTAACTGTTATTAACATTAACGATGATCCCAGTCGCTTTTTCGGAAACGATGAGATTATCAAGATTTGTATCAAGAGGAATAAATTGATGAGAAACTCCGGCCATCTGATAAACGATTAGATCAGGAACTGGAGTTCGAATTTTCTTACGATCGATATTTATTACTCGAGTCACACCATTGATTGATACAAGATATGATTTTCCGTTGTGTTTTATAGAGAGAGCTTCCGAAAGACCATTGCACAACGGAATTTGTAAATTAAACTGAGTCCCAAAATTAATTTCCGTATGAATTCGTAATGAACCACCTAATGATTCAATATTTGTCCGAACAACATCTAAACCAACACCTCTGCCTGAAAACTCAGAAACCTGTTCTGCGGTTGAAAATCCAGGTGCAAATAAAAGCTCTAACACTTTGCCTTCAGACCAGACATCTGCTTCGGCGCCAACGATGCCTTTTTCTTTTGCTTTTGCGAGAATTTTTTTTCCATCAATTCCACGCCCATCATCTTTGATGGTTATTTCAACGACTGTTGGTTCAACATTAATGTGAATAGATAAATTTCCAGTTTCAGTTTTTCCTCTTCCTAATCTTTCTGACGGAGTTTCTAACCCATGATCAAGAGAGTTACGTACCATGTGAACGAGTGGATCTACTAAGGCATCTAAAATGGGTTTTTCAACGTAGTCAGTATTTGATGTGAAATTAAATAAAATTTTCTTATTTAACTTGTGGGCGGTATCTCTCACGACTCTGGAAACTCGTTGTTTAAGGGGATCAAGAGAACTTTTTTTCATATCAAGGACACGTTCGTTTAGTTCACGGATATTTTTGTCCATAAGGCCAACAACGATTTGAAGTTGACGAGGCTCAAAAATATTTGAAAGAAGCTGTGCTCTGAGAGTTGCAAGCTCTCCAACAACTTGTTGAATATTATTAACCCGATCTAATGGAACCTTTAGTACTTGTTGATTGGGTTGTCCGACTTTCCTAGGCCCTGCTTGCTCTGGTTCTTCATGGTTAGTTTCTGATGCTGGACTTGCCTCAACAACATTCTTTTGGATTGCCATTTCAGCTTCAACGATTGAAACTTCTGCATTAATACGCTCGATCATTTTTTCAACTGCTACTTTGTCAATATCTTGCTTTGATGCAACAAAATTGAAGCAGTTTTTTAGAAGATCAGTTGTCTCAAGCATGAGACCGTTACGTTCCTTTGAATTAAGGTCAGGCCTTTGTCTTAAATAAGTTAAAAGATTTTCAAATTTATGTGCAAAGCCTGAGATATATTCAAGACCAACTGCTGCTGAAGACCCCTTTAAATTATGGGCCACCCGGAAAGCTTCATTCAGAGCATCCACAGAACCAGGATTCTCATCTAAAATGAGGAATTTCTTTTCCATCGATTCAATCAGCTCAAGCGCCTCTTGAACGAAAATCTGCATAATTTCAAAAAGTTCGTCATCATTTTCCACAGTGATCCTTTGAACACATCAACTGCTGTGTCTCAAAAAAATGAGATAAATCTTTTCCGCGTGAATTTTCTAGTAAATTCTCTGTTCGGTCATCAACGACAATTTCATAAAGAGAACAGGTCAAACCAGAGAACTGGTAGAGACGTTCAATCGCGCAATCTTTTTTTGTTAGACTAAGATTAAATTCAACAAACACAAAAACTTGAAGTCCATTTTGAGTCGGTTTTATAGAGACATTAAGTGCATTGATATCTTTTAAAAGATTTTCTTCCAGGGTTTTAAGATTTATCCATTGTCCAGACGAGGATTTAATCTTCTCTGATGCGCGACAAATGACATCAATCCTTCCATCATCGGTTTCTACGCATAAGTCATTTGTTGGTTGCCAATCACACGGAGTTTTAAGGTCATCACCAAGACTCCAACTTTCTGATTTCACAAAAAGCTCACCGTCTTTGATTTTAACTTCGCATCCGATCGCGCGACCATTTAATAAAACACCAGGCCCAGCTTCAGTTAAGCCGTAACCTTCATAAACTTTCCCTTCTTTAATCCAGTCCTTGCAACGTTCAGCGAGAGAGTGATTTAACCTAGCACCACCAATAAAAATTGAATCAGGTGCTCGAGGAGTTTGACGATTATTATAAAGAATAAGCTCTAATTGTCTTGGAACCAAAGAAAGGTGCTGAATATTGTATGTATCAAGCATCGTCGTCATCCACTTGCGAGAACCTCGTAATTTTTGATCAGCTGGGCAGTAAACGACAGACTTTGAATAAAGACCAAGAACAAGATCAAGAACAAGCCCAAATGCATGGCCCCAAGGAAGTATAGCAAGTCGTTCAGTCTCAGATTGGTAACTAAAAAACTCACTATGATTTTTTAGCTGGAGAAGAATTCCTTGCCGAGTATAGTACCGAGTCTTAGGTTCACCAGTTGACCCAGAAGTTTTAAGTTCAAGTAGGATGTCTTTATTTCGGAGAGCGTGAGAGTTTGTTGATTGAAGAATACCTCTTGGTTTTGAGTCATCTGGTACAAAGACGTAGTGCCCGATAATAGACGCAAAAAAGTCTATGATAAATTCTTTACCAAATGAAGGAGAGGAGATTCTATCACCAGGGCGCGCCCCTAGCCTTTTTAATTCCGTTGAGCGTTCAAAAGCGAGCGACCAAATATTTGGTCCTGATAATACCTCTGAAACTTTACCAAACTCATCGCACCATGCAACAGATGGATGTTGTAGATCGCAAAGTATATTTCGAAAAGTGCGACTAAGATCCATAGGAATTCCAAGATTTTAAGTGGAGTTGTGGACTTACTTCTTCTCCGCGTCGGAGCGAAAACGCTCTATCGAAGACGAAACTTGTTGCTCGAATCATCTCTCGAGCAATTTCCATTTGTTGAGAAAGACTATTAAGAGCTGCCATCCCACAGGGAACGATGTCTTGATTGTTACCTTCACATGAGAAACTTAGCATGCGAGAAGGTACCTGATGCGATTTGAGTTGCTGCAGGAGTGAAGACATTAACTGATGAATGCCCTTCAAGTGTGATTCGCCTTGAAGTTCTAAATTTCTTGGCAAACCATTATTAAGATCAGGCGACATAAATATTAGCACTTGCCGATCAAGCATCTCACAAATACGAAATACTCCATCAGCGATAAGGTCAGCTGCCTGAGCAATTGGAAGCGCATAAAAATGGCCACCATGCCAGATCTCATTTTCAAGCACAACTGGGTTATCAGCAATTCTTAGAGCTTCAAGTTCAATCCGTTCACCTGCTTGCTTAAAGCTCCAGAGAGCACTACCAAGAACATTTGGCGAGCAACGGATAGAGTATCTTGCTTGTTCTTCACCAGCACCTTGGATTGAAGTTGCAGTTTCCGATTTCTCAAAATCAGAGATAATATCAACCATTCGTTTTGCTACATAGGAAACATTTGTGCACTGATGAGGAAGATCAATTCCAGAAGATGTAAAGTGACGAACACCGTATCCTGAAGCGTAACTCCCAATAGAAGCTAATCGAATGGCATCATAAAGGAAATTATTGGCCTGTGAGAAAAGTTCAATCCCAAAACTTGCCATTACGGAATTTGTATTAACTAAAGTAAGGACATCCCTTGGACCCTGTACATCGTCTTTTTGATTAAAAAGGGGAGCGACAGCATGTGCCATAGTGACCAAATCACCACTGGCACCGAGACTTCCATAACAAGGAACCTGGGGCATTGATTCGGATTCACAAAGTTCAATAAGCCGCTTAAAAGTTTCAGGATGAATACCTGAAAATCCAAGCGAACTTTTATACGCCTGAAGCTTTAGTGCACGACGAACAACCGATTCGGGTAGTGTCTTACCGACTCCAACTTGCAAATATTTTAAAAGAGCAAACTGATGTTCTTTCCAATCATTACTTGCAGAGGCTTTTACATCTGATCCAAACCCAGTGTGTAGACCATAAATTTTTCTATCGCTATTATTCGTATAGTTAAGAAGACGTTGATACGATTCAGAAACTCCTCGCTCGCTTCCCGCCGGTAAAGAGAATGAAGCTCTATTTCCCCAGGCAACAAGGTCTAGAAGATCAGGCGCAACTTTAGATGTTTTTATTTGAGTGTATTTTTCTATCATGATGCACCCTTTAAGTTATGAACATCAATTATATTGATCAGGCTATCGCCTCCGATAACGACTCCCAGGCAACTTTTACTTTCTTTGATTCCTATGCCCGGCTTAAGGGAGCCACGAACGATTCCTACAACTTCCTCAACTTCAATGACAAACTGCCCTGCGCCCACATCATCAATCACAACGTATGAAGATTTAGAAGTTGTTGCTTGAGCACCAAATCCAGTAGATTCTTTTAAAGAAATCAATGGAAGATTTTGAGACGAATTTATAGATGCGAGTCTTTTGATTTTATCCAGCTCAATGACTGAAACATTTTTTTCAATGCGGACAACATAGTTTGTAGAAATTCCAAAAAGCTGAAACTTATCATTTTGAGCTTGTCTCACGACCAGATATTCATGAAGACTGCGAAGATCGCAGTGAAAAACCAAAGAACTCGACGAGTCAACCTTTGAAGTCTCTATCAAAACACCCAAGTGGGCAAAGCGTTTTAAATCAAGCTCTACCGGTGTACTTGAGTCAGAATCCTCAATGAATTCGAAACGGAGTCGTCCCTTTTCGCGCTTTACTGACCAAGAAATGTTGACATGAGATTCATTAAAAGCATGTCGACTCTTAGCATTTTTTTCGCGAATTGAAAAAATACACTTCATCCATTCCTCAGCTATTGTTCGGAACGCAGTTGCAACTTCAGGTGCAATTCTTATGTTCTGATCACAGTCGCCAATATTTAGAACTGCACGGGTGTTTGATTTTCGTAGCCACGGAGTTAATAGAACGAGAAGGTTTTCATTCAAATCTTTTACGTTTAACCAAACAGACTGAGCATAAATTTCAGCTACTTTAAGGATAGTATGATCCATTTTTTTAATTAAATCTGGATTGCGGATAACAATATCGTCGCGGGATTGAAAAAGGGATTCGTTAGTCAACTGCGAACATTTATCAAAGGATTCAACAAGATCGTAAAAACGATTAGCTAATGATGTTCTGTATTTTATCGATTCAACAGGCTCACTTGCAATTTTGTAAACCCAGAAAAGATCTTCCGAATTAATAAAGGTTTCAATGACACCAAGAATATAGGAGAGGCAGGCACCCTTTGCCATGAGAAAGGGTTTTGCCTCCCCTAATGAAAATGTTTGGTATTGCATTTGATTGTTGTATCGGTTCCACTCGAGTCGAATTTCAAGCCAAAGAGAAGGGAGAGAGCCGTGAGCTTCAGAGTCATCATCGTCGATACGGAGATCGTTGATACTTGAAGAAATTCCTTCAATTGTATCATTGTAAAACTTATGGATTAATTCCACTTCGTCTTGCTTTAGAGTATCGAGCCCTTCAACCATTTGATCGAATAAAGCACGTGTATCGCTGCTCTGTAATGTTTCAACTATTTCATTCGTTCTGAAGTTCACAATGGCTCCCCTATCCTACGTTTGGCATCCTACCGACAATTGCAGCCTCAAAAAGAGCAGATCCAAGCTCGCGAGCACGCTTTTGCATCTCTATACGCTCTTCACCACTTTTCGCAACTTTGTGCTCTAAATCCATCTTTTCATCAATGAGTGATTTTACCTGGTCCTCAAGACTAGTGATCATTTCTGTCACTTCAGATGATCCAGATGATCCGGTTGAAGCAGTCGGGAAATTCTTTTCCTGGTAAATCGAATTTAATTGTTCTTCAAAGCTTGCTACAGCTTCGCGCAATTCATGAATTTCTGATTCGTTACCGTCTGACTGCTTTTCATCGTACATGGCAATCAATTGATTCTCCATGCTCTGGAGAGATTCGCGCAAACTTTCAACAGTATCACGATTGTTATTAAACATAGTAAATCTCCTAAGCAGCTTTTTTCTGAACGAAAACCCAGTTTGTTTTTGTACTCTTATCATGCAAAAGATGAATCTGAACGTTTGTCGGCCTCATTTTATAAGTGAAGGTATAATTGAAAGCAGAATTCAGATCTCCCATTTCAATACCAGACTTAAATTTTCCAAAAAAAAGTTTATTGTTCGTACAAGGAGCCACTTCTGTAAAAAAGTTTTTACCTTCTGCCGTTACTGCAGCAACACCTGCAAGTTCAGATTCATAACGATTATAAAGTAAAATTTTTCCATTATTATCTACTTTTACAATCCCGTAAGGAACATTATCCACCTCCCCGCGCGTGAGTGAACCAAGTTTAGAAAGGATGTCTGGCGTAACAAAACTCATATCAATATCTCCCGTTTTCATGACTCGTCATTGAGTCAAGCTGCAATTTTAAATTCGTCTGATTGTTTTTTCTCTAATACGACACAAAGGCGTATGACAGTTTTCATGACTTTATCAAAAGCTAAGCTTTCTTCATTTTCTGATTGATTCTCCAGAAGATTTTCAAGCTTAAGACCTACATCGATCAATTTTTGTGCTTGTGTATGAAATTCTTCATCTGTCGTTGCCATCAAAATCCCGACTCGCAATTCTCTAAGGGTATTAGAAACCTCGGAGAACTCACTTGAAAAAGCACTACGAACTTCTCTTTCTTTAACAAGAAATTCGATTCCACTTGAGAATTCTTTTACCCATTCTTCGTAATCAAAACTATTAAGGAACGATGCATTTGTTAATTGTGCCTCTTTGAATACAGAGATTTCCTTAACCTGATGCTTTTTTCCAAGGAGATAAGCGACAGTTAAAAAAATGAAAACAAGAGCAACAGAGGGAAAGATTGGTAGCCTGGATTCTCTTTGCTCGCCTGCTGGAGAACGATCGCCCTTTGAAAGTTCTGCTCGTGCCTTTGAGACAAGTTCTTTGAGCTGATCAATTTGCTGTTTATCTAAACTAACAATAAAATTTGGATTTTGTTGATACCATCTGATTGACCAAAGAGAAGAAAGATCATCAATTGATTTTGTTAAAGCACCAGACTTCAATGGTTTTCTTGATTGATTAAAAAAGTTTTGATCACGAAGATCAAGAATACTTAAAAGTAATTTCTTGAAAGAAGACCACTCTTTAACAGATTCATCAAGCCCATAAAAAAGAGCTTCGTTTTCGAGTTGTTCCCAATCAGTTCGCAAACTCGACGTCAAAGAAGTTGACCGTAAAGATGCTGGCACTTCAGACGCAGGAATACCTGAGGGGTCATGCGCAATTGTAAAATAAAGCTTTTCTTCAAATTTTTTAAGTGACTGCCATTTAACAAGAGGGACTATTTTTTTCTGGTGATTTGAACTTAAGCTCAATTCAACTAAGCGAAGCGCTTCAGCTAGTTTTTCATTTGCTCCAAGAGAGTAACTCGCAGTAGAGCAAAAAATTAAAACAGTTAAAATTATTTTGAGCATTAAATCCTCCCTAATGAAATCTTAGAGACAATTCGGTTTAAAAACAGAGGGCATTATTTTCTAATCTTAAAATATTAAAAAGGAAATTTCTGCTTCTCTCCTATTACTCAGACAAACTGCTGAATTCACTCTGGGAAGTTGTTAAGAACTATTTAATATGTTGGTTTATTTTTAATACTTTTTGAAACCTTAAGAGACAAAAATATTTATCGCAAAGAATTCTCATTCGAGAAAAAATACAATTAAGAAAATTAAGAAACGACGACGCAAATACAATCTTAATTTTTAAAAATAAGACAAGAATATAAAAAAATCAGAGAAGTATTTTTTTAAAAACTTATTTAACTTTAAGACAAACACCAAAATAGCCTGGACCCTTATCAATCCGCCCTTCTGCCTCAAGAGGAATCATCGCCATTGGTCCTGAACCTGAGGAGAGAGGAATTTTAATAGTCTCACTTATCAATTCAGTTAATTTTTTATCGATCGTGCTTTTCACGATACCGCTGAAGAAACTACTTTCTTTAAGTGCGTAGCGAGCAGTACCAGGAACAACGTTCCAATGAGCATTTCCATTTTCAAGACAGAAAGCACTGTCGTCACAGATGTTAGGAGTGAATCCAATTTCAAAATTAATATCACCGGCAATTTTACCTTGTCCAAGCGCAACTGCTCCACGAAAACATTCTTTTGTCTTAAAATCGACTTTATAGCCTCCAGACGTCTGATCAAATTTTAATTGGGGAGCACCATTTAAAAAGCAGCGCATTCCACCTTGGCTTTCTTCAATCGAAAATGAACAGCCATTTCCACGCGGAGACCCGTCTCCATTACGAATGATTTCATTTTTATTGTTTGTTTCTGGAATGAAGTCGCCCTTACCGCTATGACAAAGTCTGCCGGATTTATACATCTCAGTCATGAGCGAGTTTATTTCATTTAAATCGACATAAGTCTGAATGGGGCAATTAGGAATGCTTTTCCTCTCGTGAGGAGACGGATTATCTATATCACATAATTCAGGAATACTTATCCTAAAACCTGCAGTTGATCCGTTTCCAAGATTTGTCATCAGGAGAACGTTGTTAAAGAGACCTGACTCGAGCTGCTTGTCTGCAATTTTCTTGTTGATAGGTTGAAGTTTTGATTCAAAAATTGATCCGAGATTCAAAGCTGTCATCCGCTCTTCAAAACTTGCTACTCTCTTTCTAATATCTTCAGACGTCACCTGATCATAGCGCACCATCTGATCCTCAATCATTTTGGCAGCATCTGCAGGTCGTGGAATATCTTTAAGAAGTAGTGTTTTTTTCTTAAATGGGTAAAGCTGGTTTAAACACTTATGTTCAACAGGAATTGTTTTTTTCTCTTGTTTTAGAATTGAGCAATCCATCAGGTCGACATATTTTTTCACGGCCATGTTTCCAACGCCCATTTCTGAAAGAAAAGAATTAGTGGGTACAGAAATTTGAGTAGGTTCTTTTTTATCGAGTTCCGTAATCATGGTCGAAACCTGAAGCTGGAAAGTTTTCGCAAGAGATGCCTGAACAGCATCCTCCATGGTTGGTCTGAAATATCTGGCAAGGGGTGGAATCGCCGTTAATTTCAAAATACTTTGAGTGGCAGGAGAATAACCTGACAGTCCTCTTATATTTGAACCAGCAAGAGCTTCGTTAATCATACCGTCTGAAACGAAGTTTCCATTTTTTCTTTCAATCAAAATTTCTGATAACGGTTCTGCAGAAGTGAGATTGAGTTTCGCATTCATGCAAACTTCGCGCTTACCATCAAGTTTGATATTGATGTTATCCATTCCCATACGTTCATACTCAAGGTTTTCTTCCTTACTGAACTCAACATCAACCCCAACGCTAATCTCCAACGCTAAAATATCAAAACAAGCTTTAAGCACTCCATCAGCTGCTGAAACACTCAAAGGCTTCATATCAAGCTTTTTAATGCCAACTGGTTTAGGGAAGTGAATCATAGACGGGCGGGCAAGACTTTTAGGACCACATTTTTCCATTCCCTGGCTTCCCATGATTAGTGAACACGGCAGAGTTGTACAAATTTCTGTCTTCACTTCCATGCTTGTGTCCGGACTCGCACAGATTCGTGGATCTTCACAATTAATGGCTTTAAACTTTGGATCTCCCTGCGCTTTTTCTTTTTTACAAATAATGATATTGGGCGGGAATCCAACTGATTCCATGGAATAATCAGTTAGAACTTTTGCTTTGAAGCCGTCCGAATTAAAAAGAGCCGTGAGTGATGGTACAAGGGCATCATGCAGTTTTGGAGAGCTTGATGAAGCAGTTTTCAGTGCTTCACCTTCAACTTCCATGCGCATAAGTTGCGACCGACAATTACAATCAATTTGTGCGTTGGTATTTGTGATAACAAATAAGAGAAGAAGCGAAGTCCATGTTCTCATTGGCCTGACGCCTCTTTCGGAATTTCAAGACAAGCACCAAAATAACCCGGCCCACTATCCACGCGCCCCTCCGCTTGCAGTGGGATATTCGCCATAGGCCCCACTCCCTGTGCCATCGGAAGACGGATGGTATTTTTCATGGAACCTGTAATCGCTTCATTTAACTTCTTAGTAATTAAACCTTTAAAGAAACTAGAATCAGAAAGTCCAAAGCGCTCAGTTCCAGGCACGACGCTCCATTTAATGTCCGGATTCTCCATGCAGAAGTCACCATTACTGCAAGCCTTGGGTTGGAAGGCAAAATCAATATTGAAATCACCACCGAATTTACCAATTCCAAAAATAACCGGACCACGGAAACATCCCTGAAGGCCTAGATTGAAGCCGTATTTTTTAGTTTTTGTATCGTATTTAATCTGAGGCGGTGCTTTCATGTGGCAACCCATGCCCTCAACCTCAACGTAGCACCCACCGTTTGCCAGAGGTTTTCCTTTTTGATCGTAAGCTGGTTTTCCGAAAGCATCTAGTTTCGGGTCATACTCCCCTTCACCTTTCATACACAAGCGACCTGTATCAAACATTTTCTTTAACACTTTATTAAATTCATTTAAGTCAGCATAAACTTGTACCGGACAATTTTTTATTTTCTTTCCAGCGTGGGGTGAAGGTTTATCTGAACATAATTCCGGGAGACTGAGACCAATACTATTGGAAGTACCTTGATTTAACTGGCCTTGAATTTCCATAAAATCATAGAGCTGATTTTCTAATTGATTATTTGCAATGGCGTCGATTAAAGGATTCATTTCTTCGTCAATTTTCCGTTGTGCAGCTTCAGTGTGCCACAGCTGGATTTCTGCAATTTCTTCTTCGTTTCTTCCCTGTGTAAAAAAGCTACTCGGTTTTTCTGCGAGGATAACTTCTTTTAAAGCAATCAAGCGTTGCTTGATACTTTCAGAAGTAATTTTTTTTCCTTTCGCCATACTGAGGAAATAATCTAACTCTATGCCAGAGCCATCAAGCTCTGGAGTCACGACTCCTGAGAAATGAGGAAGACCCAGGCAAGGATGTTTAGGTGGAATCTCGCGTTTTGCCATTTTAATCTGAGAACACTCAGCTTTAGCGAGCTGATCTTTTACTTGCATGTTCACTAAACCTAATTCACTCATCATGTTGCGTGAATCAACAATAGTCGTTAAATTACTGGCAGCAATAGGTGCTACCGTTTTCTTAATAAGATCAGTAAAAACAGTACTTAAACTATCTTTCAAACTTGTTTCAATTGAATCACGTAGTGGATGAAATAAGACTGGAATCAACTCGGCTTGAATCTGCGCCAGCTGATCCTGTGGATAACCGCTTAAGCCCTGGATTTGGAGTTTTTTCGCTGCTTCCCTGATCATGCTATCAGAAATAAAGGGACCACTGCCTTGGGGAGTAAGCTTGATATTTGTGACCGGATCAATGCTTCCAATATTAATACTAGCACTCACGCAAAGTTCTCTAGGGCCCTCGAGCACAGGATTAATATTATTAATATCAATTGATTTATCAGGAAGTGATGTCTTTCTCGTATCCAGAGATAAACTCGTGCTCATCTTGATATCAAGTTCATTGATCCGAAAGCAAAGATTAGCCACTCCGTTTCTAAAATCGACCTTCGTTGGAGTCATCCCCATTTTTTTTATTTCCAGCGGAGTTGGAAATGAAATTCCATTCGGATAAATATCTTTAGTCTCATTGCATTTACCGGGATTTAAAGTTCCCTCAAGAATCGGACAAGGAAGCTTGAAGCAAATTTTTTCTCTCACTTCAGCATCAAGATCCGATTCTGAGCAAAGACCAGGCTTGTGACAATCAAGATTTTTGAACTTCTCATCACCTTCAGCTTTTTCACGTAAACAAGTTTCAAGTGTTTGCGGAAACCCGATGGGAATTAAAGGATAAGTTTTTTGAAGCAATGAAGTTAAAGCGGGTGACTCAGATAGATTTTTTAAAGCTGGTAAAAGTCCCTGCGCATTTCCTGAACTCAAAACATTAGCGGCAATTTCAAGACGCAAAAGTTGTGAAGCACATTTTGTCGCACAATCATTCTCGGCTTCGGCAAAGGATAAAAAACTAAATAAGAGAAGACCTACAACAAGCCAAATATGAGGAACCATAGATAACCTTATCGTAACAACAGGAGCAAACCATTAAGGAATTGTTGACCATAAGGGTGGCCTATAAAAAGCTCGCTATTTTAATAAGTTATAAGGCAAACGCCCATTTTTATCATCCCTTTTTCGAAGACGGAGTTATGAAAATGAGTGAAGCTTATGATGAGTTTGGAAATCGCGAAGGCGAATCTAATTATTAGGATAAAAAAATTTCTTACAGGCAAGTTTCGGATCATTTAGAAGTTAATGGCGATTCCAAACCCATGCTTTTTGAACTTTCAATCGACTAACGTTTCCCAAATAGATGCAAGTACTCTTCGTAACCAGCTTTCTTCATCTCTTCAACTGGGATGAATTTGAGCGCAGCAGAGTTAATGCAGAAACGCTTTCCACCCTTATCTTCAGGTCCGTCATCAAAGACGTGACCCAAATGACTATTACCAGTTTTACTTCTGACTTCAGTCCTTGGCAGTCCTAAGTTCAGATCTAATTTCGTTGAAACACTTTTATCGTTTATACCTCGGGTAAAAGATGGCCACCCAGTACCTGAATCATATTTATCAAGTGAACTAAAAAGAGGCTCACCTGTGGCGACATCAACATAAATACCGGCGCGCTTATTATCCCAATACTCGTTTTTAAAAGGCTGCTCAGTCGCGTCTTCCTGAGTGACTTTATATTGCATCGGAGTCAGTTCTTTTTTTAGAATTGATTTGTCCTTAGCAACCCATTTGGCGTGTGAGAAAGAACTAGAAAGAACAAAAATGCTTAGAATTAAAAATTTCATATGGCTTCATTATACCCTATACGTACGAGAGTGCCAGAAAGTTAAAAGGCGTTTGAAAAGAAAAGGCAAAGTACCTAATAAAATCAGAATGATGATCATAGGCCAGCTGAGAATTACAGACGGAGTCTTGATTTCTGAAATCTTAAGACCTGCAAGATCTTAAATAAAGGTACCCGGTAACATAGCGATGAAGGTAATCCAGGCAAATATTTTGAGCTTTATGAATGTAAGCCGACATAAATAACAAAACAGTTGAGAACGGTTACTGCTCTCTGAATATTTTAATTTTTACTAGATTCAATTGAATGGTTTCAAATTTAAGACATTGATAAGTTCCTGAAAAAATAAATCTCGTCGTATGTTGAGTTGTGAATTAATTGACAGGTTTAATTAATCCACAGGCAATTCTATCGCCGGAGTTACCACTTGGTTCTGATGTTAAATTATCAGGATCAGCATTGATAAGGACGGATTTACCGATCAACAGGCTTAAGTCATCTGTATTTGTTTTTGGTAGAATAATCTCTTTTTTTCCGACACCATTTTTATCTGTTTCAATGTTTCCCAAGTCACCTAAGTGTCTATTGCTCACTCCGGGGTGACCATGAGCTTTGTTGTGGGGATTAAAATGAGCTCCCGCTGATTTGTAATCAGGTCCCTCGCAAAATCCTTTCTCATGGATATGGATACCGTGCTGGGCGTTTGGTTTTAAACCAGAAACTTCAATCCTCATTTTAAATTCATGATTTAAGTCTTCAATCGTGAGTAGTCCTTTTAAGTTTTGTCTTTTAGCGGAATGGATATCAGAAACTGCTTTCACTTCGGATGTGTGAATATACTTCGTGTTCTGTTTTTTAACACCTGAACAACTTGTGACAAGTACGGATGCCAAAATGAACATTTTCATTGCGAACTCCATTGGTGTTTAATTAGGTTTCTCGTCTATTCCACCACTCGTTCCAACGCCGACGAATTGAATCCCACCAACTTTCTGATTCCGGTTCAGGTTCTGGATGAGGGAGTGGATCTGGCCTTGGAACGGGAGGAGGACGAGGTGATGATTCAGGTTCTTCCCAACCTTCTTCGCTTCGAGGTAAGCGATAACTTACGCGTGTTAAGATCCCGCAGGCAATTGGAACCTCGCCCACTGCACTTTTTCCATAAATCGCAACCGCCTTTTCTTCTAATGGTAAATCTCCCTCAAGAAGTTTGATCATATTATCGTTTAGAATATCATCGGGAAGATGAAGATCTGAAAGCATCAGATGATACGAAGTCGATTGGGCATAATGGTAACTGCCTGATGGATAAAAAATGCTGCCACTGTTTTGCGAACTTAAATCACCATCAAAAGGAACGAGTCTATCACCCATCACTTCGCGTGCTTCAAAACTATCAATCATGCCATCGAGATTATCATCATGCGCGATTTTAGGACAATCAGAACCCGTATGGAGAAATTGCTTGTGTATACCAGCTGGCGCATTTTTTACATTGATAGTAACTTTCAACTCATCACCGTAGCGAGATATTTTTACTTCTCCATCAATTTGGTTTGAGACTCGCCCATTGACTGGTATGAGAAAGGCGACGTAAGTCCCATCTGAAAAGGTCTCCTCTTCCTGTGAGAGTTCTTTGGTTTTTTCTTCAACGGCTTTTCCGCAAGAAAAAAACGTAAGCAGAATGAGGATGATAGAAATTTTATTCATCAGCAAATTGATAGTCATCTTTTGCCCCTCATCATAGCAATGCGGAGGGCACAAGAAGTTAATCGAGTGTCATTGAAGAAAACCAGCTAACGATCGTTTTGATGACAAGAAAGGAGACATAACCTGAGGCAACAAGCAGGGCGAGCATGATACAACAAATGATGATTACTATTGCGCGGGACTTTAACGTTTCACTTTCTGGATGCGCCAGGTGTTTTTCAAGAAGGATTAAGTTTTTTGAATTCGATTTCCAAAAAAAATCAAAAAAGTTTCCTGCAATTGGAATCAAATCGACTGCATTTTCTAATACCACATTGAGGGCCATACGAATCAAAGTTGATGATCCAACGCCAAGAGCAGCCGCTTGCGCAATGATGTAAACAGAAAGACCGGTTGTGATGATATCACCGACACCAGGAATCAAACCTAAAAGACCATCTAGACCAAATTTTGTCCCAAATGGACCTTTGAATCTTGAGTCGAGAAGTTCACCAAGGGATCTTAGATGCTTAATGGTCTCCTGACGATTTTTCAAAATTTATTTCAGTCGTACGTCAGTTAATCCATTCTTCATAAAATCTACGAGAGCTTGTTCTTCATCGACTGTCAGATTTAATTTCAACGGAAGATCTTCAGGAAGATTTACGTATCGTACTTCATTGGTTGAGTGGTCATGATCTTTTAGCGGCTCTAGATAATTCTCAAGTTTTGCCATGAGTTTATAACTTTCTAAACTCATTTTTATATCATCATAATGCTCAACCACTTCTTCAAGTGTCGCAAAAACACCATCGTGAAAATAGGGAGCAGTAAGGCCAACGTTTCTTAAAGGTGGGACACGGAAAGCATATTTACTGCTCTCGTCACCATCAACCATAAAACGACCATAGTCATCACCATTCGTTTTTCCTGGACCAATTTGCGGAGAGCCGACACCATCGTAATCAAGTGCTGATAAATGTTCACCATTGTGACAATCACCACACTTGCCTTTATTAAAAAAGACATCCATTCCAATTTTCTGTTTAGGCGTGAGCGCTTCAAGATTTCCCTGAAGGTATTGGTCGTATGGAGTATTGGCAAAAAAGAATGCTTTTCCCTGGAACTCTGCTAATGCTTCTCCAAAGTGGCCAATATTAATTGTTTCACCCGGATAAACTTCAGCAAACGCTTCACGATAGCCAGGGAGATTGATCACTTTTTCAACAATCAGATCCCATGCTTCATATTCATCTTTGGCATCTGCAATTGGATTTGTTCCCTTCTGGCCGCGCATTTCAGCGTGTTCAACAAGAGGAAAGATTGCTTGAGCAGCTAAAGCACTCTTTAAAGTCATCGCGACTTCAGGTCTCAGAGGAAACGGGGTAGAAAAAAGATTTGTTTCAGGATTAAATTCAACTCTTCCATCCCAAAACATGACGTTAACGTTGTGAAGATTAAAAAGTGCAGGAGTATTACGAGCAAGAACCTTTCCAGTTCCCTGCATTCTTAGACGTGTACCAAACTGAAGGCCGGTTGATCCTTCACCAACAGCGAGTGGAATGCCATCATGAGTTCCGACACGTGGGTGGTGGCAATCTTCGCAGCGGATATTATTATTTCCAGAAAGCCCTCTTTCGTGAAAAAGATTTCTTCCGATCATAAAAAGTTTTTGTTTCCTAGCGGCCGGTGCTGTCAGAGTTTTAAGATTAAATTCCTGAATGTAACCAGATAGTTTCTCATCAATAGTATCTTCGGCAAAAACAGGAAAACACACGATCATCGCAAAAATAAGAGATTTCATCTTTTGGGCTTTTGTTGAATGAGGGTTGAATTTCATAGATAGTTTGAATATCCAAACTTTAGTCTTTAATGTCAAACCAAAACGGCTTCCGCGCTGCAAAAAGATCAAACAAAGTGCCAGAAGGTTTAGTTTTTTCTCTTCAAGGTGAAAGTCCCTTCAAGCTTATTCATGAGAAACTTTCTCCCTGAAACTTCCGGGAACCTTTTGATATCGAAAATGATAAATCCTTCGGGTATCCGCATGAGGAGATAATTTTCATCACCAGGAACGCTTTTAAAAGTATTCTCAGTTAACTGATAAGCATTAAATCTGCGATTATCATAAAGGTCTACAATTTCAAATTTCGTCATTTCTTTTTCTGGATCAACATTTACCTCAAAGGCAACATTTTCCAGAAGACCTATCCGGGAATCAGCTTTACTTTTATACTTACCCTTGAATGAACCATTAAGTTTTATGATTCTTGAATCTTGAACAGGAATATTTGGAAAGGAAGAGAAACCGATGTAGGACTTGATATCAATCTTATTTGCCATAATTCTTTCAGCGATCGTTAACTTTTCTCGCCCTTTTTTGTCTGCTTTTTCGGGCACCAATTGGACAACTTTTTCTTCCGTCACATCGACTTTCACATTTATTTCCCGCTCACTTTCCTGCTCTTTTAAGGATGGTGCCGGGACATCTTGGATAACATGCCCACGCGTTTCAATAGGCGTCACTGTTGTGACTTTTTCACTGCGATAAATAATCTTTTCTTCCGGTGCAGGATTCATCATCGGATAAATGACATATCCAAGAATCAGAGCAGGGATAATAGCGAAGAGGTATTTCATGATTAACCCAATGCTTGTGCCAGATCAGCGATTAAATCTTTTGCGTCTTCGAGGCCAACTGAGAGCCTTAAAGTATGGGTCGAAATTCCAATCTCTGCCTTATCTTGTGCATTTAAATCCTGTCCAAAAAAAGTTTGAGTTGGGCAAATGATCGATTCTGAAGACCCTAGGCTTGCAGCAAGCTGAATGAGTTTAAGCTTGTGGCAAAACTTATCTGCTGATACGGCAACTGATGGATCAATCTCAAATGCTACAACTGCCCCCATATCCTTCATCTGTTTTTTTGCAAGCTCATGTCCCGGATGAGACTTAAGACCTGGGTAGCGGACGGATTTTATTTTTGGGTGTTTTGAAAGGTAATTGGCCAATTCATCCGCATTTTTATTTTGGCGATCGAAGCGAAGCGTGTAGGTTTTAAGTCCTCTCTCAATTAAATACGATGCCTGTGGATCAAGAGTTGCACCCAAATAGTGACTCATATCTCGGATTTTTTTTATGAGTTCCTTTTTACCTGCTATCGATCCAGCAATGACGTCTCCATGACCGTTAGCGAATTTGGTCAAACTATGCATCGTTATATCAATGTCATATTGATTATGCTGATGAAGTCCTGAGAATGTTCCATCCATGCTTACTAAAACGCCCTTCTCTTTAGCTATTTTTAAGATGTATTCAATATCTGCGATATCAAGGTTCGGATTAGAAGGACTTTCAAAATGAATTAATTTTGTTTGTGAAGTTATGGCGCCAGGTAAATCTTTTAAAGACGATAAACTTAAAACGGTATTCGAGATGTTGAACTTTGGAAGATACTCCCTGATATACATTCTGGTTGGTTTATAAAGTTCTCTAAACGTAATAATGTGATCTCCTGCAGACAAGAGGGCCAGAAATGTCCCGGTAATGGCAGCAATTCCTGAACTAACGACAATACAGTCTTCTTTTGACTGAAGCTCAGCAAGAGTTAATTCAAGCTGACGAGTTGTTGGGTTAGAAATTCGTGAATAGATAAACTGATCCCAATACGGATAATTTTCTGAAGGAGTAAATTTAGCGGAATGATAGATAGGTTGAAGAAGTGGCCTGTTACCTTCATGAATGCTGACTTCAACCGGATGATTGAGCCTGGTATTAATGTCCCAGTTGCTACGATCTTCGCTCATAGATGTTCCTTTAAAAGTGTACATCTCATCTTAGAACGTAGGATCACAACTTGGCAAAAAAACCTATCTTAGTAACAAGCGGTTCTGATATTCCGGGCGATTGGACTGCCAATGGAAAACATTGTCGCCGCGCAAGTCTTTTGGGATGGAAAATTCCTCAATCGTCTTGTTCCCCAGTTCATTAACAATATTGCCTATGGCATACGGAACTGTATATTGACGGTCTTCGCTCCTCTTCTTCTGGTGACCAAAACCTAATTTATGCAGCCACTCGTGCATGAGGTGGGAACTTAAGTAAACAGCAGTAGTCTTATTATTAAAATACTTGGTGTTCATCCATATTTTTTTTGTTTGTGTTTTTGTATATCCCAGAACGATAGAATTCATATCCGTAAAAAGGTCTATTTCAACATCCATGGCATTATTAGCACGAGGGTCTAATTTTTCTGAACCATAAAGAATTTTTTCGTAGATCTGTTTATTAGAAAGTCCGTTATTCCAGGCGAATGCTTTTCTGCCATTAAATTTATGATTAAGGATTCTATCCCTGAAATCTGGTGATGAAAAAACGAGTCTTAAAAGTTCAACTGATTCATAAATTTTTTCTTCGCGCTCAAAACTCATGTCATGCATTTTGATATTAAAATCAAAAGAATAGGCTTCAAAAGGAACAAAGGCTTTTCCGCTTGAGAGAAAAAATATTGTTATTAAGGTAAAAAGTATTTTCATTCTAGGCTCCTTTTCAGGGGCTAGAATTACACACTATTTTCAGGAAAGAATGTTTAGTGGCGCCGATTGCCCCGCACTAACTTTGAAAGTGGCAGCAAAAACAACTTTTTTATCTGCACTACGTAAACCCTGAAAGTGAAAACTATCATCTGATAATGTTGTCCCTAAAATAGAAATAACATCCCCGGACTTTGTTTCAGCAATAAAGTTTACTTCATACTCTCGCAGAATAAATTCCGGGTGCTTCTCATGAGGAACAGAATCTAAAATCCACTGGGCATAACGTGTGTTATTTACATGTCCATTTAAATCAAGATCACTATTTCTTACATGAAACTCTGCCAAGAATTTACCAATGGCTGAAGGATGAATTTTGCCAGCATCGATAAAGGGCGGGCAATCTGGACGAAATTCATCTAATGATAATTTTAAACTTTTTTCAGCAGGCCGACGCGTTTTGAGATCGAGAATGAGCCATTGAGTTGTGCATTCTCCCCATTTTTTTCCACTGCTCATCATCTCAAAATCTCTAATCGCCAATAATCCATTGATAGGTCGAATCCAGGTTTTAATTTGAATGTCATCGCCCCAATGAGGCCAGCTTTCCATTTTGAGTTTTTGACGAGTCAGAACCCACGCTGTTTGTTCTTTAATCATCGACTCGTAACCATGACCAAGGTGAGTTGCATGTATCCACGCTGTATCTTGGAAAAGGTTTAAAAGTCCGTAGAGACCAAGCTTTTTTTGAGGATTGACCAGGAAAGTATTAACGTTATAGTTTTGGATCCAGATTGATTTTTTCATTTAATCCATAAAAAAAAGGCCATCCGGAGATAGCCTTTTTTTACTCAGCTTGGTTATCAGCTTTGATTTTACTCATCGCTGTTTCATCTGAACAGTCCCAGAATATCAAATTGGAAAATTTAAGCCCAGAAATTTATCCTTGTTTCATCCGCAAGCTTCCCGCTGCGATGAGTTTAAAACCTCTGTACTCAGATTTGATCGTAAATGCCTCACCGGCAACCAAACGGAGCTTGTTGCTTAACGCCAGGATTCGATCCTCTGTAACCAAAGCATCTCTAATGA
Source organism: Bacteriovoracaceae bacterium (assembly GCA_040399915.1). Lineage (GTDB taxonomy): Bacteria > Bdellovibrionota > Bacteriovoracia > Bacteriovoracales > Bacteriovoracaceae > Peredibacter. The sequence goes on from JBBARE010000001.1 coordinate 74,696, forward strand.
CCACTCTGCCAGCTTTTTTAACTAATAAGCTTAGGATCTCAATTTCTTTTTTTCCAAGTGAAATGATTTTATCTTTTACGGTTACGAGACTTCTTGCACTATCAATTTTTAAATCTCCCAAGATGATAGGTCTTGTTTTGAATTTGGTTCTTTCGAGCTGCTTATTGATAATCATTTTGAGCTCAGATATTCCAAAAGGTTTAAGAATATAGTCGTCCATACCTGAATACATTGTATCAATCATCGCGACTTCATCATAGAACTCACCCATAACAACGACTGGGGAAGTATTACCAAATTCACGTAACTCACGATAAAACTCAACTCCATCAGCACGAGTGAAGGAAAAATCCATCAGGATTAAATTAAAATGGATTTCAGATAAAACTTTAACGCTACTTCTCCAGTAAAAGCATATTGCACCCAGAAACCGTTGTAAGAAAATGTGTTATTGAGAGTACGAGCTAATAGCAAATCTTCGGTCATGATAAGAATTTTGTTCATGCGTTTTTCCCCTTTAACGAATCATGCCAGAAACTAAAATAGTTCTGAATCGAGGCATTACTTTCCAAAGGGTTCATTCCACACTATTTCAATACTTACTAATTGATTTCTCTTTTTGGGAAAAAAGAAGTTCCAAAAGCTTTGAATAAGAAACTAGGACTTTTATTTGTTTCAGAGAAGGACTGTTTTATCGTCGTAGATATAAAATCAATAATGAGCTCACCTGATGCCATGACTTCTGTTTCTGTACCGATAAGTGGATTAAACTCTACAACATCCATACTTTTTAGCCTGCCAGTTTCAGCAAGAATACCACCCATAAGAAAGATCTCTTCAAGCTTTGGTCCTAATGGAACAGATGTACCAGTCGACTTCATATCTCTTTGATCACATAAATCGACATCAAAGCTTAGATGAATGGGACAAGTCCCCAATGGATCTGCACGATGAAGAGCAATATCAATAATCTCTTTTGCACCAAATCTATTTAAATCATCCGAAGAGAAATAGTGGATGCCAAGGCGTTGAATGATGTCCATTTCACCCTGGTCAAGATCTCTTGGTCCTATGAGAATTAGTTTTCCGGCTTGAATAAAGTTTTTTAACCAAAAGAAGTCTTCATGTTTTGCTGCATTTACAAGGAAGGCCAGAGGCATTCCATGAAAATTTCCGCTTGGAGAAGTTTCAGGTGTATTTATATCTCCATGAGCATCCGCCCAAACAATAACAGTATCAGGTCTTGAGGCCAGAATGCCATGAATAGTTCCAAGCGACATGCCGTGATCGCCACCAATATTTAAGAGAAAACTTTCAGAAATATCTTCATCCTCAATTGTGCGGGAAATTTCCTCACTGGCGCTAGAGGCTTGCTGTGAGTACTTAATTGTCCCTTTGGTTGATTCAGTCTCTTTGAAAGGAAGACGTATATTTCCGAGATTTCTAGTCGAGGCAATTTTTTTTAATCTTTCTTTTAAACCATTTGTTAAAAGATGTTCTGACGCCATCCTGACACCAAAATGTTCCTGTCCAAAATCAAATGGAATACCGAGAATTTTAATATTTCGCATATGTTTCACTTATTATTTGGTGTGAGGATGTTGCCAAAGAGTATCTGCACTCACCTGCGATATCTGCTAGGGAAATGAGTTCAGCACTAATTTCTTTTTGTAAGCAAACCTTAAAAAGGTGATCCATAAAAGTCATTTTTCCATACCAGGGAATGAATTCTCTACTCACACCTGTATACTTTAGACAGATAGGTTTTACAGGGGACTTTGCATCGATAGCGAGCTGAAAGAACGTATTTTTAAATGGCAAGACTTCAGTCCCATCAGAACTGGTTCCTTCAGGAAAAAGAAAAATATTGTAACCTTGAGAGAGCTTCTCTTTCATAGATAGAAGTTCGCCCTCCTTAGTTTTCTCATCTCTTTTTTCTTTTCGTCTTTCTACAAAAAAACAACCTGCTAACTGACAAATTGTCCCTAGGACAGGAACTTCCTTCATTTCAACAGACGTCACAAATAATGATGGATAATGGCTGAACAAAATAAGGACATCAATGTAGGAGAGATGATTGGCCACGATGAGCCTTTGTGTTACTTCGCCTCCAACACCAATCCGACTGACTTTGACATTCAATATCCAGAGACACAATTTGGACGTAAGGTTTAGACTCCTCAGGTAGTAGCTTAGCTTTTGAGACTTTGACCGAAAGATTAGTTCAACAAGACCGTGATGAAGGATGAAAAAAATCATCAAAGTCACAAAAACAACAAATTTCAAGACCCCAAATAAGTAAGTCATCGGGGACAGATAATAAGTCGTCTGAGTCTTGCTAAAGATCAAGAAAATCTCCTTTCAAATGAAGCCGGGAGATTCTGCATATCCATAAGAGTAAATATATCAAGACAGTCCATTTCACCATCGTAAGCAAGAGTTTTGCCCATTTTGGCTCCGGCAAGAAGATACATATGCATCAGAGAGTTAATGGACTTACTTCCCAAATCTACTGAACTTTCTTCAACTTCAAAATTCATTTTGTATTTTGGTTTAACACCTATTTTAAAATCAGTGATAAAAGAATTCTGCTTTTCAAGATGACCCAATATTTGAGGAAGGTTTTGAAAGTCTTTCCTGTTAATACTTGAGCAACCAAACATGTACCGAGTGTCTGATTTTTTAGCGTATTCAATCAGCCCTTTCCACAAAAGACCCACGACCGTACCTTTACGATAGTCTTTATGAACACAAGCGCGACCAAGTTCTAATTTATTTCCCGGAGACTTCAAAAGAGCATTGATATCAAACTCGCCTTCTGAGTAAAATTTCTTGATATTCATGGCAGATGATAAAAGCCTGTAGCAAGCGATAACCTTATTTTCTGCCTTATCTTTAACAATCAAGTGATCACAAACAAAATCATGCATATCAACGTCGTAGGGAAAAAGCGAAAAAGTCACTTTTTGAGTTGAAAATTCTCTGAAGAAAACTTCGAAACGAAGATTTAAAACCTGGCGCAGCTCTTCTGGATGATTAATAGTTTTAACTTGGTAAAATTCATTTTCAAAATCAATCTGAATTTTTGGACGAAGTATTTTACCATTAAGACTCTTCAATCTCAGGACATGAGGAGCACGACCGATTGTAAATTGAGTGTTAAACCACAAGGAATTGACTTCCATGAGACCCCTTAAGTTGATTGGTATGTATCAATATTGTTTCAACAGAAGGGTACTTTTGGCCTGTCAAGATTACGTCAGGATCAAGTTAGGACAGCCGCAAATAATAATTTAATCCCAGGGATCACTGCTTTTTTGGAAAGTTTCATCGACTTCATCCTTCCATGCATCATCTTCTTTACTTAGAAAATCATGAAAAGCTTTTTCAAGTCCTCCCAAAACGTCAGCTGAAGTTTCAAGCAAGGCCTTTGCCTTTGGATCGTGAAAAACCTGGATCTCACTTTTACAAAGGGACTTCAGCGAACCCAGGATGTCTTCAATGTTTTTAGCGTGTTCAAGTGGATTGTGTGTTTGTATTTTTTGAAATTCCATCAATCTATTAAAACACCGACGATGAGCATTTTGCACGATTCAATGATCCATTTTATGGCCGCTATTTTGCTTTTATTCACTTTGAAATAGGTGACCATTTGGTTGCATAATCATGGAGGAAATATGAAAAGAATTACCATTGGAGTGAGCTTGTCGCTGATGTTTATCATGACGAGTTGTACAATGTTCAAAAAGAACCCACCAACTAATCAGGGCCCTGCTTCAAGTATGCCTGATAGCACTCAGGTCCAAAGCGAAAACAAAAACGTTGAAGCATTTAATAAGGCATCTGCTCTGACAAATGGTTGGCCTGAAAGCTCAGTTATGGCAGCACAAGAGATGATCGAAAGATACGGAGATCCAACAGAAACAACATCCGAGTCATTAATTTGGAGAAACTTTGCCCCGTTCAAAAAAATTATTGTTCACAAAACAATTTACTCTCACCGCTTCCCTCTCTTGCATCAAAACTCACTTGAGCATGTAGTTGATTATCGCGCTCCAATTGGCAAAATTGATGATGTTTGGAGATACAATGGATCTATCGTACTCAATAGAACAAGAGGGGAAATGTCTTCATTTGCAGAAAATGAAGCTATGAACATTCTTGGTCTAAACCTCGCTCATAGCGTTTTAACTGGAAGATTGGGCGCAGATGCCGCTCGAGTAACCTTTGGTAAAGAAACCCTCAATTATATGAATGGAATCAAAACTGCCAACACCCAAGTTTTGAGTTTCGGGAATCAGTTTGATACCGCCGATCTTGGTGAAAGTGTAACAAACAAAATTCGCTGGATTGGTGATCCTGCAAACCAAAGAAGAGTCCCAGCACAAAATATTAACACAAGACAAGCACAGGAAGAAAAATAACCGCTGCTAAAAAAAGACCACCGAAAGGTGGTCTTTTTTTGATTAAATCTTTTCACCACATTCAAGCATTGATTTACCATAGTAAGGATTTTTAATTGTACCAGATTTTTGAATCCATTGAGCACTGGCCATCGGGCATGAGGCCTTCATTAAGCTTTTCATCTCAGTTTTATTTCCGTGGGCCATGTAAACTTTCGAAAGAGACTTGAATGAATTTCTAAGATCATCGATGTCTTTAAACTTTTTCTGACAATCTTTGTAATCTTTCAAGTGGTTGTTTATTTCTTTTGAACAGATTTGTTTATGGTGATCTTGCGCCATTTTAAAGTCATCATTTGCCAGTGCCTCTTGCATTTTAACATAAGTTGTCAGGCTCAATTCCTGTGCAAAAGCATTAGATATAAATAAAGAGATAAGGATAAGGACCAGTTTCATAGAGATCTCCGTTAGTTAAGTTTATATGACGAGGATAACAATATTTGCACCTTAAGACGAATGACAACTCAATTTGTGACAAAACTGATTTTACTCACTTTCAAACGTTTGACCTTCCCTCCATGGGAAGGTTTAGGATATAAAGCATCAGGGGAAAAACATGCAAAAATCAATTGATCTCAATATTAAGGGTATGACCTGCGCTTCATGCGTAAATCGAATCGAAAAGGCACTCAAAAAAGATGAAGGAATACTTTCAGCTTCGGTTAATCTTGCAACCGAAAAAGTAAGAATACAGTTTGAAACATCCAAACTTGATGCTTCAGGGATCATTAATTTAATTAACAACGCCGGATACGAAGCAACGCCGACATCAAATACTTCTCAGCTTTCAAAACAAGATGAATTAAAAAAAGAAAAAAGAATCATCATACTTTCCAGTCTTTTAACTTTGCCTTTAGTTCTGCCTATGATTTTGGAAGCCTTTGGAATTTATTGGATGCTTTCATCTTGGACTCAACTCTACTTAGCGACTCCCATACAGTTTTATATTGGCGCCAGGTTTTACAAATCAGCATGGGGAGCATTGAAGGCGAAATCTGGAAATATGGAACTTCTGGTAGCGATTGGAACAACAGCAGCTTATGGATTAAGTTGCTATCTTCTTTTAAAAAATAATTCGCATACTGATCATCAAGCCCCTCATCTTTACTTTGAAGGAGCCGCAGTTATCATAACTCTTGTTCTCCTTGGGAAATACCTGGAGACAAAAGCTAAACAGCAAACATCAGCGGCTATTAAAGCTCTCCAGGCCCTTCAACCATCAAATGCACGGATATTAACAAATAATGCGGAAGTAGAAATCCCAATCGAAAAATTAAAGTTAAATGATACAGTTATCGTTCGCCCTGGAGAGAGAATTCCTGTCGACGGAATTCTTATGAAAGGCACTACACAGGTAAATGAATCTTTAATTACAGGCGAAAGTCTTCCCATCGATAAAAAAGAAAACGAAAAAATAGTCGGAGGATCTATTAACGGAGATGGCGTCATCCATGTAAAAGTGACTGCCCTGGGTTCCGAAACCATGCTTTCAAGAATTATCCGGATGGTGGAGGACGCTCAATCAGTCAAGGCCCCCATCCAGCGCCTGGTTGATAAAGTTAGTGCTTATTTTGTTCCTGCTGTTGTTTTAATAGCTGTCATGACGATTGCAGTAACTGGCCTAATCACAAACAATTGGGAATTAGGAATCATACATGGTGTAGCTGTACTGGTTATTGCTTGTCCCTGTGCTTTAGGTCTCGCTACTCCTACTTCTATCATGGTCGGAACCGGTGTTGCAGCGAAGGCCGGCATACTTATCAAAGATGCTGAAGCGCTAGAAATCGCTCACTCAGTAACAATGGTCGTTTTCGATAAAACCGGAACCCTGACTGAAGGTAAACCATCATTAAGTAAACTTTTTGCTATTGATCTTTCTGAGACAGAAGTCCTGACTCTCCTCTCCACTATTCAGAGCGGAAGTGAGCATCCCTTGGCGCGTGCAGTTCTGGATGAAGCACAGAAAAGAAAAATCTTAATTAATCACGCAACTTCCTCAAAAGCTCTCCCCGGCCGTGGTGTAGAAGCCGAAATTGAAAGTCATACATACTTACTGGGAAGTAAAAAACTAGTTACCGAAAAGAAATTAGATACCAAAGAGATTATGGGCATAGCAGGCGAAAGAGAAAGTACCGGAGAAACAGTTTCTTTTTTAATCGATGTTTCTAAAAATAAAGTTATCGGTATTGTGAGTTTCAAAGATTCAATTAAAGATTCTGCTGAAAGAACTATTTTAAAACTCAAAAGTCTTGGAATTAAGACCATGATGCTTACTGGTGATAACCAGGGAAGTGCCGAATTAGTAGCGAAAGCACTTGGCATTGATTTAATAAAAGCAGAGGTCCTACCCCAGCAAAAGCTTGAGATCATACAGGAATTAAAAAAATCAGGTGAGATTGTGGCGATGGTTGGTGATGGAATAAATGATGCCCCTGCCTTAGCAGCAGCCGATGTGGGAATCGCCATGGCGACAGGTACAGATGTGGCCATGCATTCAGCCGGCATCACATTGATGAGAGGTAATCCCCTACTCATTCCAGACGCTATTTCTGTCTCCCGCAGGACTTATTCAAAAATTAAGCAAAATCTTTTTTGGGCATTTATTTACAACGTCATTGGAATCCCTTTGGCAGCATTAGGCTATCTGAATCCTGTTTTTGCAGGAGCTGCAATGGCGATGAGTTCAGTTAGTGTCGTAACCAATTCATTGCTTCTCAAAAGATGGACCCCTTCAAAAGAGTAACAGGAGACTTGTATGAATATTGGTGAAGTCGCTCTCATGAGTGAAGTTAATAGCAAAATGATCCGGAGATATGAAGAACAAGGCATTATTCCTAAAGCTGGTAGAACTGACGCAGGTTATAGACAATATTCTGAAAAAGATGTTCATATTTTGAGATTCGTCAAAAGAGCAAGAGAGCTTGGCTTTTCAATGAAAGATATTAAACAGCTTGTGAGTTTATGGAGGAATAAATCTCGCCCGAGTGCTCAAGTTAAAAATATTGCGCTCAAACATCAAAATGAACTCGAGCGAAAATTAAACGAAATCCAGTCCATGCTTAAAACGATAAATAATCTAGTTAAGAACTGCCACGGGGACGAAAGACCTGACTGCCCTATTTTGAATGAACTCGATTGCCACAAATAAGGGTTTTATGAACATTTATATGATTGGTTTTCTTTTGAGTATTCTATCATTTTCTACTGTAGCTAAAACTGTAAGGTATGAACTTTTTGCATCAAAAGGAAAAATTAATATTTCGGGCAAGAAGGAAGTTGATTTTGCTCTGATGCTCAATGGAAAAATCCCAGCTCCTATTTTAGAGTTCACTGAGGGTGATGATGCTGAAATAGTGGTAAAGAACAATATCCCCGACGATGAACTTTCGATCCATTGGCACGGAATACTTCTGGATCCCTACATGGACGGAGTTCCTTACGTGAATACACCTCCTATTTTTCCAGGAGGAAGCTTCACCTTCAGATTTAAACTACGTCAACACGGTACCTATTGGTATCACTCGCATACAAATATTCAGGAGCAAAAAGGAATTTACGGAGCGATTGTCATTCACCCGAAAGAAAAGAAAATTAACTATGATCAAGACATGGTCGTTGTCCTTAGCGATTGGTCTGACGAAAATGCCAGTCAAATCTTAAAGAACCTAAAAAAGGACGGAGATTATTATCTCTATAAGAAAAACACGATGAGATCATGGTGGGGAGCAATCAAAGCGGGCTCATTGAAAAATTTCATCTCTAATGAATGGACCCGCATGGGAGGAATGGATTTTTCCGATGTTGGTTACGATTCTTTTCTGATAAATGGAAAAGAAAACTCGCAAGGAATTGTGGCCCATATCGGAGAAAAAAATCCGGATACGAGTTATTAATGCTGCTGCTTCATCCTATTTCAATATTTCTTTGGGAAATATCCCGATGAATATTATAGCGCTCGATGGGGTGGATATAAAACCAACTCTCGCCAAAGATTTTCTCATCGGGATGGCCGAGACCTATGATATTTTATTTGAAATCCCCGAGCATAAAAATTACGAATTAAAAGCGACCGCCCAAGACGGAACAGGCTCAACATCAACTTGGATTGGCATGGGAGAAAGAGTGCCTGCTCTCAAGCGACCTTTTTCCGATATGTACGCAAGTATGAATCATGGATCGATGGATCACTCGACGATGAATCACCGATCGATGGACCATTCGAAGATGGATAATAATGCTAAAGATTTAGACATCCTCAATTCTTTTTCCGTTGATGATGCCCAGTCTTTGGATAAAACCGTATTCTCTTCAAATATTCAGAGGCATAATGTGAAACTTGTTTTGGATGGCGATATGGAAAGATACATCTGGCACATAAATGGCAAGGCGATTCATCAAGATAGAAACATAGTGATTCGAGAAAATGAGATTGTCAGGTTCACGTTTGAGAATAAAACAATGATGCATCATCCGATGCATCTTCATGGACATTTTTTTCGCGTCCTGAATAAACATAATGAATTCTCTCCCATTAAACACACAGTTGATGTGCCACCACATACAACTCGCACCATTGAATTCTATAGTAATGAGCCCGGCGAATGGATGCTTCATTGTCATAACCTCTATCATTTGAAAACAGGAATGGCGCGAGTAGTGAAATATTCAAGTTTCATTCCTAAAAAAGAAATTCAAAAAATCCAGAAACAAGACCCTCACAATCATGATCATCTTTATTATAGGGGAATGCTTGAAGCGGCCACAAACCATGCCCAAGTTGAGTTGAATGCCATGAATACGTGGAATGAAATTGAATTAAGGGCCGAATTTAGAAATGATTTTTCCTGGGAAGGTCAAGGCGATCTTTTTTACAAGCGCTGGATGAATAAATGGGCGAATCTCATTGCAGGTGGCACGACAGTGAGAGGCGAAGGCGCAGTCGTAGCAGGATTTGGATATATTTTACCACTTCTCATTGAGTCTCAGACGTTAATAGATCAAAAAGGAAGAATAAGATTTGATCTTGAAAAGAGATTTCAGTGGACTAAAACTTTATACACAGATGCTGAATTTACCTTTAGGCAGAAGCAGGATTCAGAGTTTGAGATCTCTTTAATGTATCAACGCCAGTGGAGCTGGTCCACAGGCGTAATGTTTACTGAAAATAGTGCAGGATTAGGATTTCAATATCAGTTTTAGTTTTAGTTTAATGAAGCAGTATCAATAACAAATCGATATTTAACATCACCCTTTATCATTCTTTCATAAGCATCATTTATCTGATCGATCTTGATTGTTTCAATGTCACAGACAATATTTTTCTTTCCACAAAAATCGAGCATCTCTTGAGTTTCATGAATGCCTCCGATAAGCGAACCAGCCAGGCTCTTTCTGCCCATGATTAAGCTAAAGGCAGAAACTTCTGGTGCTTTGCTGGGAGCTCCAAGTAAAACCATTGTGCTGTCTCGTTTGAGAAGGCTTAGGTATAGATTCCAATCAAGATCAACTGAAACCGTGTTGATAATAAGATCAAAGTGATTCACTAGTGGTTCAAGCTTAGCAGGATCCTTAGTGACAACAAAATGATGAGCACCAAATTTGAGAGCATCATCTTTTTTTCTCTCTGTATGACTTAAGACTGTTACTTCTGCCCCCATTGCATGGGCAATTTTAACGGCCATGTGACCTAATCCACCAAGTCCAATAACAGCTACCTTTTTACCAGGACCAGCCTTCCAGTGCTTGAGAGGAGAATAAGTTGTAATGCCAGCACATAGTAAGGGGGCAGCTGCATCTAAAGGAAGATTATCAGGAATTTTTAAAACAAAATCTTCTCTGACAGTGATGTGAGTGGAATACCCACCATGAGTCGGAGTTACACCGTCTTTTTCAACTCCATTATAGGTTGGAACCATGCCTGTATCGCAGAACTGCTCCAACCCCTCTTTGCAAGCCGTACAGGACTTGCAAGAGTCAACCATGCAACCAACTCCAACCTTATCGCCAACTTTAAATTTCGTAACATTTTTTCCTACGCCGTTCACGATACCTACAATTTCATGACCTGGAACCATTGGAAAAACAGAACCACCCCACTCATCTCTTGCTTGATGGACATCCGAATGACAAACACCACAGTATTTTATTGCAATAGACACATCATTTAGTTTTGGCTCTCTTCGATTTATTTTAAAGGGACCTAAGGGCTTTTTAGGGTCGAAGGCAGCATAAGATTTAACTTCATTCATAAAATGTCCTTGATCAAAGTTTTAGATGACCTAACAGTATACAATTTATTTTTGGATTAAAAGACTGCTACGGGTCAGATTGCCTCGAAAAAGTGACTCAAAGACGTCTTAATTCATGGCCTGAATTTTGAAGGTCATTTGTGTTAGGAGGCAAAATGGATATAAATAAAAATTTGAGCCATGCAGAAGAAAAAGCTCAGTGTGAGAGAGATTATTATGACCATAACTTAACTGATCTTCCTAGTCTGGAAAAAATTTTATTTGAGGCCATCGAAATTGTCGAAACTTCAGAAATTCCTTACGCGCTCATAGGTGGAGTTGCAGTGAAGAGTCTTGGACGCCCAAGGGTCACACATGATATTGACCTTTTCGTAAGACCTGATGATGCAGAAAAGGTTTTACAAGTTTTAGAAGCACAAGGTTTTACCTCTCAAAAACGAGATCCATTTTGGCTTTTCAAAGCATGGAAAGAAAATATTCTGGTCGATATCATTTTTAAATCAAGCGGTGATATTTATTTTGATGAAGAAGTTCGTTCACATGTAAGACGCATGCCCTATCTCGGGCATTATATCAATGCGATCAGCCCGGAAGATTTTATCGTCATCAAAGCAGCTGCTCATCAGGAACATAATCCACATCACTGGCATGATGCTTTAGCGGTTCTTAAACAAGGGAATCTTGATTGGGATTATCTTCTCAAGCGTGCAAAAAATGCACCTCGAAGAATATTGGCACTCATGATTTACGGCCAATCAAATGACATCGCTGTTCCAATTGATGTAATCAAAAGACTTTATCGCACTGTTTTTGAATCACCCTCTTTGTTGTCTGAATCAATCATACATCCCTATCGTCCGAATCTGCATGAAATGCCAGAGACCTCTGAGGAAGGAAGTGATTCACCCATTTATACGAAGGGTCGAATTATGGAAGCCCTTACGACTGACGAAAGAATTGCAGAACATGACATTAAAGTTGTTGTTAGTGAAAAAACGATTGTCGCAAAAGGGGAAGTCTTTACCAAAGAACAAAGAGAAGCTGTTTATCAAGTCGTCAAAGAAATTGCTCCTCAATTTGAATTTAAGAATCAAGTCAATGTAAGAGTTCTTCGTGCTCCTGAGGGGAGCGAGGCAATTAAATGATAAAAATTGCAGCGGCCGGAGATTTACATTTTGACCGAAAATCCCATAACCGATTATCTCAGCATTTTATAGACCTTGATACTCGCGCCGACATACTCCTTCTCGCTGGAGATCTTACTCAAACAGGTCACCCGGAAGAAATGAAAGTTCTCGCCGATGATTTAAAAAAATGTCCAATCCCTGTCATAGCTGTTCTTGGCAATCACGACTATCATGTCGATCAAGTTGAGCATGTTGTTCAAATTTTGGCCGATGCCGGTGTCACTGTCCTTGAAGGAAGCTCAATTATTTTGAACATAGGGAAGTTTAAGGTAGGTGTGGCCGGTTCAAAAGGCTTTGGGGGTGGCTTTGTAGGTGCTTGCGGATCAGACTTTGGAGAGCCAGAAATGAAGACATTCATACGCCATTCAAAACAAGGTGCGAGGCAATTAGAAACTATTATAAAAGAAATGGAAGTCGACTATAAAATAGTGCTCCTCCACTATTCTCCTACCGCGCAAACTCTTGTAGGAGAAAAAAAAGAAATCTATCCCTTTCTAGGCAGCTACTTTCTTGCCGAGGCGATAGATTACGGTAAAGCTGACATAGCTTTTCATGGACACGCTCATGGTGGGGTTGAGAGGGGCGAAACACCTGGAGGATGTCCGGTGAGAAATGTGGCTCAACCAGTAATCAGGCATGCTTTTAATATTTATACTCTTGAAAGATCCCACAAACAGATTGATGAAAACTCTTCAGTAAATATATCACTCCCCGACTAAAATCATTATAAAAATTTATGGACCTGTTTGAGACTAAAATACTTTGTGACACCATCTGAAGAAGTTTTGAAAATCATTCAAACTTCAGGAGATGAAATGCCAAAAATATTAATTGTTGAAGATGATCCACAAATCACAAAAATCTTAAAACTAAATCTCAAATTAAGTGGGTTTGAAACTGACAACTCAACCACAATTCAAGATGCCTGGAACAAGATTGGGCAAAACGAGTTTGATTTAATATTAATGGATATAGGTTTACCAGATGGAAGTGGTATCGACCTTTGTAAGAAAATTCGAGAATCTGGCAAAGATGTTCCTATCATTTTTTTGAGCGCGCTGACTGATGAGGCAACAGTAGTCAAAGGAATTAAAAGCGGCGCAGATGATTACCTGAGAAAACCTTTTGGCCTTGAAGAACTTAAAGTCAGAATAAATAAATTTGTGAAACGAATCTCTCCGCACAAGCAGATCATAAAATTTGGTGAATTAACAATTGATCCGGTTAAAAGAGTTGTAACTATTATGGATAAAATTATTTCACTAGGTAGAAAAGAGCTAGAAATCCTCACTCTCCTCGCAAAAAAGTCAGGGGATATTGTGACTAGGGAAAACATCTTAAACACGCTCTATGATAATGCCGAGCTGTATGACCGTACAGTTGATTCTCACATGAGTCATCTTCGTAAAAAGATCAGAGAGGTTGCTGGTCAATCTCTTCAGATATCATCCGTGTATGGGCTTGGCTACAGATTGGAGTGGAAGGCCAGATGAAGTCACTTTTATATTTTAAATTATTTTTTATAAGTATTTTTGGAGCATTGGCCATTAGTTTAATTTCTCTTTTTTGTCTTGTTCGCATATCTGACATGGCCGTTGAAGATTATCGCTATGGCTATTTAATGTATGTCGCCAAAGCAATTGAAAAATCAAACGACTATCAGCCCGTTTCAAAAATTAATGTGAATAAAGTTAAAGCTCCCCCCGAACCGGCTGGAGATTCACTTAATCTTTTAAAGATTACGGAGTTTGGACCTGATCTTGGAGAGCCCCATAAAGACAAAAGACCAAAACCTTCGCTTTGGCTTGTGAGTGATGGTGGAGTTATTCTTTCTAGTAACTCTGAACTTAACTTTCCGATAGAATGGAAGGAGCTAAAGATACCTAAAAAGATTCATGGAATAGAATCTAATGAAGAGTCTTACGGTCTAACACCTAAAACATTTGTCGTTAAGCTGGATACGACACCTGTTACTTATCTTATTTCACACAATGAAAGAACTCTCTTTCAGGGACCCTACCTCCTTATTCAAGGCACTCATACCTTTACGACAGCTGCCTTGGCAGTCTTTCTTGCTCTCTCTATCAGTTTTTATTACCTCCGCCGTAAATCGTCTGAAGCAAGAAAAGTGTTAGGCAGGATGGAATCAGGTGACCTTAAGGCACGCTTTGAAATTAAAAGATTTGATGAATTTGGAAGTTTAATTCTCGACTTCAACAGAATGGCGAATGAAATTGAAAGACTTGTGATGTGTTTAAGAGACACTGAAATATCCCGATCTAATTTGCTCCAAGAACTTGGACATGATCTAAGAACTCCTCTGACTAGTTTAAGTTCGGCTTTTGAAACAATGAAAGAACACCATGAGTTACTTAGTTCTGAAGAAAAAAGTGAACTCTTTTCAATGATTCAAACTGATATTCGCTATTTTAAAGATTTATTGGATAAACTAACTCTCGTTGCCACTATTGATGGACCCCACTATAAGTCATCTACAGAGCAGATAAATCTTAATTTCCTACTAGAGACAGAAGTTCTTTCTCGGCAAATTGCCTCCGGTCAAATGATAAACTGGAGTTTGCATCAAGATGGTACAACGACTCCCATTATTTTGGGAGATTCACATCTCATCACAAGACTTTTTAGAAATGCTTTCGATAATGCCTCTCGATATGCAGTGAGTTCAATTGCCGTAAGAGTCAATGATCTGAAGGATAAGGTTGAAATACTCGTCTTAGATGATGGACCAGGATTATCGGAAGACTCACTCAAGGATTTTGGAAAACGACGTGAGAGAAGACTGCGAAAAGAAAAGAATGTTGAAGACTTCTCTCTAGGCCTTGGCTCAGTGATTATGAAAACAATCGCGCAAGTTCATGGAGGACAGGTCGATATGTTTAATCATTTTTCACATAATAAGGTAAGCGGCGCCTGCTTGAGGGTGGTCTTTCAAAAAGCTTAGCATTTAGGAAAGCAACTCATCTTTTATAGGTTTTTCAGAAAGACAAAATGTCAGTAGTGAGGTCGTGCTGTATTTAAAACCTTTATATATAAACTGAGGCCTGTCTCCGCTCAGGGCAGCGCCCATCGTAAAAAAAAGTGGAGAGATATTAGATGATCCTGGATGAACAAAATCTTTATGAGGTCCAATTTTCCTGTAATCAATAATACTTTCGATATCGGCTATTTTCAAACTTTCTACTAACCAAGAATCAAATTCAGCAATCTTGGGATGAACATCTTCACCACGTGCATGCCATATGAGTTTGTGTGGATTTAATCCTGCGGCTCCACTACCTATCAAAAGAATGCCGTTTTCTCTAAGTACACTAAGGGAATGTCCAATTTTCATTATTTTTCGTGGATCTTCATTAAGCGGTAAAGAAATTTGAACAACAGGCAAGTCTGCTTCAGGACGAATGAGCCTTAAAGGCATCCATACTCCGTGATCAAAACCGTAGTGAGGATTAAGTGTGACTTCAAATTCATCTTCATCAAGGATTCTTGCCACTTGCTCTGTGAGCTTTGCTGAATAAGGTGTCGAGTATTTTATATCGTAGATGTCTTTTTGATATCCACTAAAATTGTGTTGAATAAAAGGTTGTGGTGCAGATGCAATTTGAATTGCACCTGGCGAAACCCAGTGGGAAGAAACACAAATAATTCCCTTAATATCCTGACTGATACTTCGTCCAAAATTAATGAGTGCTGAATTATAGGGATCATCAAGCATCGCCATCGGTGGCAGGCCGTGAGAAACAAATAACGAGGGTACAGCATTCTTCATTTTCTCATTTTAGCATAAGAGAGTTTTCAACCCCACAAAATCTCACAATGACAACTCGGAAGAGATGAGTAAGGACGTGTGATCAGAGCGAGCACTAGGTGAGATCAGATGGATCCAAAAGATGTTAGCAATATAATTGAGACAGTAGTTCTTTCTGTTTTCGGCCTGGGTGACGGGACAGGTGGCCCTGTTGCTCCGGCAACAAAAGAACAGTAAAAACAACGGCCTCGAAAGGAGGCTTTTTTACGCGCAGCACTATTAAGTAATACTTATAGCAATCATAAGTCAAATTTGACAAACTTTACTGAGGCTTAGTATGTTTGACTGACCTCAACATAAAGGGCCAAGCATGAAGGTTTTACTTCTCGGACTTCTTCTCTCGGCGAGCATTTTTGCTGGTGTCGAAAGCAAGGCCGAATTTCCTAAAGGCCCTGAATCCTCTCTGACTCCTGGCTCACTTTGCGATCGACCAGATTCATACCGATACCCAGAAAGAATACCTTATTGCAGTCGTGATTCTCTTGAACCAGGGGTTAAGGAAGACGTTTTTCGTGAATACCGAAACAGCGGTTACCGCTTAGATCCGAACAGAAGAAACGATTACAAAATTGATCACCTCGTTCCTCTTTGCGCAGGTGGAAGTAATCAAGAAAATAATCTATGGCCCCAGCACATGTCCATCTACGTAATCACAGATCCGATGGAGAGCCTTGGTTGTGAAAAACTCAAACTTGGTAAAATTAAACAAGCTGATCTTGTCAGAAGAGTGATCGCTGCTAAAAAGAATCTTGCTCTTGTGCCATCAACGCTCAGTTTCCTCAGAAACTTATAACCATTTTTAGTGCTCGATAAACTGCTCTCTCTCTGTCGACCCAGCATAAGCAAGGGTCGATGATTGACCTCCTGAAATAACAGTACTTACAGAATCAAAATAGCCGGTACCAACTTCTCGTTGGTGCTTAGTAGCCGTGTATCCAGCTTTTTCGCTCATAAATTCTTTTTCCTGAAATTGTGAGTACGCTGTCATTCCTCGCTCTTTGTAGTCTACGGCAAGATCATACATAGAATGATTTAAAGCATGGAATCCAGCTAGAGTGACAAATTGAAACTTATAACCCATGGCCCCTAGCTCTCGTTGAAATCCTGCAATCTCAGTGTCATTTAAATTCTTCTTCCAATTAAATGAAGGCGAACAATTATAAGCGAGGTATTTGTGCGGAAAATCTTTTTTTATCGCCTCTGCAAATTTTTTAGCCTCATCTAAAGATGGAGTCGATGTTTCGCACCATATGAGATCAGCAAAAGGAGCGTACGAAAGGCCGCGAGCAATGGCCGTATCGAGACCAGCTTTTATTTTATAAAACCCCTCACTCGTTCTCTCTCCCGTAATGAATTCACGATCTCGTTGGTCTACATCACTTGTCAAAAGTTCAGCGCCATTAGCATCAGTTCTCGCAATTAGAAGTGTTGGAACATCCATGACGTCAGCTGCTAGCCTCGCAGCAGTCAGTGTGCGGATAAATTGCGAGGTGGGTACAAGAACTTTCCCACCTAGATGACCGCATTTTTTTTCTGAAGCAAGCTGATCTTCAAAGTGAACACCTGATGCTCCTGATTCAATCATGCTTTTCATAAGTTCGAATGCGTTGAGTGGGCCACCAAAGCCTGCCTCTGCATCAGCTATAATAGGTACCATCCAATGTCTTTTAACTTGTCCTTCTGCATGTTCAATCTGGTCAGCACGCATTAAAGAGCGATTAATTTTTTGAACAACAGATGGAACAGAGTTTGCTGGATATAAACTTTGATCTGGATACATTTCTCCTGCTAAATTCGCATCGGCAGCAACTTGCCATCCTGAGAGATAGATTGCTTTAAGTCCTGCTCTGACTTGCTGGACTGCCTGGTTTCCAGTTAAAGCTCCTAAGGCATGGATATAATCTTCTTGATGTAGTAACTCCCAAAGTCTATCTGCTCCCATTCGAGCAAGACTATGCTCAATCTTAAAGGACCCACGAAGACGTAAGACGTCTTCAGGTAAATAATTTCTTGTGATTCCTTTCCAACGGTCATCACTTTTCCAGGCTTCTTTAAGATCAATTGCCATT
Organism: Bacteriovoracaceae bacterium; assembly: GCA_040399915.1. Lineage (GTDB taxonomy): Bacteria > Bdellovibrionota > Bacteriovoracia > Bacteriovoracales > Bacteriovoracaceae > Peredibacter. The sequence continues at coordinate 92,489 of JBBARE010000001.1, forward strand.
TCTAATGTGTCATTCATATTCAATATCCTTTTTAAATATTAAACAGTACTCGATGCCGTAGTTAAAAATTCAGAAAGCTCATACTGGGTAAAAAGCCTTAGCGCAGTTTCACGCGCGCGTCCAAGTTCTAGCTCACGACCTCTGTGAAATTTTTCAGGTAATTCATTTTTAATTTCCTTAACTATTTTTTGGTATTCTTCATCAAAAATTTTAGTCACAAGACCTCTCGTAACATGAGTTCCATCATCTAGGACAAGATTATGATGAAGCCATTGCCACGTTTGCACTCGGGAAATTTCAAGAGTCGCAAGATCTTCCATCAGATCATCAAAAGCGACACAACCAATATCTCTTTCCCAGCTATCCATATAGGCAATCCCTACTCGGATGTTGGTTCTCAGACCGTCGATAGTATGAGGACCTTCATTTTTAGGGAGAATGTCTGCATATTTGTCGTAATCAACTATTCTTTTTAGCTGATTTGTAAATTTCATTTGGTTCATGGCAATTTGTATAAAGTAAGGATGAGATACCCAGCATCCATCATGACCCCAATCGGCTTCGAGTTTTTTATCAGACTGAACTTTTCTCATCTGCTGTTCACGAAGCTCACTCGATTTGCCAGGAGTAAAAGCCGCCATTCCGCCCATCGCAAAGGCTCCTCGATCATGGCAAATTTTAATGATCCGTTTCGCATAATTTTCCATCCAAGACCTTTGCATGTTAATCGAGCCTCTGTCGGCCATAATTCTATCAGGGTGATTTTTTAGAACTTTAATATCACTAAAGATCTTGTCCCATCTGCCCACGTTAAGGCCTGCCGCATGCTCTTTGATTTCATAAAGAATCTCTTCTGCTTGATACGCTGCAGGTAAAGTTTCAATTAGAAAAGTTGCTCTTAGGGTTGGTACTTCCATACCCATTTTTTTTTCTAATTCAGAAAAAACTTCGTTCCACCATCTTGCCTCAAGATAATGTTCACATTTAGGAATGTAATACTTAGGAGTTAATTTCTGAGCTTTATAAATGGATGCTGTATGAAAAAAACAAACCACTAAATCCAGCAAACCACCTGACATTTCTTCCCCGTGAATCTTGAAGTTAGATTCGTTTAAATGTAAACCTCGAGTTCGGACCATGACATAAGCCTTATCTCTACTATTTAACTGATATTTTTTTTCGTCATGAAAAAAAGTTAAATTTCCGGTAACGGCACCGATAACATTTTTATAACCATCAAGAACATTTTGGAAACTGGGCTTCATTGAATCTTCAAAATCTAACATCGCCATGTCGGCTCGATCACCTACTTCGGTACGATTCAACATATTAATAACAATCTTTGCAGAATTAACCGGCCCGGTGATTTCAACCCGACGACATAGAAGTTCGGATGGAATGGATGAAACTTTCCAATTGCCTTTTACTGCTTCTGATTCTTTATCTAAAAAATCGGGAACCCCTCCTTCGTCAAAACATTTCTGACGAGCGACTCTCTCCTGAATAAGTTGAACTCGTTTATTATTGAACTTCTGATGCATATGAATAAGGAGCTTCACTAGTTCAAACGGAAAGAGTTCCTGATATTCTGGTGTCCAGAATTTTTGAGCAAATGAGACAACATCAAAAATTTTTACTACGCTCATAAGACCCCCCATCAGACATTTAGAGAGATGACAGAGTTTCAGTCAAGTTGCACGCGGTGAACCGCTGCAACAGGTATGCGTCAGGAGTACTGACTTTAAGATTGTCAAAAAAAAGGGACCAGCAAGGGTCCCTTTTCCGGCAAAAGCCTATTCTTCTTCCATGATGAAAATCACAAAGGATTTTGAAGCCTTCCGTGGCACTTTCTTTCATTCTCGCTCAAAATAATAAACACAAAAAAGATTTTTTGAATCTTTCCAATGCTTTATTATTTTTAATTTTGCTTTGGCACACAATTCGCAAAACTCATCAACTGAATATTTGTAAGAGTTCTCTGTATGAATAGTTTCACCTTCTCGGAAACGAAATACAGTCTGATTGACTCTGACAATCTGAGGGATGATGCTTTTTAAATGCATCTCCACTCTGCCTAATTGCTCATTATAAAATGCTTCATGCCGAAATTTTTTTGAATCAAACGAAGCGCCTACTTCACGGTTTAGTCTTTCTAATAGATTGAGATTAAAATCAGACGTAATCCCTTGTGGATCATCATAGGCAAGCTTAAATGCTTCTTTCTTTTTTTTCAGGTCTACCCCGATGATTAGTCCACCGTTTGGTCCTATGATTTTTCCAAATTTACGCAGGAGTTCAATTGCTTCTGAAGGATTTTGGTTACCAATAATTGAGCCCGGAAAAAAAATAACCTTCATCCCCTTTTGCGATTCAACTGATAAAGGAAGATCTAATGCCTGAGAAAAATCTGCACAGATGGGTAAAACTCGAAGATTTGGGAATTCTAGCGTCAACTCTTGAGTCATTCGCAGGAGAATTTGTTTTGATATTTCAATTGGAACATATCCCGATGGGGATTCTAGTTGTCGCAACAAGTATCTTACTTTTTCTCCACTTCCGCTTCCCGGCTCGATAATTAAGGAACCCTCTCCAATCATCTTGGCCATTTGCAAAGAATGTGTTTTAAAAATCTCTGTTTCTGCGCGAGTTGGATAGTATTCTGGAAGATCACAATTTTTTTCAAAAATGTTTGATCCCTTGTCATCATAGAGAAATTTCGGAGGGATCGTTTTTTGTACCTTTGAAAGGCCGACGAGAACTTCTTTAAGCAAATTTGTCTGTTTAGGTTGGAGATCCAGAAAATCTACCGGAGATTTAAGATTCATGCTAAATCCTTAGCTAGTCTTATCGCAGCGTATTGCCACCTCATGTGGGGGTAATAAAAATTTCTGTAGGTTGTGCGGTAATGAGAGCGTGGCGTGATACAGCTTCCACCTCTCAATACAAACTGATTACACATAAATTTCTCATTGTATTCTGCCAATCCGTGATGAAATTTTTCAAAACGAGGGTATGGTAGATAAGCGCTTTGCGTCCATTCCCAAGCAGAGCCTTGGATTTGAGCAAAAAAATCAAAATTATCAACAGGAGGGGCAGGTTCAAAACTGAGATCCTCTAAAAATGAGCTCTCACTTTTTTCTAAGCGAGCAGCGCATTCCCATTCAGATTCACTGGGAAGTCTCGCCCCTTTCCATTTTGCAAAGGCATGCGCTTCATAGAAACTGACATGGACAACTGGAGCAGAAAAATCAAGCGGCATCATTCCGCCTAAAGTGAAAATCCACCGCTGCGACCCATCTGTTTCCCAATATAAAGGTGCTGACCAGTTTTCTTTTAATTTTAATTCCCATCCATCTGCAAGCCAAAGGAGCGGATTCTCGTAACCACCCTCATCGATGAAAGCGGCGTATTCTTCATTGGTAACTAAATGCGATGAAAGCATGAAAGATTCGATCCAGGTTGTGTGTGAGTCTTTCTCATTATCAAATGCAAAATCAGGTGAACTCTTTTCAACACCTATTCTTGTGAGTCCTGAGGGGATGTTCTGCCAGACAACATCCGACTGTCCATAAAGACCATGACTATGATCAGGGTTATATTTAGGTCGAATCGGATTTTCAAAAAAATTGCGCTTAATATCCATCAAAAGAAGTTCTTGATGTTGTTGCTCATGATGGATGCCAAGTTCCAGGATGGAGAGAATTTCTTGAAATTTCAGTTCATCAATTGTGCTCACTTCTTTAAGAACAGCTTCCGTAACTGCTTGTCGGTACGCCATAATTTCGATTGTGGTTGGACGAGAGAGAACACCTCTCTTCGATTTCTGGAGATAAGCGCCAAGTCTTTTATAGTAGGAATTAAAAAGAAAATTAAATTCTGCACGAAAAGGCTCAAAACTTTTATTAATACGCTTTAAAACGAAGTTTTCAAAAAACCAGGTTGTGTGGGCAAGATGCCACTTCGGTGGACTGGTATCTTCTGTCGCTGAAAGAATAAAATCTTCATGAACCAATGGGAGGCACAATTCTTCTGTCATCCGTCTTACTGAATGAAAGCGCTGAAGAATTGTTTCTTGCCTGTAACGATACTCATGGTCTTTCGTAAATGCCATTTATCTCCCCGCTAGATCTGACAGAGATAGACCTTGGATGACTTTACCCTTTGTATTGAAGCGACTTCCATAGCAAGGGCAATCCAAGGTTTTCTCTTTATAACCTCGCTTGGCCATTTGATAAGCGATCGATATGTCGGTGATTCCACCGCCAACTATGCAGGTTTCTGTTTTTTGATTGTTTTTTATCTGATCATATGAAGGTAGAGCGATATCTTCCCACACTGATTCAGTTCTATCCTTAGTACTCATATTCTATTCTCGAAATCGGATCTTCTATTTGAGTCAATTTGATGGTGAATATCTCCGACTCCCAAACTTTCGTCTTTTAATTTTCCATCCGAATTTGATTGTTCCCGGGTTGTAGTCACTATTTTTGAGTCCCGGCGTTTTTTCCAAAGATTGGCGCTGACTAGAAGTATGGCGGATAAAATAATGTGAAGAAAATGATCTGCGGTTCCGAATTCAAGAACATTAGGTATGACTCGCAAAAGTTTATCATCTGCTTCCATGTGCCCAACACCCGGATAGCCTGGCTCGCCGAAAATAAAACCGGCCAAAGCGAGAAGACCATATAACACACCAAAACCAATCGAGAAATTGTGTGCTTTGCGGGGATCATCTGCGTAACCACTCGCCAACGCCATGGCACCAGATGCGAGGTGAATAATATTATGAAAGAGACTTAAATGAAGACCAAACATTCCTGGCATAACTATCCCTGCAAGACCTATTAGAATAAAAAAAAGTCCCATTGCGATACACATTTTTTGCAGCCCTGTCCGCGGTGAAGTGACATGATGAGCTTGATGCTTATTCATTACTGTGGCCATAACGACTCCTAATGTTGGATGTTCTCAACAAATTTATCCATCTTGGTCAAAAACTCGCTCGATACTTTTTGTATTGAATCTTTCCACTGGATTAACTCATCCTGTAGCTGTGGATAATCTTTAAGATCTTTCGTCGTAAATTTTCGGAGCTTCATGAATGACTTACCTAATTCTCGAAGTTCTTCATCCTCAATTTCATTTTGCATTTTGGGGAGTATCTCGCTTTCTTCTTCCATAATGTGATGTTTAAGTAGGTCTGCGAGTACTTTAAATTCTGCTTCAACCTCATCTTTTAAAATTCTGGTGCGCGCCAATTTTAATTTAAGTGATTTTACTTTTTGATCGATGATCCCATGTTCGATTCCAGCTTCAAGAATGTTAAAATGTAGTTCTTCATTGGATTCGAGTGGCGCGTAAATAGCCTTACGCTCTGCTAGTGAATGCGTAGAAACAGCATCCAGGAAACTTTTTGCGATCGTTATTTTTTTCCGCTTATCACATTGATCATCTATAAAAACCTCAATACATTCTTTAATGTAACGATGATCTATAAGAATGAGATCGATGACATTCAAATCTTGAATTCCATCTAACCCCTTACTCTTGTTGGTCATTTTTTTATTCATTTTTTCTCCATCTCATGCCATGAGACAATCAATAATGAAGCAAGTCAGAGGCCAATGCTGCAGAAGTTGAAGTGGCGGAAACCACTCCAGAGCTTAAAGGTGCTACTTAACTAGAAGAGGAGGATTGCCCCACATAATTGAGGTCAAAACTTTTATCAGGTAAGAGCAGTCTTTTTCTCTTTTCGAAGTTATGAGATAATAGCTAAGACATGGAGGTTTTGTATGCGTCCTCAAAAAATAGTGATCGCACTTCCGCTAGAAGATTCATTACTGGGTCCTTTGCATGAATGGGGGAAAAAATTTGATTTCTCACATGTTGAAAGTATTCATTTCGTTCACGTGGTAAAAAAAAATATTACCCCGCTGGAATTTGGTCTGATGGAATCACCTGATGAAGTTACTTATCAGGACATGGTCCCAGCTCTTTCAAAATTCTTAAAAGATGAAGCGACTAAAATTCTTCCTACCGATTACAAAGGGACTATTGAATTTTTAGTAACCAAAGATTTCAATCCTGAAGAAGAGATGATGGATATATTAAAAAATGTGAATGCCTCTCTCATTGTTGTAACGACCAGGGGAAAGCATGGCATTGATAGTCTCTTTCACAGCTCGTTCACCAACCACATGGTGAGGTATGCTCCCTGCGATGTCTTTGTTGTAAGACCCAGTCCTATTCAGGAAGTCATGAGACGATCCGCTTAGAAAACAGGCAGTTACCCGAACTCATTCCTTATGATGAGACAAATCTAAACTCCCTATACCTGAGCCCTGTCATCAATCATTTATTCTCTACAGAATGCTTCCTAAACAGCCGATGTATATTAGGGAGATCCTTTTTATGCAAGTTGGACTTTTAATCATTTTATTAGCAGCAGCTGTTGGGTGTGTGAAAGATGAAGGAAAAATTTCTCAGGCAAAAAACGCGGGCACAACTTCTGGCGGCTCTGCTGCTGGCGGTAGCAGTGGCGGAACTTCAAACACAACAGATCCATTTGCTGCGCAATCGTGGCATTTAAAAAGCACTGGCGTTGAGACAGGATATAGTGCGACTGCGGCAACGACCGGTGAAGATATAAATCTTGGTGGCGTCCATACTATAAGAAATATTTTAGGAAGAAATGTTCGAATTGCTGTTGCAGATTCAGGGACTGATATTGATCACCCGGATTTAAATGGTAATACTCTTCCAGGTGAACATAGAAATTATACCTTTAGTAATCCAGCAGCGTGGGGAGATAACGTTAATCCAGTTTCGTCTAACGACGATGCACATGGAACTGCAGTAGCAGGACTTATTGTTGCCGAGAAGAACAATGGTATCGGTAGCTATGGGGTATCGCCATCGTCAAAGTTTGCGGCCTTCAGATCTATTTTTGCAACATCGGCGTCTACAAGTTCAAGACTTGCTAAATCTATCGATGCTGCTTCCGGTGATTTTGATCTCTTTAATTATAGTTTTGGGTATAGAGGGTTTTTCTTCGTCGATGCAGACGAGACTCTCCTTGAAGCCTTTGAATTAGGGGCAACAACTCAGAGAGCTGGAAAGGGATCACTCTATATTCAATCTTCCGGAAATAGTTATGTTGAAAGTTACGCTTTAGATATTGATGGTTCGGGTCCAATTCCTGTTTACAACGGAAGTGCAGCAGGAAATTCAGTTGTTCATACTGACTTAAATATTCCTTATAAAGTTGTGGTCGGTGCAACGAACGCTGCTGGAGAAAAAGCTTCTTACTCTACTCCAGGAAGTAATATCTGGGTTTCAGCTCCAGGCGGGGAATATGGAATTGATGAACCAGCAATGATTACAACTGACATCCGGGGATGTAATGCCGGTTTTAGTTACAAAGACATGGATCTAGCTGATCTTTTTAATTTTGGTTTTGATCCACTAAATCTTCAATGTGACTATACAAATATATTCAACGGAACTTCTTCTGCTGCACCAGTCGTGACAGGTGTTGTTGCTCTGATGTTGGAAGCAAATCCAAATCTCACTTGGCGTGATATTAAACAGATTCTTGCTGATACTGCTTATCCGATTGATTTTGATGCCTTTAATAATGACCTCGTTCATCCTCAGTTAACGGGAAATCCGTTCGGCGCTCTTTACGACTATGATTACAAGTGGACTTTAAACAACGCGGGTTATTTATTTTCAAACTGGTATGGCTTTGGAAAAGTAGATGCAGAAGCAGCGGTAGAGAGTGCTCTTATATATTCTGCAGGATCAATGACCGCTTTTGAGCAAACAAAAAATTCTTCAGGAACCTGGTATTACGATTCAGGTGATTTAACGGGTCTTGGTTACGATGTTATCGACGAGAGCCCAAACACTACTGCGGATCATTTAATCTGGGTAGGTCACAATCTTTTAATTGAATCGGTTCAAATTAAAATAACCTCTGACCACCCTTTCCCTGGAGAACTCGCTGTTCATTTAGTCTCTCCATCAAATACTGAGAGTCGATTATTAAACCTTAATAATGGTATTTATGCATTAGACCCACTTGATAATTTCCTTATGCTTTCAAACGCTTTTTATGGAGAAGAATCTGAAGGTTTTTGGAGAATCAAGGTCTACGATGGTTCAGCGTTAAATCCTGCCAACGTTGGAGAATTAATTAACTGGAAAATTCTTATTTCTGGACGAAAGAAAACGTCTGATGTTCTGAATCCTGAGCCACCGACTTTTATTTCCCTTGGTTCTGTTCCACTTATTTCAACTGAAACGCCGGTCTTTAACTTTTCAGATTCTACTTCCCAGTTTTTGTTATCTAATTATGAAGCAGCAGTTGGAACGAATGAAAGTAATGAATCGATAGTTCCGTGGACTTCAATTGGGCTCTCAACAACAGGACATAAATTTACGGGACTCACTTTAAACAGTGGTCAGACATATTACTTAAAAATTCGCGCTAAACAAGGAACTAGATATTCAAGTTTGCAGCTAACAACTTGGGATGCGAAATAATATGGAATGGCGTAAAAAACTCGCTTTAAGCTTCTTACCACTTCTATGCGTGATGTATTTCCTTCTTTCAAAAGAAAAAGAAGTTGTTTCAAATCCTTCGGTTGCCAGAAATTTTGCTTCTTTACCTAAAAATAATCGCGATAATTATTCAAAAAAAATTGTTCACCCGCGAACGATAGCAGCCTTTAGTGGCAAGCTAGTCACCCATCAGGTTTATAAAAATAGAATCCCTCAAAGCGTTGAATCGACTTTGCAAAAAGACCGGGATATCAAGCTGACAAAAGGCTTTGAGTATTTAAAAGATGTCGCTGCGGTTGCTAAAGAACAATACAAACCCGCCATGGGTGAGATCATCCAACAAAATGAACATTTTATTTTCTTCCGAGCTGGTGAAAACCATAACTACATTCCTGTAGCGATGACAAAATCAACAAGACTTATCTATCCCATCTCAAATATTCTCCATATCAAAGGCGCGAATGCTTCAGTCAGGCAGGAAGTCCTTAATGCCGGGTTTACTCAGTATTACTACCATGCCCCACTGAAGTTTCTTTCTGTAGAAAGTAAAACAGGAGGAGTTCTGGAAACCTATAAAGACCTTGCCAATCGGGGCTTCAAGGTAGAGCTCGAAGTCCTGAGACCCGGTCATCAGTCGATTTAGATCACAATTATGAGCTATGCGCAGTTTGTCATCCTCGACAAATGCCTCGTTTTTCCTCAGAATAATAGCACTTCCTAAAACACGTTCTGAGTGGAGAATCCTATGGCCAAAATCAAAGTGCAGAATCCTGTCGTTGAACTCGACGGAGATGAAATGACCCGTATTATCTGGTCTTTTATCAAAGACAAACTTATCAACCCTTATCTTGATCTTGAAATTAAGTACTTCGATCTTGGTATGGAAAATCGCGATAAGACTGACGACAAAGTAACGATTGAAGCTGCTGAAGCTATCAAGAAATACAATGTTGGTATCAAGTGCGCGACCATCACTCCTGATGAGAAGCGAGTTGAAGAATTTAAATTAAAACAAATGTGGAAGTCACCTAATGGAACCATCAGAAACATTCTTGATGGAACAGTTTTCCGTGAGCCAATCATCATTAAAAACATTCCTCGTCTTGTCCCAGGCTGGACACAACCGATTGTTATCGGTCGTCATGCTTTCGGAGATCAGTACCGTGCAACAGATGCAGTGATCAAAGGTAAAGGAACTCTAAAAATGAGTTTCCACGGCGAAGATGGCAAGGTTCAAGAATGGGAAGTTTATAACTTCAAAGGCGATGGCGTTGCTCTATCAATGTACAATACTGATGAATCAATCCGCGGTTTTGCTGAGTCATGTTTCAACATGGCACTCGTAAAAGGCTGGCCTCTTTATCTCTCTACAAAAAACACGATTCTAAAAAAATACGATGGTCGTTTCAAAGATATCTTTAATGAAATCTATGAAAAAGATTACAAGAAAAAATTCGAAGCTAAAGGCATCTTATACGAACACCGCTTGATCGATGACATGGTTGCTGCTTGTATGAAATGGTCTGGCGGTTTTGTTTGGGCCTGTAAGAACTACGACGGCGACGTTCAGTCTGATACTGTTGCTCAAGGTTTCGGTTCTTTGGGTCTGATGACTTCAGTTCTTTTGACTCCAGATGGAAAGACGATGGAATCTGAAGCTGCGCACGGAACAGTGACTCGTCACTTCCGTATGCACCAGCAAGGTAAGCCAACATCAACTAACCCACTCGCTTCTATTTTCGCATGGACTCGCGGCCTTGAACACCGTGGGAAGCTTGATGGAAATAAAGAGCTTCAAAATTTTGCTCAAACTCTTGAACAAGTTTGTATTCAAACTGTTGAAGAAGGCAAAATGACAAAAGATCTTGCGGCCTGTATTCATGGAGAGAAAGTGACGGCAGATAAATATCTGACGACTGAACTTTTCCTTGAGGCCATCAACGCCAATCTTCAAAAGAAATTAGGTAAGTAAAAAAGGGGAGCTTAGCTCCCCTTTTTTTTATTTAATATTAACTCTTACTTCACGAACTTGGCGGCATGCTCGATCATCAAGCACTTTTAGAAAGAAGTGGATAAATGCAAGACGACCATTGAAACAAACTGTTCCTAATTGATTGTAGCAAGTCTTTTGAAGTTATTTTAACAAAGCTTGAAGAGTCTTCTAATCACAACATCATTTGTGAGCTTTAAGTGAATAAGCACTAACTTTTCACGTCCATTACCGATGGATGTTTTCATCTTCTGGATGGTTATACCGCGATTGTCTCTAAATGAATGAATGATGGATTTTAACTGAGCTTCATTACCTTCAAAATGGAGAGCATGGATTTTTTCTGTTAAGTACTGAAAGAAGAGCTGGTCATCCCCATCATCGAGCGGAATGATAGAAGTCCCTATCCTAGGGTTTATGACTCTAAGTTTTGGCGTTTTCATGATGCCATAACGCTTCAGGAGCTTTACCCATCTCATGCACTTATTCCTCTGAACTTTATACAATCTTAATATGTCAGAGTTAGGTTTTTCACCATAGTATGTGTAATATTGACCGATATGCCAGGATTTATAAACAGAACATTAAATCTAGAAACTATTGCGGCTATCGATCTTGGATCGAATGCCTTGCGTGCCATTATTGCGCGCAAAGATGGTGACCAGCTTGAAATTGTTAAAAGCTTTCGAGAGCCCTTGAGACTTGGGGAAGATGTATTCAATACAGGTGCAATTTCAGAGCAAAAAATGCAGGCCACAGAAGAAGCCTTTATTAAACTCTTTCATATTTTTACTGAGTTCAATGTGACCGACATCAGAGCTATGGCAACATCTGCTATGCGAGATTCAAAGAACGGTCCGACACTCGCCAAAAGAATTGCTCACTCAACAGGTATCCATATTGAAACAATTAATGGAAATGAAGAGGCAAGCATTATTTTTGGAGCGGTCAAAGGGCAGGTTGATCTTAAAAAAAAGACGGCGATATTGATGGATATTGGCGGAGGGAGTACTGAACTGATCGCCGTGAAAAACGAAGAGATAATTGCAGTCGAGAGTTTTAATGTCGGAACTGTAAGGCTTTTGACTCTAAATCAGGAAGCACTCGAAAAACAAATCGCTTTTCAACTTGATAAGATGATCGATTTTTTAAAACATCATATCAAAATTAAAGATATTGATCTTTTCATCGGAACAGGTGGCAACTTACGCAGGATCGGAAAAATTAGAAAAAAAATGTTGGGGGGTTCAACTTCTCAGCTCGCTACTTTTGATGAAATCCATCACATGGAAGAATCGATTCTTTCGATGAGTTATGTAGATCGCATCCGAAGACTCGAGCTTGATCGCAACCGCGCGGACGTCATATTGCCTGCTATTATGCTGACTCATCATTTAATGCAAAGATTAAAGCTTGATAAAATTAACTTGCCAAAAGTTGGATTAAAAGAAGGCATTCTTTTGTCGATGCTCGACGTCGCACCAAAAAAACTTATTTTAAAAGACTAAGCACTTTCGGTTGCAATAAAAGCTCGAGCGTAAAGCCCTTCCACATTCCACCTTCTAGAATACAAAGCCCACCCTTCTTTATCGTCATGAAGTCATGCTCAGGATGAAGCGCCAAAAGAGCTGCAATCACTTTTGTAATATGGGGATCGTGACCAATGAAAGCATAGACGCCATCAGAGGGAAGAAATGATATGTATTCAACTAAGTGGCGTGGGTCATCTAAGATATCAAGATCGGCCATCATTTCAAGATCGGCATCCTGGTGATAGGCCCAGAATAATTCGGCGGTCTGTAAGGCACGAGATAACGGCGATGAAAAAATCACATCGATATTTGGCTGAACTCTTTTGTACTGCTTAAAACACTTGTGAAGTCTTTTGATACCCTCTGCTGTTAACTCACGCTCAAAATCTCTTTCCTGATCAAGTGAGAAGTGACCTTCCGCGAGACCATGTCTTAAAAAAATTAATCTCACAGTGATTTTTCCTTAGCAATTGTTTTGGCCATAATAACGGCGTGAGTGCCTCGTTCGATGTCGCCTTCAACTGGAATCTTCTGAGTGTAGGTTCCATCAGAATTTAAAAGCCAAGCTTGACGATTATCTTTTAACATCACGTCTATGAAGTCCCACAACTTATCTTTAAGCTTATTATCAAAAATAGGCGTAATAAGCTCTACGCGGTTATGAAGATTGCGATGCATCCAGTCCGCTGAGCCAATATAGAAATCACTGTCGTGTGGATTATCAGAACCGCTTGCAAAATAGAAAATGCGCGAGTGCTCTAAGAAGCGCCCAACAATAGAGATCACGGTAATGTTATCAGAGATGCCAGGCATGCCTGGTTTTAGTGAGCAAAATCCACGTACAATCAAAATCACTTCTACACCTGCCTGACTTGCTTCATAAAGTGCTTCGGTAATCACTTCATCCTCAAGGGCATTCATTTTAGCAATGATGCGAGCAGGTTTACCGGCCTTCTTATTTTTTATCTCCGTATAAATCTTATTCATAAAAGTTGATTTCATATTAATTGGAGCAACAAGAATGTCATTGTAATCAGTTTTGAGAGAACTGCCGGTTAAGTAATTAAAGACTTCACCAATTTCTTCACAGATTTTCTTATTACAAGTAAGAAGCCCTAAGTCTGTATACAAAGATGATGTTTGGGAGTGATAGTTACCGGTTCCGATGTGAGCGTAACTCATAATTTCGCCATCATGCTCCTGACGAACAATGAGAGCTGTTTTAGTGTGAGTTTTTAAACCCAAAATTCCGTACACAACGTGAACACCCGCATCTTCAAGCTTTTGCGCCCACACAATATTTCTCTGCTCATCAAAGCGCGCTTTAAGTTCCACCAGGCATACAACTTGTTTGCCTTTCTCAGCGGCCTTAATCAGGTTTTTAATAAAGGGAGAATTATCGCCCGTTCGATAAAGAGTCATTTTAATCGTAAGAACACTTGGATCATCAGCGGCGGTTGAAATAAATTTCTCCACTGTGCCGGAGAAACTTTCATAAGGGTGATGAATGAGAACGTCACCTTGTCTGATAAGATTAAAAATATTGGTGTTTTCAAAAAAGGCTTTTGGAATAATCGGAGACCACGGTTTAAATTTAAGCTCTGGAAGATCGAGGTCAACAATCGCTTTTAAAATAGAAAAGTCTATCGGAAAATCCATCAAGTAAACGTCTTCATCAACAATCTCAAGTGAATCTTTTAAAAAGTTTGTCATTGATGGATCAGTGTCACGGTGAATTTCAAGACGTACGCACTCAGCGAGACGTCTTTCTTTAATTCCCTCTTCCACAAGGATTAATAAATCCTGCGCTTCATCTTCGCGGTGATCAACATCGGCGTTACGAGAAACTCTGAAGGGAACAGTCTGCTGGATTTGCATCCCCGGATACAAGAGGCGAAGATTTGAGCGCACTAAAGTCACTGTTGTCACAAATCGGTATTTTTTCTCACCATCAAGCCTTGGAAGCTGAATGAGCCCCGGGATAACCTCAGGAATTTTGACTCTTGAAAAGAGTATCATTTCTGTTTGTGGGTTCTTCAAAATCATGCCGAGTGAGTAAGATAAATTCGAGATAAAAGGAAACGGGTGGCCGGGGTCAACTGACAGTGGAGTTAAAACAGGAAACATTTTGCGCTTAAAGTAGCCCTTTAGGTATTCCTGATCATCTTCACCGAGATCTTCGTGATCATAGATATAAATATTTTCTCGCTCAAGCTCTGCCACAAGTCCTAGATAGATGCCTCGTTGGCGCTCAAGATCTTCGTTAATATGCTTCCTGATATTACCAAGCTGATCTTCAGCTGTTTGCCCGTCAACTGATCTATGGGTAAAACCTGAGGCAATCAAATGCTTCAAGTAACCCACTCGTTTCATCACAAATTCATCTAGATTACCGGAAAAGATGATGAGAAACCGAAGGCGTTCAAGGAGAGGATTTCTCTTATCAGAAGCTTCCTGCAAAACCCTACGATTGAATTGGAGCCACGATATATCGCGATTTAAAAAGTGGGCCGGATCAACATTGAAGTTAATTTTTTTCGGTTGTCGAGTAGCACTCCGACGCTTACGCATTTTTTATCCAGTGTCTAAAGTTTAGACGATCACAAGCGGTAGTGTGAAAGTCTTAGTCATTGTGGTCCTACCATTGTGACCGAATCGAAGCCGCCTTTCAAGCACTAACCCATTGATTTTAAGGCTTTTAAACCCGCTTCTAGGGAGTTATCCGCCGATCTGTGCCCTTTGGCATAGGACTTGGAGCGTAAAGAGCAAATCTTTAATCCTGAGGGGGATCATTCTATGAAACATTTTAAACGTCAGCATTTGGCCATATTTCCGCTTTTATCGATTCTTTCATTGTCACCTGGGGTGATGGAATCAAAATTTGCAGGTCGCTCTGTGGCCTCTGTTACTGAAGAAGTTAAAGGTCATCCTAAATACGAAGCTCTGGTTTCAAAGGTTGATCAAAAGTCACTTATTAAAGATGACACTCTTGATTTAGAGAAATTTAAAAACAAACGTAAAGACCTCGAAGATAAACTTCTTAAAGAAAAGAACGAGTTTAAAAAAGAGCAATCTGATAAAGACATTGTCCTAGAGCAAAGAAAGAAAATTGAATCCCTTGTGATTGATGTCCTTTTAGTTGAAGGCGGTCTTAAAGAACTTCAAGAAAAGAAAGTCACCGACGCTGTCGTTGATGAAGAATCTTCAAAAATTATCAATCAATCAAAAGATATCGTAGAAGGCTTGCTCACTGATCTTGAGGCAAATGAAGTCCTGATTTCAAAAGCATCAGAACCTAAAAAAGAAGAAAAACCAGTCGTAGCTGAAGAGCCGAAAAAAGAAGAGCCTAAGAAAGAAGAAGAAAAGCCAGTTGTTGTCGTAGCTGAAGAACCGAAGAAAGAAGAACCAAAAAAAGAAGTTTGCGAATCTGATGAGAAAAATAAAGTTCTCACAGCACAAGTTGAGCAACTTTTAAAACAACAAAACCAAATCATGCAAACGATGATGGGAATGGCGCAGATGATGGTTTCAATGCACCAGCAGCAGCAACCAAATCCCTATTTTTCAAACGGTCCTGGTTTTAATATCCAGAATCCTTACCAGTATCACTCACCGTTCACCGCCGGTAATTGGGTTTATATGCCAAATGGTCCTCAGCCCTATCAGCAGCAGCCCAATATTTTTGCTCAACCGATGATTCCTCAAATGCAACAACAGAGCATTTACCCGGATCAAATGCACCAGCAAATGCAGACAAACTGGAACTTGCAACCAGATCCACGCTTCCAGTACCAGCCATCTATTCCAAGTGGGAATTTCGGAAACAATGGCCTCTCGTTTAACATGTCCAATATGGTTCCAACAATATCTCAAGGCTAATACCTGATCAATGCTATCCCTGACGTTTAAAAGACGTCAGGGATAGTAGTTTAGACTAAAGAAAAAATGTCCTGCCCCGAAAAGCTCATCATGAATGAGCTACACACATGTAAAGAAAAAACACTTATAAGGGCCTGCCACTCGTGCCTTAAATTGAATGAAAGTTATAAAGAGTTAGAACGGTGTCTGCACTGCAACAAATCGTTTTTACCTTTACGCTATTTTGATAAGATTCACGGAGATAAAGAGCAAAAATGGGAAAATCATTTCTCGACGACTGACGTTTTAGAGGATGAAGATCTTATCAAGGGACTTTTTGTTTTGTGGTGAAAGCGAGTTTCACTATGATAATTTCAGAACATGGAATTATCATCACACGCCTCTACAGAACTTAACCCGGTTCTTGTTCGACTCTTTAAAAAACGTGGTTTCTCCCCTCTTGCTGTTCAGGACATGCTTTCCTGGAATCTAAAAGATCTTCCCGTATTAACCCAAATGAAAGATTTAGAAATTGCTTCAGAGCGCTTGATTCGCGCCATGAGTGAGAATGAAAAGATAGGAGTCTACGGCGATTACGACGTTGACGGCACAACCTCATGTGCCCTGCTTTGGCATTTTTTTCAAATGATGGGTGTGACCATCGAAGTTTTCCAGCCAAGCCGATTTGTTGAAGGCTACGGGATTCATCCCTCTTCGATCGACGTGGCTGTTGAAAAAGGTGTTAAAGTTCTCATGACCGTGGACTGCGGAATTTCAAACGTCGCCACAGCTGAGTACGCTAAAGGCAAACTCGATCTCATCATCACTGATCATCACAAAGATGCTGCGGAAAAAATTCCTGAAGCTTACGCTGTCGTTAATCCAAGTCGCCGGGATGAGCCCGAAGATTCGCTCTTGCGCCCTCTCGCAGGCGTTGGCGTAGCTTTCGCTCTTGCTCTTCAGATAAAAAATGACCTTGCTAAAAAAGGCACTGAAATACCGAGTCTTTATCCGTTGCTACAATTTGTGGCCATTGGAACGATCTCTGATCTTGCTCGCATGACTCCATTAAATTTGCGTTTAACCCGTCATGGGCTGAAACAAATCCCAACATCACAGTACCCGGGAATTAAGGCCTTCTTTAATCCGGAGGAATTAAAAATCCAGATGGTCTCAAGTGAAAAAATTGCTTTCCACGTTGGACCTCATATTAATTCTAAAGGCCGTTTGGATCATCCGGACCGCGCCCTAAGATTACTTATCGCCGATACATTTAGTGAATGCCGTGAGCATTATACTCATTTAGAAGTGGCTAATCGTGACAGACGTGTGATTCAGAATGAAGTCTTTGAAGAAGCAAAAAAAGATGTTGTAAGCGCAATCTCGGGTGAAGAACTCCTCATCAATATTATGTACCGACCTCACTGGCATGAAGGTGTTATTGGTATTGTCGCCTCAAAACTTGTTGAGACATTTGAAGTTCCTGCAGTGGTCTTTACCAACGCTGAGGAAGATGGAGTTTTGAAAGCGAGTTGCCGGACAGCTGGTGAACTCAATATGTTTGAAATTCTTGAGCAGTGTAAAGATCTCTTCATTAAATTTGGTGGCCACAAGGCGGCGGCCGGACTTTCCATGAGAAGAGAAAACCTTCCTGAATTTAAACAAAGAATGAAGGCCCTTTTAAAAACTATTCCTACTAGCCTTCGCACAAAAACCAGATCATTTGATATTGAAGTTGGCATCGAAGAAATTTCGGGTCACCTCTTAAAAGATTTAGATAAAATGGAACCCTTCGGTCCGGGCAATGAAAAACCTATTTTTCGCATGAAAAATGCTATTATTCAGTCTTACCGGATCATGAAAGACGCCCACGTCAGATGGACCTTCGGAAGCCCAGGCTCAAAGATTTCTGTTCAGGGTATAAGCTTTAATTACCTCGGAAAATGGAATGAAATGAGTCCAGAGGAGCTTTTTGATCTTCAAGGAAAATCTGGTCTTACAGTACAGTTTACACTCGGAGTAAATCGCTTCAACGGCAATGAAACCATTCAGCTCATGGTAGATAAATTGATTGCCGGACAAGTAAACTAACTCCCTTTCAAATTTTTAGACAAAGCTCTGCTTTTTTACATGCCTCAAGAGTCAGCTTACCCATATGTCGTATGATTTCCTTAAACAGGGGATCGCATGAAATCATTTCTCACTTTAATCCTATTACTTCTTTCACAGCTTGCATCGGCGTTGCCGTACACTTGTGAGAGTGAAGAATTGGAAAACAATAAACCTGTGTTACGTTTTAGGATTAACGACAGAATTGAAGTGAATCACAACGGTACAATCTGGAAACACTATCAAGTTGGAGTCACTCCATCTAAAGGTTTAAGGCACATTGTGTATGGATCGGGTCACGCCACTGCAAAAGAAATAAGCGTCACATTTGTGAAAGATGGTTTTGTATTAGGTTCTGCGAGTGCTCAACCTCAGGGGAATGGAACGTTCTATGGTGAGGCGAGATTAAGTGGAGTGAATAAAAATAAAACTCTTACGATTAAATGCGAAGATTATAAAAGATAAGCAGGACAGCATTCACTGCCCTGCTTGAAAACTTAAGAACGTTTAATTTCTAATGAATTAATCACCACATCAGTTTTAGGACGATCCATCGCTGCGGTTGGAGTGTCGCCGATTTTTTTAACAATATCCATTCCGCGAATCACTTTTCCAAACACAGTGTGACGACCATCAAGGTGTGGAGTTGCGCCAAGAGTGATAAAAAACTGAGAACCGTTTGTTCCAGGACCAGCGTTTGCCATCGAAAGAATTCCTTCTGATGTATGCTTAAGTTTTGGAGAGAACTCATCTCCGAAACGATAACCTGGACCGCCACGGCCTGAACCTTCAGGATCTCCACCCTGAATCATGAATCCACGAATGACTCTATGGAAAACGAGACCATTATAGAATGGGCCTTCTTTTACTGTTTTCTGCTTGCCTTCAGCAAGATTCACAAAATTCCAGACTGTTTCTGGGCATTCTTTTGGATAGAGTTCAATTTCAAACTCTCCCAAAGTTGTTTTGAAAATGGCCGATAGTCCGTTTACTTCTTCTTTGTGATTTGATTTCTCATGCTTCATTGATCCGAACATTAGAGCTCCTTCTTAAAGTACAATTTCAGTTGGTAATAAAATTTCATTAGGACTGATAAATTTGATTTTCACATTCTCATTCATAAGTTTTTTAATTTCGAGGTGAAGGCCTGCCTTCATTTGAAGATCATTTCCGAAGGGAGATAACCATTCAGCAGTCAGTGTATAAAAACCGACTTGATCCAGATTATTTTCGATGAGCCATTGATTTAAATCTTGTTTGGATAAACAAGACGTAAATAATACCGGAAGCCTTTCATCAAAGCGTCCCATCTCATTCATTTTTTTTAGTTCAGCAACCATATTGGAAGAGATGTAGCGATCAAGCCAGATCACGTCCACCTTATTAGCGACGGGTGGTAATTTGAACTGCTTAACACCACTGCGTACGTTTTCTAAAGTATTTGAAAAGAAAGCAGCCTCTTCTACTGGTTTAATAAATCTCACGGCAGTAGAGCGGAAATACGATTCAAGACGCTCATTATATTGTGCCTGAAGTTCAACGAGTTCCTGGTATTTGAGCTGATAAGTGCTCGCGAGTTTTGAAAAATCTAAATACTGAAAAGAGTGTTTTTTAAAACATTGTCCTGAGGCGGAATGATTCGCCCAAGCCGGAAGCTCAGGCAGAAAGAACTGCTCTAGACCTGATGTCCGGTAAGGAGCATCATCAGTTGAGACTTTCTGTAATTCACCCGTGCCGCAACTAGTGAGTATCAGCAGGAGAGAAAAGCTTAAAAATTTCATCTTCTATACCTTCTAACTTTGATAAATCTTTTTCCCACCCGTCTCTCACTGTTGGGCGAGACGGGGTTAGGTCGAAGAAGCCTGCTTCATTTGCGGCAACTTCAATAATGCTCTTATTCTTCTTCCCATGCCCCACCAAAACATGGTCCACACCTATTGTTTTGAGGTCTAAAAAATTATTTTCAGGATGTTTTTTGCCATCCCGAAACTCTGGTTTTTCTAGTGTCACAAACATGCGCTTTTTATCGATCAATTCATCAATGGCGGTCACGTTGTGGCCTGAAAAGAAATTGAGACGCGGAATCGGTTCTGAAGGCTTAGTGTATTTGACTTGAACAAAATCATCTAGCTCCTGCCACTCGCAAAGTTTTGTCGTAAAGATTTCAACTTCCGCTTCAAACTCATGTTCAATCGCCGTGAATATTTTTTTAAGTTTCCGTGCAGTCTCAGGATTCGCCTCTGATAAGAACTTCTCAAACGGCTCTTCTTCGGTCGTCACACAAAACAAACGGGTATGGGGATCCATCATCCAATGTTCCAAAGCAATAAGAATTTCCGCGGCTAAAGAATCAGAGCCCACTAAACACAGTTCTCTGCTGTCTGCCGTTGGCGTCATGGCACTGGCCAATTTCAAAGCATTCAAAGCATAACTCACTTTATCAGTCGTTCTGCCTTCACCAAGTGCTCTTCCCGATGCTGCCGCTGAGGCAGCACTTAAATCACTTCTAAAATCGAGGACTAAATCATAGTCTTGATACATTTCAATTGTACTAGCAAGGGAATGAACAAACTCTTCTGATAAACGTTCATACGTCTCAGGATTTGTTTCCTTTTGATCATCAATAAAATCCTTCGGATTAATCCGATGGATGATTCTAAATAAATCTAGAAAGCGTGAGCGACCAGCTATCACTTCATCTTTAGCCAAAAATCTTTTTGTTATTGAGATGACTTCATCCGTTTTAACTTCCTGATGTGCAGCGAGGTAACTTAAAAGTGGTTTTTCGTAATGATTGATCCACTCTTCCCAATTAAAGATTGAAGGAGCGTATTGAAGATTCATTTCTTTTAAAACGCCAAAACCCAAATCACTCACAAAATCCCGAGTTGAAAAGACCCCTGATTTAAAAGACGTGACATCATCCTGGTCAACATACCAGGTAAGGGCAGCACCATGGAGATGAAATCTCAGGGCAGTCTCTAAGGCCAGAGGTGAGTGTCCAAGGATGGCTAGTTTCATAGGACCAGAGTGTAACAAAATTTACCAAAGAGAGCGATCATTTAAGAGACAAGAAACTCTGCATTAATGAGTTAGAAATTCGACAAAAGGCAAAAAAAGACCTCCAAAAGGAGGTCTTTTAAAAGTTAAAACGTGAATGGCTTATTAGAGGAAGAAGACTTTGCTTTCACCCTTATCAATACATGAAAACTCAGCGTATTGATAAATGAAATTGATGAAGCTTGAGAGTGCTTTAAAGCTTGGCAGAGATGTGTCGAACTCTCCACCAAGATTCAACCAAGCATTGCCCTGTTGATCAATGTATTCAGTTGCGTGACGAACAGTCACGAGTGCAGGAAGATAAGAGCCTTTTGTAAAATAAAGCTTAAGAGTCACTTCCGCGCCTGTCTTAAATTGATTTTTTGCTTTCAGACTAAACGGTACTTGGAACTGACAACCGTCAACTGAAACATCTAAAAGCTTGATCGGAAAACCCGCTCCGCCCTGATCTTCAATAACAGTTTCAACGCCTAAAAAATCCTGAAAAACCACACGTTCAAAGGTTCGACGCTTTTGCTCAATAGATTTTTTTCTTTTCTCATTAAAATCAAAAACTTTTTTATCATCAGACATGGTTTCTCCCTTTGAACTTAGTCAGTGTCTTATCGACCATTCAAAGTGAGAGTCTTAGGAAAAAAACTTAAACGAAGTTAAAGGACAACTTTTTCCAGGGTGCCCAGAGGTTCCGGGTGCATTAGCTTTTGAGCTAACCTCTCGAAATGATCAGTCAGGTCTGTAATACACACTCGGATTTGTCGGTTATTGGCCGGAGCCTTTTTGAGAATATTGAGGTCAAAAAGAGTTTCTAACTGCTCGGACAAAACTTCTCCACTTTCTACAAGCTCGACACCCGGGCCCAAAACTTTGCGCAGGTCTGCTTTTAAAACTGGATAGTGAGTGCAGCCCAAGATGACGGTTTTAATTTCTGCTTTCTTTATTTCAGTAAGGTATCTTTCCGCAACAAGTTCAGTAATGGGATCTAAAACAATGCCCTCTTCCACTAAAGGAACAAGCAGTGGGCATGCTTGTTCAATGACTTCAACGCCAGGTTTAAGTGATTTTAAAGTATCTCGGTAAGCGTGCGAACGGATTGTGGCAGAAGTTCCAATAACGGCAATTTTATTATCTTTTGAAACTTTGATCGCTGCGGCGGATCCTGGTTCAATCACGTTAAATAAAGGAATACCTTCAAAATCTTTTTCACCTAAAAAAACAGTTGAAGCTGAATTGCACGCGATGATGAGTGCTTTTACGTTTTGCTCTTTTAAAAATTTAAGAGTCTGAAGACCATAGCGGCGAATGGTTTCAGGAGATTTATTTCCGTAGGGCAGGCGAGCGATATCACCTAAGTAACAAAAAGATTCATTTGGAAATTTTTGCGCCAGTACTTTAAGTACTGTTAAACCACCTAGACCAGAATCAAAAATACCAATTGATTGTTCCATATTACTTTCTCGAAAAGATATCTCTAAGCTTCCCTACTTTCTCAAGGTTTCGCAAGAGATCCGGAGACAGAAGCCCGGAGCCGGTTAAAATTTTATCTGAAAGTAAAAGTCTGAGAAAATCTTTTTCCCAAAGAGGAGCGTAGTGGTTTTTTGACCCTGCTCGCGCTTTATCCATAGCGACTCTAAGATTCGTTAAGGTAATATCTGGAAACACTTTCTTCGCCAGATCATTGGTCACAACAGTCGGATGCTCAAGGCTTTCAGTTAATTTTTTACCGATTTGAGAGTATTCAGGAATGGAGTAATCAAGTGCCTTCATCAGTACTTTGACTTCAACTTCAGGCAAGTTGATTTTTTTTCGTTTAAGTCCCGAAAGCTCCACGTAAAGTTCAAGAAGCTCTCCATAAGTAGAAACATCTGGTCCACCAATTTCAAAAATTTTATGACCTTTGGTTTCTAACTTTAGAGCTTCATCAAAGTAATTCATCAAATCTTCAATCGCGATCGGCTGACACGGCTGACTTAGGAGCGCTAAATGAGGTCTGAAAGGAAATCTTTCTGACATCGCCTTAATCATTTCAAAAGAAAGACTTCCCTCTCCCAAAACAATACTCGCTCTAAATTCAATCAAACTTAGTCCACTTGCTCCAAGGATTGCTCCCGTCAGGTGTCGGCTTCTTAAGTGAGGTGAAAGTTTTTCCATTTCAGGACCAAGTGCTCCCAAATAAATAATGCCGCTTTTCGTGGGACGAATCCAGTTCACAAAATTAACGGCTGCCTGAGATTCAGCGTATTCAAAATCTCGCTCCTCACCTTTAAGACCATGAACAAGGTAGAAAGATTTATCAATGTCATGGATCTTCGGTAATTGTTCAGGATGAAGAAGATCGCCTTCGATCCATTTAAGATTTTCATTTTTTTTGTTGGCGTTTTTCTTTGAACGAACAAGTGCAGTCACGTGGTGACCCTGCTCGATCAATCTATCGATTAAAATCTGGCCAACAAATCCATTGGCACCCGTTACAAGTATATTCATCGTTCAACCTTTTTTTGAGAAATCACATGCCATTTAAGATGCTCACCAAATGCTTTCATCACTATCAAATGCACAATCGCCTGAGTCCATCGATAAATGTACCAGGGAAGCGCAGGTCTGAACTCATGAAGAGCGGCCATGACGTAGCGGCGATCAAGGACTTCACGAAACTCAAGTCTTCCTCTATCCATCTTGCCTGATAAGCGCCCACCAACAACGTAAAGGAGTTGTCTGTCTGGAGCACTTCTTTCGACACTTTTTTCAAGGATCAAAATTTTAATCGAAGGATGGAAAAGATAAAACGTACATCGATTATTTTCAACGATCACTTTCACCAGAGTAGAGAAAAATGTCGGTAGCCAATTAAAATATTCATTTGCAACCCACTCTGCATCTCTACCAGGTGGTAGCACCAAGCGTTGGATCGAGCGCACATCTCGCTGAACAGGGACAAATCCTTTGTAGGGACTTTTACTCGGAGCCGCTAGGGCCTTAACTAATGTCTCATCAAGACTTGTTTGCAAATCTTCATCATGCGGCCAGTGATGATTGGGGTTAGGAAGCATTTCGTGGCGAAGACTTAAGACCAGTGGATACACGAGATCTTTAGGAACTCCGGTAACGAGCGATACCCAGAAGCGAGAAAGCCCGAGTGGAATAATGTTCAAAGTAATGAGAGTTGTATTTTTTCTGATTTTAGAAGCGGCTTTCGTAATGAGACCCTGGTAAGTCACAACTTCGGGGCCCGCGATATCATAAATTTGTCCTTGAATTTTTGTATCCAGTAAACTTCTTTCAAGGACGTTGATGATGTCATCCAAATAAACTGGCTGTGACCGGGTTTTCGTCCAAGCTGGGCAAATCATGATGGGTAATCTTTCAATCAAACGCTGAAGAATCGTGAATGATGATCCTTGCGGACCGATAATAAGTCCTGCCCGAAGAACAGTCGTTTTAATGGGAGAGAGTCTGAATGTTTTTTCAACTTCAAGACGACTTTTTAAATGCCACGATAAATCGTCAGTCGTAGGAATCATGCCACCTAGATAAATAATGTGTTGTAATTTATTTTTATATCCAGCGCGGATAAAATTATCTGCCATGATCAAATCAAAATCGTAAAAAGTTCCCTGCGATAGCGAAGCGGATGGGAGCATGGAGTGAACAAGGTAGTAACCTTCAACACAACCATCCATCGCTACAGTAATATCTTTTAATGAAAACAGATCGCACTTCTTCCAGATCAATCTTGGGTGATGTGATTGACGACGTCCTCTTGAGAGGGCGACTATTTCAATGTCTTCTTGTTCTAGTAATCGATCTATTAACGCGCGTCCAATGAATCCACTGGCACCGGCGATAAGGATTTTTCTCATATAAATCCCTGTGAATATTTTCAAGAGTGTAGCATAATCAGCTCATGATTTTGATGAGAATCTTACCGGGTGTCCTTAAAGAGTTATCAAAACACGTACCAGCGGTGCTTTTCCAGACTGTTGAGTGGTCTGAGCTTGCTCATGAGTTACCAAGAATTTCCCGCCGCATGATCCAAAAAGAAGGTTACGAAGACCTTATTAGTGCTAATAAGGTCTTGCTGCATCCCCACGGCATCATTTTGACGGATAATCCGCTGGAAGTCGCAAAGTTTCAGAGTGATAAGTGGGTTGGCGAAAAGATTTTGACTCTTTATTTCACACAGCTCTTTTCTCCTTCTGGTCTTTTTCTTGATCTGCGCTCCTCACACTTCACCAATCAAAATCCTGAACTCAAATGGAATCCATCAGCTCTTTGGACAAAATTCAGCGAAAATTTCAGGCTTGGATTGCTGGACGTTTATGAGGGCTTTTATTTGGAAAATGATGATCTCTATTACGAAGGCCTTGAAAAAATCGGTCTGTTAAAACCGGATTTTTCAGCAGCAGATAAAAAGCAACTTGGTGATCTTTTTCGCAATCAATTCGGGAAAGCTCTCGATGAGGAAATGCAATTTGATCTTGAAACTTTTAAAAAATCTATCATCGGGATGTCAGATTTTATGCTCAGTCGGAAAGTGCATATTTCAAAAGACTTTCTCTACCTCGGCATTTATTTAGTCACTCTCTATTCTACGCTTGAAGAAACTCGCGCAAAACTCCCAGTAAAAAAAATCTACTTAGAAGTCCGCAGGCATTTTACAGCTTAAGAACGGCTCTGGCCTCTGTAAAATCATGAATGATGTGCTCTGTTTTAACTTTAAGTTCATAAGCTTCATGTGAAGTCGCAACTCCTACGATTTTGCAACCTGCGCGTTCTCCTGATTCAAGACCTGCCAGTGAATCTTCAAACACGACACAAAATTTTGGATCAAGACCCATTCGCATGGCACACAGTTGGTAAACCTGCGGATCAGGTTTTCCACGCTCCACTTGAGGGCCATCAACAATGACTTCAAAATAAGAACGTAAGCGCAAGTTATCGAGAGTAAAATCCACATTTTCTGTTGGAGCTGAAGTTCCAAGAGCGATTTTTATTTTTTGTTTCTTTAGGTAGTCCAGAAAATCTATAAGTCCGGTGTGGGCGCGTATATGTTCAGCATAAAGCTTTTTATACAGACCCTCTTTCTCATCTGCATAACTTTTAACCTGTGAGACAGGGATGTCGCCAAAAATCATTTTAAAAAGATCAGCGTTGGTTTTACCGTTAAAGTTGTCGCGGTAGATTTGACCATTGAGCTCAAACTTATACTTTTCAGCAAACGCCATCCACGCTTTAAAGTGATACTGATGGTTATCAACGACTACGCCGTCCATGTCAAAAATAATACCTTTAATCATTTAGTCCCCTTCAGGACTTAGACTTTAAAGGTTTTTAAGTTTCACATCAAGAGCAGAGAGACCACTGACCATACAAATATAAAGACCTTTGAATTCTGTCTGTTTTCATGAAAACCAATAGGTGACGATGTCGAAAAAGGTTACATCTGACTCATTTCAAGAAGTTAACGATCTGGTTCGGAATTAAGTAATACCCCTTCATTCCGATAAGTAAAATATGACTAAAATTCTTATTGTTCTCTTCTTTTCCTCTTTTTTATCTTCGGCCTGGGCGCAGTCTTGCTTCCCTCTCTATCAGGCCGAGGCAGATAAAATTCAAAAACGTGATGGATTTACTGATCATATCGGCGGACAGTTCTACATAAATAATGGCCAGATCGGGTACTATCCGGGAATTCCGTTCCAGGGAAAAATTCATAACTGGGCGCGGGATTTAGTTGATGCGATCAAATGGGGACCCTACACCTATCCTTACCAATCAGAAGACCCACGAAAAGCATGGCTTAAATCCTTCAGGTCAGCAGCTGGTAAAGACTGCGATCTTCCAAAAGACGATCACCAGAAGCTGCGCTCGATGCTTGAAGAAATGATGGAGGATGGGTCTTTTTGTCCGGAAGGGAAAATTTTAGAATCAACTTTTTTAAAACCAAAACCAAACTTTAAAAAGATCTTCAAAGAAGCAGTGAAAAACAATCGTTTTCCTCAATACTGCCAATCTAAAGCGGTGGTGGATGAATCTTTTAGGCAAGTCAAAGAAGCCGGTGAACAAGGCGGCCAGGATTCAAAAAAACCTGCTAACCAAAAACAATAAATTATTTAACGTATTTTATCGCCATTCGCTTATAGACAACTTGCTCCCGAGTGCAGTCAGAGCTTAGTTCAACTTTTAAACTGGCCATGATTTTTTTATCAGCATCTTTGCATTGGGCGCGACAAAAATGTGAGTATGATTCAGAAACATGAGAACTTGCTGAGCTACGAGCTGCAAACTCATTTACATTATCCAAGCAGATTTTTTTTGATATTTTGAGAGTTCTTTGGATTTGATGACGATTACAACGCTCATCAATTTGGGCCATGGCCCCGGTAGTCACTAGTAAAAGTGCGAAAATGAACTTCATGCATAAAGCATAGCATTTAAAATCAAGCTGAAAAGAGAATTCAATGTCAGGATTTTGCGTAGATGGGGAGTTCAACCGTAACGCCCTTCAAAGCGAATAGGGCCCCCATGACCTCTCACGATCTCCTGAGCAATTTAAAGACTAAGGTGAAAGAATCTTTAAGCTAAAAACTAAAATTTCTTCGTTCATAAAATATTCTCTTTGACCGCCTTTAATAAAGTTTCAAGCTCAAGCGGCTTTTCCACAAAGGCTTTACATTCAATATTTTTTGCTTTTTCCGAATAGGCGGAAACAACAACGACAGGAATAGCTTTAATCGTCGGATCGCTTTTTTTCGCTTCGACAAATTCCCAGCCATTCATGACAGGCATCATGAGATCCAGCAAGATGAGATCGGGATGTGGGTTTTCGGCAAGTTCTCTGAGTCCCTCTTTGCCATCCTTAGCTGTAGCAACAGAGTAGCCGTCAAATTCCAAGGCCATTTTCATGACATCACGTATGTTAGCGTCGTCTTCAATAATGAGAATTTTTTTTTGTGCATTAGACAATGTTATAAGAACTCGCTGTAAAAGTCGGCTTAAAATATGCGCAAAAAGAGGGTCATGGGACTGAGAAAAGAAAGGATGGTTGAAATGGCGCACTGGAGTGATGGACTTCGCAACCGGTTGCCTTAAAGAAAAGTCATAAAGAGATGTAACCATTGGTTTTCACTCTAAAATTGACTTTCAAAACAGTTGGTGTTACACTCAAGAAACACCGAGGAGCATCTCTCAATGCCTACAGCCAAAAAACGTGTCAACCTTACTATTGAAGATGATCTGTATCAAGACTTCGAAGCCTTGAAAAATCTTCGTAATGAGTCTTCCATTTCAAGCGTGATTTTAGACTTGGCCAAAGAGGCATTAGAAATCAATGAAGACCTTTATTATGCAAAGATCGCTGAAGTACGTTTGCATGAAAAAAAGTTTTCACATGAAACTGCCTGGTCCAAAAAGAAATGACGGAAAGTTCATATGCCAAATGGAAAATAAGTTATGTCCAATCGGCCATGGATGACATTACTTCCCTTGATGGATCAGCTAAAAAAATAATCAAGAAAGCCATTGAAGAAAAGCTAATGGTTGATCCTCTCAAATTTGGACATCCACTAAGAAGAAATTTGTCTGGTCTTTTCAAGCTTCGTGTCGGTGATTATCGAATTATCTATCAAATCCATAAACAAGAAGTTCTCGTGGTTGTTATTAAAGTTGGGCATCGGAGAGAGGTTTATGAAGATTGAACTCTTTTTGTACCTCATTTTCTTTTTATCCACTTAAGTCATATATGTATATGAAAGGGATAGGGAAGAAATTGTCAAACTTGTGTATCTCATGGGATGGAGAGAAGAAACTGAAACAAAAAACTTAATTAGATTCACTCATCCCCACCAATCAAACCAACCTCACTTCACGATGTATCAGAAGATCTCGCCAATCACTTTGAATATTTTCTACATAATCCCAACAATTTGAATGCTAAGAGTAAGCTAGCCTCTGACTATATTCAAAGAATGATGGGTAAAGATTTTAAATTGGAGAAATAAATGAGAGCGTATCTATTTGCATTTTTCATTATAATTTCATGCTCAATATCACATCCGGAAAAGCCCAGTGAAATTGTAGTCATGCAACGAATTTGGGATTCAAAAGATCCAAGCCATGCTTATGCTCAGCTCCCTCAACTTAAAAAGATTGAAGAAGATAAAAAATATTACGTGTTGAGTATTAGTAAAGAAAACAGTAACCCAATTCTTAGCATTACCTACGATAAACAAACAAACAAAGCAGTATCGGCTTCACTTTGGCTCTTTGAAAACGACAAAGGAACTGTTGATTATATTAAAACTCAAATACAAACTTCTGACTGGAAGACCTTCGAACATCCGATTAAAAATCATCCCCTAAGAACAGAAATTTCGGAGTACAGTGACAATAAGGGTGTTTCATTTCTTTACGACAAACTTAACCCAAGGAAAGAAGTGCGTAGAATTTACTGGGGAGTTGATCCGAAGAAAATCAATTGGTAATAGAATGGCGCCCGTCGTTCTAACGTAGACGAACCGCTCGTATACCAAAGAAATTATCAGGTTGAGTGGGTTGCGCCTAGGGTGAATCTGAGGGAGCTGGCACTTCTTCGCTTAATTCAGGGCAAAACGGAACGAGAATTGGCCCAATACTTTGGTCGGTCCAAGACCGCTATCCATGAATTATTGACCAGAATGCTTAAAAACGACTTTAAGCATGCCAATCTCACTAAGGAAGAAAGGGAGAGGATTAGATGCAAAAACTGATTTCAATCGCCGTAGCCTTGGCGTTTTTAGCGGCTTCAACAGGCCAGTTGCCGAAAATCATCCGTAAAGTTCAGCTGGCCCAGTATTATCTTATTAAAGAGTCTCAGGCATCGAAGTGGCCCAAGGCCATGACTCTTCCAAGTCGTTAAGCGGCCAATGCCTGCATTAAGGCTGAGATGGTATAAAGCTCAGGATTGAATTCCTTCTTCGGACGAGCGATTTTCAACATGACTTTTTTTCCCGATTTTCAGGCTTGCTTGTTAACTTAAGACAAAGAAAAAGTGCGCATGAATTGTGCATTAAGCACTACTTTTGCGTTCATTGGGAGTTTATTCCCCAATTGGGCTTTGCATAGAAAGATCTTCAACGAACTTTCCTAATCTTTTTAATGATGCCCACCGGCCATCATCTGGCCTAGCTATTGCATCACCACTATCACCCTTTCGGTAAAAGGATGGGCCTGTGCTTCATGAGTTTTGGAGGAGACCTCCAATACTAATCGCTCGAGGTGCTAAGGGTTGTAACAGGAGATGGTTCAGTGGGAGAAGTTAATTGCCGAAGCATTCTAATAGTTGAAGACGAAGAAGGGATTCGCGAGAACCTAAAGGATCTCTTAGAACTAGAAGGGTACACTGTTTTCACGGCAGTTAACGGCGAAGAAGGTCTGCGAGTCCTTCATAAAATGGAACGTCCCTGCTTGGTTCTTCTTGATTTACTAATGCCTGTCATGAACGGAATGGAATTTTTGTCAGCGAAGGGCCACGACGACATGATAGCTCAGATTCCTGTCTGTATTGTTTCTGGCGTAGCCGACAAACCAGACATGAAGGGTGCTGTTGGTTTTGTAAAAAAGCCTATCGATCTTGAAATACTTCTAAGGTTTATCAAAACCTACTGTAATCCAACTTAACAGTTGTATGGCAACCAAGCTTTTATTTTATAATGAGCGATATTTTTTTCTAGATGGAGATAAAGCATGCCTAATTTAAAATTAACAAAAAAAAACGGGCAGATTTTTCAACGACTCTTATCAAGCTATAATCTAGAGAAGCGATCAATGGGTAAGCGAATTATCTATTCACTAGCTGTAATTTTGGTAGGTCTAATATTCATCACCTATGTGGAAAAAGAATTTCTGTTTTTTGCTGATCCGGTTCTGCTCATGATCTCGGTAGTCGGTACCTTGTTGAGTGGCGTATACTTAGGGGTTTCTGCAATGGCCGCTAGTGCGTTTATTGCGCATACGACTTTCGGGTTAACACTCTCTTCACCCGAGCCAATTATCCGGCTTTACCTAAACCTTTTTTTAGGGACGACTATTAGTTTTCTAATCCACTCATTTATGAGACAGAAAGAAG
>JBBARE010000001.1:123804-531106 GCA_040399915.1 Bacteriovoracaceae bacterium
AAGCCGCTCAAGCGAAGGTTGTAGCAGATAAAGCGAAAGAAGAAGCCGCTCAAGCGAAGGTTGTAGCAGATAAAGCGAAAGAAGAAGCCGCTCAAGCACTTAAAGGAAGAGATGAGATGGTGGGTGTTATATCCCATGAACTCAAGAATCCTTTGGCCAACATGCAGCTAAGTCTGGCTCTTATTCAAAGACTGCTCCCTAAAGACCCTTGCCTCGAGAAGGTAAGATCGCTTGTGGAAAAGTTCGGGCCATCAATTCAGCGAATGTCTAAATTGGCTTCAGATCTTCTCGACGTTTCTCGAGTCGAAGCAAGGGCACTTAAAGTTGAAATTAGAGACTCTGCGCTTAACGAGATCACACTTAATGTCATAGATGCGTTTAAGTTAAGCGCTCAAGAAAAGAGCCTTCATCTTACTTCTGACATTCCAACCGATTGTCAGAATGTGACCTGTGATCCTGACCGGACTTTCCAGATTTTGTCTAACCTTGTTAGTAATGCAATCAAGTTTACGGACAGTGGTGGCTCGATAAGTATTCATGCAGAGAAGCTTGAGCATGAAATCGAGGTACGGGTAACCGATACCGGACATGGAATTTCTGATGAATCTTTACCTCACTTGTTTGATCGCTTCTGGCAGGAGAAAAATAATGCACATATTGGAACTGGTCTGGGTCTTGCGATCGCAAAAGGACTTGCAGAGGCGCAGGGTGGAAAAATGTGGGTCAAAAGCCAGCATGGAGTTGGAACCACATTCTACTTTACACTTCTTTTGTCAGAACATGATAAGAAGTTCATTCCATATGGCCAGTCGATTTCAAAAGGACAGCAGACAAACTTTAATGGAAGTTCACTGTCATAAAAAGTCATTTAGATTTTTTTATGGATCAATGATTTTTAAAATCGATCTTCGCGAAACCCCTGTCAGTCTAGATATTTCCCCTTTCAATTTTTTATTTCTCCAAAAGATTTGAACTTTCTTCTATTTTACATTACCAATGACTGGGGCAAGACTCAGTCTAAATCAATAGTTCAGTTCTCAGACTCTGATTCTCAAGACTAAGAATTCATGGCCGCCGGAGACCTTAAAAATCTCGGGCGGCTTTTTCAATTTTGAAACACTTGTACCGACTTTGAAACAAGTGTCCGATACACTTTTCTGAAACACATGTTTCACTGAAACAGTTTAGTTGAGACACTTTTCCTGCTAAGCACTGGATTTTACATTAAATTCAACTTTTCCAAAACTTGGCACGAACTTGCAGTAGAAGGCGGATGGGCAGTTTTTTACTTATTCCGTGAGACACTTTTTTACATGGCTTTTCTGCGATGGGTAATGACTCTGACTATTCAGAAATGATTTAAGGATTAGTTAAGCTGCAATGGCGTGGCTTAATAAAAAATTCGGAGGTTCCAGAATGTAAAAAAGAAGCTTTGAGAGATAGATGTGGTGTCTACCCTCTCACTATAGAGCATCTTACAAACCATTACAATTTGATTTCATCTTTTGCGCCAACTCTTGAAAGCACTTTTTGTGTCAGGGAATTTCTTTATCCAAAAAAGGTGGTGAGAAGAATGGATGACTTAGTTAAAAGGGCCTTATTAGCAGTCGCATTCGTGATTGGGATGATGCTTTTCATTTATTTTATGATTGCGACAGGACCGAACAAGCCGGCAATGCTGACTCTGGTTTATTACAATTTTATGAACCGCGTTTTTGCAGCGATCTGGTGGTTCATACAAATGGTTGTACTGGTCGCCGGAATTGCTGGGCTTGCCTTTATTATTTTCCAAGTCTGGAAGGCAAAACGAAATGAAGAAGTCGAAAAAGAATTGAAGCTTAGGCAGGATTTAATTCGTGAGGAGGAGAAAAGAATTAGGCAGGAGGAAAAAGAAATGCAGCAAGAGGAAATGAAAAAAAGTGCTGAGCTTGAAGAAATTCAACGCCAAGAACTCTTGCTTGAAAAAGACCGTTACTTAAAAAACCGAAGTGCAGAAGAGGCAAATAATGATGCCCTCAAGCACTTTCTATGAGGTGGCAATGGTAATTACGGATCGTGACTTAGACCTATTTAGAAAACTGTCTGACTATGGAATTTTATCAACCAAGCTTGTTGGTAATCTTGTGTTTAATTCCATCGCAACGACAACCGTCTTAAGGCGCTTGAGATGCCTAGAAGAGCGATTTTATTTGAAAAGAATCCTGGGACCGGAATCCCAGGAAACACTCTGGATGCTGACAGAAAAGGCAGCGGACTTGGCCGAAGTCTTTATGCCAAAAAGGCATTGGAGTAAAAGCATGCTAGAGCATGATTTTAAATTACTGAACTTGCGGCTAGCCATGGAAGGATGTGGGATCTCCCATTCATGGATGCCAGAGCATGAAATTCGGTCCAGTGTGTTTCGAAAAAATGGCATTAGGGGAATTAAAGATAAGCTCATCCCTGATGGATTAATGGGAGTTGAAGTAGATGGAAAAAGCTTATCCGTCGCTGTTGAGTTGGAGCTGACACTTAAAAATAAGGACAAGCTGAAGCAAATTGTTCGCAAGTACCAAGACACCGGAGGACTGTATGCAGTCTGGTATATTGCGCCCACTGCTTCGATTTTAAATGCTGTCTTTCAGGAGTGGCATAAAGGGTTTGGAAGTGATCGGTTTTATTTCTACGCTTCTTATCTTGAGGATGTAATGAAGAATCCACTTCAAGCGAAGCTCATGGGGGAAAAACCGCATCGACTTGTTCGTGAAGCTTGGACTGCTAAGCCTGCTCACCCCCCTGCTCAAGGGGTGAGCAACTTAAATGAAAAAATTATTGAACCAAAACTTGAATTAACAATTGAGAATCACACGCCAATTTTAGAAACAGTTTCATGTTGAAGAAGCCGCCTCCATCACTGACCACCCACCCCCTACGATGTAGAAGGTAGGTGGTCAGTGCTTACGGCGGCGGGGACATGAGAGTGAGTATTTAGGCGTGTGATTAAATTTAATGAGGAGTGTTTTTATGAGGACTATTTTGAATGGTCGGGAAAAGTATCTGGGGAAAGATTCGGAGGTTATTAGTGGTAAAAAAGAAATGGGAACCGGAAAGTATTGTTTATAAATATGAATTTATTGAATCTGAAGAATTTAGAAAAATAATTGAAGAGACTGCGGAAATCGTTTATAGTGATTTTTGCCAGCTCCAAGAAGATTCATCTTTTTGCGCATCTAATAATGAGAATAAACCATTAGAGGAGGTCGCTTAAGATGAAAAAGAATCAACAGTTTCGTATTGCCTATTACATCCGTGTGTCGACGGAAGAACAAACTTTAAATCCCGAGGGGTCACTTCGAAGTCAGGAAATGAGGCTTCGTGAGTACGTCAATTCCAAGAATGCAGTCTCCAATTTTGGTGAGGTTGTGGGAGTGTTTGTGGATGCGGGTATCTCCGCTAAAGACATGAACCGACCCAAGCTTCAGGAGATGCTTAAGCTTATCCGGCAAAAAGAAATTGATCTTGTCATGGTTACTGAAATCTCCCGCTTGTCGCGAAACATGCGGGACTTTTTAGGAATGTGGGACATGATCAAGGACTATGGCGGGAGTGTCATGAGTCTTCGGGAAAACTTCGACACCACCACGGCCGCTGGTGAGATGTTACTATTTCAAATTATGGGATTCGCGCAATTTGAACGCAAGCAGTGCTCGGAGCGAGTTTCGGCGAACATTTTATCCCGCGCTTCAAGGGGACTTTATAACGGAGGTCCAGTACCTCTAGGCTATAAACTGATCCCAGAAAAGCATGGGTACTTGGCAGTTGATGAAGAGCAAGCGGCGACGGTGAAGATGGCATTTGATGCGTTCTTAAGAGAAGGCAGTCTCACTTCTGCGGCGAGATGGCTTAATCAAAATGGATATGTCGCCAAGAAGTTTATGGAAGGTGGTGGCGGCAAAAAAAGGCTTGGCCATTTCTACATTGATAATCTCCATACCCTACTTCGGAATAAGGCCTATGTAGGAATTAAAACCTACACCGTTATGGGTGAAGTAAAGGAAGCCCATGCCATGTGGGAGCCGATTGTAGACCCTATTACATTTAAACGTGTGGGGGATCTTTTGAGTAAGAATAAAGATCGGCTCAAACCTTTAAGGGAAAATTCTCGGCACTGTTATCTGTTAAGTGGAATTAGTTTTTGTAAAACCTGTGGAGACTCTCTTCCAGGAAAAACTGCCACAGGAAGGGTAAATCGTGTTTTCTATTACGAACATGGTTGGGCGACTAAGCGAGACGCTGGGCTTTCTAAAAAGTTGCTGAACTGTGAGCCAAAAAGAGTTCAGGCGAATAAAGTTGAGACGCTGATCTGGGATGAAGTGGTGAAATTTTTAACGAGTCCAAAGATGCTGGATCAAATGCGTAAGGAGATCGAGAAAAAAAGTGAGGATGATGAGGGGTTGAAGGAAAGAGACCGGATTAAATCGAAGGTTTCTGGACTCAATTCACAGCTTGAGGCGCTGACTGAAAGGCTCTCCATGCTTCCAAAAACTGTTTCTCCTACTTCGTTTTTTAAACAGATGGAAAAGATTGAGTTTTTAAAGAAAGATTTAGAGGAGCGGCTCCTAAGTGTAGATCAGAACACCAGAGTTTCGGCGCAAAGATTTGTAACAGCTGAGACGTTTGAAAATTTTACTGAAGTTTGGAAGAAGTATTTGGTAGGTGTAAAAGATGAAGTGAAGAAGAAAATTATTCACAAGTTCGTGAGACGGATTGAGATTGGAAAAAATGAAGTAACGATTCAGTGGTTAGTGGATGAAGAACATTATCAAACGGAGTTGGCCTTAACAGCCAACTCCTCATTTTCAGAGGTAAATCGAAAAAATGTTCTGGTTTGTGGTTCGCAGAGCTTGATAAATGGCGCACTGGATAGGATTCGAACCTATGACCTACCGATTAGAAATCGGTTGCTCTATCCAGCTGAGCTACCGGTGCGCTTATTCAATCTGAAAACGAAAAAAATCCATTGATTCCAAGGAGTTTAAAGATCCAGACATTTAGTCGATCACTTTAATGTCCCCATTTAATCTTGTCAATCGATCGAGCACCCTTTTTGTGATAGCTTGTAAGAATATGACTATCCGGGCCCGTATATTTCGATCTTCTAAACGGCATTTTGACTGCCAGCGTGAAGACACTAAACAAGTTGTCCTTGCAACTGCTCTGGCCGCCCTCTTAAAAGAGGATCACATGGTCGCTGGAGACTGGGTCGATATTTCCCCCCCCGGAGCTGGTAGTGAAGAGTGGAAAATTGAAAATGTCCTCGAGCGAAGTAACGAGATTTTTCGAAATATACCCCGTGAAAATAAAAAGAAAGTGATCGCGGCCAATGTTGATGTGATGTTGGTCGTGGTGAGTGCCGGAAAACCAGACTACAAGCGCGGTCTGGTGGATCGTTATCTGGCCCGTTCAGATTTTTGGAATGTCCCGGCGTTTTTAGTTTTTAATAAAATGGATCTCTATGAAGAAAGTGATTTCGACATTAAGTTTGAAGCTGAAAGATTAAAATGGCTAAACGTTGAGTGCTTTGAAGTCTCAGCAGAAAATCCAGAGTACAAACCAAAATATCTGGGCCAAGGGTTCGAGGAACTTTCAAATAAGTTGAAAGATAAAACAACGATCCTCGTTGGCCACTCAGGCGTCGGGAAAAGTCATCTCATCACATCCCTCACTGGTGGGAAAGTTCAGCTCTTAAGTGGCGAATTAGGAAGTGTTGGTAAGGGTGCCCACACCACAACTTGGGCCGAACTCATTGATGCTGAAAAATTCACTTTGATTGATTCACCAGGTATTCGTTCGATGTCACTTAGTGATTTAACCAAACAGAATCTTTTGTATTGTTTTAGCGATGTAAACGAATGGACGACAAAGTGTCAGTTTAGTTCAAATTGTAATCACGAACCAAATAGCAAAGGGTGCTTTTTTCAGAAGCTTGAAAACGGCAAAAGAGAAGATCAACTGATCCTCTCTCGCCTTGATTCTTATAAGCGTGTACTAGAAGAAGTGTCTAACGTCCCAGACTGGCAGAAAAAGCCGTAAGGATATTAGTAACGGTTTCCGACGTCTCTGACCTGGCGGAATCCAGCTTCTTTTTCATTCTTATCGACAGAAGAAATCGAGCGCTCGTTGTGGTATGAAGCACAGCTAACCATTAAACCTAAAACGAAAAATAGTGCTACTGTCTTTGCCATATTGGCCTCCAGGATGGGGTTGTACACTTACCATCTCTTCGGATTTATCGGCTGAAGCATTAGGAAAATATTGCCTCGTTCAATAGTTGAATCATTCCGCTCGTTTAAATAGGCACATCGGTTTTGGAAGGAGGAATTGGTTTACGTTCTTGTTTTGGTTTGATCTCGGCTGGTTTGGCACTTCTCCAAGGGAAAGCGACCAGAATCTTGCCTTTGTCCTGAGAGATTTTTACTTTTCCTGGGTCACAATCTCCAGGCACATTGAAACTGTTAGTGAAATGAGAAACAACTACCCCATTAGGTCTTTTCTCTTCGGCTTTGCCTTTAATAATAATCAGGCCATTTGAAACGTTAATATCCAGCTGCTGCTCAGGAGTTTTTGGAGTCAGATTTAGCGTTCGGCCGGAAGCTGATTCAGTCCATTCCATTTTATAATTATCATCTTTCTGAGATAAAGAATCAAAACCTGTGAATGTGTCTTTCATCACATCATTCATGAATTGTTCCATATCCTGGAATAAATCCTGATCTGGACCCACGCCGTTTATGAGTTTATCAAGCATTCGACGATGCATTTCTTCGCGCATCTTGAGTCGCTTCTCCATAAGATCAGTGTCCTGATCTACGGGGCGCGAGCCTTGCTGGCCGAGAAGAGTTCCAGCGTAGAATACAAAAACAATCATTATTGTGAGAACAACGTACATTCGTTTCATGGATTAAATATGATCCTGCACTTTTTTTATTTTATCAAACAGTTGGTCAAGACCGTCAACAAAAAGGGCCGGCCCTGGCTGAAGAAAAATCGCCGGGTCTAATTCAAAAACCTGATTCTTTTTTATCGCCGTCACAGCTTGATAGCCAGGTCTCTTAGCAAATGAGTCAACATTAACTTTTTTCCCGCACCAACAACCAAAAATGATATCCGGATTTAAAGCGATGATCTCATGGTCTTGAACCTCTCTGTCACGCGCCATCGCACCAGATTTGTGCTTGAAAATATTTTCCCCACCTACAGCATCAATGAGTTCTGAGACCCACTGAATGCCCGAATAATGAGGCTTATCCCACTCTTCAAAATAGACCTTGGGTCGATAGTTGAAGTGAGCAGACTCTTGTTTAAAATGAGCAAGCTTGCTTTGAAAACCCTGGACAAGCTTAAGCGCCTTATCACCTTCACCAATTATTCTGCCTAACAAAAGAATATTGTTTAATATTTCATTTAAAGAGCGCTGATTTGTCACAAGAACCGACAGGCCACGTCCTATAAGCAGAGAAGCAATGTCTTTCTGGAGATCAGAAAAGCCAATCACGAGATCGGGCTTCAAAGCGACGATTTGCTCTATGTCAGAGCGAATAAATTGGCTGACGATGGGATGAGTTTTTGCTTCGGGTGGTCGTTCGACATACTGACTAACACCCGCGATTAACTCTTGTCTACCAAGTAGATAGAGAGTCTCGACTGTTTCCTCAGTGAGGCATATAATCCTTTTCATTCGTTCATGATAAAGGAATCCCATGCTGAAAGCTATCGTTCTTCTTCTCCTGTCTTTTTCTTTATTCGCAGCAGAAGAGCAGCACGCTACTTTTTCAATCCAGCGCTACCAAAAAAAATTAGTCGTTAGTATTAACCATGATGAAGGCTGGCATACCTATTGGAAAAATCCAGGCGACGCAGGGATTGCTTCAACGTTTAAATTTTCAAAAGAAACTAAGGCGTATGAATGGCCATATCCAAAAAAATATATCGAAGCAGGCGATATTCTCACCATCGGCTATTCAGGTGTTAAGCATTTTTTCTTTGATGATATAAGCGGAGCACTGGACCTCAAAGTGGGCGTTCTTATTTGCAAAGATATTTGTATTCCCGGTGAAGCGAATTTAA
The DNA here is from genome assembly GCA_040399915.1 of Bacteriovoracaceae bacterium. Taxonomy (GTDB): domain Bacteria; phylum Bdellovibrionota; class Bacteriovoracia; order Bacteriovoracales; family Bacteriovoracaceae; genus Peredibacter. The sequence goes on from JBBARE010000001.1 coordinate 131,911, forward strand.
AACTCGGTGCTGGCGAAGAATTCATGGCAACCCGCATGGCAAGGCCTTTTGATTCAAGTGATCTTGAAAAAGCCTTTAGTGAATTACCGGCAGACGTAAATCTTCCCGAAGGTTTTGAGTACTACCTCACACGCGTAAAAGATAAACCTCTTCTCACTCTCCACTACCAATTAAAAAATGTTAAGAATGCAAAACTCCCAAAAGAATTAAATTTTCTGACGGGTTTTCCCCAGGCCCCATGGGGATATAAACGCGAATCGCTTTATTTTAAGGACGGGGTTCTTTACGGTAAAACCGAGATTGAATGGGATGGTGAATACCAGGAACCAGCTCTCGATCTTCCTGCTTCAGGTCAGTTTGCCAAACCTTATGAGTTGAAATTTTTATTCAATGCTCCTGATACAAATCAAGTCAGTGTTGTGACACTTAAAACTCAGGATTTCTCAAACGCAGCACCAAGTTTAAATGATTTTTACAAAGGCCTTCCTTCTTTTGACGGCAAGGGTTCTGTTGCGGCAGCGACAACCGAAAACTCAGGAAATATTTTTCAGTACTTTCTCTTCGCTTTTCTTGGCGGATTAATTCTCAATCTCATGCCTTGTGTACTACCCGTTATCTCGCTCAAACTTTTTGGGCTTATAAAACATAAAAACTTACCTCAGAAAAAAATCCTCGCTCATAATTTAAGTTACACCGCGGGTGTGATTGCGACGTTCATGGGTCTGGGTGCAGTCATAGCAGCGATTAAGGCCGGTGGCGAAGAAATCGGTTGGGGCTTTCAGTTGCAATCTCCTGCGTTCATTTTAATCATGATGCTCATTCTTTTTATCCTGAGCTTAAATCTTTTTGGATTGTTTGAATTTGCTACTCCTGGTGGATCAAAGTTTGGCTCTCAAGAAATTAAAGACAGCGTTTCCGGCGATTTTTTTTCGGGGATTCTAACAACTATCCTTGCCACTCCCTGCTCTGCCCCTTTTTTAGGAACTGCGCTGACTTTTGCTTTCACGACCAGTGTTCTTAATATTTTTCTGATGTTTTTCTTCATCGGTTTTGGTTTGGCGTTCCCTTTTTTACTCACAGCTCTTTTTCCAGCAACACTTAATATTTTTCCGAAACCAGGCGCCTGGATGGAAAAGTTAAAATATTTTCTGGGTCTATCGTTAATCGTAACGATTATCTGGCTCTACGATGTTTTCGTCACACTGGTTAATTTTGATATTCTGAGCTGGCGCTTAAATCTTTTATTTGCCCTTTGGTTTTTTGCTTTTTTCTTTGCTCAAAAAATTTCAAAGAGTCGACCTCTCCAGTTTTTGGCGTTCGCGTTTCCACTTGTGATGACGGTTATGGCGATCCAAAATCTTGAAATGCGTCCCTCTGGCACACAAGTTGTGAAAGCTGAAAGTGCCTGGAAGCCATGGTCAGAGTCAAAGCTCGAAGCTGAGAAAGGAAAACTGGTTTTCATCGATTTCACGGCCGAGTGGTGCCTGACCTGCAAAGTGAATAAAAAACTCGTGATGGAAACAGATGCCTTTAATGAACTTGCGAAAAAAAATAATATCGTATTACTTCGTGCTGATTGGACTAAACGAGATGACAACATCACACAGTTTCTTAAACGCTACAATGTGGTGGGCGTTCCGGCGTATTTTGTTCAGAAAAAAGATGGGACGATTGTTCATCTGGGTGAGACGATTTCGGTTTCTAAGCTTGAGTCATCTCTTAATTAACTGCGACCTCGGTTAAACGGTGCGCCCCCTGAGCAGGTGGCGTTAAGCTTCATCATCAAATTTTGGCGGCAAACTCATCAGCCCATGAATGACAAGTTTTGGATCTGCATTATTGTAAAGCACTTCATACAGCCCTGAAAAAATCCGCGCTCGAATACCCATTTGTTTAGCTATTAGATGAGCGGCCTTTGTCGTTTTATAACCTTCTACTACGCTTTTACTTGATCGAATAATCTCTTCAGCCTTGCGCCCCTTAGCGATCTCAATTCCGAAAGATTTATTTCGTGAAAGCTCTCCCGTCGTTGTGAGAATGAGATCTCCCATTCCAGAAGGCCCGTAAAACGTTTCTGTTCTTGCTCCAAATACGCTTCCGAAGCGAAGCATCTCAATGATTCCTCGAGTAATTAAAGCAGCTCTTGTGTTGTGGTTATAGCCCAGCCCTTCCATAATACCACCAGCAATGGCGATGACGTTTTTAAGAGATCCCCCAAGAAGCACACCTTTCACATCTGTTGTTGGAAGTGCTTTAAAAAAATCTGTGGCGAGCATTTCGCAAGCAAGGAGAAGTTTTTCGCGGTCATCACCAGCGAGGGAAACGATCGTAATCTGCTTATCAATAATTTCTTTAGCAAACGAAGGTCCTGATAGATACATGAGCTGGGACCGGTATGCAGAAAAATGTGTTTTAAAAATTTCGTCCGGAAGCTTCAAGGTTTCGTGATCAATTCCCTTGGCGAGACTGACCAGCGGGATGCCTTTATCAAGGTAGCCTTTAAGAGCAGTTTCATTTTTTGAACAGAAATCTTCAATCGCCGACATCGGTAAACCGGAAACAATCAGCTCCACATCGCCGTTAGTTAATTTTTTAACTTCGTCCCAGCTCAAGGCCGCGCGAATGGTATCCGGAAGTTTTTGTCCTGGAAGGTAAGTCGAGTTTTCACCACGATTAATCTCATCGTAGATATCCCTCGATCTGACCATCACAATAACTTTGTCAAAATTTTGCGTTAGAACGAATCCGATTGAGGTACCAAATGCACCACCTGCCAGAACAAGAGCTGTCTTAAATTTCATGAACACCCTGCTTTATAAAGACATGACCCCTTTAATACTACCAACCAATTGGTAAATCTCGAGAACTTCTTCAGTGCTCTTCATCAGTTTCCGGGCAGTGATAGAGGTATAGTTGCCTTTTTTAGACGGAGTTTCGTGGATGGTAAATCCCGGAAGAGCGGACGTTATCTGGGACTTATCTTCCGTTTTTATGATGAATTTGAACTCATAGTAGTCCGGCCACTGGTAACTTTCGTCCAAAAGTGCCTTAAATTTTGAATTATCCATTTTGTTCTCCATGCCAACTCTTTGTAATTTAACTCTCAAAAACAAATATCAACAAGTTAGTTTATGAGGGGCGGATTAAGTTTTCAAGTGAGAGTGACCGATCCTTAGTTACTACAAAAGGCGATTGAATGCCTTGGGGGTTCCCAATGAAAGTATGGATGCTAGTCCTTCTCACGTTTTCTTTTTCGGCCATAGCTTCCGAATTCACTCACATCAAACTTAATCCAGAGTTTGAAAAGTATATTACCCAACCGAAACCAAAAAGTAACCTTGCTAAAACGTTGACCCTAAAATCAATGGTCTCTAAAAGTGCAGGCGATCCAGATGTTGTTGCTAGCAATAATATGGAAAAGAAAATCGCCAATGTCCTTCTTGGGGCAGTACCTACTACAAAATCTGGCGGCATTAACAATCCCATTCCAGTTGATGGCGAAGAATCACTTCTCTATGAAGAAATTCGCCGCAACCTCGATGCTGCTCATGGGCGATTGGGACTAGAACAAGTTCAAAATATTAATCGCCTCAATCAACAATTTAATCTTGGTTCATCAAATTTTTCTGGTTTTTCATGGCAGAAACCATTTGGCGTTGTGCAAGTTTATGTTGATCGTCAGGTGACTCCCAATATTTTTGGAACCAACTGGCTTGTGATGGATACCTTCACTTTCTCAGTGGAAGCGACAACTTTTTTAGAAAAACTCGCTGAGGCAGGAATGTCAGGCATGAGTGGAACTGAAATTGGCGCCTTCGCAGGGATTACTTTCAAACGCGTTTACACTTATTGGCACTATGCTAATTCCTACCAGGAAGGTCTTCAGTCAGACTTCTCGAAACTCTTTCTCCCGTTCGTGAAATTTAACCAGCGTGGGATGGAGGCAATGGCCAACGAAGAAATTATGAAACGAGAAGATGTGTGGACCGCTAGCGCTGGTGGCCTTATCGCTACTCCACCACTCTACAACATTTCGTTCAGCGCGGGAGTACTCGCTCAGTATGACTATCAAAACATCACAACGGTTCAAAGCACACACACTCAGGATGCAAATATTGATCGCTACAAAGTGGGAGTCCTAAGTAAAAAAACAGCAAGTGCAGGAGCTACATTAGAGCTTCAACTCGATTTTTTTAAATTGATTAAATTCTCTCTTCTTCGTTATGACATGAACTACGAATACTCATCAGGAAAAGAATACACTCTGGGCTTTAAACCAGCACAGTGGAGTGTTGTGAAAGGTGACAATGATGAAGGTAACGAACTTCGTTCAATTTTAAAAGGTTTTGGAACTGTTAAAAGACTTGAACCTTACGTAGTACGTCTAGATGAAACGAGCTCCTCTGCTCTTGATCAACGTGGAAGTATCCTGATCTGGGGTAAGATGCAAAAGAGTAAAACGGAACAAATCAGGGTTATAAAGGATAATGGAGTTCGCGTTTTTTACAAAAACTACGCTCAAAATGTAAAAGTGGTTCAGAATATTTTTAGCAGGCTCTTTTCAGCTATCGTTTATAAACTTTTAAAATTTCCTATTGGTGCAACGAACGCTTCTATTTATAGCAGACAATTAACGATGGAATATGAAGCGACTCATCCGCAAGCAACAGATCCGAAAGTTAATCGTATTGATAGCACAGAGCAATTCTCATTTGTATTAACTCAGTATTACAATGCTGCACGAACTGATCGTTGGGTTGATCGACGTTTTAAAAATGATGTGATTTGGTTTGTGGATAACTTCACAACTCTTCCTAAAAATTACAAGACAGATATCCGCAATGAAATCTTGAAGGGACCCATGCTCGTGGAATCAAACTTACGTGTTGAAAAAGCTGGTCTTCATTATGTTCTAGAGACGCCAGAGAACACTATTTTTGGTCATCTTGCCAAAGTCTGTGGATCGAAAAAGACGTCTGACTGGACCCAGGAAAATTCTCGTCGAGATCTTCTCGAAGACAGTCAGTCCGGGCGTGAAGGTTGTGTTAAAGACCTGGGATTAAAATATCAAAGCTTTAAATATGATTATATCGCAAATCATTTGAAACCCTCACTTGCTAAGTTTAAAGAATTTGTAACAAAGTACTACAAGCAATCTGAAAACATTACTGATCTCCAGGCGTTGTTTGGAGCTGAGAACACCTTCATCAATGGTAAACTTGAGGGCAAGATGGGCAATGGTGCAGACTTCAATACCGCCTTTTCTACTGGACAATTTCGCGGCTTAGGAGTTATTGATAACTTCAAACGCAGTGTTGGTTCCCGGGCCCCTGCAAGTGTCGTAAGCGAGTAAATTTGAAACTTGTTGATATAGATAAAGCACGCGCACTTCTCTTACAAGGAGACGTTGTTGCCATTCCTACGGAGACCGTTTACGGGCTTGGCGGATGGATACACTCTGAAGAGGGGCTTAGAAAAATTTTCTCAACTAAAGAACGTCCTTTTTTCGATCCACTAATTGTACACATCGATTCAATTTCAAAAGCTAAATTACTCACATCCGAATGGACTGAAATTCATCAGGTGCTAGCAAAAAACTGCTGGCCCGGTCCTCTGACTTTGATTGCAAAAAAAAATGATTCTGTTCACTCAATTATAACCTCTGGTCTTGATTCGGTTGGCCTCCGTTGTCCAAATCACCCTGTAACTTTGGAGCTCCTCTCTTCGATTGATGGCGGGCTAGCTGCACCAAGTGCCAATAAATTTGGAAAAACCTCTCCAACATCAAGTAGGCACGTCTTTGAAGAATTTGGAGAATCAGTAGCGATTCTTGAGGGCGGAACGAGTGAGATCGGTATTGAGTCTACTGTTGTTGGTGTTCAAAAAAACAAAGTTGAAATTTATCGTCCTGGTTTTTATACGGCAAAAATGCTCAGCGAGATTTTAAATAATAACGGCTTAAACGTTGAAGTGGTTTACTCAGAAAGTCCGGTTGCTCCTGGACAACTTAAACATCACTACATGCCAAAAATCCCACTCGTCATTGTTCCAGAAAATTTTGTATGGGAAAAACACATCTCGAAAATCAACATCGACTTTAAAAATCCAGTTGTCTGGAAACAGCCTCTCACAGCATCACTTGCAAGCCGTCAACTCTATCAAAAAATGCGTGAGTTTGATCAACAGGGGTTCGACATTATTTTTGCTGAACGCTCACCACTGCACTTCAATGAAGAATGGCTAGGAATCTGGAATCGCTTAGAAAAAGCAAAAACGCTCTCCCTATCAAACTAACAACATGACGGCGATGACACTTAAGCTTCTTAAAGATTAACGGGGAAAGAAACCAAGTTTTTTTGTCACAAATACGACAAGTGTAAAGGTGAGCACGACAATAATAAACTTACGAAAGTTAGTTATGAGATTAGCGTAATCATCACGAGCTAAATCACCCTGAATATTATGCTGATCTAAAATCGCAATGACTCTTTTTACCGCATTATCGGCAATAAGAAAAACATCTCCATTCTTAGTATGAATCGTCACAATCAGATTTGGATGAAGTAGTTTATAGATTTTCACATCAGCGTACAAAACATACTTATTCATGAAGGGAAAACCACGGTTAAAGACAAAGCCTTTCTCATGAAAACGAACACCACGAACAAGAGAATAATAAAAAGCCGGTATAATGATTAAGCAAAAAAAAGTGATAAATTCAGATGGATAAGTCCAATGGTACTCAAAAACATCCAGGATTTTGAAACGTCTTAGTAACTGAAAGTTCTCATACGTGTAAGTATCGAGGATAAAGTCATTCAAAAAGAAAATAACGATCGCAAGAATGATAAATCTAAAAATATTAAGCATGCCTGTTTTGTAGAGCTTCTTACCGAACATTAAAAATCCTTGTTTTCCGGAATGATATTCTGAGCGTAACGAATGAGATCGATCACTTCGCGAGCGCATCCTTTGCCACTCTCTTTAATGGTCACGTAATCGACCATTTCACGCACTTCTTCACAGGCATTAGGAACCGTAGCAGAGAAGCCTGCTTTCTTGAGAAGGGGAATATCAAACAACTCATCACCCATGTAGAGAACTTCTTCAGGAGTCACGTTGTAGCGCTTTAACAGATCGAGAAAAGCATCACGTTTGTCTTCATTACCTGCGTAACAAAAATCAAGCCCAAGCTGCTCTGTACGCTTTTGAACTGAAACAGAATTTCCCCCTGTAATCACTCCGACTTTAAGTCCTGCTTTCATGAGAACTTTCATCCCATAACCATCATAAATACAGAAAGTACGATTAAATCCCACTTCCTCACTGGCCCACCAGACGTGAGAGTCAGTTAAAATGCCATCAAGATCAAAACACGCCACTTTAATTTTCTTTAATTTTTCTTCAAATTTCTTTGATGTAACTCTTAAGCTCATTCTTCCACCGCACGACGAATTTTTAGAAGTTTCTCAACAATTGATTTCACCTGATTAAGCGGTAACGCTGTAGCCGCATCAGAAAGTGCTTTGTCTGGATTTGGATGGCATTCCATGAAAATGCCGTCTGCTCCGGCAGCAACTGCTGCTTTCGCTAAAACCAGGATCTGCTCCCGCTTCCCACCAGTCGCTGTTCCAAGTCCACCAGGTCTCTGCACACAGTGAGTGGCATCATGAACTGCTCTTACGCCAAAAGATTTCATAATCTGAAAAGAAGCCATATCAACCACAAGGTTATTGTAACCAAAGGATGATCCACGCTCAGTCAGGATGATTTTTTCTTTAGGAAGAAAATGAGAAGCCTTATCAACGATATTTTTTGTTTCTTCTGGTGATAAGAACTGACCTTTCTTTACTTTTAGTTCTCTGTCATATTTTTTACAGGCTTCAGCACCTGCAAAAATCATATCAGTCTGGCGACAAAGGAAGGCCGGTACCTGTAGCACACTGACATACTTTGCCACTTGCATCGCCTGATCAGGGGTATGAAAATCAGTCAATGTCGGAAGACCATAAGTCTTATTGATCATTTCAAGAATTTTTAAACCTTCATCAATTCCAGGTCCTCGGTAAGAGGTAAATGATGAGCGATTCGCTTTATCGTACGAACCTTTGAAATGAAGATTAATTTCATTTTTAAAGGGCTCAAGATCTTTAAGCAATGTTTCAGTTATTTGTTTTGCAAGATCAGCACTCTCGATAACACAAGGGCCGATATAGAAATCCATTTTTTTCATAAATAGTCCTTAAGTCTTGCTGCATGCTTTAACAAATGAAGCAAACAGTGGATGAGGTTTAAACGGTCGTGATTTGAATTCAGGGTGATATTGGCAAGCAATGAAGTAAGGGTGATCACTCAGTTCAATCACTTCTACTAAATTAAGAGCTGTATTTTTACCTGAAACGATCAAACCTTTTTCAGTTAATTTTTTTATGTAATCATTGTTCACTTCTAAACGGTGACGATGTCTTTCAGAAATTTTCTTCATCCCGTAAATTTTGTGCCCTAAGCTTCCTTCGGTAAACTCACAATCATAGGCACCGAGTCTCATACTCGCGCCCTTAGACCCCTCTTTACTCTGGCCTGACATATAGTGAACCAGGAAATCACCTTTATCCGCGAATTCCATCGAAGTAGCATTCTCAATTCCGACAACATTGCGGGCAAACTCAATCACAGCAAGTTGGAGGCCCAAGCAAATCCCAAAGAATGGTTTCTTCTTTTCGCGGGCAAATTCAATCGCCTTAATCTTGCCTTCCGTACCACGAGAACCAAAACCGCCCGGCACTAGAATCCCGTCAACTTTTTCAAGAAGATCAGTCTTCACACCTTTCTCAAGATCTTCAGCATCAATGTAAATGCGATTAAGTTTTACTTGGTTAGCGATGGAGGCATGTCTTAAAGCTTCGTCTAGTGACTTATAAGATTCAATAAGCTCAGTGTATTTACCCACAATTCCGATATTGACTTCTTTCAAAGGGTTTTCAGAGTTGTAGATCACTTTGTTAATTTCATCCATCTTCGGTTCAGATGTCCACATCCCAAGAATTTCCGTAATTCTCTTATCTAACCCCTGCTCGTGGAAAAACTTTGGTGCTTTGTAAATCAAATCAAGATCGATTGACTTGAAAACATTTTGCTTAGGGACGTTACAAAAAAGAGAGATTTTATCAATAATTGATTGATCAATCTCTCGTTCCGCGCGACACATGATGATTTGTGGAAAGAGACCAATAGAGCGCATTTCTTTAACGGAGTGTTGCGCGGGTTTTGATTTTAACTCTCCGGCAGCGGCGACATATGGAATTAAAACTAAGTGAAGAAAAATAACATTCTCAGTTCCAACATCTAAAGCAAACTGGCGAATCGATTCCATAAACGGAAGTGATTCAATATCTCCTACCGTTCCACCAATTTCACCAATCAAGAGATCACAATTCTCTGATGCAATATGAATTCGTCTTTTAATTTCATCTGTGATGTGAGGAACAACCTGAACCGTTTTTCCGAGGTATTTGCCTTCTCGCTCATTCTCAATAACCTGAAGATAAACTTTACCCGTGGTAAAATTATTATCTTTTTTCAAAGTCAGAGAGGTGAAACGCTCATAGTGGCCTAAATCAAGATCTGTTTCAGCTCCGTCATCAGTCACAAAAACTTCACCATGCTGGGTGGGGCTCATGGTTCCCGGATCAACGTTGATGTAAGGGTCCATCTTTAGCATGTTGATCTTGATGCCTCTTCTTTCCAGAAGACAACCAATACTGGCAGCAGCAAGTCCTTTACCAAGCGAACTTGTTACACCGCCGGTAATGAAAATATATTTTTTACTATGCTTCACTTAAGAGCTCCTTCTACTTTTTTCACATCATCTGGCACATCAACACCAATTAATTTCTGAGTCGTCAAAATCGCTCCAATCGTCATCTTATTTTCAAGCGCTCGGAGCTGCTCAAGTTTTTCGAGATCTTCAAGTTTTGAAAGGGGCATTTTAACAAAAGCAGAAAGGCCCTTTGGTTTGTAGCTATAAACACCTATGTGGTGATACCAGCTGTAGTCCTTTCCACCGTTTCTGTCGAAAGGAAGAGATTGTCTTGAGAAATAGAGACACTGCTTTGAAGCTTCACTATAAACGGCCTTCACGACATTTGGATTTTTAAAATCTTCTTCCGATGTCTTTCTTTCACGAAGGAGTGTGGCGACATCAAAACCGGAAGCTAAATGAAACTCAGCAAGTTCCTTCAAAACATCACCTTTCAAAAGGGGCTCGTCCCCTTGCACGTTTATGATAAGCTCTGGATTTTCCGATTGAAGAAATCTTTCAAAAGCGAGCGCAATTCTTTCTGATCCAGATGGAACGTCATCATCAATGCGCAAAACTTTTCCACCAAAATCTTTAACGTGTTTTTCAATGCCATCATGATCAGTCACGACATAAGTTGGGTAGCCAGAGAGTTCGCAATTTTTAAACACTCGCTCAATCATCGTTTTTCCAGAGATGAGTGCCATTGGTTTTCCAGGAAAACGTGATGAAGCAAAACGGGCCGGAATGAGAATTACAACTCTTGCCATAAAGAACTAAACCTAGATGTTAAATTGACCCCTCATCCTAGGTTATTTAGAAGCAAACGACAATCAATTGAGAGCGAGATTCAACTTTGCGTTAATGGAGTCGCATGCTAATCTAAGGATATGAAAAGCATTCTTACCGTCATGATTTTGGCACTATTTTCGAGCGTTTTCGCTCAGGATGAAGCCCTGATGCAAGATGCCATCACCAAACCGGTGCTAAGCCTTCGATGTAAAGAGCTTTTCAAAGATCGCGCTGACAAAATCAAAATGCAACAACGCCTGAATGCCCTTCTCCAGCGAAACGAGGATTTGATTAAGAAGAGTCCGAAGGCGAAACTGACACTCCACGGCCGATTAAAATCAAATCAAGTGAAGGTCAAAAACGAACTTTATCTCGCCAATCTTCAGATCGAAACGATGGAAGAAAATATCGTTCGTTCCGGGTGTCCTGGTCTCTCTCTTTAAACTAATAACTGATTTTACTTCTCAGTTTTCTTGGTGCTACACTCCTCCCCGCACTCACATTAATCAGCGGGAGAACAGGCCTTGCAAAAAGCCCACTTAATCTTTCTACTTTTAGGAAGCATGGTTGCACTAGCGCAGGACGAGGATCTTTCTGCTTTAGAAACTGCGATCGAGCAAGATACCATCACTACTGAAGATGGTTCGGTTGAACCTCCTAAAAAAAATCGTTTATCAACAAACCGATCAAGCTTTGATGCCAAAGACCCTGATCAGATTGGTCGCTCCCTTGATTTGCGCTCAGTTCTTGAAGAAGGTTTTAGAAGAAACCCATTCGAGCAAATCAGAACTCAGCAGCGTGAGCAAATTGAACTTTTAAAAACAGATGTCTGGCAGAAATTCTGGTTACCCACAGTCTCGCTAGAGCTTGATACCTCTAATCAGCGCATTGACCGCTTCCGAGAATCCACTAAGTCAAATCCTGGGATGGGCGCTCAGCAAGCTCCTACCGGCAGCCTAGGTTTAGTCATTGATGAGTACACTCTCTTTAACTGGGGTCGAGATTACCTTCAGTATCAAAATGAAAAACAAACTTTAAACCGCGCCAGTGTTGCCTTAAATGAAGCTCGCCGAAGACTAAAATTTAATCTCATCAATCAGTACTTTAATATGATCCGAACAAAAGAAGTGAAGCGCATCCGTCAAGAGCAGCTTCGCCAAACTTCTTTTATTCACCGCCTGGCCCGCGAAAAACTTCAGCTCCGAAAAATCCGCGCGCAGGAATACTACCAAACTCGATCAGAATATTTGCGTTCACAAACTGAATACCAGGAATCCCTCTTTGACGTTGGACTTCAGGAAGAAGAACTTTCAAATCTTCTAGGTGATGAATGGCGTGGCTCATACAGAACATCGGAACAGCTAAAATATGTTTCCGTTAATACGTCGATGGATGAAGCTTTAAAAGCTGCCCAAGATCAATCGGTGGATTATAGAAATGCTAAACTTCAATACGACAATGCCAGTCGCACGTATGAAAAAACATTAAAAGACAATTTACCACTCCCCAAATTTGCTTTTAACCTTGGCAGTTACCGCACCGGTTTTGATCCGGAAGGAACGAGCTGGAATTATGAAACAACCCCTGGAAACAGAAATATCGAACTAGTCGCCTCGATTGATATGCGCTGGACACTTTTGGGTGAGGGCGGCTTTTTTAATTCTCGCGATAATCAGCAAGCCTTCCTTAATAAAAGAATCGCTGAAATTAATTTCTTCAACACTCGAAGGTTGTTAGAAGTTAAAGTTCGTACTATTTATAAAACTCTCCGCTACCTCGAGCAAAAAGTTGAGATCGCTCAGTTTCAGCACAAGAATGCTCAAAGTAACTACGATTCAGTTCTTGATAACTACATTGCCAGTCGCGCAACTTATTCTGATATAAAGCTCGCCATTGATAACCTCGTCTACTCACACATTAATTCTGAAAATGTAAAGTATGAGCATTTACTTAAGAAGCTTGAACTCGCTGACTACATGGGACTCGAAGATTTTCCTGGCGAGAACTTTGAGCAATTGGCACAGAGGTAATTATGACATTTCTTCTTTTCTTGCTTTTACCTTTAAACGTCATGGCCAAAAGTCTCTTCGATTTAACTGAAGAAGAGCAAAATCCTGAAGCGCAGGAAATCCTCATCAAGAAGCCAGAAAAATACCTTCGTGATGAATCGATGATCTATGACTTAAACACAAACCTAGGTATTAAAGATCAGCGCCGCTACACTGGAACAGATAGAAACCGCTTTTCACTTGCCGCTCACTTAAACGGTAACTACGAGCAGCCTACCGATATTTTGGGTGCCGAAGTTAACTACATGAGAAGATCTACCCGCTATCATCAGGTCTGGTATGGCGCTCAGTTTTTTCAACACCGCACTTATTTTGATACCATTACTCAGAACCAAAATTCTGGTGGTGTGAATTCAGAAGCAAGCTTTAGACGACCGGGTGGTACAAAAAATACTGTCATGGCCTTTGGTATCGGTGCAGGTTACCGCTTTAAACTTCTTCTCGATTTCTATGAAACAGAAGACGTATTTGAAACCGTTGATGTATTCATTAACGGTCTCCAGCTCGATGAATCTTTTATTGATGAAACCTATCGAGGCTACGGTCTTACTGCGAGCTACGGGCTCCACAAGCGTTCAAGCACATCCTATTTTTACGGCGGAAAATTCTCTTATAATGTGGCGAGTGTCACCAGAGAAGCGATTGCCAATGAAAAAAAATCAGAGCGTTCACTAGCACTCGGATGGCTATCGCTTGCGTTTGAGCTTGGTTGGTACTATTAAGTTATTTAAGTTCAGAGATGACGTGTTCTTGACCTGAAAAAAGGCTTTGTTCCTGCTTGATATAAGCTTTCGCTTCTTCAACAGTATTAAAAAGTCCCAAGCTCACGCGGTACCACGTCCCCTTCCCATCAATTTTGACTTCATTGATAATCGGGCTGTAACCACGCACAGTGAAACCTTCAGCGAACTGTTTTGCTTCTTCAATCGTATTGTATGAACCTAGCTGAATCGTATATTTTCCGGCCGAGGAGGATTCTTGACTTGAGAGTCCACCAACTTCAGGTGTCGCTGGTTTTTCTTCCGAAGAAAATTTATCAAGCTCGTTAGTTAAACGGCTTTTTGATTCTTCCATTAATTTTTTTAATTTTTCTTCGTCAGTTAATTTTGCATCTTCAGAAAGAGTCGCTTCAGCATCTTCTTCAACAGTTGATTTGAGCTCAACTGCTTTTACATCTTCAGTTTTAATACCAGCTTCATTCAAGGCGAGTTTCTTACCTAGACGAATCCCCAGCGTAAAACTCGTGATGATTAAAACCACCACAAAGATTAAAACTAAGATGATTTCTTTTTTTTCAAAAATGATGACTTTATTATTTTCTTCCATGTCATTATTTTAGGGGCTTACCCAATTTTGCGCCACATTTTTCAATCCTGAACAAAACTGTCTGGCATTATCACCTTTGCTCGCACTTTCTGCTCCCCTGACCTAAAACAAGCCTCGCCAACAAGGAGGCACACATTGAAAAAGCTACTCAAGAATCAAAAAGGTCAAGGCATCATGGAATACGTCATCATCTCAAGTCTCATCGGGATTTGCTGTTTGGTGGCGGTCAAGCAATTTGGTGAAGTCATTCTCAAGCGAGTCGAGAATATGAAGTCTCAGGTTTCTGAACAAGTGGCCTTGAAAGACACCAAGAAATGAATTTCATATCCTGGCCTTTAAGCCTATCCGTTTTAATCCTCCTGATGATCAAGTCCGTTGCCTTTCACAAGGCAACAGTCTGCCGTCAGGAGGCCTGGCTTAAGAGCACAGAGATGAAAACTCGCACTCTCTTAACCGAGATTAAACCCCACGCTAGGGACTGGCACTTGGGTTGCCGCACCCACATCCTTCGAAACCAAGATCAGATCACGTGGCAAAGATTACCTCATTTAACGAAGCACGAGTTTGCTTTACCCCTCAAAGGAAAGTTATGAATCAGCGAGGAGACATCACCGTCATGAGCTGCTTGGCCCTATTTGCCATGATGTGCTTGGTTCTTCTTTGCTCTTTAGAACTTCGAAAATCTTTCAGGCTTTTGGAGAAGAGAACTCACCTCTTTTTATGCATAAAAGAAACCAAAGGCGAGCATCACAATTTTATGAAATTTATGGGTCAGACCAACTGGGGGATAAAAAACATCAATCGGGTCAGTCTCATCATGATGTTTATCCCAGGTCTTCAAGGCGTCGCTGCTGACGCACAAAAAGTAAAAAAATATATTCAGTACTCACAAGAAATCAGGCTTGTTTCATACTTGCAAACTCTTTCAAATCTCAAACGAAAAAGCTGTCCCCAGGATCCTCGCATGCTAATCACTCCCTTCAAACTAGGAAACCGACTTCTGATGAGAGATTCAGATGGGGGGGCAGAACTTAAAAAGGAAAAATGGACTTATTACTATTTCTTAAAACCGTATTTTCTAAGTCTCGAGGTGGATGCCTCAGGGTTCGAGAATCCCAAACCAAAAATCCAGTACGCGGCGGAGGAGAAAATGGGGACATTATCCTCCCTCTTGTCTTCACGTTAATGGCCGGAAGCTTTCTTTTTGGAAGTCTCTTTTGGCTTAATAAGCATTTTGAAAAAAAAACACAGGAGCACTTAAATGATTTCCAAAAAAATTGGAACTCTCTTGAAAAAAAATACAAAAACTAGAGTTTGGTGGGCGAAGCTGGCAACCGCAATCATTCTTTCCAATATCTTCTTTTTTGTTCTCTTCGGGAGCGGTTCAGAAGTGAAACAGATGGCCCCCCTTGGAGTTCCTGAAGGTTGGGTAGAAGTTCAACTTCAGGCCGAACTCATGACTCCATTTCATTCTGGAAAAAAAGTGCTGATCATTCATCGAATCGGAAGAAAGAAACTCGAAGCGGTGTTAAAAACGGACTCGAATGCAGAGCTGGGTAAAATCACAGTTTTAGTAAAGGAAAACGAAGCACACGCTCTCTTCCAACACGACGCCTGGGAAGTTTTACCTTACTTAAAGCACATGTCTTTTGCCGTTGGTAAAAAGGAAGATTCGCATGAAATTCGTTATTAGCTTTCTCTTCTCTGTTAGTGCCTTCGCTTCACCTATCAATGTTTTTCACGAAGGTGATAATACGGAAGCGAGAATGTATCGAGACATTTTAGTTGCAGATTTTAAAATTCCAGAAGACTTGATTGTCATAAAACAGATTAAAAATTGTGATGTGATGAAGAGCGAAGGAAAATTAGACTTCTGCTTAAAAAATAACGGAGACTTTTTGATGGTCTCCGTTGATCGCGATTTCATTAATGAGTCACTAAAAGTCTTTCAGGCACCCTAAGGAGGGAGTATGAACTATTTAGTTTTTTTAGCTTTAGCTGCTGGTTTTTCAGCCTTAGGCTTTTCTGCCTTAGGAGCTTTAGCTTTTTTCTCTACAACTTTTTTAGCTGATGGGGCCTTCTTAACCGGAGCAGCTTTCGGTGCAGCAGCTTTTGTAGCTTTAGGAGCGCCACCTTCGTGGACGTCAAACTTAGGTGTTGTCCCTTTGTTTCTGTTAGCAGCTTTTCTTTTTGCGCCTGCAGCTCTGTGTTTAGCTTTACGACGGTTTTCTGTGATTGCGGTTCTTGAAGCCATAACGATCTCCTCGAGAAAAATTCTTGTATTATCAAATTTAAAGCTCCTCAATCTAACGATAAGCCTCGTATTTGTCAAAGCCTTCCTCCTGTTACCGACCGCATCATTAGCGGGTGTTTCTCCCTCAGACATCATTCTTGCTAAGGGGGAACAAAAAGAGCTGCCTTTCTCGGGTCTAAAAAACTTCTCCGTCGGTAATCCAGAGGTCATTTCCTACAAGTGGTTCCCCAAAACAGGCAAGCTCCTGGTTAAGGGTAAAAAAGTGGGATTCACAGATTTGGTGGTCTGGAGTAAGGAAGGAAAAGAAGTTTACAGCCTTTATGTCCTCTCAAAACAGAAGTTCTTAAAAACTTTTCAGATGGCCGATGCTCTCAAAAATCTCAATTTAACAATCGATATCAAGGGTCCGGTCATGACCGCAACCGGAACTTTAAGCGATTTTGGAGACTACCTTTATCTGCAAAAAATTAAAGGTCAGTTTCAGGATCAGGTGTTTTTTAAAATCACGCTCGATCAAAAACTACGCAATCACATCATCGGCCAGGTTTATAAAAAGCTTTATTCAAATGGATTTTCATCAGTCACCTGTCAGGCGGATTGGCTGGATATTATGTGTTTTTACGAAGGTCAGAATAACGAAAATCTCTTAAAACAAATAGCGAGTTTTTACCGTGTTTCATTTATTCAGCAAGACTCACGTTTAAAACACAAAAACTTTCGTCTTAAGTTAAAACTTATTCAGCTTGAGCAAATGGATGGCAGAGAGATTCACGTGGGTCTGGATAAACTTAAAGCATCCGTCACTGATCTATTTGAGTATGGTATGAGAAAACTCATTGATGATAATTTTGTTTTTCTTTCAAAGTCAAAAATGGACTTATCAAGTCTTGCTGAACCAGAATTGATTGTTAATCTTAATACTCCTCAGGTCGTTGAAATTGGCTCACAAATTCCTTATCAGAACATTGGGGTTCAAGGAGCAACCGTTATCGCCCCCATTGACTGGAGATTTGCAGGTCTCAGAATCAAAACGAAAATCACTGAGTCTTACGGCAAACTTTTACTTGATTACGAAACAGAATTTTCTCGTCCTGTTGATAATGCCATCAGTGGAAGTAAAGAAATCTCATCTGCTCTACTGGAGGTTGGTGTTCCCTTGAAAATTTTTCAGATTGGCTTCCAGACGACGACCAAGTCGAGACAAGGCATTCCATTCATTACCGACATTCCAATTCTGAAACATCTCTTCGAGTCCAAGTCAGATGCTAAGACTTACAAACAAATTTATGGTTATGTTGTTTTAGAGGCAGTTGAATAAAATGCTAAGCATATTTAAAGAACAGGAAACACCACTCTCAAAAGAATTTGCTCTCTCTAGAGCAAGAGAATTGTTTGTTGCCTGGTTAAACAAAGGCATTATTCCTAGTTGGGAAGATTTTTTCCAGGAACTTCCAACACTTGGCGAAGCTGAAGATTTAGAAGCTATTAAAGGAAATTTTCTAAAACTCACAAAATGGACTTTCCTTAAGGACATTTTAAATCAAGAAGCGACGGAATTCTTTTTTCACTCACCAGAGAAATCTCAGCGTTTGAATTTCAAAGGGGAAAAAGTAAGTTTTGAACTTCCTTTAAATAAAGAAGACTGGCAACTATGGCTTGAGATCCTTTCTATTCACTTCAAACAGAACTGGAATGTGCAGCAGCCTTTTGCGAGTTTTTACGGCACTCTTTACGGCAGAGATTTTCGATTAAGCCTTATTCACGGATCGACATTACCCAATGGCTGTTCAAAACTAGTCCTTCGTTCTCTGACACAAAGACCTCATAGTCTTTCATCATTTGGTGAGACTGAAATTTTGCAGCAATTAGTTCGTGAAAAGAAAAATATGATTGTTGCCGGTTCTACCGGCTCAGGTAAAACATCACTTCTCACAAGTTTAATGAGTCTTATTAATGAAGATGAGCATCTCGTCGTTTTAGAAGATACTTATGAAATTCTTTCACCTCATCCTCACCAGACCAGATTCATAGCAGGTGGGTCGGCGGAGACGAGTCTAAAGGCGTATTTATCCTACTCCTTAAGGCTTAGTCCGGACCGAATCATTCTCGGTGAGATGAGGTCTCATGAAGTCGTTCCTTTCCTTATCGCCATGAACACTGGCCATAAGGGACTCATGGGCACTCTTCATGCCTCAAGTGCTGTGGACTCTGTTCACCGCGTGGCCTTGTTGTTTTCTCTTTATGCAGGTGAGGCAAATTTAAGTTTTGAGAAAGTTATGGAGCTTATTTGCCGAAACATGGAATACGTGGTGTTCATGGAAAATAAAAAAGTCAGGGAAGTCATTAAGATCTTGGGTTCTGATAAAGGAGTCGCTTTTTATGAGACCATCTTAGGAGGAGCTAGCTTTCCGGGACTTGATTGATTGGCCTGATCAAGGAGCGATAGCTTCTTTTTTAAGGTTTAAAAACTTTCTGTTTATTGTTCAGGCCTACTTTTAGTTCTTTCCATTCAAAAGCATCTCCGACTAGTTCTGCTTTAAGTGATGCGGAATCATCCTTCACAATTGGAAACGTGACTTCTTTGAGTTTGGACATGGCCATTCCAGTGAGTTCAATTCTTTTTGATGACTCCACATCGTTTCCGTCCGAATTAGTCTCAGAACAAGATACAACTAATGAAGCTTTTTCAATTTTTACTTTTGATAAAGACTTACAATCAGTTTCAGCTAGCTTTTTCCACTTTTGAGTTGATACATCGTAACTATGGAACTGCGGCTTATCCCCTTGCTCAACTGTTCTTTGGCTAATAACCAATAACATACCTTTCTCGGCCGGAAAAATGCCGATAATTTCCCTGTGTATGAGTTCATCAGGAAGATTGATTTTCTTTGATTGCATGCTATCAGCGGAAATATTTAAAATATAAGTTTCAGGTTCGTGATCCTTTTTTTCAAGCTTTACTCCAGCAAGCACGTTTTTTCCAGTATTGCTCAATGAGGTAAAGACAGGTGCCTGTGCAAACACCTGAGAAGATAAAAAAAGTGTCGATAATATAAGAGTTTTCAACTTTTTCATATTTTTCCTAGTTCTTTATCTTTTGAAGGATTTTATAAATTTCTCCATCAAAAGTTTTAATTTCTTTTACCGGAGATGCTGTTTGGCAGGCCTCAGGAGGTAAAGGTTTAGTAGCCTCTGGCACAAAACGTTCCAGTCCTACAAAACTGTGACCTTCTTTTTTAATTGCTTTGATCCAGTCTTGGACGTTATCAACAGTAAATTTTTGAATGTCGTGGAAGAGAACTACTCCGCCTTTGTTAGAGCATATATCTCTTAACATCGTAGGAAGAAGTCGTGGTCTTTTTTTGGCGTCCCAGTCGTTTGTATCAACATCCCAGCCAACATGTTTAAATCCAGCTTTTTTTACAGTACTCATGACTAAATCGTTTTTCGCTTGTATCGAGGGATTCGATGATCTGAAGGATCCGCCACCATATGGTAGACGAAGCACAGGAGAGAGATAATCTTTCAGAAGCGGATTAGGCTTCATTATATTTTCTCTCATCGCTGTCGAAGAGAGCTGGGGATGATTTAAATGTTCATAGGTATGGGAACCAATACGATGGCCTTCCCTTTTCATCCTATCAAGCAGTGCATAGGCGGTCTTCGTTTGAGGATTCGATTTTCCGCCAGCGAAATGTTTACCCATTACAAAGAAAGTTGATGCTACATTTTCTTCTTTTAAGATGTCCAAAACTTTTGGAGTAAGAACAGCGTGCGGGCCGTCATCAAAAGTAAAATGTACCGGATATGTTTTACCGTCTGGGCACGCGGCATTGACTGAGAGTGGAAAGACAATAAAAAGTAAAAAAATATTGGTCAGTTTATTCATTGGAATAACTATCGGTAAGTTTTTATTAATTTGTTAAATAATTCTGCTTACCCAGTAACGAGGAAGAACAAATCCGACAAATACGGTATAGCAATCAATGATGAGCTTCAGCAGATTAAAACTGGCTTGAAGTTTCAGAAATAAAAAACCCGGCCGAAGCCGGGTTTGAAATTAACGAGTGAGTTTTTTGTAAGTCAGACGCTGTGGCACATCTGCCTTGTCGCCCAAACGGCGACGAAGATCTTCGTGATAGTCGGCGAAGTTTCCTTCAAACCAAGTCACTTTTGAATCCCCTTCAAACGCCAGCATATGAGTGCAAATTCTATCTAAGAAGTAGCGATCATGGGAAATAACCACAGCGCATCCAGCGAAATCTAAGAGAGCTCGCTCTAATGCCTGAAGTGTATTCACATCGAGATCGTTGGTGGGCTCATCCAATAAAAGAACGTTTCCTTCTTCCTTCAACATTTTAGCTAAGTGGACACGGTTTTTCTCACCACCAGAAAGTTCCTTGATCCGTTTACCTTGATCATCGCCTGAAAGGTTGAAGCGAGAAATATACGCACGAGCATTCATCTCTTTGTTACCAAGTTTAATGAGCTCAAGACCGCCAGAAATTTCATGAAGAACTGTTGAGTCTCCATCCATCTCGCGGGATTGATCGATATAAGAAAGTTTAACAGTCTCACCGACTTTAAACGTTCCAGCATCAGGCTTAAGTTTATCCGTAATGAGATTAAAAAGAGTTGTTTTACCGGCACCGTTTGGACCGATGATCCCCACGATTCCTCCGGGAGGAAGTCTGAACGTAAGATTTTCATAAAGAAGTCTGTCGCCAAAAGCTTTGGCAATGTCACTCGCTTCAATGACCACATTACCAAGACGAGGCCCAGGTGGAATAAAGAGATCATTGGTTTCGTTACGAGCTTCAGTCGTTGATTCGTTTTGCATTTGCTCGTAGTTCTGAATACGTGCTTTCGATTTTGCCTGACGCGCTTTGGGAGACATGCGAATCCATTCAAGCTCTTCTTTCATTTTTTTCTGACGTTTAGATTCAGTTTTTTCTTCCTGCGCTAAACGATTTGATTTTTGCTCAAGCCATGAAGAGTAATTCCCTTCCCATGGAATACCAGAACCGCGATCAAGCTCGAGAATCCAGCCAGCCACGTTATCCAGGAAGTATCTATCGTGGGTAATCGCAATGACCGTCCCCTTATAAGCGTGAAGATGGCGCTCAAGCCAGAAAACGGTTTCGGCATCAAGATGGTTGGTGGGCTCATCTAAGAGAAGAACATCTGGTTCAGATAAGAGGAGGCGACAGAGAGCTACACGGCGTTTTTCACCACCTGAGAGAACACCACAAAGCTGATCGGATGGAGGACAACGAAGAGCTTCCATCGCAAGCTCTAAACGTGAATCAAGATCCCAAAGGTTTTGAAGATCCATTTTATCCTGGAGCTCAGCTTGTCTTGCGACAAGTTTATCCATTTCAGCATCCGACATTTCTTCGCCGAATTTATTATTAACGGCTTCGTATTCTTTAACGATATCAACCTGAGACTGAAGACCTTCTTCAACAACCTGACGAACAGTTTTTGCGCCGTCTAGTTTTGGATCCTGCTCAAGGTATCCAAAAGTGATTCCTTTGTTTGAATTCACTGTTCCCAAGAAATCTTTATCAACGCCTGCAATAATTTTTAAAAGAGAGGATTTACCAGATCCGTTGAGACCAAGAACGCCAATTTTGGCGCCAAGAAAAAAGGAAAGAGAGATATCTTTCAAGACTTGTCTTTTTGGTGGATAGATCTTTCCTACTTTCTGCATACCAAAGATGACTTTTTTATCGTCAACAACTGCCATGGGACTTCCTTTGAATTTTAAGAAACCCTATTAAAACAGATGAGGCCTGAAATGTCTAAGCTCTCCTCTACATCAAGGCCATTAAGTCGCCTAATAGAAGAAAAATAAACGCGAGATACGACGGGAGGAAAAAAAGGGATAACAGAGCGAGTTTTATCACTGTGAGTCTTTTTTCAAAAAGCTCGAAGTGCCATTTTTCCTGAAAGCGAAGCTCTTCCATCAAATACTTCACATCCTCCTCATAACTAGTGCCGACTTTCAGCGTTTTCTGACAACTTTCTTTGAGTTTGGTGACGAGTGTTAGTAATGATTTCTGTTTAATCGAATTGAGTTCTTGAACACCTGCGATGGTTAAAACTTCGGTGCGAGACAGTGGGACTTTCACCAGGGATCTTAAGACAAAAAGCATTTTCCAGATTTTACCAATATCTCCAAAATATTTTTGTCGAAAATATTTCATGAGAAAGGGCAGAGCTGACAATCCGGCCGCTTGCCAAGAAAAAATCATCATGAGTTTTATCGACGATACTTTTACTTCAACGAGGCTTAAAGCTGCAAAAATAAATGTCCATGTAAGAACCATCATGAGCGCCATTTGAAGCCACATCCCAAGTGTCGCTTCACGGATTTTCTTTTCAAATTGCCGGTCTACTTGCAGACCTTCGCGCAGAAAAAGAATTGCTTCCTGATAACTTCCCCCCATTTTGCGAGCAAGTTGCAAAAGGACTTCCACCACTTCGGTATAGAACTTGTAATCGGGAAGTTTGCCTGGATCGCTTAATTCCTGCCGGTTGCCAAAGTTAAATTTCTTGAGCCAGTTGTCTAATTCCTCTGCGGGATTTTTTCGGATAATCAATGAGTTAGAAAGTACTGATTGAGGCAGCTCTATCCAGTAAATAAGAATTATAATAAACCCAATATAAACCACGTAATTCATGACCCTCTCCCTGAGTAAAATGCGCCTCACTCTCTCCGATTCGTTGACAGCGTGCAAGGCGTTGCCTTAATTTCATCAATATGAATTCACTTGAGAAACAAACCCTCCCTTCCCTAGAAAAAACACCAGAGACCTTCGTTGTCTCTTTTGAAAAAAAACTCCTGGAATCGATGGATGTTCTTGAAGTTGAACTTTTAATGAAAAAGCTTCAGTTCCTGGGATTAAATTTTGATCCCTTCCAGAACGAGTCGAGCACAGAGTGCACAGAGATTATGAATCAGCTTGGGATCACAACCCACATGCAAAATCCCTATCTCGCTACCAACATTCTCCTCAGGCTTCTGGATAAAACTGAAGAGCGGCTTAATAACCTAAAGCAGTAAACCTCACGAGACCTCACATGAACAAAATTCCTGAATGCCTGATTCATCCGGTATCGATTAAATTATTACGTCAGGGGCATCCTTGGATCACGGCCGATAGTTATTCAAATCGGTTTCCACGACAGTCAGAATTTGTGATTGCTACCGATGATCGCAAGCGCCCGATGGCACTCTTGATGCATGATCCGAATCATAAAAACGTGAAGGCACGAGTTTGGAGCACAAAGTTTCCGTTCGAACGTGAGGCCCAGCATTTCACAGCGAGTATTCAGGCGCGCCTCGATGTCGCCTTTGAAAAGCGCGCTGTTCAAAAGGAACTTAAAGAGCGAGAAAATTATTATCTCGCTTTTGGTGAAGCCGATCATCTGCCGGGTCTTTTTATTCAACGACTAAAAGACCGTGTGCTCATTCAATTTTATACGTCGTTTTGGAATCGCTATAAATCAACGATTCAAACAACCTTGCAGGAAGTTTTCCCTGACATCAAAGATGAAAATATCTGGTTCCAGTTACGCGGAGAAACCAAAGAACTCCAAAAGCTTCCGGTCAATTCAGTTGATCCTGGTCAGCGAGATGAATTTCACCTATCTGAATTTGGAGTTCAATATTTAATCAGGCTTGGCTCGTCTTATGATCATGGTCTTTACACGGATATGAGTTCCATCAGGCATTCACTCAAAAATCTCATCCGCCCTGATTCAAGTTTACTCAATCTTTACAGTTACACCGGTGCCTTTTCTTTCTGGGCGATGAAACTTGGAGCTCGCCATGTGGTTTCAGTGGATCTTTCTCCAAAATACATTGAGTGGCTTCAGCAAAATCTTGCCTTGAATCCAGAGCTTAATCACACTCAGCATGAAGCTATCGTTTCAAGTGTAGATGACGCCTTAACTGAACTTAGAAAGAATCAGAAAACTTTTGATGTGATTGTCTGTGATCCGCCATCATCTTCTTCAGATGGAGAGAAAAGAACCTCGGCGATCAAAGCTTACCGTGATCTTTTGCAAAAAATGGATCCACTTCTAAATCCCAAAGGAAAGCTCGTCGTCTTTTTAAATACCCATCAGGTTTCACAAGAAAAGTTTGATCGTATATTAAAAGACTATTTTGGTGAATTAAAACTCAACTACAAAATGTCGACTCGGCTCCATCTCGGGCAGGATTGTCCAACACTCAAAGGATTTCCTGAAGGAAGTTATTTGAAGGGTATCGTGCTGGAGAAACAATGATTAAAGTAGAAAACCTCAGAAAAATATTTGAGTCTCACATTAAAGAACCAGGACTTAAGGGTTCTATCAAAGCGCTAGTAAAGCGCGAAAAGAAAATTAAAGAAGCGTTAAAATCAGTTACCCTGGAAATTAAGCAAGGCGAGATTATCGGTTTAATTGGTGCAAATGGTGCCGGCAAAACAACACTTGTAAAAATCCTGGCCGGTATCGTACACCCGACTTCCGGGACCGCTACTGTACTGGGTTTTAAACCATGGGAGAGAGATAACGAATACAGAAAACAAATGTGTCTCATCATGGGGCAAAAAAATCAGGTCTGGTGGGATCTTCCAGCACTCGATAGTTTTATTCTTCTCAAAGAAATTTATCAGATACCGGATGCTATTTATAAAAAAAATGTTGAATTCCTCGCAGATACTTTGATGGTGAAAGACCAGTTAAAAACTCAAGTGAGAAAACTTTCACTTGGTGAAAGAATGAAGATAGAGCTCATGGCAGCACTTCTTCATGAACCAAGAGTCATTTTTTTAGATGAACCAACTATCGGTCTCGATATCTCTGCTCAAAAAGCTGTTCGTGAATTCATGAAGAACTATCAGCGTGAATTCAAACCTATTACAATTCTGACGTCTCATTATATGGAAGATATCAAGGAACTTTGCCCGCGCATTGTCATTATTAAAGAAGGTGAATTCGTTTATGACGGAGCTTTGTCGCAAGTTCAACGCATGATGGGTGATGAAAAATGCCTGACAGTTACAACCAAAGAAAAAGTTTTTAAAGTTAACGTACCTCGAGAAAGCCTCGCTAAAAAAACTTCCGAAATATTTTCAGCAAATGACGTCCTCGATTTAAACATCCATGATCCTTCAATCGAAGACATCATTGAATCCATCATGAAAAACGGAATGAAAACGTGACGAACTGGTGGCGCTTTGTCATTGCGGCCGAAATCAGAAAGATCCTCGCTTTTCGAACTGATTTTTGGATCACTTTTGTTGGGCAAACCCTCATTCAAATCCTGATCGCTCGCGCTTTATGGCAGGCGATTTTTGAATCGGCTGGTAAAGAAGTGATGGAAGGCTTCACTTTACATATGATGACTCTTTATTATCTCCTTGTGCCCATTGGTTCAAAAATGCTCACGGGAGAAAACGTTGGTTTTCTTTCACGTGAAATTTATGATGGCACGTTTAACCGCTATCTCATTTATCCCCTCTCATTTTTTCAATATAAGACTTTAACCTACTTGACCTACAGTGCCTTTTATGGATTGCAATTCATCCTGGTTTATTTTCTTTATCTGATTTTTCAGGGCAACGGCATCACACCATCAAACGTGATTAATCTTTTTCTTGGTGCTTCTCTTTTTATGATCGCCTCCTATGCGTATGGTATGCTCGCTATGTTCATCGAACTTATTTCACTTTGGGCAGATAACATCTGGACCCTAATGGTTATGTGTAGATTTTTTAGTTTTTTCTTTGGTGGTGCTTATATGCCACTAAACTTTTTTCCTATGTGGCTTCAGGAGATTGTTCAATTCACTCCTTTTCCTTACCTTGTGAGTTTACCTATCAGAACAACGATGGGGCTCGCGAGCACAATAGAAATCGCAACAGGATTAGGTGTCTTAATTATTTGGGCAATACTTTTCAGACTGGCAGCGAGTCTTCTGTGGAGCAAAGGCCAGTTTCGCTACAATGGAGTAGGCATATGAAAAGATACGCCACTCTTTATCTCTACTTCCTGAGATTTTCATTCTCTAAAGCGATGGAATTCAGACTAGATTTTTCGTTTCGAATTATCATGGATGTCATTTACTACATGGTAAACATTCTTCTTTTTAAAATTCTTTTTTTGCACACTGATCTCATCGCAGGGTGGACAGAAGAGCAGATGATGATTTTTGTAAGTAGTTACCTATTGGTCGATGCGATAAACATGACCATTTTTTCAACTAATATGTGGTGGCTCCCTTATTTTATTAATAAGGGTGAGCTTGATTATTATCTCATACGCCCAGTCTCTCCGCTTTTTTTCTTATCGCTAAGAGAATTTTCAGCGAATTCATTCATTAACCTGATTATTGCTTTTGGCTTTTTTACTTATTCAATTGCGACCTATTCTCTACCGTGGGAATGGGAAAAATTATTTGGTCTGTTGATTTTGATGATCAATGGAAGTCTGATTTATTACTGCATTCAAATGTTGATGGTGATTCCTGTTTTCTGGACTCACAGTGCACGCGGGTTTGTCGATCTCTTCTATACCTTAGGACTTGCGATGGAGAGACCTGACCGTATTTTTAAAGGTTGGTTACGAGTTTTATTTACAGTCATTTTACCGTTTGGATTAATTGCAAGTTTTCCAGCGAGATATTTTATTGAAGGCTTTGATACGAAAACGTTTTTTCATCTCGCGATGGTGAGCGCAGGACTTTGGATTGTGATGCTGACAGTATGGAGATGGGGACTAAAAAATTACTCAAGTGCCAGTTCTTAAAAAGCTGACACTTTTCCAGTGAGGATGTCCCAGAACATACGGAAATCCCCTAGTAAGCTGAAGAAGGGGTACTTAAAAGTGGCTGGTCTATTTTTTTCAAAAACAAAGTGACCGGCCCAAGCAAAACCGTAACCAATAACAGGAAGGGCGGCGAGAATCATCAAGTTGCCGGTAAAAAAGAAAAGAATCATCAGCGCAATAACTCCGCCGGTCCCTATAAAATGGAGCTTTCTGCATGTTAAATTAGCGTGTTCCCGAAGGTAGTATGGGTAGAAATCGCTAAATGTTTTATATTCCATGTAAAGTACTCCCTGCTTCCATGATAATGCTTAACAGTATGGAATCTCAAGAATTTTTATTTCTCAAGTATTACCCGACGAATCCGATAAGGTTAAAGAGGTGTTTCTTTGAAAATGTTTAAATTCTTCTTGATACTTATATCTTCAAGCTTGGCCTTCGCTCAAGACTGTTATCATTGCGGTCCACTGGCACAAACCTACACTCAACCTCAGGTTCCCGAGTGGCCAATTGAATATACAGAAATTGAAAAAATTAATTACGCGCGAAATCCACAAGCGAGTTTTTGTAAGCGTCCCATCGAGATGGTCGATACAATCGTTCTTCACCAATCGGAAACTCCAAGCACAGATACTCCCCAAAGGATTAATGAATTTCACTTAGACCGCGGAACAGCAGCAGATCCTTGGTACATGATTGCTTATTCCTACGCTATTAATTCACCTTATCCCGGTGCCACTTCACCACGGATGCGTGTGACCGAAGGTCGTCCGCTTGATATTGTCGGGGCCCATGCAGGCTCAAATGTTTTCGTTCCAATGGATTCAGAACAACAAAAAATGTATGACGATGGAAAAATCACATGCGGAAAAGAAAACGGTGAATTCAAAGTCGACCCAACTCTTATAAAAAACGGAAAAATTAAGGCCAATGTCACAACGATCGGTCTAGTCGTCATTGGAAACTATTCTCCCTTTTCAAAAACAAATCCAAATGGGTACTCAAAAAAGAATCCACGCTATCCAACGAAAGCAACTCAGGATCAAATCGCAAGAATGTCCTGTCAGCTTCAAAAAAAGCATCCTCGGATGAAAAACATCAAATGGCATAATTATTATCACGCGACCAGCTGCCCCGGAACGATTCAACAATACATCGGTCGAATCAAGGCCCTTGCAAGGAATTACGGATGCGAGTTCAACTAATTCTCACTTTCATTTTTATATCATTTAATTCATTTGCTACCGACGATAAGTCAATGCAGGATCTATTCAGAAAATACGACTCTGTCATGGACAATAAAAAAATTGAACTGATCGATGAAGTCTTCACTCAAAAATTTATTAAAGAATCCGGCGGCAAAGAAGAACTGATCGAAAAAATTAAAGAGCTATCACCATCTGCAGAAAAAGCAGCAGCCAAAACGAAAATGAGCTGGAAAAAAGGGCTGAAGTCAGAAATCTACTTCGCAACAGTTAAAGACCTCTCTCAGAACAAAAGTAAAAAAGAAAATCATGAATCTGAATTCATCGTCCTAAAAGAAGACGGCAAACTCAAAATCGATGGGACAATTAGCGATGGGAATTAAACTCCTGCTTTTATCTCTATTCCTTGTGGGTTGTGGAAACGAAGTAAAGTTTAGCAACAATAACCTTGAAGCGAATTCAAAACTCACTCAAGCTGAAGTTCAAAGCTTTCTCAAGACGGGATTTATTTCTAAAAATGCAACTGGTGCCGTCGTGACACATAACGGGCAAAATTTCAAAGTTAGTATTTACAGTTCTAAAGAGGCTTCAGATTTCATTGCTGGTATGCCGCTGGGAACGCAAATTCCGATAAAGTTTACGGGAGGGACTTCGGGGCAGCAGATTGTGCTTGAGATGGTGAAAAGGTTTTAGGAAATCGGGATCAAAGAAGTCTGTAAAAGAAGTCTTCAAATTTTTCATCTTTCATTCAGATAGTGAGCTTCAGACTTGGGTCAGATAATGGCTTCGCCATTATCTCGACCTTCTGATCTGAACGGCTAATTGAGCTCCGAACGTTGATTAGCTCTCTGTAAGCCCGCTCCAATTAATGACTACCGTTATTCGCGCAGCGAATGGCGGTGGTCTCGTTCGAAGCTGGGTCATGGAAATGGTCAAATTAAAACTTGAGAACGACTTTTACCATACTAAAAAATCCCAAAAAAAAGGCTCCCTTAGGAGCCTTTAAAATAATCTTTTTACGACTTAACAATCCTATCTCTCCACGCAATAACATCGGCAGCGAGATAATCATACTTCATCCCATCAATCGTATACTGAGAGAACTCATAATCATGCGAGTGAGTAAGGCATTCTGTTGGGCAAACTGTTGTACAAAGACCACAGTAGCAGCAAAGAGCTGTATCAATCATGAATTGAGTAAGTGTCAGACGAATCGCCTGGCCGTTTGACGTTTTTTTGATTTCTGCACCTTCAGGTTTTTTCTCTGAGGCGATGTAGATACAATCAACTGGGCATGCCATGGCACACTGGGTGCAGCTGATGCAGTTCTGGGCATCGTTAAAGAGACGCATGCGTGCTCTTTCCGGGAGAACTTCTCGGACTTCAGGATATTCAATAGAGACTGGCTTAACGGCCCAGACGTATTTGAAGGTGATCCACATTCCTACTACGGTTGTTTTAATTCCGTTGAAAAGTTCTGCGAAGTATTCTTTTACTGAACCGGTTTGGTGAACTTGTGAGCTCATCGGTCTACCTCTCCTAGTACGATATCAATTGAACCAACTGTTGCCACGAAATCCGCGATCATTTGACCTGGGGCCACTCGTGGAAGCATTGAAACGTTTGTGAAACATGGAGATTTCACTTTTACTCTATAAGGCTTCTTTGAATCACCTTCAGAAACCAAGTGGAAGCCTAGCTCTCCACGAGGACATTCCTGGCGAACATAAACTTCACCTTTGGGAAGTTTGATGATTTTTGGGACTTTGCCCATCACAGGACCTGGCTCGAGCTTCTCGATAACCTGGCGGATGATGCGTATTGATTGAACGACTTCTTTCATACGAACGATGTAACGGTTCCAGCAGTCGCCGAGTTGACCGATTTCTGCTTTAGCAACGATGACGTCGAAATCAAATTCATTATAAAGTGACCAAGGTTTATTTTTGCGTAAATCCCAATTCATTCCAGCTCCGCGAAGAACCGGGCCTGTCGCTCCGTAATCAAGACAATCTTGAATCGTCATGACACCAACATTGGCCGTACGTTGAACGAAGATTTTATTCACTGAAACGAGATCGTGGTATTTTTTCGCTTCCTCTTCCATCGTGTCACAGAATTGAGAAACGCGAGCGAGTTGATCATCAGTCCAGTCATTCCAAACTCCACCAATCCAGATGTAGTTGTAAAGAAGACGAGCACCCGAGACTTCTTCAAATAATCGAAGAATTTTTTCACGCTCTTCAAAGGCATATAAAAAAGGAGTAAAGGCTCCTAAATCGAGAGCATAAGTTCCGAAGGCCATTAAGTGAGAAGCAATTCTTTGTAACTCACAAGTCAAAATACGAAGAAGTTCAGCACGACGTGGAACTTCCGTTCCAAGCATCTGCTCAACTGTCTGAGCGTACGCCCATTCCATATTCATGGAAGCGAGATAATCAAGACGATCTACGAAGGGAATAATTCCGCGGTAATCTAAGCTCTCACAATGCTTTTCCATACAACGGTGTAAGTAACCCAAGTGAGGAATAGCGTGGGCCACAACTTCTGAGTCCGTCCAGATTTCAATCCGGAGAACTCCGTGAGTGGCCGGATGCTGAGGACCCATATTCAGGGTCAAGAGTTCCGATTTAAGCTGTTCTGTTTCTGTGTTGATGGTCGGTCTTTCCGGCTCACCAATATCCCAACGACTTTGCATATGAAGTCCCTCTTATTGAGCTTTAGCTACTTGTGCTTTTTTAATCATGTCCTGACGTACGATGAATTCACGGTCTTCGAAATTCATTTTGTTATCAGGGTATACGGCTATTCCGTTATAGTCTTTGGCAGCAACGTAATCTTTACGAAGCGGGAAACCTTGCCAGTCATCCGGGCAAAGAATGCGGCGAAGATCAGGATGATTATTAAATTTAATCCCGAACATATCGTAAACTTCACGTTCCTGAAAATTAGCAGCTGGGAATATACCAACAATTGAATCAACCGCAGGAGCTACGCGGTCAGTGAGTTTTGTTTTTAAGATAAACTCGCGGCCTTGAGTCTCATCAAAGTGCGCCATCATGTAACAAACTTCCATCCACTCAAGATAATCAACACCGCTGATCACTTGAAGGGAATTGAAAGGCATTTCTTTATTTGTTTTAAGGAAGTTTACAACTCTGAAAACAAAATTTGAGTCTACTGTGATTGAAGAATCCGTCTTGGCATCAGCAGCAGCATTAACAGTCGCGTGAGAACCAGGAACATTTTTATTAATCAGATCAGCTAGATTATTGAAATCAACATTAAGCATGTTTTACCCACTTGTTGCGAAGAAGACGCTCGTTAGCGATTTTCTTTTGAAGTGTCATTACACCTTCAATAAGAGCTTCCGGACGAGGAGGACAACCTGGAACATAAACATCGACAGGTATTACCTCATCAACGCCCTTAAGAACGTGGTAGCCGTGTTGCCAGTATGGTCCACCCTTATTTGCGCAAGAGCCCATCGAGATAACGTATTTCGGTTCTGCCATTTGTTCGTAAAGAACTTTCACTCGTGTTGCCATCTTTAATGTCACTGTACCAGCAACGATCATGAGATCTGCGCGACGAGGAGTGGCCATGAAAGCACCACAACCAAATCTTTCTAGATCGTATTTAGAAGCACCAGTTGCCATCATTTCGATCGCACAACAAGCGAGACCAAAGGTCATTGGCCACAAAGAATTTTTTCGACCCCAATTGAGAAAATCGTCGACTGACGAAAGAACTATACCGTCTTGCATGGAGGACTCCGGTTCATTAAAAAAAAGGTACCCCTATTTGTACCTGCAGGGGGCGTTTTCGTCAATGAAACCACTTGAGATTTCGAAGTTTTGCGGAGAATGTCTAAGGATTAAAAGTGAACTACTTCTGACCACAACGGGCGGAGTAACTTTGGACGAATTTATCCTGACTAGGGGTCACTGAAGCCGGCGAACGAGAACCTTCTCGTTTAGGCCCTTGCTGCATATAGGCAAGGCGTTTTTTATCGTTTTCACAAACTTTATTGACCACTAAATCGTATTCCATCAGAGCTGCCACCGGATAAGGGACCCCGTATGCCGAGGAAATAAAATTTATTTTTTCAGGTTTTAGGTCTGAAAATGAGCTAGCGATCTCTCTTTTCTGAAGTTGACCGTGGAAACCATCAAAATAAGAGCCTACATGATAGAAGAGCTCAACTGCTTTGGTATAAGACAGCTGACCTTGGGAATCTTGGATTTTTTGGCAGTTCGATCGGCTTTGAACTTTACGAGAAAATAGTTCGCGCAGCACCCTACATTCCGTTAAGAATGCTTGCACTTCTCCGCCAGAGCCTTCGATCGTAGATTTAATAAAATCTTTGGGATTAAAGGATTCGGCGTAGGGATTAAAACCTTCGCGGTAAACATAATGAGTGAGTTCGTGAGCGAGATCCAGGAGGGCATCATCCCAAGCGAGGCTCTTATTTATGTAAACGACTGAGCGCGATTCGTAGATAACATGTTCTGGAGAATGAGGAGAAAATTTTCGTACAAGAGTCGTATCTGTGAGCGAGCTTTCGCCTACTTTGATGACGTCTTCCAAAGTCAAACCAGTGCGCGATGCTTTGTATTGAGCTTCTTTGATGAGCTTTTCGCCAGCACTTGAACGAGACAATAATTCGAAAAGTTTTTTAATATTGAGTTCAGATGATGAAGTGTAATCCATCCACGCTCTATTTGCAGACATCGACCCTTCGACGTGGATTGTTTTCTCTTCCATAGCGCGAAGTCCGAGCGAAAGTGACATAAGAATAAGTGTGGCAAACATCTTCATTACCCAGCTCATCGGCAGGATAAAGGAGAACTCGAGCCAAAAATGTGGTTTTTACGGATTAAATGCGAGGGTAAAAAGAGATTTGCCGGAGTCTTTTACTATGATATCCCCTAGGACTTTTGCGGGAGCTTCAGGTGCTCTATCACCAGTGTAATTTGCAACTGCAATTTTATAGGTACCAGGGTTGAGTTTTGCCTCGTAGATACGAAAGGCCTGAGGAAGAGTGGTCCAGTGGCGGGTATCGGCTTTCTCCATTGCCGCAATCCCCTTGGATGCACCAAGGTAAGCCGCCATGGCGGCCGTTTTAGCAAGGAAATCCCCTTGATTCCCACGATTAAGCTGGTTGTAGACCTGAAGAGCGGCGATGATAGCCACGATGTGCTTAATGGCCACTCTTGTGCCGGTTTTAGCATAACGGGCGACGACGTCTTCTTCCAGCACCAAACGGGCCAGATCGCCATTTTCTGTGACGACTGGAAGTGGACCTTTCTGAACAACAACCCCCTTATCATTTAAAATAAAAACCTCGAGGCGTTGAACCAAAGGAACATTTTCAATCATCGGTAATTCAAATTCCACAGCAGCTTCTTGAACCGCGAGTCTTGTCACATCATGAGCAAAAATAAAACTTCCAGGACTAGCTGTTCTTTCAGGAATCATTCCTAATTTGTTCATCGCAAAGGCTGTAAGAACCTCAACCCCAACTGTGGCAATAATTTTTTTCGCACCAGAATCACCAACGGCATTCATGGCGCCTTTGATACCAAAGTTAAAAGGCTTACCCGTTTTTTGCGGAATAAGACCTTCTTCTAGAACGATGACCACATTGCCTGAGCCAGAAGCGGCACGTTTTTTAATTTCAGGTTTTGGATTTAAACTTTTCAATTGAGTTTCAAAATCAGTGCCACGAATATCTTTTGTGAGAGCAAGTATTTTAAAATGGAGAAAATCTTTTAGATCATCCTGCGCTGGAGTCGCCACATACAAATGTGCGGGAGGTGCCTTCCCTCCTTTTTCAAAAGACTTGATGTAGTCCGTACTTTTCTGATTAAAAAGTGAAAAGATTCCCCCTTGAGAACTCAAAATCTGCAAAGCATCTTTATAAAGTTGTAAGGCAATTTGCTTATCATTTCTGATGTCGCTGACTTCGTGAACCTCACCGCCAAAAACCTTCAACATAAGATCGGTCTGATAAAGAGTTTTGGAAGGAAGACTACGCTGCAAATCTGTGAAGTATGTATCCCACGCAAGAATGGTCCCGCGAGCACCCTGGAGGTCGAGTTTGTTGCCAGTTTTTAAAAAGCGCAGATATAAACTTTTGGCGAGAAAGTAGTGAGCATAAGAGCGTTCATAATTAGCGCCGTAAAAGACATCTGATGCATCGTTGATTAAAAGTGTGGCAGCTTTAGCCGAAAGCTTTTTGGTATAAAGCTTATCAATGAGATCTAAGGAAGTTTGGAAATAAAGAACGGCATCGCTTTCATTTTTTTGCGCGAGTGCTACTGTCCCTTTTTCAAGGTGCCAAAGGAGAACACTTTTTTTATCACCTTTCAAGACACTCGCATCTAAAAGAGTGGCAGCTTTTCCATAGTCCTGAAGGGCATAGGAAGAGCGGTATTCCCGCATTTGATCTCTCATCCTGGAGGCACACGCCCCCAGGAAAAAGAGAAAAATTAAAACTAAAGAATGAGTTTTTACCATCCGACTGATGATTTCTCAGAGTACTTGAATACTTTCGTACGCGTACGAAGAACTTCAGAGGCCTTTTCAATATCAGTCATACGAACGTTCACAGAGTATTCTTTAATCGTTTTACCGTCGCGTTTTTCAGGCTTCATGTAAACGTTACCAAAAACCATGATGTCTGCTCCTGTTTGCTTACCAATTTTTTTAGCAGTTGCAGGATCAACCATCCCATCGTTCTGGTATGTGATTTCTTTTAAAATTGTTTCGCGTGCCTGATTATCAACGAGCTCGAATTCACCTGAAAGTGAAAGTTCATTCAAGAACTCATCGTTCATATCGCCAATTGGGAAGTATGCTTCTGAAGTTTGGTTCTGAACTTCAGCAATAAACACTTTTGGTGTTCCAAATTTAGCCTTCATCTTCCCATAACCAGGGTGGGCTTTCATTTGCTTAACAACGTCAGCAATCGCTTGTGTCGTATCGGCACTCATCCAATTATCTGTGATTGAAAGACCCTTAGCATCTGACTCATTAGCATCAACACGCTTAGCTTTGAAACCGCCGCATGAAGTAGCAAGTATCGCTAGACATAGAGTTACGAATAAAAATTTCATTGGTTCTCCTTAAACTTCGCCGTGACGAGCTTTAACAAAGTCGTCAGACAAATTCTCAAGTGCTTTTTTAACATTCTCTTTAGTTTCAGGATCGTCTGCTTTTTCAACTAGGTCTTCAGATGCTTTATCAACAGCAGCTTTTAAACGAGCTGATTCCATGCGAATAAGTGTGGCACAAGTAAAGCCCACGTAGTCTTTCTTCGCTCCCATTTTCTGCATGTAATTTCTTTTTTCCCAGTAAGTCTTGATGACAGCAGCACCGTGAATTAATGACTGAACTCTTTCTGCCATTGTATTAGATACGTACTCTCTCATTGGAAGAGTTTTAGGATTGTTAGGATCGATTGCGGCCTGACCTTCAGTTGAAGCGGCGAGAGATTTCTGGATGAACGTTGTAATTTCTGAAGCAATATCCACACGAACATTCGCCTTCGCGAGGTTACAAGCGATTTCACGGTTAACTTTTGGTTCAGTTTCAAAAGAAAAGTAACGGAACTTATTAACATCCATTTTTTCCTGTTCAACCCAAACTTCAGCATCTTCAATCCAACCTGGACGCACAGTTGAAGAAGCATCACGCACTTCAAAGTCACGAGAAATTGTTTCAGAGTTATCAACGTCTTTCACTTTCTTCTTAGAAGAACAAGCGACGCCGAGAGATAGGACCAATAAGACAGACATCAGCTTCATCATTAGGAGCTCCTTTTTTCAGTCTAAATGTAAATCAGATAAATGTTGTTCAATATATTCGTTAAAGAATGCTTTCACTTTCAAAAGAGCATCGGCTTGAGTTCTGCCGGTAACCGTTTCAGACGCAGCAAGAATTTTATTTTTTTCGCCATCCTCGTAGCTCGTCATGTTCATTGTGAAAGTGTATTTTTCAAAACCTTCAACGTTCAAATGCTCTTTAATCGAATCCACATTCAAAGAGATAGCTTTGCTTGTATTGGCCTTAACAATTCTAAAACCCGCTTCAGTCAGAAGCTCTTTAAGTTTTTCGCTCATCCATTCAGGTGCTTGTCCAATTCTTAAAGCAATGTTTTCAACACGGGGTCGCGTCTCTCTCCAGGCCATGATATCTTTGTATGTCATGCGTGACGGGCGTCCTTGACCAGAAGCGATAGAATAGCGTTCATTAAGTTTTTCACGCTCAAGGTAAAGACGAACAATTTTTCTGAGATTTGTGCGGCTGCGTTTATCCCAAAGGACCTTTAATTCATCATCAATTTTTGTCAGACGATTACCCAGGATTTCACTTGCCCTAGAACGGTCAAGTGACGCCAGAGAATGAGTTAAGCCTTTTTGTCGGTATCGGTTTTTAATCTGAACAGTTTCTAAAATTTGATCCACTGATTCTTTGAGCGATTGTTGAACTTCTTGTCTCACGGCCCCTTGCCAAGGAAAAGACTGAGACGAAGATGTCTGTACTGTAAAATCAGACTGAACTTTTATTTCAAAAATACTCGCCAGATTATTTCTTGCTTGAGCGTCCGCTTCCCCACCATTTTTGCCTTCACCGGTTGCGCAAAGTTCGGATTCTTCGGTACACGACTCATAAGGAGCATAAATCCAGCGTGGAAATTCTTTTGAGGTTTCAGACAATTCGGAATTGGGTTGAAAGAAAGAGCAGCTACTTAAAAGGAGCAGGAACAATAGGTTTTTCATTTGGGAAAAATTCTGAACTTAAGTCTAATTAAAGTCAATTAGACTCTCACAATCTTATGGCACACAGCACAGTCTTTATACCGCAACGCAGTTCCTGACTAAACTTTAACTTTCAAGCGCTTGGTTGAATTGGTACAATTCGATCATGAAGAATTCAACTATTCTCGTTATTGAAGATGAGCAAGACATCCGTGATCTCATTAGTTTCCAACTTAAGGCGGAAGGGTACAATGTGCTTCTCAGTGAGAGTGTGGATAAAGCGATCACAATAGTTGAGGGACCTGATAAAATAGATCTATTCATCATCGACTGGATGCTACCAGGAATTATGAGTGGACTCGAGTTCACAAAAAAACTTCGTGGTCAGAAACAATATAAAGAAACTCCAATTGTCATGATTACAGCACTCACTCAGCCGGATAACATCGTTGCGGCGCTTGATGCTGGTGCTGATGATTACATTACTAAGCCTTTTGACCTGAACGTCTTACAGGCAAGAGTGAGAGTACAGCTAAGAAATCTTGATAAGTCAGAGCAAGCTCAGGATGATGTCCTGGATTTTGGGCTCATGAAAATTGAAATCACTAAGTGCAGAGTGACCGTTGAAAAAGATGAGGCACAGCTCACTTCAACTGAGTTCAAAATTCTTTCTATGCTTGCGCAAAAGCCTGGTCACGTTTTCACCAGAGAGCAGTTTATCAATAATATTCAGGGCGAAAATATTTTCGTAACCGGAAGAACCATTGATACTCACATCGCTGGTCTACGTAAAAAAATCGGTCCAGCTGCCAATATGATCGAAACAATTCGAGGCATTGGTTATAGATTCAAAGATGTCATCTAAGTCCGCCTACCCTTGGTTCTTTTTTTATCGAATCGCCAGGCTGACTTTAGTCGTATTCCTTCCCACTCTTTTCTTAATTCTATTCCTATATCGTTCATCCTACCGAGGCGGACTTGTCTCTCAAATGACGGTACAAATTGAAGAGGATTTAAAACTCATCAAACACACGCTCATTCGTACAAATATTGCTTGGGACGTTTGGTGTAATAATCTGCCACCTCTAAAAGACGTTCACTTCTCTTTGGTTAAACGCGACGGAACGATCATTTGTGACTCCGTTGATAGAAGGATGGTTGGAAAAAAACTTGAGGATCTTTCAGAAGTTGAAAAATCCCATGGTGAGCGATACGCTTCTCAATTAAGAAAAAGTACGATTTTTGGAACTCAAGCCGTTTTTGCGAGTATGCGTTTGGGCGAAGATCTCATGATCAGGAAAGTTATCCCCGTGTCATCGCTTCGAGATAACATGGACCGCTTTGACCGCGTTCTTTTTTTAAGGATCGTACCTTTTGCTTTAATCAGTTACTTTGTATTTATTTTCCTTTTTTACCGCTCAACTAAACCTCTTGGTATCATCCTTTCAAAAGTTGAGAAATTTAAAGACGATATCCCCTTCAATAAAAGTCTCGAGTTGTTATACCAGCGCGATGAATGGGGATCAATTGAAGAAGCCTTGAACAAAGCTGATCAACGTCTCCAATATCAGATTCGGGAAGCACGCCTCGAAAACGAAAAGACAACTGCAATTCTTGAATCAATTAATGACGATATTATTGCCATTGATCGTTATGAAACGATTCTCTTTTTTAACAGTAAGTTTCAAAATGACTTCATGAGAAATCGTGTTGGGCAGGAAATAAATAAAAAGATCTGGCATATTTTTAATGACGAAGTATTGATCGCTTTTCGCTCTGTTTTAAGTAAAGGGGAACCTTCTTCGCTAAAAGGTATGAATTTTCCATTAAGCCATTCACCAAATCGTTTTTTTGATTTAACAATTACGCCGCTAAAATCTCAAAACGGAACGATCAATGGTGCTTTAGGTGTTTTCTATGATGTGACCGAAGTAAAACTTACGGAGCAAATGCGCGTAGATTTCGTGGCAAACGTTTCCCATGAAATTCGCACTCCTCTTACATCTATTAAAGGTTTTACTCAGATTCTTCAAACTCAAGCAACTAAAGTTGATGCTAGCCTTCATCCTTTCCTAGATAAGATCATCGCCAATACTGAAAGAATGATTTCCCTGTTTAATGACCTGTTAAATCTTTCAGTCATCGAATCGCGAAACTATCTTAGATCTGAAGAGTTTTCACTTCTTGATATCGTCGATGGAGTCGAAAGTAATATCATCGCCAGTTATCCTGGTAAAAAAATTATTTTTCAAAATGATCTAAAACTTGAATATTTGATGGGTGACTTCAGATTGATAGAACAGGTTATATTAAATCTCTGTGATAATGCCTGCAAGTATACTGAAGGCAACGTAACAATCAGTATTTCAAGTCATGAGAAAAATCGCATTGGTCACCTCACGATTCAGGATAATGGTCCCGGAATTTCCAAAGAACACCTTTCGAGAATTTTTGAACGATTTTATCGAGTCGATGCTTCGCGAGAAAGTTTACGAGGCACCGGACTAGGGCTTTCAATTGTTAAGCAGATTGTTTCAAAACATAACGGGAAAATCTGGGCAGAGAGTGATGGTCCAGGTAGTGGGACAAGATTTGTGATTGAACTACCATTAGAACAAGTACTCTAATTAAAAACTATACACAGATTTTTATGAGCGAATGTAAAAGAACCACACTATACACTGCCCACGTAAATTTTTCACGGTTTAGCTTTTAACCTTTAAGAACGCGCAACGCCTTCTCTAGAAACCCACTATACCAAGGGGTCCTAGTTATGAAGATCATCGTATCGATGTTGATTTCTCTTTTATTTTCTAGTGCATTGATAGCGCAATCACAAAACGGTCTTTTGGAAGCATGGAAAGGGTTTTCTGATCCTGAAATCTTCGAATCTGGTTTCACTCACAAGCTAAGTGCATTGCCACTTGAAGGGTCTATTCAGGCAAGTACAAAATCTTGGTCAGGAGATTATTGGGCATCTAAGAAAGGCGGAATTAATATTCGCTGGAATGCCCCTGAAAAAGTGGGTTTTGATTACAAGTCACCCGCTAAAGCGCAAGTCCTCACGATGAGTTTGGAACAATTAAAAACACTAGCACCAACTGAAAAATTCGATCTTTTTATGGGTCGTTATGACTATCCTTTGAAAGAAGAAGCTAAAGGTACGGCTTCAAAATTAGCGCAAGATTGGGCCGGTATTTGTCACGGTTGGGCGCCGGCCGCAACTTTTCATAATGAACCAACTCCAAAATTGATGACTAATCCTGATGGCATTAAAATCCCCTTTGGTTCGGGAGACATTAAAGCACTTTTAAGTTATTTCTACGCTTTTTACCACGACACTGAAACTGATCAGGTAGGTCTCCGTTGTTTTTTTGGAAGCTGGTTAGGTGGTGCTCGCGGATGTGGAGATGATTTAAATGCAGGTGCATTTCATATTGTTATTGCCAATAAACTCGGACTTCAGAAAGAAGGTTTCATGATGGATGTTGATCGCTTCCGTGAAGTTTGGAATCAGCCAGTTGTTGGTTATAAGACCATGATTCAAGCTGATAATCTTCGTCCATCTGGTGATGCAGCGAAGTCAACTGTTCGTGAAATAAGAGTGGCAACTGAGCTTTATTACATCGATGAATCAGATCCAACTTGGGAAACTGTTCACGGAACAGTTAATCAGAAAGTGGCGAAGCGAGAGCTTCAGTACCGTCTTGAGATGAATGCTGAAGGCAAAATTGTTGGTGGAGAATGGGAATCTAAACACAGACCAGACTTTTTATGGAATAAGCAGCAAGCGAAATTAGAGGAATTTAATGGCCTCCTAACTGACCTGCCTAAACTATTAAATGATTAATGAATTGAGGACTTTATGACAACGATTCCAGAACAACCGGCAAACTCTTTTAGAATTGAATTGAAACTTGATTACCCTGAGTCTCGTATGGATAACGTTTTACTTAATGCTTTAAGAGAGCAGAATGAAAATCCAACGTTAAAAACTATTTCACGGACTGCGCTGAAAGAACTTTTTAATGAGAAAAAGATTTTTATAAAAGGTCAGAGAGCGAAATCAAACTCGTCTCTTGCTAAGGGTTCTACGTACGTTGATATTTTAGGTTACTAGTTTAAAGCGCAATCTATATCTAATTTATAAGAATCGAACCACAGAGTATCCTTATGGTTACCCCGTAAGGATACTTTTTCACTAAGATTGACCAATGTTGAGTTTGAGCGTTTTTGATTTCTTCTGAATGCAGCAATAACGACTTCTTCTTCCCCACTCCATCCATTTAAAAACACTTTCAAAGCAATTGATTGCTTTTTCTTTCCTTTCTCGAATTCCACGAAAAAGTCTTTGATAAGGATTGAACGTAAATCAGACTTATGGGCGGAGAGAGTTCCTTCCGCGATAGTCGTAAATAGATCTTCAGTATGAAAAAGGCGCAGTTTACATTCTTGTCCGGCAAATGCCTTAAGACTTAGAAATAAACCTGTGAGGATAAGGAGTTTGATCATGAACAGAACCCAACACGTTTAAGATTTTTAACGAAACTCTGTGCTTCTTGTTTTGATTTCAGGTTCCACGTGTTCCATTTATTTAAACCGCGGTAAAGAGAGATAAAGTTTAGTTTTGCCTGCTTCTCGAATTTGAGAACACATTTTTGTGCAATAATTTTTTCTTCGCACACACCCATATCCTGGAGATTAATCATCTCTTCCATAAGAGCATCCGGAGTGCTTTCACGAAGTGGCATTTTAGAATGAATGACATTCCCAGTGGCGAACTCAATAACCTGTAAACCAATCGAGGTGCCAGGTCTTAAATCGCAAGGACTCTCGGCATGGGCCTTGAGGCTTAGGAGAATAAATAGAGTAAAAAAAGAAAACTTCATTTTTTATTACCTTCAAACTTAATCCGTTCAACGCCATTGTAGAGAAAAACAGATTTTGATCTAGGCTAAAACCGATAAGGATGTAAATCTTCGGGAGGGTGTATAGAAGTTAGACGATTAGGTCAGGTCTTCGGGAGGGTGTCTAATTGTTGGACAGGTCTTTCCAGAGCTTAACTACTGGAAAAGGATAGTCCGGGAGGTTCAGTTCCCAGGGGCGGTGGATCGCTTTTAAAGGGGCGTCCTTGAGCTCAGGAACCCATTTTCGGATGAAGAGCGCCTCTTTATCCTTATCGGCGGATTGCTTTATGGGGTTGTGAATCGCCTTGGCCTGGAGATTAAATTGAGGGTAGTGAATCCCGGGGTCGTAATCGATAAAATGACGAGCGAGATACTTCGCCCCCTCTTCCCAGGGCTGATTTAAGTGATGAGACAGAAACGACACAACCAGTGAGCGGCTGCGGTAACTAAGATGCCCAGTTTCTTTCACGCATCTCATGCAGGCATCAACCATAGGATAACCAGTGAGTCCCGCTTTCCAGGCCCTAAATAAGTCCTTATCAAGCTTTCGTCCGTCCCGGCAAAATTCAAGATCCGTATCTTCTTCAAATTGCTGAGTGAAGGTGCAATGCCATTTGAGGCGATTAATAAATTGCAGAATATTTTTTTTATCTTCTGTCTTGGGAACAATTTTGACGGCCTCATGATAAATCTGTCGGAGAGATAAATTTCCCCATGAAACATAAGGTGAAAATTCTGACGTCGTGTAATGACCTTGCGCTGGGGTGTAGATTTCTTTCGCAAAATCAAAGCCATTAAAAAAGGAGTGAAGTTTCTTTAAGGCAAGATCCTCTCCCCCATGCATAAAGGAATCGTTATTCGTTGTAATACTTTCTGAAAGGTCGTGCGTGAGGTTAAGATTTTTTGTATCAATAAAACTGAGTTCAGAGAAATTCGTTGTGAGAAGATCGCGTTTCATCATGCTGGCCCATAATCTTTCCCAGTCTTTCTTGACTCTCAAATTACGTATGACTCCATTCGTCTGATGCTGTTTCCAGGTTGTGTTGTTTCGTTTGCACCATTTGGCGACTTCTTTATCTCTTTGATAAGTCGCTTCTGTTCCCGACTCCTGATGA
Source organism: Bacteriovoracaceae bacterium (assembly GCA_040399915.1). Classification (GTDB taxonomy): domain Bacteria; phylum Bdellovibrionota; class Bacteriovoracia; order Bacteriovoracales; family Bacteriovoracaceae; genus Peredibacter. Next base: position 174,964 of record JBBARE010000001.1, read on the forward strand.
GAGTGCATGATTTTTATCGTGAAGTGTTTTTGAATCTCATCGAAAGTGTTAACGACTTCTGAATGCGACCATGTTACAGGTATTTTTGTATTTAGATCTTGAATCGATTGATAAATAAAACGCCAATGTCTTTCGTCCCAGTCTGCACCATGAGAAACTGTGGGTTCGAAACAGTAGAGAACGAGAATGGGTAATTTAGATTTTTTTGCCTGATAAAACGAAGCGTGATCTTTAGTTCTAAGATCACGCTTAAGCCATACTACACAAATCTCTTGCTTCATTTTGTTCGTGTTTTAATAAACTCGTCAGCGGCACTGAGGAGTCTTTTCTTCTTCGCTGGTTCCATTTTTTCAAAAAGCTTAACCATCATATTCATGCGGTAATTTTTTGAGAAGAAATCGGAATGATTATCGATAAATCTCCAGAAGAGACCATCCCAGACATCACACCAATCCCCTTTCTTGTAATCAGACATTTTTAAAATGTAATTACTTCCAGAGATGTAAGGTTTTGTAGCAAATATTCCACCGTCGGAGAATTGTCCCATGCCGTAAACGTTTGGACCCATGACCCAGTCCGCACTGTCGACAAACATTTCCATGAACCATTTATGGACTTCATGCGGATGGAGTTCAGAGAGAACCATAATATTTGAGAGCACCATCAATCTTTCGATATGGTGACAATACCCAAATTCATTGGCCTTTTTAATCGCATCGTCGACTGGTGGTAAACCAGTTGTGCCGTCATACCAGTGATGAGTAAGCTTACGTTTATGATTAAAGAAGTTTGTTGTTTCTTCAACGTCTGAGAAGTTTTGATAAACACCACGGACAAACTCTCTCCAACCCATAACTTGCCGGACAAATCCCTCAACCGAGGCAAGAGGAATTTTCGGATCCTTTTCCATCGCCTTGATCGCCTCTTCAACCACTTCTTCGGCAGTAAGTAGACCCGCGTTCATCATTGGTGAAACAATGGCGTGATACATAAATGGCGCGCGGTTAGTAATCGCATCTTGATAAGCACCATAGTCGGCCAGATGGTGATTAAAGAAATGTTTAAGGGCCTTTAAAGAACCCTTACGGTCTGTGGGAAGCCAGAAATTACTATTATCTCCAGGATGGTCAGGAAAGTTCTTATCGACGATTTTTATAACGTCGCTTAAGTGAGTAGCAGGAGTGTGTTTAACTAAATCTTTGTTTGTTAAAACTTTTGGAGCTTTTTTGCGGTTTTCGACATCATAACTCCACTGGCCACCAACAGGCTTTCCTTTGGCATCGAGAAGAATGCGAAGTCTTTTTCTCTCTCCTTCGTAGAAGGTCTTCATGAAAGGCTTAGGATGATAATGAAGATAGATTTTAAACTCTTCTCGTGAACATAAAAACATCGGTGTTTCTAAAACCTGATAATCAATTTTTTTAGATTTGAGTAAATCAAAAATCGTTGTTTCAAAAAACTTATCTTGAATTTCCGGTATGATAACTTTAGTAATTTTATTTTTTACGAGGAACTGCTCGAGTCGCTTAACATAAGGGGTTTCAGAGAATTTTTCATAATGAACTTTAAAGTCCTGCTCTTTCAACTCGTCTGCGTAGGTCCGCATCGAGGTCAGAAAAAAAGTAATTTTGTGTTTATGGTATTTGTAGTGAGTGCAAAGACCGAGGTCTTCTGCCATAAATACAGTTTTATCAGCGTGAGGCCGATAAAATTTGGGAGGAAATAATTGGTCGCCAAGGATGAGTAGTGCTTCTTTCATAGTATCCAGTTTAGAACAGTCGATGCTGTTTGAATGGGTGCGTACAAACCTTGTCTAAGCTTTATTTAATCTGCTTTTTATCCAAGGAATCAACATAGGAAGTAATGAAACGAAAATGACGCCAAAAATGACGATGTGGAAGTTTCTTTTAATGATTGGCAGATTTCCGAAGTAGTGGCCTGCAAGAATGAAAATAAACACCCAGGCAATGGCGCCAATAATATTGTAAGAAATAAATCTTTTATAATTCATCGATCCAATTCCAGCTACGAAAGGAGCAAAAGTTCGCACGATCGGAGCAAAACGGGCGGCCACAATTGTGAAGGCACCCCACTTATCAAAAAAAGCCTGCGTATCAGTTAGATAAGATTTTTTAAAAAACCGGCTATTTTGTTCAAAGACCATGGGACCAAGGTATTTTCCAATATGGTAATTGCAAGTATCACCGAGGATTCCTGCAATGGTTAAACTCACTAAAAGAATCTTCACATCAAGACCATTTTCAAGCGCAGACAATGCACCCAAAGCAAAAAGCAAAGAGTCACCTGGAAGAAAAGGCGTTACAACGAGACCAGTTTCACAAAAAATCACAAGAAACATCAGAACATAAATCCATGGCCCAAAAAGACTTATCCATGCCAGCAGGTGCTGATCTAAATGAAGCATAATATCCACAAACTGAGTCATAGGTTTCCTACCTGATTCTAAACATATTTATTATTTCCATTTTAACTTCGTTTACCCGTTTAGGATACCCCAAACCGCGAGTTAAGTGGCTGATTCATCTGAAGTTTTGGAACTGACTAAACAATTGGCGTGGCCAAGTAGAAGTTTCAAACCATAGTGCGCCCTTTTCTCGTTCTCCTATAATGCTCATACTAACAAGGGATTTGAGATGCTCCATTTTTTTGTAGGAATCGCTATCGCACTTTTTGTTGCAGGTCCGGCATGGTCCAAATGCGATACTAATAACATGAGCGATGAAAGACGAACGAGCATTGAATTAACGAGGGCCCCAGGAAGTCACTCAAGTCTTAAATCAGTGGTTACCATTAACATTCCACTCGTGATTGATGGAAAACCCGCTTGCTATCATCAGGACAATGGAATTCTCATCACGACTGAACATGTGAAAGAAAATGAATTTGTCGAATATGAGATTACTCCCTTATCGGCAGTGTTTGAAAATGTTCCATCGCCAATGACATACCAATACGTAAATGTTGAAGTTGATCCTGAAACAAAAATGTCAAAAGTTCATATGATGAGCTTTCTTTGCAGCGGAGAAACACCGATTGGTGGAGATGCTTTTTCAGACACTCTCCAAAATCTGGCCGACAATGTAGAATCACAGCAGGCGAGCACAGAGATTTTTATTGCCACTGGGCAAGCTGCTGAGAATATTTCAGTTAGTCAGGCAAAGAAGGCAAAAGCTAAAGTTTACGACAGGTTTTTAGAATTGTATGAGGGTCGTGGAAATAGTATTGATCCACTCGATACTGATCAGACCAATATCTACATCCCAAATATTTTGGCCGGTTATTCAGTGAATCGTATTAGCACTGTTGAAAGAAAACTATATTCAGCTTTTTTCTCCAGGACGAGTTCTTCAATCAACGGATGTTCAAAAAAGTTTTTGGCTTCAATGCAAGATTTGTTACTTGAAAACGTGGCAAAGAACCAACCGTTTAAAGGTATTGATCTTAAGAAGAAAAGATTCTCTTCAAAATACAAAATGAAATGGAAGTTTTAGTTATTTCTTTTTCTTAACTGATTGGACATACGCCCAAATGGCAGGAATATCATTTTTAAGTTTCGGTATAGCACGCATGGCACCGGCTTTTCTTTTCGGTACATAACCTGCTGGTAATTTCTCCGGATACTTCCCGGTCATCACCATTGAATACATGACCTCTAATGGAGCATCAACCATTGCTGGTCCAATTGATCCATTTAAATTTGGATCACGGTTGTGGCACTGAAGACAGTTTGCCGTGTAGAGCCTTTGCCCTTTTTCAAGAGTCGCTTGATCCGTCGCAACCATGGGTTGTGCCACTATTTTTTTTTCTGCAGGCAAAACTTTACCTTGCACAGGTTTAGACTGTGCAAATAAAAAGCTTGAAAAAAGAAGGGAGCCGAGAACGGCCCCCAGCATTTTAATATTCATTAAACAAGAACCTCAACGAGCGCATAAAGAACAACCATGAGTCCAACTCCGCAGTGGATTACACCTCTGACAGTTGTTAAAGGCCCAAGCTTTCCTTTGATCGCATTTAACTCAAGAGCGAGAATAAGAAGTGTTGTTACACCCATGACTGCACCAGAGCTAAAGTTTTCAGGAATATTGAGACTCAAGTGGCGACAAGCTCCCATGAAAAACAAAAGAGGGATTGAAAACATCACGTTCGTACGAGAGGCAAGAAGTGCTTGAGGTGCAACTTTAGCAGCTTCTGGGTTTGGTGCTCCACCAGCAAGAACTGACTGAGCGTTTGCAATCATGATTTTTTGCTTAGGCCAGATGATGAGCCATACGTTCAAGAACATAAGAGTTCCTAAAAGTGAGCCGATCGAAATATAGATGCCGTACGGCGTTTTCATGAAATCTGGGCCAAGATCTTTTCCTGCAAGAGCGAGCATCGCTACACCTGAAAGAAATGTTCCCATTGCTCCCCAACGGAACCACCACATGGCACGTGGGACTAATTTAGCGAACACATTGTTTTTCACAACAGGGTCCACTTCAGGCATGAAAGCACCCTGAACGAAGTTAAAGTAATAAAGGTGTCCAATCCACGCAACACCTGCGAAGAAGTGAATCCAACGGAAGAGCATGACGAGCCCTTCTTCAGTAAACATAGCGATATCCATAACAACTCCTGTCGAATTTTTATAAGAAGTAATAATTGGGGTTATTCTAACTCACCTAGGGGGAGGTTATCTACTATCATCTGTAAAAACTAGCCCTGACACTTAACGTTAATCTAACTATGCACTAAGCACAAGAACACATTTCTTCTTGAGGTTCTCAAATATATCCTGCGCTAGGGGTAGACTTAGCGATAGTCCTACTCGAACATCCCCTCGTTTCAGGTAATAACCTTTAGGAGCGACATAACAAACTTTCCCCAGAATCGGAGTGCGCAGATTTTTTTGATCAATAGTCTTTAACCAGAAGTGATCATTTTTTTTCAGGCAGTCTCTATTTGCTGATGAAATAAGAATTCCAAAACCTCTGTCGGAAACGTCGATGATTCTTAACTCCATCTCATAAGTCATTTCTCGCATCGAACGCTCCATGCGCTTTAGCGACAGAGACATTTCCGATTGAAAGGGAAGAACGTATCGGTCTCCCCCTTTTCTTTCTTCAAGGGCACGAGCCTCGGCCGGATAGTGGCAGCTTATTTTATCGCCATTAACTCTGAATTCTCCTGGCATTAATCGAAAAATTATATTTCGATAATTGAGTCTGACAAAAATCGGTAAGTGGGGATTTACTTCAACAATTGAAGGTGTTCGAAAAATAACTTTATCAAACTTTATCTCGTTGTGAATCTGTATGATTTGGGAAGCAAATCTTTCGTTTGATTCATGCTGTGATTGCCAGATATCTCCACCAAAAAGAGATGCCTTATCAATGGCACTCATAATTTGAACTTTGGAATCAAGGCCCTTTAAGTATGACATATCCATAAAACGTCCCTGTTAAATCGATGGATAATTAATCTAAAAACTTCTATCGACACTTTACTCACAAAAATATAGCCTCTGATTATCAATAGTTGGCCCATCCGGAGGATGATATGAAACTCAAGGCAAAACACATTTTAGTTGAACATGAATACGAGGCGAAAGATATTTTGAAGAAAATTTCAGATGGAAAATCATTTGAAGAATTGGCGAGAGATTTTTCACAATGTAGCTCATCCTCACAAGGCGGAGATCTTGGAGAATTTTCAAAAGGCATGATGGTTCCTGCTTTTGAAAAAGCTTTATTACAGCTTGAAACTGATGAAGTATCAGGAGCTGTAAGGACTCAATTTGGTTATCACATCATTAAACGGCTTTAATTTTCTGAGAAATCATGTGCGGAAGACTTCCGCTTTTTTGTGAATGGAGATAGGCAGCGTAGATCACCATATCAGCTTTATGTGTATTTATGAGTCGTATCGGTTTAATTGAATCCGTAGTGTCACACTGATCAGCTTCACCCAACACAGCATTTGTCCGGCAGACAGAAGGTCTGTCTTCGTAAACCCTGCATGCCCCAGCCTCATCAAGAAAAATACACTTTCTGTCCTCATGCTTCATTTTATAAAAGGCTGAAGAATCATCCCGTGTTTCTGATTGAAGTTTTAACAAACCATTATCAATCACTAAACCAGCAGAAATTTTTTGCGAAAGAACCTCGGCTTCATCTTCAGTGACACTGACTTGAGTGTGACAACAAGCTGAGCAACCCATTTTGCAGGGACTGAATTGTTTTACCAATGGATGTGCAAACACCTCTTCATTGTATTCATCAATAAGTTTGTGAATGAATCTGACTCTTTGATGAGGTTTAAAAACCTTGCTGAGCTGATCGAGAACAAAATTCACAATGGTATTGAACTCTGCCTGATGGCGGAGCTGCTCAAATGTCTTTCTGGCAATAGCGGGTACGTTCATGGCCAACACTCGCTAGTCGGGCTTTAATGCCCGACTACCTTAAGTATAAACCGGAATTTATTTATGTCATAAGTAATTTGAAGGATGCTAATCCTTCCTCATGGACGTACCTGTGACGAACAGTTCTAGTCAGCTACTATGTTTTTTTTAAGTTGAGAGGTTTAACCACCATATTCTTACTATCAAAGCCCTTATCTTCCAGGTAATTCTTGGCAGAAGCCGGATTTGATTTATTGTAGGCCTCTTTGAGATCAAACATTTCAAGGTTAAGACCTGAAGTCGTCTTCCTCACACCAGAGCGAATGGTGATATCTCCGATGTACATATACTTCGCCTCTTTCGACGCCTCAAGCGGGATTCCGAAGAGAGGCTAATGAATACTTAACTTAACTCGTAACTTACTGGATTCTTTAAATCGAGTGCGATCTCCAACAGAGCATCTGCAAATGAAAATGAGATCCGTTCTCATTATTGACTACACCATCCTCAGTGCCATTCATGGATGGTGGCGAATTTCTTGACTTAGTTCACACTCAAAAGAAAGATACGTTAGTCGATTTGGATGAGAAATATGAAGTGGTGAGGAATTATTGTCAGATTTAAAATATTAATTAATACTAAATAGCTCGAGCCTACTTACAGCTATAAAAAGATACGAATAAAACTATGAACAACATGACTTTTTTTATCTGCTTATTTTTGACTTTCAGCTCTCACGCTAAAACATCTCTTCTCCTTGTCGGCGGGGGGAAAAGACCAATCACTGCGATGGAAGCCTTCGTTAAAGAGGCGGGCGGCAACAACGCCTTTGTAGTCATTCTTCCCTGAGCCTCCGAAACCACAGAAGGCGCTCTTAATATTCAGCGGGAACTCACTCAACTTTCAAACGGCAAAGTTGAAATTGCTTCAACGAAACCAACAGAACTTAATAAACAGCTGAGTGCTGCCACTGGGCTCTTTTTTACAGGTGGTGATCAGAATAAACTCATGCACGAGATTAAATCTTTGAATCTCAAACAAGAATTAAAAAAAATGTATGAGGACGGAGTCGCCTTTGCAGGGACGAGTGCTGGAACTGCTATCATGTCTGAAAGAATGATTAATGGTGAAGGTGATACAACTATCCTTAACGGAAAACAAATTGGTTTAAGCGAAGGCTTGGGCCTGTTACCAGAGTCTGTTATCGTTGATCAGCATTTTATTGTCAGAAGTCGTTATAACCGATTAGCAGGAGTTGTTCTTAATTCAGGACTTCTAGGGATTGCAGTTGATGAAAACAATGCGATTATGATTAAAAATAACTCTCATGGAACTGTCTTTGGACCAACTCAGGTCTTATTTTTATCGCAGGAGAATGCTAAAAAAATATCCATCGATATTTATGAAAAAAATGAGATGATTGATCTAAAGAAATACTCCGCTTTCTAGGGAGTGCGAGTCCAGCACTGCTTATCTTTAGTCGTACAATACCCAGCTACAATGTCACCTTTCCAGCATACATGAGTCAGACCATGAATCGAATAAGAATTTGTTTTAAAATAGGGAGAACATAAATTCTCTTCGTTAATAATCTGTACATTATCTTGAGCAAACTTTTCAAATTCAGGCTTCGTAAGACCAGTTAGCGCAAATTTCATCGCAGCATCAGATCTCGTATTTATCAAAACACTCGCCTCGTCCTCAGCTATATCTTCATCAGATGCCATTTCTCGATTAACAGGAAGTTTGTTGGCCATTGAAATCGTCACTGCACAATCCTGATGTTCAACATCATAAAAGAGGACTTCAACTACGTATGGTATTTTAGGAATATTTGGGAATTCTTTTTTAAGATCTTCCTCTGCTTTCATGATCACAAGATTGCATGAGGTTTGTTTTGAAACCGTTGGTGAGCCAGCAATTCGTCGGTAGAACGTTTTACTACCATGATAAACCTTGAGCGACTCTTCACCACTCCGGATTGAATCCACCCAATGAGGTTTAAGCTCTGGGGTTTGATGGGCACATGAAGTGAGAAAAGCTGTTAGCAGGACGATTTTCATAGAGCACGCATCGGTTGAAACACCCAGATACTTGAGCAAAAAGCTAACCTTTTGAACTTCCTAGCGATGTTCCCGGATAACTTCCAGGAATTTTGATCCGTAATTATCGAGCTTACTCTGCCCTACTCCATGGACCAGAAGAAACTCTGAATCATTTCGAGGTAAGAGGTGGCACATATCGTGAAGAGATTTATCGTTAAAGACGATGTAAGAAGGGAGACCTTTTTCTCGAGCAAGATTATTTCTCAAATTTTTTAAAGCGCTAAAAAGATCATGCCTGTCATGCTGAACATCTTTTGATTTTGATGATTCTTTTTTATCTTTTTTCCCAAGCACAAATTCCTGCTTTCTTAGTTCCAGTTTTTGTCCACCCGTTAAAATTTCGAGGGACTTTTGAGTTAAGCAAAGGCTGCGGTATTCCCAGGATTTAATAGCAACGTAATTCATGTTGAGAAGTTGTCTTAAAATTGTATTCCAGTGCTCTTTAGGTTTTTCTTTTCCAATTCCAAAGACAGAAAGCTCATCGTGCTTTCTCTCAACGACTTTCACACTTTTGCTACCTCTGATGACATCAATAATATGACCGGCACCATAGGTTTGTTTCGTTCTATAGATGGTAGACATAATTTTTTGGGCGTCTATAGTCGCATTCCATAAAACAGGAGGCTCCATACAAGTATCGCAATAAGCACAGGACTCATTACCTGCTTCACCAAAATAAGCGAGGAGATATTTTCTGCGACAGGCAGCCGCTTCACACAAAGCGAGCATGCAATCCAGTTTATGGCGGGCAACTTTTTTATAGGCTTCATCAGCATCAGTCGTTTCAATCATCTGTGATAATTTAACAACATCCTGTAGACCATAGATCATCCACGCTGTAGACGGCTTTCCATCCCGGCCAGCACGACCAGTTTCCTGGTAATAACTTTCAATACTTTTTGGTAAATCAAGATGTGCCACAAATCTCACATCCGGACGATCGATTCCCATGCCGAATGCAATGGTTGCGACAACGATAATTCGATCATCTTCATTGAAGCGTGCCTGATTTTTTGATCGCACTTCTTGAGTCAGACCTGCGTGATAAGGGACTGCGGGGTAACCCATTTTTTTTAATGCTGCAGCCACTCGTTCAACTTTATCTCTAGAGAGACAATAAACAATTCCCGTATCAGTAGGATGGTAAGTTTTAATGAATGCGTTTAACTGTTTCATCTCATCATCACGATCAAGAATCATGTACTTAATATTTGGGCGGTCAAAAGAGGAGACAAATATTTCGGGATTTTTCATGCAGAGCTGATCAGCAATATCAGCTCTGGTTTTTGCATCCGCCGTGGCAGTCAGGGCAATCACTGGTACTTCAGGAAATTTTTCTTTTAGTTCTCCAAGTCGAGTATAATCTTTTCTGAATTCATGGCCCCACTGTGAAACGCAATGAGCTTCATCGATAGCAATTAAAGAAACTTCTACCTTATCAAAAAAATCCTGCAACTGAGGTGAAAGAATACCTTCGGGTGACACATACACAAGCTTGATTTTGCCTTTGAGGATTTTTTCTTTTGCCTTTTTAGAGGCTTCATAACTAAGTGACGAATTTAAAAAAACGGCATCTACACCAATTTCTTTTAGATTCATGACTTGATCGTGCATTAAAGAAATGAGCGGAGAAATGACAAGGGTCACACCATCTAAATACAACGCGGGTATTTGGTAACAAAGTGACTTACCGCCGCCTGTTGGCATGATCGCAATAGTATCTTTGCTATCAAGAACTGCGTTAATAATTTTGTGCTGCTCAAATCGAAACGATGAGTAACCAAAAGTTTCTTTTAAAATTTTATGAAGTTTTTGTTCTCTCATTTAACCTTTCATCTTGTAGACGAGGTGCTCAAGTCCGTTGAGTTTGATTTCGTAAAGGAGCCCCAAGAGGTGCCCCAGATTTCCCTCTGGAAAACCAGTTGAATGAAACCAAACCACGTAAGTCTCGGGTAAATCAATCAATGGAACACCCTGATATTTACCAAACGGCATTCGAGTGGTCGCAAGTTTTTCCAGATCATTTGTTTGATTTATCATTTGTGCAATCCTATCAACGCAGAGGTCATTAATCTAACGTTTGTTTTTTGACGCTTTTGAGGGGCCGAGCTGGCCTTTCTCAGCAAAAAAAATGAGTTGTCATGACTCAAGAAAAACTTAAAGAATAGTTTTAGGCAAAATTATGTCCAACAGGAGAAGTAATAATGAGCGCTGATACTGATTCAGGATGGTTCATTCTCAAAGCTGGCTTCAAAGTTCACGGTCGTTGTCCGGCGTGCAATTCTTCAAGCATTTCCTATTACAAAGACCGTAGAGATGGTCTAAAAGGTATTTCTCATTTAAGTACAGGCCTAAGGCCCGTTTGCCTCGATTGTGGTCATGGATTACCAAAGCAAACAACCAAACCTAAAAAGAAATCAACCCTAGTTTTGAAACCTCGACTTGTTTGATCTGATTATTCTGTACGGGTCCAGTTATTAACAGTTACACCGGCAGCAATTCTGAGGACTCCATCGAGGATTGTAGCCTCATCAAGTAGATAATCGAACTTCCTTTCAATATCCATCTGCCGCCTATCATCTTCTTCATTAATGTAATCTAACTGAAGCTTATCAAGCTCATCTTCTATTTTTTCGAGAGTTCTTTCCATAATCTATTCTAATGGATTTTCACTTCTTTGAATATGAAGCTCGTATTGTGTGTTAAGGGGTTCAAAATGTTCACCTAAGATTTCTTTAATTCTTTTCTGGTGACTTAGTTCAAGTATACTTAAATTGGCAGGCTTTCTGGAAGATTCTTCAAACATTTCTTCTTCTTTGCTATGACCATTTAATTCTGAGAGGCTTTGAAAACTGACAACTAAGTTTCTTTCGATATCCAAAGCATAATTATTTTTTTCGATTTGATACTCTTTAAAAATCCTGTCAGCGTTCTCTGGATCACTATCAACTAAAAACTCTTATAGATTTTCATCCCATGCAGGATCAAATTCAACGGAAGAATGGGGCTCGTGAGTTTCTGGTAAATGAAAAGAAATAGGAATGATTTTTTTTTCTGCTTGAGTCTCAGCTTGAGTGGTGAAAGTTAATTTTTTATTTTCCATTACTGCAACAGTCTTGTCTGGTTTAAAAGTGTTCTTGTTTTTTTTGGTATAGCTCACCACAAGCAAAAGCATGAGAATTGAAAATAGTAACAAAGACTTCATACACCTATTATCCCTTTCAAGAGCGAAGGCAACCACTTAAATCCTTAAGTGCCTAAAACATCATGACTTTGACGTCGGCAAGTGACCAAAATAATGGCCTCTTGATAAAATTGATTAACACTTCCAAAATGATGTATTTTATCTTTCATGTGGTCCCCTTATGTTATCGGCAAGCCTCAAAAGATTCGATCAATTAATACTCCCGAGGGTTTGGGGGATAGGTTGCGACTTGTCGCCTTTGCTGAAAGGCAAGCCTTTCACGCTTTCAATGAAGCATCTCTCCGTTTTACAGATGCACCAGCAGAGCTAAAAGACGCCTGGAAATGGGTTGCTCTTGAAGAGGCCAAGCACGAGTCTTGGCTTTTAAAACGTCTTAGTGAAATCGGACAAGACGTTGCTGCCGTATCAGTCAATCTTAATTTGTACCATTCACTTCAAAAATGCCAGACCGCCATGGATTTTGCCTTTTATGTTTCTGATGCTGAAGAAAGAGGAAGAGTTGGTGCCGAAAAATTTGCTAACGTTTTAATGAAAAATGACCCTCTAACGGCCGAAATTTTCGCTCAAATTGCAAAAGAAGAAGTCAGACACATTGCTCTTGTGAATCAGTACTTTTCAAAAGAAATATAAATGGAGCAAGTTCTTGAGGTTTCACCGTATCCGAAGTCAAAACGATATCTGCGTATTCTAATAATTCTTTTTCAAGCTCAGAATGGGTAACAGAAAAGTCTCTTTGATTATCATAAATAATAGTCACTGGATTTAGATGCCTGATGAAATGCATGGACTTTGGGGTGTCAGTCCAGAGAGTGTAATGATTTATATTCTCATCTTGAATAAGCTCTTTCAGAAGCTCAAGCGTCGCTTTTTTCTGATCAAAGATGGAGGTCTCGGACGGAAGATAAGGTTGAATGATGCAAACCTCGTGTTCCCCTTTCTTTAAAAAATAAGTAGCTTCCTGAGTGACACCAATAATAGGTGACTCAATAAAATAAACCCTCTTCTTTAAAGCAAACTCTTTCATGAGTACCGGGGTTCGTAGATTTGTTGAAGCAAAGTTTTCACATGAAAAGACAATAAGATCTGAGCTATTAATCAAATCAATCATGAACCATTCCTTTGTTTACTAAAGCCGCGCAATTTGTACTTGATTCAGATCCAGGAATCAAGTGAAGGCAAATATTGCCCATCATTGTGGTCGTATGATCGTGTAAACATTTTTTAAGTCGTAGATTTTATAGGTCGCCGGAGATTTATTTTTACCACCCTGGTAACTCATCACAACAGCTTTCTTCTTATCCCGGTTCACCCACTCGACAAAGACGCCGCTGTGCTCAACCCGTGAAAAAGAGTGATTGATGTAATAGAGCCAGTCTCCGGGTTCAATACTCTCCACATTGGCAAAAGGACCTTTCTTTTTACTTTTTAGAATCATCTTTCGTCTGCTGTCAGGAAAATCAGCACGATTATAAACGGTATTGATGTAATCCCAGCAGCTCCCTACAACAACTTCTTTAACTTCAATCATTTTACGACTAGTCGTAAGTATAGCTCTGCCCTGGGGTGTGGCACTTCTTTCAGAACGATCAAGAATTTCTTCAAGGTTCTTTATTTTTTTACCATCCGCCTGATCACTGGCAAACTTTGGGCTTAGAAACGAGCAAGCAGATAAGAATAAAAAGAGTGTCAAGAATGCTAACTGTTTCATAGTTAAAGACTAAGAAAAAAAAGAAGGATCGGAAAGTGATAAGTTTTTGGAAAATTTCATAGCTTGGCGAGCTATTGCCAGTGTAGAATCCCCTTATGACGGAAGCTGAACTTCAATTAATACTTAGCCGAGAAAGCCTTGAATTCGCTATTCATCCAGGGCGTATAGGATTAGGTCTTTTTATTTCCACAAATCTTGTGAACGCACACAGTGGCCACATAACGCTAAAAAGTGAACCTGATAAGATTGCTGAATTGACTGTTAGTCTTTCTTTAGAAGTAACCTAATTGTGGCAAACTTCACACTCTACAGGTTTCAAATTGAGCTTTCTGATATTCACAGATCTGTTTATGAAACTTTAGACTTCAGAGTGGCCCAGCATCCCTCTGAGTCTATGCCCTATCTGATCACGCGCATCTTGGCTTACATTTTAAATTATGAAGAGAATTTGATTTTTGCAGCGACAGGACTGCATGATCCGGATGCGGCCGCGATTCATATTCCAGAAGCGAATGGTGGATTCAAGACTCTTATTGAAATTGGCAACCCTAGTGCTCGTAAGCTTCACAAAGCAACAAAATCAGCAAAAAATGTTAAAATTTATACTTACAAAAACCCTTTAACGTTGATGGAAGAAATTAAATCGGAAAAAGTTCATCGTGCGACAGAGATTGAACTTTTTTCTGTTTCACAAAACTTTCTTTCAGAAATTGAACCCCTCCTTAAGCGCGATAACCGTTGGGGAGTCGTCTTTAATGATGGGACAATAATCATCCAAGCGAGTGAGAACTCAGTCTCGGGTGAGTTAGTGGCCCATCAGATTTCATATTAAAGATTAACGACGACGCTTCTCTCTTTTTTTTTCTCTACGGTCTTCTCGACTATCTCTTTTATCTTCACGCACGTCTCTTCTGTCTTCACGTTTGTCCCGGCGACCTCCGTCTTTGAGTGCATCTCTTTCATCTTCTCTGGCATCTCTTCTATCTTCCCGTCTGTCTTTTCGGTCTTCAACACGATCAAGATTTTGAGCAAAAGCTGAGATTGAAAAACAAGTTAAAAGCAAAAATAACATTTTCATAAAAACTCCTTATTCGCAGTTTGCGAGTTCAAAAGATTGAGTATCAGCAAAAGTTGTTTCAACTACACCGCAACCATTAAAAGTTACTGTTCCGCTTGCAGTACGAGAGCCAGAGAGAGTCACACTAATCGAACCTCCTATAGGATAACAACAACTCGAGGTCCATTGAAGATTATTAAAGGTATGGACTGCTTTAAATTGGGCGCGATTATGGTAAATCTCTAATGTTCCATTACTCATATTGCGACCATTTCTTCCCAACTGACTTAATTGCAGCGGTGCAGTTGTTACAGCGCTTACATCAAAAATGGTTCCTCGACGGTTAGAAGTGAGGACTTTTGATTGACCCAAAATATCCATTTCAAAACCAGTGGCAGTTCGCTCGACTCTTACCCCCCCACCAACAGAATTTCCTTCAAAGGTTGTGCGTGGATTTGAGGTCGTAAAAAGGGAACCTTTTGGACCAGTGCGAGTAAACTCAACTTCCCGAACAAAATAGTCTCCTACTCCTGAGAGTGAACAACTCGCACCGTTGGCAAAATCTAATTGCGCTGAGCCCGACCAGCTGTAAGGTCCGACTTCGCAAATAACATTTCTCACACATTGCCCACCACCATTATGCACGAGAGCGCGGGAACAAGTGGCAGCGTAAGCTGATGGGAACACGAGCTCCATCGGACTCCATTTATTCTCAGCGGCAGCAACAACACTCTCGTTTGCAGCATCATCGGTTGCACCGGCAATATTAGTTAAAGCTGACTCAATAGACTCAGCAACAGAGTTTGTAGAAGTTGAGTTTTCACTTTCGTTTTTCTGGCAAGCTGTCACTAGTATCAAACACAAAATGAGCATTTTCATAGGCCCTCCTAGGCTTCATGCCTGATTAGACGAAGCACCCTTTAAAAGGTTGCAATTAAAATCTTCTTTAATAAAAATTCCTTTAATTCTATGATCTTACAATGCCCTTAAAAAGACTTTCGCAACTTTTCTCCTCTTCTTACGTCAATACTGATGACGAGGAGATTATGCGTAAAATCCAGCAAGATGATATGAAGGCCTTCGATGTTTTGTACTCTCGGTATAGAACTCCTCTGTTTTCATTTTTAGCAGCACAAGTAAACGCTTCAGTTGCTGAGGAACTCATGCAGGAAATTTTCATTAAGTTTCTAAATGGTCGCATGGGTTTTCGTCAGGAAAGTAAAGTCAGTACATGGTTATGGACCATCACAAGAAATACTCTAATAGATCATTGGCGCTCAAGCGGACGCAAAATAGATCAATCTTCTACTTCCCATATCGACGAAGACGGCAATGAACTTCTCGAAGCAGATATCGATGAACAAGAAACTTTGATTCTAAAAAAGACGACTCAAAAACAACTTGAGACTTGTTTAGAAGAATTACCTCTTCAACAAAAAGAAGCGATACTTCTTCATACTCAGTCAGATCTGTCTCATAAAGAAATGGCAGATATATTAAAGGTCAGCATTTCAGCGATAAAATCTCTACTATTCAGAGCAAAAGAAAAATTGATAAATTGCTTTAAGCTCGGTGGTCATTTATGAAAGAAAATAAGTTTAAAGAATGGATGGCCCTAGAATTAAAAAAACGCCTTCAGCTTCTTTAGATGAAGCCATCCTTGCAAGAGCACGGAAAGAATTAAATCCTCAAATGAGCTTTTGGAGTAAATGGATTCTGCCGGCCGGTGGACTCGTTGCCGCTTCATTATTAGTCTTTTGGCTGTCTATTCCTTCCAAAATAAGACCTGAAATAGTGGAAGCTCCGGAGCTTTTAGAGCATTACGATGAAATTGAGCTTATGGTAGAAACTTCTCAATGGACCGAAGATGATTGGGCCCTTGCTTTATCAGCAGGTAACTCATGAAAAAGCTTTTCATGGCCTTAACCATCTTCCTCACTTTTGCAGCATCCACCCAAGATGATGAAATCATCAACAATCTGGATTTTTTTCAAAATATGGACCTTGTTAAAGAAGAAGAAAGTATTAGTTTAGATGATGAGGAACTAGAGGACATTATAAAAGAATCTAACTTGCCTGTGGAGGTTCAAGATGAACAATCTTAACCCATTTAAAAAAGGATTTATCCTTTTACTCATTCTCCTCACCACTATCTCGACCCTCAGTGCTCAGGATGATTCAAAAAAAGAGCTTAAAGAGCGCTGGGAAAAACTTTCAGAAAGCGAAAAACAAGAATTAAGAAAGCGCCATGATCAGTGGAAATCGATGTCCGATGCAGATAAAGAAGTTTTAAAAGAACGATTTAAAGCTTTTAAGAAGTTGCCTGCAGAAAAAAAGCAAAAAATCAGAGAATCTTTTAAAAAATTTAAATCTCTTACACCTGAAAAACAGAATAAAATTAAGGAACGCCTGCGCACCTTTAAAAAGCTTGACCCAAAAGTCAGAGAAAATAGAATACAAAAAATACGCGAACGCAGAAAAGAAAGATCGAGTAACAGAATGAATCGAAGTGAGAATCGCGAAAGAAGACAAAGACGAACAAGATGAAAATCCTTACTCTCATTTTATCTCTCTACACATTTCATGCCCTTGCTGAAAATCGCACCACACAAGTCAATCTTGCTTACACATCAGGCTCAGATGAATACAAGTCACAAAATCTTGATGGAACGGTAGGACTCTCTGAAAAATGGCAGCTGGTCGGGTCTTATTTTAGATCTGATAGCGGAGTCACTAAATTACTAGATGAAAAGCTCATATCAAATGAGGCGCGTCTTGGTGCAGACTGGGCCCTTGATCCTTCCTTGAATGCCTTTTTTGAAGGCATCGCCAGACAAGACCCCTTTGAACTCAACGGCCGGGGCGCATCCCTGGGAATAAGTTCAACTCTAAGTGATTTTTGGTCAGGAAAAAAAAGAACCAGACTTTCATTTTCATTGGAACAAATTCGTTTTCAACAAAACGTCACTTTCACTGGCCCCCGCGCGAGCTTTACGATCAACCGAGCCGTCACTCAAAAAAGAGGAAAAATATCTCTTAATCAGGAACTCTTAGATTGGTTAGAAATGGGTGCAAGCTTTAGTCGCTACAATTACGATGGCGAAACAAATCAGCTTGCTTTTGTCACAAGCAGAAGACGAACGATGCTTGGAGGAAACGGACCCAATTATGGTCTCACGGACAGAGTCGCCTCGCTTAATCTCACAATCTTTCCCCTCGACTGGTCAGAAACAACATTTATTTTTAGCAGGACCAAATTACTGTCAGAAGATGAAGCAGAAACAAAGTCATTTACCATTAGTCAGCTCTTCATTTGGAAAAAGTGGAATCTAGGATTTGAGTACACTAGTTCCACCTACACTAGCAACGCATCTGGTACTGATCCGAGTACGCAAGCCTTTGTAGGGATGAGTACTGGGTATATCTGGTAATTTAACAGGAGTCATCATGTGAATTTTGAAACTCAATTTCTTCTTTTCATTTCTTTTGTTCTTTTGGGTTTTACGGGACTTATCTTTTTTTTATTAAAAGTAAGAAAGTCAGAACTAAAGAAAGATCTACTCCTAACAGCAGTAGAAGTGAGGCAATCAATTGATGTTGGAGCAAAAGAGCTTGGACTTACTCAGAGCGAGCTTCTGTTTGGAGTTGTGCAAGATAATAATTTCTATGAGGCTTCTTTTGTTTTTAAAAATGCCCAGAACCAAATCGTGGGAACAACTATTTACCCAGCAGTTAAGCGAAAGCTGAAGATGCAAATAGAAAATGAGACTTACGTGATCGAGTTTCCCTTAACCATGAATAGGACTGCAATTCTTCGAAAGGGAGATGGTCAAGAAATTTTGGCGAGATATTCATCAACTGGATGGTTTGGAAAACACGAGTTTGACATCCCTGCGTTTGGAAAAATTCTCGCTCAAAAACCCAAATTAGATTTAAAAGCGACTTATCAATACCTGCTGAATGACACGGTCATTGGCATAGGACAAAAAATCCAACTTCAAAGAGAATCCGGAAGGCTTGTCCTCCTTCCTTCGACACTTCCCCTTGAAGTTCGTCTCTTCATCCTTTCTGTTTAAAAGTTAACTGATGCATTTTACGGCGGACCATTTTACTAGATAAATTAAAGTCGATGGGTTGTGAATATTATGGTTATAATGAGTCTCATGAGAATTAACCCGCTTTTTCTACTTTTAATCCTTTTTATTTCAAATTCATATGCAAAAACTCATACGGTGACGCTTTCTGAAAAGATTGAATTCAATTCAGGCGATATCATCATTCTAAAAGACTCATTCTTTTCTGTCGAAATTGGCTCTGACCCGGGTACCACATGCGCTGTTCCCGGTTTTAATTGCGGCAGTGGTTATAGTCCCCCATATCCAACTTACCTGGTTAAGTGTGGTGAGAAAAAGTTATGTCCTTACGTTCTCATGACTAATCAAAAAACTGCAACATCAGGTGGCCTGTCAATCGAAGATGAAACAAGCTGTGAAAAGAATGATCCCGAGAATTGTTTTAGTCAATTTGCCAGGTATGCTGATGGGGATACAAGCTGCATGAATTTAATCTCGCCACTTGGCCGCTATTACTGTTTAAAAAGGTTTGAAAAGTCGGCAAGACCAGAAAACAAAGGGCTTTGTGAAAAGCTACCTGAATCAATCTACGCACTCAAATGGAACTGTTATTATGAATACGCGGTCCGCTACCGAGATGCGAGTTTTTGCGATAAATATTCACAGAGCGAAAGAAGCGGTAGAGATCGCTGCCTTTTACAAATGGCCACTATCCTTAATGATCAATCTTTGTGTCATAAAATGTCGGGCAGTAAAGAAGACTCGTATTTAGAGCAATGTCGAAATTTAAAAATTAAAAAATAATCTGTAAGCTTCTCCCCTTTAGCAAATGCCTAAGAGCACCCAGGAGTGTTAATTCACAAGATTCACGAAACGAAAGTCTCTGAACCATAGCAGCGCGAGATCTTCTACAACAAAGGGCCAGAACTGTGTTGTTTATACTTCTCACCATTTTGGGAGAATCAAACTTAGTTCTTGCTGTTTACCCATTCAGGAAAAATGATACATTTACCTTAATTAATATTTTCAGGGCTTTGCAAGTTCTTGTTTTGTATTATCAATTCAGGCCATGTCTTAAGAGCTTATTTGAGAAAATTCTCTGCAGACCAGATACCAAAAAGGCTTAGACCGCTGGTTAGGCTTTTAACTTTATTTTTCTCGATGAAAAGCGTGGTCGGAGTCGTATTGATGCCCAGCTTCTGTGAGATCCCCTCATCTTTAATAAAAGTGAAGGGGTATTTTTTATCTTTTAAAAAATTTCTTACGATATCTGAAGATTCAAAGGGATTTATCGCTATGGTTGCTCCTTTTGGTATTTTTCCTTTTTCAACAGAGCTTGAAAGTCTCGCCATCTCAAGCTTGCATGGAGCACACCATGTTGCCCAAAATACGGCAATTGTCCGCGGACTTGATGGAAAAGTAATAACACGAGAAGTTATCTTTTTTTCAATCAACTCATAATCTTCGGCGACAATTGATACCCCTTGTTTTGCAAAATTACTTAAAAAAGGGGTAGTCTAGTAGTGATTAAAAAAACTAGTACAATTAAGAATAAAGCGTTACTTGGGGTCAAATACTTTGTCATTGGCAAAAAATCTTTTGCATGGATTTTAAAAGCTTTAAAACGGCAGGATTAATAATGTAATAAAACGAAAAGTTCTTTTCTCGTCTTAGGCCCAGAAGGCCCTCTGACTGCATTCTTTTGAGAAATTGAGAAGTCTGGCTTTGAGAGAGACCAACTGCCTCATGAATATCAGTGACTTGCTTTTCTCCATCACTTAAATAGCAAAGGATAAGAAGTCTTTGAGGATGGGAAAAATGCTTAAGAAGCGAAGAAACCTCCTCACATTTATCTTGCATCTGTTTCATATCCATATAAAAACCCTTTAGAAAGTTTTTACCAAAACAATAATCAAAGAACAAACTGTAGCAACGGAAAACACAATTTTTCTAAGACTTATTTTTTGATCATCACTAAGTGATTTTAGTGCGAATTTAAGAGTCATAAATCCAATAAGCGCACCCAAGGCAATGAGACCAACATCAGGTGCTGTGATGGTTTGATTTGTTTTATAACCTTGAAAGACAAGTGCACTGAATGAAATTAGCGCAATTGAACTAAGACTTGTAGGGAGAGCTTCTTCGTAAGTCATGCGAAAAAATTTTAAAAGAATCGGCATCAGCAAAACACCACCACCAAGACCAGTAAGAGTTGTTACGATACCAAGCAAAGTTCCAATTAATGGGACCTTGATTAGATGCAATTTGTGAACCATTTGTTTAGGTCTTTTTGTATTCCAAATACTCCAAATACTAAATGCTCCGATGATGAGTAGGAGAATGGCGATGAGCAAATCAGGAGTTTTCGATTTAAGAGGAAGCGAAAGAAAGTTTGCGATGGTTCCGAAAAAGGCAAATCCAAAAGCAATTTTCCATTTAATTTCTTTGGTTCTACCTAAGAGATTTACTATTGTACCAAAAACGACCGTAATTAATGAAAGGACGGTTGCTTCTTTGATGGATGAACCCAAAAAGAGCTGAAAAAGCGGAATAGCAATAATCGCCCCTCCGGCACCAGTCAAGCCCATAACAATACCGACCAAGAATCCGATGAAAGTAAAAATCAAAGAAAACTCCATTTACAATATTACATTTTTATAATATTATGAAACAGGATTTTAGTCAAGGGAGATTGATATGATGAATGCTTTAATAGGTGGTGCTCTTATCGGCATCGCTGTTAGTATAATGCTCCTATTTGTAGGGAGGGTCACTGGGATCAGCGGCATATTAGGTGGACTACTAAACTTTGAAACAACAGACAAGAAGTGGAGAATTTTCTTTCTTCTAGGTATGCTCTTTGGTGGGTTACTTCTAAGAAACTATGATCAAGATCAGTTTTTTAAAATCGAGACAAAAGCCTTAACCATTGATTTTGTTATCGCTGGTTTTTTAGTTGGTTTTGGAACTCTTTTAGGAAACGGATGTACTTCAGGCCATGGAGTATGTGGCATATCGCGCCTATCACTACGCTCAATTTTTGCCACAGTTTTGTTTATCTCATCTGGAATCCTAAGCCTTGCTATATTTAAGTATCTAAGAGGTGATCTATGAAGTTTTTCATCATATTTATTTCAGGTTTCATTTTTTCGTTAGGGCTGGGACTGTCGGGTATGACTCAACCACATATAGTAAAAGGCTTTTTAGACGTTTTTGGAGAATGGGATCCGAGACTTATTGGAGTCATGGTAGGTGCCATCACTGTCCATTCAATTGCCTATCGTTTGACTATTAAAAGAGGTTCTCCCCTTTTGGAGAAGAGCTTCCAATTACCAGTTAAAACAGGCATCGACATGAGACTGACTGTTGGTTCCATCATATTTGGGCTTGGGTGGGGCTGGGCAGGTATTTGCCCAGGGCCGGGGCTAGTGGGATTGTTATCCGGAGATGTGCGTTTTATTCTTTTTATTGGTTCACTTTTAATAGGAATGTTTGTCTTTCAAGCATCACAACGTAAATTTTTAAAATAACGAGGCAATGTATGAATGAAGATATGATTTTTTATCAGTTATTTGAAAAAGAAACTTCTACCTACACTTATCTTCTTGCGGATGCCGATAGTAAGGAAGCCATATTGATAGACCCAGTTCTTGAGATGGTTGAAAGAGACCTGCAACTCATAGGAGATCTTAAACTAAACCTTAAGTTCATACTTGATACACACGTCCATGCTGATCATATAAGCGCCTCTGGTGAGCTTCGTACTAAAACTGGGGCAAAGATCGGCTTGAGTTCTGTTTACGACTTGGCCTGCACTGATCTTCATCTTGAAGACGGTCAGGAAATAAAATTTGGACGTTTTACAGTAAAAGTTATTCATACACCCGGCCATACAAGTGGCTGCTTATCATATCTGATCGAAAATATGGTTTTTACTGGAGATGCGCTTCTTGTGAGAGGATGCGGGCGTACTGATTTTCAGGAGGGTTCATCTGACAAACTTTTTCATTCTGTGAGGGAAAAAATATTTTCTTTATCCGACAATACAGCCGTTTATCCTGCTCATGACTACAAAGGCTTCACAAAAACTTTAATTGGTTTAGAAAAAAAGTTTAATCCCAGACTTAATCTTGAGATATCGAAAGAAAAATTCGTTGAGATTATGAAAAATTTAAAACTACCCTACCCTAAAAAAATAAAGGAATCAGTACCTGCGAATCTTCAATGTGGTCTACCTCTAACATCAAAAGATTTAAATACTGATTTAATTGACAATGTTCCTACTGTGACAGCTGAAAATGCTTTTACAAAATTAGGGCTTATAAAAATAATTGATGTACGTGGTTCTGACGAGTTTAACAATGAGCTTGGTCACATACCAAATACTCATCTATCGACATTAGGAACTCAGCTTGATGAAGAGTTAAATCATACAGATAAATCGATGGAAATCATATTTGTCTGTCGGTCTGGAAAACGATCAGCTGAGGCAACACGGTTGGCACTTAACAAAGGATTTGAAAATGTTTATAGCATGCAAGGCGGAATGATTAGATGGAATGAATTGCAATTTCCGACAGAGCGAGACCTAGGAGGCTCTTAAAAAAAGGATTAAATTCAAAAATGAGTCAGAGTAACATAATCTTTACTTTGCCCACTGGTCTGCTCCTCTGTTCGCACGGTCTGAAGATGATCGAGTTAAATTCCACTCAAAGTTCTAAACTTGTCGAAATCATCTCGAATTCACAGTTATTTCTCTTATTTCAGTAAGCCTTAAATTACGCCTCATACTTTCTGAAGCACCGTTTCAATATTAAGATTTATCCTCCCACTTTAAAGCTTATCCCAAAACCGCTCTACGAATGGTAGGATGGATAACCAAATGTTGATTAAGGAAATAATAAAAATGACTAAATATATCTGTCTCATGGCCGTACTCATATCTACCTTTGCCAATGCAAAAATAGATAAACCCAAACTTATTTTAGTCATTTCAATTGATCAGTTCAGAGCTGATTACTTGCAGCGCTTACAGAAAAACTTCCTTCCTGCAAAACAAGGCAACAAACTAGGTGGATTTAACTATTTGATGAATAATGGTGCGTACTTCTCGCACGCTGAATATGGTCTTCTCCAAAACATGACAGGTCCTGGGCATGCAACGATTCTCACAGGATCATTTGCATATCAAAATGGTATTCCCAATAATGATTGGATTGATCCGACCACACAAAATTACATGTACTGTACTGAAGATCAAATGAACAAAACAATTGGTGCTTCGCCTACGAATCCGCATATTGGGACGTCTCCAAAAAATCTTATTGGAACAACTTTTGGTGATGAACTTAAAAATGCGTACTCAAATTCAAAAGTTGTTTCAATCTCACTTAAAGACAGGTCTGCCATTTTAATGGGTGGTCATCGAGCTGATTTCGCTTTGTGGTTTGATGCTGAATCATTTAGTTGGGTTTCAAGTGAATATTATCTAAGCACAAAAAAGCTTCCATCGTGGGTATCAGCAATCAACCAAAAACTTGAGAGTCAAAAAGGGACATCACTGACTTGGAATAAAAAGTTAGATGCTAACATAAATCCCAATCTTCTGGTTCCAGAATCAAAATACACTAAAGACATGGGGTTATCATTCCCTCACGTTTCAAAAATTGGTGGTCCATCAAGTTTAATGTTTCCTATCGCCGTTGATATGCCACTTGAAGTTGCTAAAAAAACAATTGATGAATACAAGCTGGGTCAGGGAGAAGGAACTGATGTTCTCGCTATCAGCTTTTCAAATCATGATTATGTTGGACACAGCTTTGGCCCAGAGAGTGATGAAATAAAAGAAACAACAGTGCTTGAAGATAAGGCGATTTCAGATCTATTAAATTATATAAAACTCAAAATTCCAGACGGTATGGATAATACTTGGATCGTCTTAACAGCTGATCATGGTGTCGCTAATAACCCAAATGTTTTGCAGGCCAATAAAGTTCCCTCTGGTTATATTAATCAAGAAATAATTGTTAAAGAGATGGAAAGTTTTCTTTCAAAAAAATATGGTAAAGCCGCAGGGAACTGGATTCACCAGCCTTCTGAATTAAATTTTTACTTTAATAAAAATGTGATTCAAGAAAAAGGGCTTGATCTCCCAAAAGTTCAGGACGAGGTTGCCAAACATATTTCTTCTCAAAGAAATCTTCTTATCGGTATTTCACAAATCTTTTCAGGTTCTGACGTAAGAAGAAGAAGTCTTCCAGCTGAGCAACACGAAAAGCAGATCCTAAGAACTTATTTTGAAGGACGAAGCGGAGACGTCGTTATGATCCCTTTACCAAATTATATTTTGCAATATGGGGCAACAACCCACATGACTGGTTATTCTTATGACCGGTATGTGCCCATTATTTTTGCAGGAAAAGCTTTTATCCCTGGATTATATGCGGGGGGAGAGGTGGTAGATATCGCACCGACCTTGTCATTCCTGATGGGCATTATTCCTCCATCGAATTCAGAGGGTAAGATTTTAGAAAAAGCACTGAAGCTAAATTAAATAGGGTTCCACACACTTTTTTGGAAGCAATGCTTACAGATAAGTGTGATGGAACCTTTAGTTACTGCTTAATTGGCAAGAGAATATTCGCCCCACTACCACCTTGACCAATAACTAAAGGAGAAACCCCATTCCATTTCTCAACAATTTGTAATTGAACCAACCCAGGACTTTCTTGCAAAGCACGTCCTCTAATTCGAATCGCCTCAGCTTCACCCTTTGCTTTAATGACGACCGTATTTGCTTCAATTTCAGCTTTCTGTTGAATGAACTTTGCTTTAGCTGCTTCTTGTTCCTGAACCATCTTGGCCTCAATAGCAGATTCTAATTCTTTAGAAAGTGCCACATTTTGAATCACAAGATCTTCAATCACGAGCATTGGTCCAATTTTTAATTTAGCTGCATTGAGCGCCGTATTCTTAATCTCTTCTCTCTTCTTCACGATTTGCTCTGCGCTCTGTTGTGCTGTCACTTCTTTCAACGCCTCAGCAACTCTCGGAGCAATTAAACTGTCGAAGGGATCACCTGAATATTCCTGGAATGTTTTGACGATCATATTTTCTGGAATTCGATAAAGGATACGAAGTTCAACTTTTATCTGCTGAAGATCAGATGAGTAGCAATCAGCTTCTGTTGATTTTGTCTGCTGTCTGATGGAAACAGGAACAACATCCGTAATAAAGGGCATCTTTACACCAAAGCCTTCAGGTGCAAAAACCGGAGAGACTTTACCCATGGTCACGATCACTCCCCTATTACCTGGCGGAATGATAAAGGTTGAGGACATAATCACGGCAATGACCAGAATAATAAGTCCGCCGAGAAGAACTAACTTTTGTTGTATCTTTGGATCCATTCTTAACTCCTTAAAAAATAACTTATATCAAAACAATATAAGGGAAGTATCGTTTCGACGATCATGAAATTGCTGTTCGCAGCAATAATCTAACTATTGGCATTTTTTAAGTGCAGATTTTAAGATTCAATTAAATAACATTGCCATCTGCTTCTAATGTAAGAGCTCTCACAAGTATTTCAACGAAAAAAGGGAGTTCTCTTGAAAACAATTTTAAGCTTATTTATTACAATCTTTATGTCCACAGCGATTGCACAGACGCGGCTATCTACAGACATCGTGGATACTGCCGTGGGTGCAGGTGACTTTAAAACACTTGTCACTGCTGTATCAGCAGCGAATCTTGTAGAAACCTTGAAAAGTCCAGGTCCCTTTACTGTGTTTGCACCAACGGACTCTGCTTTTGGCAAATTAGCGCCAGGGACTATCGAAGCACTTTTGAATAACATTCCTCTTCTCACAAAAATTCTCACCTATCACGTTGTGGCGGGTGAGTATTCTGCGGAAGAATTGCTTAACAGAGGCCATGTTCGAACAGTACAAGGTCAAAAAGTTTGGATCAAAGAAAAACGTTCAGGGAAAGTTACTTATGTTTATGTAAACGATTCAAAAGTCGAAGAGTCCATTTTTGTTAAGAATGGTGTTATCCATGTGATTGATACTGTCTTAATGCCTAAATAGGGACCACGATTTTAAAAGGCGATATTAGAAAAAGGTGACTTCTTCTAATATCGCGAAGTTTGTTAAATAGCGTCAGTTGCCTATTGCTGATCCGATAAGTTATAGTCTCACTGGTAGATGAACAAAATATTTCAACACATATTTATTGGAGCGATCATGGTATTACTTGGTGCCGGTTGCTCATTATTTGGCAAAGGTTCCGAAGAGCAGCCGTCCTACACTATTGTCGTAAAAGAAAACAATAAAGAAATACGTAAATATGAAAGTCAGATAGTTGCGAAGACCACGGTCAGAGGCAGCTTTAAAGATGCCCAGAGTGAGGGCTTCCGCATTCTCGCAGGCTATATTTTTGGAAAAAATAAATCTAATCAAAAAATAGCTATGACTGCTCCAGTCGTTCAAAAATCTGAAAGTGAAAAAATCAGCATGACCGCACCTGTTGTGATTTCACCAAATGACAACAAGACCTGGACGATGACTTTTAGCATGCCCTCTAAATTCACCCTAGAGACTTTGCCTGTGCCAATTGATGAAAGAATTATAATTGAAAAAGTTGATGGTAAGCTCGTCGCAGCTTTAACTTTTTCGGGTTTTTGGAATGAAACTAAAAATGCTGAAAAGGGTCTGGAGCTTACTGAATGGATGAAGGGTTTTAAGGAATATCAACTCACATCACCTCCGATGTTTGCAGGGTACAACCCACCATGGACACTGCCCTTCTTACGTAGAAATGAAATGCTAATCGAACTCAAATAAACAATCTAGCGAAAGGAAAAAATATGATTACTCTTTATGGAAATCCAAGAACAAGTGCCGGAAGATGCATCTGGGCATTAGAAGAAGCAGGTGTCGCGTATACTCAAAAAGATGTCGACATGAGAAACAAAGAACACAAGTCGACTGACTATTTAAAAATTAATCCCATGGGTAAAGTTCCTGCTATCGTCGATGGCGACGTTACGCTTTTTGAATCGATGGCGATAAACTATTATATCGCTGAAACTTACAAGAAAGAATTATTGGGGACAAATGCTCTTGAAAAAGGTCTTTCATTGCAGTGGAGCTTCTGGTCAACAGCTGAATTGCAACCACCAATCATTGAAGTTTTTATTCAAAAGGTTTTTGTACCCGAAGATAAGCGCGACCATACCATAATTGAAAAGAACCTCAACAAGCTGCCGGAGCTTTTAAATGTTCTCAATAATTCATTAGCTCATAAGAAATACCTGGCAGGGAATCAATTCACTATAGGTGATATTAATACCGCAAGCGTTGTTAGTATTTGCCCTATGATGGGAGTTGATCTCGACGCCTATCCAAATATCAAAAGCTGGTTGGCGGCGATTGGAGATCGCCCAGCGTTCCAAAAATACCAAAGTCTGCGGAAATAAAAAAGTCCCAACACACATGTACGTAAGCAGCGATCCCATGCAAGTATGTTGGCATGGAACCTCTTTAATGATTGTTAACTGTAGGTTTTGTGATTTTTCTAAACAGTTTGATATAACCCAAGATATCAATGTGCTCACAATAACGATAAGTTCATATTATCTTCGCGGAAGTTGTCCCGTCGTTAAGGCTATCGAAGTCCTGAAAAAATAAGTGGAATTGAATTGGCCATGTCTTCCACAAGTAATTGATCCAGACCTTTATTGAGACTTTCATCCATACAAATTGCCGTCGATTCATAGGCCTGGTCGGTAGCATTGTGCTGGAAATTATAACTCCCGATTGATGCCACAACTCTGTCGAAATAAAAAATCTTGGAATGCATAAAGCTCATGTGTTTCCAGATATGAACATTTGGATAAGGAAGCCAGTCTTTCATCAGATTTTTGTAATGTGGCTTTCCATAGTAATTATTCGAAGCAAGGAGTTTTACGAGACTCCAGTTTGCTATCAATTCCTTGCCCAGATCCAGCTGATCTTTGATTCTTTCATTCATAATAGCTACGTTTTCATTACCAGCCATATTGATATTGGTCGTGAGGTAATCAATCTTTATGCTGTCCTTGGCAAGGGCCTGAACTTTTAAATGTAGCTGATTAAACATATCAAAGTTATCAAGCATCTCGGAAATAGGTGCATCAGACATTTTAGCAACATAGGTGTCAGACTTCACAGGATCAGCAATGACCAGATGTCTTGAAACCTTGTTCAGAAGCTTTAAATAAGCTTTCCCGATAGTATGCCTGTCTTCATAAGGTGCCTGTTTTATGAACCGGCAAACGCCATTCATACGGGTTTGTGGGTTACTTAAGATTCTATTGTAAAATTCGACGCCTCTCTGCCCGAGTCTGCGCTCCTCGACCAGATTTTCCTTTACCACTTTTTCAATGGAAGTCAGTGGACTCATCTCTTTTATTAAAGTTGTCTGGTAGCGCCAGTTCTCAACAAATTGTTTCGCAATATCCGTGACCATCGGACCCTTCACATAAAGGTCAACGTCCCTATTATGAAAATCAGTGCTGCGGGAAAGATTGTCAGCATCGATCATGTTATGGCCGCCAGCGATCGCTTCCTTGAAGTCAACCACCAGGGTTTTGGTATGGTAGATAGCCTTCAATTTATGTTTAAGGAAATCTTTTGTTTCAATGACTGCTATTCCGGCCTCTCTCATCATTTTAAGGCAATCGCGGTGTTTTAAAACCTTACTTATCATTCCATCGGCCATGATCTTTACATTGATACCTTCTCGATGTTTATCAATAAGCAGATTGGTGACTTCACGGGTGGATTTATCACAAATAAAAACCAGAGAAGACATAAGAATTGATTCACGGGCATTACGAATAAGTTTTTTCTTTGCTTCAAACACATCCCTGTCTGCCATAGCTACAACTTTATTGCCAAACGTAAGTTCAGATCTCGATAGCTTGTCGAGTTCGAGCTGCATCATCGGACTAAAATAAGGGCTCACAAGTTTTGAATAATCAAGGTTTGCAAAAGAAGAATCATATTTATGAAGAGGCATCACGAGTTTTTTAACGGGAGGATGAGTAAGCCCACCCCACTCTTTCATCACAGGAATAGTTTTGTAGTGAAAAAAAGCTTTTTTATCAAACAAAAATCGTGAATATTGACGGCGTTTAGCATCGTTAAAAGTCGTAGCTTTTTGCGATAGCATGTAAGCTTCACTATCGAGGAAAAACATATCCTGCATTACAAACCAGTCAAGCTGAAACCAATTCTTAATCTGGTATTCATTTCTTCTTGTATCAAGCTTGTATTTAAGTGAAGGATTATAGGCATTACTATTTAGGGTAATGTAATGGGCCCCTTTATTCTTCAGGGTGGCGGTAATATCACTTAAATAAAATTGATAATTTCCGTTTTCTGGAAGAAAGACAGATTGGGCCTTGAGCTCACATGGAGAGGCCAGAAAGATGGTAAAGGCCAAGATAACTAGTTTCATATCTGTTGATTATATAAACAAAGCTGACCCCCTCGAGTTTTCCTGGAAATTATTACAACAAGGTGTGCGTAAAATAGACACCCCTAGGTAGCGAAGACGAGAATAGTAGGAATTCCTTACTGAAGTTGGTTTTCCTGCTGCCCAGAGTTCCCCTCAAGTCGGTGAGTCACCGCTCCAAAGGATTCAAGATTCTTATCATCGTCTTTTGGTAGTGTGGAAAGATCCAACACATAACGATATCTCGCCTTTTTATGAATCACTTTTTCAAAGACGCTATTAATATCCTTGGCAGAAATGACTTCAACCCTTGGTCTGATGTTGTTGGCTGCACAGAATTCTAAAACTTCTTTGGTTTCATGAATGCTCCCAATAAGACTTCCAGCAAGAGATCTTCTCTGCATGATAAACTTCGTTGGATCCCACTTGGGCTCTTCCATTAGAATTCCCACGATCACCATGGTGCCGTCTCTTTTGAGAAGTTCCATATAGGGATCTAAGGAATAAGGATAAGGAATAGTGTTAATAATTAAATGGAGAGATGCCGCTTCTTCTTCCATTTTCTGTTTATCGTTTGAATCGATAACTTTTGAGGCGCCCATAGAAAGAGCATCCCCCATTTTTTCCGGACTCGTGGTGATCACAGTGACTTCGGCTCCCATCGCCTTAGCGATCTGAACCCCCATGTGGCCCAATCCACCAAACCCAACGATTCCAACTTTTGTTCCTTTTTCCACTCCCCAATGCTTTAAAGGCGAATAGGTCGTTACACCTGCACACAATATAGGTCCCGCTTCTTGAGGAGAAATCTCTTCAGGGATGTTTAGAAGAAAACCCTCTTTCACCACTGCTTTACTGGAATAGCCACCATAGGAATTTTGTCCATTGGGAACTTTGGGGCCATTATAACTAAGTAAGCAACTCGTCTCTGACTCACAAAACTGCTCCTCACCGCTCAGGCATGAGGGGTATTTTCCACAGGAATCGATCATGCATCCTACCGCTGCGATATCTCCGACTTTAAAATTTTTTACGTTAGCTCCAATCTTTGATACCCGGCCGACCATTTCATGCCCCGGGACGCATGGCCAGACCGTATTGCCCCAGTCATTATGGGCCTGGTGAATATCTGAATGGCAGACTCCGCAGTAGAGCAGTTCAAGCTCAACGTCTTCTGATCCTGCTTCGTGACGAATAAATTTAACCGCTTTCATATCGGCTTTGCCGTTTCTAATACCTAAACCAACTGATCTAATCATATGAACTCCCTTGGTAGAGAGGTATTTACTTGCAAGATGAAAACCAGTTGAATTGTTAAGTAAAGGACTTCGATCGTTTTCAATCTCTCGCCTAATTTGTTAGGCCATTTGCCGATTCGGCTAAATTTTAAGAGACTGTATTATTTTAGAAAATTCACTTTCAACATTACGCTAAGCTGTTTTCCTTTTATCCACTGCGACCATTTGAGCAAAGGCTTCAAGGAAGTCGACGTCATAATGACCGATGTCTTCTCTCATCATTGTAATAGCTTGATCCGAGGAAAAAATAGTATCACGGTATAAAGCTTTGGAGACGAGAGAGCAAAAACCATCAGCAATTGAAACAATTTTAGCAGGCGGAAAAATTTTATTACCACTTAATCTATTGGGGTAACCTCTTCCATTTGGTTGCTCATGATGCTGCAAAATAATAGACCGAACATCAGATGGTATACCTTTGGAATGATCAATAATTCTTAGACCAAGTTGTGGATGGTCTTTTAACTCGTCCCACTCCTTTGGACTAAGGTGGATTTTTTGAAAAATTTCGGCATTTATCCTTGTGTGACCAATGTCATGAAAAAGTGCACCTAGACCAATCCCCATTAAAATTCTGTCGTTCGTGAAATTTAATTTTTTTGCAAGTGATAGTGAAAAAATAGAAACGAGAAAAGAGTGCTTTAATAGCTGATGATCTTCTGAAATTGCTTTGAATATTTGAATGGCACAGGTCATGTCATCTTCCATCAGAGCTAATGAGCCTTTCACTTGTTGAGAGGCCCATTGAATATTTGCATCTAGCTCATCATTTTGTTCAGTAATCCTTTCAAATGTTAGTTCCAAGCTTGTTTTAATGATGTCGATTAATTGTTCTTTCGATAAAAAAATGGCACCTTTATTAAACTGGTTAATGCTGGTTGCAAGAAATTGACCGTACGCATTTTTCTCATCAGTTGAGATATAAAGAGTCGTGATATCTTTGTTTTCATAACGATAAATCTGATTCGAATCATGCTGGGCATATTTGTGATAGATCTTGGTAAATTTACTTTCGAATCGCTCAAGATAAACATCAAACGGAAGTGGTGTTTTAAAATAACTTATGAATTTAGTAGAAACTGGAAAAAAAGAACTCCTCATCGATACCCCTTCCAAATTCTTTAAAATAGCTCTAGAGAATAAGTGGCTGTATCGGTATTTATTAATAGATTCTTAATATTTAAGTCATTTAGTTTTCGTGAATCATGTCAAACTGCAAAGTTAATGTGTTACAAGGTTCATAGCGATGAGGCTGATTATATATTTTTTTCTGTTTAGTTTGCCCCGACTGAGACACCTAAAAAGAGTCTTTGAACTAATCCCGACAAAAACTTTTAAGGATTATCAATTTAAATTCTTTATATTTTGGTGATTTTTATTCAGACTTATCTATAATTAACACTAATGCAGACTTTCCAAATCGCTATTTACGGAACTGAAGAAGCCCTGGTACATCCAGAGATTAAAAAAGCTTCGCCTAAATTGAGTTATCAAAAATACGACATTGAACAAATGCTGGAGCCCTTACGAGTGGTTCCTGATGTCATTCTTTGTTACGCTCCGGATGAGTCAGAGCTTTCTGCCTTGGAAGTCGCGCAAACCCTGCGCAACGTTTACCCGAAAACTCCGTTGTTTTTTATCTCATTAAATAAAAGTACCTTTGATAAAAAAAGATTAATTAAAAATGGTTTCACTCAGGCTTTTCTTCTACCATGGGAAAAAGCTGATTTGATTCGGGCCATGGATGAAGAGCATGTTTGTTCTATGCTCCCTGAGCTACGTGAATACAAAGCAATAAAAGTTGCAGATATTAAGCCCGGAATTATCTTGGAATTTGCCATGAAGGTTTATCTTCCGAGAAGTAATAAACTTCTGCACTTCTCGTCTGAAGGGGATCCCATTTCAGATGAAAAATTCAAAAAACTTCGCGAAAGTAATCTCAATACGCTTTTTGTAAAAAAAGAGGATGTCGAAAAGTTCCGAGAATACACATCGAAAGTCTTTAAAGACATGTTATCGGAAACAGACAAGCAAGATAAGCTCGAGGGATGTATTCGCGATTTAATCTCAGACATTTTCATCGAAGATTCCAAGGAAAATACATTTTCCTCTTCCCATCAGTTATTAAATGAAGTCAAAGATCTTATCAAAATTTTAATCGAAGATAATTTTAAAGATTTAACGATGAGAGTTGATACACTTATTAACCAAGAACAGAATTTTTATCTTCACCTTTCAAATGTTTCAACTTACGCAGGGCTTTTTGCTATGGTTTTAGGCCTTCCTAATCCACAGGATGTTGCACTCGCTGGAATTCTTCATGACATAGGGAAAATTAATCTTCCAGCTGAAATAGCTGAGACTCCATTAGATAAACTTTCAGAAAACGGTAAGCAAGCTTATAAAATGCATCCCGAGTATACGATTGATATTTTGAAATTAAGACGAATTGCACTTCCCGATCCCGTTTTGAAGGCCATTCTTCATCATCACGAAGCAGTTGATGGATCAGGTTATCCAAAAGGCCTTGAAGGTCCAAGAATTTCGAAAGAAGGCAAAGTTCTTGCCATCGCCAATGCTTTTGATAATTTAACCAGTATTGAGCCAGGAAAATTAAACCTTAGGCCACGTGAAGCGCTGATTCAGTTGGTTGAACAAAATACTCAAGGCACTATGACCCTGGATTTAGATATGCTCGTAAAACTCAAAAAAGTTTTTCTAAAATAATATAAACGGCCCTCTTAGAATGGTGTTGAGTTTTTAACACTCAAGACTTCATGATAGAAATACATAAACAGATCTAAATGATCTTTTAGCCTCTCTGGATCCTTGGTCATGCAACACGTTTTTCCAATCAAGCGATTCACGTTCGCACGAACCAAAGCACAGGTATGGTTCACAATAAAGAGTGGATCAAACGCGACTTTTTTTAAGCTCCCCTTGACCGGCAACACAACCCCTCTCACTTTTAAAAGTCAGGTGCTTCGCCTTCTTGAGGTCGTTGTGAACTGCTGAATTTCTCTAGGGACCAAGAACTGAATGCATTTCAGTTTTAAACAGACGAATGGTTTCAGAGTGATATGTTATAGAACCGTGGGCATCGTCGCCTAGGGCAGAATTCACGAAACTATTATAATCGGCGTTCGCTATGGGACTTCCATGAATACCAAAAGTTATGGGACCCTTAAGCCCAAGTTTATCTTTGTTCTGATAAACATTCACCCAGCGAGAGGTATTAGAAGGCTTGTAGAGTGAATACGGCTGCTGTCTGGTCCAAACATTGATTGGTTTGTCTTTGATATCCACAAACGGGATATAGTTTGCCGCGTGATCAGCTGCTCTTCCGGCGTATTGGGCCACAACCTCTTTAATCGCCTCGTGGGCCTCTTTAACTGGGTCCATGGAAAAGACCAGATCAATTTTATAGTCTTTTTTATTAGTCAGAGGATTGGTCAGCATTTTTAAGTTCTCAGCAAATTTCACTGCTGATCTGCCGCCACTACTATGAGTCAGCACAATGATTTTGGGCTTGATCGATAAGGCCTTTGCGATTTTAAGATACTTTTGAGCACATCGCATGGCCATCATAATTCCGGTGGGAACTCCGTAAGTAGAATTCATTATTTCGACCGGGATTTTTGCCATCGTCTCGAGAGAAAGATTGTTTGAGTTTGCAATGACTTCAGATTCTTCAGAGGCAAATGTAGCAAAATCTAAATATTTAGCCTTTCCCTTAAGGTAGGGATCACTAAAAATTTGGTTCAATGGTCCAGCTGCAATACCGTCCCATTTATAATCTTGCGGCTGATATTTTTGTTGAGCATAAGCAATACTCGTAAACACATTGGTATTGATATTTGATGCCAGTTTATTTTCTGCAAAACATGCCATGAAATCTGTCATGAGGTCAAAAGACTTGGGATTAAACGAGCCGGTTCCAGCAAAATTAATCACCAAAGCTTTGGAATCTTTCTCAGGTGAGCAGTCATTTAAGTGTTCCGCCACTTTATGGCGATCTTTAGACGTATTGGCCAATTCTAAAGTTTGGTTACTCATCATGAGCTTGATGACATATTCAAGTTCGGCTTTAGTTTTAATTGATTTCGTCGTTTCGCAAATTGTTTGTTTAAGTACCTGAGACATTCCAACGGATTCAGTTTCAAGGAACTGATCCTTGATGAAACACTCTTTGGCAAAAAGAGACATAGAAAATGAAGCAAGGGCAAAGGCCCAAACGGCTTTTTTCATACTAGATCCTTATCGGATTGATCGGTTTATTTCTTTAGCGACAATTTTTACTTTTGGAATGGATCTTTGACCCTACCTTACCCAGCCTGAAGTCAAAAACTATTTAATCTTTCTTAATTCCTTACCGATAGAGTTTTATGGTGCGACTTTACTTAAAATGGCTCAACTTTTTATTCATCATTCAGCTGCTTTTAGTAGTGGGTTGTTTGCAATCTGAAGTGGTCACCACCAAAGTCAATCCAAGTTCTATCTCTGGCTTTGACAGCTCTAATCCTGTGCCCGTTTTTACTTATGCTAGTACCACTAATTCTTACAGTATGGGCACTCCCTACATTTTAATTCCCTCAGTTTCTTATGCGGGATATGGACTCAGTTTTAGTCTCGCGGGAACTCTTCCAGCGGGACTAAGCTTTGACACTTATACCGGAGCGATAAGTGGTATTCCGACGGCGGCTCCCGTAAGTCCTAGCTTCACTATCACGGCGACCAATAATTTTGGATCGGCCTACAAGAGCATTCTCTTGGTAACGGGAGCTATCTTTAGTTACCCACTGACTACCTATGACTATTCAATTGGAAGTCCTTTTACGGCGATTACTCCGACCATTACTTATCCAGCAGCTGCGGCCGTTGGCTTTTCGGTTAGTCCAAGTTTGCCCGCAGGCCTTACTCTTAATCCAGTGACTGGTACAATTGCAGGAACACCCACAGCCTCAAGTCTGACCACTGCGTATAATATTTCTGCCACAGTCAATGGGCTGATGACCTCTATCTCGATAAGTTTACATGTTGCGAGCGCACCAAATATTTCCTATACAGGAACTAACTACTACGTCAGGGGTACAGTCTTTTCTCTTAGTCCGACCGAAGTTTACCGCGGTAATGCTTTTGCTTACAGTACTCCGTCGGGGACTTTGCCTGCAGGTTTTACCTTTAATACCTCAACAGGTGTGATCTCTGGAACTGCTTCCGCAGGCGGATCAGGCAATACAAGTTTTGTCGTCAGGACAGCTAATTCCTACGGACTTGTTGATCATACTATTTCCTTTGTAGAAGTCGGCCCACCAGTTTTTAGCTCAACTACAGTTGCCGGTACTTTTCAAAGAAGCTCAGCCTTTAGTTTAGATATTGAATCAGGCCTAACTTTTCCTGCTGCATCTAACGTGACTTATGTCAGCTCACCGGCATTGCCGAACGTGAACTGTTTATTGTCTCTCAATACATCCACAGGAGTGATCTCTGGCACGGTTGCTTCGACGGCCGCTGCCAATGCCTGTGTCGCAAGTTATACTATTACAGCCATGAATACGGCCGATCCCTTAAGTCGCACAAGTGCCATCACTCTTACTCTGAATGAAACTGGTCCTCCTCAAGTAGGCTACCCGCTCACCTCGACGACATATCAAAACGCTTTGCCCTTTACTTTGACTCCGACATATTACTACTTAGGAACTCTTTCGACTCCTACGGCCTATACGATTGCTCTGGGAGTTTACCGACAGGACTGAGTCTAAATGCTTCAACCGGAATTATTTCTGGAACGCCTTCATCGTCCGTGAGTGCAACTGGTGCTGCTCACCAAGTGCAAGTGCAAGTAAGTAATTCTTTTGGCTCTTCTGTTTTTGCCTTGGATTTAGAAGAAGTTGGGCCCCCAAGAGTGACTTATTCTTCAACTGCACTGACTTATTATAGGCGGGATGCTGTCGAAAGTTCCGCCGTGACTCCGACCATTGCCTTTTGTAAGGGTGGATGCACATTTTCCTCGGCTAGTTTTCCCGGTCTCGCTGGCCCAAGTCCTGCGACGGGCTTTGCTTTAAATGCCTCAACCGGCAAGGTTTCTAATTCAGTCTCTATCACAACAAAGATTTCAACTGGGACTTCACCTTTTTCTATTATTATTGAGGATAACTCTACTCCTGTGAATACTGTCACTATAGATGATTTTACTATTGAGGAAGTTTGTAATGCCTCAGGCACTCCGTTTGGCATTCAAGAGTTTGGGGGTGGCGGAGGAGTGGATTTAGATCCATGGCTACTTTGTACACCTGATCATATCAAAGAAATTTCTTTAAATGTAGCTTCCCTGAAGGAGTACTATAAACTGTCGGCCGATATTGATTTTAGGGATACGGATTTGCCGGTTTATCCGATTGGGGTCTTGAATGGAATTCCTGTTGACTGTTTTAGTGGGGGCCTTGATGGAAATGACTACATCATC
Source organism: Bacteriovoracaceae bacterium (assembly GCA_040399915.1). Taxonomy (GTDB): domain Bacteria; phylum Bdellovibrionota; class Bacteriovoracia; order Bacteriovoracales; family Bacteriovoracaceae; genus Peredibacter. Next base: position 212,781 of record JBBARE010000001.1, read on the forward strand.
AGTAACTTCAAAGTTTTTGATCCCGCGTCTCCGTCAAATATAGGGCCTTATCCTATTACTGTACCATCTGGACTTTTTAGCTGCTTAACTGATTTTGATTATATTAGAGATCTTACTCTGATCAATTTCGCTTCTTTCTCGCAAGCTCCAAGTGGAAGTTTGGCCGGAGTTGTGACCATGCCGGTTGTGCCAGTAAAGGCCAATAACATCTCAAACGTAAATAGCTACCGAAGTTATGTCCGAACCATGTCTAGCATGGCCGGCGGTCTTATCGGCTCTCTAGAGTGCCAGTCCAATATGTTAGTTACAATGGTGAATAATATTTCACCATGGGACAATAGACGAAGTAAACACTGATCAAATAGCGGGTCTACTTACCACGGCCAATGCTTCGGCCATGAATTGTGTTCGCGCTCAAAACAACGTGGTGTTTTTGAAAAATATCTCAGGGGGCTCAGGGAATTTTATTTTTAATCCTCCCTCATCCCCAACTCCTCCTTACATTGACGTCACCGACACATCGGTCTACGGTTTTGTAAACAATAATGTTCTCAATACTCTGGTGGCAGATCTTGATTTGACGACCTCTCCAAGTCCAATAAATGCTCCATCGACAATGTCCTACAATGTCTCCAGTCCTCAGCTCGATTTAGATGCTACATGGAGCGGTTTGAATTTTAGTATGGGTGGTGATTATAGTTATACGAAACCTTCAAGTTTTATTAGATGGATTGTTCCGACCCATTTGTGCCTTCGGGAGACCTCGTCAGTAGTGCAATCACCCATTAACCCTGTTCTTTTTGGGTCCGGTGGTGGCGGGCTTGTTTGCCAATAATTCAGATTTCATAAATGGTAAAGTTGTCTTAGACTCTAAACATGAGAGTTTTTTTCTTCTATTTTGTTTTATTTCCGGCGTTCACGCTAAAACTGGCTGGTATTACTACCAAGTCCAAGAAGGCGAGACTTTTGAAAGTATTGGTCTTAGTTTCCACGGATATCCTGAGCGATTCATCAGAGAGCTACATATCAAAAAGCTTCCCCCTGTCGGACGCTATTTTAAGTTTCCTGCTCATATGCTACGTCTCAAATGCAATGCTGGCATAGTGCCACGGTACTTAAAAATTGATTCTCGCAAGCAAGAAATTCAACTCGCTTATTTACGTGAGCATTTTAAGACTAAATCTGAGCTGTTTAAAGCATTGAGAAAAAATCCTCATTGCTTCAAAGATCTAAGACCATGGCGTAAGCTTCAGTACGCTTCTTATGTAATGTCGAAAGACGACCTCGAAGAAAAAAATGGGGACGTCTCAACTCAGACCAAAGTGTATTCTTATGCAGGGATCGAATATTTTGCCCGTCAAGAGTTTGGATGGACCTCACCTTGGGTGGGAACTTTTAGAGGGCGACTTGCTAAAGGCGACTCGGCCAAAGGATTCAGTCTAGGTCCTCAGATTGATCTAGAGGTTGGTTTAGGAAAAGTCTTACAATTCAATCAGCAAGCTGCTTATCTAAAGCTTTGGCGAAACCAATTTGATTTTGTTGGTGATAAGGAAACTTTTGTTGGTCTTCACACCAATTCTACCAATTTTGTGGGTGTGGCCTACGAGTACATTTGGTCTACTCATGATGGTAGGCCTTGGCTCGGTGAGGTTGCGGGCTATTACAGTCTCGGTAGCAGCTATAGGCCTGAAGTGGTTGGAGATGAAGTTAATCTTGGTGGATACGCCATTCGAGCTTCGCTAAAAATTCCCTTTATTTTAGATGAATATGAAAATCTTTTCATTCAGCCAAGCTGGCAGTACATGAACTTTACTGGCCAGCAATACAGTCTCTACTTAAATCAGATTTCAATTTCCGCCGGACTCAAATTCTAAAAACCTAGTTTGCCTTCTTTTGCTTTTCAAAATGATATTCTACATCGATAAGCGAGTGCTTACGCGCTCCTTGTATCCGGTGAAGTCTCTTGAAAGAAAGACAAAGGCTTGAAGCAGATTTATCCACGTAATCCTGAATTTATGCTCCAAGATCAGAAGTCTTTTTATCTAGGATCGATTCATTCGGGACCTTGATTTCAATTTTATTCAGAACAGATTCCGTTTTTGATAAAGCAATCCTTGTGTCTTTCAAGGGGTCAATCGCAAAGCCACGTTTTTGAAGTGCAGATAGTTTTGCGTCGTTTAGGGATGCATCTTTTCTGACAACTTTTGAATCACGTTTTATCGGAATTCCAGAAGATATTGGGAAGTTGTTTTGCATAATTGGAGTCTGAATGGCAGTACTGGAAACGGAATCATCTTGATTGATTCGAGTGCTTGAATTGAAGGCATTTGCCAAAGATGACTCATCTCTTGGAATAGACGGAGAATTCGATAACTTTCTTACCGGGTACTCTATAGCTTCGAGAGATTAATCCACAATTATTAGAATATAATAATTGTTTTTTTAGTGTCATGAGTGTCAACAAATAGGCTTGTTCTGAATTTTAATAACGACCTTTCTCGAAGAGTTAATGCCGCTCTACATGAGTTTCGGATTTGGGAATTTGGGGAACTTGTTCAACTTGATTCGGCTGTTTTATTTGTTTTAGATCCTGTGGTTCCGTAATTGGTAATGCGTCTTTAGGAAGCTTAATGATAAATGTCGTGCCTTTGCTTTTTTCGCTCTCAACTAAGATTGATCCCTTATGTGCATCCACCATACCTTTCACCATTGTAAGTCCTAATCCCCAGCCTGCTTTATCTTCGGAAGATTTCAACCTTCTATACTGCTCAAACAAAATTGATAATTCTTCTTGAGGAATAGGTTTTCCAAAATTATGTACGCTTAGCTCAACGGAGGTTTCATTCTGCGATAACGATATGGTGATTGAAGAATTTTGATCACCATACTTAATGGCGTTTGTAACGAGATTTTCAATCATCCGCCGAAGCCCATTTTCGTCCCATTGTCCCACACACATACCTTCTGACTGCACTTTAAAACAATCTGGATAGGATAAGCTTAACTCATCAGTCACTTGTCGAATGATTAAATTCAGATCGCATGGTCTGGTCTCTATGGGCATACTTTGACCCGCCTCTAATCTACTAGCATCCATTAATCCCGTGATCATTTGATCGAGTCGATCCATGTTGCTGATGATCAGTTTCATTTTAGGAACTGAAGAGTCATCAGAATTAAGGTTTCGCAAAACTAATTGAGCGCTAATTTTTGTCGATATAAGTGGGTTTCTGAGATCGTGAGTTAGAGTAATAGACATCTTCTCCTTTAAACCTTTCAATCTATCGCTATACTCTGTTGCAGCGTCATTTACCGCCTGCTCAATAGAACAAACGATCACCTCACGCTCAAGTTCAGTGAGTGGAGTCTCTTCTTCCATCACATCACATAAAACTTGTCTTAAAATATGATACTCAGTGATGAGTTGATCTACCGTATAATTTCGACTTCCTGCTCTGTCCTCTCCATGTCTTTTTCCTATTCGAGTGCTATCCACTTTATCACGACGCTTTCGGGCCATGGTGCGATCAATCGTATTCGATAGTGCATCCACTAATTGCAACAAGTATTCTGGTAATGAGTTTCTTAAAGCGATCGTTTCCTGATGTTGTGCTGCCATGACTTCTTCATAAACTCTTTCCTCCCAAATCGAAAGAATTTTATCGATGTTTTTTTAAGTCTTAAAGCTGTCTTGTTTGGCATATATTCTTCCCTTGTCTCTAAACTACTAAGTAGCTTATCAACGATTTATTTAAACATGAAGGATGCCGACCTCAATTCATGAGCAAGATTTGAGAACGTTAATAGTCTTGTTAATCTTGATGCAAATCCTCATAACGCGTTCGTGACTTCGCCCAGACTTCTGCTTATCTGTATCAAATAATTTATTTTAAATTAAATCGAGAATCCGAATGATATCTCTATAATTATTTTGTATGGAGCTAAAGAATAGACTTTACGGGAAACCAACATGAATAATTCTACTGGAGTAAAATTACAGAAAAAAATTCCGAATATTATGAAGGCCTGGGAGGAAAGAGCGAAAAAAGAAATTTTAGCCGCACGCCATTTGGAAAGCCTTGCTCTTAGAGACTCACTTCCTGAATATCTTATGGGGCTGGTAGATGCACTTAATAACAATATTGATCGCACAACAGCGAGAAAAAGTTATGATCGTGAAGAAGGATCTCGTTTAGGTAAAATTCATGGCGATCAACGTGCACAAGATCTTAACTTCACAATAGATCAGCTCATTTTTGAATATCATATCTTAAGACAGGCCATATTCGATGAGCTTGAGCAAGAAGAGAATGTTGGCACGACTGAACGAGAAGTAATTGTTTGTTCAATCGAGCAAGCAGTCAATGATGCTGCTACACATTTTACTTTTTATAAGAATCAAACAATTAAACTTTCCGAAGCGCTTCAAGCAAGAGATGAATTTCTTTCTATCGCCTCCCATGAACTTAGGACTCCGATTTCTTCGCTAAAGCTACAGCTTGAAATGATCTCAAGAAATATCGTTCAAAACAAATCAGGCTCTAGAGATAAAGAAGTGTTAAAAAAGGCTTTTGATAACTCGATTAGACAGGTAAACAAACTAACAAAACTTGTTGAAGATCTTTTAGATGTATCTTCGGTTCATCTTGGAAGACTAAAGATTAATAAAGAATCAGGAGTCAATCTTTCTTCCTTGATTCAAGACGTGGTTCAACAGACAAAAGAGCTTGGCGTTTCCTCGATTGGATCTAATATCAATATCAACTTTCAACTTCCTCCTACACCTATAATTGGGACTGTTGACAGTTCTCGCATTGGGCAAGTCATGACAAATATTGTTTCCAATGCAATCAAGTACGGCGGCAATAAAATTAGCATTGAACTAAAAAACACTTCTGCGAATGAAGTTGAAATTAGCGTTGAAGATAACGGTAGAGGAATTAGTGTTAAAGATCAGGAGCGAATTTTTCATGAATTTGAACGAGCAGGTTCAAATGTGAATGAAGCGGGTTTAGGACTTGGGCTCTATATCTCTAATCAAATTATTCTTGCCCATAGCGGTTCTATAAATATAGAAAGCTCAGTTGGCATAGGATCAAAGTTTATCATTCGGCTACCAATTTGATTCAATGATTGAGAAAAGATGGTAATAGAAGATTCGAAAAGAAGATCCGCAGACATGCTCAGTTTCGACTTACCTACCTCTCTTAAAAACAATCTACCTCGAAGGGTCCTTAACGATGGCCCTGCGAAGAAAGAATCTACTAGTGCTCACACCTGATTGCCCGGGAGACCTTATTGGTTTTAGAGACCAACAATCCGACGTACCTATCAAGGCCCGTAGCTCGGAATCTAAACTCGTCTTTGAAGTCGCTGACGTGGGTAATCTTACTGCCGTAATTGTAGATGTATGTCTTTCTCGTCGACAGGGACTCGAGGTTCCCGCTTTTTTTATTGATGATGAACGCGTGCTCAACAGCTACGCTTCCGACAGAGTAGTGTGCGTCGGCGAGGTTCTTTGTTCTCGCCGTTAATAAGAGACTCATTGTGCTCATTTCGCCTGAAGCCGAGTACATCTGGCACGTCATCCAGTAGCGGCTCGAGGCTACAGTAACCATCGCGTCGGATCTTCTATACTCTTCGATCAGATCCCGGTAGGTCTCCTTGAAGACCTCGGTGTGGCGATCATTAGCGAGGGCACTAAAGCTCATTGTAGCGATAGCGATCAAAATTAAGAATTTCATAAAATCTCCTTTCAAATTTAGGAGTATCATTTCAGGAAACGCCACCGCCGGCACATCCTGAGAAAAGAATTACAGGGGCCGTCTAATTGTTGGACGATTCTTTCAGGTCTTAACGGTCAAGCGATTGTGTCATGTCCTTAACTTATGTGATTCCCTAATCTTGAATACTTAAGCCTAGGAACTATCAAGATGGGCCAGGAGTAGCTAAAGGCTTTCTCGAAAGGGAATGATGATTCAATTTAATGGAAGCGACAACATTGACCTGATGGTAAATTATCCGGAATCGAAGTAATCGTCGCCCTCAGATAAACTTCAATTGCTCCACTTGACGACATAACCCCTGTGCCTGAAATGTTCGAAGTAAAATTAATGATGGTTTAGTAAGAGAGTTCGGTAAGTTCAAGCAAGTTTGTTTCAAAACAATCAAAAAAAATCTTTCTCTAATCGCCAACGTTAATAGTAATTGGTATTAAGTTTATAGATATCATAAGTCTCATCTCCACCTTGCTTAGCTCTTCTCTTAAAAATATGAAGTTCTTTAATGACAGTTTGTCCTGGTGCAATTGTTTCTTGAAAATCATGTTGGTTAGTTCTCACAAATCCAGCTTGAATAATATTTGGAGTATTACCCATGTTCCTATAAATCCATTTATAAACACCTTCTTTAAGATGAAAATTAAACAGCTCCCCTTTATGGTTATTCCCTCTATCTTCTGCCGAGCCAAAAGGTCCAAACCCGTTAAAATTATTTTTCCATCTTTCAAATGAAGCCTTCAAATCAGCCTCAAGGATTGGCAGATTAAAATAATTGGGATGATACCCAGAAACTGTATCTTTAAGATAAACAACTTCGTTCCCATCAGGGTCAATGATCTGGAATTCTACTTGTGGTCTGGCATCTGGGGAAACAGACCCTTTAGCAATGATAGCGTGGCTTGGAATATGAACAAATATGTAACCATTGTTATTCGTCGGTGTAGTTGGAGGTGTATTCCCATTACTCTTAAAAAAGTATTCGTACTGAACCATACCATTGACCCCGGAATAGCTTAAACTTTTCGTCGGATTACCATTGCTTGAATTCACTGGTGGATTAGTTGTTTTAGGAGGATTTACTGGAGGATTCGCGGGCCCACCAGAGATGGACCAGGGGTTTGTCCACCTCGATTTTTTGGATTTGGACTTCGTCCTTCTTTTTTGCCGTGAGAAGTATAGTGAGCGCAAGCATCAACACCCGCAGCTTCTAAATCTGGATTTACAAGTAAATAACCTTCAGGGTCAAATTGATCTCCGCTGCAATTAATAAGCCCATCATTACCTCCTGAAGAGCCGACATTTTGCCCAACCAGATTTTTAGGATTTGGACTTCTTCCTTCTTTTTTGCCGTGAGAAGTATAGTGGGCACAAGCATCAGCCCCCGCAGATTCTACATCTGGATTTACAGCTAAATATCCTTTAGGATCAAATTCATCACCTGAACAATTGATTAAGCTTTGGGCGAAAACGCGTTCTGAAAAAGTCATTGAACCTAAAATAAGACTGATAGCTAATAATTTTTTCAACAGTTAAATTCTTTGTTTTTGTTAATAGAGTTCATTATCGGCTAAGTTTTAACAAATTTTACTTAAAAGCCCATTTGTCATGTACTTCTTGTGAGTTAGGACAAAATAAGGGGAAATTTTCTGCCAACAAATTGTGTTTTTGATTAATTTCTGATGAGGGCAGACCTTTAACTTCTAACGATGTTCATTCTTATTTAAAGAAAAATCAATTAATTGGATAATCCACTTAAGTAGGAAGAAATTTTTGCACAAAGTTCAGATGTTGCGTCGGTGAAAGTCGTTTCATAGAAACGACAATGCCCTATCGGCATCTCTTGTTCAATATTCCAGCGACTGAACTTAAAACTTTCCGCCTACGTTTTTTTCCAGTCGGCCAATTTATACTGAATTCTCTTACTTTGATTTTTTGATGGATTAAGCCACGTTCTGCTTTGAATCCAAGGCAAAGTAACAGCCATTTTTGAATTTAATATCAAGATGATAAATAGACCGAACTCTCGAAACAAGCTTCTTTAACTTGAGCATGTCCTCTTTAGATTATACTGCAATTTCTCTTTTGTTGATTCCTCAGCATCTATCTGGATACTTTGAGAGAAAGTCAAATGGGCTTCGTCCACCACTGAGCCACAGAAAAGATTTGCTCTTTGAAAGATAGCTTGAATTGGCCCTACATTTTACATCTTTAAAACATGGGAGCCCGCCCCCTCGAAATATAATGTTGGCACAAATAGGCCATCTCTTATGATTATTGATTGGAAATCTTTGGCCAGCTTCCTTAAAATTTACCCAATTTTCCTGTTTAAACTGTTAATCCTGTCGGGTCTTTGCTATTTTACGCTCATGATAAAAATAGTCTTTTTGATGCTCCTCTCCTTCAATCTCCACGCAGCTACAGTGCTGTTTGTAGGAGACTCCCACTCAGTCGGACCGTTTGGATGGGCCATGGATCAAAACCTCCGGGATGCAGGCCATGAGGTGGCAACTTATGCGAGTTGTGGCTCTATTCCAAAGTGGTGGAGTACAGGACAAAAGACTCCGTGTGGATTTTTCTCTCGTGATTTAAAAGGCACAAAAGTTCAACTCAACCAAAGTCCAACTCCCCTCATGGACAAACTACTCACTGACATTAAACCTGATGTCGTGGTGATGGAGTTTGGTGGAAATTATTTGGCCACACCTAGTGATGAATTTGTAAAAGAAGATATCAGATCATTCATCGCCAAAATTAAGTCTTCTGGCGCAGCTTGTTTCTGGATCACAAATCCAGACACAAGAAAATACCGTGCCGCAATCCCAAGAATTTCTGGCCTGATTAAGGAAGCCGTTGGAGAGGACTGTCCTCTATTTGAGAGTCATCTTGTGACAAGATATCCAGAGACTGGCGGCGATGGTGTACATTACTGGAACACACTAGGCACTCCTATTGCTAAATCATGGGCAAAAAAAGCCTTCGAAGCTTTCAGTGTCTATTGGAAATAAATCGAATTAAAACTTAAAACTGATGATTACCCATTTCTTAGCTGCAAAGGTTTTTCAGGTGCTCATTCCAAATTTTTTGAAAGTTATTCTCTTTCTTCAACTGAGTTAATAATCTGTTTTAATAAAAATGTCGCTTTCGTTGACTCTCCTTATATCGGAGAGGATGAATTATTTCATAGCTCCTTAGCCAAGGGACCTTTCTGATTGGATAAAACTTAATCTTTAGCTGGAATATGAAGAAATTATTAAATTAATTAATAAAAAGTTAAAATCTTTTCAGGTTAAGTAACTAGTTTATCAGGACTCAAATTTTATTAAAAACAACCACCGAATTGACCGATAATGAACCATGACAAATAAATTAAAAATTCTCATCGTTGATGACGAAATCGAAATCCTGGATGCATTATCTTATTTCCTCAAAACAGAAGGTTATGAAGTTGAGACCGCAATTAACGGTAAAGAAGCCTATGACAAAATTATAAATCTCAGTTTCGATGGGGTCGTAAGTGATTTGATGATGCCGGAGATGGACGGATTAACGTTAATTAAAAATCTCAGAGCAAAAAAAATTATTATCCCATTTCTCTTTTTATCCGGTCATGCGGATTCTAATGATGAACAGCAGATGATTAATTACGGAACGTATAAACTTATTCACAAACCAGATCTCGATCAGGTCTCGAGAGCATTAAAATCTTTGCTCTCGATTGATAATAAAATTCGGTCAATGGATGAGCAAGCTCATGGAGAAGTAGAATTTTTAGAACTCATCAATAATGTTGGAAAAGCTAACTAGGCCTACCAAAGAGTTTTAGGTCCAGATTAAGGACTTGATGAGTCTATCTCACTTGAAGTTTATTGAATTGTAACGATCTAATTTAACAGGTAAAAAAAAAGAATTCCGAAGAATTCTTTTTTAAACTGGCGCACCGATGGGTGGGCCAATACGAACTTGTAAGTACAACGTACAGATATCAGATTAAGTAGTAATCCCTTTTCAATTTCTGTTAGAATGGCTTTGAAATAACTACCTAGGAATTGTTATGGAGAAATCGGAATTCTGGGACGACATCTATAAGAAAAAAGACGAAGAGCATCAGAGCTGGTTTCAAGAGAAGCCGGAAAAATCCTTGGAAATGATTGATGAACTTAATCTTAGTAAAGATTCCTCCATCATTGATATTGGCGGTGGTGAATCAAGACTCGTCGATTATCTCTTAGAGCGAAAGTATGGTGATATTTCACTATTGGATATTTCTAAAGAAGCTCTACATAGAACAAAGCATCGTCTTGGTCCTAAGGCCGATAATTTAAAACTGATCACATCGGATGTAACAACATTCCATCCACCACAAAAGTACGATCTTTGGCATGATAGAGCGACCTTTCACTTTCTGACTGATCTAAAGGATGTAGAAAAATATCTCACAATTGCTCATGATGCCTTAAATGTCGGTGGATTTTTGATTGTGAGTACATTCAGTCCGACTGGCCCAGATAAATGTAGTGGACTGACAATTTCAAAATATTCTCAGGAAGACCTAAAGAAAGTATTCGGTAAATTCTTTCAAAACACTAAATGCTTTGAAACGACTCACACTACTCCATGGGGAACAACTCAGGATTTCGTCTATTGTGGTTTTAAAAAGCTTAGCTAGAGTTCTTATTACAAGCTGAATGGTAGTAAATGGCGCACTCGGTGAATGGCCTTAATTTTTGATGAGATAGTGTATTGGAAAGCCAAACTAAGCCAAATTAAGGATCTAGGTTATTAGTTTTGGTTTTATCGGGCTTGCTGCGTAAGAAGATATAACCATTTTTTCTCTTCACAATCACAGCATCTACAACATCTTTTTCAACCAAGTTTACGGCCTCAGTCTTACGAAGCCATCCATATCCCTCAATTAGGTACTGGATAATGAGATTTTTTTTGTTCTTCTTAACATCAAGAATTTTCTTTTTAGGCAGCTCTTCTATCACCTCACCAATTTGAAAGCCCTCAACTCTTTGAACCGCTTGGCAAAGAAGAAGGAATTGAGCTCCATTCAAAGATTTTAATTTCGTGTCTAAGTCTATTTTGGTTACTTGAACTAAAATTTTTCGATAATTTTTACATCATTTTTGTCTTTTGCTGGAGCGTATTTCTCTACAGCATCAAAAAGACTGAGGTCTTGATAAAATGGTTTCTTTAATAAAATTTGAAGAGCTTTGAAGCCTGCATCATAAGATGAAAAAACTAAAAAACCTCCTGCATAACCAATAATTCCTTCAAATTTTGTATCCTTGCCTGGTTTCCTAATGTTCCCTGGATTATTATTTCTCCACGCCCATGTTCCTTTGCTATGTATGAAAACTCTGCCAGATGAATCAGTATAACGAACCCGATTTTTACTAATACTTTCGGCTTTAACAAATTCACTCATTAATCAGCCTTTTCAAGAGATTCAACAGTAAGTAGAACTTCTGTTTTGTGATGTCCGGTATGTTGGGGAAATAGAGTGCCTTGAACTTTAATTTTCTTATTGAGTAGCGACCGCTTTGTTTTGTAGAAGTCCAATTTAGAACTCATAACAAGCTGAACCTCTGAAAGACCATGCAATTCATCACCCTCTACATAGCTACTTTTGTTGACACAAAATGGTTTTGCGGTTTTTATCAGCCAATAAATCTCTTCTTCGTCGCCTTCTTTGATGTCTTGATAGTTAGGTGGGCCAGGGAAGGATTTTTTGTAAAGCTCTCCTTCTAACTGGATTACCTCAGGTTCGTAATTAAGACATTTCTCTTTTAAAGTAGGTGACTTCTTCTCTGGTGCTGCAGAGCAAGCCAGTAAGACTAAGACCAAAATAATAAAATGAATCTTCATTCTCTTATTTTAGTCTTTGCAAGTAACAATGCAAGGTTGAAAAGGTGTCAGGTACCAAGATGATTAACTAGCAATTCTTTTCTCTATTGATTCCGCGATCTTTGTCATTGTTTTCCAAACATTCTTTGAGCTTTCCAGAGTGCAATAAATTTTCAGCAGTCTATCAATAGTGAAACGATCGATGTGAAAATTTAGAAGTCTGCTCACGTCACTTGCATCATTTCCCGTAACTTTACCCGCTTCAGAATTACTAAGACCCTTCGCTTTTATGTGTTTAGCAATAAGATTACAAAGTTCAAATTTTAAAACTTGGTCTGGCGTTGGATTTGGTCCTAATACTCCAACAATTTTATCTTCATCAAGATCATCAATAAGAAACTGCTCTTCTTCGAAGTATGAATCAGGAATTCCAGTATTTTTATTCATAAATGCCTCTTTAATGGATGGTCACGACTACTGTCGAAGAATTCTTCATCAGGTCTACAACCATTTTTAATTTCTTACCCTCATCGTATATGTAAAAAACATACCTCTTATCTACATCTCTCCTTGTCGGAGTCTGTTCCTGAGGCGTCTGCCCAAGCACATTCAACTGTTCAAACAAGGTAACAATATCGTCCTCGGTATAATTGTTACGCGAGGGAATGTTCGCATAGTCTTTGGTTACTGGGTCTCAGCCATGCTGGATATGCTTAAGATCAAACCAAATATCTTCAACAATACGACCTGGTAAAGTTACAGGCGTCTTTAACCTCTTATTTACCGTATTTTCTTTCTTCATTACTCTCCTATGGCAAATTTACCACAAGGATGGCAAATTTGCCACTAATCATTCAGACCATTAAAATAACATGAGCTTAAGAATGAAATGGGAGGCTGTGAAGGCCTCCAATTTAACTAATTTGAAAACAAACTCGCTACATTATCCATAACCTCTCTATCACTAGGCAGGATATTCAAAACCTCAGTTGCCCCAGCTTCATTAACCCCAGTCGGTCGCACATAAAATTCCATAGTCTTCAAATTCTTCCAACCACAAATCTTCATCACAACAGCAAGAGGTATATTCTCCGCCAGGAGTTGCGTAGCGAAGCACGCTCTCAGCGCATGAAAGTTAACAGGCCTAACCCCAATTCCCTCAGGAGGCCTTCAGCATCCTCGCCTGCTGTCCTTTATTCCAATACCCAGCCATAGTAGATTTAACAGTATCAGTCCTGGAGTCATAGGATTTTGAAACTCTGATTAAAGAGTTTTCAAAATCGATGTCGACTCATTCAGGAGCATACGCTCTCCATTTCTCATACCTGTTAAAAGCGCCGTTGGAAAAAAAGAATCGTCCACATGAGCGTTTGCTTCCGATTCTTTCATTTCAAAATTATTCAGATTCACATGAGGTCCGAGCGACGCGGAGGAAGCGTACTTAATGTACGTGACCGACAAGGAGTCGAGAGGCCGATTGTGAAGATGGATGATTTTCAAATGAAAGAATGGCGCACTCTGAGGGATTCGAACCCCCGACCAATTGGTTCGAAGCCAACTACTCTATCCAGCTGAGCTAAGAGTGCGTTGGACTAAATTTAACCCACTAATATAGCTATTGGCCATGTAAATGCTGGGAGTCAAAGCATAAAAAAAGTCCCCATTTCTGGGGACTTTTTTTTAGTTATTCGGTTCTTTCTTTTCCGTGTTCAGGAGCTCGTCGACTTCCTCGACATCGAACTCTGTGAGTCCAAATGGATTGTCTTTGGAGTTCAGATCTTCGTCGACGTAGCGTTTTCCGAGATTCTCTTCTATCTCATCGAGGCTGTCTTGGTCGATGTTCTTATTCTTCTTCTCGATGTCATTTAAGTTCTCATTTTCAAGAAGCTTATCTTCATCAAGTTTAGCGTCATTAAGAATTGTTTCGGCCTGCTCGATTTCATTTTCAAGACGCTCTAGAGCTTTAAGATCTTTTTCAGAATCCTTGATCACTGATTTTTCGCGTTCCTGACGTTCAAGTTCTGCTAGCTCATCTTCAGTTAACTGAATCTTATCAGCTTGCTTCAAGAGGTCGTCATTTAAGTTTTCAAGGTTAAGCTCAACATCGAGTTCTTCGAGTGCTTTACCGCCCATTAACTCTTTATCTGTTTTAAGCGAGTTTTCGCGAGCACTCTGCTCACGAAGATGAGCTTCTTTTGTTTTTGTGATAGCGATGTCACCAGCGTAAAAGTCACGAATTGAATTCGTCACAAGAGCTGTTGCAAAATTATCAGTAAGAGTGATGATGGTGAGTTCGCCTAACTTATAAGTAGGCTGATCTGTAATGTTTTTATTTGTAAGACGGTCTTTGAATCCATAGACTTCAAAAACGTTCCCCATCTCTACGCCATCGGCACGACCGCGATCCAGATAGACCACATCTCCAAATCCAAGGATAGTCTGCATCGGTTGGAAAGTAGAAAGGACTGCTGCTTCAACTAAGCGCGAGTTATAAGTTCGGGTGATTCTTTCGATTTTCGGCGTGTAGGCGGTGATTCTGTCACCACGCTGAGGAGTTCCGGCAATATCGATAAACTCAACTTCCCACTTTTCACGAATTTTACGAAGGAGTTTAATTTGACCGACAATTGAGTATTTATACCCTTCGCGATCAGAATTCTGTTGCTTAACTTTTCCACCTGAAGAATAGATGGAGAATTTATCACCAGGAAGTACGTTCATTGTTTCATCTAACTGAATGTAAGCCTTATCTAAAACAGTGAAGAAAATATTTTCATCAGGGCCATCAGTTAAAGAACCAAAATCCTGAACGATATTTGTAGAAATAAAGGTACTTAAATAAAAACCCTCTTTAACTGAGTAATAAATCCTGGAGTTTTTATCAAATCCAGATTTATCGTAATTTTTTGGAACGACGACATCAAAATCACTTCTTGGCGGTTCATAGTTTTCGTATTCGCGGTTGAGAGCTTGCTCACCTGCTTTCGATAGATCATCCATTGTTTCTTCAGAAGCATACTGGAAATAGACATTTTGTTTTTCAAGGTCAGCTTTTTCATCAAGCCATCCAGGTTTTGCTTCTTCACCAAAATTGCCTAAATCCGTTGGATTTGAATTTCCAATAGAGCCCGGAGTGGCATTAATTTCGTCCTGCGAGAATGAGCCAAGTCTTACTTCAGGAGCACGCGAGGCTGAACCTGTAGAAAAGTTGAGGACCATTCCTGGTTCGATATAGTGCGGGTTAGTAATGAATGAGTTGAGTGACCAGATTTTTGGATAATAAAATCCAGAGCCAAAAAGACGTTTTGAAATTTTAAATAACCACTCATCTCTTACGACAGTATAGGCTTCGACTTTTGCGGCCGTAGCAACTTCATTCCACTCAGGATCAGTAATCTGACCTTGAATATTTTGAGCAAGAGATAGAAGTTCGCGCTCTTCTCGACCAACATCGAAAATAGATGGTTCTGCTTTCGAAGGAGCTGCAATCGTACTTGGAAGTGGCGTAGATTCTTCTTTTTTAGGAGCCTCAGAAGGAGCATCCTCTTCACCAATATCTTTTTTAATACTTTCGAGATCATCTGCCTGAAAGGTATCAGGTTTTGCCATCGTATCACCTGGCCCAACGCTTGTTTCTGGCGATGTATCAGCTGGAAGTGTTTCAAGGTCGCTTGGAGGAGTTTCAGAAATTGTTTCAGGAGCGGTATCAGCAGGTAATGTCTCTACCGGTGCATCGGCCATATCCGGATCAGAACTTTCAAGAGCATTCAGATCAACGGTTTCAGATGAAACAGGATCCGAGGGCTCGGCATCTGCAGCGGCAGGTGTTTCTGCAGGAGCTTCAGAAACTTCATTTACTTCCTGAAGAGGAGCTTTGTCGTCTTCGAGTAGTGTTTGTAGATCCTGATCGTTTAAATCCTCCTGCGCTCGTACCGAACCAGCATGAGCGAGAAGAAGTGCCGAAAGAATGAGAACATAACTTTCTTTTCTCAACTTACATTCCTTGAGAACCAAACACATCATTTAACATTGATGAGTATTGGTCTTTTTTATTGGGAATACCTAGTTTATCAGCTGCTACAACTGCACCTTTGAGAGCATCAAGAACAATTCCAGACTCCGCATTTTTGTTGATAATGTCTTCAAAAACCTGAAGAGCAAGATCATACTGCCCTCGACCCAAAAGCATTTCGCCGATTTGATATTTGGCGCGCGCTCGGACTGGTGATACAGCTTGAGTTTCGAGTTGTTGAAAAATTTTTGTTGCTTCACCAGGATTAGAAGTTTTAAGAGCTAGTCCACGACGATAAAGATTTAATTGAGATTCAATATCTTTTGGAACTTCGATCGTTGCTTGAGAAGTTGTTTGCGCGTCTCCACCAGGAAAAAGATTAACTGTTTCTGTTTCAACATTTGATGAAGTATTGGCGAAATTCTCTGTTTGAGATTTTTGAAGTTCGTCAACTAAAGTGCCCTGACTGCCTGCGGGTTTTTCTTTAAGCTGTTCATATTTTTTTGAAAGCTCTTCGTATTTGACGAGGAGCTGATCATACTGTGCGCGAGAAACGGCACGCGATGAAGGCTTAGTTTGTTTTTGTTCATCTTCAACCAGTGAGCGCTCAAGATCGCGGTACCACGAACATGAACTGACAAGTAATAGTGACGCAATAGGGATCAAACAGTATTTCAAAGCGTCCTCCGTGACATAACTTCTTAAATTTTTTGACTTTCCTTATCTTATATTTTATTTCCTTATCCCTCTTAGTCAAGGATTCTATGTCGCAGACCTATCATCAGACAAAACAGCTCTACTATACCCGCCTGCGGGTGCCGAAGGATGATGCTTATTTTATCTATTTTACCTTCGAATCGAATGAGGGTTTGTGCTTTTACTCAACGGTGGACGAATCGCTTAAGGGAACTTATCGGGACCTGGATGTGAAGTGTTCGATTGAAATGAGAGAGGATCTCAAGAATCTCATTACAAGACTCCAGTCAGAGTTCCGACTGGATGTCTTGCATGAAGAAGTGATTAACGACTTTTAAAAACAGCTAGTACGTCATCGTGGTGAGTTTTAGTGTCCACTTTATGCATGACGTGGATGATCTTCCCTTCTTTATTGATCAGAAAACTTTGACGGTGAATCCCATCATAATTTTTTCCCATAAAGGATTTTGGTCCCCAAGAACCATAAGCTTGAATCACTTTATGATCTGGATCTGAAAGAAGAGTGAAGTTTAGTTTTTCTTTTTCTTCAAATTTCTTCAGCATCTTAACTGGATCAGTGCTAATGCCAAGGACTACGATTTCTGCTTCTTTAAGTTTAGATTCAGAGTTACGAATTTCACAGGCCTGAACAGTGCAACCTGGAGTCATTGCTTTCGGATAGAAATAAACCACAACATTCATTCCTTTAAAATCACTTAGAGAAACAGCTTTCCCGTTCTGGTCATGAAGAGTGAAACCAGGGGCTGTATCTCCAGGCTTAAGAGTTGTTCCTTTGACAACAGCAGCGGATTGCTTCATTGGTGCAGCCTTTTTTGCAGTCAGTTTTTTAGGAGCAGTTTTTTTTGGTGAAGCTTTTTTAGCTGGAGCTTTTTTCGTCGCTTTTTTTGCAGCGACTTTCTTCGTTGCTTTTTTAGGAGCAACTTTTTTCGTGACTTTTTTTGCAACTTTTTTTGTCGCTTTTTTTACTACTTTCTTTTTGGCCATAAGGACTCCTTTATTACCATTTATCTCTTAAGTGTCTTAGTTCGATGAATAATTCTCGCTCATTTACATCCTCTTTGCCCAGAGTAACTCTTAACTCTTCCGAATTAAGCCTGAAAAAAGGATTAACAAGCTTTTCCTCCCCTAAAGTGGCCGGTGGCAAGACTTCGGTGGTGACCCCTTTTAATTGGTAGAGTCTTTCGTTTATTGCTTTATTTTCAGGCTCCATTGTCAGGGCAAATTCCAGATTCCGTCTGCGGTAGTCGTGTCCAGGATAAAGCAGGGTTTCGGCGGGCAAAGTCTCGAGGAGATTTAGAGTCGTATCAAAAAGCAGATTAACATCTCCCCCGTTTCGGCAATTCCCTACTCCTGAGTTAAAAAGTGTATCACCGGAAAAGAGGGCAACCGGTTTATCGGCTTCGCGCCAAATAAAAACCTGATGATCCATTGTGTGCCCGGGCGAGTCCATGGTCACAAGCGACTGGGAGTTGGATAACTTTATATTTTCGGAGCTTTTAAGTCTTTTCACTGGTGCCTTGAAACTTTCTATCAGGGGTGCGTTACCTCTGATGTGATCAAAATGTTGATGAGTGTTTAAGATTCCGCGCAAGACGAGACCATTTTTTTTGATATAATCAATTATCGGCTGAGCTTCAAAAGGGTCTATAACCCAGGACTCTCCGGTTTGATCATCTAGAATCAAATAACTGTAATTTCTAAGCTCGTTGTAGGCATAGAAAGTTTTTACCAGGATCATTATGCAAAACCTTTTTTCTTATTATACGCAGGTGATTTTTATTGCTGCCATCGTTGTGAGTCACTTATTTGAAATATACCTGGCCCGTCGTCAAGTGACTACTCTTCACCAAAATCGCGGCACCGTGCCTAAAGAATTTAGTGAATTCCTGGAGCTCGAAGACCATCAAAAGGCGATAAATTATGCCACTGCAAAACTGAGCCTTAGTCAGGCACGGCTGGTGTGGGATGCCATTCTTCTTTTTTATTGGTTTCCTTTTAGAGGTGCTGAAAAACTTTACCTGGCAATTCCAGATGAAAATATCCACAGGGAAGTTCTTTTCTTATTCTCCTTTGTTCTCATTCAGACTTTACTCAATTTGCCTTGGTCGATTTACTCCACTTTTTTTCTGGAAGAAAAATATGGCTTCAACCGCTCTACTCCAAAACTATTTTTTAAAGATCGCTTAAAGGGTCTACTTTTAGGCGCTGTGATTGGAATACCTTTGCTCTATGGAATACTTGCCATCTATGAGGGTACAGGAAAGTGGTGGTGGCTTGTTAGTTTCATTTTCATGACACTTTTCCAGTTCGCTTTAGTGTGGCTGTATCCAACAGTGATCGCTCCTCTGTTTAATAAATTTAAACCACTCGACGATGAAGAATTAAAAACAGGAATTGAAAATCTTGTCACTCGTGCTGGCTTTAAAGCAAAAGAAGTTTTTGTGATGGATGCTTCCAGCAGAAGTTCCCACGGAAATGCTTATTTCACTGGTCTTGGAAAAAAGAAACGCGTGGTTTTCTTTGATACGCTTCTAAAAGATTTAGGAAACAACGAAATTCTTGCCATTCTTGCCCATGAACTTGGCCACATGAAATTAAAACACATCCCTAAATCGCTCATTGCATCGCTTGTGATGTCTTTTGCGGGATTCTGGCTGATGGGACAACTCTCCTCCCAGAATTGGTTTTATAGTGGTCACTTTATCCGCGTCATTTCCCCCGGTGCACTTTTTTTATTATTCACACAAGCCTTGCCTCTGTACACATTATGGTTTGGCCCCATTAATACCTGGATATCTCGCAAACGTGAATTTGAAGCGGACGAATATGCTGCCGGAGAAACGAGGGCCGAAGATTTGATTTCAGGGCTTTTGAAACTTTATAAGCAAAATGCTAGTCCAGTGGTGACTGATAAGATTTATTCAGGCTTTTATCATTCTCACCCACCTGCCCTCGAACGAATAAAAAAACTTCAATCATTCATCAAATGATAAACCTGTAAGTGCTTGTCTCAAAAAATTGAGATAAGGCTTACGGTATTTTTCAACTTCATTATGAAGCTCGTGGTAGCCACCCTCAACAATTTTTAACTGAGCGCTTTTTTCTACATTTTTAAAATAGCTGATAAGAAGTTTTGGATGAACAAGGCCATCTTCTGTTCCAATCGAAACATAAAGTGGGCACTCTGCACGAAGTGGACGTGAGAAAAAATCTCTTCCTGCTTTCAAAACTTCAAAGAAAAGTTTTGAGTGAACTTTGAGCTGATTGAGCTCATCTTTTATGTAGCTCTCATACACCCTGCTGTCGTGTGAGAGTTTTTTAAGATCAAGAATTCCTTGCAGTGGAATGGTAGGAACTTTCACTAACCCGTCGAATAAAAGCATAGGTGCTAAAGTAAACGCCTGACCTAATATTCCAGGTCCTGCGACAGCTGGAGAACTCAAAAATACTTTTTCCGGGTAGAAGTTTTTTTGCGCCATATTTTGCAAGTAACCGGCCGTGATGAGGCCTCCCATCGAATGACCAAAGAGTGTGTAATTTGTCATACTGAAATCACGCTTCAAAAAATCGATCACAGACTGAAGATCACGTGTGAAATGAGTAAAATCCTCTACCCAGGCGCGTTTACCACCGCTTTTTCCATGTCCGCGCAAATCATAGATCGCTATATTAAAATTCTGCGAAAAGAGCTTAAGGATGAACTCATGGCGTTCAGAATGTTCGCCAAGACCGTGGGTAACAATCAACCATTTCGAGCTTCCAGTTTCCCGGATAAGACATTTAAGGATAGTTCCATCAAAGGAAATGATATCTCTGTATTCATTATTCATAAAAATCCCTTATACTCATTTTATGTATTGCCCAGTTTGTTTCCAGAATACCATGAAGATACGCTCCAGCGGAGTGATCAAATTATCGTTTAACGGTAAATCCCGAAACACGTCTCTGTATACCTATAATCTCCAAAAAGACACGCAGGAGCAACTAGACGCCAAACTTCGTGAGAAAATTGTCGCTTTTTTTAGTTTTTATGCTGAATTTAACAACAAGACACCTATCAAAAACTTCGAGCTCTACTCTGCAGACTTTATGTGCACCAACACTTGCAAGATTGATGTGATGAAGACAAAGGTGAGTGTGGTAGGCATTGTTTATCCACGACCGCTGGTCAAAGCGATGCTCATGGAAGAGGGCAAAAAGTTTGGAATCGACATCGAAGTCAATCTTAACTAAATCGGTGAATCAATCTTTACTTCAAATTCAACAAAGCCCTTTAAGTTAAATGACTCAGGGACTTTTCCGGCGTGAATAACAGAATCAAATGTGATGGCGTTACCTTTTAGTGCAATCGGCATGAGATTAACATCAGGAATATTAAACTCAAGGCAAGAGCGTGGTGTACAAGTGTCAATATAAGTCACACCAAGGCGTTTTTCTTGGTCATCAGATATTTCAGACATCACATCTTTGAATAATTCATTGGCAGCTGGATCTTTCACAAGCTCAACGAGGACAGAGTTTTCAAGGATAAGAATTCTCTTATAGAGGTCTTTCATCTTGATTTGATCCATCAAAAAATGCTTGAGTTCTACTGGAGCAGTTGTTTCTAGAATATGGATCTGACCATATTTTTCATGCATGGTATCGCTCAATCTGGTACTGCTATCATATTTTAATAAAACAATTTCTTTGGCTTTTTCGGTATCAACAACAGTAGGTCTGTTATGTTTTGAAAAGACCTCCATGAGTGAGGCCACATCACTTTTATCATAGTCTTTTGTAACAAGTGTCGAGACGTAATTGTCAGGGTCTTCAATTTCAGTTGTCGTCATTCGCACAGCAAATTTATCGAGAAAGTCAAAAGTCACATGGCCCTTACCGAGAAAAATTCTTGAGAACCAGTCACGGATACGACGCGTTTTACCCTGCGGTCTCATGTAAAAAAACACTCGGGATAATCTAACCGAATGCAGCTGTTCCGGAATTTCAGGAAGAGTCTGGGTATAGTTCATTTGAAGTTTACCGAGATTGGTGTTTTTGGCAAAAATATTACTAACAAATTTTAAGATACCACCAGCAATAGGGCCGATCCCGGGAAGTGGAGTCTGGTAGGCCAAGGCGCTGTCTGCCAGGGGGAAAGTAAGGCTTCTGTAGGCGTAGCGACCGTCGCCATAGGCATCGGCCAGGCGCTGGGGCCTAACGTCGTTTTTTATGGTGTTTCGCTGCCCACAAGCCGTCGTTAGGACCGAGAAGATCATTAACAATAAAAAATGTTTAAACATAATGGTTTAACTACCTAATTTTAAGAAATATGGGGAATTATATGCTATGCATAAAAAACAAACAGGTCCTTTTACCTTTTTACATACCACCCTGTAGTTTCTTCAGTCGCAGCGCATTATGTCGTATTATTCTCAAAACGAAAGACTAAGGATTAACCAGCAATGAAATTTCTCGCAGGATTTATCATTTTGACCACAGTTGCATCAGTCCACGCGCAGGTTTGGAAGGTGCTGCCAAAAGGCGTGCGTGTTGTTGGTTATAGAAATGTAACCACATCCAAAATCAATAATAACTTTAATCAATTTGGTTCTGAGTCTCCGATGGGTTCTCAGTTTCGTATTGATGCCTCTACCTTTAATGCTCTCACTGGAAATCTTATTGCTCCAAATATCGATCCTGCTGCTTATCAAGCACTTGTGGTTGGTGAGTATAAGGTAGATGCCGAGGCGCAATTTAATGTTCAAGGAACAGGGTTTGGTTACGGCATTACAGACAAAGTCATGTTTTACGGCGAAGTTGCCCATTACAGTGCTCGCGTAAATTCAAATATCAAAAGAACGGCCGGTAATACATACGAAGAAGCAGCACGAATTGCTGAACAAAACGGCGGAACTCAAAACACAATTCTTGCGGAAAATCTTCGTCAGATGGTAGATGCCAACGAAGGAACGATCCAATCTGTCATCACAAACTACTACGGCTATAAGCCGATTGGTGATTGGTATGGAAGTGGCTATGGTGATATGGAAACAGGGTTAATGACAAAAATTATTGATAAAGGTCTTTGGGGACTCATGCTTTACCCAGGTGTTATTCTCCCTACTGGTTATCAGGACGATCCTGATATTCTCCAGGATGTCGGTTTTGGTGACGGACAATTTGATATATTTGGTGAAGCTGCCACTGGTTATGTGGTAAATGATAAACTCAGCTTCGGAACAGTTTTTCGCTACACTTACCAGTTACCAATGACAAAAACTTTGCGTGTCCCACAGGAGCGCGATTTTACACTGTCCACACAGAAGGGTGACTTCGACGTGAAATACGGGGACAGAATTAATTGGTCTGTGAATTCAACGATTGCAGTTAACGACTGGGTCTCTTTCACTCCTATGTACCGGTTTATGTACCAACTCCCTTCAACTTACGATTCCGAATTTAACGACGCTAATCAATTTTTGGGATACAACTCAGACAAGCAGGAACACGTAGCTCAACTTACAACGACCTTTTCATCGATAACACCATTCTTAAAGAAAGAGTTTATTCTACCGGCACAAATCAACGTAAATCTCGTGAAAACGATCACAGGCAAGAACGTTCCAGCCGCCAGCAGATTTGAAGTTGAATTCAGAATGTTGTTCTAGGAATTAAAGAACGATCTTGTAACCAGTTCCCCAGACAGTTTCGATACTGATAGCAATTTTGCTCATTTTTTTACGAAGAGAGAAAATATGGACGTCGATATTTCTCGCCGTCATTTCCATTTCTTTATCAAATTGATTGATCAATTCTTCGCGAGTGCTAGCGGCCGCCGAATTTTTATAGAGATGATTAAAAATAATGAATTCACGAGATGTTAAGTTAACAGTCACACCATCTTTCATCACCGAATGGGCTTCAGGAATGAATTTGAGTCCAACGTTCATCAAGTTATCTTGGAGTGAACTAACTTTAGAGTGAGCGTTCCCAACTCTTACGAGAAGCTCTTCATAGTTAAAAGGCTTCGTGATGTAATCGTCGGCACCACACTGGAGTCCTTCAATGATCTGATCAGGTTTATTGTAAGCAGACATCATAAAGATGGGCGATATTTTATCTTTCAGACGAATGGTACGGATGATATCGATTCCCTTGATCCCTGGAAGATTCCAATCAACGAGATAGACACAATTATCAGGCCGCGACATGGCAGAGAAGAATTCCTCCGCCGATAGATAAGCACTAACAGTAAACTGGTGCTTCTCCAATAAGTAGCGAAGTGATTCAACGATCTCTTTTTCATCCTCTATGATAACAATCGTCTTTTTCATTTTTTCCCGTTCAAAAATTGTGTGACCAAGCTTAGACAGATCCTATTCTAAAGAAAACTTAGGAAATCTCAAACACCACTTCATTAATTTAAAGTATCTACGAGAAACTGGCCCACTGGAATGCCAAATATCAGTCTTTTCCATCATTTATGATTAATAAAAGATTAATGTATTAAACACATGTTAATAACTGATTTTAATGGTTTAGAAGGATGATGAGAGAAAAAAGTGACTGTGGAATATGGTGGGCGTTGAGGGGATCGAACCCCCGACATCTACCTTGTAAGGGTAGCGCTCTCCCAGCTGAGCTAAACGCCCACATGTCAATTAAGAGGGTTCATATTAGGTATTTGCAGGATTCTTGTCAACGACAGAATTGCGCCCTGAAAGAGATTTCTTTCAAGGCGCGCAAGGCTTAATTATTTAGGAACAACTTGTAGATCTTGCTGAGAAACAATCTTACCAGCATTTTTAACCACAATTCTTAAAGTGACTGTTTTCGCTTTCGAAGCTTTCTGAAGTTTGTAAGTGAAACGAACTTTTTTCTGTGCTCCACGAGCTAGAACTTCTGTTCTGGCAGGTCTTGCAGTGATTTCAACAAAGCTCGATCCAATTTCTTCCATCGTCACTTCATAGCCCTGATCAACACCAGAGAACTTAGGAGAGATGGTGATAGCGAGATCGTGTTTCTTCGTTCCAAAGAGAGCTGCGATATCTGGAGTTGAATCAAAATCCGGGGCGGTCGTGACCGAAGGATTAATCCCAAGAACAGACTCTATTCTAAAAGTCTCAACACGACTCCCCTGGTAGTGGTTACCCGGGTGAACGATTTCACCAGCGATAACGACTCTTGATCCGGGAACAGCTGCATCATTAACTTTAATTTTGAAAACAGAAAGATCAGAGTGAGAGTTTGGCGCAACTGAAGTCAGTGGAGCCTCTCTTCTGTCTGAAGCTAGGCTAGCGGACATTTCTGTCACCTTAACCAGGCTGTTTCCACTAGAGGCCTGCGATCCAACGTTTTTAACGAGCATTTTTAGATCTGCATCGATTCCCGGTGCAATTCCGTAGATAGAAGCAGTAGCGAGTTTCGCTGGAGCTTTTAAAGTAAGTGCTGCGTTTCCGTTGAGGTGTTCTTGCACAAGGTTAACGGCTTCAGATTCAACTCGCGCCATTTCACCTGGAAAAGCACCACCGTACGCCGTATTTTCAGAACGGTTAAAGCTCTGCTGGTAAATTTCTTTTTTACCTGAAGAGATACCGACCTCACGACCAACTGTTGACGCTTCTTTTAAGTGGCCTGGGTACAGGCGACTTAATTCAGCAGCAAAAGTACCTTCAATTTGCGCTTTGAATGTTACACCGTAATCACGATTAAACGCTTCAGCATGTGATGAGTTATAAAGATTCTGGTAACGGATAACATATGATCCCTTACACGCCTCGACGAAATCTTTTACGTTCTTATAAACATCTGAGCAGTTAACATTGTTGGCATTTTGACCTGCGCCTGGAGCAGTGTAGACGTTTCTTGATTCGCTTAACTGTTGACGAAGTTTTAAAATTTCTTCGATTTCAATTTCAGACTGAGCTATTAAAGCATCAAGTGAACTTACGATGCGTGAAGCCTCGTTTACTTCACTTTGCGTGAGATCAGGAATCGTTTCCTGAAGCTCTCTTGCCATCGCTTTGATCATTGAAATTTCTTGTCTGATCATCGAAGCCGCAAGTGGCTTAGCTGATGAAGTATCATCCTCTTTCAAAAGTCTTGCGAGTTCTTCAAGATAGATTTGTGGTTTAACCACTAAATTGGAGTGATCTTTGGCGCGACGAAGGCCTGCAATGCGTCCGTCTTCTTCACCTTTTGCTGCATCTGGAGTTGAAGCTGACCAATATCAAAACCATTTTTGTATCCAGCAATTTCTCCCCGAACATAACCGCGGCGAAGGGCTTCCCACTTCCCTTCAACAGATGCATTTTCTGTCGCGAGTTTATTTGCTTTAGTTTTTCCATCAATTGAGCCGGCCTTAGCACCGTCAGCAGTTCCGATAGCTGCTTTTTCTGCCCCTCTCTGCTGAGCTTCTGAGAGATAACTCTGGTAAAGGGAAAGACGATTTTGGTATTGAGTATTGGCATCGTTAACATTTTTTTGAGCGGTATTTTTTGCACTTTCAGCAGCAGCAACCTTAGGGGAGACAACACTTAAATCTGTGCGTAGCTTAGGAAGCTCCTGATTAATTGTTGCAATATCCTGGTCATTGACTTCAACTTCTTCAGAAGCCGCCGCCATTTCTTTCTCTGCATTGGCCTTCGCTAGTTTTAAGCCGTCAAACTTTCTGATTGAATCTTGGTTATATCGAGTAAGAGCTTCGCGAGTACGAGTTTCTTCATTTAGTTTATTTCTTAATGCACCAAGAAGGCGCTCAGAACTCATCAAATCCTGATTAACTTGATTGAGAACATCCTGCGCGCGGTTGAATTCAGCTTCTACTCTCTGACGATCCTGACGAATACGTGCAAGAAGACGTTGTTCGCGATCAATTTCCGAACGGTTTTGCGCCACTTTTTCATCAAGCTGGCGGATATGGTTTTCCATACGACGAAGAGTCTGTGGAAACTCAAGAATTGTTTTTTCCATCTCAGCGATACGGGCGGTTAGTTTTTGTGTCTCTGAATCAAGACGAGTGATGTCTGCTGATAAAGATGTCACTTGAGTTGAAAGCTGATTTTCTTGCTGTTTAAGAGTTTGAGCTTTTTTCGCTAGCGGCCCTCTTTCATTTTCAAGAGCATTGACTTCCGCCTCAAGGGCAGCAATTTGCTGACCAAGACCAGAGTTTGACTGAGCGATTTCTGCAATCTTTTTATCGTTTTCGACAATTTTATTTCTCGATGCAACGATTTCAGCTTCAAGAGCAGTATTGGTAGCATTAGCGTTCTGAATAGAAGCATTTAATGTATTAATCTCACCCTGCTTAGGTGCAATGGAGATATTTAATCTTTCAATTTCTTTATTTAAGCGAGCGACTTCCATACGTTTACCAGAAATTGAATCAGAGAGTTTATCGATCTCGGCCTTAAGGCGAGCAACTTCTGGCGTATTTCGGTTACGTTGAGCTTCACGAAGTTTTACCATTAGGTCATTAATCTGCTCATTGACTGGCTTCATTTCTTCCTGAAGAGCAATTGTTCCGGCAACGTTTGTTTGAATCTGTGCTTTAACTGAGGCAATTTCATTTTCTAAAGCATCACGACGGGCGACTTGCGCCTGAACGTTTGAGGCATTGATTCGGGCCTGGTTTGCTTCAATTTTTTGAGAAAGAGTTTTATTTTCAGCCGTTAAACGAGCTACATCTGGTGATAAACGTGCAAGTTCAGCTTTAAGTGCATTAGTTGCGTGCGTTTTGGAGTGAGGACAACATCAATTTGCCCAACTTTGGCTTCAGCTGTGGCGAGATCTGCTTTCACCCCGGGAAGTTTCGCCTGCGCATCTGCCAGAAGCGGACGCTTCGTCGCAAGTTGTGTATTATTGGCATTCACCATATTTCTTGAAGTCACGATTTCTGATTTAAAACGATCAACATCACGAATGAGCTGAGTACGTTCGCGCTCTTCTTGTTGACGATTTTGAATGGCGTTGTTCATTTCATTGGTAAGACGAGCGAGAACCTGCTCTGACTGCTGCTCTTCACGAACTTCGCGTTGAAGTCTTGCGTTGATTTGAGACACATCATTAGCAACCTGATTCCTGCGTTGTTGGATAGATTGTGAACGATTGGATTCTTCACTAATATCGCGCTGTAGTTGCGCTATCATATTATCTAATCGACGGAGATCTTCGATAATTTTTCCGAGTACACCTTCTAAGCCTTGAATCTCAGCATTTAAGCGGGAGACTTCCTGACGTTTATTTTCAATAATTCTTTTTAACTCTGAATTCCGAGCAGGAATCTCAACCTGATCTTTCTCCATCTGTGCGATTGTTTTTTCGATTTGAATTTTTTGCTCATTCAATTTATCGAATTCAACTGTCTTCTGATTTAAAACCGTTTCCAGGTTTTGATAAACGCGAAGATATTGAGGGTGATTGACTTCATCCGGAAGATTCTGCGCAAAAGCTTGCCCAGAAAGGATCATGGTTGCAATCAAAGACGCGCGTACCGAAAAAGGGGTTGTTTTCATTTTTTCTCCAGTTTATTGAAATCTGGAGAAGATTAACTTATTTCAGGAACTTACTGTGACCTGGGTGTAAAGGTTACAAAAGGGTGTTTAAATTTTTACTGGTTCGCAAGCTTCTTCTTCTTTTCTTCAATTCGATACTTACGAAGAATTTCCTGCAGTTGCGGCAGCTCTTTAGAATCAAGCCACAACCCTTCACAACTTGTGCAGACATCAATCAGGATTTTATTGGGTTTTTTATAAAGAACTTCAAATAAGTGGGGTTTTCCCGGACATTTTGGGCAGACCTTCGTACTTGGAAGACCAGAGGTTAATGTTTTAGCGTCCGTAAAATCGCTCTCGCTACCAGAAGTGCGAGCGAGCTCCCCTTTATCCATCCACATTCCCTTACACTTATCACAGCGATCAAAAAACAAATCCGCCTCTAGGTTAAAAGGCTTCGTCGCAATTTTGCATTTCGGGCAGTTGATACTCATGAGGGCTCCTGTTTAGTATAAGGATATTGTACCGGGACAAGTGCCGAATTCAAGTTTGGGGAGAACTGCCGAATTGAGTATATGTCCAAGAGGTAAGTGGCAACTTTCGATCGGGAGAGGGATTTAAAACTCTTCGGCCACAACGCCACAACATTTGAAACGATAAAGACGATCTTCAGTGGTGTTGTTATGGACGCTGATTTCTCCAGTACGGACTTTATTGGCCGGGCAGGTGAAATTCACCGGCTGATCCCAGTTATTGGCCCAGGCACCATTTGGCAGGACTTGACAATTCTCAGTCAATATTTTTTGAGAAGCACTTCCATATTCACAACAATAGAACTCATACAGACGGTCCTCTGTTCCATTATCATGAACTGAAAAATGACCAGCCTTGAGAGTGTTGTTGGGACAGGTGTAATTTATCAAAGCATCGTAATAATTTACCTGTCCAGACCAAGAGCAGGACTTTCGTCTTACGATGTTATTGTCGACCTTTATATCACAACATTGAAAATTGTGTCTTCTGTCCTCGGTATTATTCCAGTGAAAACTAGTTTCTCCGCAAAGAACTTTATCTGCTGGGCAAATAAAATTAACCATTTGATCCCAATTATTAACGTACCCGGAATTACTTAGATTATCTACCGTCGCCACAGTTCTCTTGATGGCAGAGCTATCCTTGGCACAATTAAGTCCTGTACTGATACCTGAAGTATTAGTCGTCAAAGTTGCTGTGAGTGCCATATCAGCAGTCTTAGTGACAGTGTTGTTGCCTTGTGGTTTTTCGTACACGAAGCGCATGATCCCAGAATCTGAATGAAGAGTACCTAGGGGGTAATCAAAGCCTTCACCATTATTCATCAAAAATTTAATGCTAATAATTTTAAGTCTGCCAAATCGATTATCCGGTTCCGAGCTTGATAATATTTTTTTGACTCCGCCAGCATAGTCAGTTTGAAAAACCTCAACTTCAATGCCCTCATTGTCTGACGGCTCATCGATATCAGATTTTTTGAAAGTTATTGGTGTGCGCGAGGGTCCAATTTTAAGAGATTCGGAACAGTTCTTATCTTTCTTAAGCACTCCGCGAAGCATACTGATCATTTCTATTTCGTCATTCCCGGCCAAAGACTGTCGCTGAATATCATTTCCAAACTTTCCAATATTCATTACAAACAGCGCTAGTCCACCAGCGAGTCCTAGGGCGACGAGAACTTCGACAAGCCCAAAACCGGACTTTTTAATTTCTGGGAATTGGTGTTTCAAAGGGATTTGTCCAAGGAACGCCTTTTACTTGTTGAAATTCTAATTTTTTAGGAGGCTCAGTCACTTTCATCGCTTCACTTTCAAGCTCAGCTTCATATCTTAATTCTTTTTCCGATCTTGGAATTGTTGGGGCAGAGACCACCTCTGATTCATTAGATGTTTGAACTTCTGATGGAAGGTCAGATTTTGATTCCTCAACAGTGTTATCAGTTTGAGAAGTTTCAGGAAAAGACTGAGAAGGAGAACTTTCCGATTTCGGTTTCGATATCGGCTGAGTTTTAACAGATTTAGGCTGCACTTTCTTTTCACGAGTTTCAACGTAAACGATAGTCGCGATGATAATCGCAACAACAAAAAAGATGATTTTTTTTGGATCGTTGAACATCTGTAAATGATACCCAAACCTAATTAAAAAACAACTTTATTCATTCAGGAATTATTTGAAGTGAGGAAAAAAAAAGCCCGGTATTTCTACCGGGCTTCTCAATAATCGATTTATAAAATCTTAGTTAGCCACTTCAAGTCCTGCTTCACCATCAAGGACTTTGAGAGCACGTGCTTTCATGAACTCTTCTGGCTTCGTAAGATTCAAGGCAACTCTTAAGACTTCTTCTGCATCAGTGACAGGACGGATTTCCATGCCTGCTTTGATTTCATCCGGAATCTTAGCGATGTCTTTCTCGTTCTTTTTCGGGATGATCACAGTTGTGATACCAGCTTGTTTGGCCGCAAGGATTTTCTCCTTAAGACCACCAATTGGGAGCACGCGACCGCGAAGAGAAATTTCACCAGTCATGGCGACGTCCTGACGAACAGGGATGCCGGCGATAGCTGATGTAAGAGCTGTTGCCATTGTAATACCAGCTGAAGGTCCGTCTTTCGGAGTAGCACCATCTGGAACGTGGATGTGAATGTCGTTCTTAGAATACCACTCGTGATCAACACCAAGGCGGTTAGAAATCGAGCGGACATATGATAGAGCTGCCGAAGCAGATTCTCTCATGACGTCTTTTAAGTTACCAGTGACCTGGATTTTTCCGTTACCTGGAACAGTGACAACTTCAATGTGAAGAAGCTCACCACCAACAGAAGTCCAAGCAAGACCGTTCACGAGACCAATTTGTGGTTGATCTTCGATGCCAGTTCTGTCGTACTTCAAAGGGCCTAGGTATTTTTCGATGTTCTTTTCAGTCACAGCAAATTTACGGCCTTCTTTTACATCTTCAGTCACGACTTCTGTAGCAATCTTGCGAGAGATAGTATTCATCAAGCGTTCAAGCTCGCGTACACCAGCTTCTTTTGTATAACCTCGAACAATCGTCGAGAAGATTTTATCTGACATTGTCACAGGGTAGTTTTTTAAACCGTGAGACTCGACTGATTTAGGAAGAAGATACTTCTTGGCAATCTGCATTTTTTCATCTGGAGTGTAACCAGCGATGTGGATGATTTCCATACGGTCACGAAGTGGACCTGGGATAGCACCAAGATCGTTAGCTGTCATGATGAACATAACTTTTGAAAGGTCATATTCACACTCGATGTAATGATCTCCGAAAGACTTATTCTGGCCTGGATCCAACACTTCAAGCATGGCAGCTCCTGGATCACCACGGAAATCTGAACTCATCTTATCGATCTCATCGAGAAGGATAACTGGGTTAGATGATCCTGCTTTTTTAAGAGCGTGGATGATTTTCCCTGGCATTGCACCTACGTAAGTACGACGGTGACCACGAATCTCAGCTTCATCACGCACACCTCCCAAAGAGATACGTACGAATTTGCGGCCAAGAGATTCAGCAAGTGATTTTGCAATTGATGTTTTACCAACACCTGGAGGACCTGCTAGACACAACAATGTCCCGCGAGTGTCGTCTTTCACAAGTGAGCGAACTGAAAGATATTCCACGATACGCTCTTTAACATCGTTAAGACCGTAGTGATCGTTATCTAAGATCTCGCGCGCTTTAGCGACAGAGTTATCATCCGAAGTATATTCATCCCACGGAAGTGAAACCATCCAATCAAGGTAGTTTCTCACAACTGCTGCTTCAGCAGACATTGGAGACATTGATTTAAGCTTACGAAGTTCCTTGTTCGCTTTTTCACGAGCGTCTTCTGGCATTTTCTTAGCTTTTAATTTTTCTTCTAACTCAGCTGAGTCTGATTTCTCATCACCTTTGTTGCCAAGTTCTTTCTGAATCGCATTCATCTGCTCATTCAGGTAGTACTCTTTCTGAGATTTTTCCATCTGTGTTTTTACACGTGAACGGATTCTCTTCTCAACGTTGATGATTTCTATTTCACCCTGCATTTTTTCAAGAAGAAGCTGTAAACGAGTATCAACGTTTACTGCGTTCAAGATATCTTGCTTCTCAGGGATCTTCATCGTTAAGTGAGCAACGATGATATCAGCTAAGCGAGAGGGATCAGTGATCGATGAAATGCTCATAAGAAGTTCAGGAGGTATTCTCTTATTGAGTTTCACATATTGCTCAAAGATGCTCTTCACAGATCTCATTGAAGCTTCGACTTCAACGTCTGATTCGATGACATCTGCGCATTTATCTACTTCAGAGTAGTAACCGTCGTTCTCACAGCGGAAAGATTTAATTTTCGCGCGGTACTTACCTTCGATTAAAACTTTGACTGTGTTATCAGGCAGTCTAAGCATCTGGATGATACTTACTACTGTTCCGATGTCGTAAACGTCTTCTCTTTCTGGATTTAGAACCGAAGCGTCTTTCTGTGTGACCAGAAATAATTCGTTTCCGTTTTTAGCAGCTTTCTCGAGCGCGGAGATTGACTTCTCTCTTCCTACGAATAAAGGCACCACCATGTGTGGGAAGATGATTACATCTCTTAATGGAAGGAGTGGAAAGTTGTTGTTTGCTTCTGACTTCTTATCGGACATAGCACCTCCTGCGCCTAACTGTCTTCATCGAACCTCATGCATGAGGTCCTTAAAAATATTATCCCACGAAAACGAAACTGAAAGACAGAAAAAAAACGGGCCAGAAAATTTTTCCTGACCCGACCGATAATAACTATTACTTTTATTTACTTTGTAAGAAATTTCGAGATTTTACGATGCGTTCTCGACTCTTTTTGCCGATTTGGCCCCAGCCTTGCTTTCTAACTTTTTCTTCCGCTCGCCTTCTTCAAGAAGCGGCTTGCCTTCGCCAGTAATCGCATCTTTAGTGACGATACACTTAGACACTTTCTCATTGCCTGGAAGGTCATACATCACGTCCAGCATGACTTGCTCAAGAATGGCGCGAAGTCCACGAGCACCGGTCTTTCTGTTGAGTGCCGTCTTAGCGATTTCTTTAATCGCGTCTTCGGTGAATTCCAGCTCAATTCCGTCAAAATCAAAAAGTTTTTGGTACTGCTTAATAACAGCGTTTTTTGGTTCAGTAAGGATAGATACTAAAGCAGCTTCATCCAGTTCTTCAAGCATCGCTGTCACTGGTAAACGGCCGATGAATTCCGGGATAAGACCGAATCTGACTAAATCCTCTGGCTCAATTGAGCCAAGTTTTTCAAGGTGAGTCTTCTCTTTTTTCTCATTTGTGTTGTTCGAAGTAAGCCCTACGGACTTGGACTTCGTCATACGCTTCTCGATGATCTTATCAAGACCTACGAAGGCACCAGCACAGATGAAGAGAATGTTACGAGTATCAACCTGGATGTATTCCTGCTGAGGATGTTTACGACCGCCTTTAGGGGGAACGTTCGCAACAGATCCTTCAACAAGTTTTAGAAGAGCTTGTTGCACACCTTCACCTGATACATCTCGAGTAATAGATGGGTTTTCAGATTTACGGGCAATTTTATCGATCTCATCCACGTAAACGATCCCGCGCTGAGCACGCTCAACATCGAAATCACAGTTTTGTAAGAGTGAAAGAATCACGTTCTCAACGTCTTCACCTACGTAACCAGCTTCAGTTAATGTTGTAGCATCGCAAATTGCGAAGGGAACGTTCAAAAACTTAGCGAGTGATTGAGCGATAAGTGTCTTACCAGAACCAGTTGGACCAGCAAGAAGGATGTTTGACTTCGCAAGTTCCACATCTTCACTATCTCGAGAAGCGGCCTTGTAAGAAACGCGTTTGTAATGGTTGTGTACAGCAACGGAAATGATTTTCTTAGCGCGGTCCTGGCCAATCACGTATTGATCAAGGTGGGCCTTAATCTCATGGGGCTTCGGAACGTTATCAGTCGCGGCTTTTGTCACCGTTTTAACTGAATCTTCGAAAATGATATCGTTACAAAGCTCAATACATTCGTCACAGATATAAACACCTGGACCAGCGATAAGCTTTTTTACTTCTTTCTGGGATTTTCCACAGAAGTTACAATTTAAACTTCCGTACGATCCGCCTGCTTTCTCTTTGCTCATGATTCGCCTTTTCTACCGCTATTAATTAAGCTTTTTTAGGTGTCTTGCCTTTAGGGATAATAATATTATCAATCAAACCGAACTCTTTTGCGCGACCTGGGTCGAGGTAATTATCACGGTCACAGGCCTTCTCTACCTGTTCGTACGTTTTGCCTGTGTGCTTAACGTAAATATTGTTCAATTGTTTCTTCAAATCAAGAATTTCACGGGCCTGTATCTCAATATCTGTGGCCTGTCCGCGGGCACCGCCAAGAGGCTGGTGAATCATGATTCGAGAATGAGGCATCGAATAGCGATGGCCTGCTTCACCTGCTTGCAAAAGAAGCGAGCCCATCGACGCCGCCAAACCCACACAGTAGGTGTAAACTGGGCAAGACACGTGTTGCATAAGATCATAAATCCCGAGGCCTGCGTACACTGATCCTCCGGGAGAATTGATGTAGAAGTGAATAGGCGCTTCCGGGTCAGATTGCTCTAAAAAAAGCATCTGAGCGACAAGTAAGTTCGCTACTGTATCGTTCACTTCAGTACCCAAAAAGATAATTCTATCCAGAAGTAAGCGTGAATAGATATCGTACTGGCGCTCCCCTCGAGCGGTTTGTTCAATAACGATTGGATTGGGGATGTATCCCACGATAGGATCTTTCATTTTGCGTCCTTTTAGACCGAGAAGTTGATTACTTTGTTCAACCTTATCGGAAAATTCATTTATTTCTTGAGCTGATTTTAACTCTTTTCGAGCTTAGAAAAAAGATGGGCACGGTTGTCCAATACGCAAGGGAAAGAAACACTAGGTCTTGAAATAATTAACACTTAAGTCTAAATTTTCGAAGTCCACTTTTCAATTAAGAAATTGGTTTAAACCCTCAAATCCCAGGAGTCTCTCATGGCACGTTTAGTTGGTAATCCAGCACCGTATTTTAAAGCTGATGCTCTCGTTAATGGTGAAAACAAAACCATTTCTCTCGATGACTACAAAGGCAAGTGGAAGGTTCTTTTCTTCTACCCGTTAGACTTCACATTCGTATGCCCAACGGAGATTATCGCTTACTCAGACGCCGCTGATAAATTCAAAGCGATGAACTGCGAACTTATCGCTTGTTCAGTCGATTCATTCTACTCTCACCTTGCCTTCACAAAACAGCCTCGTAATGAGGGTGGTATTGGCGAAGTTAAATTCCCGATCATTGCAGATCTTGATAAAAAAGTGGCGCGTGATTATGAAGTTCTTGTTAACGATGCTGTCGCTCTTCGCGGAATTTTCATCATCGATGAACAGAACATCATTCAGCAAGCGACAGTAAATAACCTTTCAGTTGGTCGTAGCGTTGATGAAACTCTTCGCCTGCTTGAGGCGTACCAGCACACAGCGAAGTCTGGTGAAGTTTGCCCAGCAAACTGGAAGAAAGGTTCAGATACTATGAAGCCAGATCCTACTGGTTCAAAAACTTGGTTCAAAAAGAACGCTTAATAACTGAGTAAACCAATCAGTGACATAAAGGGGGGCCGAAAGGCTCCCCTTTATCATTTAGGCGCATAATGTCACTGCTGAAATAGGCCGTAAGATCAGTAAATTATTCACTATTTTCTCCCTGTGTTAACAGTAATCTTTACAAAATCTCAAGAGAACTAGGCTTAAGTCTTTTTAAAGTGTCCCAGGCCTTATAAAAGGTCTCTATACGAAAAACAAACATTGCGGCTGAGAATTTGGCCTCAAGTTTGCGATTCAAACGGGTACGAGTCCTGAACATGATGTTCGTGACTAGAAAAATGAGGGGAAGAGATGAACATGGTAGACATGGTGGAGTTCAAAGAACTCAAAGAAATTAAGAGGACCGAAGAATCTTATGGGAGATACTTAAAAACTTTAGGTAACTCACAATTAGAAATCGAAGTGAATGTTCTATTGGAAGAATTTTCTGGTGACGTTTATGGGAAAGATTTTTTCTCTAAGGGTCAGTTGATCTTGAAAGAAATTTCGGCCCGTGCTCATCAACCGATAAAAGCAAAAATTGAAAATTTCACTAAAGAGACTTTGAGACTTCTCTGATAATTAAAGGGGACCACAGCTCTAAGTCCCCTTCTCTTTTAAATCAAAATCAAAATACCGACGTGGAACTTTAAAGACCTTGTGATCGAGCTTGCTTGTCACTCGTATTTTAGCTTGCCGAGACTTACTGAGCTTTTCCAGGGCATTTGTCATCATAGCGATTGTCGGAGGAATCAGGAACTCTACTGCTACCCAAAGAAGCTTCAGGATCAATGAATTTTTTGTTATCAGCCTCGGAAATATCGTACGAAAGAGTTTTATTGTCCTGACCTTTCCGTTTTGCATATGACCTCCTGACTAATCTTTACTTTTGAGAATGAGCAGAACTGATGCCAGACAGGTTTTGAATCATATTGTTCTCTTAACACTAATCGATCAGTTAATTCTCGATAGGCGTCAGGGGAAATTCTCCCCAACCTGCCAACCAATGTTAAGTCTCATTTCTTAAATCTCCTTCACTTAGGTATGGCTTCGAACTTGCTAACTTTGATGGGTATGCACGGAGGACTATTATGAATGCGCGTATGTTTGTCTCACTCGCTTTTGCCTCACTAAGTTTAGTTTTTGCAGCAGGGTGCTCGACTCCCAATGCAAAAAAAAAATCAGTTGAAGGAACTAAAGCGCAAGAAGCGAAAGTTTCAGCAGTATCCGGAACCTATTACACCACCATCATCTTCACTAAAGGAAAATCTTCATTAACTCAAAAGAGCAAGGATCACTTAAAAGAACTTGCAGCTCTCGCTCATAAAGATGGGAAACCGATAGAAGATATTAAAATTCTTGCTTGGGCCGACAAAGAATACCCTGACAAAACAAAAAGTAATGCAGCGACAAGAGACATCATTCTTGCATCTGAACGCGCCCAAAAAATAAAAAGCTATTTAGAAGAAGATCTAAAAGAATTAGAAGACATCGATGCTTACAATATGGCGAGACGACCAAATCTGATTGCAAAACTTCTTCGTAATGAAGAATACGATGTGAAAAAAGCTTTTGAACAAAGCGGTACAACCGCAAGTCGCCTTGATGACGGTTCTGTTTCATACACAAAAGCCTCCAAGGCATTAGTGATTATTGATTATGAAGGTGATGAAGATAATATAAAATAAACAGGGAGAGCTTATGCCAAACAAAATTGTGCCGGAGTTTACAGAACAGACTATTAATATTGGCATTAATGAAAAAGATAGAAAGCAAGTCTGCAAAGGACTCTCTAAGTTGCTCGCCGATTCTTATCTTCTCTACCTTAAAACGCAAAACTATCATTGGAATGTGACAGGAAAAATGTTTCAGCCGCTCCACACTTTGTTTGAAGAACAATACACCGATTTAAGTCAGGCAGTGGATGAGATTGCAGAACGCATTCGGGCACTAGGTGAATTTGCTCCAGGGTCGTTTGCAGCATTTTCCAAAGTTTCATCGATTAAAGAAGAAACAAGCATCCCAACTGCTGAAGAAATGATTTACAGCCTCGTTCAGGGAAATGAAGCTGTTGTGACTACCGCCCGTGAAATCATCCATATGACTGATGAATGTGAAGATGATGTGACAGCTGATTTGATGGTCGAGCGAATGCAAGTACACGAAAAAAATGCATGGATGCTTAGAAGCATGATCGCTTCAAATAAAACGGCGCACTAATTTAAAAAATTTTGGACACTATCAACCAGGCCTTCAAGATCAATGGGCTTGGTTATAATTTCCTGATAAAGTTCTTTAGGTACATCTCGTTGGACCTCTTTAGGTGAGGCGGTGATCATAACGACGGGACAAGTTTTAGCAAAAGTGATTTCACTCTTTTTTAAAACGAACTCACTTCCATTCATTTCATCCATATGAAAATCCACAATAATTAAATTTGGAATATCTTTTCCTTCCAAAAGGCAATTCAAGGCTTCTTGAGGACTACGGAATGAATGAATAGCATATCCTTCTTTACTTAGTGCCCATGAAATAACTTCCCGAAGATCTTCATCATCATCCACGATGTATATTTTCTTACGTAAATCTTTTCGTGAATTAAAATAAGAAAATGATGATTTTGCCAAGTCTGGTGTGACTTTAGGTATGGTGAATCGGAAGCGCGCTCCCTTACCTCCTGGCCTGTTTTCAACAAATATGTGCCCACCGTGTGCTTCGATTATCGTTTTGCAAATAAAAAGACCCAGACCAGTACCGGCGCAATCTGTAGTATTGCCAGTCCAGTACTTCTCAAACACTTTATTGAGTTCTTTATCTTTTAGTCCCGGTCCTGAATCATCAACGCTAAAAATAAAATCATGATCATGCTCTTCCATCGAGATATCGATTGATCCGCCAGGTGGAGTAAATTTAATGGCATTATTAACAAGATTGGAAAAAACCTGGAACATTTTATTTCTATCAAGGCACATGATCGCCTCTGCCGGCAGCATGGTGGTGAGATTAATATCTTTTTCCTGAATGAGGGGCCTCATGGAATCAAGAACTTCCTGCAAAAGTCTCATGGCCTCTATTTTAGTTTTCGACACATGAGATAAACCATTCTCAGATTTATTTTTATCAAGCAGATCAAAAATGAGATTTTTAAGCCGATCAGTCGTTTTTAAAATTCGATTCGCCTGTATTTTAACCTCTTCGGCAAGAAGAGATTTTCCAGAACGCTCTGTCGCTCTTATAAGCATCTGAGCCTCGAGCTGAATAGCACACAAGGGATTTTTTATATCATGTGAAACGATCGCCAACATCTGCTCTTTAGCTGCGAAAGCTTCATTGGCAGCCTTACGCGCCTTCTCTTCTTTTTCTTTTATTTCATGCTCACGAAGGATTCTTTTCACGACTGGTGTTAAGCGCTCTAAACGGGATTTCACGACTACATCTTCAGCTCCGGCCTTCATCAAGTCAGCAACACATTCTTCGCCGATATGATCAGAAACGAGAATAAAACGAAGATCTGGTAGATATTTTTTAGTTAATTCCAGCGCCTCTGTAGCAGACAGATCTGGCAGATTAAAATTTGAAATAACAAGATTCCACGATCGAAGTGTTAACTCCTCTTTAAAGTCCGATAGAGTAGAGACTTGTTTGAAAACAATTTTGTATTTGAGTCTACTCAACTCCAGCAAGATAGGTTCACCACTTATAGCAGAGTCCTCAACGCTCAGGATCCGCAGTGTTTTTTCGGAATGAGGCATATCCACCAATCTTTTTTGAAGGGGCCTGAAGAGGCACAAGATAGCGGTACCTGAAGGATAAGTCATGGGTATGAGGGGGAATTTTAGAATGCTTTTAGCTCAAAGCTTTAAGCGTTGGATGTGCAGCGAGGTAGACGCAGCTGACCTAGTTAGTTATTTAATTCAATCGCATTTAGGGCGTTTCTAAGAACCATCGCTTTCGTTTCTTTATCTTCTTTTTCGGGGACGCGTTCCGCGAGACCGAGACCTAATAAATTTTTAAGGGACTCTTTTAAAAGTTTATTTTGAGCTTTTGAAAGGGGATTCTTTTTTTCCTGGGCGTACTTTTTTGATTTGAACATAGTCTCTCCATGGTGTGGTTTAAGATCTAAGCAAACACAATGCCTGAATCTAAATCATTGAAAGGTCGATGAAGGATGGCGTGGCCGAGGCAATTCGGGACATAAGAGGGAGAGATGACCCCAAGAGATCAAAAGTCTCTTTGGGCGATTTGCAACACGCTTTCCATTTTCTGTATGAGAATTTTAACTTTTTCTTTATCTTTTCGCTGGGCCGCTTTTTCAATCTCAACACCAATAAAAGCGATTTGAGGAAAATCAAAGGTTACGGCATTTCCCTTAACCTGATGACCCAGTTTTTGCGCCAAAGTATAATCGTCCTGCTCCAGTGAGAGTCTAAGGCGCTCAATATCTTGAAATCTGCGGCCCAAGTACTTAATCTTCAATTCAACCGGGACTTGCATGGAGCTACTTTTTTTAGAGTTTGAGTTGGCCGGATCATATAGGGACCCAAGTTTCATGGCAATTTTCCTTTTCTAAATTTTAACTTAAGGAGGTTTAAGTTCTCTGGGTAAAATATTCAAATCCTCTCGTAGAAAATCGATTTTCAAGTGATAATTTGCCAACTTTAAATAGTTAGACGCGGGGAACCGGTTTCATGAAAAGTTTTGGCGCACTTCTAATCTTATTAACTCTTGTTGGGTGTGATCCATATGGATTTGGTTTCAAAAAAAATCCTGCCTACGTATTAGATGAAACTTTTAAAGCAATATCCAATGAAGACACAGAAACTTTTTTAGAAATGACGGGTAAAGAAGCTCTTTGTATCTACGGCACACCAGCTGGTGTCGCTTACCTTAAAGAACGTGTGACACTCACACCTGAAAATGTGAAGTTAAAACCAACCGTTCTTGAGAACAGACATTTCACGAGCCCAAAGTTTGTTGGTTTCTGGTCTTACTACCATGAGCGCTACCAGATCGATATCCACGACAAAATTTCAAATGAAGTTCTATTAAAAGCAATAGTTGATTGTGAATACGGAATCGATGGTGAGAAAGCTGACAAATACATCAACATGAAACCCAAAAAATACAAAAAGAAAGAATGTCGCGTTAGTAAGGTTGTCCCAAAAACTTTCGCAGAACTTCCACTTCCAAGTAAGTGCGAGAATTTAAGGGTTGATCTATAACCACTGAAGACTTTTATAATCGTGAGTGACGATAGATCTCAACTGAGCAATTTTATCAGTATCGTAATAACCTAAAATTTTGGCGAGAGTTCTGACTCTGACTTTTGTTTCCTCATCTGTATTAAAAGAATCAATTAAAGTCTGAAGGTAAATGAGGTTAGAAGAAAACGTCATCACAAAATCTTCAATTTGTTTCTGATCGATCGCACTTATACGAATGAACTCCAAGCCGAATCTCGATCGAAAAATATTATCCAAATTCTGCGAAAGCTCTTCTCTTCTTACCATCTTTGCTTTCGCGCGGATGATATGACGTGGAAAAAGTTCTTTTGAAAAAGTCTGCATTTTAAGCAAAGTGAAATTTTTGAGAGGCGGTAACTGTGGGATGGGAATCATCAAGGCGACTTCATCAGAGTCAGGAAAACTGGGTAGTTCATCTATTAATAACCCGCCTTCGGAAATATTAAGAGTCGAGGCCCGCAAAACATAAGAACCATCAGCGTAGAGTATAGACTCCTTGAAAGGGGCCCTTAAATGTCTACGCTGATAGTTCTTCTTCATTATAAAAGCTTAGAAGCAATTTCCGATAGAGGTGACCGCTCACCAACAGAAAGTTTCACGTGCGCCACAATGTCTTCACCCTTCAACTTATCGATCGTGTAGACCAATCCGTTGTTAAGTGAATCAAGGTAAGGGTTATCGATCTGCTCAGAGTCACCTGTGAGTACGATTTTAGTCCCTTCACCAGCACGCGTGATGATTGTTTTAATTTCATGTGGAGTTAAGTTTTGAGACTCATCCACAATCATAAATTGCTGAGGTAATGAACGACCTCTGATGTAAGTCAGTGGCTCAACGTGAAGAAGACCCTGGTTGATTAATTCATCCCAAGTCGTCATTTCGTTACGTGCGCGCTGATTTCCAAAGAGGAAGTCGATGTTATCAAAAATCGGCTGCATCCACGGGCCAAGTTTTTCGTTGATATCCCCTGGTAAGAAACCAAGGTCACGTCCCATAGGAACAATCGGACGAGAAACGAGAACTCGTGAGTAATTCTGCTTGGTAATTGCGCATTCAAGACCTGCAGCAATTGCTAAGAGAGTTTTACCAGTGCCGGCCTTACCAACCAATGAAACTAAATTGATTTCATTATTTAATAAAGCATCAAGAGCGAATTGCTGTTCGATATTTTTTGGGTGAATTCCCCAAACGCCTTCCTTAGGCTTAATCAACGGAACAATTCCACCCTTCTTTGAGTGGTAGCGTCCAAGAGCTTTCTTAAAAGGATTATTCTTATCTACAAGAATGAGATATTCATTGGGATAAAGGTTGTTAATGTCACCTGGTTCAATCTTAAGGAATCTTTCTTTCTCAAATTCTTCAATTCTTTCAAGATCGAATGGAACCTGACGTTGTCCAGAGTAAAGTTCGTCTTCAGTAACACCCGTTGTTTCATAATCTTCAGCATTAACATTTACGGCATCAGCTTTGATACGTAGGTTAATATCTTTAGTGATGAGAATAACGTTTTCGCCGGCCTCTTTTGCATTGAGTGCAGAAGCAAGAATGATGTTGTCGTTCAAATCAAGTTTTAAACCTGATCCGGCCGTACCTTTATATTCTTTAGAAACAGAAATCTGAAGTGTTCCACCGTTCTCTAAAGCTACGCCTTTAAACAATGAGCCTTCTGATCTAAATCCATCAATCAAACGTGAGAAATAACGAGCGTTACGTCCATTTTCGTTTTGATCTTTTTTGAAGCGGTCGAGTTCTTCAATGACGGTAAGAGGAATGAAAACTTTGTTGTTTGAACCGAACTTGTTGATGGCCAGGGGATCAAGTAGCAGGACGTTAGTGTCCAGGATGAACGTTTTATTCAAAATAATCCTCCAATCCGTGGGGGGTGTGTGCTTGAATTTAGTCTAGAAAATTAGGCGTCGAATGAAAAGTCAAATAAGCTCATGTAGATAACAAATCGCTTACTTTTAATCTGTTTGTACTTGGAACCAAGTTCGACATCGTAGAATCCGGTCGTAACCTTCATGAAATTGAGATCAACTGTCGCACCATAGCTATAGTAACCGCTATTCACGCCGCCCATCAAAGTGATTCCCGGTATTCCGACTTGCGCACCAAAACGTAGACGTTTACCAAAATCAATCTGTTCATTAAGACCGCGCACATCTGCTGAAAGTATATAATGAAAAAGTTTGAAATCTTGACCGGCAGCGAGCCCTAAATTCACCTGGTCGCGGTTATCGGCCACCTCAAGCTTATTTGCATTTTTAGCTT
Organism: Bacteriovoracaceae bacterium; assembly: GCA_040399915.1. Classification (GTDB taxonomy): domain Bacteria; phylum Bdellovibrionota; class Bacteriovoracia; order Bacteriovoracales; family Bacteriovoracaceae; genus Peredibacter. The sequence goes on from JBBARE010000001.1 coordinate 255,770, forward strand.
CAGTGAAATCTGTACCTGTAATATCAAGTGCTGCTAGTCCCAAGATGACTTGGGAATTGCCGCTTTTCAGCACGTGCTCAAGACCAGCATCGAATCCGTAACCAATGCCTTTCACCTTTCCAAGAGATTTAAGAATTTTCTCAAGCTCGTCTTGACCAAGAGACTCAAGTACTACCGGTCCGGCCAGAGCGAGTGTGTCTCGCACACCAGTTCGTTCGATGTATTTTCCGCTAATCCCCAAAGAAGTTTGAGAACCACTCTGACTTTTACGACTAATTCTTGATGGGCCGATGGGAATTCCCACACCCATTAAAATTCCTCTGTCAGATCTTAAATCTAAATCGAGCATAGGATGCGCTCGGTTTCTCATAAGGACGTCGTAACTTTCATTGGCCATAAACGATACGCCAAAATTAAAAAGTTTGAATCCTGGTGCAATCCCCGCTGACGCATGGACTGGGTAGTCTAACAAAACTTTTGAAGCACCAACTGGCTCATCGGGAAAATTCTCAAATCGATCCATATCACTTAAAACATTTGTGCCATTTATTTGGGGGTTGAAAGGATAGAGAGTGAGATCTCTTTTATGGCGACCAAGTGAAGCTGGATTATAAAAAAGAGTAAAGTCATCATCGTTAACAGCAGTGAACGCATCACCCATCAAAAGGCCCTTAGGCGATCTCATGAGATAAGGATTATCAAAAGCGTTTGTTTCCTGAAAGAAAAAGAAAAGGGGAAATAGCCAAAGCCACTTCATTGAAGGCCCGTTTCAAATACCAGGGCATACAAATATTCCATATCAAGAAGTTGTGCCGGGGTATTTAAATAAGTTTCACACTCAGACTGAGAGGTCATATTGATTAACGTACCTAAACCAGCAGCGACTGCGATGGTTTTAAAAGTATTCACTTGTGCTGAAACGTCTTCAAGTTTACTGAGAGAACTGCTAGCGGATAAATCAATATTATCCAGGATATCGAGAGTGTTAGTGACGAGCATCAAGCCCTCACATAATCTTCTTTTTCCAACTGCTGTTGATTGATCAAGATCTGGGTGACCATCATTGTCGCTAACACAAGCACCAGTGCTGACCCCTGTTGCCATCTGTGCTCGTGGATCATTGTAGTTGATGAAACACGAGTTTGCTGCAACTCCTGCACCCTTTACTCCGGTGGCATCAACGTTACCGAAGAAATTTAAAAATTTTCCAAGATTCACGATGTTTAAAATAAGTGCCTGCACACCCATGTCGCCAGACTTACGTACGCCAAAAGAGTTTGTGCGATTAACTTGTGAGGGAGCAACTGCAGTTGAATTTAATATAATATTATAAGCAGTTTTGATTGCAGAAAAATCAGCTGAGTCTGCTGCAACTTCAGCTGACAATGTCATCACAGAGGCCGTTTTTAAAATTGTTGAACCAGAAGTTGTGTCGATACTAGTCAAATCATTGTTCACAAAAGTTATTTGATCGAAGTCAGCTTTACATGCATGTGCTGAAGCGAGTACTTGAAGATAAACGCCATTCGATGGTTGATTTCCAATTTCGCCAAGAACTGACAACGCTTCGTCACACTTACCATCTGATAAAAGTGTAAGTGCTACATCAATCGCTTCATTGGTTTCTTCAACTGAGTTTTTAGCACAGCTTGAAAAAAGTAGAAGACAAAATAGAAAGATGAAATTTCGCACTCAGTTCCCCCTGCTTTATTATAAACCATAGGGAAAAAAGGCAGAATGAGGGGCGAAAAGTGCCAGTCTAGCTGACGGTGTTGAGATACCTGACTATTTTGAATATGGCTTCCTGAAAGGGAACTTCTTCAATTACGAGCGATATCCTGGCGGTATTTGGTATACCAAAGTCACTTCCAGGCACAACCAGGATTCCTTCGTTGTTTATCAGCTCATCGGCAATCAGGTATGAATGATCTTGATCGGCCGGAAACCTCTTGAACATTGGAGTTCTTGAGAAGTCGATCATGAAGTAAAACGCCGACGTGGATTGATACCAACAATGACCAAGATTCGCCTCACGGAATTTTTCTCGTAAGGTAGCAGCGTTTGTTCTGATATGATTTTTGACTGGAATAAGGAAACTCTCCAGGAATTGAAAGTCAAAATCCAGAAGTGCTCGTTGTATGAGTGAGTTTGGTCCAGAAGTTGTTTGTCCCTGAATTCTACTCATAGCATTCACGATATGACTTCCAGCAATCGCCCAACCGAGGCGAAGACCAGTCGCTGCGAGTGTTTTAGAAATAGAGTGGACAATAATCGTTCGTTTTAAAAGTTCGTGATCAATCTGATAAAAATAATTTGGCTTCGGATCGAAGTAACTGATATCAGAATAAACTTCATCAGAAATAACAATCAAGTCAGGATGCTCTTTTAAAAATTCTGCAAACTCTCTCATCCAAGCGTCCGAATAATGAACTCCCGCCGGATTATTGGGGCTGTTTACGATGATGACTTTCGTTCTTGAACTCATCGCTCGCCGGATATCTTCTATCGCAGGAACAAAGGCATCAAAAACGTTTGATTTAACAACCGTCGCAGTTCCGCCCCAGAATTTGACCATCTCAGGATAAGAAACCCAAAATGGAGCAAGAAGAATGACTTCATCTCCCGGATCAATCAAGGCACCGAGGGCATTATAGAGAGTATGTTTTGAACCATTACTTACGATGCAGTCCCAATCATTTTCAAAAATCTCTGCTGGAAGTTTACGTAAACTAATGAAGTGCTTAATTAATTTTTTTCTTAGTGCAGGAAATCCAGCTGATGGCGAATAATGAAAACTTTTTAAGAAATTTAATTGGTGATGAATTTTTTCGATGAACTCATGAGTGGGTTTTATCGGAAGCTGTCCGCCAGACAAATTATAAATAACTTTGCCCTCATCAGTCAGCTGAGTCGCTTTCTCGTTGAGCTTCATTGTAATACTGTCTTGGATCCCTTTGACTCGAGAACTTAAAAGCATATTATTCCTGATCTTTGATCTTCTTTAAAACTTCGTGCACAAGAGGTGGGACAAAAGGAGTCACGTCGCCGTTATGAATGAAAACTTCTTTAACGAGTGAACTTGAAATGTAATAAAGCTTTTCGCTGGTCATGAGAAAAACAGTGTCACAATCAGGATTGATTTTTCTATTCATCGACGCCATCTGAAATTCAATTTCAAAGTCACCGGTTGGTCGCAAGCCTCTGACAATTGATCCAATTTTATTCTGGCGAGCGTATTCAACAATCAAACCAGTCCATGATTCCACTTTAACTTTTGGCTCATGAGCAAAAAGTTTTTTCAAAACGTTCACACGTTGTTCAGTCGACATGAATGGTTTTTTATTGGGAGAAACTGCTACCAGAACGACGATCTCATCAAAAATTTTGATGGCACGTTGGACGATATCGAGGTGGCCATTGGTAAATGGATCAAAAGTTCCGGCGTATAACGCACGTTTTTTTTCCATGTGAGGGTCCTTTGCACAGTTTGAACTACTGTCTTAATCCTATACTAATTTACCAACAACAACAAAATGATCTCCTGCCTCGACCTGTTTAATAATTGAATGGAACACTCCACTGAGCTCATCCCGTTTAGGTCCCACGAGTTTCATCGATTCTACCCAAACTTCACCCTTGAATCCCGCTTCTTTTAAAAGTCGAAGCGTTTCCATATAAAGAACGTGGTTCTCATAGGGAGGATCAAAAAAAAGAATCACATTTTCAGTATCCGGCAATTCATATTGGAGTTCGCGAGTGACCCAGTTTTTAGCATCAAGGTTGGTGACTTTCACCATAGACGGATCAAATTTGAATGCCTTCTCAATTTTTTCTTTATTGTCTTTGAGAGTAAGAAACGCCCCTTTCATCGAATCATTTAACAAAACTTTTTGTGAACCACGCGAGAGTGCTTCAAGTCCCATCGCTCCGGAGCCAGCGCAAAGATCAACGAAAATATATTCGTCCATGTGTTGACGCCAGTCAAAAAGCTTTCGCTTGATCATGATAGAAGTGGGTTTGGTTGTATCGGATTTGGGAATTGCCAGAGGATACCCTCTAGCGATTCCGCCCAAGATCTTTATAGACATGAATTAAATGGCTTTTTTGAGTGAAGTGCTTTCTGTTACTGGAACTGTAAATTTCACGCCGCCTTCCATTTCGATGGAAAGACCAGCTTCTGTTACTTCGAGCATGACAACCTTGCCGCCGATGCTAAATTGCAATTCAAGCTTAAGATCGCCCTGCACTTTAAAACTCATCGACGTCGTTGCATCAGCTGACGCTTTTGGCGCAACTCGTTTTGAATCTAAAGATACAATATTTGATGTTGAGAGAGGAACCGAATCCTTCTCATCCAAATCCGCTAATTCTTCCATCACATCACTTGGGGATTTCTCCTCTGCTGCGCTGAAGTCATCTTCTAAGGCTTCAATTTCTTTCATGATGTCTGAAAGCTCTTCATCGTTGAAGCTTTTATCCATAACAGAACTCCTGACAAAGTTATTTTGTTTACAAAACAATGAACTATTAGCCTATCGGTCGAGGGCAGAAAAACATTAGGAAAATACTCTCACCCCTCCCTTTTTTCATGACAAAAACAATGGGATAAGTCACAATCCGAATTCCCAAATTGATAATCATTTCAATACTTTTGGTACTCTGATTGAGGAGATTTTGTTTCTTTGAGCAAAAAAACTTTCACCGCTTCACAATGGTTTCAGAAAGTCGCTGGGCCCTCACAGGACCCTAACGGTATGCTTGCGGACTCAAACCTGAAAGAGAGTTGCACCAAAAAAAGTCGCTTTCCGACTTTCATCAATCAAGGCCGTGTTAATAAAGTCGCTCCAGAAATCGGAGATAAGTTTTCTCCTCTTCATTGTTTTGTTCCGGGCTGGAAAGGCGATTCGCTCCTTTCAAAAAACGTCGTGAAATTTGACCGCCTGATGACACTTGTCCAGGGGGATGTTAAGAACGAACTCTTTAAGACAAAAGACTTCCCTAAGACGATTAAGCTTGGTCTTCATAACGAGTTTATCTCCTATGCTGAAACGCGTGGTCTTCACTTTGAAGGGTTTGAAGAACTTGGACGTTTTTGGGCACATGTGGATCCGGAGAAATTAGCTGAGGACGAGAAACTTTCTGAATTCATCGATATCTACACTAATCGTGTTGCAACTATTACTTTTTTAAAACTTCGATTTATTGCTTCTCTGCTTGATAAGTGCGGCATTGAGCTCACTGAAAAAGCTCTCCTCTACCCAACGTCTTTTCTCTCTCAGATTTTTAAGAAAGGCAGTTTATCTGAACTTCAAAGTCGCGCTTTAGAGAGCAATTTATACAGCTGGTATCGTCCCCACGAAGGAATGAAAGAAGTCATGAAAGAGCTTCTTTTTGTTTCAAAAGATCTCGTTATTTCAGAGATCACAAAACAAATTTCGTATCGCACACAGGTTTCTCAGGATCAAAATAAAGTCTACTCTCACGCCCTTTCGAACCTAAGCTTTGGATTGTTTTTAAACTCATTGCAGATTAACTATCCAATGTGGCTTGAAACCATCGACCCGCGCGGCGGCCGGGACAACACAGTTCCCGTCGGCGGTATTGAAGATGAAAAAATTATTAGCTGTAAGTACTCAGGTGATTATCTAGAATCCCTATCACTCTCACACTGGCTAGCGCAGGAAAACAATATAGATTTCCGCTGGGACGAAGTTCTGTGTCCTGATTTTAAGGGACGTGAATTTGTCTCTGGCACGTTTGCCAAAATTTGTAATGAACTTCAGTTCCTCACATTTCTTTCGAACAAAGCTGACTACCAGGGGGTAAAACCCATTGATTACATATGCAAGATTATGGGCGGCCATTTCAAGAACCGTAAAAACAATGCTCTTAAGCAAGGTCTATTGCTCGATAGTAACCCTTTTTATACGTCTACTTATGACCGTGTGGTGCTCAACCTATGTCAGTTTCCTAAGAACAATCCTCAGCACTACTTGATGACTCAAATCCTCGACCAGATTAATTTCCTGAAACCAAATGGGTATTTGTTTGTTCTTTCATCGAAAAAACTTTTTGTTCCCTCGCTCCGTGAAAGGCTTGAGCCCGTTCTTCGTGAACTAAAAACAGAAGCGATTTTCGACCTTGAAAACGTTAAAGGTAAAGGCGAACTCGGCTCTTATATTTATATCTTCCGTAAAAAAAACAAAGCAGAACTTGAAAAGCAGTTGTGCTCCTATTTCCGAATATCAGCTGAACTTCAGACTTTTCAGCAGTTCTCATCAATCACGGAACACCTACGCTCATTTTATCTCTCGCACCTTTCTGAAGTGCCACCTATGGCGCATCTTGATTTCCCGGATTCATTCCGCATAGAGTTTTTTCAGGAAGCTGTTGTCAATGGCATGCTCATTCATTCGGCAAGTGAAGATTCAACTCGCATAACGCATCCATCATACTTTAAAGGTCTACTCGCTAACTGCGTGCCTTTTGATACCATTTTTGAAATTAAGTCTCTTCACGCTCAGGAAAAGAGTATTATCAACGACAACAGCTTAAACCTTGGTTTAAAGCGTGATGTGTCTTACTTCCTCGTTGTGGATTTTAGAAATAATGATGTGAAGCTTGAGCTTCACCCAATGGATACATTCCGTTCGATTCATTCAGACTACGGCGAAACTCAATGTACCTACTTTCAGTTGATCTCAAAAATTGCTGGTTTAAATCCAAATATTCTTCGTAACTATTTTCTAACTCCAGTCGGTCAGCAAGTGACGAATCTCACGTTCACTGGTGGACCAAATCTAGTGAAAGGATCTTTAAGTAAATTTTTAGTTCCAAAATTTCTTACGGAAACGGAAGCCCTTCCTAACAGTCTCCTCGCTGGATTCAAAACTCTTGAATACACTGAAGGCCAGTTACTAGAAGCTTCACCTCGCGATATTTTGAAGGCCTACAATCATATTGATCAGATAACCAAAGACCTCTTCCCTCGCTACGCTTGTGAAATTCTCTCGCGCTTTTCAACTTTCGAGCAAACTCTCCAGACTCTTATTTGGAAGATGGATGACCTTCGTTTTGGTCAAAAAGTAAGCTTTAACAACCCGGTTGTTAAATCAAAACTCATGATGAAACCAACCAAGCCTCTCTATCCTGATAACGAAGATATTTTTATTGAATTCGTTGAGGGAACTGTTCCGAATAATATTCATTTGAATCTCACTGAAACTCAAATGAAAGTGTCTCACGAAGGTGAGCTTAAACTTTATTCACTCGAACTATTAAACGAAAACAGAGTTGTCGTGAGACTCCATGGCGAAGAATGCCTCATTCTTTTCGTGCAATTCCTCCTTTCTCACGCTGTTGATATTCCGATGGCAAAAATCCTGCGTGCGGTTCATGTTCCGGGACTTCATGATTTAAAAAACATTATCGATAACACCAAAGAATTTAAAACAACTTATCAGGAACTCCTGACTCAAGTTCAAAACTCTATTATGAACGCCATGCGAGTTCATGTTCTGCCTCCGAGTAAATCATGAAGGTGGTCGTTCAGAGAGTCCAGGAAGCCTCCGTTTCAGTTGAAAACGAAGTCGTAGGCGCCATTGGTTCTGGGCTTTTGTTACTCGTCTGTTTTGAGTTGGGCGATGATGAGGAGGCTTTAAATAAAGCGATCGATAAAATCACAAAACTACGTATCTTCGACGATGCCGATGGAAAAATGAATTTAGATATCGCAGCCGTTAAAGGCGACATTCTTTCTGTCAGCCAATTCACTTTAAGCTGGGACGGTTCCGGCGGCCATCGCCCGAGTTTTGAAAAGTCCATGCTCCCGCAGGAAGCGCGTTTGAAATACGCCATCTTTAACCGCGAATTACGAAACCGAGGTTTCACTGTTAAAGAAGGAAAGTTCGGATCATTTATGAAAGTTTCACTCGTGAATGATGGGCCTGTGACGTTTAATCTGCAATTTTAATTCTTTTAACTTACACCAAAATCTTAAGATTCAAACGACTCCGGCGATGCCCACCATTGGGCTGAAATTTGCGTTAATTTTCATTAGTGAAAAAATCGACCAAAAAAAAGATCGCCGAAGCGACCTCTTTTTTATTAGTTCATGAGTTCTTTTGAGATGTCTTTCTTCTTTCCTTTCATGACGGAAACAAGATTCTTTGAGCGCTCTTTTGGAACGCGAGCGATGGTGAAGCGGATGTTCATGCCAGTGATGTTTCCATTTCTATCGACTTTATTTTCGAGGTGCCACTGGGCGCCTGCTTCTGAAACCATTTCTTTTAAGATGATGAGATTCATATCAAGGTCAGGTGCTATAGCTGATGAGTTTTCTGTGAACTCTAATTCAGAAGCAGTGAAAACGTTTCCTGCGAGGAAGAAATTCACCACTGATTTATCTGAATGAATCTGGTTAGAGATCATGATTTTTTTATTTTCCTGACGGCGAGAAACAAGTTGGTTAATCGCGGCACTCATCATTTGCTCAAAAGATTCATAAGGAACGTTTAATAAAACATCTCTTACTTCAGTCATGTGAATAGCATCTTTTGCTTGAAGATTATTGATTGAGACCAAGACTTCTTTAAGTGACGTTTTGTGAGCATGAGCAGCGGTTTCTTCAACGACTTCTTCCTGAGCTGGAGCACTTGCTAAAACTTCAACTTTTTTAGTTGGCTTAACGTAAGGAACTTTAGAAGCGACTCTTTCAAGAAAGTTCTCATGATAATCGCGGAAGATTTGCGCCGTGACTGGCATATTTGCCGTTATGAGAGCGCGATCGACAAGAGTATCAACGATTGCTGAAGCGTTCGCCTGACCAGCTTTTAAATAATTCAAAGCTTCTCTTTCAATTTCACGACTGAGCTGCAGGCGATTAAATTCCTGAAGCGATAATAGAGAAAGCGAAAGAACGAAGATGATTAATCCAGCACCCATTAAAAACTCATCATTCATCTGGATTTCGCGGATCTGCGAATTAGTAGCATCAATTTCATCCACAAGATTTACTTTGAAATTTTCCATCTTGGTATAACGATCTGCTAGCGGAGAAATCGGAGCAGTGAGGTTTTGACCAGCGAGCATAGGAGAATGAATTTTTAACACTTTCTCGTGAAACCAATGAACTTCAGAAATGAGTTGATTGAGAGTTTCGTAACCTTTACCAACACTTTTCTTGAAAGGATTAATGCCCTTGATCGTTTCATTTAAACATTCATCAGAAAGCGCCATGAAGCCACGGTTCAAATAAGGAGACTGAACATCTTTGATCATCATCGCCGTAAATGTTTGGGAGATGCGGTTAAAACATGTGCCAACACCCTGGTTCAAAATATTCATTCTATCTAGCTGCGTTTGATTCATTTGGTGATGCCAGAAAGCACCAAGAGTCATGAGTAAACCTAAACCACAAAAGAGGTATATTTTAGAGGGAGAAAGACTGAGTAATTTTTTCATGGGCAACCAACATCCTTGTTGTTACGACGGCCTTAAATCACCGATATTGTCTCTTTTTAGATTGAAGTGAGTCAAGTTAGGAAAATTTATCCGACTGCGGCTGTCAAGTTGCCTTCTATTGCCTGTTGACCTAGATTGTTGAATCATTGAGTCATAGAGTGCTATGATTTAAGTGGAGCAAAGGAGTCCGGCAAAATGTCGGTAACGAGCAAAAGACGATTTCAAATAACCTTCCCTGTCATTCTGATATCAGTCTTCTTTTTGCACGCCTCATTCATGGCGTTCAAAGGTCTGCCTAAACTTGATATGATCTTTTTTAAAAAAAATGATCGGATGGTTTTAAATATCCGTAGGGTGAAGACACCTAGAATTGAAAACCCGATAACAACGACAAACGTTCCTGTGAGAAATGTTAAGTCGTATGCCTCTGCTCCTGAGATTGGAAAGATGAAGTTAAACGACCTCGCCATTCCATCTACAGCACCTGATAAGATAGTAAGACCTGGCACTCGCCCAGAGACTCTGTCCAAAAAAGCCATTACTCAGATCAGCATGCAGGATAATTCTTTCAAGGATTACGCGAAATCTTATCCGAGCGGCATCGCAGATTTATCGTCTGTCAAAATAGGTGCATTTAAAATCACAGATGCGGCGATAGGGATTGAAAACCCGGATGGTGTTGAGCCAGATGAACTTAATCAAAATGAGCTTGTTTATTATGGTTTCCAAAAGCGCATGCTGGTTGGACTTATTACTTCTATTGTAAAAGAATCGGAGAAATTTTCGGATAAACATCGCAACTATACACTTGGGCCTAATACTAAGATTCATATGACAGCTCGTCTTACCTACGATACCGAAGGCAACGTTAAGCAAATTAAAATGATTCGATGGACTCACTTAGATGAGATTCAGGATGTTTTTGAAAACTCGATGAAGAATCTTAATAGATTAAACAATCCGCCTAAGATGTTATGGTCAAAAAGCGGTGAGTTTAACGTTTTCTACACCTGGATTATTTCTACTAACGGTTAATCCACTCTTCCCATTTAATTCTGACATTATCCCAAAGACCTTTAGGTTCTTCTTTGAGCAAATTGAAAATCGATGAGTGCATTTCATTTTTAAGCGACTCAGCCGATTGTTTTGAGAGGTGGGCAACAGGAATAAGATTTTTCAAGAGCAGGATTTCTTCCTGCTTATTTTTAATTTGAGTTTCAAATTCCGGGTGAGTCAGAACAAAGGCTTCAAATTCAGAAGCTTCATCTTTTGGAAGCGATCCATCTAGATAAGGGACAATTTTTTTCTGATAACTATTGTATTCCATCATAGAGAGACACCTTTATTCAAATCGTTCAAAAGTAAAAAGCGGCCATTATGAATTTTTTCAATCACTTCATAACGTGGCATTTGAACGATCTCTTCAATTTCTTCCACCGAAAACTGAGCTTCATAACGAAGGCTAATCACAAATCTGACTTTCGGATCAAGAGCATAGAAAGAAGTATAATCTTTCGGCAGATTATTTTTTACGTGTTCATTCATCTGAGTCGCGCGACGAACGCCAATATCACAAACGCTGCGAAGAATGCCTTTATAAAGAGCACGCTTTAAAAGTTGAGTTTCTTTTTTGCTCGCGAGATCAATCTCACGGCGAAGAATACTTTTTCTTTCTTTTAAGAGATAAGCATTCAGTCCATCGATAACAAGTTGATCGGCCTGAAGATCATCAGGGATCAATGTGTAAGCAAACCGGTACAGTTTTTCAGTTAGTGGAAGGACGAGCTGGAAAAAATCTTTTCTTTTCATCCATCTATTCTAGCCAGAGGTGTAATCCCGCGAAAAGACTTTTAAATCTTTTAAACACTGTCAGTATTTATGTCTTTTCAGGTACTTAGCCTCAAACTATCAGGTTCTTATCAAGTTTCCACAGCAAATACCGAAATGAACATGGAGAAAGGATTTTAGCGGGGATTTACCCGATTGAAGGTAGCTTATGAAAAACATGCCAATTCTCTTTTTGCTCGCTCTTATGAGTCTCATTGTGGGATGCCAAGAGAGCTCAAAAAAGAAAAGCAGCAGCACAAGCCAGAGTGCTTACTGTATACAAAATCCTTATGCTCAAGGGTGCTACGGCGCTGTGAACGCAGGAACAACTGGCGGACAACAACAAGCGTGTTTCCAAAGTACAACTAACTACTGGTCTATGCCAGGATGTCCGGGCTTTTGTCAGAACGCTCCGACTCACCCAAATTGCGCTGGCACAACGACAGGAACAACTACTGGATCAACAGGATTTACGGCCGGTGGAGTTACGGGCGGAACAACAAACCCATTTCCTAATAATCCTTCGAACCCCATTTATGCAAACTGGGGTGTTCACTACCCTCCCTCTGGACTACCTCCTCAAGGAAATTGTTCGGAAGCTTATTCTCCTTCAGGAATCAGCTACACGCCTTATGAAACAAGAAAAGCAACCATGTCAATTCAGGGTAAAACTTTTTATAACCCTTCATCGAGTATTGCTTCTCAATACCTCAATACTTCATCCCTCCTAAGATCGGTGAATGGAGCGACTCAGCTCTTCTCAACTGACGCTATTTTAAAAGTGAGATTTAAAGTACTACCTCAGCCCGAGAATAGTGCTGCATCTCCTTACTGCTACATTCCAGCATACACAAAGCTGTCGAAGATTCCTGGTTATACAAAACTCCAGTACAACGTAGAACTTTGGGGAAGAACATCGGAAAACTCACCTTTCGTGAGAGAAACACTTGGATCATTTAACACAACAGTTAATAACTGTACTCCAGCGATTGATCTTTCAAACTATACTTCAACTTATCCAGGTGGAATGTACTTAGTGGTTCAGGGTGTAAGAAGTAACCAAGGTCCAACCGACATCAACTACACTCAATTTGGATTCGGTAGTTCAAATTCATTCACTGATGTTAGATCAATGGATTGCTGGGCGCTTGACGTAGAAGTCGCCGCCGACGGTACAAAAACTTTCGATTAGAGATTCATCATATCGACCACTACGTCTGCGAGGTTTTCCTTGTAGGCGTAGCTGACTTCGACCAAAAGTCCCGGACACGTAATATTAACTTCTGAAATTGAATCTGCCAGAATATCAAACGCGACCCAATCAACGCCGAAATTCATCAGTTCTTTTACGATAGGTTCGCATCTTCGGATAGCAAGTTCGGAGAGCGGAGATTTGGTGAAAGTCGCCCCTTGAGCAATATTAGAGAGGAATTCGCCCTCTTTAGGCGTTTTGAGAATTGTGCCAATCTCTTTGCCTTTAAAAAATAAAGAACGAATCTCACCTTTTGTAACGGCTTCTACGAACGGCTGAACAATCACCGGCCCCTGAAGCTCAGTGACCTTTTCATCAAAGCGCTTTGTCCAGTTATCGAGCGGGAGTTTCTCCACGCCTATTCCACTATAGAGATCCATCGGTTTTAAAATCAGAGCACTCGGCTTCGGATTAAGTGACTGAACAAACTGTTCCGCGAGTTTTAGATTCTGGCCAACGTAACTGGGTGTTGCCCCATGAGAGCGGTAAGCATAAAGTTTTTCATTAAACTGCATGATCCCGCGTGGATCATTCATGACTTTAATACCCATCGAAACCAAATGATCGAGCATCCAAAGGATGCGCAAATAGCGGCTATCAAAAGGTGGATCAAGCCGCATGTGAATGACATCTGAAGTATTGAGTTCAATGACTTTTTCATCTGTGGTTTCAAAACTAGCGAGGTAAATCTGATCTTCTTTAAGAGTTCCCTTAAAGCTATGCACTCTCAGTTTCTGTTGGCCAAGATTTGTGATGGCAAAATCATTTTCAAAAAATAAATAAGTTTCGATGCCACGCTTTTGCATCGCAAGAGCGAGCATAAGAGTTGAATCTTTTTTTATGTTGAGCTTTGAGAGTGGATCAATCAGCAGCAATTGGCGCATTTGGAACCTCGGAACTTATATTCTTTAATTTAAGATAATCAGTGAAGCTTTCGATTTTCTTTTGATCACCAAAGTTCTTGTACTCTACTTTAAGCCAACTTAAATACTGTTTTAAGTCAAAATTGTTCTCAATTCTTAGTTTTTCCAGGAAATCTTGCTCCTCTTCATAAGTGAGGAACGCAGCAAAGCTCGCCTGATTCCATTCTTCCTTGATTTCACATTCTTCGTCAGGAAGTCCAACCTTATGACAAAAGCCATTTAGGTCAGGTTTAAAAACCTCCGAAACAAAACGCTGCGTGAGAGTATCTGCCTTTTCATCAGTGATGAATCCTCCGAGCTTAGCAAACTCAGTCTGAAGAATCGCAATAAGATCCACGACTCTCTTGCTTAAGAGTGTTTTTTTCTCCTGGATATCAAGATAGCGCTCGAGCTCAGGCCGTCCTTTGAAATATTCTTTGAGAAGTTCTTTGCCGTAGAGATTAGCAAGGTTCTCGTTTAAGTCGACTTCATCTTTGATGAAGAATATAGTGTGAAATAATTCATGAAAAACAAGCTCTGCAAGTTCCACATCATCGTATTCAAAAAAAGAGGAAAGAATTCTATCTTCAAGGTAGCCAAGTGTTGAATACGCATAAACGGGTCGAATATAGGTGACAAGATTTTCGTCTTTATTTAGTTTTTCTGCAAAATCTTGAGCTGAGTCTTTCTGAAAAAATCCAATATAAGGAAAAGCACCCATCAAAGGAAATTCAAAATCATGCGCTTCAATTTTTGTGTGTGGACTTGCAATCACTAAATAAGTAACGGCCTTATTGGGAAGCATGGTCGTTTTGGAATAGATTGAAGTCGATTTTTCTCCAAAATAATAATAGAAAAACTGTTTGTACTCTCCGACAAGCATCACTTTTCGTTTCATCTCATCTGAAATTTTGGGGTCTTTTAGAAACTCATCATTATCCCGACCACTCCACTGAAGTTTTGCCTGGTGATAACCCTGTTCAGACAAATAGCTCACCATGCTGCAGCCGGTACTGAGTGATAAGAGGAGAAGGATTTTAAGAATCATGAAGATATTCTAGCTTAATCAAACATAAAAAAAAGAACATTCCTGCTTGAGTAATCTTGTCTTGATTAGATTTCAGATTCGGCGCGGTTCTTTCTTGTGATAACAAAGCTCCAGACCGAAATGAGGAGAATGATGACAGGGATTTTAGCCATCAAAGGAATTTTTTCACTTAAAACAAGAACAGTTACAGATAGGATAATCATGGTGGTGCAAAGGATCTTTGCACGCGGCCTGATCACTCTATTATTTTGCCAGTCTCTGATTCCATCCCCCGCAATTGGTAAACTCAGGATCCATTTGTGGAAGCGTGGTGAGGATTTAGAGAAGAGGAACGCCGACAAAATAAGAAAGGGAGTCGTTGGTAGAATCGGAATAAATGCGCCAATAATACCTAAGACAAAGCTGATCCATGCAATGATGAACCAAAGTATTTTCACAAAGTTTTTCCTAAATCCTTCAAAAGTTTACCTTGAGTTGAAAGGGCCGTTGAAGACGTAATTTCCACATCTGCCCAGTGCCACATGTAATCCTGCTCAGGAGTTTCTGGCTCGAAGTGAACAATACGGCTGCATGATGTGCGGCCTTGCCACTTCTGAACACCTTTAGCGATATTTTTCCCATCGACTAAGATGCGATAGGTTTTTCCAATCATCCCACTTCTGAGTTCAGCTTGAATTGAAAGTTGAAGCGCCATAATTTCACGCAGGCGTCTTCCACGAATATCGTCAGTTAATACATCATCCATTCGAGCGGCTTTTGTGCCTTTGCGAGATGAGTACGTGTAAGAAAAAATATTATCAAATTGGGCAAGCTTCAAGAGTTCCATCGTTGCCTGATGTTCTTCTTCAGTTTCATTAGGGAAACCCGCAATCATATCACTTGTGATAACCATCTGAGGATTTGCTTTTCGCATTTTTGCCAGAAGGGTCAGGTAATGTTCAACTGTATATTCTCGAAGCATGCGCTGAAGAACGGTATTAGAACCACTTTGCACAGGCAGGTGAAGATGATTAGCAAGTTTTTGAGATTTAGCGTGGGCTTCAACTAAATCATCGGTTACGTCGTATGGATGTGAAGTCGTATAGCGAAGACGGTGTAGGCCGTTTACATCATCGAGCGCCATAATAAGTTCAGCAAGAGACTCGTTATTATCTTTTCCAAATGAGTTTACGTTCTGGCCAAGAAGAGTCACTTCCTGAATGCCAGAGTATTCAACCAAGCGTTTTACATCAGTCACAACTTCAGCCAGACGGCGCGATTTCTCACGGCCTCTTGTGAAAGGAACAATACAGTAAGAACAAAACTTATCGCAGCCTTTAATGATGTTAACAAATGCTTGCGGAGTTCCTTGAGTGATTTTAGTTTCGATTGAATAGTTGTCTGATCGGTCCCATGAGGTCACAGTGAATTTTCTTTCACCAGCATAGGCGCGGTAAACCATCTCACCAATGTTATCGATGACATCTGTTCCAAAAGCAAAATCCAAAGTCTTGTATTTTGCGACGAGGTCTTTCCCTTCCGTCTGAGCAATACACCCACCAGCAGCGATGATCACATTTTTTTTCATGCCGGTTTCAGGATTTATTTCTTTGTTAGCAACGAGATGTTTTGTCTCACCTAAGTGAGAGTAGAACTTTTGGTTCGCCATATCTCGGACAGCGCAGGTATTAAAAATGACGAGATCTGCTTCACTTTGCTCATCAGTCTTTGAAAAATTCATGCCTGATAAATGAGACAAAATTCTTTCAGTGTCATGATAGTTCATCTGACAGCCGTAAGTTTTTAGCCAAACTTTGCGTGGTGGGAAATCGAGTTCGCCGACTTTAATTGAGTCAGTCGTTGGTGTTGTCATGCGGGTCCCTTAAAAATTTAGTTATTCAATCTAAGACTAAGGTGTCCGAAAAAATTTATGCCGCAATATAGCAACGGGAGACGAATTTTGTAAAGCCAAGAAGGGCATGAAACCCACTGAATTAAATAAAGTCCAAGGTCAACGCGAGATAAAACATCAGATTAAACAGAAAATGCAGGAATATCGGTGCAAAGACTGAGTGAAAACGAAGCAGCGCCTGTCCGCAAATAAGCCCGAGTACGAAGGTGTAAAACACCTGAAAACCAATAAAAGGCACGTATTCTGATGGCAAGACCTTGAGTCCAACAAGATGAGAAAAGGCAAAGATCGAAGCAACAAGCATCGACGTCACGCGCTTTCCACCCACTTGGCTTATGAGGAAACGCTGAAAAGTTTGGCGGAAAACAAGTTCTTCGAGCACTGGTGCAAATAAGAGTAAATGCCACTCAAGACCACTCACTAAACGAAACGGTGTTTCGATATCCATGTGCCAGATCGCAAGAATTGAGCAGACTCCAAGAAGGATGACCTCACCTGAAGCGACTAACGTTTGCTTATTGATCTGCCAGCGAAATTTCCAGGGAAGCCTGAAGAAAAAAGACACTCCCAAGGCAAATAAGAGATCAAAAATATAGGAAAAAGAAATAGTCGATGGAAGTAAGTGCCAGGGAAGACCCCAGGAGAAACCGAAATAAATAACGACCAGTACAAAAAATCCGATCAATTGATTTCTCCAACCTGTGCGAGTCTGTGCAACAACTTGGTTATTTCATCATAGAATTGGGGTTTTGTAACTTTGATTATTTGCTGGAAGGTCGGTGCTTTAGACTCTCCATGCCCCATGTCTTTGTCGTCAAAAACGACAATCTGCAGAGAATAATCGGCGCGAAGGTAGTAAAAAATATCAAGATTAAAGGCAATCACTCTGATGACTTCCTCATCAGTATCAGGAGTCTTTCCAGCAAAACATGCACCTGTCAGGATAAGATCTTTTTTATTTTTCATACTATCAAGAGCGCGAACGAGGGTTCCGAAAGTTGCCTGAATCCACTGAAGAGATCTCGATTCGTTTTGCATATCCTGAGTCGTCGCCCCACTAACCGGAGTGACCATAAACTCATGATTTATTTCCAAAGAATATTTGAGGGTCGAGTGAAGCGAAATATTCATCAGCGCTTTACATTCATCGTTCGGGATTTTCATTTTTCTTTTCCGGACAAGACTCTTCCCTTCAAAAAATCTTAGCTCATCCTGATCAGTCTTTTCCCAATGAATGATTTTAATTTTCGCGCCATGAACTTCAACGGTCCATTTTCTCATGGAAGGATTTTCTAAATCAAAGTTCCACGTGACTACACGCCAATGGGTACCCAACGGACTGTAGTCCAGAAACAATTCTTTTGGATCTTTATTGCCGAACAAATCCCATAAACTCATATTAGTCTTTTCCCCAGACTATACTCATGAAAACCAGGTGCTTCATGATCAGGATGATAACCTTCAATCGTATATCCTTGAGCAAGCTTAATACAAATCATGCTGTGATTGAAATGATATATCGTTGTCATGACCTTCTTCACGCCAATACGCTTACATTCTTGCTCTATCGCTTCTGATAAGTATTTACCAAATCCCTTACCCTGAAATTCTTCGAAAACAGTTGTCTTAACAGTTTCTGCCAGTGTAGGCGTTTTTAGAAAGTAACCAGTAATCCCTATTTGTTTTCCATCCACCATCGCCTTGAAATAATTCACGCTACCTTTCATAATTTTTTCAACTGTTGGAGGCCAGGGCGACTTCGTATAATAATCCTTCATAATCGAAAACAATTCTTCCGCCTGTGCCTGGATGCCTGTGTTGTAAGGAATTAATTCTACTTTCATTTATGATTTGCCTTAAGATGGTCCCAGATTTCGATCCATGAAATTGAATCAAAGAGAAGTTTTCTGTCATTAGGTTTTACTAACCCTCGTTCAACAGCTAGATCCAAAAAAGCCAGAAGATGATCGTAGTAATTATTAATATTCAAAATTGCGATGGGCTTAGAGTGAATCCCTAATTGCTTCCACGTCAGAATTTCAAATAATTCGTCCAGAGTTCCCATTCCGCCCGGAAAAATAAGGAATGCATCAGAGATGTCATACATCATTTTTTTTCTATCATGCATGTCTTTAACAACGACCAGTTTTGTGAGCCCCGCATGGGCGATTTCTTTTTTCATTAAGTGTTGGGGGATAATACCAGTGACTTTTCCCCCTTTAATCATGAGCTCAGTCGCTAATGCTCCCATGACGCCAATCCCGGCACCACCATAAACGAGCTCAACATTATTTTTTGCAAAATGATCCATGAGAGATTTAACCTCTCGGTCAACATCAGGATCCAGGCTTGCATTTGCCCCGCAAAATATACAAATCTTCATTTTTTAAATCTCCGCGAGTACCACTGGATAAAAATCATTTCGACAACCATGAACCCACCAAAAGCGATATAAAAACCACCTGTCTTCCAGAAAAGCCAAGTAGCAGTCGTTTCATTCAAAGCAACATGTCCCATAAACAAAGCAAATCCGATAAGAAAAACACACATGTGCCATTCCATCGTTTTATAAATTTCTTCTGGCAAAGGTGGTTTTTGCTTCATGTCTTTTAACATCTCAACCATGAGAGATTCTTTTTTGATTTTCTTATAAATGAGAAAGATCGATAACGCCAAACCTGTCATGGTTGGCTGGAGCTTAAAAAAGATTCCTTCTTTCGCGATCAGAGAAATTCCTCCAAGGATAACAATCAATGAAAGATTTAATTTTGAAAGAGTGTGAACATGCCCAGTAAATTTTTTCTCCAGAATCATTTCAAGGACGCCCAAAACAATACCGCCAATTAAAGCTATTTCCAGCGTGTAATAAGTTTCCAGGTACCAGTAGGCAACAGCAGGAATAAACGAGAGTAGAAAATAAGGTCTCTGGGCATTAGTCATGCCCATGATCTTAAGCTACTTTTCTTAGTTTTTCCTCACAATACAGCAGGTATTCTTCTTTGAATTTCATCGGATCAAGGATTTCCACGTTTTTTCCTAGTGTCATAATCCAATCGTAAAGCGCATCGCATGGCTCAACATAGGCGGCCCAAATCAGATCGCCATTAGGATTGGTAATCATGCAGGGCTTACCAAGAAAGTGGTGATCCGGAAAAAGATTCGTCGCTTGTGGATCATGTATTTTCAAAATAAGTCGTGTTTCTTTTTCATTCATCGCTCGGATCGCTGTGATGAACTCATCTACTTCAAAAATGCTGACCTTAGGCATACTAATTGAGCTGATCGTTTGGAAATGTTTTAACTCTTGAACATTTACAATCACAAGACAATGATCCTGAGAATCTTCAGCAATCAATGCAAGGCGCCCTTCAAGATGAAGGACTTTACATGGATGAACGGAATACTGCTTATTTTCCGTCGTCGTCAAACTCACAAGTTGTTGGTCTTCAATAGCAGACTCTATCTGCTTAACCATTTTCTGCTGGAAATCGTTGAGTTCCTGATCCCAGAGCTCGAGCTGATTGAGTAACTCCATAACCACCTTTACAGGACCGTTTTCTGTCACTTTCTTTTTCAAAGAATATGTTACTGATGATTCGATCGATTTATGATTCGAGAGAATATGATGAAGGCAAATCCATTCGGCCGGAGAGAGGGGCAACATGTATTGAATCGCCTCACCTCTGATATCAACCCAGCATTCTGAATTTTTATGGTAAATCTCTACCCCAATACCCACTGGAAAAATTTGTCTTAAAAAACTTAGGGTTTCGTCATCCCCGAGTCCCATTTCCTGGGCCAAGTCTTTGAGCTTAATTGAGCCTTGTTTTTCTCCAAGGACCAAGAGCTTTTGCCAGATTTCAGGATTCGCCGTTTTCTTCATAAAACCTCTTTCTTGACTAGGCTTATCGGGTATATCTCGAGAACTCTTTAGTGCAAAAAATCAAGGAACCAGTCATAATAGGAGAATGATGTATCTCATGAAAAAACCAATACTTGCCATCGGTCTCATCATGTTTGGCCTCTTTTTGTTCCAGGTTTCCCGTGATCAGAAATGGGGCCTGTTTCATAATGACAAGCTAATCGCAACCTCCTGCAAGGGTGTCATTATCCGCCTTGAAAAGAATATCCCCAATAACTGGAAGATTTTTTGCGAGGGAAATAATCTCGCCGTAGAGATCAATGAGGTTGCTATCCCAAAGGGTGCGGCGAATTTAAAGTCACTTATGTACCGACAACTCGCCAACCACATGAGTTTTGTTGCTCGCAGTTCTCATACGGATATTTTAGAAAAAGTTTTTTTCGTGAGATTTAAACTGACTCACCCGAAAATGGTGATTAATGCTGTGACTGAAGGGAAATTTATTGTGAAGCTTGCGACTCTAGAATCGCCCGAACACGTCATGACTCATTTGCAAAGCACCGTTCAGGTCAAAGAAGAGATTAAATAATTCTGCGTGAGGATCTTCCACAGTCTGAAAAAATTCATAGCGAAGAGCATGTAAAAATAATCTCTCTGCTTTTCTTCCTCCGTACAATTCATCCCCTAAAATGGGGAAACCAAGATGAGCAAGCTGCGCTCTGATCTGGTGACGTAAACCTGTTTTTAAATTCACTAGCACAAGACTTTTGTCACCATTAGTGGAGATTTTTAAAACCGAAAGCGAGCCTTCCTGTGAGCCTTGTGTTTCGTGGTCAGTCACTTTTTGTTTCACACCTTTAAGCCCGGTCGCTTTGAAATAATGTGACCATCGCCCATCTTTATCAAAGTCCCCTTCCACAATCGCCCAGTAAAATTTTTTCTTCATCGAGTTATCAAAATGCCCACGAATGTAGTTGAAAGCTTTTTCAGATTTCGCGAGCACCATCACACCTGATGTATCCTGGTCAAGACGATACAAAAGTCCACGATCGTAATTGGACTGATTAATCTCAAGTGGCCGCCACTTACCATTTGCCGCGAGGAAATTTAAAAGGGTGTCTTTATCAGCGTAGGAATGGGGATGACAGTGAACACCGGCAGGTTTATGCAAAACTAAGAAATCATCATCCTCAGAAATAATGCGAACATCAGGCCCCGAGTAAGCCGGATTAATTTTCATGTGATTTACAAGTGTAATGGGAAGTTTAACTGAATCCCGGGCATAAACGGCCCTGTCCTGCTCTTTTGAAGAAAAATATTTTTTAATTTGCTGGCCTGAGCTACCCAACATTTTTTGGATGGCCTCTTTGAATGAAGCTTCATCATTTAGCCAGGAGAGCTCAACGAATTCCATTACTGGGCCTCGACCTTGCGTCCTTCTGTACGAAGATCAACTTTCTTCAGAAGAAATTCAATTCTCCTGTCAGAAACATTTCCATTCACTTTTTCCTGAGGACGAGAATCACCATAAAAAATAGTCGTGATTCTATCAGGAGAGATACCGCGCTGAAGAAGTGATTTAGAAACAGCGAGAGCACGCTGACTTGAAAGTGTGTAAGCATCAGCATTATCTTTTTTAGAGATTTCGCCAGCCTCTGCGTGACCTTCAATCATGATGTTCCAGTTGTTTTCTCTCATCATTTTAACTAAGCGATCAAATACTTGAATATTAATTTCATCAATACCAACAGATCCTTTCTGGAACTGAACTTTGTCTTTCATACGTACCATAATAGTCTCAGGCATTTCATAAACATTCGCTGATTCAGAAAGTTCGTTATCCGCTAACATTTTCTTTAGCTGATTAAGTTGTGAATCAGACTCACGATTAACTTCATGCTTATCAAGTAATCCTTCTGCCGTTAAAAATTCAATAGGAAAAGGTTTTGCTGGCGTATCAGAATCAATCATTGTCGGAGCATCATTTGGAGATTTACCAGAACGCATAACTTCGCCCGCCTTAAGAACGTTACCACCAAAAGCATTACGAAGTGATCCGATCGCCGCTTCGTATTTTGCTGTTTCTGTTTTTGCAAACGATAGAAGCAAAATAAAAAACGTCAAAAGAAGTGTACATAAATCTGAGAAGGTAGCGAGCCACCCTGGAGCACCAGGCTTACAAGGAGGACACTTTGGAGCGTCGGCCATAACTATTCCTTCTTATCCTCAATCAAACGATCTTTCGGAGGCAAGAATGAATCAAGCTTCTCACGAATAACACGTGGGTTTTCGCCCGCAACAATTCCAAGCACACCAGCAACGATAATATTCATTTTGGTAGCTTCTTGTTTTGAACGTTGTTTTAATTTTCCTGCAACAGGAATGGTGAAAACGTTAGCAATAACTGATCCGTAAAAAGTTGTTAAGAGAGCAACCGCCATCGCTGGACCAATTGAAGATGGATCAGACATGTTCTGTAACATTTGCACGAGACCGATGAGAGTACCGATCATCCCGAAGGCCGGACCATCAGCGCCCATCCCTTCCAAAATATCGACACCCTTTGAATGACGATCTTCCATCGCTGCAATTTCGAGCGACAAGATAGATGTGATCACTTCAGGTGGGCGGTTATCTGCTGCAAGCGTCACAGCTTTCTTTAAAAATTTATCTTCGACAGGAACTTTCTCAAGTGCGAACACTGATTCACGACGAGCGGTCTCTGCTAACTTTTGAATTTCTTCAATCATGAGCTTTGGTTCCATCGGTGTTGAGAAAATTGATTTCATGTAAATAGGAACTAACGCTTTCACGTTTTCCAGTGGCCATTTAATAAGAGTAGTCGCAATAACTCCTCCACCCACTACGAAAATTGATGGTGGATCGATGAAGATTGAGAGCGGAGATCCGTAAAGAATCGATCCGATAATCGAAACTGTTGCGAGCACCAAACCAATGACTGTTGAAATATCCATATGCACCCTTGCAAAAAATAGAGTCTATTTGCTTAAAGTATCGGAATCTTGGAATTGAACTTAAATAATTGGTTTTACTGGAGAATGTTGATCGGAATTAGTTTGTGATTTTGATGAGGCCCAGAAACAAAAAAACCCCGTCGTGGCGGGGTTTTTTTCATTTTTTTGTCTTTTAAATCATTTCTTATCGTCTGCCATTAGCATCGTCGAATCGATATAAGAAAGCATAGCTGAACGAAGATCTTCTAATGAAACCTGGTCCGTGCTCTCGCCTTTGAAAATTTCTTCCTTAATCAGCTCAACAGGAAAACCAGTCATTTTTGCAAGCATTTCTAGGCTTACTTTCCCGCTTTTTTCTTCTGATCCGGCCGAAATTTGTTGGTCAGCTGTCATCTTCGACTCCTTGAACGTTAAGCTACGAAATCCATTTAGTAGCAGATGCACAAAGCGTATCTTTCACTGAAAAGATACGTCAATCAAACGGTCCATAGATGTAAGATAATGTTAGGAAACTCTTGAGAGAAGTACTTTAACTTGATGAAATTACTATTTTTTTCCGGAGGTATAACCCGGAGCTTTAAGCAATGTTAGAAAGCTCGAAACCTTCGCTTCCATCTCCTGGTACTCTGAGGTTGCCTTCGCCAGCAGAGTGATTCCTCCACCGGCCCCGTAGCGCCAGAGGCGATCTTGAATCGAGAGCGAGAAAGTTCTGATGTTGATCGAGGCAACTTTTTTATCCCCTAAACACAAAAGTGTAGAACCACAATAAATGCCCCGTGAGTAGCGTTCAACTTCCTGAATGATTTCCATCACGCGTTTTTTTGGAGCACCCGTAATACTGCCACCAGGAAATAAGCACTCAAGAGTTCTTAGGAGGCCCAAATTTTTTTCAAGTTCCACTGAAAGAACAGAGCACTGATGAAGAAGACCTTGGACGAGGAGAGGAGATCTTTTTTTTAAAACTTTCGCCTGAGGTTTGTCCAGCCTGTTGAGATCATTTCTCAGAAGATCAGTGATCATATTGAGTTCACCTTCTTCTTTTGTGTCGGCCTTCATAGCACCCCACGCTTTTTTCCAATCACCTTTTTTAAGTTCAGCAGTCCCCTTGATCGGCATCGTGAACATTTTATTTTTGTTATATTGGAACAAGCATTCCGGACTATTACTTAAAATCATCTCATCACCTAAAAAAGTGGCATGAGCATAAGCACTGATATTTTTTTGACTGAAAAAGAAGTCACAGATATCTCTTGGATCAATAACCTCTTCAGTTTCGAAATCAAACGGGTAAGTTAAATTCACTTGATAGCAGTTACCACTTAATAGGTGTTCCTGAATGTGATTGAACGCATTCTTATATTCAGTCCATGTCGGTCGCTCGATCGATTTTAAAGGCAAACTCTGCAGCTTGGACGTAGGTTTCTTTTTAACCGATTTTTTTCCATAAACGATCTCAACAGCGATAGGTAGATCTTCACCCACTGTGTGTCCAAGACCCATGAGAATAAGGCCTAGTTCATAATAAAAATGAAAAACCGTCGGATGAGACACTTTTTCCTGAATCTGAATCTTGCCTAAATGTTTTAAAAATTGATCGAGTGGGTAAACTTCAGGAAAACCTGTCAAAAGATTTAAGCGCGTGGAACGGTAGTAAATGTACGCTGATTTCGGCTGAGTGAGTTCAAGAACAGAGTCTTCTCTCCACTTGAACTTAGAAAAAATCATTGTGGCTCAGACTTTCCCGGAGCAAGATCAGCAAACTTAGTTTGAGAACCGATCCAGGAAAGTTCAATTGTCCCCGGTTCACCGTTACGGTTTTTAGCGATAATGATTTCCGCAATACCTTTCTTAGGAGTGTTGGGATCATAATAATCTTCACGGTGAATAAGACAAACAATGTTGGCATCCTGTTCAAGCGATCCTGATTCTCGTAAATCCTGCAGCTGAGGACGACGATCGGTTCTTGAAGCAGCAGTACGGTTGAGCTGTGAAAGAGCAACGACAGGAACACCAAGTTCGTTAGCGAGCATTTTAAAGCCTCGCGAAAGTTCAGCAATCTCTTGCTCTCGGTTTTGTTTCTTAATATGCATAGGCATGATCTGGAGGTAATCCACCACAATCATCGCTAGTCCCTGCTCCGCTTTTAATTTTCGGCAAAAAGATCGAATATCAATAAGGTTCGTTGAACCCGAATCATTAATATAAAGTTTTAAGGTGGAAAGTTTTTGAACGGCGTTTGAAATAGCACGCAAATCAAGTTCATTAAATTCTTTGGTTTTGAGCTTTCGCCCATCCACACACGCTTCACTGGCGAGAAGTCGCATTGAGAGTTCTGCGTACATCATTTCGTATGAGAACACGGCCACTGCCATGTTTGTTTGTTTAGCAGCTGCGACTGCCCAGTTAAGAGCAAGAGCAGTTTTCCCCATACCCGGACGGGCCGCAATCAGCACAAGCTGACCTGGCTGAAGACCGAGAAGAGATCTATCAATTGACTGAAAACCAGTCGAAACACCACTGATCTCGCCTTTAGCGCGAGCAGGTTTTTCAAGTTCTTTTAAATTTTCCCACAAAGCTTGCTTTAGCGGGATCATCTTATTATTTTTTGTGGTCGAAGTTAGTTTAAAAAAACTCGATTCCACTTCTGAAAGAAAATCTTCAATATTTCCATTGAAGTTAGTGCCGGTTTGCATAACGCGTGTCGCAGTTCGCACCACTTCACGAAGCACAGCTTTCTGTTTAATCATCTGTGAATAATATTCAACGTTAGCAGCTGACCCAATCTCATCACAAATCGTAACAAGAGCAGTTTGACCGCCAATTTTTTCTAATTTTCCGTGATCGTTTAATTTCGAAGCAACCGTGATGATATCAAAAGGCATCGATTCAATGTGGAGGTCTTTAATTGCCTGAAAAATAATGCCGTATTGAGGATGATAAAAATCCTGTGAATCAAGGTTCACGTCAGAGATCTCATCGAAGCTAGAGTTATCGATTAAGAGACAACCTAAAAGGGCTTTTTCAGCACCGATATCGTGAGGGAGTTCGTTAGGAGTGGCCATCGTGGATCCTCAAACATTTGAAAGAAAAACAGACCGAAGATTGTTCTTCGGTCTGTTATAAAGAAAAGAATTACTCTGCGTTGGCAGCAGCGTCTGCTTCAGCAGCAGCGGCAGCTTTCGCAGCTTCTGCTTTAGCTTTTTTATCAGCGTTACGTTTCTGAGCTTCAGCTTGCTCTTTCTTAAGTTGTTCTGCCATAGCAGCGTCAATTGAGATCTTAAGATTGAATGTTGCTGAAACATCATTGAAAAGTTTAGCTTTCACTTCGTAAGTCCCGAGAGACTTAATTGAACCGTCGAATGAAAGAAGACGTCTTTCTACAGAGACTCCCACTTTTTCAAGTTCTTTCGTGATGTCTTGAGAAGTAACTGCACCAAAAAGACGGCCGTTAGCTCCAACCTTCTTGATAAGTTCAACAGTAATACCTTCAAGTTTTTTCTTAACAGCAAGAGCTGCGTCTTTTTCAGCACCAATTTTCTTTGCTAGTGCTTTTTGCTTATCTTTAAGAACGTTTGAGTTCTTATCATCAGCAAGTACTGCAAATTTCTTTGGAAAAAGAAAGTTACGTGCGAAACCGGCAGATACGTTTACGATCTCGCCGATTGTTCCTAGGGCCTTCACCTTTTCTATAAGAATGACTTTCATATTGTTCTCCTAAAATTATTCTTCAGTTTTACGTTTTACAAAATACTTTCTGAAATCAAACCAATTATCAAATAAACCGGCCACTGCAATGAGATAGTTCGCCATGAAGATCGTAATCATCACGATGAGCGATCGAAAAAAACCAACAATTCCCAAAAAATTAAGCATGTCACTAAAAACACCAAACCCCTGGAAGAAATAAAATATTCCGAGGCATTTAATAATCGTGTAACCGATAATCTCATAAGGATAAGTTCCAAACTCGCTTCCCCAGATTGCTAGTACAAGTCCTGCGACTAGTAGCAAAACAAATCCAAAAGGAACTTTGAAGTTCAGAAGATTCTTCTCTGAGAACGGGTAATCATGACCTGATAATAAAAGCCTGCGACTTTTAAGAACCAAAAACATGTTAAACCAAAGCATCAGGAACACACCCATGAAAAAGTAGCTTGGAAATGATTCAATCATCTCTTTAGCTAATAAATCGGGACGATCCAAAAGTTGCAAAACCTGAATGGAATCTTTGTCTCCACTAAGTTCAACAGCTTTTTTTTGCTCGGCTATTTTATCCGCGCTCTTTTCAATTTGCTGAAGGATAAAAGCATTGGGAGTTGTTTTTAAAGTGTTCATGAGAACGCCGAAAAGTGTCGCTGCAATCAGGACGAATCCTAAACCAAAACTCACCATGCCTTTAACAGGATGAAATCCTCTCAAGACTATTTCTGCGATACCCGCACCAAAAATAAACACACAAAGATAAAACCCAAAAAGCGTCAGGTCTCCGTACATCAAACTCGCGAAAGCAAAACTAGCAAGTAGTCCCGCAACTCCAACAAGTAAGCCTTTCGTTCTTCCGTAAAGAATGATCGCTAAGGCCAACGGAAACGGTGCGAATATTGCCATGATGAAACTGATACACAAAATGACTGAGCTTGCACCTAAGAGGAGCAATCTTGAAGTCGTTAATTGTGGTGGTTGCATCACTTCAGCATTCATACCAGTTTATTTCTCCAACAGATTAACGAGCAGTTTCGTTAGACTGGTAGCTGATAAGAAGTAAGTTACGTCCACGCTTAATAGCTTCGTTTGCGCGACGCTGGAAAGTTGGAGTTAAACCAGTCATACGAGCTGGAGAAATTTTTCCGAACTCGTTTACTAGCCATGCGTAAGACTTAGGGTCTTTCCAGTCAGGAGATGATTTTGTAGCTGAGAAATAACAAGACTTGCGCTTAGAGTGCATTTTCTTGTCTTTGTCTTCGCCACCGAATCCACCTTCGTCATCGTGCTCAGCAGATGAAGTTGTGTGATTTGGGTTTTTGTAATTCTTAACGATTTCTGCTTGATGCTTATCTTCACCGAGTTTGATGATGAGATGGCGAACAAGAGATTCGTTAATTCTGAAACGACGCTCGATTTCTGCGTTAAGGTTACCAGCACCTTTGTACATGAAATAGTGGTAAGCGCCTTTTTTGAGACCAGACTCAGTAGGTTGTGCAAATTGTTTTACACCCCATGAATCATTGACTAGAACTTCCGCTCCGTACTCTTTAAAAACGTCGCCTAGAGCTGTCTTAATAGCATTTACTGCTTCTTCAGATGCGTCCGGACGAACGACAAAAGCCGTTTCGTAGATCATATTTCCTCCTGGATTATAATTAAGGCCAAAGGACAATTCCGATGACCGAGATAAAAATATGCTTAAGATGAATGTCCGAGGAAGGTAGCACGCATGCCTCGTACCGTCTAATTGAAAAAGATTTTCCCTCGAGAGAAGCCTAGGCTATTTCAATAACTTACAAATCTCGAGGACCCACGACTCTTGGAATAAGTCAGTATGGCATTTTTTCAATCAATGCTGCGGCACCCCATCTTGCTGGTATAAAGACTCCGATTATTCTTAAAACCCGGAGGCCTCATGAAAAAAACACTCTTGACTCTGGCACTCGCTTTAACGGCGACTGCTTCTTTTGCTCAAACAACCATTTCTGCCTCACAAGTTTGCCAGAAAATTGCCTCAGTTAACGGAAGCAACGGGGCTGCTTGTGCTCAGCTTATATCACGCAATACTTTTGATGCTGCTTCTTTAAATCTTGCTTCAAAAGCAGTTGAGAAAGGTTCAAGTTTTGCGATTGAAATTTTAAAAACATCAGCAAACCGTCGTTTAGAAGTGAATGCCGGAATAACTTGCGAAAAAATTCTTGCCGTGAACTCACAAAATGCCATCGCGTGTTTGAATGTTGTTCTTGATACTGTTCCATCAATGCAACTTTTAAGAATTGCTGACAGACTTATTCCAAAAGGATCTGTCAGTGCAATTGATGCTTTAAAAATGGGAGCTGGCGCTTATTTATTTGCTCCACTTGCTGAAATTTGCGAAGCAATGGCCGACGTCAATTCATCAAACACAGTTCTTTGCATCCAGGCCATTGCTAACAAAGTTTCTATGAATGGTGCTGAACAAGTTTGCAGAACTTCACTAAGTCAGGGAAGTGCTTACGCTCTTACTTGTATTCAAGGAATTGTTTTGGACTACACACCGATCCTAGGGCCAACAAGAATCATGGTTGAGCTTTATGAGCTTCAGGACCTTAAGCGTTCAATCCTTAAAACTCGTGCTCAATTGGAGCGCGGAATGATTGAAAATGCTCAGAGATCTTTGAACGATGCTGCTATGAAAATTGACATGATTTTGAATGAAGAGACTGTTCGTTAATTAAAAAGTCTTCTTTAGGGACCCCTAGCGGGTCCCTAGATTTATCCCCTCTAAAGATTACCTGTCTCCCCCTAAAACAGGATTGAAGCAGATACAGTTCCTTTATCTATTAAGGAGTTTGTATGAATAAGTCGTCCGTTATCCTTGCCTGTCTTTTAGTGACTGGTGCCTGCTCAAAGGTCAAAGAGCTTAATAACAGGACTTATAGCATGGAGAAGTCGACTGAGAAAGTATCGACCGTAACGGAAGAAATGAAGGCGACAACAGATGTGATATACCAGCAGCTCCGGACAGGAAACTCACTTGCAACCAGGAATCAAGAATTTGAGAAACTCATTAGTGAGCAAGATCACGTGTTGATCAGAACGCGGATTGAAGCGGCTTGCGGGTATTTAAAATCATTTGAATATCAGCTTTGGACAGATAATGAGTCTTTTGATGATGAACGATCAAAATCAGTTATGTATATCGATGCTGCTAATGAATTTACCCGTCGTGCAAGTGATCTCTACGAAATTATTGATACGAAAAAAATGAGTCCGACAAACCAGTCCAACAAACATAAAAATGAAATTGCTTTTTACGCGTTGGCGATATCTCTTCATATCAATCATCATTTTCAAGACGAAGTTGTCAGACAAACCTCAAAACTTCAAACTCATTCGTTATATGACATGATGAAAAAGGCTCTTTTGAAAGAGCGAGATAAGCGTTTGATGGATGAACATGAAGATATTTTACTGAATGGAAACAATAGAGAAGTCATGATTGAGCTCATTAAAGCGCGTGTGGATATCATGACTGCATTAGCTTTAGGTAACCTGACTGACAAAAGAGATATGACTCTTGGTCAGAAAGCGAAAGCAGGACTCTTTAAATTAACAGGCGGATGGATTGGAAAAATTGAGCTTCCAGAAAAGTATAACGGTATGAATGATTCAACGAAGATGTGGACAGAAAAATATTTAGAGTCTGCACTTGAGTCCCGCGACTTCTTAAAATCAATTGGCGTTAAAAAGACTTTGGAGAAAACACTAAAATCGGCAATGAAAGAAATTGATTTTGATGAAAAGAAACTTTCAAAAGAAGAAAAGGCTAAGCAAGTAGCAGACGGTAAGAAAGAAACCATCAGAAATATGATTAATCAGCTTCTTGGAATTTAATGAGATTGAAAACCGGATGCTTTAGGCATCCGGCGCATAGATTTCATATTGTTCAGAATGATAATTATTGTCAGCGCGTACGAGAAGAGTCTTATTATACGTCTCTTCTAAGACTTCAATAATCCCAAAATCTTCACTTGAGAGCTTCGCTGAGACTTCGGGGTGGGCAAAAATCGTGATTTTAGTTGCCGTCGTTTTCTTGATCACTTTTTGAAGTTCACGAATGACTTCATAGCTCACGGTTTCAACTGATTTCACTCGCCCTACACCTTCACAGTATGGACACGTTTCACACATTACGCGAACAAGAGTATCTCTGGTTCGTTTTCTCGTCATTTCGACAAGACCTAATCCTGAGATCGGAAGCACGTTTGTTTTTGATCGATCTTTTTTAAGAGCTTCTAAGAGAGTGGAGTAAACCTGGTGACGATGGTCTTCTTTTTCCATATCGATGAAATCGATAATGATAATCCCACCACAGTTCCTTAAACGAAGCTGATAAACAATTTCTTTAACGGCTTCGAGGTTTGTTTTAAGGATGGTTTCTTCAAGCGTTTTCTTACCAACGAATTTTCCGGTGTTCACATCGATTGAAACGAGAGCTTCAGTTTGATCAATGTTAATCGATCCGCCCGATTTTAAGAAAACCTGATTTGAAAGAGCGCGCTCAATTTCAATATCAATGCCGTAATGTTCAAAGATAGGAACATCGCCGTCATAGAATTTAATTTTTGCTTTATGATGAGGAATAAAGCGTTGAATGAATTTTTCAATTTGTTTTACCGATGCTTTTGAATCAGCAACGAGATTATCCACATCCTCATCCATAATGTCGCGTAAGGCGCGCTGGATGAAAGATAAATCCTGGTGAAGTTCAATGGGCGCCTTCGCTTTTTCCATTTTTTTCTGAGTATCTTTCCAGATTTTAACGAGATTGTTGTAGTCACTTTTAATGACTTTATAACTCTGACCTTCGGCCACAGTTCGCGCGATAATACCAACACCTTCAGGCTTTACTGAATCGAGAATATCTTTTAAGCGCTTTCTTTCTTCTTCTGATTCAATTCTGCGGGACACACCAGTGTGCTCAATAAACGGCATATAAACAATGTGACGACCAGCCAGTGTAATATGACGAGTCACTCGAGGACCTTTAGTTGATATAGGTTCCTTCGCGATTTGCACCACGATCTCATCACCCTCTTTCAAAAAATCCTGAATTTTAACATCGGGACGAAACTTCATATCAACAGTTTCAGTTAATGTTGAAAATTCATCTGGGATAACTTCACCAAGGCGCTTAGTGCCCGATTCAGTTGTCTCAACCCGACTTTGCATTTCACGTTGCTCATCGAGAGTCGGAAGGTAAGCATCATCAACATATAAAAACGCTGCTCGCTCCTGACCGATATCGATGAAGGCAGATTGCATGCCGGGAAGCACTCTTAGAACACGTCCAAGATAGATGTTTCCGACAATGGGAGCTGATTCATTTTTGGGGGTATGACGTTCGATGAGAAAATCTAAAATCTCACCATTTTCAATGAGCGCAATACGCGACTCACTGTGGGTTTGGTTAACCACTAATTCTTTTGCCATGAATGTCCTAACTGTAAAACTTTTTAAATCGTAATTACATTCAGGATACAGGCAAAAGAACCATTAAGAAAGTCGGCAATGTGTGCAAGGTCTGCGTTAAGTTAACATTCCTACAATAGTTGCAGTCAACAATGAGCAAATGGTTCCACCAAGGAGAGCTTTCATCCCTAGTTCCGAAAGCATTCCTCTTTTTGTTGGAGCAAGAGCACCGATTCCGCCGACTTGAATGCCAATCGAAGAAAAGTTGGCAAATCCACTCAGGATGTAAGTCGCCATGATAATGGATTTAGGATCTTGCAGAACGCCCTCTGCTTTCATTTTACCAAGTGTGGTGTAGGCCACAAATTCATTCAAAATTGTTTTCTCACCAAGAAGCTGACCGATATGAATCATATCTGATTTTGCAATACCTAAGAGCCACACAAGTGGAGCACAAGCATAACCAAGAATGAATTGAAGAGTTAAACCATTGTATTGGCCAGAAGTTGCAGACTTAATGACTTCGTTAAGACCTGAGTAGTAGCCAAGAACATCTGAAAGGAGGTAGTTAACCATCGCGATCATAGCGATGAAAACGATAAGCATAGCACCGACGTTGAACGCGAGTTTTAAACCGTCTTCTGTACCAACGGCAATCGCTTCAATCATATTTGAGCCAATTTTTTCATCTGTTAATTCTAGTCGCTCATCAATTTCTTCTGTTTGCGGAAGAAGCATTTTTGCGACAACGATTGTCGCTGGGGCAGACATCACTGAAGCAGCTAGCAAATGTTTCGCAAAAAAGAGTTGTTGAACAGGATCATTTCCACCAAGGAAACCTACGTAAGCAGCAAGAACACCACCGGCCGTATTCGCCATACCACCAATCATTACGCAGAGAATTTCTGAACGAGTCATCTTAGGAAGGTAAGGTTTAATAAGAAGAGGAGCTTCTGTTTGACCGAGAAAAATATTGGCGGTTGTAGAAAGGTTTTCTGCACCTGAAATTTTTAAAAATTTTCCCATGACCCATGAAAGACCGTAAACAATCTTTTGCAGAATCCCTAGGTAGAAAAACAGTGAGGTTAAAGCAGAGAAGAAAATAATGGTTGGGAGAATCTGGAAGGCAAAAATAAAACCAGAAGAATTAATATCGAGAAGACTTCCGAAGAGAAAGCCTGAGCCCTGTTTTGTGAAATCTAAAATGACGACAAAAAAACTTGAAACCGTATCAAAAAGTGAGGCGATGAACGGAACGTGAAGAATACCGATCGCAAAAACAACCTGCAACGTGAAACCCAATCCAACAAGTTTCCAGGGAATCTGTTTTTTCTTTGAACTAAAGAGATAAAGGATCACGGTCAGCACAACAATACCGAGGACTCCGCGCAAAAAAGACTCTAAGTTCATACAACTCCAACGTTTTTAGGTGTAACTCAGAGAGTCTACTAATCGGTGAGTAAAATTGTAAAGTAAAAGTCAGAGTTTTTAGAAGCTTGTGTGCCAAAATTGAGTGCCAAATTGCACCGATGATAATGACAGGTTTTCTGCCTGTTCTGCATGCCAGGCCACTCGTTCTGAGGAATTAAATTCTCTTGATGATTGAAGCTCTTCAGACCCTTTTTGTGCGCTGTTGTAAGCGACAAAAATAACTCCGGCGATGATCCCGAGAGCAGCTCCGGTCCAGATGTTAGAAACATGCTTAGAAGGTTTTTCTACGAACGAAAGAGTCGATAATCCAAGAACTGCACCACCTGCTCCAGCAGCCGCAATCAGCATGATATCATTCTGCGTATTTTTGATAATGTCGTCTTCGCCTGAATCCTGCGCCATAGCTGGGTTTACCGCTGAAACAAGAAGAGAGAGACTTAACAGAGCACAAATGAGTTTTTTCATACCAAATCCTATGGAGTTCGTTTGCCAAGTGTCGATTCTTAAGTTTATGATAAATCCCCTACTTAAGGTTGGCAAACTATGACGACAAATAATTTTCAAGTGTACCCGCTGATCGACAAGAAAAAGCGTGGAGAGAAACTTTCCGGGCCCGAGATCAAATGGTTCATCCAGAGCTATACGGACAAAAAAATACCTGATTACCAGATGTCAGCGATGCTCATGGCGATGTTTCTAAAAGGCATGGATGCAACTGAAACGGCCTATTTAACAGATGCCATGCTTGAATCTGGCAAACAATTGAAGTTTCCCGGCAAAAATGTCATCGATAAACACTCGACTGGTGGCATCGGAGATAAAGCGTCTTTCATCCTCGCCCCAATTGCTAGTGCTGCAGGAGTGAAAGTTCCCATGATCGCAGGTCGAGGCCTTGGCCACACTGGTGGCACAGTTGATAAAATTGAATCCATCAAAGGTTTCACAACAGCTTTAGATCTAGATACGTTTTCAAAAAAATTAAACTCTGAAGGGTTAGTTCTCATCGGTCAAACACCCGAGATCGCTCCAGCTGATCGATTGATCTATGCCCTCCGTGACGTAACAGCAACAATTGATTCAATTCCTCTTATTACGGCATCGATCATGAGTAAAAAACTCGCTGAGGGTGCTAACGGAATCGTGTTTGATATTAAAACTGGCACAGGTGCCTTTATGCGCACAACAAAACAAGCGCGTGAGCTCGCCAAAAGTTTAATCACAACGAGCAAACGATTTAAGAAAAAAGCTGTCGCACTCATCACTGATATGAATCAGCCTCTAGGAAATACTGTTGGTCACTCTCACGAGATCATTGAAAGTATCGAGACTCTCAAAGGTTGTGGTCCAAAAGATCTAACGGATTTATCCGTTGCTCTTGCTGCTCATATGATTCACATCGCAGGTGTTGAAAAAACTTTTGATAAAGCTCATAAGAAAGCCCTCTTGATGATTTCATCAGGAAAAGCCTTAGAAGAATTTAGAAAGCTTCTTCGCTCTCAAAACGGTGATACACGTGTGGTGGATGATTACTCACTGCTTCCACAAGCATCAGAGAATACGGAAATTTTGGCACCAAAATCCGGCTTTATTAAAATGTTTCAAAACGAAATGATTGGACTTCTTTTGATCGAGCTCGGCGGCGGTAGAAAAACTAAATCAGATATTATAGATCATGCCGTTGGTTTTACATTCCATAAAAAAATTGGCGACAGGGTGAAAAAAGGTGAACCAATCTTCACGATTCATCACCACCCTCACCAAAAAGAAATAGTCGAAAAAATCAAAACAATCTTTTTTAAAGAAGTGCTTGTTATGAGTGCTGCGAAAGTCAAAGCGCCAAAACTCATTCTAGAAATACTCAGATAAGGATAACCTCGAATGCCTATGACAAAAATTTTAGAAGCCTCAAAGTATATTCTTTCAAAAATTCCAAATAAGCCTAAGATTGGAATTGTATTGGGATCAGGGCTCGGTATTTATATTGATCAAATCCAAAATAAAATGGTGATTCCTTACGAAGACATTCCAGGTTTCAAAAGAACATCAGTCGAAGGTCACTCAGGTGCCTTAATTGTTGGTGAAGTTAATGGCGTTACAGTAGCTGCTCTTCAAGGCAGACTTCATGCTTACGAGGGCTATGCGATGGAAGAAATCGTTCTGCCTGTGAGAACGCTAGCTGCTTTAGGAATTGAATTTTTATTTTTAACAAACGCCTCAGGTGGAATCAACACTGATTTTCATCCCGGTGACTTAGTCGCCATTTCTGATCACATTAATCTTTCTGGGCGCAATCCTTTAGTAGGTCCTAACATCGCGGAACTCGGTCCAAGATTTCCGGATATGGGAAATGCCTACGATACCGAGCTTCGTGATCTCTTACATAAAGTTGGGAAAAACCATCACGTCGAAATAAAAAGTGGAGTCTATTGCTCCGTTTTAGGTCCTACCTATGAAACGCCAGCAGAAATCCGCATGCTGAGAACTCTTGGTGCAGACCTTGTGGGTATGAGTACCGTTCCTGAAGTCATCGCTGCTAATCACTTAGGCTTAAAAGTGGCGGGCGTCGCCTGCGTAACAAATTATGCCGCCGGTATTAAACAGGAAAAACTCAGTCACGCCGATGTGAAAAAGGTGGCAGAAAAGGCCATGGTTGGATTTGCGACTATTCTCACAGAAACTATAGGTGAGTTAAAAAGAATGGGAAAAGTTTAATGAGTCACGCCCTTCGCGATAAGGCCATTGATGCATCAACCAGATCCCACTCGCCCTATTCAAAGGCGCGCGTTGGTTCTGCTCTTGAAACATCTGACGGAAAAATTTATCAAGGCTGCAATATAGAAAACGCAAGCTTTGGCGGGACTGTATGCGCTGAAAGAGTTGCTATCTGGAAAGCTGTTTCTGAAGGAAATAAAAAGATTAAACGCATTTACGTTTATACTCATCCAGGATGGCCACCATGTGGAATGTGCCTCCAGGTCATGACTGAATTTGCTGATGGGGATCTAGAAATAATCATTGGTGATGAAAAAGGAAATGAGAAAACGAAGAAGCTTAAAGAACTTCTGACTCACGCCTTTACTCCCGATGATATGAAATAAACATTAAGAAAAGGAATGGGCCGAATGTCCCATTTAGATCATGCAAGAAAAAGAAAAGACTTTTGAGTCGTCTGCCGAATTACTAAGATCACTCCGCTTTTGTGTTATCGATCTTGAAACCACTGGCGGAAATCCAGAAACAGAAAAAATCATTGAAATCGGAATGATAAAAATCGAGAATCGAAAAATTGCCGAAGAACGATCATTCCTTGTAAATCCGCAAAAAGATATCCCAGACTTCGTCCAGAAGCTCACAGGAATAAGAAAAGCAGATGTAGAACACTCACCAAAGATTGAAGAAATCATCGATGAGGTTATTGAATTTATCGGAGACGCAATTCTCGTAGCTCATAATACTTCGTTTGATATTCCCTTCTTAAATGGAGTTCTAAAAAAACTTCAACGCCCTAGTCTTGATAATAAAGTCATTTGTACGAACATCATGACTAAATACATGATCCCGGACATTATGAGTTCAAACTTAAACTACATGTCGCAAATTTTCGGAATTCATCACTCTCAGGCACACAGAGCGATTGAAGATGCACGTGCAACGGGATTATTACTTTTAAAATACATGGATATTTTCGAGAAAAAAAATATCCGCAAAGTGAATCAGCTTTATTATCCACGAAATAAGTTTGAACTTGATCGCGCTATTGTCGAAACGAGCGAAGGTCTCCCAAAAGTTTACGAAATTTTGGAAGGCATCAATAATCCTGCGGTCTTAACGATCAAGGGTGATAACGGTGTCATCCTTACAATCCTGCCTCTAAAGTCTCCCAAAGATGAAATGGAAGGACTAAAGGCTTATCTCACAGAATTCCGCTGGAGTCAGATTCATATCAGACTTTGTGGACCATTCATTGAAGGACTCTTCTTCATGAACGCAAACTTCATAAAAATTCCTGAAGTTTACCGTCAAAAAACTATTGATTACCTCAAAGCAAAACATACTCTGCCCCTTGCTCCACGTTTAATGGACGAGCACGACTTCGTCGTGACTCCTCACTTGATCAGTGGTCAGTACATTGTTTATAGCTTTCTTAACTTTTCGCCCTACTCTCAGCTCATTTTCAAATTCCCCTCTCACAAAAAGAAATTGCATCAATTTCTACTTAGTCAGGTGAAGAGATTTGAAGAGCAACAAAAGGGTAAGAAAAAAATCTTTATCCAAAATGACATCAAAGATATTTTCTTAAGCCTCTTCCATGACTCTTTAGTCAAAGAACCAAAAGTTTATCTCACCCTTAAAATTGGTGACATAAAGGATGATCGAAAAGTTTATCTCGATCGCATTGAACAGGTCGCCCTTGATCAGGCAGATCGTTACCGCTTTCCAACCAAACATCTTTAATTTTGATTAGATGACGCGTCTCTCCTCCACCGGTGGAGGTGGGTATTTCATTTATGGATTATAGATAAAGCGTAGAGAGTAATCCGAAACTTGCAGCACAAAGTTTTCAATCGTCAGAAGATTCTGAATAAGTTTTGAAAGGCTCAGTGTCGAGATATTTAATTCGTGAAGCTGAATCTGAATTTCCTGAGAAGATTCGATGATCTCCCCTTTAATGACTTTCTCAATTTGATTTTTATTCGCTACCAAAAGTTGGTGCGAATAAAGAGTCATGAGTTCACCTAAGATAAGGTAGAAGGTCATCGTTAGTAAACTTGGGTTAACCTGGGCCCTAAAGTCAGCGTGCTTGATGGATTCGAAATTAAAACGAATGCCACTTTCAACGGTACGGAAGCGAAGTAAGTTTTGCGCCTGCTGATAACAAATATCAATCGGACTCATTGCAGACTGGTCGGTTAATAAGTTTCTTGGATTGGCGCGAGAGAAGCCAAGAAATGTTTCAATAAGCTGCTTACATCTCATCGCTCCATTTTTCATTTCTTTGAGTGTCTGCTCGGCTTCCTGATTTAAGGACTCATCGAGCATGAGAAGAGTTAATGCGGCCTGAATACCAGCAATTGGGTTATTTAATTCGTGGGCGATACTTGAGCTGATAATACCGAGTTCCTGGCCGGATGGAGTAAGGTTTCCATCGCCTTTCAAGAAAAAGCTCTCGGTGAAAAAAACGAAAAGAATTTTTTCGTGATCAAGGTGATGAACTTCCTTACGGTAAATATTATAGGGAATATCATTGATCAAAATCTTTTCACGAAGTTTAAGCTTAAGGCAGTTGCTTGGTGGAAAACTGAGCTTGGCAAAAAGCGAATTGTGCTGATGTACTTCCCCAGAGGTTGATAACAGAGCAACGGGAAAGGGAATACTATCGAGTACTCCTTCCCAAAGATTCTCATCAAAGAAAGGATCTTCAACATTATGCTGGGATTTGAAAAAATTAACGAGCGTGTAAAAAAAGAAAAGGCGCTTGATAAGCTTAAAAGCATCATCTTCGTCCCAATTCATTTCCATTGCGATAAACTGCCCTTTAAAAGGCGGGAGAAGTAAAAAGTTTTTTGAGGCACTTAGCTCAGCCAGATTTCCTGCTGATAAGAACTGGAGCTTAGATCGTTCAATATTATTTTTAGCGAACTGCTTTAAAACTTTTTCAAGTTTGGGCAGATCATCTGCCTGAATAAGTTCTTTTTCTAAATCGACCAGCGACTGAGCATACTGAAGGAGAGCTTCTGACGTAAAAGTGTCATCAGTTCTTTTTGCTGTTACTTGCTTAACTTTTGACTCAAATTTTCTTATGTTTTTTAGTCCCAAAGTGATGAATATTTCTTCTTTACTGTGGATAAGTCTTTGGAGAGAGGGGGAAATAAGTTTTTCAAGTTGATTAAGGTCTAAACCGTCGTCCAGGACGGCATCGGCTAGCGACTCATCAATACTTTGTCCAAAACTAAAAAGACCTTGGTTATTATCTAAAAGGCATATGCGAAAAGCAGATGCCGGTT
Source organism: Bacteriovoracaceae bacterium (assembly GCA_040399915.1). Taxonomy (GTDB): domain Bacteria; phylum Bdellovibrionota; class Bacteriovoracia; order Bacteriovoracales; family Bacteriovoracaceae; genus Peredibacter. Next base: position 295,584 of record JBBARE010000001.1, read on the forward strand.
TGATAGTATGAAGAGAACTTTCCGAGACAAAATCAACAGTGAGCTTATTTGGAGATTTCAAAGCCGTGAGTGAGTCTTCTTTTTCAGCTTCACGCATTTGCGCCAGAATCGCATCCAGTGTTCTCCTGAGATCCTGAGAAAGAAGTGGATCAACTCTGAATTGAAGAAGGCCTGAGTATTGCTGCATTATTCCTTAAAGATCTTTTTTGATTCTTCGATCATAACAAAGCCATCAATATATTGGCCTTGAACTTTAACACCCCAATGAAGATGAGGTCCAGAAGTTCTGCCGGTATTTCCCGATAGTCCTAAGATTTGCCCTCTTTCAATTAAATCCCCGGTTTTAACCAAAGTTTTAGACAAGTGACCGTAGACGGAAAAAATATCAAGACCATGATCGATAATGACCGTCCACCCTGTATAAAAAAGATCATCCGCGAAGACCACTTTTCCAGCATTCGTACTTGGCACTTTATCACCGATGATGGCACGGTAATCAATCCCTAAATGCTGACCTTTTTTTTGCTTATTATAAACACGCTTAATACCATAAACACTCGTGACAACATTGTTCATGGGCTTCTTAAATGGAACTTTAAAATAAATATAATCCGGAGATTCTGAATAAAGTTTATTAAGAACAACCTGCTCGGCATCTGCACGCTTTTGATCTTTGGCAGAAAGTTTAATTCTCTTTGGATCAACTCTTAGCATTTCCGCCTTATATTCGCGATTTTCAACTTTTAAAAAATACTCTGCAAGGACTTGATCATTTTCTTTTAGCTGACAGGTAAAAGGATTTGAATCTGAGAAGTAACTGGCAATAATAACTGCTTGCCCTAACTTGCCTTTTTTCTGAATCTTAATCTGTTCATCACGGCAGAAGAATCGTACGTTTTCATTTGGAATATCAAATTCAATCCAACGAAGTTCGCCAGGTCTGATGGTCATTTCTTTTTGAATTGGATTTTTAGCAGAGGCGCAGCCAATGAGGAACAGAAGTAAAAATGACCACAAAAAAATTTTCATACTAATCCTTTAAAGCTCGGCCTTTACCATCATGGAAATAAATATCTAACTTCGATCCCTTCGCTTTTTTATCAAAATCTTTAATAGATGAGAGCACTTCCCCATCTTGCAAACGCACATAGGAATATCCGCGGCTTAAAACATTGCCTGGATTTAACGCCCCAAGCACTTGTTCAAGTCTGACTAATTTATCATTTAAGCTTCGGCCTTTGAGCTCAGTGGTATGACGAAGTTTGAGTAACGCCTCATCCACTCTTTGCTGGGCTTCGGGCAATCCCGTAAGAGCTTCAGCACGATCTTTTAAATGAATAGCAGCGAGACGCTTTTCACCGTCATAAATTTTTTGTTTCATGAGATTTAAAAGTTCACGTGGGTGAAACTTTTGAGTCATGAGTTGCACGTGTTGATAAAGCTTAAATAAATCTGACTTCATATGAGACTGACAATAAATCATGCGGGACTTAAGTTCAGTTTGAGGTTGAGACAAAGTTTCTGCCGCTGCAGTCGGAGTTTCAGAACGAAGATCAGCAACGTAATCGCATAAAGAAAAGTCCACCTGGTGTCCTACGGCGGAAATCACAGGAATAGGACAATCATAAATCGCTCGAACAAGATTCTCATCATTGAAGGCCCATAGGTCTTCAAGACTTCCTCCCCCACGGGTAAGGACAATCACATCAATATCCTTAATCGCCTGCGCTTTTTTTAGCGCATTCCAAAGGGATTTAGGAGCAGCGTCCCCCTGAACAGCAGCCGGCACAATTAAGATATCAAGCCACAAAGAACGTCTTTTCATAACGTTTAAAAAGTCCTGAAGTGCAGCTCCGTGTTCAGCGGTAATGACAGCAACACGTTTGGGAAAAAGAGGAATAGCTTTCTTCTTTTCTATATCAAAAAGCCCTTCCTGAGAAAGGCGAGCTTTTAATCTTTCAAATTGAAGTTTGAGCTGTCCTTCACCAGCAGGAAAAATTCTTTTAGCGAGTAACTGAAAGGATCCACGTTTTGAATAAACGCTAATAGGACCCACGACCACAATTTTATCGCCGTCTTTTAAATTTCTGATCAGAGGATTTCTCATCGCGTCCCCTTTAAAAAGAGCGCACGATAAACTGGCATTCTCATCAGATAAAGTGAAGTACCAGTGGCCTGCCCCTGAGGGAGAAAGATTTGTGACTTCTCCCTGGACCATCACTTCCTGGAATTGTTCTTCTAAGACATCTTTAATGGAGGAGACAAGGTCAGAGACACTTGCCGCATCTAAACCCATCATGATTAGCGCGTGGTCTTATTAGAAGATTCAAAAACTTTGAATCCTTGTAGATATCTCACTGCTTGTAAGACTTGATAGTCTTCTGAAGGCTTATACGTTTTAAAGATCTCATCGTCTTTTTCGCTTTTGACATCTTTATTTTTTGCAGCATTACGTCTCTCTTCCATATCTTTTATACGTTGTGCTCGCTCTTTTCGTTCTGAAATTTCACGAGTCACTTTTTCTTCAGGAGTCTCAATCGTTGCGGTTAAGTGACCTTTTAGATCCTTCTCTCTGATATAGCGGTCATCTTTCAAACCTTTTTCAAAATCACTCTGGTTCATTTCTTCAATCGCTACATCTGGAGCAATTCCGATCGCCTGAATTTTTCTATTCTTCGGAGTCATGTATTGAGCAATTGTGAGCTTCACACCAGTTTGCTTATCGAGCTGAGCAACTGTCTGAACCGATCCTTTACCAAAAGAAGCTGACCCCATTATCACAGCTCTTTCATAATCCTGAAGTGCACCGGCAACAATTTCGGAGGCAGAAGCAGAAGCACCGTTTACTAAAACGACCATCGGAGTCTTAAGATCTTTGAAACCTGATTTTTTTACATAACGAATATCTTTATTAGCTGGATCACGAGATTCAGTTGTTACAACAATTCCTTCTTTCAAGAAAAGTGATGAGACATCAACGGCTTGATCCAAAAGCCCTCCTGGATTTGAACGAAGATCGAGAATGATTCCTGAAAATTGTCCGCTTTTCGCTTTTAACTTCATCGCCTTCAATGCCTCTTCAATAGATTCAGCAGAACGCTTCTGGAACTGAGTTAAACGAATATAAGCATATTTATCTTGGATGAGTTCTGATTTTACCGGCTTAACTTTAATAATTTCACGCTTAAGAGTAAAATGCTTTAGTCCATCAAGACCGTCACGGAGAATTCCCAAGTGAATTTTTTCACCAATTTTTCCACGCATCTTTTCAATAGCATCTTCTAAGCTCATTCCAACAATTGGCTCATGATTAATTTCAACGAGTTTATCTTTCGGTTTAATTCCTGCTCGGAACGCCGGAGTGTCATCGATGGGAGTAATGATATAAATCACTCCTTCTTTCTGAGTCACTTCAAGTCCTAGACCACCGAATTCACCTGCCGTATCGTTTTGCATTTTCTCAAAAAAGTCTTTGTTCAAAAATGCCGAATGCGGATCAAGAGTTTCCATCATTCCTTTAAGTGCACCTTCAATTAATTTCTCTGTATTCACCGGTCGGTAGTACTGAGTTTCAATTAAATGAAGAACTTTATTAAAAAGCTCGAGCTGTTCAAAGCGTGAACGATTCTCAGAAATTTTTGGTGCAATTAATTTTTCTTCACGAGCAAAAACCGGAGAAGATAAAAAAGTAAGGGTTAATGCAAGTATTGCAAGACGAGACATGAGTACTCCTAAGACGTTATGATCGTCTTAGATTTTACTCACTCCATTCGGGTCTAACCACAAAATAGTGTTTTGAGCGGTGTTTTTCTTACGAACTTCGAAGTAGAGATTTTGCGCTTCTTTCGAGTCATTGAGAGTGTAAGCGAGTACGTCTCCATCACGGACAGTGTCATTCTTCTTAACTTTAATATTCATTTTACCAAGGAGAACTGTGCGTAAATCGTTTCCGTGATCAATAAGTACTACCTGACCATAAGAAGCAAGATCACCAGCGAAAACAATCTTACCTTCACCCACTGCCTTCACGGCTTGAGTCGCCCGGTACTTAAACGTCACCCCTTTGGGACTTGCTGTATAACTTAAAAAATCATCCACTGGCCGACCAAAATAACGATCTGGCTTTGTCACAACGATGGGAGCATTCGACATTTCTTTTTTAACAATCGCTATGCGCTTTTCAAGTTTTTTAACCTGAACTTTTGATTCGATTTTTTTCTTAGATTCAACCCGAGAAAGATACGATTCCATCGCCGTCTTTTTTCGAGCTTCAAGTTCTTTAATCACCTGACCAAGCTCTTCTTCATTGTGACGAAGTCCGGTTAGTTTCTCATCAAACTCTGCCACTTTAGTCTGAAAGGTCACAAGTTCAGTTTCTTTGAGTCTGAGTTTATTCTGGGCCTGTTTTAAAAGCTCTAAATGAACTTTTCTCTGCCATGGCTCAGTCGTATCGTTTTCTGATTCCAGTAGATAATTTTGGAGGATACGCTTGTTTTCTAATTGCGCCGCTTTCACTTCAACTTGTTTTGTATCAAGTTCATCGCGGTAGAGCTTAACGTCAGCTTCAAATTGGTTGATCTGCTCAATGCTGGATAAATAAAGATTATTCTTTGAACCGATTTCTTTTTCAAGAGTTGAGAGTCTTGCTCCCATCTCCATCACTTCTGTGCGGTAGCGGGCAAGCTCATCACCGGGGCGTTTAATCGCGGCAACGGCACCAAAAGAAATGAATAGCGAAAGGAAGAAACTTAATCTCATAGAGTAGGTTTCCATCTCCAGTCTTGCATTGAGAACGTCCAGAAAACCGAAAACACCATCAAGAGAATAACGAGATCAAAGAACTTCAATGTTCCATTCCAGATCCCGAGAGATGTAAACATCACTAGAACGATAGCGAGACCAGTTGCAATACTTTTTGCCGCAACCAATTTCTTACGCTGGAACTTCTCAATGATATATGAACGCGAACGAAATACATCATAACAAAGCCAGTATGAAATAATCCAAAAGATCCCTAATATGGCAACCACTCCCCAGTCCCCAGCTTTCGCCAAAAAACTATAGAAAGGATGTGCCTTCATCACAGAAGTAACTTCAGGGTATTTAATTTCTGTCGCTGTCACATGATCAGCGCCGCCCATTTTGACAACCTGGCTACGAACAAAATCCAGACTCTCCATTGATAGAGATGGACTCATGACGATGCGAAGAGATTTAAAATTCATGAGATCAGCATTCAATGTGTAATCAGCACCAAGCTGACCAACAAGGGCATTTAATTTAGAGCGCGATCGATCACTTTCTTTATCATCGATAGCGATAACTCCAGGAAGCTCAGAAAGAACATTTCTAATTCGAAGAGCATCAACAGATCCATCAACCACGGCGACGAAATAGGGATTAACCATTTTTTCAGGTGTCACTTTTTCAATCGTTTTCGTGATCCATGGACGATGAGTCAGGCTCAAAGCAAAGAGGCATGAAAAAAATAAAAAGCTCATCCCGCGGATAGGAGACTCTCCAATCGATTTGCAAAATTCTTTTAGATAAAACATGCGTGTCCCGAATAAACTAAGCGGCCAGCATCAAGATGCGCAATTTTTCCAGGGAATTGTTTAATCAATTCCTTGTTGTGAGTTGCCCAAACAAGAGTGAGACCTTTTTTATGATTGAAATGATTTAAAACTTCAAACAAGCGGTAAGAATTTTCTTTATCAAGTGAAGCCGTAGGCTCATCTGCTAGAATCGCTGTCGGCTTACAAAGCAGAGCACGAATCATCGCCACTTTCTGCTTCATCCCACCGTTACAATCCTCGATTTTACGATTCAACGTATCTTGAATCCCAAGCAGCCTAGCGAGATCTTCCATCTCGCGATGAAATTCATTTTTCGAATTATAGATTGATGAATCATAAGCGAGCCACAAATTTTCTTCACAAGACTTTTTCTGAAGAAGACGAAGGTCCTGAAAAACAGTACTGACAAAATGTTTTGAATTTCTTTCTTGAGGAAGAATTGCTTTACCACCGGTCGGTGCTAAATGACCTCCAAGGACACTAAGAAGTGAGGTCTTTCCGGCACCAGAAGGGCCAGTGACGAACAAAATTTCGCCAGGATAAATCGTTAACTGAACGGACTTCAAGGCCTTAATAGACCCGTACTCCACCGAACAATTATCGAGGTGAAACAAATAATTTTGATTAGTTGAACCTTGCGAGGTCCGACCTTGTTGAGGAAGACGACCGGTTAACATCCGTGAAACCTGCCTATACTTGCGAGCGCCATCATGGTGCCCATTTAACATTATGCAAACATTGTACCAAGAACAAACCAAGAAAGTAAAGAATGTCGGGGCAGAGAGTTTAATCCGACAAAACCAGTCTGCTTACTCAATAATCCCCTCCGCCTTGAGCAGTTCATACGTTGAATCAGAACAGTAAACATTCGGCACAAAATTAAACTTCGTTTGAAGATCCGCGATGATGGAATTCTCTACGTCACCCAAGAGTTTTACTTCGCCGTTCTCCATCAAAATTTTTACTGGATCACGTTCAAGTAACAAGTTCTCACCCGTCTTTGACTTCACGAGCTTCTTACGCGACTTCACGAAGATAATATTTTTCTTCGGAAGATCTTCTACGATCCAATCCTTCTCCGTACCTTTCTTTTTAATGATCGCCTTGATCTCTTTGATTTTATCTTCCGCTTGCTTCACGATCTTTTCATACACGTGATCTTCATCCTGAGAGAGAATGCGCTGTTTGAACTCTTCACACTTCACGGTGCGTGGAGCTTTACCAAACAATAAGCTGTAAGCAAGATCTTTGATACGCGGGTTCTTATCGAAATCACCATTAGTGTAGTGAAGATGAACTTGGGTCATAAAATACTGATCGTTAAAAGTGTAAAACTTATCAGGATCATTTGCGATCATGTCCATGAGCTGTGAGTAAGAGAAGATCTTCCCCTTCTCCAGCATATAAAATGTAATCTCTTCAGCAATCGCATCAAAACGAGCACCGCGCGCTGATCTCACAACTTGTGAGTACCAGGCAAAGCGTGCCATCAAAAAGTCTTCCACGGCGTGAAGAGCATTGTGATTGATGGTTAAAACGTCATGGCCGTTAACGTTTGCCACTCGGAAATGGTGAAGAAGATAATCGCGGTCGTAAGTTCCATATTTAATCCCAGAGTAATGAGCATCTCGAAGGAGATAATCCATTCTGTCGCAATCGACTTCAGAGTGAAGAATCTGGTTGGCGATAACAGAGGGATCAATTCCTTTAACGAGGTTTGAGATCTTCTGTGGATCAAGACGGTACTGTTTTAAAATATAAGTGATACCACGTGGGTAATCGGTATTTTTAATAATGTAGGAACCAAGATGCTCGTGATCATCAGGATGACCTTTGCCGTTTTTTTCATGAGTCGTTTCACCGTAACGGATGTAGGCCATTTCTGTGGTGTGAGAGAACATGAAAGTCCCAAGATCGTGGAGCAAGGCCGCAAGACGTATACTTTGATGATAGGCCTTAGCGGGTGATTGAATATTGTCATCGAAGAGATCAGTTTCCGGTACGCCCTTTCCAAGACGCTGAAGAATTTTATGAGCGTTGTACATCACTCCGATTGAGTGACCGTAACGAGAATGTTCCGCACCAGGGAACGTATAGAAAGTAAAACCTAGTTGCTTGATCCAACGAAGACGCTGATAAAACGGGGTATGAATGATTTCCCATTCAAGGTTCGTTAAGTGAATAAAGCCATAGAGGGGGTCAAAGATGATTTTTGTTTTAGCGGAAACTTCCATGTGATCTCGGGAAAATAAAAAGGCCCCCATCTTGGAGACCTTTTAGTGATTTTAAATTTTTTTGTTACTGAAGAGTTTTTGCCTGACGCTTACCTTTGCGGGCCTTGGCCACTTTTCCGATCGCGTATTCCATCAACATGAAAGCTTCGCGACGAAGACCGTTGTCATGGATGTAGCGATAAAAGTTTTCAATATCTCCGTTCTGACGGAAGTTCTTAATAGTCATTACTTCTGCTGGTGCTGTTGCTCCTGCTTTTTCATCAAGTAACACTGGTTGTTTAGACATATAGTTGCTCCTAGTTCTCGTATTTTACAATTTTACGTTTAACTCTTCAATTCTATTGTTCACGTGCTTCGATCATACCGTAGCTGTGAAGCTTGTTATAAAGAGTCTTCACTGTGATTCCAAGAGCTTTAGCAGCGCGAGTCTTATTTCCACCCAAATGATCAAGAGTGTCAATAATGTGCTTTTTCTCAAGGTCAAACAGAGTGAACTCAACATATTTAACTGGAGCTTCAACTTTCTCAACTTTCACTTCTACAGCAAATTCAGGAAGGTGAGAAGCTTCGATATACTGACCATCAGTCAGGATAAATGTGCGTTCCATAATGTTTTTAAGTTCGTGTGCATTTCCTGGCCAGAAGTATGAAGTTAACTTCTCGATCGCTCCAGATGTTAAAACTTTTTTCTCAGTCTTGCCCTGGTTAAGGAAAAACTCTGCCAACACTTTAATATCTTCGTGACGCTCTTTGAGAGAAGGAATCTTAAGCGCAACAGTGTTTAGTCTGTAGAAAAGATCTTCTTTAAAGTTACCAGCTTCAACCATATCTTTAATCGAAACTTTTGAAGTTGCGATAAGGCGTACGTTTAGAGCTACTTTTTCTTCAGTATCAACAGTGATCATTTCACCAGCAACTAAAGCTCTTAAGAGTTTTGTCTGGATATGAGCAGTTGTTTTACAGATATCGTCGATAATAAGTGTTCCACCGTTCGCCTGAACCATTAGGCCTTTAGAGCCGAAGATTTCGCGATCAAGTTGAACTTCATTCATTGCCGAGCAAGATGCTACAACGACTGAACCTTTGCGACCTGACCAAGAGTGGATTTTCTTAGCAAGAATTTTCTTACCAACTCCATGGTGACCTTCTAAAAGAACCGGGAAATCCTGAGCAGCAATTTTCTTAGCTGTGTGAACGATTTCAAGGAAGTTTTTTGAAAGACCAATCATCTGAGAATTATCTTCGAAACCTTTTGTGATTTGGATATCAACGCGGTTTGAAAGCTCTTTCTCTTTAGCTTCGATTTTAGAAATAAGCTCGCGGTTAAGGTTTTTCGCCATTAAGTAGAGGTGCATATTACGAATCGGAGATGCTAATTGAGAAAGAATGTCGTTGATGATCGCCATGTCAGCTTCACCAAAATTGCGCTCTTTAGAAAGAGACTGAACGTTGATAGTACCAATAACAGAACCTTCAACCATGATCGGCATACAAAGCTCAGCTTCGATGGCGTCGTCCCGGTGACCGGTAGAAGCGATAGGATCGCGTTTAACTGAGTTAGAGTAGTAAGCTCTTTTCATGCGAGCTACATATCCTGAAAGACCCTGACCTTTGTTTAAAATTTTAACAGTGTTAAGCGCGTGGCCGTTTTCAGCGATCAAACGAGTACAACCGTCTGAAAGAACCTCAAAACCCAACACCTTATGTTCGCCCATGACAGCTTGAACGAAACCAGAAAGCTTCGAGAAAAAGACTACTTCATCTAGGCTCGAGAGTAGAACTGTAGAAAGAGTAGCTAGTTCGTTTTGGTTAGAAGCTGTTTTCATGATGATCCCCTTTACACTTTAATTTGCATTTTGATTAAAAATTACACAGTGCGTTACTGGGGAGATAATACAGGGTGCCTGAAATATTTACAAGACTATTTTAATGCGGTGTACAAAGAATCTTCAATTTTTCTTGTAAAAACTACTAGTTAGTCCACTGTGGAGAGAAGCAGCGACCAAAATCAGAGGTTAATTGGCCTAAAATCTCACCCTCTCTGTTCATGATGTAGATATCCTGGACGGCCTTCTTGCGGTTAATAACCCTTTTCGACGTAAAGATAATGAATTCGCCGTCTGGTGAATACGAAGGCTCCTCATTTGAGCCAAAGTTCTTTGTAAGTCTTACGAGATTGTTTCCATCAGAGCCAATACGGTAAAGATCGAATCCATTATCCACCCATGAAGTAAAAGAGATCTCTCTCCCGTCTGGTGAAAAACGCGGAGTCGCGTTGAACTGACCTACAAACGAAATTCTCTTCACACCTTTCTCAGTATCGGCCGGATCCATCGTATAAATATGCGCGCGCCCCGGACGATTGGAAAGAAATGTAAGAAGTTTTCCGTCTTTTGTTAGGGATGGATCGACATCATCGCCATAATGAGAAGTGATTTTTCTCATCTTGCCTGAAGACACGTTGATCTCATAGATATCCGCATTACCACTGAATGAAAGAGTTAGGTAAATATTCTCACCGCTCGCACCATAGACAGCACCAGAGTTAATTCCGGGACGGGACGAAACAGTTGAGAGCTGCTTGGTGCGAAGATCAAGCACTTTCAGATCAACTGTTTTAATCATTCTGACTTTATTGCGCGACATCTCTTTCTTGGCAGCAATCAGTGAGAACATGATGTTTGAATTATCCGGAGAGATTGAAGGCGAAATGACCATTGCATTGTAATTAGTGAGCTTATCCACACGTCGACCATCGAAGTCCATAATGTAAAGTTCTTTATCAATTTCTTTACCACTTGTTCTGTCAGAGACAAAAAAGATCTTTGCATTGAAGACAGAAGACTTTCCAGTGATCGATTTATAAAGAGCATCTGCAATCTGGTGTGCCGTGGAGCGAAGTGAGTCTTTTGATACTTTGAAGTTCATCGAGAAAATTTCTTTTTTCCCAAGCACAGACCAGACTTTGTAATTGGCCACGATGCTGGCACCAGCAGAGTTATCCATTCTGCCCGCGATGAAGAAAGTTACACCACCAGCATTCCACTTCTCAACATCTGGGGAAGTGAAACTCATCTTCGCTTTATCAGAATATTCAACGGTATTGAATTTATGCTTATAGAAAACAAAATCGTTACGAACAATTTCCGTTAACTCTGCAGCTAAGCGCTTCTGATCACCAGTTAGGTTATTTAACTCAGGATCATCAATCACCAATTTATCCTTATCTTGCTCTGCCTGACCAACAGCAATCACCGCATCTTGGGCCAAGACCGAGAATTGGAAAAGGAGGAGGATGATTGAAAGAATGAGTTTCATATAATTCCTTATAATGGAAATCCTAAAATGATTCCTGAATTAGTTAAGCGAGCTCCAACTTCTGCGGTTGGCTGTGGAAAGTTGGCTGCTCTGATAGCACTCTGAGCTCTTGAATCAAATTCAGGCTCACCTGATGATTCCTGCATTTCGAGTTTTAAAATCTTTCCTGCTGGAGAAAGAAATATTCTGATACGACAACGAAGCTGTTTCTCAAGTAACCATTGCGGTAATTTCCAATTGGGACGAATAAAGCCTGGCATATTTTGAACATAGGCAGAAAAAGCAGAATTCTGCTCATCTGTATAATCTCCAACCAAGGCAGAGCCTTTGGAAAGCCTGTTCCCCTCGATGATAAGAGAATCAAGATTTTTATTTCCCTCACCAGCGACTTTGCCCTTCTTCTCAACTTTTGCTGTCACTTTTTTACTGGAGTAATCATTTAAGATGTTGAGGAAAGATTCTCTCTTCTTTCCTTCTTCCTGAATAACGAGATCATCTTTTTTAATGACGTCTTCAGTTTCAGTCTTAGTTTCTTCTTTCACACCTTTAGCGACTTCAGGCTCATTTTGAATGACGGGCTCTGCCTGCATTTTTTTAAGTTCCTGCGCCGTGAACTTTGGCATTCCAACGACATCAACTCTCACAGATGAACGGATGATTTCAATATCATTATTGTGAAAAACTTTTGAAATGAGTTCGCCTCCGGCAAAGCTCAAGAGAACGAGCAGTCCGTGAACACCTAGGGAGTAAATAAAGTTCTTATTAAAGTCGCGGTCAAATGACTTTGTTGCCACTACTTACCTTTCTCCACTTCTGTGACGAGGGCGATATTACTGATTCCCGCCCGCTTAAGTACCGCCATCAGTTTAGCGACTTTTTCGTAACGAAGGTTATAATCAGCGCGAAGATAAATAGTGTCTGTATTACTAGTCTTAAATTGCTTCATGATCGATGGAACAAGATCTTTCTGAGTAATGAGATTTTTCCCAAGATAAAACTGTTCACTCTCAGTGATGGAAAGAATCACAAGCTCTGGGCGAAGTCCCACGTTATTCACTTTCTGTGTTTTAGGAAGTTTGAGATTAATGCCGCTGAAAAGCATGGGTGCTGTCACCATAAAGATAACTAAAAGCACCAGCATCACGTCTACAAGCGGAGTAACGTTAATGTCTGAAACCGGCCCCTTCTTGCCAGAGCCCATATTCATACCCATTTAATTAATCCTTCTTAATAAGAATAGAGCGCTCAATAAGATTTAAAAAATCCTGTGAGAAAGATTCCATCTGAGAATTGATACGAGTAATTTGATTGTTAAATAAGTTGAAGAACACAACTGCCGGGATAGCAGCAGCAAGACCTACTGCCGTCGCTACAAGAGCTTCCGCGATACCGGGAGCAACAGCTTCAATGCTTCCTCCACCTTGAGAAAGACCTGCGAAAGCGTTGATGATTCCCCAAACAGTACCGAATAAACCAATGAAGGGCGTGATTGATCCAATCGTCGCAAGAAGTGATACACGAAGATCCATTTTTTCATTTGCTGTGTTGTAGCCAGCCTTCAAAGCGCGCTCTAAGGATTGAAATCCGTGAGCAGAAAAATGCTGAGCAATACTACCCTTACCTGCTGAGGATATTTTTTCAGAAACTTTATTGAGTTCATCAAACCCGCGGCGAAACATCAAACTCATCGTTGAATCATGGTTTTCATTCGCTTCGCGGTTAATGTCTGTGATTGAGTTACTTTTTTTGAAGAACTCATTAAATTTTTCGTTAGCGTCAGTGACAGCTTTTAATTCTTTATATTTTTGCCATATGATTGTCCATGAAAGGACTGATGACAGGATCAGTAGAATAAGAACAAATTTAACGACAAGGCCTGATTCCCAGAGAATTTGCCAAATGTTTAATCCTTGCATAGATTTTTTCCTCAACGTAAGAGCTTGCGTGCTCCAAGAATGATTTGATCACGGTATTTGTAATAGCAAAAAGATACCATCCAAATAACGGCTAGGAAAGCAAGACTGAGCTTGGTCTTCACTCTGAAAGGTGAAAAGTCATCTCCCCATACAGGGTCCAATCCAAACAGAGATCCCATAGGGGCGACGAAGACTACCAGAAAACAAACTACATTACTCCAGCTCTTAAATGATTTACCGCTCAAATACATGAGGGATGAAAAGCAAAGCACCACATAAGGAAGCAATCCGTAGTAGTCGGGCACACATAATCTGAAAGCAATGGTGAAAAAAGCTGTATAAAAAAAACTGAGCCACAACAAAGACGGCTGGTCTTTTTCATTTAACACATCATCAAGATAAGCGATCACGATGAATTCAATACCAAAATAAAGAAAGAGCCCAAGAAAAGAAACAATATGGTAATACCAATACCCAAGATTCTGCCCAGTATAAACCGTTCCACTTAGAGACAAGTAACTCACCACCATAAAAAAAGCGATGACGATTGCTTTCGGCTCAGGCCAGCGTACAAATTCACGCACTAATTCGCTAATGGATTTCAACTGATAAAGCTTCACTCGAAACCAGCGATTCATAAGAAAAAGCGAAAGAAGTTTTGCAATGATCAGGATTTCCCAATGGTTATTGTGAAGCCATGATTCAACGATACTGATTTCATGATTGAGAAGAAAGTGGAAGAAAGCACCAATTGAACTAAGAAGGATAAAAATCACAACATAAAGCAGCTGATAAGATCCATAGTACTTAATGTTCTTTACGAGATTTCCATCAAGCATCAGAGCACTTTCTCTTCAGGACTGAGCCACTTAACCTGCATTTCTGGAGAAGGATAAAGACGGATGTAATATTTGTATTGAACATTTACTTTTATAAAACGATCAATTTTCCCAAGTAACCTAAAATAAGCATTCCATAGCTCAGGACTTGATTTTAAGTAAGCATCCATTTTTTTCGTGACTTCAAACTGTTGCTGAAAGGTATAACCTTTTTTATTCAATTGATTATCGTAATTTTTGAGAAGTTCTTCTACGAGTACCATATCAGGTTTCTGTCCCTTAAAATTTGAACCGCCAAGAGTTGCCATCTTCTCTGTCGTAACACTCTTTTTAAAATAACCAAGATCAAGTCTTACAAAATCCTCAAACAACAATAGAGAAATTTCGAGCTTAGATAAATCAAGCGAGCGTATAAATGGTACTGATAACAGAAGAATCATTTCATTATCACCAGGGATTCCAGCTCTGACCATCGAAGGAGTATTTACTAAAAGGATTTTATATTTTTTCTGATAAAAGCCTAAGTTCTCAAGTGTTGTGCTGAAACTTTTATCGAGACCATAATCAGGCTTTTCAAAATCCCAGTTTAAAAGCTGAGCATTTTTTATTAACCAATACTCAGATACAAATCCCCACAATTCGGATTCAGTTGGATAGAGGTAGCGGCCGGTTTCAATCTTACCCTGCTCTTTTTTTAGAATTTTAACTTGTTTTTGCTTATTACGGGCCTCTTCAGACAATCCATCCTGCTGAAGAACCTTTTTGATGCTCTTGAAGTCCACGACTTCAAGCTCCTTCTCATCTTGGAGTTTCTCAGTTTGGGCCATCAAAGAAAACGTAAGGAGGAAACTACTTAACGCGAGTTTCGCCTTGTATGTAATGGTCATTTAATCTACCCCAATAATAAAGCTCAGAGAGATCTAGGTTGAAAGCATCAAAAAACTTTGGATACTTTCCCTGAAAACAGTCAGGCCTTTTTTCTGATAAAAAATCGCGCAAAACAAATCCACGATAATCAGCAACCTGCACATACGCCCACTCAGGCGATGCAGAAACTTTTGAAGACTCAATCACTTTAAGTGGATGAGAACATTGTATAGTTGTTAAGCTAGCAGACGTTCTGACAGATGACTGGTGAACGTGACCGAACATCGGTTTAAAATAAAAAACGCCGACAACTTTTTCATCCGTAGGAGCTGTTTCAGCAAAAACCAACGTAGGTAAAAGGAGAAGCCACCACATCTTTAAACCTTCCATCTGAATTGGATGGTTTCCCAGCTGTGACACTGAGGACAGCGCCAGAAAATTTCATCCGAGTTGTAACCGCACTGAGAGCAATAGTGTCTTGTGAGGGAACTATGAAGATTATTAAGTAATGATTTTGTATGAACAAGGGCCTCGTCATTTTTTCCGACTTCGATCAGGATCTTGATGTACTCGACTCTTAAAACATCTGAATGACCATGATTTTTCATCCACTCATCAAGAAGTGTGAATGCATCACCTGTTTTTTGAAGATCTTTGAGTAAACGAATTTTAGAAAGAACGACCGACGGAGCAGTCATAAGATCGATGTCATTGAGTGCTAAGAAATAACTTTTAAGCTGATTTAGTCTTTCTTTGTATTCGTTGATCTGCGGAAGCTTGGGGTTAAATTGCTCTAGCGATACGAAAATAAAAGTTGCATACATGGGATGCTCTTTTAAAAGCTCAAGCAAAACGCCATTTGCATCTTCCATTTTTCCGAGAACCAAGAACAATCTTAAGCGAAGAATTTTGGCAGAGACTGAAGGTGCAAATCGAAAAGCATCCTCTAGTTCTTCAGCACACGCCTTGAACTGACCTTTTTCAAAAAGCGCTTTCGCTTTTTGAACAAGAATATGAGAAATCGTTTCAGATTGATTTTCCTGACCGACTTTTGAAAGCATGATGCGGTAATTGTACGCTTGATCCCAGTCTTCAATATCTTCATAAATACGACAGAGTGAATGAATCACATCTTGCTGGTCACGATTGATTTTTAAAACGTCTTTATAAGTTTCAATCGCTTTATCAATGAAGCCGCCCTTATCAAAATCCAAAGCAAGTTCTTTTAAGGCCTGAAGTCTTGTTGATTCAGAAATACTTTCACGGGCAATGAGTGAGCGGTGAATAGAAATAGCTTTTTCAATCTCACCGTTACTGCGAAAGAGTCCGCCTAGAGCAAAATAAGTGTCGATTGTTTCTCGATTAAGATCGACGGCATTTAAGAATTCTTTGATCGCAAGATCTTTATTCCCTTCGATCAAATACTGAGTGGCATTTAGGAAAATGCGTGACTGTGCTTCGAAGATACTGTTACGGTACTTCTTTGAAAGCTTCACACCTTTATCACGTTCGATGACGTAGTGATAAATGAGGACCAAAGTGATCACAACCGCCACGATGGTCAGAACATTATCTTTTCCCCAGACGATTAGAAAACTATAGTCCACAGTTGTCCTTACATCTCAAATTTATAAGCCGGGGCAGTCTTCGTATCCACTTTGCTTCTCAAAAATGAAAGTGTGTCTTCCGTTTCTTCAAGTAAATCAGTCACTGAAAATTTCTTCTTAGTAGGCTTAATGTAGCGAAGACTGAATTCACCTTTAAGCTTTAGCTCTTTGTGAATAGCACGCCCTGCTTGCCATAAACTTCCCACTTCATCCACAAGCCCGAGCTCTTTTGCTTCAGAGCCGTGGAAGATCTGACCTTGAGCGAGTTCAGTGATATCTTTTTTCAAACGATCTTTTCTGACCGCCGAAATATCATCCATGAATTGTTTATGAGTGCCAGCAAGAAGATCTGTTAAGTACATGCGCTCTTCATCTGTCATTGGTCTGTTAGGACTTCCGATATCTTTGTAGCGTCCGGCCTTAATCGTTTCTGGCTTGTACTTCGCCCATTTGAAAAGTTCAGAGAGATCCGCCATCTGCATGATCACACCGATGGAGCCAGTCAAAGTTCCAGCATTTGCCCAGATTTTTCTGCAAGCAGCACCGATGTAATACCCACCAGAAGCGGCCACAGTTCCAAAAGACGCATAGATGGGTTTTTTCTTATCGATACGTCTGACTTCTTCATAGATTTCCTGAGTTGGAGCGACAGCTCCTCCGGGAGAATCGATACGAAGAATGATCGCTTTGATATCTTTCTCTTCTTCGGCAGCAATCAGCATTTCAACAATCTTTCTGGATTCCATGATTTCGTTTTCTATGCTGATAACAGCAATCTGCGAATTCTTGGATTTATCCATCAGACTTTTGCCCATGCCATCAGCATCCTTAAGAGATGAGACAGTGTAAAAAGCAAAAACAATAAAAATAAAAAACAGGACTGTGACGAGGATAAAAATCCCGACAATCCCTTTTGATCGTTCGCGGCTCAAAGAGAACTCCTTCCATAAGTTTCCGAGCTTTAAGTGTACAAGAATTTAAGGAAATTGGAAAAGAAACCTAGTAGATACCCTTATCAGAGCAGAGGGTTTCCTGTTTTTTGATAGACTCTTTAAGCCATGAGGGTGCTCCAAGAGAAGCACTTCGTTTGACACGGTCATATTCTTGCGTAAATTGCTCAGAAACTCCCGCGTCCTGAATGACGATAAGAGTTTCATCATTGATAAAGTTAGCAGCGTCTGACCAGTTTTGAGATCCTACGATTACGGTCTTTCTATCGATGACAGCAAATTTGTGATGAAGAACATCCCCAGTCGCAACTCTTGCCATCCCCACTTCCTTCGCTGAGGTACCCCAAGGATTATTGAAAACTTCGTAGCCACACTTTTGGTTATACATTTCAAGACCCATCATATCCAGTAATTCTGAATAATCACGGAAAGCAAATTTGGGCTCAATGAATACACCAATCTGTGCACCAGCCGCCTGTCTTTTTTCCATCACGTCAGCAAGTTTTTGGTCAGAAAAAACAAAAAGAAGAGCTTTGATAGATTGAGTTGCTTTAGCAGCGTGAAACGCGATCAGACCGTTCACCGATTCTTCCCAGTTATAACGCTGAGATGTTGGTGAAAATTGAACCGTAAGTTTTGTACCTTTTACTGTTGTAGAAATTGGACCACGGTAAGTTTTGTTATGACCAAAATTTCCGCGTTTTCCATTTCCCCACAACTGAGAAAACTCATCTGTAAAAATTTTTGCAAAGTTCGGAGCTTGAACTAAAAGCATCGAGTTCAGGTTTCCTCGAGAACCAGCAGAGAGTAGATCACCGTGAATACAGCTCATCGTAAAATTCGCAGTACTCACTACGGTTGTTTTACCGTCAACGACCATGAACTTATGGTGCATGAGTCCAGAACCGCGAGAGTTATCAAAACTATCATCGATAACGGGAATCCCAGCATTTTGCAGCATGTAAATGGCATCGCGACTTTCGAGTTCTGATTTTTCGATTTTTCCGTTTTTATTTAAATCAACAAAGGCCCTCAGTTCCGTCACCCTAGAGGCTTCGTGCTCATTATCTGTTGATGGCTCTCTTTGAGTTAAAACAGTGAAGTTATAATTGTTTTCAAGCACAACCCGAACATCAACTCCTGCTTTTTTCTTTTCAATCAAAGCTTGCGAGATGAGTGGAAGGCGAAGTTCTTGAACTGCGATATAAATGGTTTTTTTAGCGAGTTCGATCTCTTTTAAAAGAACACCTTCGAGGTTATCCCCAGAACGCGAAATGTTACGATAAGGATCAGTGTAGTTAGCTTTTTGATTGTGATTGAAATAAGCAGTCACATTACCAAACGCAGTGCTGGTCATGAGAGAGCTTAGGATAATTAGTGACCAGTGTTTCATCTGGACCTCGCTTGTATCAAAGAGACTAATACTTGAGTTAAACTCTCCTAATATATGCCTTTAATGTCATCCTAAAAAACCTTACATTGCACTAAATCATTCTTTTTTACCCAATCTAAGCCATTGATTGTTCAAAAAGTTTAGTTTTTTAGAGGGTAACCGAAGAGTGTTAGGAAAGACCCTCCATTGAGGGCCTACGACAAGGAAAGGTTTATGGTTAAGAACTTTGTTTTATTAGGACTTTTGACTTGGGTGAGTTTCTCTTATGCCAAACAACCTCACCATGATGTTGTCGCTAAAGAGAGCATGGCCGAAGCGGAAATCTATAAAGTTGAAAAAGCTGCACCAGAACAAGAAGCTCAGCGATCAGTGGCTGGATCAAAAATCAAAAAAAATAAACACGGTGATGGTGACGGCGCGGTTGAATTACCTAGCGAGTCTGATTCTGAAGTACGCTACTGGCAATACTCGGAATAAGAAGCGGACGATCTTTTTCCCAGAGGTTGAGTTTATCAAATTCGGATTTTAACTGTCCGCATGCTGCGAGGATATCACTCCCTTTAGTTGTACGGACGGTACAAGTAAAACCTCTCTTAATCATTTGATCTAAAAACCACATAATTTTTGCTTCAGACGGTCTCTTGTACTTCGAACCAGGAAATTCATTAAAGGGAATGAGATTGATTTTTGATTCTTTTGAATTAAGTAGATCTGCGAGTGCAACCACATCTTCCATACCATCGTTCATCCCATCGATTAAAAGATATTCGTATGTGATCCGGCGATGAGCCTTAAGAGGAATTTGCTTAATAGCTTTAAATAATCTCTCGAGGTCATAGACTTTATTAATCGGCATGAGCTCAGTACGCACATCATTACGAGCTGAATGAAGAGAAAGGGCAATATTTACTGGTGGAAAATCCGCCGCAAGTTTTTCAATCGCAGGAACTAACCCAGAAGTTGAAAGAGTAATTCTTCTCTGACCAAGGCCCAACCCTTTTTCACTCATAAAAATAGAGGTCGCGCGTTTCATGTTTTCAAAATTATGAAGGGGCTCGCCCTGACCCATGTAAACGATGTTAGTGAGTTTTTCTTCAACGTGAACGTTATCCATCAACCATTTTTGAATCGTGATGTATTGAAGAACAACTTCACTTGCTTTCAAGTGACGTTTTAGTCCTTGAGTAGCTGTGTGACAGAAAGTACATCCGACAGCACAACCAACCTGGGATGAAACACAAAGTGTAAGGCGCTCACGAGCTGGAATCGCTACTGTTTCAACTGTCTGACCATCAGTCATCTTAACTAAAAATTTTCTCGTGCCATCTTTTGAAAGACCATGCCAGACAACTTGAAGGAGAGAGAAATCATAATTGGTGGTGAAAAACTCTTTCGCTTTATTGGAAACATTTGACCACTGAGCAGGATCGTGAATCCATTTTCGATAAACCCAATCAAACATTTGAGTCGCCCCAAACGGCGACAATCCATTCTCAGTGAGAACAGCTTTGAGCTCGTCGTAAGTGAGGTCGAAAAATGATGGTTTCATGAGGCTTATAAGTAGTGGAAGTGTCTAGGTTTTGCAAGGGAAAGGTACCAGACTGGAGATATTACAATTCCCGAGAATCTTCATTATTTCGGGTGTTTGGATATAAATTACGGACATCCTAAGTTTAATCAGCCGGGAAAAGTAGGAGAATAGAAGGACAGGTTTTCTGCCCAAGGAGGGTTTATGAAACTATTCCTATGCGCTTTAGTGGTGTTTCTTTATGTGGGTTGTGAAAGTCATCAAAGTCAAAATGACAGTGATATTCAAGAGCAACAAGAAAACGAAAATCAAGCGCCGACCGCCACTTTTCCAGAGAAGGGAGGAAATGCAGGAAACAAATAATTAACTAAAAATTTTTCCGAAAAGACCTTTTTTCTTAGCCGATTCACTTTGAACCATCTCACCATATTTTGAAAAAATAGTCTGATAACTTTGAAGATCTTTAGCTCCATCGAGACCAATATTATAATCCTGAATAGAAATTAGTCTGACATTTTGCTGGGAGACTTCCTGACACACACGCACAGCAAACGTTTTCAAATCATCAAGATTTAAAAATGTAAGCCTCTCGTGATCAGCATCAGGCACAGTTTTTGACATCTCTTTTAAAAGAGCATTATCCAAAAAACCATCGTCCGAAAAAAAATAAACAACACAGTAACTTGCTGGCCTGAAATCACCGTCCAAGTTCTGCGAGGTTTGAAAATTATAGATGAGGTTAAGTGACATTAAGTCTCCTCATAATGGCCAAAATCGAGAGCGATTTTTCCATTAGGTAAAAGTTCCACATCCACTCCTTCAGGAGTAGATTTTGCAGAGGCCCTGGTTGGATCGATCATTTTCATGAAAGCAAAATGTTTGTGAGTTTTAATTGAAACAACTTTTTTGTAGCTGGTCGGATTGTAAATATTGACTCTTCGTACATCCAGAAAAGACAACTCATGCGGAGATGTGGCGCGTATTCTCCACATGCTGAAAACATCATCATCCATTTGCATTTCAGGTTGAACCAAATGAAAATATTTAAAAATATTTGCCCAGAATTTTTCTCGGGCAGGATTCTCTATAAGTCGCTTCCCTTCAAATAAAATCAGTCTTCCCTCTCCTAGTTCGCAAATATGAGTAGTCGTCATGAAGTTCACGGACTGACTTTTTAAATTATTTTCGAGGAGGAAAATCTGAAGTTTTTTATCAAGACCATCAGGTAAACCAGTGGTATCAAGAAGAATTCTTTGGCCCATCATGAAGAGTTTTAAAATCTGACTAAAAGTTGTGCGATCTAAATTCCTGCCGTGGAAAAACTTAATTTTATGTTGATTGATATCAATAGATGATGGCGTAAAATAAAGTTCTTCATGACTCTGATAAAGCCAGCGAAAATGACGATTGAGAAATGATGTGAGTCCTAATTTATCAAAATGCTTTTGGTTTTTGCTATCAAATAAATCAATCACCCCAAAAGGTCTGAACTCTGAGGAAAGGTCTCCAGAGTAAGCCTGATAATTGTAGCGCTGATCGATTTCTCTTGAGCCAAAATGCTCTTTTAAAATCCAGCTGAGTGTTTCTTTTTTTTCAGCTGCATTCAATAGGGAACTTGAAATCCAGTCCTGATGAATGAAATGATAGAAAAGGTCTTTTGTATATTCAAGCTGAGACTTACCACTCGGAAGTGATCGCAAAATAGTTTCTTTTGGGCTCCCACCGAGAGTCACAATTTTCTGAACACCGGCCCAGTATGGGCCAAGAGATGACTCTGCAGTCGTCTTAAAAAGACTCGCGACTTCATCAGTAAAGGTTTCTTTCAGTAAAGATTCTGCTTTGGGGTCAGTGAGGTCAGTTCCCTCAGGATGATTTTGTTTTAAGTATCTTGAAAATCCTTGCTCAAAAGCAATTGAGCGCTCATCGATAAAAGAATGTTTATGACGATCCTGATGAAAATAAAACTGAGCGCCCCAGATCTGAGAATGGATTTTATTTTCAGACAAAAAGGCGCCAAATTTTTTCACAAAATGAGCAAACGATTGAAATACTTTTGGCTCAAAAAAAGAAAACATCTTATTTAGATTTGATTCTTGATCAAGCACGGCAAGGTGAGACCCATCCCGCGAGATACTTAACGTTCGGGCGGAAGAAACAGGCACTCCGCCATTGGGTAGAAAGGGTGCCGGCGTGAGAGGTAAGAGAAAACAATACTTTCGACCATGCTGCGTCAAGAGTTGGGTTAATCGCTTAAAGTCCCTTTCTGGGTGAATCCTTCCAAAATCCCATTCAGAGGCACTTTCGGCGTGAAAGCCCCAATTCACGGGAATAAAAACGACTTCTGTTGGGGCAAACTGTAAAATGCGAGATTCCCATAGGGAGGCCGAGGTTTTCCAATAGAAAAACCATTGTTCTCCGGGCCGGACTGGATCATTCCTATTAGGCGAATCTTCGACATAACTCATAGGCTAATTTTAGCTTAATAAAGAGTGAGAAGTGTATCAAAATAATAGGACGCGAAGAGTTTCCCAAAAACTGATTTCTCCGCTACACTTTGCTACCTAGAAAAGGACGATCAATATGTGGTTTTTCACCTCAGAAGAAAAAGAAATTCAAAAAGTTTGCCGCGACTTCGCCAAAAATGAACTTGCCCCGTTTGCTGAAAAGCACGACAACGAAGAAACCTGGAATAAGAGCGCCTTTAAACATATGGGCGATCTGGGTCTTCTTGGAGTCACCGCTGATCCTGAATATGGTGGATCAGGCATGGGAGCAACAGCTGCCACAATCGTTATGGAAGAATTTGGGAAAGCTTGTGCTGGCTCAACTTTATCCTACCTCGCCCATTCTATTCTTTGCGTGAACAACATCACCAACAACGGATCAGAAGAGCAGAAAGCAAAGTATCTTCCGAAACTTATTTCCGGCGAGCATGTCGGTTGTATGGGAATGTCTGAGCCGGAGTTTGGTTCAGATGCTGTGGGTATGCAGACAAAAGCCGTTAAAGACGGAAACGAGTACGAGATTACCGGAAACAAAATGTGGATCACAAATGCTCAGCACTCTGATATTGTTTATCTCTACACGCGAACTGGTCCAGGTAAAAAAGATCTCACTTCTTTTATCGTAGAAAAAGGGACTCCTGGATTTTCGGTATCTAAAGAAATTCACAAAATGGGAATGCGCTCTTCTCCGACCGGAGAATTGTCTTTCCAAAAATGCAGAGTCCCTGTCGCTAACCGAGTTGGTGAAGAAGGTGACTCAACTGGCCACATGATGAAAAATCTTGAGATCGAAAGAATTACGATCGCAGGTATTTCTCTTGGTATCGCGCAAGCGTGTCTCGATCAGTGTATTAAGTACTCCGGCGAGAGAAAGCAGTTTGGAAAAAATCTTGCTCACTACCAACTCATTCAAAAAATGATTGCTGAAATGTATTGTGAAACTGAAGCCATGAGAAGAATGCTCTACACTGTTTCATACGAATACGATCACGGACAAAGATCAAACAATCTGGCGTCCGCTGTAAAACTTCAGTTACCAAAGATGGCAACAAAGATTGCTCTCGATGCGATTCAACTTCATGGGGGGTACGGATACTCACGAGAGTTTCCGCTTGAGCGCATGATGAGAGATAACAAATTAAATGAAATTGGTGCAGGAACAAATGAAGTAATGATCATGATCATTGCAAAAAACCTTCTTAGAGAAGCTTTGAGAGATTAATATGAACGACCTTCAGCGTGAACTAGTTTTAAGCCTTAAAAAGTTTTGTGCTGATTCGATTGAACCGCACATGGAACACGACGATGCTGAAGGAAAATTTCGCATGGAAATTTTTCGAGGCTTAGGCGAATACGGCGTTGCAGGTGTGACATTGCCTGAAGAGTATGGCGGTGCCGGACTCTCTTACCTTGATTACACATACGTTCTGGAAGAAATTGCTAAATCATCAGTTCCTTATGCCGTTACTATTTCAGTATCGGCTATGGTCCAATCCATCCTTAAAGGATTCGGAAATAAAGCGCAGAAAGAACAGTACCTTCCCGCTTTAACTTCTGGTCAGGAGATCGGAGCTTTTGCTTTATCTGAATCTCATTCCGGATCAGATGCTGCCAATTTAAAAACCACTGCCAAAAAAGTTGATGGTGGTTATATGTTAAACGGTACAAAGATGTGGATCACATCTGGTGGAATCGCAAAAACATATATCGTGATGGCAAGAACCGGAGGCGAAGGAGCCAAAGGAGTTTCCGCTTTTATTGTTAGTGATGGGGCAAAAGGTTTTAGTTTTGGTAAGGCCGAAAAAAAAATGGGTTGGAAAACATCTCCGACTCGTGAATTAGTTTTTGAAAATTGTTTTGTGTCAGATGAAAATAGATTACTTGACGAAGGTCAGGGTTTTAAAGTGGCGATGGGTGGACTTGACCAAGGGCGAGTAGCGATTGGCGCCATTGGTGTTGGCTGCGCTCAGCGCGCGCTCGATGAATCAATTAAGTACGCGCTTACGCGTCAGCAGTTTAAGCAAGCCATTTTCGATTTTCAGGGACTCCAGTTTATGTTATCAGATATGGCGACAGAGACTGAAGCTTCTCGTCTCTTGGTTCAATCTGCTGCCCTTTCGATTGATTCTGGCTCACCAAATTCAAAACTATGTTCCATGGCAAAATTAAAAGCTACCGATACTGCCATGAAAGTCACAACAGATGCAGTACAAGTTTTAGGTGGAGTTGGTTATACGTCGGAATATCCGGTTGAGCGTTTCATGAGAGATGCAAAAGTTCTTCAGATCGTTGAAGGCACAAACCAAATCCAACGTGTGGTCATTGCCCGCCACCTCAAAAAAGAGTACGAAAAACATGCTTAACTGGACAATTAGATCAAGTCACAAAGTAAAACACCCTCAAGATGCTGAAGCGGTCATAAGCTCATACCAAAAAACTCTTTCTTCACCAGATATTGGTTTTTTTAGGTTACCGGAAAATCGTGAACTCCTTGTTGAAACAGAAAAAGTCTTTACGCACTTTAAACAAAAAAAATATTTCATACACATTGGTATCGGCGGCAGCGCTTTAGGCCCGGAGATGATTCTTTCAGCTCTTGGAAACAGAAGTGGTGTTGAATTTATTTTCATCAATAACATTGACCCTGATGATCTCTTTGGGAAGCTAGATAAAGTTAACATCAAAGAATCTCTCATCTACGTTGTTTCAAAATCTGGGACAACAGCGGAAACAGTTGCAGCGATGAGCATCGTTCTAAACTTGCTAACGGAAGCTGGAATCAAGGAATCAGAATATAAAGATTATTTTGTTTTTTGCACGGATCCTGTCAAAGGTGAGCTTAGAAAACTTACATCGGAATGGAATGTTAAAACGCTTGAGATTCCCTCAAATGTAGGGGGAAGGTTTTCAGTCCTGACACCTGTTGGATTTTTACCAGCGTTGTTCGCTGGCATTAAAGTCAAAGATATTCTGAAAGGTGCCGAAGATATTAAAAAACACCTACTCGATCCAAAAGTCGGAGCAAGTTTTTTTGAACTCGCTTTTTGGATCAAAGATCTTCATGACAAAGGTATCAATCAAACAGTCATGATGCCCTACTCATCTCTGTTAAAAGATTACTCAGCTTGGTTTGTTCAGTTATGGGCCGAGAGTTTAGGTAAAGAAGGAAAGGGGCTAACGCCCATTCCTGGGTACGGAGCGACCGATCAACATTCTCAAATGCAATTATTTATGGAAGGCCCGAAAGATAAGGTCATGATGTTGATCGAAGTGGAAAAATTCCACGCAGATTTTAACCTTAAGAATTCCTTAAAATCTGAGGCATTCAAAATCCTTTCTGCCTTTAAACTTTCAGATCTCATGAAGGCAGAATTCGAAGGGACCTTGGCGGCGCTTCAGGAAAATGATCGTCATGTCGTTCACTTAAAAATCTCAACCCTGCAAGAAGAGTATATGGGGCAGTTGATTCTTTTCTCTGAATGCCTGACGGTAATGATCGGAGAACTCCTTAGGGTTGATCCCTTTAACCAGCCAGGAGTTGAGGCCGGGAAAAAATACGCTAATCAATGGTTAAAAAACCACTAGTAATAGCCGATATGTCATAGACTGCGTCTTGCTCAAAATAGGACGCGGCCCTAGAATAGAAACACATCATTATTTGATTTCTGGAGAAGACATGAGCGATGATAACAACGCCACCGTCGTCATTACTGATATAAGAAAAGCCCTCGCTTCAATGGAGGAAGAGGCAAAGCAGAAACCTGCTTGTCTCTTAGTTGTTGGTGGTGAACTTAACGGTTCTATTTTCAATTTACCAATTGGTGAAACTGTTGTCGGAAGAAATCCTGACTGCTCAATTTCTTTAGATTTTCATGGTGTCTCTCGTCGCCATTTTACAATCAACGTTAATGACAGCGAAGCTGTAGTGACTGATCTTGGATCAGCGAACGGTACTTACTTAAATAATACTAAACTTGAAACTCCTACCATATTAAAGCGCGCAGATGTAATCAAAATCGGATCAATTGGAATGAAGTTTATCCCGAAAGGCGATCCTGAACGTCTGACTTACGATAAGCTCCACGAAGAAGCAAATACTGATGGGCTCACAAAATGTTATAACAAAACCTATTTTAATAATCAGCTAGAGCTCGAAGTTAAAAAATGTAAACTAACAGGCAAGCCACTAACACTTATTATTTTTGACTTAGATCATTTCAAGAAATTAAATGATAACTACGGCCACGATGCTGGTGACTACGTTCTAAAAGAGAAAGCTCGTCTGATACGCGAGAATGGTATTCGCCAAGGCGATGTCTTCGCCCGCTATGGCGGTGAAGAATTCACGATCATTCTACCTAACACGAATCTTAAGCAAGGTTTTGAAATCGCAGAACGCCTTCGTAAGCTTGTCGAGAAACACGAATTTATCTATGATGGTAAACGGTTACCAGTCACTGCTTCAATTGGTGTTGCTGATTACAGACAGGGTGTGAATAACGCTACTGACTTATTTAAGCGCGCTGATCAATCTGTCTATAAATCAAAAGAAGGCGGAAGAAACCAGGTTAACTTCTTTAAGGGTTAAATGGCACTCGCTCCTCCTAAGATTGATATCCTTCCTGAACATTTAATTGATCAAATTAAAGCTGGCGAAGTGATCGAACGTCCAGGAAATCTTATCAAAGAGATCCTTGAGAATGCAGTTGATGCTGGAGCGACGAAACTAGAATTGATTCTAAAAAATAACGGTATGGATCTGATCTCCCTAAAAGATAATGGTCACGGTATGAGGTTTAGTGATTTACCTCTCGCCTTTTCCCGTCACGCTACTTCCAAGATTTCCCGCTTTGAAGACCTTTACCAATTGCATTCCTTTGGTTTCCGTGGGGAAGCACTAGCTTCAATAGCCGCAATTTCAAAACTTCAATGTATCTCAAAAACAGCAGACGATAAATTTGCGTCTGAACTCAGGATTGAGGGAGCACAAGCTGTTTTCCATGGCGAAAGACAAACAGTAGCGTTTGAACATGGGACAGAGCTTGTCATTCAGGATTTATTCTTTAATACACCGGCACGCTTAAAATTTATTCAGTCTCAGCAATCAGAGAAGACCTTCATACGTAGAATTATTTTTGCCTTCATCCTTTCTCGCCCGGAAGTTGAATTTCAAATTAAAATCGATGATGCAGATAAAGACATCTTTCCTGCCCGGGAAAATTTACTTGGAAGGATAAAAGATCTTTTTCCCAAAGCGTATGATTCAATTCTTTATTCTCAACGATTTTATGAAAACAATGAGCTCGATCTCTATCTCATTCCTGGTTCTTTTAAAGCACCATTAAAATTTCAGAACATTTTTATTAACAATCGCTACATCTTGGATAAACAACTCCATAGAGTGATGAGTAATGGTCTTGAAAGTACCTTCGGTGGTGATGATTTTCATTATGTTGCTTATTTTAACCTGCCTCCCGATACAATAGATGTTAATGTTCATCCAAATAAAACCATTATTAAATGTATGGATATGTCGAAGATGATTAGTTTACTTACATCAACGATAAAAGAATTAGCTTCTAATCGAAGTGGACGTGACTCTGTTCTGCCGACCAGGCAAACCGAAACTATCGTTCCTTCTTTTTTTGACAGCATGGGTTCAACGCCTTCACTTCAACAAGAAAGACACGACTACAATATGGAGGGGTTATTTTCACCCCATAACCTCCCGCTCTCAAGTTCAGAAGACCTCATCTGGATTGGAAATTCTTTCTTGAAGAGAGATGAACACCTGTGGCTCGCGGTCTCTGCAACAAAACTTCTGGAATTATATACGAAAGCTCGTTTGGCAAAAGATGCACCCACGATACCACTCCTTGTAAGTGAACCATTCCCAGCTAAAAACATTAAAAAAGAAACACTCCTTTTGCTTGCGGAAGGCGGAGCAGAAATTGAATATCTCGGCGCGGACACATTAGTTATGCGAGGCATTCCAGCCTGGATGAATGGTTTTCCACTAAAAGAAATTGTTACATGTCTTCTTAATGAAAAATCTTTTTCAGAAATTATCATCAATCCCTCTGACTGGTCTCAAACAACATGGCAAGAGATGCTGAACTATTTCCCAGTCGATGAACTCATGAGTCAGAAAATTATCTTTGATCTCACGACTTTGCTAAGTGAAAAATTCAAATGAAAGTGATCATTGTTTCGGGTCCCACAGCTTCCGGAAAAACGGATCTTGCTGTTGAGCTGGCCCGCAAATACGGGGGTGAGGTTGTAAACTTTGATTCACTTCTCCTCTATAAAGAAATCAAAATCGGGACAGCAAAGCCTACCTTGGAAGAACGCCAAATGGTTACTCATCATATGATTGATATCAGAAGTATTTCAGAACCTATGAATGCGGCTGATTATGCCAGAAACGCCATGCCTATAATTGAAAATCTACTATCTCAAAAAAAACTCGTTTATTTAGTTGGTGGGAGTGGGTTCTATCTACAGGCATTACTTAAAGGTATGTATGAATCAAAAACAACACCAAAAGACATAATAAAAAAATCTGATGATCTTTATCAGCGTGATGGAATTGATCCATTTCTTACTATTTTAAAAGCATATGATACTGCAAGTTTTGAGCGCTATCATGCAAATGATCATTACCGATTAAGACGTGCTGTTGAACACTGGTGGACAACGGGATTGCCACTAAGTTCAGCGCGAATCGAAAAAGACCAATCCAATGAGAATCTAGGAAAACCAAGCATCCATGACTGGGACTTATTACACATTTACCTTAATATTCCTAAAGAAGAGCATTCAAAAATAATCGAAAACCGTACCGATAGAATGTTGGCCACAGGGCTTATAGAGGAAGTGAAAGATCTTCTCGCCAGAGGATTCAACGGACTTGAAAAACCACTACAAAGTATTGGCTACAAAGAGACTCTAGATTTTATCTTTGGGGTACACAAATCTTTAAAAGATTGTAGGGAGAGAATTATAATCTCAACCAGGCAACTGGCAAAATCTCAAAGAACCTGGTTTAATCGCGATGAATTCAAAGAATCATTTCATCCAATTGAAGAGAAACAAAAAGTTTTTCTCCGAATGGATGATTTTTTAAAAAAGTAGACTTATTTGGGGAGGACAGGTGCTTTTTGTTTCGGCATTTGCCCTGTTAAAGCATTTAAGAAAGCGATAATATCAGAAACCTGTGAATCATTCAGATCTGTACCTAATTGAGTTTTTGCCATAACTCTGACAGCTTCATCAAGAGTTTTAACTTTACCATTATGAAAATAAGGCGCGGTCAAAGCAACGTTTCTCCAAGTTGGAACTCTCCAAAGATTTTTATCTTCATCTTTTTTTGTCACTTCATATCGTCCGAGATCAGATGTTAAATCATAAAGCTGATCATATTTGGAACCAGGTATCTGAGGAAAGGGCTGATAGTTTCCTTCACCCATTTTATAACCATCTCCTGAAAAATTTTCTCCTGTGTGACAGGCCGTGCATCCCACTTCATCAATAAGTTTCATGCCACTGATTTGCTGGGCATTCATCGCCTTTTTATTGCCTTTAAGATATTTATCAAAAGAAGAATTTGGTGTGATGAGAATTCTTTCAAAAGCAGCGACTGCTTTAGCAGCGTTCTGGATTGTTGGTTCTTTATCTTGTGGAAAGACTTTTTTGAAAGCTTGAATATATCCTGGAACTTGCTTGATACGAGAAATGACAGCTTCATGTGACTCAGTAGTCGGATAAAGAATCCCCTCTTCCAAAGTCGCTGCTCGACCTTCCCAAAACTGTACTGTTTGAAAGGCTGAGTTCCAAATTGTCAGAGACCCTCGACCACCTTTATGTCCATGAACGGGAACACTTACAGGAATATCGTCAGCGCCACTCCCCATCACGCTGTGACACGAGTTACAAGAAATGGTACCGTCTGTTGAAAATCTTGGATCAAAAAATAACATTTTGCCGAGTTCAATTTTAGCCGAACTCGGAGGATTATCTGCGGGTATTTGAGGAGCAACCGGTAACGCCTTAAATTCAGCTCTCGCTAGGAATGAACTTAAAATGATCATTCCAAAAAAGACTTTTCTTAGGTGCATTTGAACTTCCTCTTGAGTAAAATAGAATTGACCCTATCTTAATAGGATTACTCAACAGAGAAAATAACTATATATGATGCAAGCCAATGATAAATTAAAAGTCATCGTTATCTCAGATGGTACCGGAGAAACAGCGTCGGCTATTACCCGAGCTGCTATGACTCAGTTCCAGGACAAAGAAATATTTTTCACTCGCTATAAAAATATTCGTACTCGCGAGCAGATCGATGCCATTTTCCAGGAAGCTGCCATCCATCACGACATCGTGGTGTACACGATTGTGTCTGTTGAACTTCGTGCCTATATTGCTGAGCTTTCTAAGCGTGACCATGTTCGTTCAGTTGATGTGATGGGCCCACTCCTTACAACATTTTCAAATTTTTTCGAAGCAGAGCCAAATTATCAGCCAGGTCTGTTG
This sequence comes from Bacteriovoracaceae bacterium, assembly GCA_040399915.1. Lineage (GTDB taxonomy): Bacteria > Bdellovibrionota > Bacteriovoracia > Bacteriovoracales > Bacteriovoracaceae > Peredibacter. Next base: position 326,851 of record JBBARE010000001.1, read on the forward strand.
CATGCAGTGAATGATCAGTATTTTAAGCGTGTCGCAGCCATTGAATTCACACTTAACCATGACGATGGCAGAAATATCAATTCACTCGAAGAAGCAGATGTTGTATTAGTTGGTATTTCTCGTACATCTAAAACTCCACTCTCTATGTATTTGTCACTAGAAGGAATAAAAACGGTAAACGTGCCTATTGTGATGGATGTCCCTCTTCCCGAGAAATTGTTTCAGATCGATCAAAGAAAAATCTTCGGACTCACCATTGACCCTGATGAGCTATTTAGAATTAGAAAAAACCGCCTGACTCGTCTTGGACTTTCAAATGATGAAGGTGATTATGCTGATCTTTCAAAAGTTTCAGAGGAAATTGAATGGGCCAATAGAATTTTTTCTGAGAATAAAAGATGGCCGGTTTTCAATGTGACGGGTAAAGCTCTGGAAGAAACCGCAGCAGAAATAATTAAGCTTCTTAATATGCGCAAGGTGAACCGTTTCAAACAATCAAAACGGTTCGATGAGCCTACTAAAATAGAAGAAGAGTGATTTTATTATTCTAAAAAATGTTTCTTATTTTCTTCGATGCTGAATTCAACTTTCTTCTCAGTGCCTAAAATCGGATTAACGACTTTCGCCTGGTAAGTACCTTCAGGAAATTCAACATCTTTAAAGGGCAGAGTTCTTTCAATCATCTCGCCAGCATCTTCATAAACAAGTTTCGAACCTGCTGTATAGTTCTGTGAGGTGGTCAAAAGACCGATTCGAGCTTTTTCTAGCTCCGGTACAGTAATGACCGTCGAGTTATTATCTTTGGTTAAAGTTACTTTCGTAACAAACGGTACATGACCTTGCTTTTTAACTGCAACAGTTACTTCCTGATCGAGTTCAACTCTTACTGGACGACCCATGTATTCAGATTTCACACCATTGATGTGAACTTCCATTGAAATATCAACGCCGCCGAGAATAAGTTTACCACCAGTTTCTGCTTGTTGAGTGGCAGCTGCCTGGGCGTCTTGACGATTTTTCTTGGTAGAGGCCGGAACTGAAGAAATGCTTCTGCTCGTTTCTTCTCCATAAATCATTGTACGAAGATTGAAACCGAACATCTCCTCAACCATTTCTGCCTGAAAATAAGCAATTGCTGCGAATGAGGCTGCAAAAACAAGAATGATAACTGAAACTGAAGACGATTTCTCTTCTTCCTCTTTAGCTGCCATTTCTTTTCTGTTCATCGCGCGGCTGCCGGTTTTCTCTTTACCTATTTTCTCAGGTGTTGAGGACGATGAATTAGACTTGGTATTTTTAGAAGTCGCTTTTGCTGTCTGCAAAGTAACTTTGCTAAGTTTTTTTGTCGCAGTTTTTTCTTTATTTGCAACTTCGATCTGAAGAGATTCACCGTTTCCTGGCATGTCTAGTTCAAGAACTCTAATCTGTTCACGCTCTTCGACTTTAGGAGTAGCTGTTGGTCGTCCAGAAGCAGCTACGTCTTTCTTGCTGATCTTGCCAGTTTTGCTCTCTTCCTGTTTCATGTCTTCGATATAGACCTGAGTATCGATCTTACCGTACTCAACGAATTTATCCTGATCTTTTGTGATCTCTGCTTTGAACAGATCGTCAGCAAATTTATTCAGATCAGATGCGTTGAATTCTGGGTAAGTCGAATAAAGGAAACGAACGAGAGCACGATTCATTTGATCGAGGTTATCGTAACGATGAGCTCTATCTTTCGATAGCGCCTTCATAACGATAGCATCAAGCTCTTTTGGAACTGATGGATTAATTTCAGATGGAGGAATGATTTTACACGCCTGAATTTGTTTCAGAACAGCGAGGTCATTGTTTGCCTGGAACAATTTTCTAGAGCAAAGCATTTCCCAGAGGGTGATACCGACTGCAAATTCATCGTAACGAGCATCAAGTTCAAGACCATCAAGGTATTCAGGAGCAAGATAAGATAGTTTACCTTTTATGGTACCAGCTTGAGTTGCTTCTGAATTTGTGTTGGCCTTCGCTATACCGAAGTCGATAACTTTTACGGCACCATCATACGTAAGCATGATGTTGTGTGGAGAAATATCTCGATGGACGATGTTGTACGGTTTACCAGTTAATTTATCTGTGAAAGTATGGGCATAATGAAGACCCAAACAAACCTGAGAAATAATGTAACAAGAAATCTCTACCGGGAAGACAACTTTCTTCTCTTTAAGACGATCAAGATATTGTTTTAAGTTTGCACCATGGATGTACTCCATTGCTGTATAGAGTTGACCGTTGGTTTTACCGTAATCATAAACTTGCATGATGTTTGGATGAAGCATACCAAAGGTGATGTTAAGTTCATCCTGAAACATACGAACAAAAGCTTCATCATTCGAGAATTGTGGTTGAACCATCTTAACGGCAACCATTTTATTTGCTTGCTCGCCGAGGTAGCGGGCACGACAAATCTTGGCCATTCCCCCGTCAACCAGGTGGTCCAAAATTAGATATTTTCCGAATCTTTGAAACTTTTTTTCGCTCATAATGCCTCAAGTACCTATCGGTCCAATAAGGATTTTCTTAAGCAAAATGAAGCATAAAGAAGTGAAAGGGGCGGTCTTTCGGGTTTTCAACAAGTTGGACTTTAGAGCTCAACTTCTAATTGCCTAAAACTTGGAAAATTGATGGCCAGCTTTGAGGTTGAAAGTCTGGTTGGTGAACGCTTGCAGTACCCCATTATTTTGTAGTTTTGAAGTCTCCAATCGGTCGCCTGCGGATGGCTTTTTAACGATGAAGCAAAATTATTTAAGACCACATCATCATATCCATTGAGTTTCATTTGTTCTCGAAAATTTACGTGTGAAATTTTTGTCGGATCAGCACTATATCCAGCGGTCACGATTAAGTGTTCGCACTTGGTGAAAAACTCTTTTTCGCTCGGAGAAAACCATTTAGTAAAAGGAGAATCAAGATCTGCTTTCCAGTAAAGAGCATCAAAATAAAGTGTCATACCGTGGTACCAACTCATTCTTTTAAATGAAAGAGAATCATTCCACGATTCTCTTTGATGAAGTCCTCCTCGCAAATGCACCATCCCCCTTGTCGTCTGGTTATAAGTCTTATAACTGGTACATCCTGCAAGGATGAAAACTGACAGTAATAAACAAGACTTCATAGGGACTCCTTAAGCTCTTTATCGACCCAACCTTTCATTGTTTGAAAGATGTCAGCGCGATCGATTTCATTCCATAACTCATGATGGTGTTGTGGATATTGTATGATTTGAGTTAACCGTTTATCAATCCCTTGTGCGAAAAGAACGGTACTCAAAGGATCTACGATTTTATCAGCACCAGCTATCAAAAATAAGCTGGGGATTCTCAGATAATAAGACAAACCAATAATTCGGTTACTGGCATCAACAACTTCTTTTGCCATTCGGATGCTTATAAATTTGGGTATAAGCGAATCAGTGTCAAAATCGTTGGCACGATCAGAATCACGAGTGAGATCAGATCCTTTATAAATAAGCGGTAGATGAAGTTTTGGAGAAAGTTTATTTAGTTTTTCAAGCAAAGGTAATGAGATCGCTTCCATGATCGTATGTGGTCTGATGCATGGGCTTGAGAAAAGAAGTCCTTTAACTGGAAAAGGAAAACTGTAAGAGGAATCTAATAGTCTCGTGAGGGTAATCAGTCCCCCTAAACTGTGTGCACAAATAAAGGTCTGCGTTCGTTCGCTGTTTTTTGAATAAACGAACTCTGCTACTTTATAAAAATCTTCCACGTAATGTTTAAAGCTATCGACATAAGCGCGAGTTCCACCGCTTCTGCCGTGTCCTACACTGTCAAAAATTGTGACAGCAACATCATTATAATTTTTGAGCCAGTAATTAACGAGATCCATATGACGTCCGGAGTGCTCGCAGGCACCATGAACTAAAAAGAAGTGAAGCTTAGGTATTCCTCTGTAAAAATGACGTAAAAATAGCGAAGATTCCCCATCACAAGCGGGAATTGAATGATCTTCAGATTTGAAGGGCGCCATTCCTTTTGCCATTTAGTTTTCTTGAACGTATTTTTCAATAGCGCGAGTCGCTTCTTCCGACAATCCTTGGAAACGAAATGAGAATCCAGAATTTCCTTCAAGAATTCTCACGACAACTCCCGAAGCAGTGAAATGATAATCCGTATTTTCAGGATGAACGTTAATCGTAATTCTGTCTCCCGAATTACCTTTAAAATTATCAATCAGAACCTGCATTCCCCCAATTGAGATATCACGGCAAATTCCTTCAAAAATATTTTTGTTATTTTGAATGAGAAGACGTGCGACAAAAGGCTTTCTTAAACTAACTCTTTTTTCTGACTCTTTAATAACTGGTGGTAGCTCTTCGAAAATCTCCTGGTACTCAGGAAAGTCAGCAAGGATTTTCCAATCCCTCATCCCACTTATAAAGATGAAAGTCTTCCCATTGATTCTATTTTCTTTAAAAAGTTTTTTTAGTTGCTTGATGTTGAATGGACCGTAATCAGTCGAAGCTCCACCGCGATCATTACCGATTCGCACGAATAAAACTCTATCTTCATCACCAAGATCATTTAAGTTAATTTGTTTTGCAGGTTCAGCTTGAACTTCAGGTTGCAGCGCTAAAGGTGCTGCTGGAAATTCTGCTACTTGTGGAGGAGCAGAAACTGTTTTCAGTTCAATCACCTCTTTAATTTTTTTCCAGTTTTCAAAACCTTTTTTCCAGACAAAATCTTCTGTCTTTAATTCTTGTTTTGAAAGCATGGCCTCAATCACTTCTTGAGCGACAGGTCCATGACGGTTACCTTTTTGAACGTAATACCAATTATCGGCCATAATTTTCCTCAACCTATTGAAATAATTGTTAATGATATCTTACCCTAACCGATAGGAAATAAAGGGATAAGGGCAAGATTTTCCTCACTTTTGTGCCCATTCACCGTACTCAGGTATTCTCCTTCAGGTAAAGTTTCCCGCACAATCCTCCGATTAGAAGAATAGGAAATTCCTTAAGGTGTCATTATGAAAATATATTGGTCAGCTTTTTATTGTCTCTTAATGCTCACTGCCCTTGTGGGTTGCGGGAGTGAACAGTTCGGCTCGACACCGAAAACAACGACAGAGAGTGTGAGTCCCCTAAAAACTTTTTCAAGCAACACGTGCTCTACCTTTACTTTGATTAAACCTAAAGTAGATGTTGTTTATGTCGTCGATAACTCTTCAAGTAACTACTACATCCCATCAAATCTTAAAGCTGAGATCATCAAAACTGTAGATCGTTTATCAACTGACTTTGATTACAGAGTTATTGGTACTCCTCTTTTAGAAACAGCTGAGGGTGATGCTGATTACCAAGTGATGACAAACTCTGCAGATCCGGGAGGTCTTCCTACTGACTCTCGACGAATTTCAAATTCATCTGCATTTAACTTCTTTAACAATGCTAACAATCCCCCACTTTCAGGCGTTGAAAAAGGCTTAGGTCGAGTTGTGAGCTTCGTTAATACGCACAGAAACTCGCTTTTAAGATCTGATGCTTATACTTTAATAGTGCTCGTTTCAAACGGTCGTGATTTAGAAGTAGAAGAAGATAAAGGTACGTTTAACGGTGAAACAAAACTCAACGTTACAAATTACAATGCTCGATTAGCAAGTTTCAGATCTCTCAGACAAAGTTTAAATGCAACTCAATTCCGATTGATTTCAGCGACAGCTAAAAGTGTGTGTCAGTCAGGTTGGAGAAGTTCAAATCTTTCTTATGTAAAAATGGCCAATCAGCTTTACTTAGATTCTTTAGCACAGGACAGTTCTGTACAAGACAGTCATGATCTTTGTGGTAATAACATCTCCGCTATCTTTAGTTCCGTTAACGATGCTATCAGACAAGTAATCAGGCCTCATGAGTATCGTTACTGGCCAATTACTTTTGCTGAAAACAATGAATCTGTTTCTATTAATGAAATTCGCGTCCAGAAAATTATGCCCGATGGGTCATCAATTGAGTTAACCAGAGATATGGAATGGTTCTATGAAGACCGTGGAACTGTGCAAACGGTTCAATCACGTGAAGGTCCAAATCCAGTTCCTGGTCCAGGAGAGCCCATCACAGGTCGTCACTTTATTCGCTTCTCGAACCTTGTGACTTATCCGGATTGCGTGCTCGTAACTTCGGTTTCAAGAACTGAGTTCTTTGACTACGTCGTCCTTCCTCAGAAACCAATCATTGCTACGCTGAGCATCCGCATTAACGGACGAGTTATTCCAAAAAGTTCAACGAATGGCTGGACTGATGAAACATCGACACAAAAGACAATCAATATCAAAGCACCACACCCTACTCCTGCGGACGAAAATCCCCCAGTCATGAGAACAGGTTTCATGATCAAACTTAATGGTATCAACAATTACTATAAGTCTGGTGACAGCATCGAAGTGAACTACAACCCTGCCGGAGTCTAATTAAACAGAACCGGCAGGCGCTTTTTCGGTATTGGATTTCTTAATGGCATTCATGAATCTAATGATGGGATAGAGTTTCTGAATCTTTGGAAAGTCTATCTCAACTAGAACGTCCCCATCTTTCATAAGTACTTCACCGAAGAGTCCGATGTTTTTTCCATCATCAACATGATCAGTATGGATCACAACATTATTTGCCTTAAACTCAGCAAGGATGGGTGTGATGTTACAGTACTTAGTAAATTTCGGAGGGACATCATCAATAATTTTGAGATTAGGAATATCCATCATTGAGTTAGCTGGTACCTTCTCAATAATCTTTGCTATGAGCATTTCGCATTTCTCACCAATTCGCATTTTCTTGTCTTCCGGAAGATGTCTTTCAGAATTATAGAAAATAAACAATTGACGTACGATTTCAATATTTTTCAATAAGAACAAGTTCGGAAGTTTATCATCGTCATCTTTGACTTCCATCCAGCCAAGCTGAACGAGTAGGCCAATGAGGCTTTCAAGCTTCACTTCCATGATCTGATACATATCCTGAGTATAAAGCGTAAGCGTTTTACGATTAAGCATGAAAGCTTGCTGCTTTAATTCTCCGTGTGCCTTAAACACTAAAAACAAAGTCCCGAGAATTCTCATCACTTCGATAGGTTTCATGAATTCATAACTCGCATGTTTCCCACCATAAGAAACAGATGCCTGATTATCTTCGAGTTCACGAATGCGGGTATTTGTTTTTCTTAAGCGAGTCACAAGTGTCGTGATAATTGTTTTAAACCACGGATTAAGTGAATGCATCGTTTTGCCAAACGCCACAAACGAAACTTCAATAATCTCAACCGGAGTAATCGCTGAAGCTGAGCATGAACGCTTCCGTCCCGATCCATCTTCATCAAAGTACGCCATCTCGCCAATCACTTCACCGGAGCGAAGGACAGCAAGCTCGATGAAGCCCTTACCTTTCGGTTTGAAGAGCCTGACCTGACCTTTTTGAATGATAAATAAAGAATCAGCGACCTCACCTTCATTAAAAAGGACTTCACCAGGTTTTAGATTTCGAATTCCTGATTTTGCAGCGGCCGCTGGAGTGGTAGTCATTAGCGAATTTTCTCAACAATGAGGCTTAAAGCTTCCCCTCCACCGATACAAATGGCAACACAACCATATTTAGCTTTCTTTCTTCTCATCGCATTCATAAGCGTGACCACAATTCGCGCACCAGATGCACCAATAGGATGTCCAAGTGCAACTGCACCACCAAAGACGTTTACTTTGCTGTGAGAGATTTTACATTCCTTCATCGCCGCCATCGTTACTGCAGCAAAGGCTTCATTGATTTCAAACAAATCAATTTGTTCCATCGTGAGGTTTGCTTTTTTTAGAGATTTATTAATCGCTTCCACCGGAGCAGTTGTAAACCACGTTGGGTTGTGAGCATTCGATGCATATCCAAGAATCTTAAATTCTGCTTTATCAGCAAAAGCGTCACCACCAAGAACTACCGCTGCAGCACCATCATTAATGGTCGAAGCATTGGCAGCCGTAATCGTTCCGTCTTTTTCAAAAGTAGGCTTAAGCCCCGGCATCTTTTCAAAATTAGCTTTAAAAGGACCTTCGTCATCGATCACATCAACAGTTCCACCTTTCGCCGGAACTTTCACTGCAACGATCTCATCCTTAAAAACACCCTCTTTAGTAGCAGCTTGTGCACGCACAAAAGATTCTTTTGCAAAAGCATCTTGCTCTTCACGAGACATGTTGTATTTCTTCGTACACTCTTCAGCACAATTTCCCATCGCTCGATTTGAGTACACATCCCATAATCCATCCCACTGCATGGAATCTTTCATTTCAGTGGCTCCAAACTTGGCACCTGTTCTTGAATTCATAAGTAAATGAGGAGCAAGTGACATATTCTCCATCCCACCTGCAACAACAACCTGGTTATCACCAGTCATGATTGAACGTGCCCCAAAAATAATTGCCTGAAGACCAGATCCACAAACTTTACCAATCGTATTCGCTGGAATTGAATCAGGAAGACCCGCCGCTAGCATCGCCTGACGTGCTGGCGCCTGACCTACTCCAGAGGTAACAACGTTACCCATGAAGACTTCATCCACTTTTGATTTATCAATATTAGCTTTTTGAAGAGCACCTTCAATAGCTACTGCTCCAAGCTTTGGAGCTGGAACAGTTGAAAGTGTACCCATGAAACTGCCGAGTGCTGTGCGAGCACCACCAAGAATATAAACTGCCATATAGTGGTCCTTTTTAAGAATGAAAGATTGTCTTTCTTTGGTAAATATTTTAAACGAAGGGCTAGATAAAAGACCACTAAATCTTTCCATATTAAGGCAGGTCGTCATGTTGGCCCGGACTAAAAGCTCAAAAATCGGTAAAGCTATCCCTCACGAATGGGCTGAAGGTGTCGCTCGCCTAATGAATGAAACTTACAAAACAGAATGTAAGAAAAACGACCGCTATTTTGATGTTTACGGTCAGATATACCCAGAAGAGCTTCTGATGATTGTCTCTTATCTTTCTGAAAAAGATGAATACGATGCTCCAATTACGTGCTCTATCTCTTCGGGAAAAGAGCACCTAAAAGATGCTGATACCGTTCGCGACACCCAGAAAAACTTTATTGACGTTGTCGGTCTCTTTTTTGATGAAATCTTCAACAGCGAAGAATGGAATCAATTTGAACCAAATTGGCAGGAAGTTAGTCACAAGAATCAAACCTACTTCTACAAAATTTCACGAGAGAATATTAATGCGACTATTGAAGCGGATAAGCTTCTAGGTCCGGATTTTGAAGATGTGGAGTTTGATCGGGATTTGGATCAGTAAGAAAGATTGATAAAGGGAAAGTCCGAGAAAGAAGTTCTCAACTTTTCTTGCCTACGTTTCCCCTCATGAGCTTCGAACTTGGGTCAGACAATTGCTGCGCAATTATCTCGACCTATTCTTTTGAGCGGATTATATAGCTCCAAACTCAGTTCAGTTCTCTGTAGGCCCGCTCCAATTAATGACTACGACTATTCACGCAGTGAATGGGCGTGGTCTCGTTCGAAGCTGGGTAAAAGAAATGTGCACATTAAATTTGAGGACGACTTTCACATTCTATTGGTTGCCAAAAAAAAGGCTCCTTTCGGAGCCTTCTCATTTGAAAAATCATTCGTCTTCGTATCTGAGCGAACTCGAGATCGTCTCAATCCCAATATCATCATCTGCATCATCATCATCCACTGCATTTTCAAACTCATCTTCTTCGAAATCAAATTCTGAAGTGATGTTGAGCTCGTTAAGGACGCGGTAGAACTCTTTATCATCAGATAGATCTGAGAGAAGAGATTCGATGTATTTGACAGGGTATTTGGAAATAAGTTCTTCGATGTATTCCTGAAGTTTTCCTTCTTTAAGGATGTCACGTTTCTTCTGAACTGTTTTCCAGTTACGAAGATAGTGGAGACGACAGTAAGATTGAGTTGTACGAATGTTGTCGCAACCTTTCTCAATACACTCATCGTTTTTTGCATCGATGAAGAAATCCATCGTTCCAATTGCTTCAGCAATGTCTTTCCAATTGAAGTGTTCACGCAGTTGAGCGATCTCATCTGCGATTCCAGTTTCAAGTTCAGCGATGACAGCATTGTTATATTTTTTTGACTGTTTAGGAGTGAAAACGTCGATGTGCACGTCTTCTTCGTAAGCTTTCTTACCACCAGTTTTTTTAGAGGCTTTCGACTTTTTATAGTCTTCAAGGAATTCATCTTCATCGTCATCAGCGGGTTTCTTAGCTAAACGCTCTTCTCCGAAGGCAGGCTCATCATCAGGTCCGAGTTCGATGTCTTCATCATCGTCTTCGTCACTCGTTTTGCCACCTTTCGGTTTTTTCTTAGCGGCTTTTTCAGCAGCTTTATCTGCTTCTTTTTTCAATTTTGCTTGAAGCTTTTCTTGTTCTTTTTGTTTTTTCTCAAGCTCTTTTTGCTTAGCTTTATCTTTAGCCTCTTTATCTTTATCTTTGGCCTGGAGTGCTTTTGCTTTTTGAGCTTCTTTTGCAAGACGCTCTTTTTCTTTAGCAGCAGCTTGCTTTTCTTTTTCTTTTGCTTTCTTTTCTTGCTCTTTTGAAAGGGGCTTAGCTTTGCTTAATAGCTTTGAGGCAGCTTTTAAAACTGTCTCTTTTAGCGATGATTTTGCGGCCGGCTTCTTTTCGACTTTTTTGGAAGCTACTTTTTTAGGAGCAACTTTAACAGCTTTTTTTGCGGGTGTTTTCTTCGCCATCGGTGCTGCTTTTTTTTGGGGAGCTTTCGCTACCGGTTTTTTTGCATTAGCTTTTGCTGATGCCTTTTTCACTGGCAGTTTAGCGGCCGGCTTCTTTTTAGCCATGATTTTCTCCTAAAAAAAATTTCTGACGCGTGCAGTACGCGATTAAAACAAATTTAATGGATACACTAGCAAAACTCATTTGGTTTTGACGAGTCAAAAGTTAATGAACTGCTTTTAATTCTGCTCCTGCAATGACCATTCTCTGAACTTCCGAAGTTCCCTCGTAAATCTCAGTAATCTTAGCATCTCGGAAGTATCTCTCGACGGGATACTCTTTAGTGTAGCCGTTACCGCCGCAAAGCTGAATCGCCTTGGTTGTGACCCACATAGCTGCTTCTGAAGCAAAAAGCTTCGCCTGAGCAGACTCTTTTGAATAAGGCGCCCCGGCATCTTTTAAGGCAGAGGCATGATAGATCAAAAGCCTAGAAGCACCAATTTTTGTACTCATATCAGCGAGCATAAATTGAATACCCTGAAGATCTGAGAGAGGATTTCCGAATTGGATCCTTTGTTTTGTATAACGAATCGCATAATCAAAGGCACCTTGAGCGATGCCTAATGCTTGAGAAGCAATTCCGATACGTCCGCCATCAAGAGTTGCCATCGCTACTCTGAAGCCTTTCTCAAGGTCTCCCAAAAGCGCATCTTTTGGCACTTTCACCTTATCAAAAGCAAGCTGACAAGTTGATGAGCCGCGAATACCTAATTTATCTTCTTCTTTAATGATTGAAAAACCTGGGTTAGTTGTCTCGACGATAAAACAAGAAATCCCTTTGTAGTCAGGGGTCTTTTTTGTTTTCGCAAATACAATACAGATGCCCGCTTCTTTACCATTGGTGATCCAGTTTTTTACTCCGTTAATTTCCCAGTGATCCCCTTTATCTTCTGCAAAAGTTGTGAGTGATCCAGCGTCAGAACCTGCGTTTGGTTCTGATAAACAAAAGCAACCGATCCATTCTCCGGAAGCCATTTTCGGAAGGTATTTTTTCTTCTGAGCTTCTGTTCCGAAATTTAATATCGGCCATATTCCCAGAGAAGTGTGAGCTGAAACGAAAACTCCTGTTGAAGCACAGTTGCGAGAGATTTCTTCTACTATGAGAGCATAAGACATGTAATCCATGCCTGCTCCGCCATACTCTTCAGGCACGTAAGAACCCAAGAAGCCATTTTCGGAAAGTTTAGCAATCATTGATTTAGAGATTTCGCCATCGTGATCCACTTTCATCGCAAGAGGTGCGACTTCAGAGTCAGAAAATTTCTTAACCATGTCACGAATTTCTTTGTACTGTTCATCGAGTATCATATTTATTTTCCTTTAAAATTAGCTTTTCTTTTTTCGAGGAATGCAGTTGTCCCTTCAATCATTTCTGGGGTCTGAAAAATATTTCCGAATTCATCTCTTTCGAACATAAGACCATCTTCAATACTTTCACTGAATCCCTGTCTTAAAGCGTATTTCGCTCGTGAGATCGCGTAAGATGAGTTTTGAGATGAGACTTTAAGCCACTCATAACAAGCGGCTAAGAGGTCAGCTTTCGTTGGAAAAACTTCTAAGGCGATGCCTAATTTTATTGCTTCTTCAGATGAAATATTTCTTCCAGACATCATCAGTTCTTTAGCGCGTCTTTCCCCCACAATTCGGGCAAGTCTTTGAGTGCCACCAAAACCTGGAACGAGTCCGAGCTTCACTTCGGGTAGCCCAAAGACGGCATTGGCAGAGGCAAATATAAAATCACAACTCATGGCCATTTCAAATCCACCGCCTAAGGCGAATCCATTAACGGCAGCGATGCAAGGGAAAGGTAATGATTCAAAGCCTAATGAAACTTGCTGACCTAGTTCTGAGAACGCAGTAGCCTCGCCTGATGTCATTGGTTTCATCTCTGCGATATCTGCACCGGCAATGAATGCTTTTTCGCCTTCGCCAGTTACGATGACGCCTTTAAAACCTCCGTCACGGATTTCAGATAAACACGTTTTTAGTTCTCTTAAAACCTGGATGTTAAGAGCGTTTAGTTTGCTTGGGCGGTTGATAGTAAGGAGAGCAATTTCTTGAGACCCCTCAAAGACGATTGTTTCAAAATTATTTGTCATAAGAATAAAACCCTTTACCGTTTTTGCGTCCGTATCTTCCAGCAGCTACATATTGTTTGAGCAAGGGACATGGACGATATTTTGTATCGCCTAAACCATCATGCAGAACATTCATGATCGCAAGACACGTATCTAAACCGATGAAGTCAGCGAGTTCAAGTGGACCCATTGGTTGATTAGTTCCAAGCTTCATTGCTGTATCTATATCTCTGACTTCAGCAACACCTTCATAAAGAGCGTAAACGGCCTCGTTGATCATTGGCATAAGGATTCTGTTCACTGCAAAACCTGGATAATCTTTGGCACGGACAAAAGTCTTGCCCATTTTTTCTGCAGTCGCTGCTACTGTATTGAAAGTTTCGTCTGACGTTTCAAGACCGCGAATACCTTCCACTAATTTCATTACCGGAACTGGGTTCATGAAATGCATCCCGGCGATTAAGTGAGCTCTTTTTGTGACGGCCGCTATCTCAGTAATGGAAATAGAAGATGTATTTGAAGCAAGAATCGCGTCTGGTTTTACGATTTCATCAAGCTTTTTAAAAATATCGAATTTGAGTTCTTTTTTTTCAGTCGCTGCTTCAATGACGAGGTCACAATTTTTTAAATCGCTCATTTCTGCAGTTGGTTTAATTTTTGAAAAGGCTTTTTTTGCGTCGTCAGCACTCCATTTGCTCTTTTCAACACCTTTATCGAGCTGCGTCTTAATAAAATTATGTCCGAAATCGAGGGAATTTTTGAAAGCATCAAAAAGGATCACATCAAATCCAGTCTGAGCAGCAACCTGTGCAATCCCTCTTCCCATCTGTCCAGCACCAACAATTCCAATTACTTGAATGTTTCTCATAACAACTATTTCCTCGTCATTTGATAGTTAAAAGACTCCAAAAGTACCAAGGTCCGAGGGATTTGCCAAAGCTCTTTATCGATTCACTATTGCCATGAAGGTTAGAAATGTTTTATAACATCGCAATATTTTTGAAAGAAAATGTTCATTAGGAGAACCACTGTGGCGAATCACAAATCATCAGTTAAAAGAGCTAAACAAGAAAAAGTCCGTCGTATGACGAACAAAACAAAGACTGCTAAGTCACGTACTGCTGTAAAAGCTCTTCGTGAAGCTGTTTCAAAGGGCGATGTAAGCACAGCGAAGGCGCTTTTAGTAAAAGCTCAATCGTTACTTGCAAAACTGGCGAAGTCACCAGCTATGCGTAAGCAAACAGCTGCGCGTAAGACATCACGTCTTACTAAGCTAGTTGCAACAATTAATAAATAATTTGCCATAAGCACTTGATTTAAACAAAATTGAACCCAAAGTATGAGTAATACTTTGGGTTTTTTATTTCAGGAGCTACCAATGAAATCTTTTCTCACGATCCTACTAGGATCTCTCTTATTAGTGTCATGCGGTCTACAATCTATTCCTCAAGCAAATAACGAAGTCGAAGCGACTTGGGCAGAAGTTAATAACCAATACAAGCGCAGAGCGGATCTTATTCCTAACTTAGTGGCGATCGTAAAAGGTTATGCGTCTCACGAAAAAGAAACTCTGGAAGGAGTCATTTCTGCGCGTGCAAAAGCTACGGCGATTACGGTTGATGCCAAAGATTTAACTCCAGAAAAATTAAAAGAATTTCAGTCGGCTCAGTCAGGTCTTTCACAGGCGCTCGGTCGATTGATGGTCGTGTCTGAAAAATACCCGGATTTAAAAGCAAACACTCAGTTCCAGGGTCTCCAAACGCAACTTGAAGGAACTGAAAACAGAATTGCGATTGCACGTCGTCGTTATATTGAATCAGTTCAAGGTTTCAATAACCTTGTGACTGTTTTCCCGACGAGCTTAACCAACTCACTCGTTCATCACTTTGATAAGAAGCCACAGTTCACAGCAACTGAAGCTGAGACCGCAACTCCAGAAGTTAAATTCTAATGCGTTTTCTGTTTTCTCTTTTACTATTAATTTCACTAAGTGCCTCGGGAGCTGAACTTCAGCTCCCTGCTCTTTCCTCACCTGTCATGGATTTGGCCGGCATGCTCAGCGAAGCAGAAAGAAAAGATCTTTCTGAATTAGCTTACGAAATCAACACGAACAATGGTCCGCAGATGACCATCCTTACTGTAAACGATATGCAGGATTATCCGATTGAAGAGTTTTCCATTCGTGTGGCGGAAAAGTGGCAACTCGGAACTAAAGAAAAAGATAACGGACTACTAGTGATCATAGCCAAAGCCGAGCGCCAGATGCGCATTGAAGTCGGTAACGGTATTGAAGGCGAAGTCACTGATTATGATACAACAAAATATACAAAAGAGATTTTTCCGCAGTATTTTAAAGGCGGACAGTTTCACGCGGGCCTGCGTATTTTTATGGAAGACATGGCAGCGAAGTTTAATATTAAACTTGGGGGCACTGAAAACCGTATCGTCAGACGTGCTCCTCAGAGATCGACGAATAAAGCAGGCAATCTAATCATCATGGCCATTCTTGCGATCCTTGGATTTGGAAGTTTGCTTTTCAAAGACAAACCTGTTCTTCGTGGTGGATTTACGGGCGTTGGTTTTGCCGGTGTCTCACTTTTCCTTGGTATCCCTATAGGAATGATGATCGCCATTTTTGTCTTCGGTCTGATCTTAGGCCTTATTGGAATTGGGAACTTCCTCACTGCTGTTGCCTTAAGTGGCGGCGGTCGTGGTAGTGGATTTGGTGGCGGCGGAGGCGGCGGCTGGAGTGGCGGCGGTGGTGGTTTCTCTGGTGGCGGATCTTCGGGGAGTTGGTAAATGAGAGGAATCATTATTCAAGACGATGTAAAATCCATTGAAGAAAAACTTAAAATTTTTGAAAAGAATACGGGTTGTGAATTACTTTTAGTTCATGCCAAACAATCAGATGCTTATCCAGCAGCGAGCTGGCGATTTGGTACTCTTGCTGGATTTGCTCTCACATTCATATTCAGTTTATTCCTTGAGTTTAATCACGGATACTTTTGGCCGCTTGCGATGCTTCTCTTCACAGTTATCATGGTATGGGTAGGACATTTTTCATGGGCAAAAAAATTCGCCTTAAGTAACATTGAAATTGAACGTGAAACAATGGAAAAAGCAGTGGAGTACTTTCACACGCTGGGCACTTCCAAAGTCAGTCATAAAGTAACTGCGATGATCATGGTTTCGGTTCTTGAAAAAAGAATTATTGTCCTAGTCGATGAAAAATTAAAAACGCAAATCACCCAAGCAGAGCTTGATGATCTCGTGAATATTATGAGAACTCATTTCCGCGCTGGAAATATGGGCTTAGGCTTTATGCAAAGTATTGAAAGTCTCGAGCAAAAAATCCTTAAAGACTTTGGCGGAAAAGTGAGTGAAGTAAACCCATCTGAGCTTAAAGATCAGATCCTTTTTTTATAAGTTGTTCATATGATTAATAGATACGACATCGAAGATATCAGCAAGCTCTGGACGGATCATAGTAAGTTTAATTATTACATGAGAGTTGAAATTGCTCATCTTCGCACGCTGGAAGAAGCCAACTATGTTCATAAAGGGACAGCGGATAAACTTCTCAAGGCGAAGATTAATCCTGAGCGAATCCATGAAATCGAAAAAGTAACAAATCATGATGTTATTGCATTTTGCACAAGCATCACTGAACAATTTGCTCCAGAAGACGGGCGTTTTTTTCATTTCGGTATTACTTCATCAGATGTTATCGATACTGCTCATGCTCTATTAATCAAAGACAGCATGAGAGTAATTGAAAAAGACCTCGCTCAGTTAAAATCAGTATTAAGAAATAAAGCTGTAGAAACGAGTGATCTCCTTTGTATCGGGAGATCACACGGTATTTCGGCAGAGGCAATGGTCTTCGGCAGCAAGTTCCTTTCGTTCGAAGCGGAACTTGGTCGCAGACTAGTCGAATGGAATGTGGCCATGGGAGATCTGACGGGCCAGCTATCTGGGGCAGTCGGAAACTACACAGTGGTGACTCCGGAGATTGAAGAAAAGACTCTGCAGAAATTAAGCCTCAAGGTTGAAGTTGTTTCTACTCAGGTTATTCCTCGAGATCATTACGCAAAAATTATCGGTATTGGTTCACTTCTCGCCTCTCTTTTTGAAAGAATGGCGACAGAGTTCAGATTACTCCAGCACTCAGATATTGATGAGGTAAGAGAAGGCTTTGCTAAAGGCCAGAAAGGTTCATCAACCATGCCGCATAAGAAGAATCCTATCTCTTCTGAAAACATCACTGGTATGGCAAGAATTCTTCGCTCGCATATTATTCCGGCTCTTGAGAATTGTGCTTTATGGCATGAAAGAGATATTTCACATTCAAGTGTTGAGCGCATGATGCTGCCGGATCATTTTGGATTACTCGCCTATGCAACTCGTCGGATGAAAAATGTTGTTGAGAATCTGGTGATTGATCGTAAGAAGATTGAAAGCAAGGTGGAAATTAATGAGAAAATTTATTCCAGTTTTGTTCTTCACCAGTTAATTCAAATGAATCCGACGACAAAGCGTGAAGATATTTATGAAGCTGTTCAAAATTCATTTTTTAAATCCGCAACTAAAGATGAATTAAGAAAAAATCTTTCTGAAGATCTTGATCTTTTAAAACTCAATCATCATACAGAAACATGGATTGATTTTGAAAAAATTCGATCTCACTACAAACTTCAATTTAAAAAAATCCTTGCCAGAAGTTAATCGCAACTCTTCTCGTCATCGTAACTGGTTCTTAAGCGTCATCAACTAAATACTTGCAGTTACCACTTCATCTTGAAATTCACTCTCATGCGATTGAGCAAACCATAATCATTGGTTATAAACTCCTCAACTGCATCGAACAAGGAGTCAATATGAAGTCTCTTTTCCTGTTATCAATGATGATTGCGACTGTGCCCGCATTCGCGGATCTTTTTGAAGGCGGAAGTCATCCTGCCAATTTTAATCGCATCGCTGGGATTGGAGTCATTTCAAACTTCGAAGCATTACCAAAAATTGGAAAACTTGCTGATGATCGTCTTGGTTGGTCTGAAACTTACTGGCCTTCAAATGTCGGTGGTGTCGCGTATCGCTGGAATCACCCAAATCCTCAGCCTTTTAAGTACAAACTTTATACTCGAGATGAACTCTTACGCTTGAGTCCTACAGAAATGGATCAACTTTCCCCGTCAGAGTTGTATGACATTTCAAATAATGACTACAACTACACCCTTACAAAAAAAGCATTTAGTCTCTACAGTACCCGCGATTTGTGGTGGGAAGGAATTTGTCATGGTTGGGCGCAAGCTGCTATTAACTTTCCCGAACCTGAACCTGTCACCTTAACAAACGAAGCTGGAATCAAAGTTCCCTTTGGTTCTTCAGACGTAAAAGCACTTCTGGCGATGCATGAGGCTTATAATTACAAAGGTGAAGTTTTTGCTTTCGCAGGCAGACGTTGCAAAGTGAATGGCAAAGTCGAAGGTGAAGGCGATGATCGTGATCGACCTGAACATAGGGCCTTCCCGGCTGCTGAATTAGCGAACTCACCAGACTGCAAGGACGTAAACCCAGGAGCCTTCCACGTTATTATTTCAAACATGCTGGGAATTCTTGGCAAAGGATTCGTCGCTGACATTGATAGATTTAACGATGTATGGAATCAACCTATTACAAATTACAAATCAGAAGTTGTCAGTGAAGAAGCCATCGAGCCTGGTATGCGAGCCGTTGGTGTAGAGCGAAGAGTACGAATAAAAATGGCGATGACCTATGGGGAAGAGCTAAAATTTTACACTCCTGAATTAGCTGCAGCAGGGAATTTAAACTTTGTTTCTAAACTTCCAGTCACTCTGACTCCTCACCAGAAATTTTTAACCAGAAATTATGAATATATTTTGGAAATCAATGCTGCTGGAAATGTTATTGGTGGGCAATGGGTGACTTCAACGCGCCCCGATTTTATGTGGATGTACGGACGATCAAAAACTTTTAAGAATGGCCCAATTCCACTCGCTCACTTAAAACATATTTATCGACCGCTTAGACGATAAAAGAAAGGCCGCTAAATGCGGCCTTTCTTATTTATTTTTTTTATGTTCTGAAATGAGACTCTCAACGACCGAAGGATCAGACAAGGTGGATATATCACCGAGTCCTTCATATTCTTTCGAGGCAATCTTGCGCAAGATTCTTCTCATGACTTTTCCAGAGCGAGTTTTCGGGAGTCCAGAAGTTAAATGAATAGTATCTGGTGCTGCAAAACGACCGATTTCTTTTCGTACCACTTCTTTAATACTTTCAACTAATTCTGGAGTTGATTCTTTTTTATTGTAAAGAATCACATACGCGTAAATACCAACGCCTTTTATATCATGGGGAATTCCCACAACTGCAGCTTCAGCTACATCAGGGTGAAGCATAAGAGCACTTTCAATTTCCGCCGTTCCAAGTCTATGCCCAGAAACATTCAAAACGTCATCAATGCGACCTGTGATCCAGTAATAACCATCTTCATCGCGGCGACATCCATCACCCGTGAAATAGTATCCCGGATACTGGGTAAAATAAGTTTCAACAAAACGCGCATGATCTTTATAAATTGTTCGCGCTTGTCCCGGCCATGAACGCTTTAGGCACAAAGCACCTTCCACATTGTTGCCTTTAAGTTCTTCACCGTTTTCTGGTTTTACAATTAATGGCTCGACTCCAAAAAAAGGAAGTGTTGCTGATCCAGGTTTAGTTGGAGTCACTCCAGGAATGGGAGTAATGAGAATTCCACCAGTTTCGGTTTGCCACCAAGTATCCATGATATCACATTTTTTCTCACCTACGACATCGTGATACCACTGCCAGATTTCAGGATTGATGGGCTCTCCAACTGTTCCCAAAATACGGATCGAAGATCTGTCATATCTTTTTACATGCTCATCACCAAAAGTGGCGAGAGTTCTTAAAGCTGTTGGAGCGGTATAAAAAATTGAGGCTTTTACATCTTGAATGACATTCCAGTAGCGGCCGGCATCAGGATAAGTTGGAATAGATTCAAATAAAACGGAAGTCGCACCGTTTGCGAGTGGTCCGTAGACAACATAAGAGTGTCCAGTAACCCAACCAATATCCGCCGTACAAAAATAAACATCTTCTTCGTGATAATCAAAAATATATTTATGTGTGAAGGCAGTATGAGTCGCGTAGCCACCCGTTGTGTGCATCACACCTTTTGGTCGGCCTGTTGAACCAGAGGTATAAAGAATAAAGAGCGGGTCTTCAGCATCCATCACTGCACAAGGAGCTATTGGACGGTATTTTTTTATTTCATCTTCGTAAGAAATATCTCGGGCCGGAACCATATTCACATTCACGTCAGTACGATTAACGACTAGAACTTTTTCAACAAGGTCGACCCCTTTGATAGCTTCATCAGTGATAGCTTTTAAAGGAATTTTCTTTCCACCTCGGAGACCTTCGTTTGCAGTAATAACAAATTTACTTTCAGCATCCAGGATTCTCCCTTTAAGAGATTCAGAACTAAAGCCACCAAAGACCACCGAATGAATGGCGCCTAATCGAGCGCAGGCAAGAACGGAATAAACAAGCTCAGGAATCATGGGTAAATAGATGCAAACACGATCACCTTTTTTTACTCCATGGGCTTCCAGAAGATTTGTTAGTCGGCAAACATTCTCGAAAACTTCCTGATAAGAAAGATGCTGGTACTCTCCAGGTTCATCTTTTGCCCAAATGATAGCTGTCTTTGTGCCTCGCTCTTCGAGGTGTCGGTCGAGGCAATTATACGATGCGTTTAACTTTCCCCCCATGTACCAGGCATGATTCACATTGGTGAAGTCACCTTGTGTCGCCTTTTCAGGGAATTGGAACCATGTGATATTTTTAGCAGCATCCAACCAAAAGCTATTCGGATCCTTAAGGGACTTTTGATACAAGGCCTCGTATTCATCCAAACTTTTTAAGTACGACTTAGCTTTGACATTAGGTTTTACAGGATACGTATTAGCACTCATTTCATCCTCCGAAGTGCTCCTATCATGTCACTCGATGCACTTTTTTTCCAGAGCATACTATGGTAAAAGATCTGTGATGCAATATTTCAATATTCAAGTTGCTTCTCAACTATCAGGCGTGGCCAGTGCAACCATTAGAGCTTGGGAAAAGCGCTATAAGGCCGTAGTACCTGAAAGGGCCGATAATAAGCATCGTTTATATTCTGAAAAAGACATCGAAAAACTGGCCTTGCTTTTTAAATTAACTGAAGTTGGCCAGAGTATCGGCAAGATTGCTCAACTCGAACTCGAAGAATTAAAAAAAATCTACTCATCACTTGTACACAAGCCATACGATGAAATTCAAGCCGTTCAACCGAATCTTGAGCGTATCGATTTCAATAAAATCTTAAGCAACTTCTTTATTGCTCTCAGTGCCTATAAACTCGACATTATTTCTCATGAGTTTGAAAAAGCAAAATCACTTCTCACGCCAAGAGAGCTTTGTCTTAATATTATCGTTCCTCTTTTTTATGAAATTGGAATGAAGGTCGATAGAAATGAGCTTACGATCGCTCAGGAGCAAACACTAAGTGCGATCATTTCTTTTCACTTGGGACAGATGATTGGTCAGCACTATCAGAAAAAATTAATGAAGGATGATTTGATTCTCATTTGCGCACCTGAAGGTGAGACTCATGAGTTGGGTATTATGGCGGCAGCACTTTTATGCGTAAATTATGGAGTGAGATTTATTTATCTCGGTGCAAATCTTCCAGCGATTTCACTTTCTCAGGCTGCAAATTCACTAAAAGCAAAAATTGTTTTACTCGGAGTAACTAAAGGTCATGAGATTTCAGATCACAAAACACTTGAAGATTATATTACTGAACTGAAACCTCTCATGATAGAAAACACGAAAATTTGGGTAGGTGGAAATCTCAAGCCCTACATCCGTACAGAATTAGAAAAAAAACGAGTGCCTTTTTTCCCCTCTTTAGACGCCTTCGACGAAGCTATAAAAGACTTTTAAGTTAAATTAGTCGCACTGATAAGCAGTTGCATGGACTGTCATCAGACTTCCATTTGGAACTTCTTGATTCACGAAAATTCCACTCGCCTTTAGTTTTGCCGCTTGATTTAAGGCATTATTTAAAGCAAGCTCTTTACTGCCTTTCTCATCAACTCCAACCACTCGTCCTGCTACTCTACAGTCAGCAGGTTTTGTTGGGTAAACGTCAAGTTCACGGGCCTTATCTGTCAATTGTGTCGGGCTAGAAGAGCACGACACCAACATAATCATCAAAATTAAGGTCTTCATTATCGCTCCTGTTAAAAAATGTTTTATAATCATACCTACACGGAAAGGAATTTGCCATGAAAGCATTGATCTTATTACTGGTTGCGTTAACAAATTCTTGCACTAAATATGCAGAATTTTCAAAAGATGCAGTTGGTGTTCATATAAGTCCTGTGACGATGGACATTTCCCATTTAAATGAAATTTCCTGGTTGGTTGGACAAAAGAAAGAAGAAAAAATCACGCAAAGTTTTACCTTCATTGTCGATATGCCAAAGATCAAACAAGACGATCTGTTGTTTCTTTCAGAGCAGAAAGGCATCGATGCCTGGATTATACGACTCATTATTAATCGTGGTTCAGAAACTCAAGATTTGGGATCATTGTATGCATTGTTTAAACCTAAAAAAATGTCGCGCGGAAGCCAGGGAACTGGCGCCACATCTAGTGTGACACTTAAAGTTTTTTACGCTGCTGCTTACGCCTCAGAAAGATTTCGCACTTTCAAGTGTCCCGCGTTTGGACACACCAAAAGAATTTCATCAATGAGTATTAAAGGCGACAATGAAGAATTTTCTTTAAGTGTATCCATGACAGCTCCCTACAATGAAAAAAGCAATCTCGTCGAACTAACCCCGACTGCCTTTAATGCTGGAAACTCGTTAATTGGTGAATATTTTGTAGAAATTGCCCCTTACGATTCACAGAGAAAAATGGTTCACGCCTCTTTCAAGAGACTTCCTATGCACATCAGTGTTGAAAGAGAAAAAGATATCAGAATAAAAAGTTGTGACGGAATCCATCAGGAAATTGAGTAAAAAAAGAAGAGGTCTCGAAAGACCTCTTCTTAAATTTATTTTTTGTAATTGAGACCTACCAGCGGTTGCGAAGTTGAGCACAACGAAGGTCGTACCAGCCGCGTCTTCTGATTTCAAAATTACACTGACGAAGTCCATCACGACACTGACCAGTTCTCAAATCAGTTTGAGCGTAGAATCGGGCAACAACACGACTGTATCTATCAACAGCAACAACCTGACATTGAGTGGGGTAACTTTGAGCAAAGCTGGGAAGTGCAGTGACTAAAAACATCAGAACGACGAATAATTTTTTCATCAGAATCCTCCTAAAGAATGTTCTCTACTTAGTAGAACTCCATAGGAAACATTCATCAAGTTTATAAATATGACATCTCCCCTGCGCTGAAGGTGCCAAAGTGACCCTGAAGGCGACCTAGGGAGGCTTAACAAATGAAAGATATCAGCAACTTAAGTCTCGCCTAAGCACCTGTATAAATTACTATTCCCCTACTGCAAAAGAAAACTTCTTAGTATTGTAGCTCCTATTAATCTCCTGCAAAGTGAAGCTAATGACTCAATTCATGGTTTACTTATTCTTTTTGATTTTTTTAGCAGGTTGTGGCCAACCAGAAACCACGGTGAAATCCAATGAAGGAATTTTTCCTACGACTTATACCAATACTCCTTTATTTTTGAAGGTCCAGAATACAACCTGTCGTACAAACTCATTCAGAGGATTTAAAACAAAATTTAATCTTCACCTTTTTATGGAAGGCGAAAAACAAAATCAAACTCATGACTTTTCTCCAATGCTTCAGGAGCTTTTTCTTCGAGATGGTGTTGTCATTTCAGATTCTCTGACAGGAGAAAAAATTGAAATTATGGATAATAATAAAGCTTACTTGCGTACATCACCAACAAGCATAAAAATTTGTCCTGATGAAGATGGTTATGCTCCAGATTCTGTTGAAGGAGCTGCTCTTAATACAACTTACTTCATTAATAAATCGAACCTTCGCTTCACTTCAATCGTAACTGATGTCACTGTTTTGCCTATCACTCTGAGTATTTCTCCTTCGATCATGCGATCAAAGCTTGAGAAGAATTTTAGCGGTGAAACAACCAAGACTAGCACATTCATGACAGATAATGCTTTTTATATGCCAGCTAGAAAAAGTATTACATTCCTTCCGCACAGTCTGGACATGCGCGAACTAGGAATGAAAACTAGTTACTGGGAAATTCCTTTTGTTGCCTCTCATGAATACGGTCATCATCTTTTTGAAATGATCTACAAAGATACAAAGGCTATAGGCCCCGATATGCTTGATTGCTTCGGGCACTCTCAATCGAGAAATGACAAAAGATTGAACAAGATGCTTGGTCAAAGAAAGGTACGTATAGACGACGTCTTAAATTCTTACAACGAAGGTTTTGCAGATTTAATGGCGTGGTATACGCTTGATCCTAAAGAGAGAAAAGTCAAAGGTGTAAAATGTCTTGAGGTAAGCCGCGATGTCAGCTCACCCCGCTTCTTTAATGGGAAATTGAAGGCGTTTAACAAAGAAGCGCTCCAGTCATTCTTCTCAAATTATAGTGACAACTCTCTAAGGTCTTGCGAAGAACATAGATACCAAGACACTCATATTTTAGGTGCCATCTTTGCCCATAATGCGGATTTTTTTCTAAGTGAGCTGACATCATCTGATGATGATAAATTAGCAGCTGTAGTTGCATGGACAAAAGAACTAAAAGCAGAGAGAAAAAAATATCTCCTCGCTTCAGCTGAAACATTTCTTGAAGAGACAGTAAAACTTTTTATAGAAATGGGTCTTCAAAGATTTGCTCGTGATTATGATGCTGAGATTTGTAAAAAAATTTATAGGATATATCCGGATTTAAATATTAAAGAATGTAGTGTTAAAAAGGATCTATGAAAAATCTCAGCTCTTCTGCCTTTAGTCTTCTTCAAAAACTTGGTCAATCTCTGATGGTTCCAGTCTCAGTTCTTCCAGCAGCGGGTTTATTAGTAGCGATCGGTCGCTTACTTCAAGAGCAAAAAAACATTCCAGTCATTAAAGGTATAGGCGATGTCGCTTTCAGTGGCGGTATTGCTATCTTTGAACAACTTCCAACTTTATTTGCCATTGGTGTTGCGATTGGGTTTAGCGGAGGAGCTGCAGTCACTGGGCTTGCCGCAGTCGCAGGATACTTCACTTTAGTAAACGTTTTAAAAACAACATCTACCTCGCAAGGCTTAACACTCACCCTGAATACCGGCGTTTTTGGTGGTATCATGATTGGTTTAATAAGTGCTGCTATATATAAAAGATTTCATGAAACAAGACTTCCTCAATTCCTGGGATTCTTTTCAGGCAAGCGAATTGTTCCTATCATGACTGCTGCCGCCGCTTTGCTACTCGGCTTAGGTTTAAGTATCGTTTGGCCGCCAATTCAGCAGGGAATTAACACTTTTGGCCATTGGATTATGGACTCTGAGCTTGGTCCTTCATTTTATGCTTCAATTAAACGACTCTTAATTCCGGTCGGACTTCATCACGTTTTTTATCCACCCTTCCTTTATGAGTTTGGTGAATTTATCAGCAGCACGGGTGAAGTCTTTAAGGGCGAAGCTCCTCGCTACTACGGCGGCGATCCTTCTGCGGGCAGATTTATGGCAAGTGAATACCCGATGATGTTATTTGGATTACCGGCAGCCTCACTTGCCATTTACCTCAGAGCAAAAACAACAAAAAGAAAAGCTATCGGTGGAGTGATGCTTGCTGCTGCACTTACTGCAATTATCACAGGAATTAGTGAGCCAATAGAATTCGCCTTCATTTTTGTGGCACCTATTCTTTTCCTTTATCATATTGTCCTTACATTTCTTTCTGCGTTTGCTTCAGCATCCATGGATATTCACCTCGGTTATACTTTCTCAGCTTCGCTGATTGATTTGTTTCTTGGTGCCTTCAACGCAAAAAACCAGCACCTCCTTTTCTTGCTGGTTGGACCTTTAACGGGGATTCTATATTTTGTTTCTTTCTACTATACGATCGGTTGGATGGATCTCAGAACTCCCGGCCGGGAAGATGAAAATGCTGAGACGGCTGATGCTTCAGGAAGTTTCGATCGTGCAGGTAAAGCAGCCGCCGTACTAACAGCTCTTGGTGGCACAGCAAATATCAAACATCTGGATGCGTGTATCACCAGGCTTCGTCTTACAGTGAACGATTCAAACAGTGTTAATTTTAATGGATTGAAGTCATTAGGAGCATCTGGAAGTGTCAATGCTGGTGGAGGTAATGTTCAGGTCATCTTCGGAACAGAATCTGATCTCTTAAAAGAAGAAATTAAAAAAATCATGAAGCACGGATCATCACAAAAAGATGAACCAATCCTTTTAAATCCGATAAAAGGGATTATTAAAAATCTTTCAGACGTTCCGGATGAAATGTTTTCCCAGAAAATGATGGGTGAAGGTGTTGTTATCGATCCTTCAGAGGGAATCGTGTACGCTCCTTGTGACGGTGTGATTGCTACTATTTTTAAAACAAATCATGCAGTAGCGATAGCGGCAGACAACGGAGCTGAAGTTCTCATTCATGTAGGGATAGATACCGTCAAAATGAACGGCGAAGGCTTCAAGGGTCTCGTAAAAAACGGCGACAGAGTCAAAGCTGGTGATAGGCTGATTGAGTTTGATTTAGCACTTGTAAAATCAAAGGCAAAATCACACCTCACTCCTTTCGTCATAACGAATAGTGCTGATCTTAAAGAAGTAAAAATTTTAAAAACTAGCGGAGCATTGCCTTTGAATACCGCTCTCATACAAATCAGGAAATAATATGGAACAAACTTATAAAATTTTAAATGAAGAAGGTATGCATGCTCGCCCGGCAGGAGCATTCGTTAAAGTTGCCAACGAGTTCAAGTCAGCTGTTGAAGTCAAAGCTAACGGCATGACAAAAAATGGTAAATCCATCATGGGACTAATGAGCTTAGGATTATCTAAAGATTCGGAAATAACAGTTATCACTAAAGGCGAAGATGAAACTGAGGCGCTCAAAAAACTTGGTGTCCTCATCGAAAACAAATTCCAGATTTAATTTATGCTTATTGGTAAAAGTGCATCGTACGGTATTGGTATCGCTAAAGCTCTCGTGATTGAGAATACGATCATAAAGCTTGAAACCGAAAAAGCACAAGACATAGCTTTTGAAATTAATCGTTTTGACAATGCTCTAAAAGAAGCGGTGCTTGAGTTAAATCAACTCTACCAGAAAACACTCATCACTATCGGTGAAGACAAAGCTCAAATTTTTGAAGCTCACACGATGATCCTTCAAGATCCTGAATTAATCGATAGCATTCATGGTGAGATTAAAAATCAATCCGCCATGGCCTCAGCAGCTGTCGATACTGTGGCAAAGACTTTTATTGAAATGTTTGAAGGCATGGATAATGAATACATGCGTGAGCGTGCCCTTGACATAAAAGATGTCTCCCTCAGAATTATTCGAAAGATCTTGAAGATTGATGCCGTTAATCTCTCGAACCTTAAAGAAGAAGCCATATTAATTGCCAATGATATTACTCCCTCACAAATGGCGAGTATTGATCTCAAAAAAACGATTGGGATCATCACCGAAACCGGTGGCAAAACTTCCCATACCGCGATCATGGCGCGAACCATGGAACTTCCAGCAGTCGTTGGATTAAAAGATGCTCTAAAATCAATTAAATCAGGAGATCTTCTGATTATTGATGGTGAAACGGGTGAAGTTTTCGTCTCTCCCGATAAAGCAACTTTGAGTCTTTATGAGGAACGTCGGAATCGTATCGCTAATTTAAAATTAGAAATGCAGACTTATAGAAATCTCGATGCTGTTACCCTAGATAAAAGAAGAATTCATCTTGAAGCGAACATTGCTTCTCCTTTGGATCTAGATTCCGTTCTACGAAATGGCGCTGAAGGTATCGGGCTTTTTAGAACTGAATTCATTTACATGGACCGCGATAAGGCTCCTAACGAAGAAGAGCAGTTCAGCATTTATAAAAAAGTTCTTGAGGGCATGGGCGAAAAACCTGTCGTTATACGTACTCTTGACGTCGGTGGTGATAAGCACCTCGCGTACCTTAAAATTCCGAAAGAAGAAAATCCATTCCTAGGTTTTCGTGCCATCCGTTATTGTTTGCAGGATAAACCACTTTTTAAAACACAACTCCGCGCACTTCTGCGGTCTTCAGTTTTTGGTAATTTAAGGATCATGTTTCCTATGATCTCAGGACTCGAGGAGATTGAAGCCTCGAAACAGCTATTGGATGAATGCCGCGAAGAACTTTTACAAGAGGGCATTCCTTTTGCACCAAAGATTAGAGTTGGCATCATGATCGAGATTCCATCGGCCGCGATCATGGCAGATCTTCTTTCTGAGCATGTTGATTTTTTCAGCATCGGGACAAACGATCTCATTCAATATGTGTGTGCTGTAGATAGAATGAATGAAAATATTCACTCACTCTATGACCCCTTTCATCCAGGCGTTCTTCGCCTGATCAATATGGTTATTAAAGCTGGTGAGTCGCGCGGAATTGAAGTCGCTATGTGCGGGGAAATGGCCGCCAATGAAGCTCTGACTGAAATCTTATTAGGAATGGGGCTTACTCATTTCAGCATGGCGCCAGGGAGTATCCTCAAAACGAAAAAGATGATCAGAGAGATGAGTTTTGAGAAAGGCCAGAGCTTGACCCAGAAGGTTTTAATACTACCATCAGGCAAGGCCATCCGGGATTATTTAAAGTCTCTCAAATGAGATGAACTTCTTCGTTTTAGGATTAATCACAAATCGCATCGTTCCATAATTGAGGCCTAAAAAGCCTTTCGCTTTTTTAATCAAACTTTTGCATTCATCATAAGAACTAAATTTCGCGTAATATTGCTTACCTGTTTTTTCAACCTCAAGGTTAAAAGTATTCTCTTCATCACCCCAACAAGTAACAGATGCAAAAGCATCTGAAAGTCCATAAGCAGGCTCACCTTTGAAGAATCTGGCCTGCGTTGAATCTGGGTTTACCTCACCAAGCTTCATGTCTATTGAAAGAGTCGTTTGGGCAGATACTGGGACCGCCATGAGAAGAGTCATGAAAATGATTAAGATGTTCATCATATATCCTTGATAGTTCTCTTTCTACCAAGGCGAAATGCCTTTGGGAGGAGGATTGAAAAGATTTCACTTCTATGGAAACAATATCCTTATCACTCACTAATGCGAAAAAATGGGCTCAACAGGAAGTAATGCCTATGATAAGCTGTCAATATGACAACAGAATACCAGTCTCTCGCCTACATCTCTCTTTTTTTCCTCCTCGCCTGGATACCTTCCAGTATTGCAAAATACCAGACATTTGGTCTGAAGTGGCTAGCATCGAACCGTCATCCGATCGAAGGAAAATCTCTCGATTCATGGGGAGCGAGATGTGAAAGAGCACACAACAATCTAAAAGATAATCTTCCTGCGTTTATCGTTGCCATTATTTTACTTGGACTTACTGAAAGATTCACAGAAACGACTGCGGTTGTTTCTATTGCATACGTTGTGGGAAGAATTGCTCATTTCGTGAGTTATGGAATTGGAAATACACTTGCACGTGCGATGTTCTTTTTTGTAGGTCTCTTCAGCAATATTTACTTACTTATTAAAGTTGTGATCTGAGCTGAGATTTCTTCGGCCAACAAATGAATGTGATAGCCATCGACAAATCCGTGGTGCGCTTGAACAGAAAACGGCATTGATAATTGACCTACACCACTTTCTTTAAATTTTCCCCAAGCAATGGATGGAATATCAGCGGATTTAAATTTCATTACGGGGTGCTGTATCGATGTAAAATCAAGCCAAGGAATGCTTGTTATAAACACATAATCTTTTATTTCACGTTCGCTAAAGTTAGTCGCTGAGTGAAGTAGCTCGTTTGCTTTAGTCGATTCTTCCTTAGCAGCAAGACTTCTCTCGATGAAAGTTTCTAAAGTCTCACTATGCTGAAATCTTGTAAAATTCAAAACCTGATTTTGATTCATCACCGTGTAAGACGGGATGAGGCGATCAATTTTAATCACTTCATTTTTATAGAGTCGATACTTAAAGTTTTCAACTCTCATCAGAGACTTAAATAAAACATACAAAAAGAAATGAAAGGGTGGGAGACCTTGCGCCTTACAAAAAGGGCGAAACTCGGGCACTTCCATCGTGAAGGTAATGTTGATGGCAGGGTTTTCCATTGAGTTAAAAAGCTCAAAGCGGTCACGGCGATTTTCAAAATTTATCATGCTTTTTCTTACCCTATTTACAAAGATCTTGCCTCAAAATCCTTGCAGTTGGCCTGTGACAAAACACATAAGTGCTTGAAAAAACATTTAGTCCTCAGGCTTGGACCGATTTGGTCCGATAATCCTAGAATTCCAAAACACAAAAGAGTGGTTATGAGAAAACTGATTTCTATAGAATGCCTGTCCTACTCGATCCCCTACGGCGAAACCCTTTTAAACAATATCAATCTTGATATTCACGAAGGAGAATTACTCGGTATTCTTGGCCACAACGGATCTGGGAAGACAACACTTCTCGATGTCATCCTAGGCAATAAAAGAGCCTCAGCGGGACAAATCAAAGTTCTGGATGAAGATCCGCATGCAATCAGACGTCAGAACAAAAATCAGATTGTTTATTTGTCTCAGGATGTTTCAATTAAAGGTGATTTAACGATTGGTGAATTCCTAAAATTTCATTCCTCATTTTATCCCAACTACTCAATCGCTGATGAGTCTTACCTCCTTGAAGCTTTTAGTCTTAATAAATCACTTAAAGTGGGAGCGCTTTCAACTGGTCAGCAGAAAAAAGTTCAGGTTATTGCTGGTTTCTCGGCGCTACCGAAACTCGTTATTATTGACGAGATAACTGCTGTGCTTGATCCAGAAACTCGAGACATCTTTTTCAGAGAACTTCAAAATTTAAGAGAACGTCATCAAACTTCAATTCTTTTGGCAACAAACCTTGCAGAGGATTTAGTGGATAGAGCATCAAACGTTTTATTTATTGAAGACCGCAAAGCTGTTCTCCATCGCCCGGAAGATATCATGAAACTTTTCAACATTGGACAGGTAGCATGAACCAAAACATCAAAATATTTTTTTTAGCTTTTTATGAAAATAATAAACGCGAATTTTGGTTACTTATTGGATCTAATATTTTTTTAGGATTCATTCTTAATTACTACGACCTTAACGGTTTGGTCGAATCCGCAATCATCATAGTCATGGCGCTCAAGAATTTATCTTTTTTGCGAAGTGCATCGGTTATGCCATCTGTGAGTTCTGACTTTGATCGCTACTCCTGGAAATACTTCCAAGGGCTTCCTCTGAATAAAGAAGAGCTCATTATTTCACTCATGCTCACAAATTTATTTGTGATGTTTCCTGCAGTCATCTGGTTGATGTCATTTTTTATTCAAATTGCAGGAATTTTTGATACGGAAAGAGATACAATTGATTATTTACACCAGCTGAAAATTTTCCTTTGTCTCATCCCTGTTTTGTTTATCATCAGTTCCATGTCGCTTATTAATCTCATCACATTTCCGCGCAAGCAATATTCAAAAAACGAGCCTAAAGCAGTCTTTCTTTACAAAATAAAAGTAATGACAATTGGCTGTACGGGGGCGTTCTACTTCGTCCTTGTTTGTATCTTTTTTGATAATCTGACAGGAATCGAAATCAGTAGATACTTTTCAGCTAGCGTGAAATTTATCTACAATCAATCAACATGGTGGCTCGTGCCTGTTTTAGTATTAGTGGCAATAGCAAACTACTTTAACGCAGTAGCAGTCTGGCAAAATGAAATCAGATCGTACAAAAAAATAGTTTGGCAGCCTAAGCGAGATCTATCGATTCTTTCTCTTTGCGTGGCGCTCGTCTGGGTCCCTATCAATCAACTTGATTTAAGGACTCCAGAAGAATACGCAGAGGGCAAAGTTGTTAATGCTATCTATAAGAAAGATTTTAAAAAAGCGAAACAACTCATTGATGATGGACAAGATGTGAACCTTGCCAATTCATACGGCATCACTCCACTGCTCACCGCCTCGGGTTCGAAAAACTTAGAAATGGTTCGTTATCTCATCGATAAGGGAGCGGATCTAAGCACCAAATCAAAAACGGGATCCACAGTACTGATTAATGCTATTGGATCAGGCAACGAAGAAGTAACAAAATTCCTATTAAAACAAAAAGGTGATTTCCATCAAGCGAGCGGAAAATTCGGCAGGTATCCGATCCATCACGCGACTCGCGACTGCAAACCCGAGATGGTAGATCTATTAATTGAGTTTAAAGTAGACTTAAATGTCCAAGATAAAAAAGGACAGACTCCACTCCATATTGCCGCTAAATCAGGGTGCTTTGGATCTGTAGCGCTGCTTTTAGACGCTGGAGTTAAAACAGATATTTTAGATAAAGAAAAGAATCTAGCCGCTTACTACGCAAGTAAAAGCTATAGTGCCCAAAAGGGTCTAGACTTTTATATTGAGAAGCGATCAAGAATGCCCGCGAGTAAATAATTACTTAGCGAGTGAGAGGTCCCCGAAGCAGGATCTCTGATCTTTTATCACGCCATCACTCTCATGCAGATCTCGTTTCGAGAAACCTAATGTAATATGGGGATAAAACTGAAAGGGTTTAAAAAGCGTTGCCTCTCCACCTTTTTTAACAAAAAGCATTTGAACTTCTTGTCTGATTTTTAAAAGTGCCTTCGACCTCACCACAACGTAGAAAGTCTGCTCAAGCTTTTTTTCAATCTCCAAAGCTCCCTTACCGATGCAAACGACCTCAAAAGATGAGGTTTGAATGGAGGAGCTCATTGCGACGGCATCAATTTCATTCATCGTTAATTTCGATTTAAGAACATCGTTAAACTCTATCGGAGAAACGACAGTGATATGCGCTTCACCACGATTTGTAAGTGGAATTCTCTCAACTAACAGCAATTGTTTAAAGATTTCGGCTATCGGTTCAAACTGAATTTCCATTGTGAGGTAGGTATCAAAAGGACCACTTCCCTGATGTGATAAAAAGGGAAGCGAAGAATTATCATAATTTTTTTTTGACAGCTTAAACTCTGGAGGTCTCGCGAAACACCCTAGTGAGATGAAGAGAAGTAGTAATGAGAAAAACTTCACTTTTTATTACGGATATAGTTTTTTTCAAACATAACTTGAGCATTCACGCCAACGGCGCGAACTCTCATTGCTTCAGGAGTCACGGCAAGGTGAAAATAACCCAGCTCCAATGAAGCATAATCTGCGCGGTTACGCTTATAGAGTTTCGTTGCACTCGCACCTGTTCCTGAGACAATCATCTGAGTGTTACAACCTTTAATATTTCCATCAATAACTTGCAGTGAGTGCTCATGTCCAGAAAAGTAGAAATGTGCTTTACCGCAGACATGTCGTTCAACAAACTTTTTCACATTGCTGCCAGAAATAAAATAAGGCACCGGCAATCGTTCATAGTTTCCTGCATTTCCATGCTTACCATTTGATAAAAACGGATGATGTCCCATCACAAAGTACCATTTTTTTTGTGACACAGCTCGATCATAAGCTTCCTCGAGCATATCCGCCTGAGCAAACGTTTCTTTTCTCCACATCAAACGAGTTGTATCAATGACTGCGATAACAGCCTCTTTCGTTTCATGGATGTAATAGTAATTCGGAATTTGGAAAGCAGGATTTTTTTCAGCGTGCTTTAGTTGCCATGATCCTCTTTTCCAGTCATTTGAAAATTTACCGTAATCGTGATTTCCCAAAGCAATAAGGAATGGAAAGTTAAGTGGGTTGTAATATTTATCGAACATTCGCTCCATAACAAGATCAGTTGGAGAAGTGAGCCCTGCTGGATAAACATTGTCACCGGCCAGTAAACCTAAATCACATTTTTCAGTAGAACAAAAATTCTGAATCGAACGACTCACGTTGAGCTGACCATCGTTATCTTTACCGGTGTCACCGATCAGAATAATTCCTGTCTCAGAAGAATCATCAAATTGGACAGCAGTTGTACTGCGAACAGAAATGAAGAGTAAAAAGAACAAAATCATTCTATTGATCTTAAAGTTCATTGGTATTGTCCCATTGAAAAAGTTATTAGGTCAATTATAAGAGAGATCTGGGTTTGACACTAAGTTTCATTCTCGGCCTAGATCAATAATGGAGATGGAAATAATACAAATGGAGAAAGTTCCAAAAAGCCACATTTTAGGCAAAGAGGAAGCGGTAGTCTCTAATGGATAATAAAACAATAATGCTAGTCGTGATTTTTTCTTTTAAGACGAAGTTATCTTCGCTCTAACACTCACGCTCTTACTTCTGAAAAGGTACTACGTCACTTTTGGCCTAGGCGACTTTGGTTTCGTTGACCTTTTCCTTTTTTATTAACCTGAGAGTTGGTCTTTCATCATCAAATCTCATTTCTTCTTTTGCCTCAATCGCTTCGCAAAGTTGAACAATGTGATTGATCAGACGGCGAGATGGGTCTCCATATTTTTTGAGATTTACTTTTTGAAAATAATCTTCAATCTTAGGTGCAGCAGCATTAAGTTTTTCCAAACTTGAGTAATACTCTTGCTGGCCATCTGCTTCATTGAGGTATTCTCTAGCGGTTTTCAGACCTTCAGCATAATCTTTTAGGCTGATATATTTTTCAATGGTATTTTCTTCGTTGTTTTTAATTGTTTGAAGACTTCCCTCGAGACGCTTTAGCCATTCATAGTAATTAAAAACGTTAGCATTTTTTGGAGGACTTTTCAGTTCCACTTTTTTCGTCATTTTTTTCTTCTTCAACTTTAAAAAAGAGATGGTTAAAAAGACTGATGCAAAAAAAATGCTGAATGTAAGTACGGCAAGCTCAACTATATGTTTTGCCTGAAAAATACTTGCATTCTCTTTCTGTGGCGGAGTTCTCAAATCCTTTAGCTGTCGAACTGATTTGTGAAGTTCAGAAAGTTCACTCGTCATTTTTTGAATGAAGGGATCGACTACTTTTACTGATAAATTCTTTGCTCCGGAGACTTCGTCTATCTCTTTGTCGTAGCTTAACTTTAATCGGTGAAACATTTCCCACATTACGCCTGAACGTAAAATATTTCTTGCTGGCTGATAGAGGAATTCTTCGCGACGCTTGAGGTATTGCTCAACCTGATCCCTAAAGGCGATCCATTCCGGATAACTCGCCAATCTTCCTGTTGAAATCACACTGACTTCAAGCTCGGTCCACTTTAGTTTCAATTGCTGTGTCAGAAAACTAGGCATCATTTCAGGTGGTGTATTTTTTGGAATTGTCCCATGTGGATCATTAGCGGCTACAAACATGAGCTCTGATTTAAAACGCTCAAGTTGCTCCCATTCCATCTTTGCTAAAGTTACATGAGTTTTTTGATTTCTAAGATACGCATCAATCTGGATAAGTTTTTGATTCACCATAGTCAAAGCATCTTCTTCTGAGGATTTTTTGATCTCCGCATATGATGCCTGAGTCGAAGCAAGAGCAAGAAAAAGAAATGAAAAAAAGCGACTCATCTTTGTCCTCCGAGGATATGAAAATTTATCGTAAGATTGAAAAAAAAATGAATATAAAAAAAAGAAAATTTAGAACTTAATATCAGGCGATTTATTGAGCTTCGTTACTAGCTAATATTAGGTATGGTTTTTCGGAAAGTGGTTTAGTTTTCTATTAAGAAAGCCTTAGTCAAATACTTAGAAAACTCTTAAATTTCTGTCTGATCGCTTTTTTGAATATTTCACATCATTATGATCAAATATATCCGTTTTTTTCCGGCAGTAATCAGGCGCAGAGTTGAAACACCGGTTCCCTCCAGCTCGAGGTTAAGGCAAACCGTCAAGGCGAGGACTTCTTTTAAAATCCGATTCAATGCCCAGAACTAGTTTCCAAGAATAGGCGCTAACGGTTGAGGAAATAATAAAAGTGCAGAGACAAGCCCAGGTTGACAAAAAAACGATTGAAATCACCATGGCAAAAATTTATGAAAGCGATGGTGATCATTAGGTTCACTGCTCGGATCTGGTCCGGAAACTTTGTTTTTTTGGAAT
This sequence comes from Bacteriovoracaceae bacterium, assembly GCA_040399915.1. GTDB lineage: Bacteria > Bdellovibrionota > Bacteriovoracia > Bacteriovoracales > Bacteriovoracaceae > Peredibacter. Next base: position 362,991 of record JBBARE010000001.1, read on the forward strand.
TTGACTTTGTGTTAATAGAAAAAAGTTTGTTTTTTTTTCGCAGACTTTTTTTTGAAGCTTTCCATTAAAAACCCAGGAGATTCTGGGTTAACTTCACCATCAAACTTAAGAAAAGCAACTTGCTATGCCTCATGGGAGGATCCTGAAACAAAACCATAAAACTTAAATTGCTTCCGAATGCCTCTTCGCTAGTTAAATTTGAATATCCATTGTTTTCAACTTATTCTCTTAAGATGAATCCATACCTCTGTTGCTTTATTTTAGCTCTTTTAATATCCCCTGTCGCCAAATCCTCTTTTGCACCCAAAGCAATGACGATCGCAATCAGTGGACTAAAAAAAAATATTATAAAAGTTACACCATCTCATCACTACATTGTTGCAGGTGCCACCCAATATAGATCTCTCTGGGCATGGGATTTTGCCTTCAGTTCTTTTGGTGCGATTCAAATAGGAGAATCTCAAGCCGTTCGAGACTCTTTGGCAATCTTTTATGATAATCAAAAAGACGATGATCTTCTCCCTCGTATTCTTGATCATCACCGCTTAGAGTTTCGTGTCCCTCTTGGTATGATTGGTATCATTTTAGATTTCAAGGAGCCTCTTGTTGCCCAGTATAAAACAGAAAATGGAGTCGTCTCATTTATTCCAAATGCCATGATGGGCTGGACTGCTAGTCGCTATATTCTCGAAACTCAGGACCGAGTCTTTGCACAAAAGTATTTTGCTCGTGCGGAAAAAGCAATCCAGTGGCTTGATCCAAATCTAGAGAATGACCTCATTTGCAAGCAAGAGCCATTCTCTGACTGGGAGGATAGTGTGAAGCGAATCGGTTATGTTTCTTTTACCAATGTTTTGTATGCCTACTCTCTAGAAGGACTTTCAAAGTGGGCGGGATTTATTGGGGAAAAGACAAAAGAAGAAATGTATCTAAGTCGATACAAAAAATTTAAGCAGAGTTTTCAAAAATATTTTTGGGATGAAGGAAAGGGTGTTTTTAAAAACTTCACGGGAGATGATCGTTTAACGGCAGATACAAATCTTATTGCTGTGGCCTACGGTTTTGTTGATGGTCCGCAAGCTGAAAAAATCATGACGAATCTTAGGAATTCTCCTTTATGGCTTCCTTATCCAGGACGTCCGACTTCACCTGAATATCCTTTGTCTATGAAAAGTTTTTTTCCACAACTCGTTGGTCTTTCTGGGTATCACGATGAGGTGAGATGGGGATGGCTCACGGCCTTGGCTGCGATCGCAGAGAAAAAAGTTGGAAGAAAAGATTTAGGGCAAGATATTTTAGAAAAATATTCTCGCCAAATTGTCGAGAATGGTGCTGTCTGCGAAGTTTATGATTACGACGAGAAAAAGAAGAGTTTGACTCCAGTCAAGAGAACGTTCTACACAGCAGAAAGACCTTTTAGTTGGACTTCAGGTTTATTTATAAAAGCAGTAAATACTTATTAGAAATAATTCCAAATTGCTTAATGACAAAACAACAACGATGAAGAGTGATTTTCCGTGCACCTTCGCGGAAAATTATCGAACTGCCTGTATTAACTTTAGTTACAATGAATATTCTTAATTACAGCCTTGAAAACAGTACAAGGTCTATTTTCATCTGTTGCCGTATAATCAATATCAGCTTGAATCTCGCATTTAGAGGTAGTCACGACGTATCCACTTTGCGTCATAAAGACTGATTGAATGTCTACTGAAGTTACGACAGCAGCATTAAGATTTTTATTATTTAGAACTGCATTTATTTCCTCTACTGCGCAATGATATCTAAAACCTGCGGCCTGACTGTAAGGAATAAAAAAGCCTGATACAGAAAATAAAATTGTAAAAAATAAAGATTTCACTTTAATCTTTTGTGAATTGAAAAAACCATATCTATTAGTCTTTGGGGTGGAAATAAAAAAAGCCTCCGACAAATGGGTTAAATTTGATGAGGCTTTTTTTGGTGCCCCTTAGCGGAGGACTTTCGAACCAGTATCTTAGAAGGTATAGCCCAATGGGCTGATTTTTCGTTTGTTATCATGGACACCGCAGAGGAAATCTCGAATTAAAACAGACTGTTGATCTTTTCGCAGTAATTGATATGATTAAAAAACTGGTGAGGGATTAAAAATGTGCCCGCAACGACACTCCCTCTCCAGAAACCCTCCCTTCATTCGAAGGGTGTTTTCTGGCTCCAATACCATAGAGTACTTTCATAAAGAATGATTCTGAGAATTGTCTCGTAGAGAATTTCTGTTTTGAAATAGATAGAAGTGTTTAAAGGCGGCTGGTTTAAACCCATTCATTGTTATCTTATAAAAAGATCATATAGGGCTGCTCCCTCCGCCAGGATTTAAAATTTTGACGTATTGTTGGTGTCTAAATTTCAGGAAATTCGATGTTTTAGGGTTAAGTAAAGGGAAGGGGCTTTTAATGATTAAAAGGAGCTGACCAACCCCACTCTATTTTCAGTAACCTTTTATAGTGAAGAATAAAGATGATTTAACTTTAAGGATCTGGTCTGGTCGCTTCCCTTTGCGCCCAAAGCATCTGTGCAAAAAAACAGATCAGTCAACTTTTACCCTGCACTATTTTCTCTTATTTGCTGTGGCTTCTGGCTTGGTCCATCTTTATTTACAATAGAAGAGGTCCTAACTTTTGAGGTTTAATCATGAATTTTTTTCTATTATCAGCACTTTTCATCTTAAGCACTATTCTTACTCCCGCCTATTCTCAGACAACTTGCTTTGAAAATGAGCAAGTTAAGATGTTGGATGTTATTGATCTGAAAAAAAACAACAAACCGAAGGACACTAGTGAAAAATTATCAAAACTCTCCAGCGTCAATAAAGACAGTGTAAAAAAAACAAAAGTCATTGGTTATGCTATGAATGGTGAAGGCACCGAGGACTTATCGGTCTTTTACTATAAAAACGCCGCTTCAGAAGATGTTGCAACCTACACTTATCATGGCACAAAATATTACCGGGTGAGAAATTCCACCAGTGAATGCACGGCGCTTTTTGCCAGCGATGCAAAATCTAAAAAAGTACGTCTCTTGGCCTCACTACCAGCAAGTGCCGATGATAATTTTTTTAAAAATGGCGCTCCGACGACTGGCTACAACGATACTGACCTTGAAGGGGTCGAAGCTAAGACAAGTGAGAAGCAAGTCAATGAGGCTTCAACTCATGATTGCAGAGTTGTGAATGACGGAATGACACTCTATTCAGTCATGTCTCACTCTTGTGGAAGAATAAAATTTTGTCGACTTGAAGCCATTTGCAAGGGGAAAGATGAAATCGTTAAGGCGTTCTGCAAGGCCGATGATGGCAAATGTCCAAAATTTGAAGATTGCTACAATGATAAGTCTTTTGAAAAATTATCAGCTGACTTCCAGGAAGGAACGATCAAGAAAGAACCACAACAAAAAAAAGCCAGTGAACAGTAAGATGAAACTATTTTTACTTTTCACCCTTTTTTCCACTCACGTCTTTACCAAAACTCTACCGCAAGATATGCGTTTAGACTCTGGCTCTCTGGTGATGCTTCAACAGTTTGTTGAAGCCCAGGCAAATGCCGAACAGTCCTACCCAGTATTTGTCAATTTCTCCTGCCGGCCTAAAATGAAGGGAAATAAAATTTCTACGTATAAATGCCAAGTATCCGATGTTAAGTATGCCACAAAAGACACATCAAAATAACTCGAGGGACGTGATTTTTATTTCCGTCCAATTATGAAGGCAATAAAGAGATAAAGGATGGCCGGTAAAAAAATAATGAAAACGGAAAGACCTGAAACCAATCTGGCCCGCCTCGGCCAGAAATCGAAAGCTGAATACAAGAACACTTGAAAACGATAAAGACTAGCTGAACAGATGATCACCAAAACGGCTACGGCCAAAACTGATTCTTTGGGAAACAAAGGACTCCACGCCACAACATAATAGTCTAAAATAATCGTCAACATCGCAGCGAGTGAAAAAAAGAAATTTAATAGAGAGTTTTTTTCCAAAAGAAATGCTGACCATGCTGACTATAATCGAGAGCCAGATTTAAACCCATGATAAGTCCCTGCCAGCAAACCAGAAAAGGCAGTAGACCGACCAATTCAATAAAATACAATTTGAAATTTTTCATGAGGAGTATGATCGATCAAAGAAAGGCGTCCGAAGGTTTAGCTTCGAACGCCTGATGTCTTTATTTTGACTGGGATGGCTTAATCACTTCACAGCAAGCTTTCTTACCAGCAAGCATGTCTTCTTTTGGGTTCTTTGAAGAACAACAAAGGATTCCCTGTCCCTGAAGATTTAAAGCTTCACCTTTAACATTGAAAAGCCCTCTAGCCTCACAAGGATCTTTAGGAACATCCACGCAGCACTTGTAGGCTTGAGGATTCCCAGATGCTCCGGCAGCCGCCGTACATTTTGCATAGAGATCAGCATAAGCTAGAGAACGATTCAACTATTGAAAACTAAGAGGAACGATTTAGTATAAAAATGGCCCGCTCACAAAAGCGGGCCATTAGTTTTAAAACGGGAACTTCGTACCTGTCATTTTCTGCGTGAACGGCACTAACTTATATGACCCTTGAGACGCTTTTTTAAGACAAGCCAAACGCACTTCCCCAGCAACTAAGCAAATACCTGAACCAATCAAACTAGCAGCAGTTGCCATTTGAATGAAACCTAAAATCATTGAAATTAACTTTTGCATCTTAAACCTCACTCTAATGTTGAAGCTCAAGACATTGCATAGCAAGAATGAATGGACGGACAACTTTTCGCTCTCAAAGGCCGTTAGCAATTGGTAGCAAATTGGAAGCACTTTCAAGAAATTTCCAGAAATTTTGAGAAATATTAAGCTCTGATTACTTCGCACTTCTTTGTGTTTTTAGATGTTTGTAATCGTTCGTAAAAATAAAAAAGCCAGACCGAAGTCTGGCTTTTTTTGGTGCCCGCTCGCGGAATCGAACCACGGACACAAGGATTTTCAGTCCTTTGCTCTACCGACTGAGCTAAGCGGGCGTATCGAAATCTAATAACTTGTACTTCTAAAAAAGAGAACTCTAAGTTAATGTTTCGAAGAAAATTCGTCAATCACTATTAGAGAAAAGATTGATGTGACAACACGAGTCAAGGCGCGCCAATGTCATCAAAACTCATCACTCTTGAACTCTCACTGCCCTGGTTTCAGGTCAACGCTCTGGCGTTTATTCCTTCAAGTGCGAGTGATAAAAAAATAAAAGCTGAATGGGCGCTCTTCACTCATGGTTATACTTCTCACAAAGGCGACTGCTTAAACTGGGCAACTCGCCTCGTGGAAACAGGCGTTCCTTGTTTAATTTTCGATCACCCTGGCCATTATCTCGGAAGCTTTCATGAAGCAAACTCTTGGGATGACTTTAAAGATCACGTGCACGAGCTCTTCGGTGAAGCCTTTAATCGCTTACATGGATTGATGGATACTCATGTCGGTGTCGGTCAATACCCATCAGTCAAAAGTATTATTTTGGGCGGTCATTCACTCGGTGCTTTCACAGCGATACGAGCGCTGGAACTTCCCACTTTTGCCAACTATGAGCGAGTCGCAGTTGCTGTCGGCATCGGCATAGGGCAACGACAAGCGACCCATTTATTCGAAACTGCATTCTATGAAAAAACCCTCTCCATTCGGCGACAGTTGGTTTCACCGGCCCTTGATTCAAAAGTTGTTTTTGGCTGGTTGAAAACGGAAAAAGAAAACATGACGATTTCTTCCCAAAGGATTCATCTCATCACAGGTGAAGACGACATCGTGGTCGGAGCTGGCGGTCTTGAAGCCTTTATTGAAGTGCTTGAAAGAAATGGAAACGTTGTGACCTGGGATCGCCCGAAAAAACTTCCGCATCATGAGCCTGGGGCAGCGACTCCGCACATTTATTCATTCTTAAAAGAGCATTACGGCTGGACTTAGTTTTTCTTTTTCAAATTTTTAAGCCACCCTTCTTTGCCAGGTCTATCAAAGGGAGTTCCTAAAAGTTTTTTCTTAAACCCGCGATTCGTTTCATTTGAAATAAACTGATAAAGCTTTTCTTTCGGCCATTCAAAGAACCATTCCGTTATAAATGAAAGTGACTCTTTAAGTTTTAATGATCCGATGACTCTGGCGAGTGGTTTTCGATTCCAAGGACAAACATCCTGACAAATATCGCATCCAAAGACTTCGCCGCGAGATTTATCAAATCCCTTTGGAGCATCGGTATCTTTAAAAATTTCTATGGTAAATGTTGAAATGCATTTACTAGCTTCAAGAGTTCTAGTTTCTAAATTGATAGCATTGGTTGGGCACGCATCTGCACAGGCAGTGCACTGACCGCAGTGATCGATATCCAAAGTTGCTTTCTCAATGGGGAGCTTTTGATTCAATAAAAGACTTCCGATGATAAAGTAGCTTCCCTCTTTTTGGTGGATAAGCATCGAGTTTTTAGCAAACCACCCAAGCCCCGCGCGATATGCGAGATCTCGTTCTAAAACAGGTTGCGCATCAAGGCTGTGGAAAACTTTTAAATCAGGCGTATCAAGCGTTGCTGCGATCCTGGTGAGCTTTTCTTTCAAGGCACGATGATAGTCCTCCCCTTCAAAGCCAAGCGTGTAAGCAGCGACCGAATGCTGATTTTGATCAAGCATCCATTTCTTTGCTTCTTGATAACTAAAAAGGAAAACAAGGGCAGATTGAAATTCGGGAAAGACGTGCTTTAAATCCCGGCGAAGATGTTTTCGGTGATCATTTAAGTAATGAAGTCGCCCATGCTGATCATTTTCAGTCCATGCTTCAAAATGAGGCAAAGAATGTGGGATAGATTCTTCGGTGTAGCCCCAGTCTAAAACACCAAGCTCTTTTAGGAGTTTGTTATCTAAGACCTGAGAGCTTTTCATGTACCGAAAGGAATTATTTCAATAGCACCTGTTGGGCAAGCTTCTACGCAGGCCATATCAAGAGTGCACTTATGGACGTTTAATCCATTAATGCGAGTCTCGTTATTTTCTACGATTTTCGCTGACCAGATTTCAAAAGGACAAACAGTGATACATGCCTGGCAAGAAGCGCAGATAGATGTATCAAGTAAGAGCTTTCCCTTGTCGAAAGACACCTCCTGGATAGAATCCTGGCCCATACTCTTGATTGCAGTTGATACATCTTTAATTGTCTCAACGCGAATAGAGTTGGTTGTGCCTTGTTTGAAAAACTTTCCATCACCAACAGTTACGACAACTTTATCGCCGTTTGTGAGGTGATTTTCCTTTTTTAATTTATCGACCATCATCATTTCTAATTTATGAGGGTCAGCGTCTTCATGGATATTGAAGTAGTAAGGGGAGACACCCCAATAGAGACTCATTTTACGAATAACACTCAATGAATTTGTTACACCTAAAACGTGTGTCTTTGGACGAAAGCGAGTCATCTTTAAGCAAGAGTTTCCACCTTCAGTAATGGAGATAATCCAGCGAGCGTGGGTTTTTTCAGCAATAATTGAAGCTGCAACTTGAACACTGGCGGTCACAGAGGCGATTTCCATATGGCGAAGCATAGGACGTTCAGTTGGTTTTTTTTCAGCTTCTTCGATGATCTGACTCATGATCACAATTGCATCCAGAGGATATTTCCCGGAAGCTGTTTCACCAGAGAGCATCACGCAATCAGTTCCATCCCAAATAGCATTAGCAACATCAGAAGCCTCTGCACGAGTAGGACGAGAATTAGTGATCATTGATTCAAGCATCTGAGTTGCAGTAATGATGGGTTTCCCAAGGGCATTACAAGTTTGAATCATTTTTTTCTGGATTCCTGGAACTAAATGGTTCCCGACTTCCACACCCATATCTCCGCGGGCAATCATGATGGCATCTGAAACCTGAATAATACTTTCCATATTATCGAGGGCTTCAGGCTTTTCAATTTTTGATACGATAGGAATATTGATTTTCATTGAGTGAAGAAGGGTTTTGACTTCCAAAACATCTTCTGCTGTACGAACAAAACTCAAAGCGATGTAATCAATCCCCTGCTTTAATCCGAACATAAGATCTTCGCGGTCTTTATCAGTGAAAGCAGGAGCTGAAACTTTCACGTAGGGAAGATTAATTCCTTTATTTGATTTTAAAATTCCGCCTACTTTGATTTTAATTTTTAAAACTTCGCGATCTTTTTCAAAAGCTTCCGCTTCCATCAGACCATCATCAAAAAGAATACGTGCGCCAACGTGAGCGTCTTTAACAAGATTCTTATAGATAGTGGGAATGAAATTTTTCGCATACTCAGGATACTGGTCTTTCACGTTCGATGGACCAATGACCCATACGTCATTATCATTTAAGGTAATAGGCTCAGGAAGTTTATCAACTCGGATTTTCGGACCTTGTAGATCAAGAAGAATGGCGATTTCTTTGCCTACATTTTTGGAGGCTTGGCGGACGTTCTTGATGGATTGTTGATGAGCTTCGTAGGTACCATGGGACATGTTAACTCGAGCGGCGTTCATACCCGCAAGAATCATTTTTTCAAGCTGCCCAATAGTATTGGAGCTAGGTCCGATGGTCGCAATGATCTTCGCGCGACGGATAGACATAATTATATTCTTTGATGAGGTTACTAAATTAACTTAGGCGCTTGTAGTCAGCCATTTGATCCATTTGTTCCTTGTGGCCTCTTCTTATGGCATCAATCTGGCTTTCATAAGCGCTCACGATTCTGGTTTTTTCTTCGTTAAAAGCCTGCTTCATAAGATCAAGCTCAGCCCGATGAGTAGTGTCTTTCATCGCCAGTTCCTTACTGGTGGTGGCGTTGAGTTCGTTTAATCTAGTCTCATAACCATTCGTTATCAACTTTAATTTGGACTCACTCTCAATTTGCATCTTATCGATTTTTTTCTGATAACTGAGATTCATTTGGTTTAAGTTCTTTTTCAATGAACTCTCTCTCTCGTCCATCAGGAGTTGCTGACTCTTAATGTCAGCTGAACGACGGTCTTCAAATAGTGTTCTTTGTGAGTCTAGTTGTTTTTCAGTCTGATCAGTAATGTTTTGAATTTTCTGATTCAGGTTGGTTTTAATGTATTCGTTATCCCGCTGGAAAGTCGCAAGGCGCTGTTCATAGTCCTGCACAGTAGCATCCATCATCTTACCGAACTCGCGCTTCATTTCGAAGTTTTCATTGACGCGGGCTTCCTGCATTTTCTTGATGAATTCAGCTTTATCTTTATTGGATATTTTCGTTACATCTTCCATGCCCGCCTTGTTTCTTTCTTCCAGCGCTAATATGGATGTGTTGAAATTTTCTTTAAGCTTATTTAAGCGTTCGCTAGAGTTTGCCTTTTCAAGCATAAGTTTCTGCTCGTAGGCAGCAGTACTGAGTCGATTCTGGTGTTCACGATTCTGAACTTCAAATTCAGCTTTTTCACGCTCCCGTGAAACAGACACAATTTTGTTAGCATTAGCATCGTTCAATTTTCTGTCAAGGTTAGCAGTTGCAAGTGATGACTGCTTCACTAATTGATCATTGAAGGCTTTTTGTTCCCTATCTGCTCTATCTTGATAATCTCTTTGAGTCTCAACTAATTTATCTTTTAAATTATTTAATTTGTTTTCATGAATAACCTGATCTTTGAGACCCTGTTGTTTCGAGACAACATCAGAAAATTCACCGGAGCCATTGTCACGACGACGCTTATCTAGGTCGATAAGTCTTAACTGATCATTGAAACCGCGTCTAATCTCTGCGATATTTTCCTGATGCTCTTTGTTGGTTTCAAGAGTCACGTTTTGCTGAGTATCGACCAGGTTATCACTGCGCATACTATAGTCTTTTGACATAGTCTCGTAACGATCCTGGAACTTGTTTTGCAAGTTCGTCATGCGATCATTAGCATATTCTTTCTGACTTTTTGCTTCCGCTTCTTGAACAAGTTTTGTTTTTTTGTTTTCTGTATTGATCTGATCTTTTAACTCCGCACGCTTTTGAGCTGAATCGCGGTAAGCGTCTGTCAAACGGTCTTCCTGGGTACGAACCAGCTGTTCACGTTCCCGATTGTATTGATCTTTCAGGCTGGCACCCGCACCAGTCATGCGGTCCTGGTACTCTTTAAGCTTCTCATTTGAATTATCTTGAAGTTCATTTAGATTTTTCGAATACTTTTTATCCATAATTTTATTGATATCTTCATTACGATCCTTTTCAGAAACGGAGGCCTTCGTATAACTTGATTTAATATCATTCAAACGCTGATCAAAATCTTTCCTTTTCTTCATTGAATCAATGGTGAAATTTTCACGTTCTTTTTCCATGTCTTGATGAAATTTTGAGCTGTTGCCATCAAGGGAATTAGCCGTTTTTACTTTTAAGTGATCAAGATTTTTTTGGTAAGCAGATTCAAGTTCAGCTTTATCTTCGATAAAGTTTTCGCGTTGTTTATCCATCACGGTGTCAGCACGCTTATTTGTGTCTTCTATTCTTCTCTCGGTAGCATCACGCAACTTTTTATTGGCATCCTGAAAGTACTCGCGGTCTTTAGCTAACTGCTTAGTGTAGTCTACGCCATTAATGCTCATAAATCAGTCCTTGTGAGTCACTTCCTGTGACATCATGACTTAGTATAGCAGCAGCCCAAAAACGGAAAAAGCCTTGGGTAAATCTTGCTGATTTAGCCCAAGGCTTTAGTTGATTAAAGTACTTAGATCACTTTGCGAGTTCTTCGTCGATCAATTCAGCAAAGACATCCATCGGCTGTGCCCCATTGATTAACTGACCATTAATAAAGAAGGTAGGAGTCGATTTAACCTTAACTTTCTTCCCTTCTTCCATCTCAGCTTTAACTTGTGGCAAGTATCTATTCTCGGTTAAACACTTTTCAAAAGTATCCATCTTTAAACCAATTTTCTTCGCCGTTTTCTTAAGACCTTCTGGATCCAAAGAATCCTGGCTCATGAACATTTCGTCATGCATTTTCCAGAAAAAATCTACGCCTTGTTCATTAGCACATTGGCCTGCAACAGCAGCTGATTCAGCATGATTATGGAAAGGAAGTGGAAAGTTTTTGAAAGCAATTTGAACTTTGTTTCCGTATTTCTTTTTGATTTCTTTCAAAATGTCTGCACCTTTGGCACAAAATGGGCATTGGAAATCAGAAAACTCGATGATAGTGACTTTTGCATCTTTCCCACCAACCATTGGTGAGGTTCCTACTTCTACAGGGAAAGTCGGACGACGTGGTTTAGCGATGTAAACTTCAACCGGAGATTTTTTTGTTTGCTCAGCAATCCACTTATCAACAGCCTCTTTCTTTCTCTCCATCTCGAGATAATTTTTAATCTTTTCTCTGACTTGTGGATTGATGTGTTCAGCAGGAATGTTCTGATCTTTTATAAAAGCATCAATTTCTTTTTCAGAAATAACGACTTCTTTTGAGATATGTTTTTCTAGAAATTCATCGTTCGAAAGTCCTTTTTTACGAGGATCTTTGTCCATATACTTTTGAAGCAATAAACTTTTAAGACGATTGAATTTAATTTCAAAAACTTTTGATTCTGCTTCAAATAGTTCTGACTCGATTCCGTCCTGAAGTTCAACGTTGGAAACTTCCATATCCCCTACTTTCGCAGCCAAACCTTCTTTAGGTGCTGGTTTAAAGAGATAACTTGGTTTACCAGTTGAATCAGAGCAAGCACTGAACGTGAGTAACATAACGAGGGACAGTAGGCCCAAAATAGCTTTCATGTGAGAAGTCTCCTTTAAAAAAACTTTGGCTATCTTAACTTAAAGATGGAAAAATAAAAACGAACTGTATTAATCAACTAATGCAAATGATTTAGAAATTCCTGATACTTGGAAATACTTTTCATTCTTTGGTGAGGACCTGTCGCAATTATTTTTCCGGCTTCTAAAAGTATCAATTCGTGAGAATTAAGAATTGTTTCGAGGCGGTGTGTGACAATGATGGTCATGGAGCGGGATTGAAAAAATTTGATCAGGTCACGAAGCGCTGATTCAAGTTCAGAATCGAGACCACTTGAGATCTCGTCCATTAAAATAACCGGCTTTTTTAAGAAGAGCGCTCTGAGTCCAGAAAGAAGTTGCTTCTGTCCCATCGAAAGTGCCTTAGGCTCAATTTTGTCATTTACCCCTACACCCCAGCGCTTGAGATAAGGAATTGAGTTCGAGGCGAGAATCCAGAATTCCTCAAAACCCTGATCTCCACCAAGAGTGATGTTAAATTTAAGTGTCTCAGTAAAGACATGTGAGTCCTGAGAAATAAGACTCACATAAGAAGAAAAATGACGAAGTTCTTTATCATCTTGAGCTTGAATCACTTTTCCATCGATTGTAATGGTTCCTGTAAAAGTGTGATACTGGCCTGAAAGAAGTTTTAATAATGTGGATTTTCCACACCCTGATTCGCCCAGTATTCCTAGGATCTCTCCCCGATTAAGTGTGAATTTAATTTTATCGAGCTTGAATCCCTGATCATACTGAAAAGCTTCGAGGTCAAACACCATCGTATTGGCTTCGAGATCTTTAAAATCCAGTCTCTCAAAATGCTCTTGATCAAAACTTTCATTAAACTGATGAAGCCGATCAATGCCAGTCTGAGCACGGGACAAAACAGAAATCTTTGAGGCCACATCTTTAATGGGCGTGATCGACTTTTGGATCAAATCAATCAGCGCAGCAAGAATTGCAACTTCAACGATTTGTGAGTAAGGAACAACAAGCATCACCAATGCTACTAAAATTGGATAGAGAGATTCCGCGGCGGAGTAGTAACCCGCATCCCAGATATTAGCGTGAAGCTGCTTATCTAAAAATTCTTCAAAAATTTTATGACCGCGCTTTGAAGCGTATTTTTCATTCGGGCTATAAAAAAGTTCTTTAAGCCCAGAGGTTAAGTCAGTCACTACTCTCGCCATTAGACCAGTGATGCGTCTCACATCCATAAAAAGATTGGCCATGACCTTACTACCCTTAATGAGTAATAAGCAGGCAAGAACTTCAGCTATGAAAAGGGCCAATCCAGTCGTTGAGTTAAGTTGCAGAAAACTAATGAGGCATGAAAGTATAAAAATAATATCGATAAAAATTGCAAAACTTCCGGAGCTCACGACTTCTCTCACAGCATCAGTATCGTTCATTAGTCGCGCCAGCACCTCACCCAAAGGATACTCATCGTGTTTGCCCGATTTTCTTTTAAACGGAGCTTTCAACCAAAGCGAATAACTTCTTTTCCTGAGATCGATCAAAAGCATCTGAATATAACGATGAGTGCTCAGAGTGAATAAAATACGATTTAAGTATTCCCCGGCGTACAAAAAAACCAGGAGCATGAGTTGATGTTGAAACGCCTCTTCTTTATTTAAAGCTTCATAAAAAGACGTGATAAGTCTGGGCGTAAAATAACCCGTGACCGAAGACACCAATATATTCGCCAAAATAAAAAAAGCTAAGGGCGCCTCTGACCTAAGCCAAAGGTACGTCCACCATTTGCTCTTTGAAGAACCTTGAGACATTTTCATCCTTAAGTACACTCTCTGCATGACCTTGGGCTTTGATACCTGCGACCTGATCAATATAAATAACTTCATCTGACAGTCTGACTGTTGTCAGACGATGACTAGAAACGACAAACGTAAGATCTTTCCAGTCAGCATTCTTTTTCATGCTACTGATAATTCTTCGTTCTAAAATAATATCTACTGATGAAAAAGGATCATCCCAAATCAGGGTCTGTGCCCCAGACATGAGAGAACGGATAAGAGCCACTCGCTTCATTTGTCCACCAGATAAACGCTTACCGTTTTCCCCCACTTCAAGCGAGAGCACCTCATCCAGCGTGGGCGCTAAATTATCGAGCTGAAACATTTTTAAAAGCTCATGCACTTTGCGGGTTGCTTCAGCATCCAAGGGGCGACCAAGAAAAATATTTTCCCCAATCGTGTCGTTAAACAAATAAGGTTCTTGCTGAACCATCGAAATTTTATGACCTTTAAGAATCAATGTGGTGGCAATTTTAGATAAGAGATAACTTTTGCCTGAACCGGTTTCACCAATCAAGACCGTCCATTTACTTTTATCGATATTGATCTCAAGTGGTTTCTTCCAAAAAAGTAAGCTTAATGAAAATCCAGAAGTATTCACTACCATTTCGACGTCATTTAATTCATTTTCAATTTCAGATGGAGTAACGAGAGCACCATAAAGCTCTTTTACCCTTCTCCACGCAGCAAATCCTTGAGAGGATACAATGGCTACCCAAGATAGGAACATTACTGGCTCTTGAAATAAATACAGAAAACCTGCGAAATAAACCAAATCAGAGACATCTCCGCCATTTGTTCTTATTAAGATGGCAGCCCATATAAGGGAAGCGCCAAGAGCTAAACGAACGTAAGCAGTTCCAGTAAAAGCAAAACCTATTGAAGACTTGAAAAATATCTTTAATTCTTCTTCAGAGGATTTTACAAATCCTTTTATAAAAATTTCTTCGCGATGAAAGTTTTTAATTGTTTGTTTTGCTTCGTAGCTTTCAATGATGAATTGTTGAACTTCACCTTTTTTCTCCATCATTTTCTTAAAGATGTTTTGATTAATCATCGTTACAATTGATGACAGGATGACACTTGAAAAGAGTGGCAAAAAAGCAGGCCACAAGTAAGCATCTGTTTTATTAAAAATAGGTATTAAAACCCAAGCAGCAATGATGATGTTAAATACTTGGAGTAATCCGAAACCAATGAAGGCCCGCAAATTATTAACGTCATCAAATAAAATTTGAAAGATCTGTCCCTGGCTACGACCTTGATAACGAGTCGACGGAACAGCTTCCAAAAGCTCAAGTAGTTCCATTCGAAGGAGTTTTTGTTGCACTCGAGCTGGGTAAAAGAAAAGTAATCTTGATAAGGTTCGAAAAACAAGAATTCCTATCGCTAGGCCTACAAATATCCAAACCGATACGTCTTGGATTTTTCCAATATCCATTAGTTCAGTCAATTTCCTGATTTTTTCTGGAATCTGGCTTTGAAAAAGCTGCAAAACATAGAGACAAACGAACGCACCAACGTAGAACCACTTAAATTCAATAGTATGATGAAGAATCCAAGGTCCGAATTTTCGTTGTATCCGAGATGTCATAGGACCGAAAATTTACCGCGAATTTTGCTCAAAGTCATTGAATCGTGCTCGAAAGTTTGATGACAATGTGGAGAAATATTTCTAACATATGGGACTCATTGCAGTATGTGCGAGGTTAGCTCAGGGGTAGAGTTCTTGGTCGACATCCAAGCTGTCATAGGTTCAAATCCTATACCTCGCACCATCTTTTATCAGTCTTTAAACCCTTATTTATTTTTTTCTCCTCTTTTCTTTATTTCTGCGATGGCCAATGGCATGACTCACAATACACGCTTACCGCTTAGACCCTACAATTGCGGGATGATTGATTTTGCTTGGGAAAATTCAATTCCTATCTTAACTGTCTCTGTCAGAACGGCGTATGGACAAAGCTTCCATCTGAAGAAATTGAAGTGGGGAACTTCAGGCTGGAGTGAAATATAGGTTTTTTCATGACCAGTGCTTCACCGTTTAAATCAAATCGAACCCAATATCTTTTCATTAACATTTGATGAGAAAATGGGATTCTATCTTTTGGTTTAATTTTGTAGAAAGCAACGGTGGTCGGGGTAATAATATCTACTTTTTTAAGGTGTGAAATAAAGGTCTGACTCTGAACGCTTCTGTCTATGTTTATAAGCCATGAGTCTTTTTTACAAAGGCGCTGGGTTGTTTCACTTACCTCACCTCCCAGACATTTTTTACCGGCAATTAATAAATGAGGATTGAGCTTCGTAGAAAAGGAATCCTGCCACTGAGCAAATGAGAGGCAAGAAAAAAAGAGAGTACCAAGAAAAAAAACAAGCTTCATGTGAACTCCTTTAAAAGTTCACAAATACTAACGGAAGAGAGCTTGGGTTGAGTGTTAAGATAAACTGTTTTTTTTAAATGACAGGGTGGCGTTATTTATGCCAACGATAGTCATTCTTTATAAAGACGGGATATAATAACTTTATGAAGACGTTGCCTTTCATTCTCTTATTTTCTGCATTGCTCTGGGGCTGCGCTACTAAACCAGACGAAGTGACTCCGCTAGGGCTTGAAATCATAGAAATTGTACCTAATAAATGGACGGCCCTCACAAAGCAAAACATGCTTCACTTGGCACAAGTCTATGACCTGAGCCCCCTGCTCTTTACTAAAAAAATTCAGATCCAATCTCAGGTCGTCCCTCATTCACATCCCGTTTTAACAATTAATACTCGTAACGCTGAAAATCCGAAAAAAATTCTCTCAGTGTGGTTGCATGAAGAACTTCACTGGTGGGCTTTGCAAAACAGTAAAAATCTTAATTTAGCGATGAAAGAATTGAAAAAAATTTATCCGAAAGCTCCCGTCACAAAAAGTACTGGTCCCGATTCCACTTTCCTTCACCTGATTATTTGTCACCTCGAACTAAAAGCACTTGGATTTTTTGTGGGGAACAAAGAAGCGCGTGAGATCATCACCGAAATAATGAAAAAAGATAAGATTTATCCTTGGATTTATTATCAAGTTTTATATAAAGATTTTGCGATAAAAAGAATTGTTAAAAAATATAAACTTATTCCTCCACCGCTGACTTAAAAGCCGACGAAGAATCCCTTGTTTTCAGAAGCAAGAAGATTAAGAAACTTGTATTCATTACTTGTTTGATCTTTCAACATATTAGAACCAACACCGATCGTGTTGATTTGTACTTTTTTGGGATTTGAATCACGTACAATCCGCAAAATTTCAAAGATATCATCTTTTTTATTTGAATTATGATATGTAGGTGCTCCGTCAGTTAATAACACTATGTCAGAAATTGATTGGTAATTCTTCAAAACAAAAAGCAATGTATCCCTGGTTGGAGTTCCTCCGGAGGGTCTCAACGCCTGAACGAAATCGATAGCATCCATTTTATTCATCGCCTTGAAATCGCGGATATCTCCCCACATACTTCTAAAGGGCGCCCTTTCTCCCAACGGAAACTGCACAATTTCGATTTTATAATTACCAGGAAGAGACGTAAGAAGCATTTTGATGCCGGCCTTAACAGCTCCCATACGGTCTTCTTCAATCATGGATAAAGAAGTATCGATGATAAAAACGATCTCTTTGCCTTTAAACTTGAAACCAATATCTAGATTAGCGCCTCCTACAACGGAGTTTTGAGGTGGATTTTCCGTAACGATTGGATTCCCAACCGCTGCTTTTTCCATCGCTTCATTTAATTTTTTAGTTAGTTCATCAACTTTTGCCTGAGAGGATGCAAGGTCTTTTTGAAGCCTCTGTTTAACAACGTCATCTTTGGGAACATCAATAGGTTTAGTTTTAGGAATAGCGACGTAAAGAATGATCACAGCTCCCAGTGCTCCACTCAGGAGATCCAGGAAAGAGATCGAGAATAATTCTATCGCCCGACGTTTTCTCATTACATCTCAATTTTATTAATTAAGTTATCGATCACAAATTCTTTGAGATCAGAGTGAAACCTATCTGTCTCCTCCTGCAATTGGTGAACAAACCACATGATGATGATTGAAAGGATGAGGGCAACTAAAGTGGTATCAAATGCGACACCTAAAAGTGCGGTAATCTTTTCCATGTCCCCGGAATTAGCGATAATGAGAGCTTGAGAAATACCAATCACTGTACCAACGAAGCCGATCGAGGGGATAACCCAAGTGAGATAACGAATAATTGATTGCTCACCTTCAGATTTTTCTTGTGAAATTTCAACCTGAATACTCACAATATCGATGAGCTCTGAAAGTGATTTCGACGTTGTAAATTTTGTGCAAGCCTTTTTTAGCAAATCACTTAAAACATATTTTTCTTTGCGTTCAAATTCCTGCAGCTTGAATTTTAAATTGTTAATGTCCGAAGGTAAAAAAATCACTTTTTCACTGGTAGGTATAAGATTCATCTTGAACGCGCGACGCTCTCGTTCAATAATTTTCAATTTTTCACGTACTTCAAACCATGACCAAAAAAACGCTAAATAGGTGAATGTCTGAACGTAACCCCCGTTTATGACATCACCTCCGAGGAGCATCACAATGCGGTATATCGTAGGAGAGCTTTCCTTAGTCACGACGGCGAACAAAATCATACATATAGCAGTGATCAAAAGGGATATCCCCGATGAGATCGTGAGATTTCTAAGGTTTTTCATCTGGTCATTTCCGTGGTATTAAACGTATGAATTGGTATCGGTAAATAGTTAGAAAAGCTAAGGGAGTGCTATGAAAAAAGTGGAGATCCATCCGGATGCAGTTGAACGAGTAAAAAAGTTCACTATCAATGATCCACAATTAGGCTTTGGAAAGTATGTCGCTCCTATCATGATCCAAGCGATCTATGATCACGGTGAGTGGCAGCGCTTTGATCTTCTTCCTTACGGACCTCTTCAACTCGATCCTTGCTCTAAAGTACTCCATTATGGTCAGGAAATATTTGAAGGGATGAAAGTCTTCCGTCACCCTGATGACCGCATTCAGATGTTTCGCCCTGAGATGAATGCTCGTCGTTTCAACCAGTCTGCCCGTCGTATGGCGATGCCTGAAATTCCTGAAGATCAGTTCCTTCACGCTTGTGAAGTGATCTGTGCTTATTCAAAACATCTCGTGCCTAAGCGTTTAGGTGAGTCACTCTATTTGCGCCCTTTCATGATTGCTACTGAAGTAGGAATGGGAATCAAACCTTCTAAGCAGTTTCTTTTTGTGATCGTTGCTTCACCGTCAGGTTCATACTTTTCAGGCGACTCTGTAAAAGTTTACATCGAGCGCGATGAAGTCCGATGTGCTCCAGGTGGAATTGGTTTTGCCAAGACTGGTGGTAACTATGCTGCAAGTTTAAACTCATACGCCAAAACAATTGCTTTAGGTTGCGACCAAACGATGTGGCTTGATTCAATCGAACACAAATACATCGAAGAAATGTCGGGCATGAACTTTTTTGTTGTGATTGATGGCAAAGTCGTCACTCCAACTTTAACAGATACGATTTTAGACGGCGTTACAAGACGTTCAATCATCGAAATAGCTCGCGGTGAAAAATTCACGGTGGAAGAAAGAAAAATTACAATTGATGAAGTTTTAAGTGATATTCAGGAAGGCCGTGCGACTGAAGCTTTTGTTTGCGGTACTGCTGCCGTTATCGCGCCTATTGCCTCTTTCATGGATAAAGATAAATCTGTACACAGACTTAGAGATCCTCAAGGCAAAATTGGTATGCAATTACGTGAGAAGCTTATCTCTATTCAAAACGGAAGAGCTGATTCACCAGAAGGCTGGTTGTACCCTATTCGTGATTTAAATTTCTAATTCATTTCTCCTCTGAGAAATCAGGGGAGAAATTCAAATGCTACTTCTGATTTTATTTCCCCATTAATGTGAATTCTTAAGTGATGAGTACCTGTATAAAACTTCATCGTCGTGATGGGTTTTAGCGAATGTTTTTTTTAATGGTCAGGTTTTCTTTTGGTGAAATTTCTAGCGTTTTTAATTTGAAGACTTTTTTTCCACTCTTCCCATTCGCTTTGATGAAATCGATTGAATAATCAACGATGAGCTTCTGATGTTTTTTCGAGGTGGACTGAATGTTAAAACTAAAAAGCAATTCATCGTTTAATCGAAATTTCTTCTTAATTAACTTGAAATCAATGAGTTTAACTTCTGCCTTACCATTTACGCCCATAAGTTTTAAGGCACCCTCGTGCCCTTTCTTAATTAAGGTTCGTAAAGCATGACGAGTGATCCATTTTATTTTTTCAGCATGCTCCTTAGGCACATCTTTCTGCCACATCCGAAGCACCTCAATCACAACCTGAGGATGGTTTTTTGAAATATCGTTCAGATGATTAGCGACACTTTTTCTGACATAAAGCTCTTCATCATAACGGAGTTTATCTAGCAGAAGAATAGTATGAGTCGGATCCATCACAAATAAAGGTATCCGCTGTCCCCATGGCAAAAGCGGACGCGACCCCTCTGAAACCCATCGGCGAATATGAACATCCTTAT
Source organism: Bacteriovoracaceae bacterium (assembly GCA_040399915.1). GTDB lineage: Bacteria > Bdellovibrionota > Bacteriovoracia > Bacteriovoracales > Bacteriovoracaceae > Peredibacter. The sequence goes on from JBBARE010000001.1 coordinate 383,122, forward strand.
CAGTTGCCCATTTACTAAAATATTTTAAAACACGCACATGATTTTTGATCAAGTAAGGTCGGACAGCAAACTCAGAAGTAAATCTACTAGTGAGGACATACATCGCTTTCATGGATTCATCAAAGTGATCCAGACCAAATTGTGAGATGTATTCAGAGAAAGGCCACAAATCAAAACCCTTTAATTGATTTTTCTTCATGACTTTTACAAGGATAGAAAGAGCATTCACATAATTGGCTGGGAGTTCGCTCTTTAAATATTCTGTAATCAGAAGCACTCGTGCCTTCAACTCAAGTGGTTTTAGATGAGGGCTAAGCTTCTGAAATTTTTTCTGATTAAAAGTCGGATAGACACTAGAAATTTCTTGGGAAATTTTCTTGACGACAGATTCACTGATTAAATTTTTAAAAGCGTTTTCGTTTTCCATAATGAAGAAGGGGCCCGAAGGCCCCTTTCTTTTTTAACCTATAATGAAGGCAAGAGTTCAAAACAAAGAATGGCTATGAAAGTTGGGTAGAGAGCACCTTTTAAAAGACCAAGAGGAGAGATTGATCCGCCTTGAAAAGAGTCTTTTAGAATTCCGTAACCAGCTGGGTTTGGTGCGTTTGCAATAACAGTTAAGCCACCACCAGTAACAGCACCAGCAACGAGGAAGTACTTTGCAGAGTCTGTTAGTTCTACGAGCGATCCAAGATAAGTTAGAGCAGCATTATCTGTGATACCTGTAAGTGCAGTTGCACCGAAGTAGAGTACCTGATCAGTAAGACTTGAAATCAAAGGTTGTAACCACCATTTCTGAGGTGTACCTAGCACGATAAGACCAGCAAGGAAGAATCCCACCATAAGCGAAGATTTAACCTGAACAGGTTCCTGGTATTTTGCAGTTACTGCTGTGAAACCAAGAAAGAAGATAAATGCTGCAAGAAACACAGTCATATGGTGAGCAGTAACAACGACAAGAGCAAGAAATACAAGATGAACAAATGTGATCCAACCTGGAGTCACATCGCTTTTATCAATCGTTACATTAAGATCACCCGTTAGTTCTTTCTTAAAAAAGAACGCTACAGAAACAGCACTGATGATACATGAAATAGCTGCTTTATATCCGAAGTTGGTCAACATGTGGCCTATACCCCAACCCCATTTACTTGCCACCATCAAAACTGGTGGAGCAGCAAAGTGAGTCATCGTCCCTCCAATGGATACGTTTACAAAAAGAAGACCAATAGTTGCGTACTTCAATTTATCAGACATGTCTTTTGAGTAAAAAGTTTTTAGCAGGATAATAGCAGTCACAGTCATAGCAGCTGGCTCAGTAATGAAAGATCCAAGCAGAGGACCTACTATCAGAGCTGTTATGTAAAATGCCATCTTACGCGGTAATGGAATTAGTTTCGATAGAAAAATGATCGTCGCTTCAGCGAGTTTGATCACTGGCTTTGTACCGGCCATCGCCATAATAACAAAAACGAACGCGGGTTCGGTAAAATTCAGACTTTCTAAATAAGTGACTGGTCCGCTGATCCCCTCAACTCCGATGACAATAAAAATGAACACAAGTGCCCACATACCAAACACCGCTTCAACTTCAGCAAAATAGTGAAGAAGATTTCTCATCATCGATCCTTCAGGATGGTGATGGGCCATGTCGGCAAATTTTGTAACGATAAAAGTGTGAAGCACAGCGATCGTAAATATGATCGTGGCGGACAGTTCTAGGACTGTAGGATTCATGAATTCCCCTTTAAAAAATCTATTATGACTAGTCTAAAGGGAATTGAAATTTTGGGGAAAAAAATTTAACCGTTTTTACCAATTGAATTTACCGGGCAAGCGTCCATTTGCTCAATACAAAGAGCGATTTCCTCAGGTGTTACCGGTTGTTTTTTGATGTAAGCGTTGCCTGAATCATCTTCGGCGTAGAATTGGGGAGCGCCTGAATAACAGACGTTACAAGCGATACAGCCTTCACCCTGGTCGTCATCGGGATCTGTGCAGTAGAAAGCGCCGGGAAGATTTTTTGGGTGTTTGTTTTTTACGTTGGCCATGGCCCATTCTAGATCGGCGAACAGAGAGTATCAAGTTAGAAGGCTACCTTTGTCCTGCGTCATTTTTGACATTTACTGCCTAGGTTCGTAATTTGATGGGAGTCAAAACCGAGGACAACCTATGGATCAGAAGATTATCGAAAATGCCACATTGTGGGGAAGCAATACTTACTTCAGTGAAGCCGATCGAAAAGAAATAACAAGCTTACTTGCTGACCTTCCAAAGAATGAAACTGAGCTGACGGAAAGATTTTACCGGGACTTAGAGTTTGGCACAGGTGGACTGCGTGCCCCTATGGGTATGGGTCAGAATCGGATGAATAAATATAATGTTCGTCGCGCGACTCAAGCTCTTGCCAATAACGTCCTAAAAAATTTTGGATCAGAAAATAATGCCGCTGTTATTAGTTATGATTCAAGAAACTGTTCAAAAGAATTTGCACTAGAAGCGGCTGGGGTATTTGCGGCAAATGGAATTAAAGCCCATGTTTACCGCGTGCTAACTCCCACTCCTATGCTTTCGTTTGCTGTGAGACATTTAAAAGCAAAATGCGGCATCATGATTACAGCGAGCCACAACCCTCCTATTTATAATGGTTTCAAAGCTTATTGGGATGATGGCGCTCAAGTCGTTCCACCAGTAGATAAACAAATTATTAATTCATATAACGAGCTCACTGACTGGCATAAAATAAAATACATGCCGTTTCAGGAGGCCCTGACGAAAGGTCTTGCTCAGTGGACTGATGAAAAACTCGAGGAAGCATTTTACGAGATGATTGAATCTAAGGTCATTCAAGACACAGAGATGTGTAAAAAATGGGGATCTGAATTATCGATTGTTTACACTGCCCTTCATGGAACTGGTGAAGTTCCCTGCGCGGAAATTTGTAAGCGTGTGGGATTCACAAACTATTATTCTATTCCTGAGCAAGCAAAGCCTGATGGAAATTTTCCAACAGTTAAATCCCCAAACCCAGAAGATCCAAAAGCTTTAGCGATGGCGATTGATTACATGCTGAAGAATAAGGGTGATATTGTTTTTGGAACGGACCCTGACGGAGACCGCCTAGGTGTTGTTGTTAATGATCACGGCAAACCAGCGATCCTTAATGGAAATCAGATTGCAGCTCTCATGCTCTATTATATTTTCACTGTAAAGAAGGAAAAGAAAACTCTCCCCGAGAAAGCTTTGGTCATTAAATCTATTGTGACATCACCTATTCAAAACGCCATAGTCGAGCATTTCGGCGGTGAAGTGATAGATACTCTTACAGGTTTTAAATGGATGGCCGGTCTCATAAGAGAATTAGAAGATAATAATTCTCCGCATAGTTTTGTCTTCGCATCAGAAGAGTCATTTGGTTATATGCCTCATAAAGAATCTCGCGATAAAGACGGAGTGAGTTCACTCGTTCTTATGTCAGAGGTAGCTCTTTTCTACAAAAAGAAAGGAATGAATCTGGTTGATGCCCTTGATGAAATCTACGCTAAGTTTGGCTTCTTTTACGAATCACTTCTTTCTCAGGATTATGAGGGAATTGAAGGTGGAAAAAAAATCGGACGTATTATGGACTATTTCAGAAAGTACCCTGAAGTTCAGTTTGCAGGAGAAACGATTGTGGCCAAAGAAGATTATGAATCATCTTTATCAATCGATGTAGTGCTTAAAACTAATAAAGCGATTCTTTTACCTAAGAGTAATGTCCTGAGCTTTACTTTTGCTAGCGGAAACCGCTTATTCCTCCGTCCATCAGGCACTGAACCGAAGATTAAATTTTACGCTATGGTGAGAGAAACCGGGGGCGATCTTGCACAAAAGAAGTTGAATGCGTTGAAGAAAGTGAAGATTATAGAAGATAAAATTAAAGAAATTTGCGAGAAGGCCTAGATCAGATGGAAAAAGCAATTGTTCTTATGAGTGGTGGAATGGATTCTTTGGTGTGTGCGGGTCTTGCCGTTGAAAAAAAACATCACCTTTCTTTTCTCCATATGAATTACGGACAAAAGACCTCTGCTCGTGAAAGAAAGTCTTTTGATAATATCGCTGACTTTTATCATATCAAGACAGAAGATAGAAAAATTATTGATATGACTTTCCTGAGTCAGATCGGTGGAAGTTCGCTTACAGATAATTCTATTTCAGTAAAAACCTATCAGGGCGATTCGAACGTTATCCCTGATTCTTATGTTCCCTTTAGAAATTCCATTATCCTTTCACTTGCTGTTTCATGGGCAGAAGTGGTTGGTGCCACTAAGCTCTATATAGGTGCGAATCATGAGGATTCGCCTGGCTATCCGGATTGCCGTCCTTCTTATTACGAAGCTTTCAATAAAGTCATTAAGGAAGGAACAAAGGCAAGTAATATTGAAATCATGACTCCAGTCATCAGCATGAAGAAGCGTGACATTGTGCTCAAAGGTCAGGAACTAAAGGTTCCGTTCGCACTCAGCTGGTCTTGTTACAAAAGCAGTGACAAGGCGTGCGGCCAGTGTGATTCCTGTGCGCTCCGTTTGCGCGGATTCAAAGAGGCAGGAATTAATGATCCCATTGACTATCAATAGACCCCCTTTAAACTAAGACCATTCTAATTATTTCAAGGAGTATTCAATGAAATTTCTGTTAATGGCAGTCTTGTGTTTGGGATCACTTTCATCATTTGCTGATGAACATGAAGGGAAAACGTTTGAAGAGAAAAAAGCTAAGATGACTCAGCATCTCGATGAAAGACTTGCTCATATTAATGAAGCAAAATCTTGTGTTTCTGGTGCATCAGATGAAGCAGCTCTTAAAGGCTGCAGAGAGAAAATGAAAGAGCATGGGAAAGAAATGAAAGAGAGCTGGAAAGCTAAAAAAGAAGAATGGAAAGCAAACAAAAAAAAGAAATAAACATGAAGCCCCTGAAAAGGGGCTTTTTTATTTTTTCTTAACTCTCTCTAATGCCTTTAGAACTTTTCTAAAATTAACGTAATCGTAACGACTGTGACATTTCAACAAAAAATCATCCATTGTAGGCTCATCGTCTTTCAAAAAATAAAACGAGAAATCTGTCGCTACAATAAATAAGGCAGAAAGAGGCGAGATTTTTTCAGCTCTCATTCCTTGAGGAAAGCCACTTCCATCCGGGGATTCGTGATGTTGGTAAGCAAGTACATCTGTATCTGGAGGGGCGCTTGTGAAATATCTTTTAATTAAATTTCCAGCATCTTTTGGATGAGACAAGAAGATCTTTTGATCTTCTTCAGTCAAAGTATGCTTAATCTTTTCAAACTCATGAAGATTTTGGATTTTTAAAAGTTCTGGTCTGACAGCTAGGGTAATATCACTTAAGACAGAAGCATAAACAAGTTTATCCATCGTCGTTTTAGAAATCCAGTCGAGTTGCTTCGCTAACACACAAGAAATAAGACTTGTAAGATTCATCTTCTGAGTAAAAAGAGCATACTGATCCTGCTTTTCTTTCAAAACTTTAAGGTAAAGATCTACCCTGGCTTCTTTCTCAACCCCCGAACGAATACGTTCAACGGCTTTATCAATTGATTCCTTAAAGTCCTTATCAACATGAACTTCATCATCAATTCTTAAAATTTTGTTTTCAAATCTTTTCTCTGGAGTATCACTTGCCCCTCTTAAAACGAAGCGAAAGTTATTGGCCTTAAGAAAGATCTCGATTTGATTTTGTATCTGACTAATGACCCAGAGAGCTGTTTCACGATTTAGGTACAGATAATTAATACCTTTGGATTTGTACTTCTGAATATCAAGCACATTGGTGTCATCATCTTCATGTGAAATTTTAATATAGCGATCAGAACCAATCTTTATAAAAAGATTCTTATTAATACCATCTAAGATAGATAAAAAATTTATATCAATTCTGCAGTAAGCCTCTTCATTCAAATAAGGCGAGCCTGAAAAAAGGTGTTTGGATTCTTCAACCAGATTCCCCGGTAAATGAGATTCATCCATGAGAAGCATCTGATGATGATCTTTAAGAATTTCTCTTCCTTCTTCTCGAATTTTATCTACCAAAACGACGATCCGAACTAGTTTTGAATTCTCTTTGAGGTAGCCGACAAAATCTTCTAACAAGTAAGCATTAGGTGTGTAATCGTAGACCATCATGCTTGGAACTGATTCGAGGTTTTTAAGAAATGATAAGGCTTTTTCTTCTGATTCAAGCTCAGTCACTTCTGTGTGAAGTAACGTCTCCAATACGAACTTAAGTATACCCCGCATGTAGGGAGAACTTGAAACGACTAAAAATGGAAGTTTTTTTACTAATGTTGTCATTTAATAAAGTTGAACGAAATCCCCTTCAGTAACCGACCCGCCAGAGTGGAGTGTACAAACCGATCCATCTTGGCCAAAGTAATCAATAACTTCTAATGTCCCCTTCACTTCACCAACCGACATACCAATCATAGCACCAGTTTCAGGATCATAAATTTCCTGACCTTCAGTAATCACCTTGAGAATGTCTCCGAGATTAATTCCTGAATTACGGCCGGCATTTAAAAATATACGCGTACCGATGATTTTTGCCACACGTCCCATCCAATCAAGACGAGAACCAAGCTTAACAATTTTAGGTACTGATTTTCTAACAGCAACTTTTACCGAGTAGCGGAGAAGTTCCTGGCGATAAGAGAGATTATCTTCCGATTCTGCCTGATAGAAGCGCAAGTTATCATCAGATATATTTCCATCAACCGTTTCTGTGAATAGTTCTTTATTTGCAAGAACGTCATAGACTTTAATTTCAACGTACGTTTCGGCCAAAGATTTAACTTTTCTTACGAAGCCGATTTCATCTGTCTTTTGGCGAACTCGCGCTTCTTTGATTCGACCAAAAATAACAATATTAACTCCAGACATCTTCGCTTTTCGCGCAAGCTGGGCAAGTTTAATTCCGCCACCTGCATAAATCTCTTTTGAAGTACCAAAAATGCTTTCAGATTCAGGATCAAAAAGAAAATCTCGAGACTTCCCCATTTCACGTCGGAATTCTTCAGTCGCAGTAATGGCAAGATCATCTCCGCCCATTGGTGATTCATTATAAAATGAAAGGAGAGCTACTTTTTTCTTTATGGGACTAAATTCAGAAACAGAATTAGCTTTAGAAGCTTGTGAAATGGGTTTTCTTCGTGTGATAGGTGCACAGGCAGAAAGAATAAAAGAAGAAATTAAAATAGGAAAAAGACCTAATCGCAAAAACAGCATATCTCATCCTCAAGTTGTTTATTCAGCAATAAGCTTCAAAACGTGGTGAATGCCTGTAAATTCATTCACTAAACTGTAGCTATGAGATGATTTTAACTCTTTTACTCGTGACAATAAATCAGTAAACGATTTTTCCTCACCTTGATAAAAGCACAGAAGCTGGACCTCTTTTTGGGTGAAAAAGTCGATTTGAAGCTCTAAATTGATGTTTGCCCCCTCTTTCTTGAGTAGATCCATCAACGAAAGCACGTCACCTATGTGCTTGTGACCTTGTATACCTAAGCGAGTGAGTCGGTTGAGTCGTGGAGTTTCTTGAATCTTTTTTGTGGCCTTAGTCAGTGCTTCAAGCGGTGATCTATACATAGAACTTGCTAATACTGAGTTCAATGTTTTCTGATCGAGGTTACGAAACGTTTTCGTTTCAGGCAGCATTGTATAAGAAGAAATAATTTTTTTGGTATTCACATCAAGAAGCACAACACTTCCATCCCACTCAAACTGCCATTCAGTGATACTTGCGATGTAACTAATTTTTCTAAGGTTAAATGAAATCTTAAGCCATAAACCATTCAGAATATTTTCCGAAACACTCATTCCCTCATCCTGAGAAAGCTGCTGCCAGCTGGAAAACTCCTGAACGCAACTTCCCGTGCAGCCAAAAACTTCTTCAACGTTTTCAGGTGAATTAGCCGAAAACCATTTTAACCAGGACCTCAAAAGTGGGTCCGTAAATGTCTCGCTTTCCTCGAGGCCTAAGTCAGTCCAAGCAATACCAATTAAATTGATGTCCGAAAGAACCTGAAGTTTAGAGTATTGCTTACTGCTGCTTGATGTAAGCCTTGCATAATAACGAAGCGCTTTAGGACGGTTAAGGTTTAATACAATTGATGCCTTCCAATTTTCAGGTGAGGCGGCATCATTACCTATATGTTTAAAAGCATAGTTATCAAGAAGCTGGTCAAGCTTTGCATACTGTATAAATTCTTGCGGACGTGACTTACCGAGTTCTTTTAAAAAATTTGTTTTTTCATCTTCAGATAAAAACGTATTGTAATTTTTGCCAAACTTGTCAGTCAAACGGCGTATTTTTGAAGATTCAAAATAAACTGAGAACTTATCATCAAGTTTAGATTTTAGTACTGTAGGATCAATACCAAGTTCAGAAGAGTACTGGATAAGTGTTTCAAGTACTGCCTGATGAAGGAGATAGGGCTTTGCCTCATTAACTTTTAGAACGCTCAAGCTTTGAGTCACACTCTTTTCTGACTCAATCTGCGCCCAACTTATGGACGCAGATAATAACATAACTAAAAATAGGATTCTTTTCACTGTCTGACTTCTTCTACTTTGTTATCGATAATAAAAGATACTGATTGGGTATTTAAGAGCTCATTTATCTTTGCAGCCATCTGAGGCGACGGACTTACGAGGAAGTTATCATCAAGTGGCAGGCGTGCTTTGCCTTCTGGCGTATCAAAAATAAAATGAATAGGAATCGATCCACGATAGCTCAATAATATCTGCTTCATCATTCCAAGTGAATAAGGATTAAGCTGATTGAGCGGAACATTGATCCGCACAGAAGTCACTCTTTCATCAGATTCATCTTTTAATAAACTTATCTTGGTCGGAAAAAACTTCTTTACGTCTTCAAGACTCACATAACCACTCATAATAAGCGGCTCATCACCAGTAAGGAAATGCTGAAATTCTGCAAAGATTTTAGGGAAGAAAAGACATTCAATTTTACCATGGAGATCTTCCAAAGTAACAAAAGCCATTTTATCACCTTTCTTAGTGAGAATAATTTTTGATTCAGAAATCATTCCGGCGATCACAACACTTCGCTTAGATGGGTCGTGCTCGTCACCTTTTCTTGGATTAAATCCTTCCGGTTTGGCAACCGTAGGTAGCTCATGGATTTTTGCCAAGTCCATTGATGTTAACTTACTCATGATATCTTTGAAACGCATGAGAGGATGACCTGAAACATAAATACCAAGAAGTTCAGCTTCAAGAGAGAGCTTCTGCTTTTCATCAAATTCTGGAGATTCATTAATGTGCAGTTTATCTTCTGTGCTCTCAGTCCCACCACCAATATCAAAAAGGGAGGTCTGGCCCATGAGTTTGTCTTCTTGCTTTTTCTCAGCATAGGCGACAATGAACTCCATGTTTTCAAGTAACGTCTTACGATTGTACTTTTCGCATGAATCAAACGCACCGACTTTGATAAGAGATTCCATCACGCGTTTATTGATAGATTTGATACTGACTCGTTCACAGAAATCAACGAACCCTTTAAATGGTCCGTTTTCAGTTCTTTCTCTGACGATTTCTTCAACTGCTCCTTCGCCAACACCCTTAACGGCGCCAAGACCAAAACGAATGGTGTTTCCAATAACGTTAAAGAGCCACAGTGATTCGTTAACATCCGGAGGAAGAATCGAAATATCAAAATCTTTTGCTTCCTGAATATAAGTCGTGATTTTTTCCTTGTTGTTAATCTCAGTTCCAAGAAGAGCAGCAAAGAATTGAGCTGGGTAATACTTTTTAAGGAATGCGGTTTGATAAGAAATGACGGAGTAAGCAACGGCATGCGATTTATTAAAACCGTATTCAGCAAATTTTTCCATGAGATCAAAAAGAGCGATCGCTTTATCCTGATCATAACCTCTCTCAACTGCACCTTTACGGAAGATTTCCTTGTGTCTTTGCATTTCTTCGGCATTCTTTTTACCCATCGCTCTTCGAAGCATATCTGCTTGTCCAAGGGAGTAACCCGCCACCACACGGGCAATGTTCATTACCTGTTCCTGGTAAACGATAATGCCGTAGGTATCTTTCAAGACTGGTTTTAATTCTTCAAAAGCGTAAGTCTCAACTTTGCTATTGAGTTTGTGTTTAATGTCCGCGAATTCATGGTGCATGCCTGAGCCCATCGGTCCCGGACGATAAAGAGCATTGATCGCAGTGATATCATCAATTGAATCGGGCTTAATACGCTTACAAAGATCCTGCATCCCTGATGACTCGAGCTGGAACACACCAATGGTAGAACCTTCTGAAATCAACTTATAAACCGATTGATCGTGATAATCGATGAATTCAATATCAAAGTCAGGTTTCATGTCACGTTGGATAAGTTTTGAGGCGTTTGAAATAACGGTCAATGTTTTTAACCCAAGGAAGTCGAATTTAACGAGACCAATTTTTTCAGAGAAATCTTTATCAAATTGAACTACCTGTTCGCCCTTTGCCCCTCTAAACAGTGGGCAATAAGTGACTAGTGGTTCATTGGTAATAATAACACCTGCAGCGTGAATCCCGGCATGGCGATTAAGTCCCTCTAGCCGTTTTGAGATCTGAAGAATTCTTCTGATCTTTGGGTCATTATCTTCAAGTTCTTTTAGTTTTGGTTCTTTATCAATCGCGTCCTGAAGTTCAATCCCTAATTCTTCCGGGACGAGCTTAGCAAGTGTATCGGCTTCAGAATATGGGAGAGAGAAAACACGCGACACATCTCGAAGCACAGCTTTAGCGGAAAGTGTTCCGAACGTAATAATTTGCCCAACACGTTCTTCACCATATTTTTTCGTGACGTATTCAATAACTTCCTGGCGACGATCCTGACAGAAATCGATATCAAAATCTGGCATCGAAATTCGTTCAGGGTTAATAAATCTTTCAAAGAGAAGATTAAAAGGAATCGGGTCAACGTTGGTAATTTTTAAAGCGTAAGCAACGATTGATCCTGCACCCGAACCACGACCCGGGCCTACTGGAATTCCCTGACCTTTAGACCAGATAATGAAATCAGATACGATAAGAAAGTATCCAGTAAAACCCATTTGCTTAATCAAACCGATTTCAACTTCCAGGCGGTCTACGTACTGTGGCTTGATCTCAGTTTCCCACTCGGGTTTAGCAACGAGGTGCTTGAAGTGAGGTCCGTTGAAGCGCTCTTCTAGTCCTTCATGAGAAAGTCTTTCAAAAAATTCATCTTCCGTTTCCTTGGTTTTAATTTCAAACTTTGGAAGGAGATAAATTTGTTTTCCTTTCTCGTCCTGCCAGCGGATTTCAAGGTTACATTTATCAGCAATTTTTAACGTATTATCGCATGCCTCAGGAACGTAATGAAAAGCTTCTCGCATTTCCTGCGGAGACTTTAAATAGAACTCAGTCGTTGAAAGCTTCATACGCTTTTCATCTTCAAACGTTTTACCCGTTTGGATGCACATTAAAACTTCCTGAGCTGCTGCATCTTCACGAGTCAAATAATGAGCATCGTTAGTAGCGACAAGAGGAATAGCGTTTTCTTTAGCGAAGGCAATGATTTTTTTATTAACGTCGACTTGCTCAGGAATACCGTTTTCCTGAATCTCGAGATAAAAATCATCTTTATAAATTTCACGAAACTTCATGGCGGCTTGATAAGCGCGCTCATCTTGTCCGGTAAAAAGATTGTACCCAACTTCGCCTTTCAAACAGGCAGTAGTAGCAATGAGACCTTCTGAGTATTCTCGAAGAAGTTCCACATCGGCTCTTGGCTTATAGTAAAAGCCTTCCTGATAAGCTTTTGAAAGAAGTTTACAAAGATTCCGGTACCCAGTGATATTTTTACAAAGAAGAATGAGGTGATGAATCTGGTGTTTGCCTTCAACTTCATCCTGAGAGTCGAGAGTCTTTAAATTTTTAGGAGCGCGGCGGTCATGACGAGAACCGGGCGTAAAATAAATCTCTGAACCAAGAATAGGTTTGATTCCCGCATTGATGGCACGAGTATAAAAATCAATTCCACCAAACATGTTTCCGTGGTCGGTACAAGCAATCGCCGGCATCTCAAGCTCTTTAGCGCGCTTAAAGAGATCGTTTAAACGGATCGCTCCATCCAAAAGTGAGTACTGGGTATGGAGATGCAAATGAGTAAAACTGTCTTTACGGGTATTTTGAAAATCACTCCCAAGAAAGGGGTTTTTCATAGTAGAGAGTCCTCGAAAATGGTGTGTGTGATGCTCCTTTAGCTAATCATTTTTAGGAGCAAAAGACAAAGTTAAGACTGTGCATCTAAACACCCTATTACGAATCAGATGCCGCGTCACGCAATGAGCCTAAAATGTCCTTCTAAAATCATGGTGTTCGCGGTACGAATGGGCCTTCTAAGAGGGGCACTTATTTATGTTTACTCGCCAAAATCTAAAACTATCAGACGAGCTCTTGGAGGCCATCCGCTTTTTTAACCAAAAAGGCTGGTCCCCTGCCACGTCCACCAATTATTCTGTGCGGTCAGAAAATAAGACCGAGTATATTATTTCCCGCTCTGGAGTCGATAAGAGTCAATTCGGTCAGTCAGATTTAATTCTTATAAATGCTGAAGGACAAGTTCTTCATCCTTTGAATCGTCCGGGCATAAAATCTTCTGCAGAAACAGAAATTCACACAGCCCTTTATAAAAAGTTTCCTGATGCTAATTGCGTTCTTCATACTCACTCGGTACTTGGAACAGTTCTTTCTTTAAGTCTGGCATCTGAGAAAAAAATAATCTTTGAGGGATTTGAAATCTTAAAAGGGCTTGAAGGAAATACTACTCACGAACTTAAAGAGATTGTCCCTATCGTTCCAAATTCCCAAGACATGAAAGATATTTTGCAAAACATGGAAAATCATTATGCCACCAATGTTCATGGGTTTTTAATTGCAGGACATGGGCTTTATACCTGGGGCAAAAATATTGCCACTGCTAAAAGACATATTGAAACCTATGAGTTTTTATTTGAATGTTATCACAAGATGAGGAGCATCTAATGGCCGTTTTAACTATTCTTGATCCAGTCAGAAAAGAAATCAAAGATTCAAAAGATATTAAAACTTTCATGAATGAGCGCGGAATTATTTTTGAGCAGTGGAAAACGGATATGCCTCTAAATGACACTGACTCTCAAGAAACCATTCTTAAAGCTTATTATCATGAGCTTGGTCCTTACATGAAAAAGCATGGCTACCAAAGTGCGGATGTCATAAACGTCCATAAGGATACTCCAAATATCGAGGCGATAAGAGCGAAGTTTCTTTCTGAGCACACTCATTCAGAAGATGAAGTGCGCTTCTTTGTAGATGGTGAAGGGCAATTCTTTTTCCACCTCGCTGATAAATCAGAAGTCTTTAAACTCTTGTGCGAGAAGGGAGATTTTATATCGGTACCGAAGGGCTATACTCATTGGTTTGATCTCGCTCCTAAATACCATGTTAAAGCGATCCGTGTTTTCCATAACCAGGAAGGCTGGGTAGCAAACTACACCAACAGCGGAAAAGAACAAAAGTACAATTTATGATTAAGCTTTTTCTTTTTGATATTGAAGGTACGACAACTGATATTAACTTTGTTCACAAGGTACTTTTTCCGTACTCTCAAAGATGTTTAAAAGAATATCTTCTCCATCATCAGACTCATCCTGTTGTTGTTAGCGCCATCGAAAATGTCCGAGAGACTATTTTTAAGGAAGAGAAAAGAAAGTTAAGTCTTCACGATGTTATTGACACACTTTTAAAATGGATCAAAGAAGACAGAAAGCACGGTGCCCTTAAAGAAATCCAAGGCCTCATCTGGGATGTAGGCTACTCAAAAAATGAATTCAAAGGTCATGTGTACCCTGATGTACAACCATTCTTTAAAAAAATTCTCGATCATGGTTGTAAAGTTGGGATCTATTCCTCTGGCTCAGTTCACGCTCAGAAACTCATTTTTGGATACTCCTCCGATGGTGATCTGACTCCCATGATTTCTTGTTATTTTGATACGAAGATTGGACATAAGCGCGAGAAAGTTTCTTATGAAAACATAGCCAAAGAAGTGGGACTCAAAACATCTGAAATTCATTTTTTTTCTGACATTGCAGAAGAATTGGTGGCAGCAGAAGCTTCGGGGATGGGAGTCACTCAAGTTTTGAGACCCGGCACTAAATCATCAATGTTTGAGTCAGTTCCAGACTTTAGTGTGCAATTAATCCTAATAAAATCCTGACAGAACTTTTTTAAATTAAGAGGAAAAAGGAAAAAGACTTTAAGATCATTTAGACTTAGGTTTTCTCATGTCAGCGCATGATGTCTCTACACTCACGCATGAACGAGTGAAAACAATTGTCGTCCACCAAGTCTCAACCATTTCAGCATTCAGCAAATAATCATGACTCGGACAAAGACTTCGGACTAAAAAAGGGATGGATGAATCTTTCTCGGCAGCAGCATTTGAAAAAAAGAGCCACTGATTAAAGCAAGACTTAAGGTGATCTTTTCCAACAGGGGTTACTTCCATGAGCGTTGTCGGTCGCTCGTAAGTCTCTTTGTTAAAATCAACTTTTCGAATGAGATCGTAGTCTGCATATTTTTGGGTACAACTAATGAGAGTCAAAAGAAGAAGGTATGATTTCATAGCGAAGGTCTTATCATAAGCGTTCTGAAGAGACGAAGACTTCTTGGTTAAAAACGATAGGATTGATATGGGTTTTCAAGAACTTACGTCATGTACTTTTAACACGCTCAGAAGATTACCATTTTTTAGGCTACTTCCAGTGGTGTCACTTTGGGGTCTGTCATTCTTTTCAACATCTTGATAATAGGAAGAGGAACGTTTCTTTTTTAGGTATGTTCCGGAAAAAATGATTAAGGAGTTTTATGAAGGCTTTGATTTTATCTTCACTCATGTTTAGCTCAATGAGTTTTGCTCAAAATCTTGATGTGAAAACATTCAAGACTCTACTTTTGCAGAGACAAGCTACTCTGGAAAAAGTGAATCAGGGCATGTCTAAGAAACTTATCACATTGACAAAAATTCCAACTGAAATTGGATTTTGTGAATTAAGAGAAACAGCTGTTCAAACTGTTCTTAAAATCGAAGGTGATAAAATCATCGTTCACTCAAAAGAAAATTACTTTCCAGCTGCGACTCCTTCTTGTGCTGGCTTTGAAGCTTCTGAAGTTTCGGTACTTTTTTACGAAGATAAACCAGCTCTTGCTTCAGACCTTGCTGATCTTGATGCATCAGCCGCAGATATTCGTTCAATTGTAAAAGCGGGCGAAATTGTTTCAATGACCCTTTCATCTGTTGTGACTGAAGATGATGGAACAAGCCGCACTGAAGCTGTTTCAGTAAAATATGATCTCACTAAGCCATCTTTTAAGAATTTGATTTTCACGCAAGATTCAACCAGCTCAACAACTGGTGAAGATATGGCAGATATTGATGTGTACTCAATTGATTTGAAGAAAGTTCTTTTCTGCGATTCAAATGATTCTGAAAGCTGTGTCGAAGGTGATTTTTCAGACATACTTTTCTAGAACGCTTTACTCCCACTCAATAGTACCAGGTGGTTTCGACGTGCAGTCGTAAACCACTCGGGTAACACCCTTCACTTCATTACAGACTCTTGATGAAACCCGGTTAAGAAATGACCAGGGTACTTCAGTTACTGAAGCTGTCATACCATCTTCAGAGTTCACCATTCGAACAGCAATAACCTCTTCGTAAACGCGACCGTCACCTTTTACGCCTACAGTTTTGACTGGTAGCAATACGGTGAAGGCCTGCCACGTTGTATGATAAAGTTTGTGCTCTTTTAATTCTTCAAAAAGAATTTGATCCGATTCCTGAACCTTGCGAATGGAATCTCGATTCAATTCGCCCATGACTCTCACTCCAATACCCGGACCTGGGAACGGATGACGATAGACCCATTCGTGAACAAGTCCTAATTCCATACCCATTTGTCTCACTTCATCTTTAAAAAGAAAGCGAAGCGGTTCCAGTAAAGCGAGATGCATTCTTTCTGGCAGTCCGCCAACATTGTGGTGAGATTTAATCGTTACAGATTTTCCACCACTTTTATGAGGAGAAATCGATTCAATGACGTCCGGATAAAGTGTTCCCTGAAGGAGGTACTCAAATTTAATCCCATGGCTTTTTTCAAAGCTGTGAACTTTTGCTTCAAAAACTTCGATGAAGGTTTTCCCAATCGTTTTGCGTTTTTGCTCAGGGTCTTTTTGACCGTGAAGATTACTTAAAAATAATTCCGTGGCATCGATGATTTCAATATTAAGGGATGTCTTTTCTTGAAGTAGTTTTATGTGATGAAGATCTTGCGGGCGAAGAAGTCCATTATCCACGAAGAAGCAATACAGATCATCCCCGATAACTTTTTGCACGAGAGTTGCTGCCACAAGTGAATCCACACCACCTGAGAATGCGCATAAAACTTTTTTTCCTTTAACATGCTTAACAGACTCTAGAGATGATTCGAGCATGGTTTTTGACGACCAATCTGTTTTGAGATTCGCCACATTGTTTAGAAAGTAAGACAGTATGTCTTTACCATGCACAGTATGGTGAACTTCCGGGTGAAACTGAAGACCCAAGATTGGCTTTTTCTCATGCTTAATTCCCGCAGTGAGGCCATTTTCGCTTTGAAAAATAAGCTTAAAATCTTTAGGAAGTGTCGAGACATGATCCGAGTGACTCATCCACACATCACTGACGGCTGGACAATGAGGAATATCAAAACCTGGAACCTTGTGGAGTTTAGCGAGTCCATACTCGCCCTGAACACCCTTCTCTACTTTTCCGCCAAAGTACTGCCCAAGGATTTGCATTCCGTAACAAACGCCTAAGATAGGTAAATTCTCAATTGAGAAGAAAGGAGTGTAATCCGTTTTATCTTCAAACACACTTTGAGGCCCACCAGACAAAACTAAGGCCTTAGGTTTTTCACTTTTCAGTTTTTCAAAAGCTGTTTCGACCGTCATGATCTCAGACGTAAAACCGAGCTCGCGAAACTTTCGCGTAATGAGCTGAGTGTACTGCGAACCAAAATCAACAATCCAGATTGAACTTTTCATTTATACCTGACGATAGTTAGGAGCTTCTTTAGTGATGATGACATCATGAGGATGAGACTCTTTGAGGGATGCTGCCGTAATTTTTATAAACTTCGCTCTTTCGCGAAGCTGTTCCATATTAGGTGCACCAACATAACCCATGCCTGATCTGACGCCGCCGATGAGGTGATATAAATTATTCGCAAGCGATCCGCGGTAAGGAACTTGTCCCTCGATTCCTTCTGGAACGAGTTTTGAAACTTCCTCGACTGCACTTTGACCGTAACGATCTTTTGATCCTTTTTCCATCGCACCAAGGGAGCCCATACCGCGGTACATTTTATAAGCACGTCCTTGATACAGAACCATTTCACCAGGAGCTTCGTCAGTTCCAGCAAAAAGGGAGCCGATCATCACGCACGAGGCACCACCAGCAAGAGCTTTAACGATATCGCCGGAAAATTTAATACCGCCATCTGCGATAAAAGGAACCCCGTGTTTATGACAAATAGTTTTGCAGTCAAAAATCGCCTGCATTTGTGGCACTCCGATACCTGCAATGACTCGCGTCGTACAAATTGAACCTGGCCCAATGCCCACTTTAATACCATCAACACCAGCAGCGATTAAATCTTCACAAGCTTTTGAAGTCGCAACATTTCCTGCAACAACATCTACGTTTGCATTTAATTTTTTAATCGCTTTAACCATTTCAATCACTCCCTTAGAGTGACCGTGTGCCGTATCGATTACAATCGCATCAACCTGGGCCTTGATGAGAGCTTCAACGCGTTTCATTTCTTTATCACTTACGCCACAAGCAGCTGCAACTCGTAAACGACCGAACTGATCTTTATTGGAATTCGGATAAGCAATCGTCTTCTCAATATCCTTAATGGTGATGAGACCACGTAGTTGACCGGCACCATTAACCACCGGTAGTTTTTCAACACGGTGATTTTGGAGAATCTCTTTTGCTTTTGCAAAAGATGTGCCTTCCGGTGCAGTCACGATATTTTTTGACGTCATGACATCTTTTACTTTTTTTGAATGATCAGACACAAAGCGAAGATCGCGATTTGTAATCATGCCAAGAAGTTTTTTATCAGCATCAACCACTGGGAAACCAGAAATTTTATATTTTTTCATGAGATCAAAAAGATCTGAGATTTTCTGATCAGGGGTCACTGTAAAAGGGTCAATGATCATGCCCGATTCATATTTTTTTACTTTCTCCACTTCAAAGGCCTGTTCTTCAGGAGTCAGGTTTTTATGAATGACACCAATGCCGCCTTCCTGTGCCATAACGATCGCTGTGCGGGATTCCGTCACGGTATCCATAGCTGATGATGCAATCGGAATATTCATCGAGATATTGCGAGAAAATTTGGTCTTTAATTCAACATCAGTCGGGAGAACTTCTGAGTAGTTCGGAACGATGAGAACGTCATCATAAGTCAGAGCTGAGTCTTCGGTATAAAACATAGGGCTATCCTTTGAGATAACAAAGGATAGCTGATTTAAGATGCTTTAATAAGAGGAAACTATATACGGAGGACGTAACCCAAATTCTTGAGTGTTTTGATGTGCGTCGAAAAAGGCTTGAGCTTTCTGCGAAGGTTGGAAAAGTGAGTATCTAGGTTGTTCACTTCAACATGAACATCTTTCCATAGCATGTGAATGAGATCGTCTTTATGGATGACTCGGTTTGGATTCTGAGATAACACGAGAAGAAGTTGGTACTCTTTCGGAGTTAATCGAATCGCTTGATTATTTAAAATAACCTGATGGCCATCAAGATCAATCACGAGGTCTTTAAACTTAATCATCTTATTGTTTTGTAGATTGCGTTTTGAAAGAGAAATGCGGTTTCTAATACGAGCGACTAGTTCCTCAGTTTGAACAGGCTTCAGAAGGAAGTCATCAGCGCCAATATCCAACCCCTTCACTCGAGAACTCATATCTGAGTCACCAGTGAGAAAGAGTACCGGAAGGTTCTGCTTCGCTCGTTTAACCTCTTCATACACTTGGAAGCCGTCTTTGCCCGGGATGTGAAGATCCAGGAGAATAGCGTCCGTGTGGTTGTTCCGGATGAAATCGAGGCCCTTGTCAGCTTCCGTGAACGATTCGATCGCAAACGTGTCTGACAAAGTGATCGATAGAACTTCCAGAAGGTCTTTGTTGTCGTCAATGATTGTTACGTGCATTTTGTTCTTTTCCATGAACGTATAATAAGGAGGTTTAGGTGGAACTAAAACTCAAGATATCTTAAATCTTTTTAGCATTGCGTTAGATACCGGAAGCACCTGTTATCTTTGGAGGTATTGAAGTGATTCTGAGATTCCGCAAAATAATCATAACCCCTAGTAACTCTTAAGATCTTGAATAAGGCTTTCTAGTTCTTTTGAGTACTTAGGTTGCTGTGCCTGTTGTGTCTTAAGGGACTCTGTAAACTCAGGATCATTTTTCAGGGTAGGGGCGACTTTTTGGAGCAAAATCGGATGAAAAGTTTGTATCGACGCCGGTGTTCGAGGCACGTCTTTAATCACCGAATTAGTTGGGTGACTCATAGTTGTACCGTAAATTTTGATTACGACTGGAGTAAGCTTAGGAGTTTTACTCACCATCTTCTTATAATAGCTGTGAGCTGCACCTGTTTTCACGGACGCTGGTATGCGATTAGATTTCATGAAAATAATTTCTCCCTTTTTCACAGGAGCTTTAACCTCTTCCACAGAAGCGATTCCTCTGGCCGGGGTATCTGCCATCATTTTAGTAGGTAATTTTTTAAATTCGGATAATGCTGAATTCAAAGAGGCGAATCCGACTTTCGTTGGTGAACGTGGAATTCCATTCTCAACTTCAGGATCAACCATGGTGAACGATCCGGCCATGACGGTATATTTCTGATTCTTATCAAGAATATTTGAAACTTCTACTTCGCCGTTAACAACTAAAACTTGAGTTTTTGAGGTGGCTTGATCAAATGTTGTGATGAACTCACCTTTCCAGAAATCAACGTGACCATTAGCGGTTGTAAGAGCAAGTGGATGTCTTGAATTCTGTGATTGAATCCAGGATTTACCCTTTTTTAATTGAACTGATTTATTAAAAAACTTAAGGTGTGACCCACCCGTCAGGTGGTAAGTAGCATCGTAGTAATCATTTAATGTAACAGAAGCGCCCTCTTCAACCAACACTTCTGATTTGTCATCAATGTGTTGATTCATTTTAACAGCACTCGTTTTTCCCTCTGGAGAAACCATAAAAACAGTTCCTGAAACCTCAATCACTTGTGCTACGGGCTTCGCCCATACCGTAAATGAAAGAGAGAGAAGTAAAAAACTACTGCTTAATTTTGTAAGAGATGTCTTCATAATACCTGCTTAATATTTTCCATTCTTCTGTATTGCGATACTTAAGGCGAAATTCTTCAACTGTTACTAAAAACTTTTTGTGATCACCTTTGTTATACTGAGCAAGTGCTAGCCATAACTTAGCTCCACGATAAAAATCTGACTTAGGATGGTTTTTCACCAAACGATCTAGATATTTTTCTGACCAGTCATAGCGCTTTCCTGTTTCGAATGCAGCAACGCCTGCTCCGAAGAGAACGCGATCACTAACAAGCTCATGCTTAGGGAATCGGTTAATTAATTCATTATAAAATTGCGCGGACTTTTCATAATTTTTGAAATGGAATTCTTTCTCACCGATAGCGAGAAGTTTTTCAGGAGTCCATTTGTAGATTTCGTAATTAACTAAATCGTTGGTATTTGTTTGCGGAATACTAGCTATCTTACGTTCAGCGATGACCTTATTTTGGTTCTGAGAAGCGAAGTATTTATTTTTCGATTCAAGTTCCGAAATTTTAAATTCAAGATCAGAAATTTTAACTTGAAGGAGACGATTTTCTTTCGCAAGTGAAAGTGATTTCTTCTCGTAATGAAGTTGCTTCTCCCATTTGGCGGTAATTGTTTTATCCATCCCACCCCATTTCCAAAGGGAAAAGACATAACCAAATGCGAGTAATGAAAATACGAAAAAAATCTTCATGTAAATCACCCTAATAAAAAGCCAAAGTTGGCTCCTTTATGTATCGGTTAATTGACTGAAATCTTTAGTTAAAGAATTGGGCAGTTACGGACGATAGGTCTTGAAGGAGTATTCGAATATGGTTTTCCGCACACTTGGCCTCTGCCTCCTTTTCTTTTCAGCTGTTTCCTTCGCCCAAGGCCGGAAACCGGCCGTGGAAGATTTTGTGGGAATTGAAATTGAAGAGGCACAAGTCACTCCTCAGGGTACGGAATCTCTGTATAACCTCGAGGCAGATCTAAATAAACTCGAAGAAAAAAAGAAAAACCCTCCAGCAGAAATGGCAAAGACGCAAGGGCCAGCACCAAAACCCTGGAGTTCAGCGGTTCTTTTTGGTATTTCGTTAATAGTAGGCTTACCACTAATTATGTGGATGATGGTGATGAGTCACTTGAAGAAAAAAGCTTCGGTTGAAAGTGCTTCAAATATTGAAGTGCTTGAAAAGTATCGCAAAGAACGCGAGAGAAAAGTCGAAGAAAGTATCAAAAAAGTCTCTTAAAATCTCTTCCATTCTCCGTTTCCTGAATACTGCATAATCCGCTGAATATGGTTGTATTGAATGGCAATTTCTCTGGTGCCGTCTCCATCGATATCATAAACATTGACCATAAAATCCCGTCGCCAATATTGCTCACGCTGAGACTGTTTCTCATGAAAGAAATGCGGTCCCTCCGTCATTTTTAAAGTCGCGAGATCATTTTTCTCGTAAGTCAGCACATAGATTCTTGCTGTTGATTCAAATCTTTTACCGGTGGTATGACCTTCATCCAGAAAAAGAATAGCAGCTTTTACTTTTTCAGAAATATTCACGACTTTGATTTTATAAATAGTGCTATCCGCACCCATCGCGAGGAGTTTTGCCTCGTATAATTTTCTTTCAGATGAATTTCGAATCTCAAGCCAATCTACCCCATCACGCTTTTGAGGCTGAATTGTTTCTTCAATTTTGTCGTCATCTAAGTCAAATTTATAGGCCGTCCCTGAGACATTAAACTGGCTGACCGCTTTTTCGCCAGCATTCTGATTTGTCTTGGGGATTTCGCCAGAAAGAATCTGACGGTAGTAGCGCTCATCCTGAGTAAAACCCAATCCACTAAGCATTAAAAAGAATAATAAAATCGCCCAATGATGCACCATGAGTCCATTGTAACTTAAAGTTCGGTTTGTTAATATCCATAGTTATAAGGTAGGTTTTGCATGATTATTTCACTCGGTTTTATCCGTTCCAGCAGCCAGGTGTTCATTAAGGAGCTCAATTGGTCGCAGAATTCATTGGAAACGAAGATCATCGACGTGACAGATCTTCCTGATCAAAACCTACAAGGTCTTTTCATCCACGATAATGACCATTTTCATTCTCTGGTCGGTATCCTTGAAAAAGAGAAAGCGCACTACCCGATCCTTGATGCTAACGATGAAAACCTCACACTCTCTGCTTTTGAAAGCATGCCGGCACAACAATTTAAAGATGTTTACATGAAAACGGTGAATCGCTGGACACTTCATCAAAATTTCAACGCCATTGAGCACATGTATAAAATCACGACTCATTTTCGAGATCTTTGGAAAAAAGATCGTATCAGTTTCTTTGAAGAGCTTTGGTATTGGATGAAGAGAAACCTTGGGGCAACTGATCTTACGATTCTATTTAATGATGTTATTTCAACTGAAGAGAAAGATGAGAACAATGAAAAGAAAGAGCGCCCAAAATTAACTCAGGCCCTTCTTTCTGGGACTAAGAAAGCAAACTTTTCACAAGGTTCTGCTAAAGAAAAAGAACTCATGCAAACTTATCTTGATAAATTTCACGATGTTTTTGAAGTTACAGAATTTAACGGATCAAAAGGACAATTCGTCGCAACTGCACAAATTGACCGCAGTCCGATTATTTTCATGGCGCGAACAGCGCAGTTAAACCAACTACAAAGAACGCTTCTCGCGTCTCTCTTTAACGGGCTACAGAACTAACTACCAAAAGAACTTAGAGGCTCACCGGCGAGAACGTGCAAGTGGGTATGAAAAACCGTTTGACCAGCATGTGGTCCCTGATTCGTCACAACTCTAAAACCATTTTTAGTAAGATTCTCTTTTTCTGTATAAATTCTTATGGCATGAAAAAGCTGCGAAAGTTGTGAGGGATCAGTTTTTGAAAGCTCGTTGATATCTTTTGTGTGAGTCTTATGAATAAACAATTGGTGAATCGCCGCTTGCGGACGCAAATCTTTGAAGCCGATGACATATTCATCTTCATAAATTTTGGTTGATGGAATTTTGCCTTCGGCCAATTTACAAAAGAGACAATCAGACATACTAACCTTTCACTCGTTTAATATTGGCACCGAGTTTTGTGAGCTTCTCATCAATTTTCTCATAGCCGCGGTCAAGGTGGTAGACTCGCTGAATTTCACTTTGTCCCTTAGCAACGAGCGCACATAAAATCAGGGCAGCTGAAGCTCTTAAATCTGTGCACATGACTGGCGCGCCACTCAAAGATTCTACACCCTCAATAATCGCCGAATTTCCTTTAAGCGTAACATTTGTTCCCATTCTTCCCATCTCAGGCACGTGCATAAAACGATTTTCAAAAATAGTCTCCGTCACAATCGAGTTGCCATCAACAACGCTCATAAGTGCCATCATCTGCGCTTGTACATCCGTTGGAAATCCTGGGAAAGGAGCTGTTTCAATCACTGTGCCTTTCAAGCGATTAGATTTTCTGACCTGAACGAAATCCGTACCAATCTCAAGTTTTGCTCCCATTTTTGTAAGAGTCTCGAGTACATAAGTTAAGTGTTTTGGATTAAAACCTTCAACCTTCACATCTCCACCGCTCATGATGCCAGCAATGATAAAGGTCGCCGCTTCAATTCTGTCACCAATCACTCTATATGGTTTTTTAGGTGCTTTAAGATCTTTAATATCCATTCCATGAATCGTGATACGAGATGTGCCGGCACCTTCGATTTTTACACCTTGAGCGATCAAGAAATCAGCAAGGTCATCTATCTCTGGTTCCATCGCTGCGTTCTCAATGATCGTTGTCCCTTCAGCGAGAACCGCTGCCATCATTAAATTTTCTGTAGCACCAACACTTGGAAAAGGAAGAGTGATGAGTGCACCTTTAAGTTTGGCGCATTTTGCTTTTATGTAACCATTTTCAATTTGAATTTCGGCACCTAGTTTTTCCATTCCCATCAAATGGATATCTACTGGACGCGCTCCGATCGCGCACCCACCTGGAAGTGATACGGACGCCACTCCATATCTGGCAAGAAGTGGTCCTAATACGAGAACAGAAGCACGCATGGTTTTAACGAGTGAATAATCAGCGTGCTGATTTGCGAGATCTGTCGCATCAATCACGAGATCATTTCCATTCTTGGAAATTTTAATACCTAAACTTTGAATAATTTTTAGAATCGTTCCGACATCCATCAAATCCGGAATCGAATCGAAAGTAACGGGATACGGACAAAGAAGTGTCGCCACGAGAATCGGCAGCGTGGCGTTTTTCGCCGAAGAAATGTGAACTGAGCCATTCAGAGTGCAGGGGCCTTCGACAATCAGTTTATCCATAAACCTTCCCTAAATTTGTATAAGCCCATAGTAGTTTTTTTCCAGAGACGCGTCAATCAGTCAGGGATTTTCAGGTTTTAAATCATAAGTTTTGCGGCACTGGATTTGGAGCATAGATTTCGTGATCAATGTCGAAAAGGGTGCGGGTAAAATGGATAAGTTGTTGGAAGAGTTGATTCAAAATTATAAAAGCCATTTGGAAGCAGGAGAAAGAAATTTAAAAGAATTGGAACATTCTGAAAAAAAAGCATCCTGTGAATTCAATAAGCAATTTGGATTCAATGGAATATGGAAGATAGTGATAAAAGATTTTCAATTAATTGCCGATAAATATCAACATGAACTTAAAAACAACAAAAAGAAACATTGAAGAGTTAGGATTGGAAATTTTAGATTTATGTCCAGCCCAGTCTGAAGATTACGTTGATGGATATCTGGAATTTGTTTCAACTTTTATCGAAGCTTTTAGAGATTTTTATGGCGTAATCCAAAATTCAGATGGGACATGTTATGTGGATTTTGATTACACGTGCGAAACAACAGACAGGTTAACAAAAATTGGCTTGGCCATCAGGCCTCTGACGAATAAAGAACAATACCTTGCTGGTTCATTTCAAGCTCAGAAAAATATTATTAATGCATTTACATCAGAATTTTCTGTAAAAAAGAAGAAAACAGCTTAGATCAGAAATTGGCCCGCAAATATCTTTTAATCCCAGTCATATCATTTAACACTTGAATATTCTGAAACCCTAAACGTCCTAGCATTTTTGCTTGCTCATCAAGTTCCAACTCATGCCCTTCCATAAAGAAAGTGCCTTTAAGATGCCCGCGAATTTCTGCGAAGAAATCCTCAAACCAAAAAGCATAATAATCATCAGGTAAATAAAGCGCGCCGTGAGGCTCATGTTCATCAACTGAATCATGGACGAGGCTTCGGTGAGACGAAGCTTTTATGTACGGTGGATTTGATACGATCAAATCAAAAGTGCCTTCAACTTTATTCAGGCGATCTGACAAAATGAGTGAGGCCTTAGTTTCAAGACTGAGACGTTTCGCATTTATTTTAGCGACTTCAAGCGCCTCAGGAGAAATATCCACTCCAACACCAGACTTGCCGACATTGCCAGCAAGAAGGCTTAAAAGGATGACACCTGAACCCGTCCCAACATCGAGAACCTTAGTTACTTTACCTTTAAATTCTTTCACGAGGAGATCAACGAGGTATTCCGTCTCTGGACGTGGAATAAGCACATCTCTATTCACATAAAAGTTGTGACCAAAGAATTCACTTTGTTCCAAAAGGTACTGAAAGGGAACGCCTTTTAAGAAGACTTCACTAAGTTCGTTAAACGTTTTTTCGGAAATAGAATCTTCGGCGTCATCAAGCGATACAGAACCAGTATGGCGTTTTTTGAGAATGTCCCCTACTTCCATGAGGAAGCGCTGGAGATTAAGCCCTGGGTAAACCTTAGCGAGAGCATGTTGATGCTCGGTAAAAAAAGAACTCCAACTCTGTTTGAGAGTTTTTATTCTTCAACTCCCTGAAGAAGGATCGCTTGATTGTGTGCAATTAAGGCATCGATCACTTCACCAATGTCACCATTCATAAAGCTTGGAAGATTATAAACTGTGTAGTTGATACGGTGATCGGAAATTCGTCCCTGAGGAAAGTTATAAGTTCTGATTCGCTCAGAACGATCTCCTGTTCCCACGAGGCCCTTACGCATAGATGCTTCCTTGGCATGGGCTTCCTGGATGCGTAAATCGTAAATCTTTGCTTTTAAAATTTTGAAGGCTTTTTCTTTGTTCTTTAATTGCGATCGCTCATCTTGCATGGCAATCACGATACCTGTTGGAGCATGGGTCAATCGAACAGCTGAATCGGAGGTGTTGACGGACTGACCACCAGAACCACCTGAACGATAAACATCAATGCGGATTTCATCCATATTGAGAACGACTTCATCCACTTCATCTGCTTCGGGCATAACCGCAACAGTGATCGTTGATGTATGAATGCGCCCCTGAGCTTCTGTATCAGGCACACGCTGAACACGGTGAACGCCTGATTCGAATTTTAATTTTGAATAAACTTTTTCACCGGAAACCTGAACAACTATTTCCTTTACACCCTGGTCGCCAGCAGAAAGTGATACCACTTCTGACTTCCAGCCTTTAGTGCCGAAGAAGTTTTTGTACATACGCCAGACATCCGCCACAAAGATGGAAGCTTCATCGCCTCCCGCTCCAGCGCGAATTTCGAGAATAACGTTTCTGTCATCAAGGGGATCTTTTGGAAGGAGGAGGAGTTTTAGTTCCTGCTCAATAACCGGGAGGCTTGCTTCAAGCTCTCCCAATTCTTCTTTTGCCATTTCCCGCATCTCTTCATCTTTTTCATTATGAATGATGTCTTTGTTACCAGCGATATCAGCGACGAGTTTTTTGTACTCGCGAAATTTAACAACGATAGGCTCAATATTAGTTCTCTCAGTGTTTGTCTCACGGAGTTCTTTTGGACGATCGTAGAGCGATGGATCAGCTAACCTTTCAGTTAATATTTCAAAACGCCTGATAACAGCTTCTAATTTATCGAACACGGAATTTCCTTCGGGATTAGCTACTCTAAGAATTCTTTAAGAGTTGAATTTGTAGTTTCGATTTCATGGATGTTTTTGATGTCGATTTCTTCGAGATCAATAATTTTAGCAGTGGCAGCTTTTAAATTAAATTTCTCTTCAAGGAAGAGAACAGCTTTAATGCTTGAAAGAGCGACTTCCAGTTGCTGATCATCCGGTTCTTTGGTTGTAAGCTTTTGGAGAAGCATCCCAGGAGCACTCATCGCCTTCGCCCACCATTTATCAGAGCACTTTCCGGCCGTCTTAATAAGCTCATAGCTGATACCAGCGACTGGAAGCATGAGAGCGACTTTAAAAAGCACAGCGACAACGTGACGAAGCAGCGGAGGTAAGTTGACTCCAACTGGAATCAACGTGAAGACCGCTGAGAAAAGGATAATAGAAATAAGGATCAAAAAGAAAATGAAACTTGTTCCGCAGCGAGGATGAAGAGTCGTGAACTTTTTAGCGTTCTCAACCGTGAGATCTATTCCTGCTTCAAACGTCGCAATCGATTTATGTTCGGCTCCGTGATATTGAAAGACACGGTAAACGTCTTTCATGAAAGAAATACCCCATATATAGGAGACAAAGATCACCGCTTTCACAACACCATCAACGGCGTGGAAAGAAAAGCTATCAAGCGTCCAATTTTGTCCGAGCAAATCTCCAATACCAAAAGCAATCATGTGAGGAGCAAAAACAAAAAGCCCTATACCGAATGAAAAAGAAACGGCCATCGTAAGGAAAGTGGCAATATCAACTTTCTCTTTTTTCTTCTGACCGGCTTCGAATTCTTCGATTGTTTTACCTTTCTTCAAAGCTTTCGCTCGCTCTTCTTCCGCCATCGCAATATTGGCAGAATAGTTTAAAGAAACAAGACCGTTGGCCATTGTTTCAATAAGCATCAAGATGCCGCGAAGAAATGGTTTTTTTAGAAAATCTAATTTCTTAGATAATCCATACCACTGGTCACGGCGAAGACGAATGCTGCCATCCGGTTTTCTCACAGCGACCACGAATGCATTTGGAGATCGCATCATCACGCCTTCAATAACTGCTTGTCCACCGATTGAGGTGTACTGCTTGGTTGTCAGGAGTATGATGCGCTTAAGTGTTTTAATCATTACCCGTTCATTTTATCCAAGAAAGCCATATTGGTCTTCGTATCTTTAATACGCTCAAGGATAAATTCCATTGAATCCATAGTATTCATAGGGTTTAGCACTCGGCGGAGAACGAATACTCTCTGAAGATCTTTGTCGGCCATAAGGAGGTCTTCCTTACGAGTGGAAGATTTGTTGATATCAAGACACGGGAATATTCTTTTCTCCATGAGCTTTCTATCAAGCTGAATTTCAGAGTTACCAGTACCTTTAAATTCTTCAAAGATAACTTCATCCATTCTTGAACCAGTATCAATTAAGGCAGTTGCGATAATTGTAAGTGATCCGCCGTTTTCAATATTTCGAGCAGCACCAAAAAATCTCTTCGGCTTATGGAGAGCGTTTGAGTCCACTCCACCCGAAAGAATCTTACCTGATGGAGGGACAACAGTGTTGTAAGCACGAGCAAGACGAGTAATTGAATCCAGAAGGATAACAACGTTCTGTTTTGCTTCTACTAAACGCTTAGCCTTCTCGATAACCATTTCTGCCACTTGTACGTGACGAGTGGCCGGTTCATCGAACGTTGAGGAAACAACTTCAGCGCGCACGTTACGTTTCATATCTGTTACTTCTTCCGGACGCTCATCGATCAAAAGAACGATAAGTTTTGTATCAGGATGATTATCAGAAATGGAGTTAGCGATATCCTGCATAAGCATGGTCTTACCAGCTTTAGGCGGAGCTACGATCAAACAACGCTGACCGAAACCTTGAGGAACAAACATATCAATCACTCGAGTCGAATAATTGGTTGGTTTTGATTCAAGGTTGATTTTTTGATCAGGGTAAAGCGGAGTTAAGTTATCAAAAAGAACAGTTGAGCGATGTTGTTCAGGATCGCGGAAGTTAATGTGGTTTACTTTTAAAAGCGCAAAGTATCTCTCGCCTTCTTTTGGCGTACGAATCTGGCCTTCGATTGTGTCACCAGTTCTTAAACCGAAACGACGAATCTGAGACGGTGATACGTAAATATCATCGGCACCTGGTAGGTAGTTGTATGAAGGTGAACGGAGGAATCCAAAACCATCTGGAAGAATTTCAAGAACTCCGTCACCAAAAATTTCAATGTTTTCTTTTGATTGTTTTGTGAGAAGGGAGAAAATAAGTTCGTGCTTTTTAAGCCCGGCCGCATTTTCAATTTGGGCCTCTTCGGCCATCTTGGTTAATTCTTCGATGTCTTTGTCACGCAATCCGCTCAGATGCATTTGAACTCCACGGTGTTGTTAAAAAAGGTTATGTATTTCTGGTTCATCATTTCAAAATATTTATGGGATTTTTTATTCTCGATCACGAGATTTTAACGGCGAAATTACTTTTTTTGATTCGGTATCATATTATACTGAAACCGATAGAAGTCAAATTTTAGTTTGGCAATGGACTGATAAATAGCATGTAATTTTAGACACTTAAGTTAAGCTTAAATTCAATACGTGGTGACACCTGTACATTTTTACTCCTGACATTTGGGAATGAAGTCTCTCACTACTGCCATGCATGCGCCGGATTCTTTTAATTCTTTATAGGTCGTAAAAGTGGGCAGGAACACCTACCTTGCATGACCCGTAAACTTTCCGTACAATCAAAAAATGCGAAAAATTATTCACATCGATATGGACGCTTTTTTTGCGTCGGTAGAGATGAGAGATAATCCGGCCCTCCGAAATGTACCCATGGCCGTTGGTGGCTCAAGTGACCGACGCGGTGTCATCGCAACATCCAACTACGAAGCAAGGAAATACGGAGTCCGCTCGGCGATGGCAACCGCCCGCGCCTTAAAACTTTGTCCGCACCTTGTTTTAGTCCGCGGACGAATGCAGAAGTATAAAGAGGCTTCCGACATAGTCTTTGAAATTTTTCGCGAATACACAGATCTCGTGCAAGGTCTTTCTTGGGATGAGGCTTATCTTGATGTCACTGATTCACCGCTTTTCAATAATTCCGCCACACTCATAGCTGAAGATGTTCGTAAAAAAATTGAATTGCGCACCAATGGCCTAACGGCTTCGGCAGGAATTGGACCAAGCAAGCTCATTGCCAAACTTAGCTGTGAAATCAAAAAGCCCAACGGACAGTTTACAATTACGCCTAATCAGGTTGATGAATTCATTAAGCAAGTTCCGGTGGAAAAACTCTGGGGTGTTGGCAAGGTAACTGCAAAACATATGCACGACATGGGAGTTAAAACCTGTCTTGATATGCAACAATACACACGCTCTGAAATGATTTATCACTTCGGTAAATTCGGAGATGCACTTTTTGATTTTTGCCGTGGTATTGATGAACGGGAAGTTGAAACTGAGTATGAAAGGAAGTCCATCGGTACCGAGGAAACCTTTTCCAAAGACATCAATAAATATGATGAAATGAAAGATCAGGTGGCACGCATGGTCCAGGAAATAAAAGATTCACTTATTGATTATCAAGACCGGACCGTTAAGAATCTGCACGTAAAAATTAAATACTTTGATTTCAAGGTCACAACTATTGAAAGGCAGATGCCTTTTTCAGAGGAGAATTTCCTTTATCTTCTTGAGGAACGATGGACTCAAGATCCGCGACCAGTAAGACTTCTTGGAGTGGGAGTTAAATTTGAGGATGAAAAAGAGATGACCCAGCTTCCTCTTTTTGATAGATTCAACCATGTCTGAATTTGCCCTCCCATCTGAACATCCACTTAATCTGAAGACTATCCTAGCGATGGATTTCGGAGAAAAATTTATTGGCATCGCTACATTTTGCGTGAATCGTGATCCCTATCCCACACCTTACGGAAGGATTGCCAACACAGGCCCGGACGCAGTTATAAAGGTCCTCAAAAAAATGATTGATGACGAGTTTGTTGAGTTCATTGTGATTGGTTTACCTCATCTCACTGATGGTAAAAAAACCAGCACCACCCAAAAAGCTCAGAACTTCGTGAACTTTATAAAAGAGCATTTTACTCTACCTATTGAAGAACAAGATGAGACACTTTCGACATTTGAAGCTGAATCCCGAATGAAAAACTCTCCACGCTATAATTTTCAGGTCGATTTAAAGCAAATCGACGCTGTTGCTGCCAGTGTTATTTTGGAAGATTTTATTCGCCGCACGAAGAGAACTCCTGGTTTATAATTTTCTTATGAAAAAAATGATCATCATTCTCCTTGTGGCCATTCCACTACTTCTCATTGTTGGTGCCGGGACTTATCTCGCTATGATTTTTAATCAGAGCTATACCGGACCTGATAAAACTTTTGTTGTTAAAAGTGGTGATACTTTCGGACGAGTCAATCAGCGCCTTTTTGATGAAGGTCTCATTCCGGATAAACGTTTATTTCACTATTATGCAAAATATAAAAACTCTCTCACAAAATTCAGGGCCGGAAGTTTTACTATTACTAAAGGTTCAAATTTAACCCAGGTGATGGATACTCTGGTCAATGGTCAACCCAATCTCACAAGCATTACGATTCCTGAGGGAAAGAATATGTATGAGGTTGCGCGCCTGATTGAAGCCGCTGGTATTACCACGGAAAAAGAATTTCTTGAGGCCGTCAAAAATCCTGACCTGATTTCAAAA
This sequence comes from Bacteriovoracaceae bacterium, assembly GCA_040399915.1. Lineage (GTDB taxonomy): Bacteria > Bdellovibrionota > Bacteriovoracia > Bacteriovoracales > Bacteriovoracaceae > Peredibacter. Next base: position 415,281 of record JBBARE010000001.1, read on the forward strand.
TTAAGTATTCAGGCAAATTCTCTTGAGGGTTATCTCTATCCGGAAACTTATCGATTTGCTCCCAACACATCTGCAAAATCAGTTGCGAAAAGCATGATTGATTTATTTAACGAAAGAACTAAAGACATCGAGTTTAATCACCCATTCCTGAATAAACATCAGGTGATTATTCTTGCATCGGTGGTTGAAAAAGAAACTGGAGCGAAAATTGAACGCCCCTTGATTGCTGGTGTTTTTACAAACCGACTTGTTAAAAGAATGCGCCTGCAATCAGACCCTACGACTGTTTACGGAATCTGGAGTCGATACAAAGGGAACATAAGAAAAGCTGACCTCCTTGAATTAACGCCTTATAACACCTACAAGATTCCGGCCCTTCCAGTGGGGCCTATATCAAACCCAAGTCTTGAGGCGATCAAGGCCGTCATGAATCCTGAAGAGCATAGTTATCTTTATTTTGTAAGTAAAAACGATGGAACACATGTGTTCTCAAAAACATATCAAGATCATGAAAAAGCTGTAGAGGATTATCAGAGAAATTCTAAAGCAAGACAGGGTAAGAGTTGGAGAAACTTAAAACAGTGATGGACCACATACCTGAGAAATCCCAGGTGTTGTTTGAACAGGTTCATTTCCAGACCACATAAGAACTGAAGATTTTTGAGCCGCACGCAGATTTTTGAGTGAGTATTGTACATAGAAATTTTTTGAAGGTGAATCCAATGGGATTGCCTGAATTCTTCCGTAAACATCCATTGTTCTTTTGAATGCTTTTACAGGTATGACAACGTCTTCAACTAGGTTGTTTTTGGTACCATATGAAGCAAGCCACCCTTCAAGAGGTCTGAAGCATTTTGGAAAAATAACAGCTCGCTGAATGTCGCCCTCAGGGATCAGTTTAACTCCAAAGAAAATGTGCTTTGCAATTCCAGTAAGTGATTCTTCAAGACGCTTTTTCATTTCACTAAAGAGAGTTGTTGTCGAAAGCATTTGTGATCTTAAATCATCAACTTTTGAATAATTTAAATCTTTGAGGCATTCACGTTCATCAAGTTGATCATCGTTATTATTAGTTGGGGCACAAGCAAAATTAGAAGCGTAAGACATTTCTTTCAGGCCCTGAACCAAAAGACCAGTTGATTCAAGATAAGCGCGAAGTTTTTTATCCATCTCCGCTGAAACAATAGCGCGAACTTTTCCACGATTATCAATTATGGGAGCCCCGGTACCGCCAACAGTCAGAGGACAATCAGCAAATAGCATTCCAGGAGAGGATTCATTTAAAACGAGTGGATTGATGTAATTATTGTGAACAGATTCGCAGGTCCCTTTTTTGATCGTCGCCGTGAACTCGCCCTGCTGGTCAACCATCCACGTTGTGAATTGTTTATTGTTGGCAACACCCTCACGAATGATCGCGGCTTGCCTGCGGTAAGGGACATCTTTACTGAGCTTTAGAAAGCTCACATCATCGCGCCATAGAATCGGATTATTTCCATCGAGATCTGAGGCCTGAAGAACTTCACTACACCCTACTCTTTCAGCAGGACGATTCGACGTTTTAGGAAAGAAGAAAAAAACATCACGACTACAATCTGCCCCGACTTGTCTTAAGAGCCTTGGTAAACAAGTAGAGCTGGTCGCAACGACATTTTCTTCTGTTAAGAATCCAGTACAGAATTTGTACTGATCATTATGAACAACAACAATTTTTGAAATGTAATTTGGGCAAGCCTGATTACTCTCGCAGGAAACATCCTGCTTTCTTAAATACTCTTCGATCACACTTAATTCAGGGCGGGCAACTTCGGGAGTGCCGTCCTTTGTCTGAGGCTTTTTTCCGCAACCCACAAGAATGAAGCCAAAGCTCACCATAACGATCGTCGTTAATTTGAGCATGAGACAAACCATTAGTAATCTTTCCCTGATTTACGGATATGAACCAATGGTTTTGCTTCTTCATTCATCACGTGTGACGAGAGAACTTTCGCAAAAACTATTTCATGATCACCTGGATTGCTTGAACTAATCATTTGGCACTCGATCGATGACTTTGCTTGATCAAGAATCACTCCACCAAATTCACCAACGTGATGAGGAAGTTCATTGAAGGGGTTATTGTCAGGGTCATAACCTTTCCAGAAATGCTTTAAATAAGATTTATCGTGATCACCAATAATATTCACAGCAAATGGGTGACCAGATTTAATGAGATCGTAGGCCGGACGGCCCGGTTTGATCGCCAAAGAAATAATGAGAGGTTCAAAAGAAACTTGCTGCACCCAACTGGCGAGGTAACCGTCAGTGTGGCCGCCTGATGTTACCGCCACTATAAAAAGACCGGATGGTATATGGCCGACAGTAGTAGCGATTTCGCTATGCAACATAAAGCCTCGAATTCATTAGGGTCATAGATTACCTTAACGAGTCACAACCATATCTGTCAAATTTGGAGGCTTAAAAAACCCCAAATGAGGGGCCTTTATTTCAATTTCTGGTAAAATGTTGCCGATAAGACGACTCACTTGAGCCTCTCCCCAAGAACATCTAAAATAGTGGGAGCAGCTAAGTCTTGTGAAGACTTCATCTTTATCAGTATGTCCCTAGGAGGATCCGGTGGATAAAAAGAAATTAGAACACTTCAAAGAATTGCTCTTGAAACAAAGACAGCAAATCATGAACGTGGGCTTACTCAATAAATCTGATGACTTACATGTGTCCGAGGAAGACCTTTCGGATGAAACAGATCTAGCGACATCCATGATTCAGCAGCAACTAAGCTGCGCGATTCGTGACCGCGAGTACGTCAAACTTCGTCGCATCGATTCGGCCCTTGATAAGATTTCAGAAGGCACTTTTGGACACTGCGAAGAGTGCGAAGAAGAAATCGGTATGAAGCGTCTGGAAAACCAGCCTTGGTCAGAACTTTGTATCACCCACGCCGAAGAGAAAGAGCGGGAAGAATCACAGATTTACCGTCAGGCTTAATCTCCCAATAAATGTTTAAAACCTAAGGGCCTGGCAACAGGCCCTTTTTATTGGGGTTCAAAAATTCGACATTTATACCTGGAAAAACGTCACATCTTATTTCTTTGCAACTTAAATGGTGTTGAGAACCTGTTTAGCTCTCAAACTTTACACCTCGAGCAAGCACCCGTGAAAACGCGTTTTCGGGGTGTCACAACGAATTTCAACGTTTGGATTTTAACCGATAGAATTGAGGCGTGAGAAGAAATGAACTCTTTCCAGCAACACCATCCAAGTCGGGCAGTTGAGATCGCTTATAGTTCTTTGCTACTGTCAGTGTAATTATTTTAAGCCCAACTCCTAAGTGTTGTAGATAAACACTCTCCGGTGTTAATAAGTGTTTATGAAACACCTTTTTTTGATCTTAAGTTTCCTGATTTCTTCTTCAGTCACTGCGGCCGATTTAGGTGCCCTTACGAGCCTTTTCCGAAAAGAATTTAACCCAGGTTACACAGAAGGTAAGTGCGGAGAGAATGTCCAAGGATTTGTAAAAAAAGCTCAGCAGTTAGGTATAAACATCCAGGGAGTTCTACTGCTTGAAATTGAGCAAGGTGGTAATCTCTATGTTTATCACGCTAGATCCAACTACTCAGCCCCAGGAAGTCGTGTTTTCTTTCATCATTATGCAATCGTCGTTTCTCAAAATAACATGCATCTGGACGCTCAGGATGTCGTTTTTGATTTTGACTTCGGAAACCAACCTCGTATTGTTCCTCTTCGGGAGTATTTTGAAGCAATGCTTATGTCTCCAAAACTTCATGGAAAACCGGAATTAGTAAAACAGGATTTTGAAATGGGTTTGACTAAATTCAATGTCATTAATGCTCAAGCTTTAATTAATTCTACGACACCGTCTCAAAGAAAGAGTGCTCTTTTATTTAAAGAACTTAAGATGAAGGATCTTTACCCTAGTCTTTTGTAGAATTTTTGCTCCATGAGAAATTAATTTTTTTTCCTTTTTTATCTCATTCGAGTTTTTTGATTATTTTGAAACAAACTTGTAGCGATTGAAGTCATCTACAGAACACTTTGGCCGATGCAACTTTACCAAGATTCAGCAAAGGCCAAAGTGTAATAGATTACTTTGAATTTAGATTTTCTGTACTACCAAACCATGTAACAGCTGCAAAGATGACACCATAGAAAGGTGATAAAAGGATGATACCGGCTTGCTTGGCCACAACAAGATTATCAGAAGACAGAAGGTTTGCTTCCTGATCTTGCAGAGATACGATCAAATCAGAAAATCCTACAATAAATCCTGAAACCAAAAAGATAAAACTTAACTTCGCTGGATTATCTTGAATTAACTTAAAATTAAAACGGAATGCCACGATCATAAAAAGACAGCTAACAATCATAAATAGCCCAAGAGACTGTAGATCAACAAAACTTGAAATCATTTTAAATCCTTGGTTAGTTTCAACGACTATAACTTGAATCTAGTAAATAAGTTGAGAATGACTATTTTTTGCAAAGGCAACAATGGCATAGTATGGGGCAATGATGGGAGCAAAAATAATCAGGGACTCCTGAAGAATAGTTGCTTCAGTCGTGGCTGTAATACAAGCGGCATCTGAATACATTCCACAATCAGTCATTACAAAACCGGTAGGGGCATTCACGGTATTTCTACTAGAATCAATGAGTGATAGATCGGATTTTAGACACAAACCAGACCAACCAATGCTTGAGGTCGTAATAGAAAGAGTGCCTTTCCCTGAAGAGCTGGTGCCATTTTCTGAGGGGCTTGAGTTATAACAAGCTGATGTGAGATGGAGAAGAATTGAAAGCATTTGAAGTGATTTTTTCACAGCCTTTAGATCGACATTAAATTGGAAAATAATTAAAAAAATCTTTAAGACCAGATTCAATCTTAAGGGACATCGTATAACTTTAAGATTTCCTTCTAGAATAACGGGGTTGAGACGGGCGAAGTGATCTTAAGCCTTGTTTATAAAAACTTTTGTTGGCTCAAAAAATAATCAAAATCTAGATTGTAGTTTCTCGATGAATGGGTGGTCAAATCTTGGATGTATGAATGTTAAGCAAGCATAGCAACTAGATTTGGCCTGGGATGTCAGTAGAAGATTTTTAGAACGTTCATCAAAGTGTAGATTTAAATCTACACTTTGATGATATCATTATTTCTGATTTACATTAACGGATGAGAGAAAACAAGTTTGTTTTGTTCTCGTTTTCATTTCACCATTTACTTTAACTTTATATGTTGTTTTTGCTTTAAACATTTCGAAAGAAATACGAATAGTTTTATCACCAGCTTTACTGTCATAGGAAGCGTTTAGGAAATCGTAAGTACCCATTTTTTTGCCGCGGCTATCTGTCATAACGGGACCTGACTCAGACATGGTCTGGGTCCATTCAAGCTTATCGGCTTGAGCGTCATGTTTAAGAATTGAGTGATTCTCAGAAATTATGGCAAGGGTGTTTTTAATTACGCTATCACATGTTGAAGCTTTTTTCTTGAAACGAGTAAGGTCGTGTTCAAAGTGAACATAAGTTAAATCACAGTCACCATTCTCAGCATTATAGCCAACAGTTGACGCCATATCTTTTGAGTAGATGATTGTATCTTGAGCATCAACATAAAACCCAACATCATCCGTGCCATCATCATACTTTGAAAGACCAAAGCTATAAGGTGTTTTTGTTGTGAGAAATGAAGAAGAGATTTTTCTTACAGCATTAGTTGAAAGGTCATAGTTCACACAAGTTGAAGCATGGCCTACTCCTAAAGTGAATAGTGATGCTAGAGAGAGTAAAGATAGTTTGCCTATTTTCATGGTAACCTCGGTTTTGACCCTAAAGTGGTGCATGTTCTCTACCCACTTCTCTTAAGGAGGTTTGTTTGTAATACCCATATTATTAACCAGGTTTTGATCACCTCACCTTCTGTGACCCATATTTACATAGTGGTGTTCAAAAATTCGATATGTATACCTGTAAAAACTGCACATCTTATTTCTTTGCGCTAATACTGGGCCTATATTCTTAAAAAGATAAATCTTGGAATAAATGATGAAAACTACTTTCGTCTTAGGTTTTGCCATTCTCGCCTCAGCGGCTCACGCCGAATACCGCTTCAATGGGGAGCATCCTCTTAAATTAACCAGGGATGCAAGGAATGAGGTCGTGGCTTCCCTTTGTTATGACAACTTCACTCGTTGTACCGGTTCCCTCTCCTTGGGGTCGTTCCCTGAGGTAAGTCTTTATATTCAAGGCCTCATCTGGAATCGCCGAGATGTGAATCTCGGCAATTATGAGGTAGTTTTGAGGGATTCTTTAAAAATCGTCAAAAACTATGACCTCGAGGTCAAAAAACGTGAAAGAATAATTAATAATTTAGGACGGAATAATCCAGAAGCAGCTGAGTCCCTTAGACCCTATTTAGAGCAGGCAAAAGGTAAGCTCATTGATGCCAGTGCTTACGTTGACAGGCTCACTAGCGGAAAAAAACAAGTATTAGATGTTTTGAGCGAAGTGGATGAGACTTTTTCCGATCACAAGATTAAAAATTTTCAACAAATCTCTGCCTATAATTTTAGGGATTTTCAATGGAATCATTGCCGTTCTTTCAATGATCAAAACGATTGCTACCAGTCTGGACTTCAGTTTTTTCTTACCGACGTGAAGGGAAATTTAAAATCTCAACTGATGTCTAAAGCGATAAGATCGCAAAATACAGAAACTCATTTTCCTCAAATTCTTCCTTCAGGCATCTCAGTCGCTTTACTTTCAAGCGACATTAAAAATTTTGGAAACATTAACGCCGCTCAGATTGCTCTCCCAGTTCCAATGGAAGTGTCTGACGACCATAATAGTGAATGCAAAGCGATTCATTCCTCTGGTGTCCTCAAGGGATCTGATGTGTCTTGCCAAACATTTGGGGCCAACTGGCGCTACCCAACACTCAAAGAGCTCCAAGCGAATCGTTCTGAATTAACAAAGCTTTTAAAAAAGTTAACTCCGAATACATTTTTACAAACCTCTGACGCCAAGGGGTTCGTGAATCCTGGCGCTGCTCACCTCACTGTTTGTAAACCTGTTTACTACAACCCATCCACTCAAAAGACCCTCAATAACATGCCAGGAATCCTTCGGGATTTTACCTTTGGTAAGGAACCCAGCAGAGGAGCAAGTGCTGTTTGTGTTTGCTCGAAAGATTGCTAGGGATTTTGTTGTAATAAGGTTAGATCTGAAGCTTTAGATTTTATTTCAGGAGAATCTCCTTGCCTAACAAAAGAGTATTCATCGTGGGTCCTTAGAATGTGCGAGTGTTCACCCTTAATTCGCCTAGCGAAGTTTACGGAAAATGAAGCGTATGTTTCAGGAGTACAAGACCTACGGGTATAAAATCATGGCCTATTTTAAGCTCAAAATTCTTCAAGTCTTTGGATTTCTAAACTCTAGGTACATCCATATGAACTTTTAAGGGGTTAAACTTATTTGTTAGAGAGGCATAATCGTCCAACAATTAGACACTCCCTATTTTTTCGACACTTAAACCTAGCTAACTCCTCGATACCCCACCCTTCAACTTGGCCATGGCTTTGCTTTAGTTATTACACGGAAGCCCAGTGGTTTCCCCTTTGGATTTTAAACAGTGGTAAGGATAGGGAATGAAAATCGCAGCCAAAGCCATTATCTCATTAGCTCTAGGTTTACAGCTCTCAGTAGCTGCTGCGGCCCCAACGGTTGCCCCACTCGCTTATAATGCTGAACTTCTCATCTCTCGTTATGTTTCTTGGGGAATTGATCCTGATAAACATTTAGCTTCAATCAATCTTAAAGTTTCATGGACTCGTTTTAAAAAGAATAAAGATATCGTCGTAGCGGTCGTTGATACTGGTATTCAGGGCGACCACGCTTTTCTTGCTAAGAACATCTACGTTCCTGGTAAAAAAGCATCTGTGACTAACTACGGTGTCGATTTCTCAGGTGAGAAAATAACAAACACTCCATCAGATGCTCACGGTCACGGAACTCACGTTGCCGGTATCGTTAAATCAATCTTTCCTGAAGTAAAAATTCTTGCTCTTAAATATTACAATCCAAAAGCTTCTGGTCAGCAGAACCTTGATGCAACAATTAAAGCTCTCCAGTACGCAGTTGATAACAACGTTGATGTTATTAACTACTCGGGTGGCGGTCCTGAAGCCTCTGTAGAAGAACTTCGTGTTCTTAAGCAAGCTGAGAAGAAAGGCATTCTTGTTATCGCAGCTGCTGGTAACGAGCGTTCAAACATCGATGATAAACGTCACGCTTACTACCCGGCTTCATACGGTTTAACTAACATCATTACTGTTGGTGCTCATGATGACGGTCTTAACATCATCCCATCTTCTAACTACGGTAAAAACTCAGTTGATATCGCAGCTCCTGGTCACCGCATTCGTTCGGCCATCCCGGGTAACTCTGCTGGTTATATGACAGGTACTTCTCAGGCAACTGCATTCGTAACTGGAGTAGCTGCTATGATCAAATCAAAATATCCTAAGATGAAATATGATCAGATTAAAAACATCATCCTATCAAGTTCACTCAAAGTTAAAAACTTCGAAGGTAAGATTCTTGGTGCTGGTAAGCTAGATGCTGGTCGCGCGATTGAACTAGCTGACTCGGTTAACGATAAACTTGCAGCTCCAGCAGCTCGCGCAGTAGCAAACCGCTAATAATTATCCTACAATAAAGGGATGAAATCCCTTCTCCTCTCTTTAGCTCTCACCACAGGTGCTGGCGGACTTTATGCTCTTTGTTATCCATCATTTTTGGGTCAGGGCTGGTTACCCCTCCTCTTTGTCGCACTCCCTTTTTTCTTATGGCGCTTAGATGTTGCGCCTACGATTAAAAGCACGCTTCTCCACGTACTTGCTTACAACCTCGGTTTAAATCTTGTTGGTTACTATTGGATTCCTGCGACTTTGCGCGAATTCGGTCAGCTTCCTTACGTCGTTTCTATTATCCTCGGACTTTTGTTTTCTCTTATTCTTCAGCCACACTGGTGGTTGTATGTTTTATGGAAAAAATGGCGTCCGGATTTTCAGTGGTATTCAGAAAAAGGTGTTTTGATCACAGCGTTTGTCATGACAATTATGGAACGGTATTTCCCACAACAATTTCCTTCTTACACTGGCAGTCCCTGGCTGCATATGACGCCTTATTTAGGGCTTGCCCCTTACCTTGGCGTAGTTGCCTTTAGTTTTATTTCGTATTGGGTGGCCCTTGAAACTTATACTCAACTCGCTCTTAAAAAAATGCGCCCACAAGTTTGGATTGTGCTCACGATTTTTGTTTTAGGTAACGCTCTCTTTCCGATTAAAGTAAATCCATCAGCAAAAGTTCTCCCTGTTCGAATCGTACAGGCGAACATAGGTAATTTTTTAAAAATGTCATCCGAGCAAGGTGATGCCAATTCTTTCCAAGAAATTAATCGCACCTACGAAAGACTCTCGGCTGAAAATAATGGTTTTGTTCCTAAACTCATCGTCTGGCCAGAAACAGCCTATCCCAATCCATTTTACGGAACACAAACACGCCTTGATCCAGTGTTTTTAAACATCACACGTGCAACCGGTTCTGAAATGTTAATCGGTGGCTACGATCAAGACATGAGTAAATCACCAATGGATATGATTGAGTCTGTTTTTAATTCTTCAATTTTAATTTCTGATGAAAAAGTAAAAATAAGTTATCACAAAAATATTTTAATTCCGTTTGGTGAAACTCTTCCCTTTGGACCTTTTAATCGTCAGATTGTCTCAATCGTCCCGGCCGTTTCACTTTTCGCTCGCGGAGAAGGCACTCCGACGATGGAACTCTTGGGCGGCGAAAGATTCGTCACTCCGATTTGTTACGAAATTCTTGAATCAAACTACATGCGCGTGCTTCTCAATCAGTGGGGCAACAATCACTTAATCATCAATCACACTAACGATTCGTGGTACGGCGACACTGCTGAACCTCATCAGCATTTATTTTTATCCAAATGGCGCGCGCTGGAATTTCAATTACCCATCGTTCGTAGTACCAATACCGGCATTTCATCGGTGATTTTTCCAGATGGATCTGAATCAAGCAGGCTAGGCATTGGTGTCACAGGAAGTTTGGATGTGAATGTAAAACTTGGATCAGGCGAAGCAACTCTTTATCAGTTGTATGGCGTTTATCCCCTACTCGGATTTTTCTTCTTTCTTATTTTAATTACCTGGCTACGTGAACGCCGAAAAATTTTCTAAAAGGTGTCACGTTACATTTCAACATAACGCAAAGATCAACCAAGGTGGCCCCGCCCGGCGCGGGGCTCGTTTTAATTTAAATTTTTAAAGCCGAAGTCCTGGCGAAACCAAATACTTCTCCACAAGATCAAAAAACTGCTGAGCAAAGAGTGCCAAAATCGTTGCAGGTAAAGCACCTTCTAAAATCATGCCGTAATCATCGAGCCTGATGCCTGTCAGGATAGGCGCTCCATATCCGCCGGCGCCTACTAAAGCTCCTAAAGTTGCGAAACCGATATTGAGGACAAGTGCCGTTTTGATGCCTGCCAGAATGGAAGGCATAGCAAGTGGAAGCTCAATTTTAAAAAGACGATTCCAGAAAGATAGCCCAAGGACAGTAGCTGTTTCTTGGAGACCCATTGGTATTTGCTTAAGTCCTGAATGAGTATTGCGCACGATTGGTAAAAGGCTATAAAGAAAAAGAGCGATGAAAGCGGGAGTATCACCGATTCCACTAAAACCCATGAGACTTAGTGGTTTAATCATCATGACGAGCAAAGCAAGAGCGGGGATAGTTTGAATGGCACTGACGATGATGAGAATAGCATTGCCGAGATAAGAATATTTCATAGCGATGATGCCAAGTGGAATCGCAACGAGGATGGCAAAAAACAGAGACACTCCAACCAATTTTAAATGCTCAAGGCTTGCTTTTAAGATTCGATCGCTACGACTTGAAGTTTCAAATGAAATATTTTTGCCTAGCTCGCTTTTTAAAAAATCAGAAGCGATTGCAGTTGGATTTTTCTTATCAATTTTTGCTGCTCTATTCATGTCAGTCATTTTTTCATTGGAAACTTTTCCCTCAAGATTTTTGAGTAAAGGCAAAACGGCATCGGCTTGATCGAGGCGATAAAGAATCACAGCTTCATATTTCGGAAAATGAGAACGGTTGTCTTCTAATGTATGAAAATCGTAGTAAGAGATTTCAGCATCGGTCTCGTAGAGATCAATCACATCAATATCACCTTGATTGAGAGCACGGTAAGCTACGTCATGGTCCATACCGCGGACATTGGTGTGTGTGAGTCCGTATGTTTTTTGCAGGCCCGGCCAGCCATCTTGTCGTTGTCTGAATTCATCACCCCAACCGATTTTGAGATCGAGATGCTTCGCGAGGTCAGAGATTGTTTTTATCCCCAACTCTTCGGCCAGCTTCTTTTTCATCCCAACAGCATAAGTATTGTTAAATCCCAAAGACTCTGTCATCCCAATGCCTTTTTGGGCGAGGAGTTCACGCATGTGATTGAGGTCTTTTGTTTTTATCCGAAGAATTTCTTCTTCAATCGTGCCAGTGTATTCAGGGTATAAATCGATGTCTCCTGCGGTCAGAACATTCCAGAGGATCGCCGTTCCACCAAGTTCTTTTGTGTGATTAACTTTATGACCTTGATCTTCTAGCCCGAGCTTAAGGACCTCACCTAAAATGACTGATTCAGTGAATTTTTTAGAACCAACTGTAAGCGACTTGGCCCAAGTGTCAGATACAAATAAACACAAGAGGAAGAGAAAATATTTCATGTTAATGACCGATTTTGAGCGTTCACAAATTCCCGCACAAAACTATTTCGAGGGTTATTCAAAAGTTCTGCCATCGAACCTTCCTGTGCAATATTTCCCTCGTGCAAAAGAAGAATTCTGTCCGCAAAAAAGCTGGCTTCATAAAGATCATGAGTCACAAGGACTACCGTTTTTTTCAAGCGTTTAAATAATTCTTTTAGCTCTGTTTGAAGTTCTTTTCTCGTAATGGGATCAAGGGCCCCCATAGGTTCATCTAAAATTAAAATCTCCGGGTCTAAAAACAAAGCGCGCATGATCCCTATTCTTTGTCGCTGCCCGCCTGAGAGTTCACGAGGATATTTATCAAGAAGGTCAGATGATATTTTAGTTAGTTTGCTTAGTTCTTCAATTTTAGTTTGAATTTCTTTTTGAGTTTTACCAGCCTCGAGTCCTACCAAAACAATATTATCCCTTGCTGTGAGGTGGGGAAAGAGACCCCCGTCTTGAATGACGTAGCCCAAACCTCGCCTTACCAAAGGAAGATTATGTTCGTTTAAGGCGAGCTTGTTTATGAGGACATCTCCCATGTCTGGAAGATGTAGTCCGCAGATAATTTTTAGTGCTGTCGTTTTCCCTGAACCACTAAGACCAATGAGCGCAAGAGTTTCACTTTGATTGACATGGAAAGAAAGACCATCAAGGATCTTTTTGGTACCAAAGTTTTTAGAAATATTTTTTAGTGTGATCACAGTTTAATAATTCAGTAGAAATAGGAAAAAGTTAAGTGAATAATTTTCTGTGGAAGAACATTCTATTTAATAGAAGAATTAAAGCCCGCTTTAAATAAATCATGCAAGCGAAGAACACCTTTAAACTCTCCATCCTCTACAACTGGCGCTACATTCAATTGTCGTTGACCTGCTTCCATTAGCTTAAGGGCGTCAAGGGCAAGAGTTGATGGTAAAAGTGAAGTTGGATTTTTTGTCATGAGCTCAATCACAGGAGTCTTAATAGCATCGGCCGATTTTGCAAAAGCTCTGCGGATATCGCCTTCAACTATTATTCCCAGCATTTTTCCACCAGATACAATAGCGCACATACCGACAGGTTTTTGTGTCATGCCAAGGATTGCGTCCTGAAGAGTGGATGTTTCAGAAATATGGGGACAGTCTAGTGCTTTGATCATTAAACGATCAACGGTGAGTGATAATGATTTTCCTAAAAGGCCCGCCGGGTGATTGATCGCAAATTTTTCTTTCGATACACCCATAACGTTTTCATACAGCACGGCCATGGCGTCACCCAATGCTAAAGCAACTGTTGTACTGGTAGTAGGGGCCAGATCATTAACACACGCTTCTTTTTCAACTGAAGCATCCAAAACGATGCCAGATTTATGAGCAATTTGAGAATCGACTTTTCCAACGATCGCGATGATGCGCTCTTTAGGAATTTGCACGTACGGAAGCATATTTAAGAGCTCTTCAGTCGTACCTGATTTAGAAATGAGAACAATCGCATCAGCTTTTGACACTCGTCCCAAATCGCCATGCATTGCCTCAGTTGGGTGGAGAAAAAAAGAAGGAAGACCAACTGAAGAAAAAGTAGCAGCGATCTTAGTTGCGATGTGACCTGACTTCCCTACACCTGAAATAATGAGAGATCCGCCAGAAGCTGCCAGTAATTGGTAGAGATCAACGAGCGACTTTGCCTTATCGTCTGTAAAACGAGCGGCGGCCGCTTCAAGTGCCTGAGCTTCAACGTGCAATACTTGGGTAAAGAGCTTTTTATGGTCCATGTTTCAATCCAAAACGTTTCTTTTTATTTGATTCATTGATAACATAAAAATAATGAAAATTTATCTTTTAATGATAATGATGCTCTTTTTCGGTGGCTGCGCTAGCTATGAAAAATTCCGTCAGGTGACTGAAGAGCTCGAAATCCCGACTAAAGTCTATAAAGCTGATTACAACCAGACCTGGCAGGCAGTCATCCAGGTCATGAGAAAATATGATATTGCACAACAAAATCAGGAAGCAGGATTTATCAAAACCCGCTGGATGGATAATACACTAGAAGTGAATTTCACAGATTCATTTGGTTCCTCGGACGCAGTAAAAGCAGCTAAATTTAAGTTAGTGGTCAACGTCGTTAAAGGATTCCGTTCATCTCGTGAGGTGACTAAAGTCACAATTTACAAACGGCAATTAATTGAACAAGATTTTCTTCAGGGTTGGAAAGAAGAAGCAACGGATGGAATTACCGAAAAGACGCTTCTGTACCGAATTGAGCGTTTGATTGCGACTGATAACAAGTTAAAAGAAATTGATAAGGCACGCGAAAAAGAACAATTACAAAATTCTGGATTATAAAACAAAGCCCTCTTTAGAGGGCTTTGTTTTAGATTTTATTTGTTGTATTGAGTGCGACTTTGGACCAAAACTTTCTGCGTTGTTCGACTGAATTTGGTGAAGTCTCACCAGTAATTTTCTCCAGCGAATAATCAAGATCATCCATCAAATCCTGATATTTCGGTTTTTGAATAAGTTTTGCCAGCGGCTTTCTAGCTTTTTCAAAACGAACATCACCAACGGTGCGAATAATAGTTCTGACAATTGATGTGCGTTTACGAGCACCTTTTTCACCATTGTAATTAGATTGATCGTACATCATGTTCCAGACTTCTGGAGCAAGCTTAGTAATTTTCATCTGGGAAATATTATCTAATGCCTGAACGCGAACAATTAAAGAGGGGTCTCTAAGCGCTTTAGAATAAACGGCATGATATTCATCCTGCTTCAAACCTAGAAGAGCTTTTAGTGCAGCGAGTCTCATCATCCAATGTGGATGGTCTGAGAATTTTGCAATGAAAGGCGCTGACTTAGCACCCATGACTTGCGCTAAGAGCATAGTAGCGTGCCAGCGATTTTGCTCAGGGTATTTTGAGTCCTTCATGACTTTAATAAGAATAGGGACGGCTTTTTGCTTATGCTTAAAAGCATTTCTTTTGAGCATCGCTTGAAGGCCCGGTGCCTTAGCATCCATCGTGAACATATTTTCAAAACGCTCAAGAGAAACGATGTCTTCTTTTACAAGTTGAACATTTTTCCCATTAGGCTCTTTCAAAAGTTGGATCTTACTTTCAGTCGATATAGCAAAAACTGATGAGGTGATTCCCGTTAAGCAGATTAAGGAAATTAATTTCATCTTTACCCCAGCATTTTTTCGAATTCAGAAAGAAGATCTTCAGGAGTCTTCTCAGATTTCGGTTTTATTTCGTTTGGTATATTTGCTTCATCCATCGTAGCTAACATATCTGCTTCAGAGGTATCAACTTCAGATGATTCCGCCGGAGTTTCGTCAGGGCTGGAAAGAAAATCTTCTAGCGCCTTTGTATCATCAGCAACAACTGGAGTCGTAGATTGACCAAGATCTTGTAAAAGGTCTGAGACATCTGCCTGTGAAATGATGTTGTTGAGATCAACAGGTACAGGCTTAGGACGTGATCCGCCTTCGGCCGCAAGTGATTTTTTAAGCTGATCATTTTCTTGCTGAAGACGTTTAAGGTTCGCTAAATCATCAGAAATAATTTCAAACTCTTTTAAGCGGTCGCGAATTTCGTCGCGCTCTTTTGTGACCATCGCTAGTTCTTTTTTGAGACCAGCATCTCCACCACCACCACCAGCTCTTAACTGAGCAAGGAGGGCTTCAAGTTCTTTAATTTTAATTTCTGCAGCAGTTAAATTCGCCTGAAGAGTGGCGAGTTTTATTTCTAGTTCTCTATTTGAACTTTGTGCGCTTGCGAGTTGTGATTCCAAGGAGGCAATAAGAGCTTTTTTCTGATTGATATCTTCAAGAAGCGCCGTAGAGGGAGCGCCACTTAGTCCCATATTGTCTCCACCCATAAGACCAGCGAGTGGCAAAACAGAAGGAACACCATTGACTTCAAGACCGCCTCCCCTAAAAAGAGAAGATTTAAGTGCCGTCGAATTTTGAATGATTGAATCTAAATAACTTTTAACCACATTGGCAGGGATTGCGTGCTTTAAGTTGTGATATTTTCTGCGATTGGAAAACCATAACCAAAGAAAAAGAGTTGAAAGAATAACAAGGAATCCGAACTGAATGACAAGCAATTCAGGGCCGAATTTATCCATATAATTAATTAGCGAATCGAACACAACCCCTCCATGGATATGAGTTCCGGAGCAGATTTATTTTCATGCTCCCAATCATTATCTAACCCATCAGAATTCTTGTCAAAGCAAAGAATTTTTTACTTGTTAAGGATATCTCGCAGAGGAGTGTAAAGAGCTGAGTCGGCAGCAAGAACTGAAGAGCCGAACGGATGATATTTTTCGCCTTTAATATTTGATATTTTTACTCCAGCTTCCTGACAAATAAGACCAGCGGCCGCCATATCCCAAGGCTGAAGTCGGTATTCCCAATAAGCATCTAGCATCCCGGCCGCCACATAACTCATTTCAAGGGCAGCACTTCCAAATCGGCGCATGGCCCTGACTTCAGGAAAACTTTTTAATAAATCTTTTTCCACTCGCTTGGAAGTGAGATTAGCTGACAAAAGTGCTTCTTTAAAAACTTTTTTCTTCTTGTTCGCTTTAAGCTGAATTCGCACTTCTTTATCTCCAACCAATCGCACGAGGTGAGCACCTCCTCCCTTAGTTGCATAAAAAAGTTCGCAGTTTACCGGATTATAAACAACGCCGGCAAGAGTAGTACTCCCTTTATTTAAAGCAAGACTGACACAAAAAAAGGGAACTCTGTTGATAAAATTATTGGTTCCGTCTAGTGGATCAATTATCCATAAATATTCGTCTTCCTTAACGCCTTCCATTTTTAGTTCACGAGTAAATGCATCTTCTTCAGAGAGGATTTTATGTGATGGAAAATGTTTTTTTATTTCACTCATTACGAAAGCTTCAGACAAAATATCAGCTTCTGTGGCAAGTCCCTGAACACCTTTATTCATAAACTTCAGTTGTGTGTCGTACGAACGGACTAAGTGAGAATTGAGAATATCCCCGCATTCAAAAGACCAGTCGATCATGAGCTTTAAGACTTTATCCAGATTAATTGTCGTCGTTTTTTTCTTCGTTATTTTTTTCATTGATGAGTTGCTCAAGGGTTTGTGATTCTTCTTCCGTTAATTTTTCAACAGGTACTGTATAAGATTCTGATAGCCACTGACCTAAGTCAATCAGCCGACAGCGCTCGCCGCAAAATGGTCGAAAGTCTGAGTCATAATAGTTAAATTTCTTCTTACAAGTCGGACATGTAACTTCAAGTTTTTTCATACTGAAACCCTGCTCTTAAGGAGTTCAAATTTATTCATGAATTCTTCACTATAATTTATTTCATGACCATCAACCTGGTCTATCAAAAATAGTCCTCTGACTGAATTTGCTCCAAAAAGTGCATCAGCTTTATAGACCTGTTCCATAGTGGCGCCAGATTCTTCAACCTGATCAAAATAATCATGGGCAACATCCATCACTTTTCTTCTCATGATGCCTTCAAGAACATTGGGACCTAAAGGAGCAGTGTAGAGTTTGTTATGACGGACAACAAAAATATTGGCAACAGAGGATTCGAGGATTGTATCGTCCGGAGATAAGAAAAGAAGATCATCATCTCCTGGCTTAAGAAATTTTTTCTGAGACAAAATAGTTTCAAGATAATTTCCAGCCTTGAGATAAGGCGGCCACCAATAGGGTCGTTTATTTACCGGGCAGGTTCTTAATTTAAGCATTTTATTTTCAAACCGCTCTTTTTCAAAAGGCGAAGCTGAGAGATGGATTTTTAAGTCTGTCACTGAGACAAGACCCATTTTTTGAAGACCTCTCGCCTGCTCCCGATATAAGGTAAGGCGAATGATTTTGTGACCATCCACTCCTATGGTTTTTGCTTCGAGGCGATTTTTAAGCAAAGCCACCCAATCTTGTCCATCCGTGAAAGGTCCAAAGACAAATTCAGCTCCTTTACGGATTCTTTCGAAATGCAGATCCCAGTCTTTTAAAACCCCATCGGTCATCCGCATCGTGGTGAAAACTGATTCTCCATACATGAAGGCTCGGTTCAGACTC
The DNA here is from genome assembly GCA_040399915.1 of Bacteriovoracaceae bacterium. Classification (GTDB taxonomy): domain Bacteria; phylum Bdellovibrionota; class Bacteriovoracia; order Bacteriovoracales; family Bacteriovoracaceae; genus Peredibacter. The sequence continues at coordinate 433,207 of JBBARE010000001.1, forward strand.
TCAATCACATGTTCCCCTTAAAACTTGGCCAGCTTACTGCTCCCATGATAGCGTTGTTCAGGAGTTTCAAACTAGTCCTTTTTATGATGCAACTAACCATCATTGGTTTTGGAAATCAGGCGAAAGCATGGTCCCAAAATCTCAAAGATTCTTCTTTTCCAATGACTGTGGCCCTCAAGCCGCAGAGTCCTTCCGTTTCTTCTGCTGCCAAAATGGGTTTTGACGTCACGGAAATTGGCACTCCAGAGTTTTACTCTGGTCAGGTTTTTGCACTTCTCACACCAGACCAATCTCACCATGAATTTATGCTGACTCACGGACCTCATTTCAAAGCAGGATCAGTCATTCTCTATGCTCATGGGTATTCACTTTTAAAACACGAATTCCAAAAAACGTTTCCTCACTTGCAACATGTTCTTTACGCGCCAAAATCTATTGGAACAGAGCTTAGAAAACAATTTGAAATAAAGGGTAAGCTCGGAGCTGTTTACTCACTTGAGCATTTTAAAGGACCGGTTGAAACATTTGAAAAGTGGTTGTTAAAGCTCGCTCTCTCCATGGGAATTAACATGGGTCCCTATAAAACATCATTTAAAAATGAAACCGAAGCCGATCTCTATTCCGAGCAAGGGTTACTATGCACGCTTATTCCCTACGCTGCCGGAGAGATGTTTGCTCACTTAGTTGAAACAGGTATTGAACCAGAGCTTGCTTATTTTGAATGCTGGCATGAACTTAAACTTATAGTGAACGCAATGGTTGATAAAGGTCCAGAAGGATTTTTTGATCTCATTAGCCCCAATGCTTTGATTGGCGCTGAAAAAGGCTATCACCGCTTATTTTCACCTGACTTTCACAAAAATTTAAGATCACTTCTCACTGAAATACAAAGTGGTCAGTTTAATAACGAGATTGATAAGACTGACGTAGAAGAAACTCGCAGAATTATCCGCGAGCGATGGCAAAAGTCACCTCTCATGAAAACATTTCATCAGATTAATCAGGACACAAAATGAAAAAGCTCAATTTAAGAGATATTAAAAAATCAAAAAGTAAAAATCTTCAGATGCTTACTTGTTATGATTTTCAAACAGCAAGAATGCTCAATGAGACTGACTTGGACCTCATCCTCGTTGGGGACAGCGTTGGAAATGTTATTTTAGGTTATGAAACGACAGTAGAGGTCTCAATAACTGAAATGGAAATTTTCGGAAAGGCGGTACGTCGTGGAGCTCCTGATAAATTTCTTATCATGGATATGCCCTTTGGGAGTTATTCAACTGTCACTCAAGGGGTTTTCTCTGCAACAAAATTATTTCAAAGTACAAAGTGTGAAGCGATTAAACTAGAAGGTGCTTTTCCGTATCAGTTAAAATTGATTGAGCGCCTTACCCAAACTGGTATTCCTGTCATGGGCCACATAGGTCTTACCCCCCAGTCTGTTCATCAGTTGGGTGGCTATTTTACTCATGGGAAAAATGAAGATGATGCCTCTCGCTTAATTCGAGAGGCAAAAGCACTGCAAGCAGCAGGTTGCTTTTCCATTGTTTTAGAAATGGTTGAAGAATCTGTAGCGACAAAAATAACTAATGAACTTTCTATTCCATCTATTGGAATTGGTTCTGGCAAGAAAACCGATGGTCAGGTTTTAGTCATTAATGACTTACTAAAAATGGGTCCACATACTCCACCTAAGTTTTGTGTTCCGATTGCTGATCTCTATCAGCTGCGCGCAGATCTGATCAAACAATACCTCGTTGATCAGAGAAAATAAGATGCAGGGTTTAGTCACACTTGATTTTGGAAACTCAAATCCTCACGCTGGTCTTTTTTTTAAAGAAGCAACTGAATGGAAATTAATCAAAGTTGTCCCTCTTTCTGAACTCCCCATTTATCTCACTCAACTCGGTCTTAGTGCTCACAATTCAAGTGTCGTATTATGCGAAGTTAAATCTCGTGAAGATGAAGTCCAAAAACTTCAGGAACAGGGATTTTTAGTCACTAGAGTGAGAGATTATTGGCGGGGAACAAAATTCGCAGGCATGCCGGTTAACTACGCCAAGACTCTAGGTGAAGATCGTTTAATAGAAGCTTTTTACTGTTACAAAAAAGATAAGAGTCCAACCCTTTTGATTGATGCTGGAACATTTGTCACGATGGATGTGATTACTGAAAATGGATTTCTGGGCGGATATATCATTCCTGGAACTGAAGCCTATTTTTCTACTTACAATAAAGGTGAGCAACTTAAGTCTGTTCCCTTAAAACTTCACTTTTCCCACTTTCTTCCTACTGAAACGGCAGAGGCCATCACAGAGAGTTATTCTGCCTTTGCTGCACTGGCCAAGAGCCTCATAACAGAACACCACATCAAAAAAATAATTCTCACGGGCGGATTAACAAGCCTTTGGGAGGGATTTTTTCAAGACGAAAAACAGCGCCTGGTTGTAGAGGGGCATCCCCATTTGATACACTGGGCCCTCCAATATTGGATGACGACACAGATTGAGCCGCTATGAAAATTCTTTTGGCCGTATCAGGATCTATCTCTAGCTATAAAAGCTACGACGTTGCACGCCTGCTGGTTAAGAGCGGACACGATGTAAAAGTGATTTTAACGAAGGGTGCGCTTGAGTTTATTAAACCAGAAACTTTTCGCTACATTGGAGTGGAATCTGTTTATCTTCCAACAGATGATTTTCAACCTGAATTACTCCATCACAAAGCAACAGTACTGCATATTGAGCTCGTGAAGTGGGCGGATAAATTAATCATCGCACCGACAAGCGCCAATACCCTTTCAAGGCTCGCTACTGGCATCACGAATGATTTACTAACAAGTGTTTTTCTTGCTTACGGCAAAAAACCTATTCTCATTTTTCCAGCAATGAATACTGAGATGTGGGTAAATGCACGCATTCAAGAGCATAGAGCAAAATTAGCGACTCTTGGCCACGTTGGTATTATAAATCCCATTTCCGGGCTTCTTGCCTGTGGTGATATCGGTGCCGGAAAATTTCCGGAAGTTAATTCTGTCGTCGATCTGATCGAAACTTATAGTCCGACTCAAAAGAAAAATCAAAGAGTTGTGATTACTGCGGGAGCAACTGCTTCGCCCCTTGATCCTGTTAGATACCTGACCAATCCTTCGAGTGGCAAAATGGGAATCTCTGTTGCCAAAGCGTTTCTCGCTGCAGGTTATGAAGTAACAATTCTTGCTGGTCATCAATGCACGCCAGATGTTGAGAATTTAAATGGGCACCCACTTTTTAAACTGATCCAGGCGCCAACGACAGAGCTCATGAAAGAAGCCGCTCTAAAAGTATTTCCAGAATCTGATCTTTATATTTCAACAGGGGCCATAGCTGATATTGAATTTGATCCAGCGACAATCAAATTAAAAAAAGAGGCCATGGGAACGAGTCTTCCCTTTAAGCAGGCAGCAGACATTTTAAAAGAAGTTCTTGGGATTCGTAAAAATCAAAAAGTTATAAGTTTTGCAGCTGAAACTGAAACGACAGAAGCTGTTTTTATGGAAAAAATGAAGCGTAAGCCGGTCGATCTGATGGTTGGAAACAAAGTTTCAAATGGTCTTATTGGTGCACCAGAAGTTGAAGGATTTCAAAAAAACCAGGGCGAATATTTTTTTATTGAATCAAAATCTATTAAAGGCCCAATTCCCTTAAGTAAGGTTGAACTCGGGCGCAAGCTAGTTACATGGTTTGAAGGCAAGCCTTCATGGTAACCCTCATCCAGACGACTGAAGACCTCATCGCAACCAGAGCTAGTGAAAAAAAACCGGTTGGGTTTGTTCCAACGATGGGAAACCTTCACGGAGGGCACATCTCCCTTCTCATACGCGCCCTCTCAGATTATGAGACCGTTTATTTCTCCATCTTCGTTAATCCAAAGCAATTTGGTCCCAATGAAGATTTCAATCGTTACCCACGAACTCTTGAGAATGACATAACTCTTATTCAGGATGCAGCAAACAAGTTTCCTAAGTCACGGGTGGTTGTTTATTCTCCCAAAGACCCTGTGGAAGTTTTTCCGCTTGGGCATAATCAAACGATATCAGTACAAAATCTCAGCACTGATCTCGAAGGAAAATGTCGCCCGGGTCATTTTGAGGGGGTGGCGACTGTGGTCTACCGTCTTTTTGAATTAGTAAAACCAACTGAAGCCTATTTCGGTTTGAAAGATTATCAGCAGTTTTTAGTTATTAAACAAATGGCCAAGGATCTAGCATTGCCAGTTAAAGTGACTGGCATGCCTATTATTCGGGAAGAATCAGGGCTCGCTCTTTCAAGCAGAAACCAATATTTAACACCAGAGCAGAAAGAAAAATCGCTTCTTCTTTCTCGTACACTTAAAGAAATTAGTTCGATAATAAAATCAGATTTAAAAAAAGCAGAAGGCCATATTCAGGAAGTTTTAAAAGACTCAAACTGGAATTACCTCGAGCTTCGAGACTCTGAAACATTTTCACCAAATATTACTCAATCAAAAAATATTTCAATCCTTGCTGTTTATCAGATGGGCACAACTCGTCTTCTGGATAACATGCAAGTGGAGGTCCAGTGAACGCTGAAGACTACAAATTACCGATAGGCCAGAAGGCTTCTTTGGTTTCGATGGTATGTGATAAATTTGATAGTCACTCGACAGTGATTGAAACGAATAATTCACTTCGTGAGTTACGCGAACTTCTGAGGACTCTTGGTTTAGTCGCCGGCGAAGAATACGTACAGAATCGTAAACAGATTGATTCGGCCACCATGCTTGGTGAAGGAAAACTTCAAGAAATTGCTGATATGGCACGAGAAGAAGGCTCTGAGCTTTTAGTGTTTGATTTTGAATTAACGGCTTCACAAGTTCGTAACATTAAAAAAATCACAGAAATGGAAGTCGTCGATAGAAACACAGTTATTCTTGAAATCTTTGCTCAGCATGCCCGTACTAAAGAAGCAAAAATTCAGATTGAAATATCGCGCTTGCAGTACTTACTCCCACGACTCACTTCAATGTGGGGTCACTTTTCCAAGCAGCGTGCCTCAGGTGCTGCCATTGGTGGAGAGGGAGAGCAGCAGCTCGAGTTGGATAGACGTATGATTCGCGAAAGGATTGAGTTTTTCAAGAAGCAACTTGAAGAAGTTCAAAAATCTCGTGAGCAACAACGTAAAAAACGCCAAAACCAGGCAGTGACCGCCGCTCTTGTCGGCTATACCAACGCCGGTAAATCATCTCTTATGAATCGTTTATGTAAAGTAAACGTGCTGGAAGAAAACAAGCTCTTCGCTACACTCGATTCAACATTTCGTACTTTGAACCCAGATTCAAAACCACCCATGATCATGATTGATACGGTGGGGTTTATTTCGAATTTACCAAATACTCTCATTCAAGGTTTTAAAACGACTCTTGAATCAGCGATGGAAGCGGATCTCTTACTAATTGTTTGTGATATTTCTGATCCAAATTATGCAAAACACTTAAGAGTGACTCAGGATGTTTTAAAAGAACTTAAAATCGAAGAGAAGCAACAAATCATCGTATTTAATAAAAGAGATCTATTAAATGATCCGGTTCGCGCAAGAATTATCATGCGAAATTTTCCAAATAGTTTTTTAGTTTCATCTTATGATGAGGAAGACATGAAGAATTTGCGTGAATATGTGATTAATTACTTTTTGTCTAAACAGGATCATTACGATTTATTTGTTCCTTACGAAATGGGTGACGCTCACTCGAGAATCAGAGGAAATGCCAATATTTTAAATACTGTTTCGCATGAGCAAGGAATTTTTTATAGAATTCGCATACCGGATTTTATTTTTCAGCAGCTAGGACTCAATAATTTCGTTTTGGCGCCGGCCGAAGCAAAAGAATGGGAACAGAATCGGCTTTCGTTTTGATATTTTAGTTGTCAGACAGGCAGTCTCCCATTTAATCTTCCCACCCCATGAAAAAAAATCGGGTTGTGAAACCAAGAAATAATTTAAAAACACGCTGGACAGAACGTCAGGCAAGGTTCAAAGAAAAGAACCTTAACCTGGCCCATCCAGTTGTAAAAGCTTCATATATATGGTCGATCTTAGAGGAGCAACTTTGTGATGTGTTAGGACCTGAAGTCCATCACCAGTGGTTTAAACAGGTAAAGCCTCTCGTGATTTCGCATAATGTATTAATTCTTGAAGTACCCAATCATTTTTCTGCACAGTGGATTCACACTCATTATCATGAGCTCGTCGATGTCCTTCTTTCCGTGATGGATAAAAAACTAACGTCATTTTTTGTCTCTCAATCTGAAAGACAAGTGGCGCCTAAATTGGCCGATATGCATTTAGCGGAAGGCACCACTGCGGAAATAAAGCGTAAAAGCGAAGACGAGCATCGCTAAAACTAATCCAACAGTAAGCACCAATTTATCTCTGTTCATGCTTTAATTATAGTTCTGGAAGCTTTTTAAAGTCTCAGGAATTTTGAAGGGATCAAAAGGTCTGTTGATTTTTCCGATCACGTTTCCGATAAAACCCATCTCTAGAGTTGCATTCAACAACACAAACGGTAAATCACTCAACATTTTATTCTCATACTGCTTAATGAAAGCCTCTTTATTGAGAGCAAAGGTCTGGGCATCGAGCACAATTAATTGAGGCTTAATGTCTTCCACAAGGTATAAAAAATCATCCACTGATGTCAGTGTATAGAAAGGTAAACCCTTCTTTTTGAAGACTTTTTCAAGCAACGCGGTCGCAAATGTGTTTTGATCGATCCACAGGACGAGACCCATGACGTTCTATCCTTTGACAAAGAGTGCCAGAGATTATTACCATTCACCCATGGAAAAAAGAAGTCCCAAAGTTCAAGTTTTAGACGTCCAAACAGAGCAAATTCTCTTTGAATGCGATATGCATGAGTCCGAAAAGGCCTATATGTTCGCCGCTGAAATGGAAGAAATGGGACTCGATATTAAGGTGGTTTCTCCTACCCTCGGAGATACTCTTTCAAGCTCACTAGGACTCTCTCGCGAACAGCAACAAGATTATAAAGAAAGCCTAGAGCACGAAATGGAATCCCACGAAGGGTCGTGCTGCTTCACCGACCAAGATGACAAAAAAACCGTCCATTAAAATCGATGACCGTAATGAGCAAATATTGATCTTGGGATAACACTAAATCCATAAACATCTTCGTACTCACGATTCAAGATATTTTTAAGCGTCAAAGCAACATCATCTTTTTCCCAGTTTTTTCGAATCGATAGATCGACAACTTCATAGCCATTGAGTTTAGCGCTGAAATCTTTGCGGGATGAAAACCAACGTGTAGTGATATTAGTTTCCACTGTCTCCTGTGGAAAATACGAAAATCCGACTTGAGCAGAATTGTATGGACGTCGTAAAACAGATGTTTCTTCTTCTTTAAACTGCTGATGGGTAAAGCTTGCACTTAAGATCGCTTCAGGTATACCAATTTTTCCAAACAACTCTATCCCTTCAACAATAAATCGCTGCTGATTTAAATAGCCTTGAGTAAATGAATACGTGAATTGATTTGAGAGACGATTTTGGAAAAAAGTGATTCCCGTTTCATGAATATCTGAAATTGTTTTCCAGCTCGCTTCCAGTGAGTGGCTCGTTTCCGGAACGAGATCCGGATTTCCCACTGGTGATCCAAATGAATCCGGGGCATACAGCTGATAAAGCGAAGGTGCTTTGTAGCCTTGAGAATATTGAAGAGATAAACCACCAAAAGCGATTCCCGCTGAACCAGTATAAAACGATCCATACTTGGTGTGTTTTTCTGAGCGAACACCTGCGTGAAATTTAAACTTCTCCTGCTGAAATGAACTTTGTAAAAATAAGGAATGTAAATCAAAGGAACGATCTAAAGCCATTGCCTTAGTGGATTCATGCTCAGTCGCCACACCAGAAAGAAGACCAAAACTTCCTGCTTCTAACCTATGAACCACTTCGTTCTGGCTGAGTTCTCCATTGAAGAACTCAGAGTTGGAAGAAAGACTTTCATTGTGCCGCTGGTGACGATTGAAACCATTTCGAAGTGAAATCCCTTGGGAGTCGTTAATTTCAAAACTTGTTTTCTGCTGCAAAAGATATTGATCATTTCGGCTTAAATCATTGTTATTATCGCTCGTGAATCCATCCTGCTCAGCTTTTCCATGAAGGTATGATGCTAGAAAATCCGTCTGAATCTTCGCTGCCCAGCGATGCTCAGAAGAAGAAGTGAGTTGAGTAATATCCGTAGCATCTCTTTCCTTGGCATTATACCTTTTCTTATTGATGCGGGAAATGCCATCAGTATGAAAACGAGAAACCGTAAGCGTGCCGTTGTTATTTTTTGTTTTCCAGTCACTTGATAACGAACTTTCAATTGTGGCAAAACTTCCGGCGTTCACAGAGAGTCTGGTTTCAGGGGCATTCTCGCCTTTTCTTGACTTCAACTCGATAATCCCACCCAAGGCATCAGAGCCGTACATGACTGCTTGAGGCCCCTTGTGAACGGTAATATCTTTGATGAAGGGTGATGTTAAAAAGGCAGCATCAAACTGTCGGTCAGTATTTGAGGTGTCGCTTATTTTGAGACCATCGAGAGTAAACGAAACGTGACGGCTCTCTGTCCCCCGTATAAAAAAAGAAACTCGTCCACCCGGCCCACCGTTTTGACTGATGATGAGCCCTGGAACTTTTTCCAATGCCGGACTGACTAGGCCGACAGGAGTGTTTTCAAGTTCTAATGCAGGAATGACGTATGAAGAGACGAAAGTAAATCGGCCGATATCTTTCTCTGTTTTCACTTCAATGAGCTCGAGCTCAGTATCTGCGTAAACGCCAAAAGAAAATAAAAGAAGTAACCAGATCAATAGATCCTCCCCGGGAATGAACCTTACGCCGTATCTGACTTTGCCGATAAAGGGTTCACAGTTGCGGGACAGTGCTGGAATTGAACCAGACTTCCGGTTGGTAAGGATTAGGATGAGTGTAAACGGAATGTTTCAATAGCGCTATTAAACACCGACGCCGGTTAAACGGTGCTTCATTCGATTAACATCTGCTTCAACACGAGCTTAATTTGAATGATATCTTTGAGGGGAAGATGACCTAGTTTTTTGGTGAGACGTTTTTTCGAGACAGTGCGAATCTGTTCACACAGAACTTGCCCATCAATATTCTGAAAATTAACCTCCACTCTGGTTGGCCAATCTTTTTTCTCAGTCGTTAAAGGAACTATAATCACAGTCTCAAGCTGCTCATTCATCGACTCTGGTGAAATGATGACAGCAGGCCGGTTCCCCGCTTGCTCCGAGCCTTTGATCGGATCAAGGAACACATTCCAAACGTCCCCTCTATTCAATTCCTGATTCAAACTTTGACTCCAACCACTGCACGTCTTCTGGCGATAATGCTGTATTTTTAAAGACCCATTTTGAATGATGGGAGCGGCGTTTTACCAGAACGATAACACCTTTCTCAGCTATTAATTCATAGTCGAAAGAATCATCAAATCCCGCGATCTCAAGATCATTTTTTGAAATCCTGAAACGGAATGAGTTACCAATTTTTTGAAGTTTTAACTGTCTCATAGGTAAGTTATAACTTTATTTTCTAGTCAAAAAAAAGGGCCCTAAACAGGCCCTTTCGCTGGAATATTTAATTTTTTAAGCCGAACGTTCTTTCCATTCGTTCTGGGCGAATTCTTCTTCGTCCTTAATCAATTTTTGAATTTCTTTGTATTTTGGTGTTGCTAGAGGATGAGCGTGGATTTTGTTCCGCAGCAGATCCTTTTGTTTTTCGATTTGTCGTTCCATCTTTTCGACGACTAGATCTAAAGATTTGTACATATTATCTGCCGCTGCCTTGGCAAAAAAATCAAACTTCGGTCCGTGGACTTTGATCTCTGCCCAGTGTTCATTGTTATGAACGTAACAAAACCAATGGATATTGGTGTTGCCCTGGAAATACTTTTCGAATCTTTCGGATTTTTCGGTGATTCGCTGATCAAGAGCTGGTGTGTGATCTAGATGCTTAAAAGAGATTTTTAATTTCATAAACGTGCCTCTAAATAAATTTGTAATCGGCCACACTAAAAACAAAGCGGATTCATTTCATGCAAAAGACCTCCTGGTTATTTCTTGCGCTTCGAAGAAGGGGCTATGCCCATCATCTCACGATATTTTGCTACGGTTCGACGAGCGACAACGATATCTTTTGTACTTAAAAGTTCAGAAATTTTCTGGTCTGAGAGCGGCCGTTTAGGGTCTTCATTCCCAACCATTTCTTTAATTTTAAGCTTCAAGCTTTCGCCTGCGATATCAATACCACCGTTTTTACCGCCGATACCGGCATTAAAAAAGTATTTAAGTTCAAATGTACCTATTGGTGTGTGCATGAATTTGTTTGTCGTAACACGAGAAACAGTTGATTCGTGCATACCAATTTCGTTAGCGATGTCTTTTAAGATCATCGGCTTTAAGAATGCAGGACCTTTCTTAAAGAATTCCTGCTGTGTACGGACAATTGAGTTCGCTACTTTATAGATCGTTTTCTGACGGTTCTCGATTGATTTAATTAACCACATAGCGGCCCGGAGTTTATCCTGCACGAATTCTTTTGCTTCGGCATCAGACTGACTGCTCTTAATCAGTGACTTATAAAGATTTGAGATGCGAAGACGAGGAACACCTTCGTCATTCACTTGCACCACGAACTCTCCGCCAACTTCAGCAACGAATATATCAGGAACGACGTATTGAGTTTCATCAGCAGAAACAAGGCGGCCAGGTTTAGGATTAAGACTCATAATAATAAGTTCAGCGTCTTTAACTTTTTCTTTTGATACACCAAAATCTTTTGTGATTTTCATGTAATCTTTTTTCTCGAGGTCTTTTAGATTTCTTTCAACGATCAATTCAACAAGTGGTGATCTTTCTGGAAGCATACGCGCCTGGATACCAAGACACTCCTCAAGATTCTGTGCTCCACATCCAATTGGATCTAAGTGCTGAACCATACCGAGCATACCAAGAGCTTCATCACGGTCTTCAATTTTTGAGCGAGCGACGATTTCATCGAAAGAAACTTCAAGGTAACCATCGTCATCAATGTTACCTATGATATCTAAGCAGAAATTTAACTGATCAGTGGAAAGTGATTCCATACGGAGTTGCCACTCAAGATGCTCTTGTAAACTCTGGTTTTTTGAAACCATGTTTTCATACGAAGGCATATCATCAGGATTTTGACTCTCTTTCATGTTCGGTGAAGAAGATGAAGAGCTATTGAATGATTCTGAGTATGATTCCCAATCGAAAGTGTCTTTAGAACCTTCAATGAGTTCAGGTCCTGAAAAGTTTTCGGCAGTTGCTTCGTGTGAATCCATTTCTTCGCGGGATTCTTCCGCTGGACCCGAATCCATTTCGTTGTCCATTTCTTCGAGCATCGGATTTTCAACCATCTCTTGCGAGATGAGAGTGGTCATTTCTAAGTGAGTAAGTGTTAGTAACTTAATCGCTTGCTGCAGTTGAGGCGTAATCATTAAGCTTTGCGATTGCTTCAGCCCTTGACTCATCTTAATTGCCATCGAAAACCCCTACATCTTAAATTCTTCCCCTAAGTAAAACTTACGGGCAATCTCATTATTTATAATCTCATTCGGTGTTCCGCTAACCAACAACTCTCCCTGGCTCATGATGTACGCTCGATCCACAATGCCCAGGGTTTCTCTCACGTTGTGGTCTGTGATTAAAACACCTATATTCTTCTGCTTCAAACGTCTGATGATCGACTGGATGTCACCGACCGCCAGTGGATCAACTCCTGCAAAGGGTTCGTCCAATAAGACAAACTTTGGATCGAGTGCTAAAGCGCGCGCGATCTCAACCCTTCTACGCTCACCACCTGATAACTCTCTACCTTTTGATTTCCGGATGTGATCCAGACCAAAGTCGCTGATGAGATTATCCAGAGCGTTCTGTCTTTCCTTATCGGAAAGATCTCTCACTTCCAATACCGCAAAAATATTTTCTTCAACGGTAAGTTCTCTAAAAACACTGGCTTCCTGCGGAAGATACCCAATGCCTTTTTTTGCTCTTACATGCAGCGGAAAGTCTGTGACGTTTTCGGAATCGAGATTAATCTGACCCTTATCCGCTTTAACTAATCCAACCATCATATAAAAGGACGTTGTTTTTCCAGCTCCATTGGGTCCAAGAAGACCAACAATTTCACCTCGTTCAACATCTATACTCACACTCTTAACGACCTCGCGGCCATTATATGTTTTCTTAAGATCTCGCGCGTGGAAGCTCGCATTCATAAAACTATTCCTTTAGTTTTTTCTTTTTAAACTGCACATCAGACATCGCATCATCTACTTCTACCAGATCCACGTTTTCGCGAATCGTGATGCGATAACCTTTAATAACATCTTTGCCCATTTCCACTCTGGGGGCACCTGAAAGCACCATCTTTTGCTCTCGCCCAAAACCCTCAAGACGTTCTGCAAAGGCCTTACGCTCTTGCACCCCTTCCGGAGTATTAAGCTTTTCGGTCACTTTCACATCGTCATTCAGTACGAAATACTTGAGGCTTTTATTAAAGTTTTCAAGATACACATCAGCTTTTCCAGAGGTGATGTCGTAACTATCTCTATTCATATGAACATCGCCAGAGAGCTGTGCAAGGGAATCGACACCCTGAAAGTAGAGTTCCTGGGATGAAAAAGTAAGCTTACCCTCGTACTTTTTTTTCCGCGCCATCGAGCCCCTAACGCCACCTTTAAATTTAGTCAGCTGAGATTGAGGATTTGCTCGCATGCTTTCTGAATAAATCACCACGTGATCTTTTGATTTCAAATCATCACCTTCAAATTTCACATTACCATTTCCGATGATGAGATCTTTTTTAAAAAAGTATTTTATTTTATCAGCGTTATAATTCGCTTCTTCAGAAACGATTTCAACTTTACCGTCGAGAGTAAGGATGTCTTTCGCTTTTCGGTAGAGCCCGTTTTCAGCGCTGTATTTTATCGTTTTATTTTTTTGCTGATAATTATAAACACCTCGAGGTGTAACAAACTCCGCCATCTCTTCACCTTGAGAGCGCATTTTTTCAGCTGATAAAGACATTTGCGGAATGCCTTCTTTTAAGTGGAAGTAATCGAGATTTTCAATTTCAGTAAATTCTGGTGCGATTGATTTGGCGGCGTTCATCGCCTCAGCGGTTCCGGGTTTCATGCGCATGGAAGAGATGACAATAAGTGCGTTGGCCACAATATAGAGAGCTATAATTATTATTGATTTAGGGTTCCTGATTTTCATTCCTCTCATTCTACTCTTTTTGTGAAATTCCAGATAGTTAAAGGAGCAATTTACCCCCTGAAGTAAGGTGAAAACAGGTGACGTTTTTTATCGGTTTTTGTACCTTTCATTTATGCAAAATCAATTAGTTCAAGAGGGTCAAACGCTGGCCCAGCTCGTCGCCTCAGGTATTAAGCTCACTCCTATGATGGAGCAATACTATGCGGTTAAAAAACAATACCCCGATATTCTTCTGATGTTTCGCATGGGCGACTTTTACGAAATGTTTTTTGAAGATGCCCGTGAAGCCGCGAGGATTTTAAATATTTCTCTTACTGTTCGCGGAAAGTTGGGAGATCACCCTATTCCTATGGCCGGTATTCCTCACCATGCAGCCGCGACCTATGTAGACCGCATTTCTCAGCTCGGTAGAAAAGTGGTGATTTGTGAGCAACTCGAAGATCCAAAAGCTGCGAAGGGAATTGTCAAAAGAGGCGTCACTCAAATTGTTTCTCCCGGTATGCCTTATGATCTCGATAAAACAAATGCTTCAGAAAATAAATTCCTAGCTGCTGGATTTAAAGATAAGAATCAATTCATTTTAGTTCTTCTTGATTTTACGACGGGTGACTTTTACGGAGTTACATTTAAAACGATTGAAGAATTTTGCGAAAGCCTCATGATGGTGAGACCAAAAGAATTTATTTCTTACCTGGGTCAGTGGGAATCACTCCCAATAGTTGATGATTATCTTCAGAGTATTGATGTATTAAAAACTCATCTGTCTCAGGAATATTTTGAAGAGAAGCACACTTCTTTTTACATTCAAAAACTTATTCCAACTTATCAAAGAGATGGAATCATTGCTCAATTACCTACTGTCCTCACTCCACTTGGAGCTTTAAGTTATTACGTTTCTTCGACTCAAACGCTCGATAAAATAAGTCATTTGCGTCCTTTCCGCATGCTCAATAATGATGAAAGCATGAAGGTGACGTTTGCTACTCTTTCAGGTTTGGAAATTTTCCCTCGCTCGCGCGAGACAGAGGCCAATTCTATTCTCGGCTTTATGGACAAGACGCGAACGTCGATGGGTACTCGCTACCTTCGTCAATATTTCCAATCTCCTCTTTGTGAGGCAAACGCTATTAATAAGCGCCTTGATCTGATTGAAGGTCTGATTAAAAAACCAGATTTCATCAAAGCGATTCGTTCTCACCTCGCTGACGTAAGAGATATTGATAGAATCATGGCAAAAATATCGACTAAAAAAGTAGTCGCTGGAGATATTTTAAATCTCGCTCACGCTTTTGAAACTTTCGTTGAACTTGAAAAGGAAATGGATAAAGAAGGATTTAGTTTCTTCCAAAAACTTCCTAAAAAAGACATGGAGTTCCTTACCAAACTCAGTCAAGACATCCGCACCTTTATAAGCGATGAGATGGGTGCCCATCCAGAGAAAGGTAATCTCATTAAACCTGGTGCTCACGTTGAGAGAGACCGCTTGGGAAAACTCGCCAACTCTGCCTCTGATGAAATATTAAAACTTGAGGCGAAGTACCGCGCCTCTACCGGCATCGGTAATCTAAAAATTAAACACAATAATATATCCGGTTACTTTGTTGAGATTTCAAACTCTCACCTATCAAAAGTTCCGAAGACTTTCATGCGTCGTCAGACCCTCGTAAATAACGAGCGCTATGTAACGACAGAGCTAGAAGTTTTTGAAAAAGACGTGACTCAGGCGCTTGGAAAACTCATTGCTCTTGAAAAAGAAATTTTTGAAAGTTTCAGTAAGCGTATTGAAGAGCACGCCCACCTCGTTTTAGATGTAGCTAAACGAATGGCGCAAATTGATGTTTTCCAATCACTGGCATGGATTAGTTTACAGGAAAATTTTGTAAGACCTGTGCTTCATGCTGATCGCCGCATGGTTAAAATCACAGGTGCGTGGCATCCGCTGATTAAGGCCAACATTAAAGATAGCTTTATCACTCATAATATTGACCTTCATGAGCATTGCTACTTTGGACTAATCACGGGCCCAAATATGGCCGGTAAAACCACAGTGATGAGAGAAGTCGCGATTATTCAATACTTGGCACAGATGGGTTGTTTTGTTCCAGCTTCAAAAGTTGAACTTGGTATTTGTGATTATCTCTTTTCACGATTGGGCGCCTCTGATGACATCATCAAAGGTCAGTCTACTTTCATGGTGGAGATGGCAGAGACAGCTGAAATTCTCCGCCACGCCTCTGATAAATCACTCATCATCTTAGATGAGATCGGCCGCGGAACTTCGACCTACGATGGCCTATCCATCGCATGGGCGCTGGTTGAGCATTTTGTGAATCGATTAAAACCCATTACTTTATTTGCGACTCATTATCATGAGCTGATTGAATTAGTAGATAGTATGCCCGAAGCAAAAAACTTTACTGTGAGAACAGAACAGCGAAACGGCAAAGTACGATTTATGTACGAGCTGATCGAGGCCGGAGCGACACAAAGTTTTGGCATTCATGTGGCAGAATTAGCAGGTCTTCCGAAGGAAATTCTTAAACGTTCCCGTGAGATTTTAAAGGATTTAGAGTCCCATCAGGACTCTCGATCCTCTATCCTTGAAAGCCAACTAACCTTCTTTACGCCAGCAGCTGCGGTTCAAATTCCAGATTATTTATCGCGTTTAGAGCATGATTTTAAGGCCTTAGATGTCCTCAATCTCACACCGATGCAGGCGCTTCAAAAGCTTCATGATTTAAAAACTCAAATTATCAACATTAATTAAACTCTAACCTCTGGTAACCGATAAGTTACCAGAGGTTAAGATGAATCCAATTGATCTAGTTCCCTTCGCAGAACATTCTCAAAAAATACCTAAAACATTTCTGGCGCCGATCGCTTCAAAAGAAAGTGTATCTTCGTGGAAAATTGTCGGTTCGCATTTCGTAGATTTCAGCATTACATTTGCCCTCACTTCATCTATGACGGCCTTATTTAGCCACTCAGTGAAAACAGTTCTGGTGACAAGAAGCCTGCGCATTGCCTTTGAAGAAAGTGCGATCGCTGCACTCGCGGCTCCTGTTCTGCCTCTCATGCTCTTCAGCTACTTTTTCTTTTGTTACTTCATGAACCACGGGCAAACTCTTGGCATGATGATGTTCAAAAGAAGAGTCGAATTAAAATCCAAAAGTTTTGCAAGTGCCGCCAGATGGGCAGCACACTCACTTATTCTTTGTCTTAGTTGTGGTTTGAGTTATTTTTTTGGGAAAGAAAAATGGGAAAATATCAAAGGTCATGATTATCTTTATCAACATCTTGTGAGTTTTAGGGAAATTCAACCAATCATTTTATTAAGTCAAACTGATTCTTTTGCAGAAGATGAAGTAGTTCAGGAAGAATGGAAGAAAGCGGCTTAGCTTTTAGTTTTTGCTTTCAAAACACTCTCTTTGATTATATCAAAAATTTTTTTAAAATTGCCCGAATTGTATTTCGTTTCCCGATGTTTTATGAACAGAGAAATCTTTTCCTCGAATTGCTCTGAGTTTTCCAGAAAATTAATAAGATCTTGTACAATTATAAAAACGGTTGCCATAGGACTGATTCTACTTGATGTGAGTCGGCGTGGAAAACCTGTTCCATCTTTCATTTCATGATGCTGTAAAATAATTTGATCTACATCTGCTGGAAGGCCTTTCATACAAAGCAAGAGGTTGGCAGCCTCGATTGGATGGTTACGGTATTCGTGAACCTCTGGTGATTTATCATTCAAATCTGAGGCAGCGAGATCCCAAACCGTGATGTCCTCATATCTATTCTCATCAACTGTAATGTCGTGCATGAGAGCAGCGAGACCTAACTTAATTTGAGTTGAATCACTGACCCATCCCAAGTGTTGGCAAAGTCCACAGGATAGAAGAGCTAGCATACTAACGTGGCGTGAATAGACAGAAGAAGTATCACCTAACTTCTTATCAAGAAGTTTTAATAAATTTGGCTCTGCCCTAACTGTCTTCATGGCGAAATGCATCGCTTTTTTTGCTGCTTCAATAACTTCGGGTGTCCAGCCAAGAGATGAGGCGATTCTCTCGACTGTTTCTAGTGTCTCAAGACTTGTAATGGCCATGCCAGCTGGACTTCCTTCGGCCAGCAGTAGAGCTGCGAGATTTTTTTCAAAATTTTTCAGGTAATTGTCTGCATCTCCCGCAGAAATGAGCAGATGGTCCAAACTTTTGTTCTTAAAACGTTTAGCATCTGATTCTACAAAAGCTTCTCCCGCATTTATCACTTTAATAAATTTTTGATCAGAGATCTTAATGTAAAGATCAAAACTGACTGTTCCTGAGCGCAATAAATGGGAGATTCTGATTGGAACGTAGGTAGGTGAAACTTTATATTTTGATACAATAGCATCAACTAAAAGAATTGCAGGTTCAACAATATGTGGTTTTTCAATGAATCCGTGAATGCCTGGAAATTGATCACGAACAGTATCCGCGTCAGCTGATGAAAGAATGAAAGGGATATTCCAATTAGTTTCTTTCAGCTTTGAGTAGAGGTAATATCCGTCACCATCGGGCATTCGTAGATCCGAAATGATGACTTCAGGTTTGCCTCTAGTCTTGATGATTTCCAATGCATGATTGCCAGACGAAGCTTGCACTACATCCAGAGGAAAAGCTTTTTGCAGGAACAATTCATAAATTTCGCAAAGTTCATTTTCGTCATCAACAACCAGAATGTAATTCATTAAGCTAGTCTTCCAGCCATTTGAACCCCAATTCTTTGGTTTGCGCATGACTTGGCTTCGAAGGTGAACTCGCCATTAAATCAGTTGCAGACGCCGTTTTAGGGAAAGCGATTACATCACGAATAGAGTCCGTGCGTGCAAGTTGCATGACTAATCGATCCATACCAAACGCCATTCCTGCGTGAGGTGGTGTTCCGTATTTCAAAGCTTCAATGAAGAAACCAAACTGGTGTTGAGCATCCTCAGGAGTAAATCCAAGAAGCTCAAACATACGAGACTGTTGCTTGTTATCAAAAATTCTCATCGATCCGCCACCCAACTCATAGCCGTTGCAGACGATGTCATAAGCATACGCCTTAACGTCTTTGATTTTTGATTTATCAGATGAATAGTATAGCTCCATATCTTCATCTTTTGGACGAGTGAAAGGATGGTGTTTGGCATGAAGTGAATTTGTTTCAGCATCGTAATCAAACAATGGAAAGTCATAGACCCATAAAAAGGCATATTCTTCGTGATTAATGAGATTAAAATGTTTTCCAAAATGGCGGCGAAGAGCATCTGCACAGTCATGAGTGACATTAGCGTTTTTATCGGCACAGAAGAACCATAGTCCATCGCCCTTCTCGACCGATCTTTCTGATAGAGCATTAAGTAAATTTGGTTCAATGAATTTTGAAATACCACCAGTCACCTGTTCGTTCTCAACTTTAAACCACGCTACACCCTTACCACCGTAAGGTTTAACAATTTCAACTAATCCATCAATATCTTTTCGTGCCAGTGTTCCCATCGACGTTGGAACAAACATCGCTTTAATCATTCCGTCTTTGATCGACGCAACTTCAGAGAAAGTAGCAAAAGTTGAAGTCTTGAATAAGTCCGTCACGATCATTTGCTTGAGAGCAAAACGAACGTCCGGCTTGTCAGAACCATAGTCTTTCATCACTTCATCGTACGGAATCGATTTCATTTCAAAGCTATCTGGAAAACTGAAAATGTTTTTCACCATATGAGTCGCAAGATGCTTCATGTACTCAAGAGTTGGAAATGAAACTTCGATATCAATCTGTGTAAATTCTGGTTGTCTGTCTGCTCGTAAATCTTCATCACGAAAGCAGCGACAGATTTGAAAATATTTATCAGTGTTAGCAATCATCAAAAGTTGTTTCAACGTTTGAGGAGACTGAGGAAGCGCATAAACGCGTCCAGGATGAACTCGCGACGGAACGATATAATCACGAGCACCTTCTGGAGTCGTTTTATAAAGAATCGGGGTTTCAACTTCCACAAAGTCGAGAGCATAAAGAGCTTCCCGTGCTTTACGAGTTGTCTGGGATCTAAGCGCCAAAATATCCTGAAGCTTCTTTGAACGAAGATCAAGGTAACGATAGCGCAATCGAAGATCTTCAGTCGCCTGAACCATTCCATGGGGGAGGAAAGGAACTTCTTCAGCCAGAGATAACAGTTTTATTTCTTCAACCTGAAGTTCAACTAACCCTGTCAACATGTTCGCATTTTTAGCTGAATCAGGACGAGCGATAACTTTTCCTTTCGCCCATAAGACAGATTCAAGAGAAAATTTACGAAGCTCGTTCACATCACCTTTGAAGGCTTCAAAACCTAATTGAGTCACACCATATTTATCGCGAAGATCGATAAAGTGAAGACTTCCTAAATTTCTATACTTATTCATCCATCCACAAAGAATAACTGTTTTACCAATATCAGAGTCCCGAAGTTCTCCGCAGTGATGAGTGCGCATTGAACCAGGTAAATTTTTAACCGATGACATTTGAAAGCTCCTATCGTATCTCTAGTTGGGATACGAAATCATACCTGAATCAGGGATAAACTTCATGGGAAAATTACTCACCCTCCTCGTGCTTTTGACTCTTTCATCATGCCAATCTGAGTCAGGAATCGCCAAAGACGCACAGAACCCACTTAAAAAAGTCGAGCTTATAACTCCCTCAGGTGAAAGTATCGATACGACCCTAGTGATTACTTCTGCAGAGCAAGAACAAGGTCTTTCTGGAGTTAAACCGGAGGACTTTAACGATAATCAAGGCATGCTCTTTTTCTATGTCTCTGAGGATGAAAGGCATTTCTGGATGCCAGACACCTACTTTGATTTGGATCTTTTCTACTTGGATAAAGATTTAAGAATTATCGATATCGTCAGGAAGCTTCCTTTTTATATTGGTCGCGCTAACCAACAACTTATTCCACGCGCGCGTGGAGTTTGGTGTAGGCACACACTAGAAATGAAGGCGAGTTCTAAACTCGCTCAGCAATTAAAAATGGGTGATGTTTTGAAATGGAAAGGGGCTTACTCGCTTGAGCAAACTGAAACGGAGTCTAAAAAATTAATCGGAAATAATTAAAGAGTCGTATTCTCTGTCGAAGGCTCATCAGATTCACCGGCAAAGAGAATCAAAAATTCATCCACAGCGATAACACCTAAATGTTCTTTCGCTAGTTGGCGCTGAAAATTTTTATCAACTTGAATGCGAGTGATTTCTGACTTCAAATCTTTATTTTCTTTCTGAATTTTAGATAATTCCTGGCGCTTTTCTTTGATGCCGGATTCCTGCGAGAAATAATCCCACACACCACGATCCATAAAAATAAGACGTAAAACAAGAAGGCCTATGACTGACCAACCAATCTTACTTAAGAGGTTCTGTTTTAATTTATCTTTTTTCTTCACCGAAGATGAATTTGTGCGGGCCGGACGTTTTTCAACTTCCTCCTCTTCTTCCTCTTCAAGATAATCAATTTCAGTTTCAGCTAATGCGCTCGAGTGACGGTGAATTAATTCAGTGTCGTTGCCGTTAGCAACTGATCTGCGAGTGGATGTTGTTTCAAAATAAGTAGGCGCGTTTGAAGAATCCGTCGCGAAGGGACGATTAAAAACATTTTTCCGAGTGCGTAGTCTTTCTCTGTGGGGAGATTTATCAGACGATTTTGACGCGAACGGCGATTCTACTTCTTCATACTCTTCATGAGCAGGTTGGTTCATTCTTAATTCCACGCAAAATACATCCTGTATTTTTGAGCACCAGCTGCCCATGTTAATTTGGATTGTGTGTTAGTGCCAATTTAACATGGTCAGCTAATAGCTACAAGTAGTTATAATGATGGAGGAAGTATTTTCCTAGTGAACTAGAATCGACTTCCGCGTGATGAGCCGTAAGAACGTCCGCCGCGATCACCGCCGCCAGATCTGCCCCCACGGAAATTTCCACCGCCACCGAAGGCGCGACTGCTTGAACTGCCACCCGTAGGGGCGGTTGCAAGTTCGATCGACACGCGACGATTGCCGAACATTTCACCTTTAAGACCCATGATGGTGTCAGTCAGATGAACTGGAGCTTCAATGAAAGCAAATTTTTCTTTCGCTTCAATACGACCTAGATCACGTCCTGATACGCCGGTTGCAGAAGCAACGAATTTTAATAATTCGCCTGAATCAGCTCCGTCCATAGTTCCAAGATTGATGAAGAATCTCTGCATACCAGTAGTCGCACGAACGCCAACTGGACGCTCTCCTGTGCCTCTTGGTGCTACATCGATTTCCTGCGCTTTCTGGTAACGCTTTAAAGTATTTTCGAACATAAATCCGTAGATACCCTTAACGATTTCTTCTTTATCCATACCTTCAAATTTAGCTTTGAAAGAATCAAAATGAAGAACTTCTTCATCATGGAAACTTGCTACATGATCAGTGAAACGCTTCACTGATTTCTCAAGAATCTTTTCTCTGATTTCGTTAACTTTTGGAAGGTAAACTCTTTCGATTTTAGCTTTTGTAAGTCTTTCGATCTGACCTACGCGGCTTTGCTCATTAGGCTCGATGATTGAAAGTGAAATACCTTTAGAGCCACCACGACCAGTACGACCGATACGGTGAACGTATGATTCGTTATCCTGAGGAAGACCAAAGTTAATAACGTGAGTAAGGTTGTTAACGTCAATTCCGCGAGCGGCAACGTCAGTACAAACAAGAAGGTTAATTTTCTTCTCTTTGAACTTCTTCATCGTCATATCACGTGACGCCTGATCCATATCTCCGTGAAGAGCATCAGTTGGGTAACCACGAGCATTTAACTCATCAGTAAGTTCTTTTGCACCGATCTTCGTTCTTGTGAAGATAATCGCGTACATATTGTCAGAATAATCCATGTAACGACAAAGAGCTTCAATACCGTTTTCACGACGAACAACAACTGCTTGCTGCTCAACTGAATCCGCTGTCAAAACTTTCTTCGTTACACGAACTGTAACTGGATTTGAAAATTCTTTGTTAACAAGATTTGAGATCGGTCCTGGCATAGTTGCTGAGAACATCCAGATTCTCTTCGAAGGAACTTTTGCGATAATCGCAGTAACGTCTTCGAAGAAACCCATATCGAGCATTTCATCAGCTTCATCCAAGATAACAAATTTAGTAGCGTCGAATTTAAGAACTCCGCGCTCGATTAAATCCATCACTCGTCCTGGAGTACCAGCAACAACCTGAGGCTTTTTCGATTTGAAATCTTTAATTTGAAGACCAACAGAAGTACCGCCGTAAACAGACATAGAACGGATTGGCTCAAAAGCTGAAAGCTTCTGGATCTCTTCGTTAATCTGATTAGCAAGTTCTCGCGTTGGCGCAAGAATGATGGCCTGAAGAGCTGGAGATTTGAAATCCAGTTTTTCAAGCAGTGGCAAAACAAAAGCGGCAGTTTTACCTGAACCTGTTTGGGCCTGGCCGATGAAATCTACATCTCCGGCGAGGAGAACAGGAATCGCTTGTTGTTGAATTTCTGATGGCGTTTCGTAACCCATCTTAGTAATAGCTTTGAGTGAAGACTCTTTGAGTCCTAGATCAATAAAAGACATGCATTTCCCCTTTAGAGAAAAAGTAAATATTATGCGTTTTGAATGTAATGATGAGGCCGGTCCTAGGTCTCAAACTAACCCTGAGAACCACTTAGACCTGATAGACGACAAATCCGGGTGGGAACAAGGTACAAAATAAACGACTGTGAACCATATAGCATAATAAAATGCGAATTGTAAATAGCGCGTTATGAGTCTAAAGAAAAACCAACGAAATCAGTCTAATTTCAAAGTATTGGCCCTTAAGATTGGAAGCTCTGGCCGCAAAGAAAATCATTGCGGAGACTCCAAATTCCCTTAACATAGGTCTTATGAAGCTCATTTGGATTAACGTTCTTGCGATTGTGATCTCGCTATCGTCACTTTTAAGTGATGGTCCTAATGTTAATTTCAATTATGACCAAATCACAACTATTCAGAACATTCCTCTTTGGCATAGTGATGCTTTAAAAAATCCATCTGAAAAAAACACTCAAAAAAATCATCTTATTGCCCAGAACTTCATTCCTATTGTTGTTATCTCTCATGGGCATGTAGATGCGGGTTCTTTTCACTACTATCTCCCACTTTACAGTCTCAACCGGCAAAAAGAGTACTTCCTTTTGATTTAGAAGGGTTATCCCTTAAAATTAAGTAAATGAATCAAGGAAGAATCAATGCAATTAAGTTCACTTGATGTGGTCGTTATTGTGGCCTACATCGTTCTGATCTTTTCGATAGCTGTAGGAGCAAATGTTTTCATGAGAAAGCATTCCGTCGCACTAAGAAAAGATGGAAGAAGATCAATCGAGAATCACTATCTCGCAGGAAAGAGTATTACTTTCTGGGAGGCAGTATTGTCGATAATTGCAACTGAGTTCTCTGCTATGGCCTTTCTTATCATTCCTACTTACGTTTACTTTGATAATTTAAGTTACATAAAATTTGTTATCGGTGCATGTCTGAGTCGCTCGTTTATTTCGTGGTACTTCATTCCTAAAATTTATGGAAAAGGGTTGACGATTTTTGAAGCCCTTGCGCGAGGAGTGAACGGCTATAGTGACATCAGACCTGAAGGCATGAAAGGCAAGCGGATGTTTGCTTTCTTTTATATTTTCTCAAAGTTAGTGGGTGTAAGCGTAAAGCTTCTTGGTGGATCACTGCTCGTTTCAGAATTTTTTGGCATATCAGTCTTCATGGCGATGGTTATTATTTCTCTCATGACTTATCTCTACATCATTCTTGGGGGACTAAAAGCTGTTGTTAGGACAGATATGATTCAAGCATCTGTCTTCATTTTGGGTGGAATCATGGCCCATTATGTTGTTGGAAAAATGAGTTACCTTACTTGGGGAGAATTAGTTGGTTATGGTTTTGATAACGGAAAGTTTAATTTGTGGTCAGATGTTTCTGGCTTTTGGACATTTTTATACGGAATGTTGGCTGGAGCTGCCTACGATGCAGCCACTCACGGAGTTGATCAGGATGTAACTCAAAAATTTCTTGGCGCAAAAAATGTCGAGACTGCTCAAAAAGCCCTAGCGTGGTCATCACTTGGATCGCTAGTGGTGAATTTAATTTTCCTGAGTCTTGGAGTTGTTCTTTGGGCGTATTACACGAAACACGGACAGGTCATCCCAGCACCAGAAAAACTCTTTTCATCGCTTATTGAAAACCACTTCCCCACTCCCATTAAAGGCTTAATGGTCGCAAGTATTCTTGCTGCCAGCATGTCGAGCCTTGATTCTTCGATTAATGCCATGAGCGCAGTCTTCTGGAATGATTTAATGAGTGTTGAAAAATCTAAATTTTTTAGAATCTACATCAACCTCGATAACTTCATTATCACAGTCGCCATTATCGTGATGGCGCATTTGATTTCTTTAATTCCTGGTGCGATGAAGTTTGGAATGAACTTCGCTTATCTGGCGACAGCTCCTCTACTATCTTTTTTTATCTGCCGGATGATGATTTCAAAGTACGTCCCAATGAAATTCACACCGTCACTTGTCATTTTAAGTATCTTTACCTGCTTCCTTGGAATGGGTCTGAATCATTTCCGTTTTGGATTTAATCCGCACTTAACGATCCTGATCGGTATTTTCACAACAATTGTTTTTATGTGGATATACGCACGATTGACTAATTTTTCTAATACACCAAAAGAGAATACATATGAGTAGAAAACTTCAATTTCATCTTAAGACTGATGACCAGATAAAATCCGGAGAAAGGTTTCGTGATCAGTTGCAATTGATGTCCAAACCTGAGTCAGGATTCATCAAAGCTATTGTTATCAACACACTCGCCGTAAGTTTATTAAGTCTTGGCGTCCCGCTTGCTATTCAGGTCATCATTAACAACATCGGTGTGAGAACAATGACTCAACCTTTGGTTGTTTTGTGCCTCCTTTTATTTTTCATTCTTTCTTGCAGCGGAGCGCTTCAAGCGATTCAAACCTACACCGTTGAGATTCTTCAGCGCAGGCTTTTCGTACGCTATGGTTTAATCATCACCGAACGGCTAAGTGCCTTTCAGGATAAGTACTTTAAGGGTGCTAATTCTCCTGATCTCATTAATCGCTACTTTGATATTATTATCATGCAGTCAAGTATGGTGACGTTCTTTGTGAGCGGTTTCGGGTTTATCATTCAGTTTATTATTGGTTTTACACTCCTCGCTTTCTATCACCCTTACTTTCTAGGTTTTGCGGGTTTTATGGCACAGTTTCTTATTTTGAATTGGATGCTTTTTGGACCTGATGGAGTTAAGGCAGGTTCACCTGAAGCTGATGGGAAATATAATGTCGTCAGCTGGGTTGAAGAACTAAGTCGTGTCCGTAATATTTTCAGTTCAGATCAAGGTAAAGATTTCTCTGGTAATAAAATGAATCATTTGTTTAACCAGTGGCTAATCGTTCGAAATAATCTTTTCAACTTTCAATTCAGACAGCATATCGGTCTTCAAATCTTTGGCGTGATTATGAACGTTCTTTTATTGGGGCTTGGTGGTTACCTGGTTTTAAATAAAGAACTATCGGCTGGTCAGCTAGTTGCCGCCGCTCTCGTTGTGAACAGCATTATCGCAAGTTTACCAAATCTTCAGAATTTCTTTTTCAGCGTTTATAACTACAGTACTGCACTTGATATGGTGGCACGCTTCTACGATTATCCGCTTGAAGTTCCGACAGAGAACGCCATTATGCCTAAGAAGCTAGACTTTAGTTTTGAAAATTTAAAGTTTGAACCTAATTATGAATTTAATTTTGGTTACGAGGAAGGGACGAAGAATCTTATTCTTGTGAAGAGTTTTTCTTCTTTGCAGCTTTTTTATGAATCACTTATGGGGTTTAGTGAACATGCATCTGGCAAAATAAAATATGATCATTTACTCATCGAGGATCTTGATTTAGGAGCGATCAGAAATCACATCCAAATCATCCGTCATGATCAGTTCTTCGCAGGAACGGTGATGGAAAATCTTGTTGGCCTTGGGAACAGAAAATTCACACTGACAGAACTTGACGAAGTTCTTGCCAAGGTCGGGCTTGATGAAAACATAGCGAAATGTCCTTTGGGGCTTGAAACTGAAATTAAACCAAATGGTTTCCCCTTTTCCAAGTCTCAGCTTTTAGCAATACAAGTGGCAAGAGCACTTCTTTTGAAACCACGAATTCTCATGGTCACCCCTGATTTTGAGCAAATATCAACTTACAAAAGAAAGCTTGTTTATAACGAACTCCTCGATCGCAAGAATGGATGGACACTTCTTTTCTTTACCCAAAGATTCTATAAGGGTGATTTTGACCGACACTCAATGCTGGAGAGGTCTAAGTTGAAAGAATTAAGCGGGTCATCGGAATTATTGAAGGAGATTGAAAACTATGGCTGAGCTTAAAAAGGAAAAAACTGATCCGGCAATCGCCTACTCAGTTCTTCCGATAAATTATAAAGAGCAATATGCATCTACACCTAAGGAAATGTTGCAAGTACATGACCTACCGGAAACTGCGAAACTAGTGACTCGCTTAGTGGTTATTTTTGCTCTCTTCATGTTGGTTTTTCTTATAGCGATTCCTTGGCAGCAGACTTCCGATGGCGCTGGGAAAGTTATGGCTTACCTCCCGCAGGATCGAGTACAGAATATTCATGCAACAGTTACGGGTCGTATCAAGCAGTGGTTTGTAAAAGAAGGTTCATACGTTAAAAAGGGTGAACCAGTGATGGAGATCATAGATATCGACCCTAATTATATGGCGCGATTAAAAGTAGAATTTGCTGCTTCAAAAAGTCAGTATGAAGCAGCTCAGTCAGTAGTATCAACAGCGAAGTTTGATTACGACAGACAACAAGATCTTTATAAAAATGGAATCAGCTCCAGAAAGGATATGGAGCAAGCGATTATCTCTTATAAAAATGCACAGTCCGCGGAAGCTCAGGCCCTTGCAAACTATACACAAATGCAATCTCGCTTTTCGAGACAAGAATCTCAGCTTGTCATGGCACCGAGTGATGGGACAATTGTTCGCTTGTTAGTGGGAACAAGTTCAGTGGTTGTAAATCAAGGTCAAGTCGTAGCGATTTTTGTTCCAAAGAGTAGCCAACTTTCTGTTCAACTTTTCATTCGTGGTAATGACCTTCCCCTTGTTTACGAAGGTCGTCAGGTTCGATTGCAATTTGAAGGATGGCCTGCGATTCAATTCTCTGGGTGGCCATCAGTGGCAGTAGGTACTTTCGGAGGCGTCGTCACATTTGTCGATCAAACAGCGACTTCTGACGGATTATTTAGAGTCATTGTTCTTCCTGCTAAAGGTGAGAAGTGGCCTGAGTCCCGATTTATCCGACAAGGAACAAGAGTTAACGGCTGGATCCTCCTGAACAAAGTGGCACTTGGTTACGAGCTGTGGCGTCAGTTCAATGGCTTTCCACCATCGCTTGATAATGCTCCTGGAGCTCTTGAAACCTCAAATGATTTACCGGAGTAATGGGACATGAAGTATTTATTTTTATTTTTGCTCGCTGCTCCTGCGTATTCAGCGTTGTCTCCGGCTGTTGTTAAAGAGAGTGCTTTAAAATATCACCCTACTGTTCTTGCAGCACTTGAGAGAATGCGCGCTGGAGAGGAAGCTGTGGTTGGTGCAAAAGGCGCGTTTGATACGAAAATTGTCTCTGATTACAGAAGACAAGTGAAAGGTGACTACAAAACAACTGTTGCTCGAACATTTATTGTGAAGCCTTTGCGGATGGCGAACTCAAAAATTTACGTCGGCTCTGAAGATGTCAGTAATTCAGCAGGCAGACTTTCTCCTGTCTACAACACAGGAAACCCGTCCACCACAGGCCAGCCAGGAATTTATTCTGTTTTAGGGCTTCAATTATCTCTTTGGAAAAACCTACTGACGGATCCAAGCAGAGCAGCTCTAAAAAATGCAAAGAACGATGCAAAGATTGCGGAAGCCGATAAGAAATTAACCGAAATGGATATTG
The DNA here is from genome assembly GCA_040399915.1 of Bacteriovoracaceae bacterium. Classification (GTDB taxonomy): domain Bacteria; phylum Bdellovibrionota; class Bacteriovoracia; order Bacteriovoracales; family Bacteriovoracaceae; genus Peredibacter. Next base: position 461,630 of record JBBARE010000001.1, read on the forward strand.
GAAGATTAGGTCAACTCGCTTACTGGGAATGGGTCACTGCTCAAAGAGTAAAAACTGCTTTTGAAGAACTTCTTAAAAATGGAGAGATGAGAAATGAATACCTTGTTTCTCGAACCAGCAAAGGTGATATTGCTCAAATTCTCGTTACAGAAAACGAGCAATATGTGGCGAGCAGAAAAGGCTCCCTTCAAGCGGCCAAGGAGCGCCTGCTGCGCGCAGAATTTGCTTTGTCTTTATTTCATCGGGATGAAGAGGGAGAGCCAATCATCCCAACTTCAGGCGAAAGTTTTCAGGATTATCCAATAAATTTGGCGGTCTTCTTAGATAAACTTGATCTTGATTCAAACATTGATGAACTCACTAAAAAAAGACCTGATTTAAAAAATCTTGCTCTCTATGTTGAAAAAGCTGATGTTGACGTGGAACTGGCGAAACAAGATTTAAAACCACAGATTGATGTCTCAACGGAATACTATAAGCGCACAACTAATGGTCCCGACATGCCTGATGATTATTTAATGGTGATGGCACAAGTGAGTATTCCAATTGAAAGAAATTTAGGGAACGGAAATATAGCAGCAGCGAATGCGCGTAAGATGGTTGCCAAAAGACAGATGAGTTACGGGCTTCAGTCTTATAAATTTGAAATTATGGCGACAAGAAAAGCGCTTCTCTTGCAGCTAGAACAAGTTGCACAATCTGAGATTGAATTTTCTAAATCAAAAGAATTAGTCGCTTCTGAGACATATAAATTTAAAACTGGCGGCGGAAATTTGTTCTTAGTGAATTTGAGAGAAGAATCTCAGGCAAGAGCGGAAGCCTCATTCCATGAGGCGAGACTTGCTTTCATGAATACATTATTAGGTTATCAAGCTCTGGTGAGTACCGGCGAATAAATAAAGCCCCTTTAAAGGGGCTTTATTTTGCAAATTATTTAATTTGGTAAGAAATCCAGGCACCGGCCCAAACTGATCTATCAGTGATGGGCGTGTCGTTCACAAAAACACCGACAAGCGGAGAAAAGTTAAATTTTGGAGTAATGTCATAAGAATAAATCACAGACACGTTTTGCCAACGATCAGTAAAGAGAATCTTTCTATCCTCTTCAGCTTCACCGCGCGTATCACTTTCAAGAATAAGCTCATAGTAAACCTGGAGTCTTGATACATCATTGAAAGTATACTGGATATAGGGGTTGGTGATTGTACGTAATCTATCAATCCCGTATTGATCTTCAATAACCCAATAGCGGAATTGACCGAACATACCTAGCTGCCATGTTTTATTAAAATCATATGTTGGGTTGAATGCCAGTTCGAGTTGGTGAGTTGTTGCACCTGTACCACCGTTACCAGTATTTCTTGAAGCATGAGAAGTTGGCAGACGCATACCCGGACGAATCCAAAGATTAAACTTTTTATCTTCTGAAGCAGCAACCACACCAGCAAAACCCACGAGCACGTCATCAAGCATGACTTGTGATCGATCTTCAGGCTTTTTCATACTTGGGTTTGGGGCGATAGGAATTACAAAACGTGGAATAACGGCAAATTTCATTTTTGCGCCGAAGTCGTACGCAAAAGCTACTTGATTCCAGAGGTTCATTGGCCATGTATCTTGGTTCTTCCCTTTTCCTTTTGGAGCGTTTCCGAATTCAGGAGAAGTTGCACCATTCTTAAAGCGACCATTTTTCAAATCGCGGAGGTTAGGAGTTGTGAAAACCCCAAAATAACCAATCTTCAGGCGTTCAGAAAATTTCTGGAAGCTTGTTTTTTTTGGCTCTTCTTTTGGTATTCGTTTTATATCCACTTGTGCAGAGACAACATTTGCCATCACAGCAGTCAGAACGAATGTTAATACAAAAATACTTTTCATAGTGATGTCGCCTTCCTTACAATCATTAAAAATTAAATAACTCCGATTCTAAGCAAAATTGTCTAGAACTCAAAGTATATTCGATAGTTCTCATGTACTTTGCTAAAAGACAATACAATATTTTCGTGGTGCAATACTGACACCAAAGGACTGTTTATGAGCTCTGAAAGACATCAAATTCTTACTTCATTTTTTGCTTCACTTGAGAAGTTAGAGTCAGAAGATATGATGACCATGGTGGAAAAACATCTGAAGGATGACGATGTCGAAATATTCGTCTCTCACATTGAAGCGTTCTACGGTATTACTGATGACGAAGAGTTGGGAATGTTGGCGCAATTAATGGTGACTGGATACCTCGCTGCAAAACACGAAGAAAGCCTCAAATCAAATCAACACTAAATTTTTAAGAGTTCAGATCGTACTGGATTTGAATCCAAAATCTTCTCATCGCTGCAACTTCTTGCAGGTAAAACCAAGTCGTTTGCAGAGATGAATTATTTTTAATCTTTCGATCAATGATAAGAAAGAGGTCTTTCAAGGTTTGCGTCATGACTCCAAACTCAAAAACATCTTTAAGTTCTTCGAGGATAAATTCTTCGCAATCAGTGAATTGAACCCTGTTCGTTTCATTCTGAATATTCATCTCAATTCCGGCCCTAGTGACAAGCGATTCTAATTGCTGAAAATTTTTAAGAGCAAGTTCTTTGTCGCCTAAGGGACCAAGCTTCATCGTATTTTCATCGCTCGCAACTGACATCGTGAAAGCTAATTGAAAACCTAGTGGTTTTTTTGTAAGCCACCAGCTAAACCCCGGATCAGATAAATTGCACATCATCTGTTCATTAATCGGAAATCTTCTGTTGTGAAGCTGATCATGAATAATTTCGGCCTGTGAAGGATTTTCGACAAGAAAGAATTTCAATTTATCTGCGACTTCAGATTCTCCGCCTTCAAGTAGACGCAGGCTTGGATAATCTTCGGGTCTTTCCATGATTTTAAAATAATCTTCGCGAATATTTTGAGAAACAAGTGTTCTGATAACAAAAACAGAAACGGATTTTTGAACGTGATAGATAACTCCCGCTTCTTTAGGAATTTCCAATTCCCTATCGTTAGCGACATTTTTGGCAAAAACAGGAACCATAGCATCCGTATGCACGAAATTTTCATCAAAATGCTTGAAAGTCTCAGCAACCATTTTTTCTATTTCGTCCATTAAACCCTCGAGAAAATATACATGATTATCTGAATGAGTATGATGACGATCATCGGACTTGGATCCAAAGGGATATCTCTTGGTAACATTTCACGAATAGGCTTTTGAGGAGCGTCTGCAATCTTATGTAAAGTTTCCGCCCATTTCTGACGACGAACATCAGGAACGTAGCTAAGAACGATGTCAGCGATGATGAGATAAATATATAACTGAAGTAACGTTTGAATCATTACTTTTATTTTCGGCCGAATATTGAGGAATGGAAAGAAAAAAGAGCAGAGGCTTACGCCCTCGCTTTAGTTACCAAATTTATAATTTGCAGCGATCGAAGCAATCGTGAAGAGAACAAGAGAAGCGAAGTATGCTGGTTTCCCGAATTTCGGAAATCGACGAGCAATCACTGCTCCACCGATACCAACAATAAACCAAATCCCCATTTTAATTTGAATCCAAAGAGGCCAACCACCTTTGTGACCAATTCCAAGTCTTGCCATAAGTCCCATACCACCAACAAGAGTGATCAAGGTTGCAATGCCAGTCAAAATCTTGATGTGCTTGTGATTTGCTCCATAAAAACTAATTGAAAGCCCTGTGAAAAGAACCAAGATCGAAACCAAATGAATAATTTTGTAGTTCTCGTAAGAAATCATGATTTATCCTCTTAAAGTGAAAAAAAGTTTTGAAGTGACGATCCCACATTTAGTGTCGGCATGAAACAAAAACTAAAATATTTTTGGCCCCGAATCAATCGAACGAATGGTAAATATTTGAGAAAGAAAAAAGGAAAAGCGCCAAAAAAAGGAGTTCCGATCCCCATCTCAAGTCATTAATTTTTATAGTAATTATCTTTGTCTGACCCAAAACAGAGGGGTCCTCCTTGACAGGATGCCCCACTAAATTTAAAAGTAACTTACTTTTGATTAAATTGGGGGGATCCATGAAACTTAAGTCTACTATCGCAGGTGCTCTTCTTTGCTTGGCAACGACGGCCTTTGCTCAATGGTTTTCTGCTAGAGCTCAGGTAACCATTCTTCCCTATCAAGTAGCCGCTCAAGTTTTTAATCCTTTTTATCAGCCACTTATTTGTAGCGGACAGGTTTTTGGACAAACTGTTTACGGCCAGGTTTTCACTACATTTTTTGCTGAACAGGTGATGCCTATTGCATCGAATAGATTTGCTTATGTTGTGACAACGCCAGCTGCACCCTTCATAACTGGATGGGCGAATATTCACTGCCGATATTCGGTTTGGTGGTAGGATTTTTTTAAATTAGATTGAATGAAAAGGCTGCCGAAAGGTAGCCTTTTTTTTGCTCAAAAATTGGTCGAGGACTAGTCCGTAAAGGAAGTTCTCAAGGGTTTTTATCTTCGCTTCCCCTTCACTGCTTCGAACTTGGGTCAGACGATTCCTGTCGCAATCATCTCGACCTATTCTTTTGAGCGTTTTATAAAGCTCCGAATCAGGTTGAGTTCTCTGTAAAACGCTCCAATTAATGACTACCGTTATTCGCGAAGCGAATGGCGGTGGTCTCGTTCGAAGCTGGGTAATTGAAATGTGCAAACTAACTTTGAGGACGACTTTTACCGAACTAAAAAAATCCCAAAAAAAAAGGCTCCCTAAGGAGCCCATTTTTAATTTTTAATTTCTAATTCAATCCTTTATCCAGCACAACATCGTCCGGCGTCCCATTATAAAAATAAACAAAATGGTAACCAGCTTCTGCTAAATCCGAAGCAGCTTTCGCAGGAGCATCATCATCTTTTTGAAGGCTGTAAACGACGACGTTTTGGTTTTTATTTGGGAACTGAGATGAGAACTCAGTCTTAAATTGTGAGCTGTAATTAATGTGAATAATATTTTCAAATTTTACCGGTGTTCTGTCCGCAGGAAGAAGATCAACAAAAACAAAGTTTAAGCGATCTTCTAGACGTTGTTTAAAAGCTTCGCGTGGGATTTCGTATTTCATAACTACCTCGGTTCTTACGGACTTGATTGACACTTTTGGACCCTTCAAAGATACTGCGAACTATCCAAAATGTTTAGAAATTTTCTTTGTTAGAGGTTGCGTCATATGGATCAAAAAGTGAACTTTCTGCCAGTTAGTTCTCACTTAAATTGGGATGAATATTTCATGCTCCAAGCTATGATGGCGTCTTTTAAAAGCAAAGACCCTAATACTAAAGTGGGCTGTGTCTTTGTAGACGATAACAATCATCAATTATCTATGGGTTATAACGGGCAGTTGGCAGGAATTGATGAATCCAAAATCCCTTGGGGAAATAATCGGACTGTTCCACTGGATCAGCAGAAATATGCTTACGTGGTTCATTCTGAAGCGAACGCCATTCTACACGCCAAGGCAGATTTGGCGAAATCTCGTTGTTACGTGACTCTTTTTCCCTGCCATGAGTGCGCCAAGATGATCGCCACTGTAAAAGTTAAAGAGATCATTTTTTTGTCAGACAAATATGCGGACACGGTTGAAAATCAGATCGCGAAGAGAATTTTTGATATGTCAGGAATTAAATACCGTGAAATGAAACTACGACAAGATATTGTGACTGATCTCACGACTTATTTTTCATCTGTTATTGGTCAATCTTAAATAAATCGTCGCCAATCATTTCTACCTTTTTCATCCGAAGAATTTCTTTTAGAGATTTGAATGATTTTTCGTTAAAAAACTGCACGTGAGTGGAGTCTCGTTTGTAAAACCATTTTGAGAATTCAAGTGCTGAATCTGGGCGAAGTTTTGTTTTGATAAAAAATTGTCCGTCAGTCTGAAGCTTCATTTTCAATACCTGCATAATATCGCGAGGGTCACGTAGATGTTCAATGACTTCAGATAATAAAATAAAATCGTATTGATGGTTTAACGGTTCATCATCAGGATAAAAGAACAGATCATAGGAATTAACCTGAAAATTCTTTTCTTTGAAGATATTTGAGAGGATTTTCGTTTTGCCACAACCAAAGTCGAGACCGATTGCTGTGGATTTCAAGTGAGGCGTTATGGAGTTGACTGTTTTTTTAAGATAATTTGTATAATTTTCATTTTCCCCATTTTCATGAGCTTTATATCTTTCTTTTTCGGCTTCTTGTGTGATGAGCGAAGTTCGTGGAACAAAAACGAGGTCACAAGAAAGGCATTTAAGGTAAGAACGAGATTTGTCTTGATCAAATAATTCTGATTCGCTTGCCAGGCATAACGGACAAATCATTCTTTTTCTTTATCCTTTGCCTTGATCCAGGCAGTAACTGATAATTTTAGTGCCTGATCGACAGGGATATCGATTTTTTTAACTTTTTCTCGCGGAACAAGTACAGTTATTCCACCCAACATGTAACTTAACGGCACATAGACCGCTATTAAATGACTTGAGTCAGGCAGTTCATTAAGTTCCTCACGAGTCACAAGACCCATCACTTCAACACCCATTCCTTCAAGAGGGACAAGAACAACTTTTTGAAGTTTATCTTTATCCGAACTTTTACCTGGGATGAGTGCCATCAAATCCTTCAAAGGATTGTAGATAACTTTAATAAGAGGAACTTTTTCAAGCGTGTTAGTCAGCCACGAGAAGAACCTGCCCGTAAAGTAATTATTAACCAGTAATCCAACTAAGAAAATGAATACCAGAGTGACCACGATACCGAGGCCTGGAATGTAGAGCCACTTTCCGATCAGCATTTCCAGGGTTGATCCAAAAAGCGATTCAACTTTATAGCTCGCCCAGATTAAAAGATAAAAGGTCAGGGTTATGGGCAGAACGACTATGAGGCCTTTAAAAAAAATCTGATTTATGTGTTTCATGAAGAGGTGTTTTTCCGATATTCTTGTTTTTAATAATAAGATACCACAGGTCGATCGATGAGCAAATCCGCAGTCTCCACGAAGCAACATGTTCGTGCTTCTTTCAGAGACGCAACTTACACCAATCTTAACATCGGCATGGCGGAAAGTTATTTCTGTGCTTTTATGCTTGCCCTTGGGATTAATGAGGTTGTGGCGGGTCTTGGAACAGTCATTCCTCAATTCGTGGGTGTTATTTTTCAGTTATTGAGTATCAGAAGTTTTTTCACCCGCTATTCCTTAAAAAAACGTCTTATTTTATTTTTAACCCTTCAGTCCCTAGCGATGATTCCGCTGATTTTTGCCGGAATCTTCAAAATCAGCTCAGCTTACCTTATTTTAGGAATCTTAAGCTTATATTGGGCGAGTTTATTGTCGCTTAATCCTGCCTGGAATCGGTTGATGGGGCATACGGTCCCTGAAAAGTTTCGTTTAAAGTTTTTTTCGATAAGAAATCAGTTTGGGCAGTTTGCAGTCTTCATTGGATTGATAGGAAGCGGGCTTTCTCTCTATTACGCGAAGGATGTCGGGCTTGAGCTTCCTGTTTATGTGGGAATATTTAGCTTTGGGTTGATCTTAAAGTGCATGTCGATCTATGAAGTGAAGGTCAATCACAACGATTATGATTTGGCACCCGGGTCTGAACAAAGACTCAGCTTGCGAGATTTTCTAAAAAGATTGCGTGGAACAGAACAGGGTAAGCTCATTACCTTTTTGTTTCTTTTTTACGTTACCGTGCATTTTGCCGCCCCTTATTTTAATCCCTATATGCTAGGCCAGCTTAAGTTTAACTACATTGAGTATATGGCGATTGGTTCTCTTTCTTATTTTGGCCGGGTTTTTATGTTCAAACTTCTTCAAAAGAAGGCGAAGGCCCGGCAAGTAAACACGATTTTACTTTTAGCGACGCTTGGAATCTCCACTTCGCCACTTTTATGGGCCATTTCGCAGAATTATTGGTGGATATGCGCAGTTGAGTTCCTTTCTGGTTGTTATTGGGCCGGCTTTGAACTCTCCACCGTCCTTTTATATTTTCAAAAAATTGACGATCGAGAGCGAACCAGCGTTTTAACCTATATTACTTTCCTCAATACCACCGGAATGTTGCTTGGATCACTACTTGGTGCCCTCTTTATGAAATTATTGCCGGTTGGTTGGGATCTCTATCTGACCTTGTTCACTGTTTCGACTTTTATCAGAATCATATTGATTGTGTTCGCACCTCAGGTGAATTTTCGCGGACAAATTCCAAAGCTTATTAGCTTCAATAAGGTGATGAGTGGGCGTCCACCATTTGATGCTTTCACTTGGCCTGTTATTGGAAAAATTAAGAAGAAAAAAGGAAAAGACAAATAAGAGGTTTCTCGAGGGAAAAAGGCAAAAAAAAGCCCTCTTGCGAGGGCTTTTTTTTGCTTAAAGAATTACTTCTTTTTAGCTGCTTTTTTTGTAGCTTTTTTTGCTACTTTCTTAGTTGCTTTCTTTGCTACTTTCTTTGTAGCTTTCTTTGCTGCTTTCTTTGCTGCTTTCTTAGCCATAATTTCCTCCCAGGAAACAGTTGGTTAAACACTAGTATTTGACCTTTCTTATTTAAAGCTTAATCAGGTTTTTCATCTAACGCAAATAAAAAATACAAATTTTATTCAATTCGCATCTTTTTTTATCAATTCGATGTTTCTGGAGTTTTTTGAAGACCTCATGCACATCAATTAATTGTTATGCATGAGGATCGGAAGGATTGAATTATATATTTAGGAAAAAATGAAATCGAGATCATCGTTTTTAACATTAACGACAACCTTGCCGCCTTTTTCAAGAAGTCCAAAAAGGATTTCATTGGCCAACGGCTTCTTAATCTTATCATTAATGAGTCGAGCGATAGGACGAGCACCTAGTTTAGAATCATAACCATTCTTTGAAAGCCAGACTCGAGCTTCAGGAGTCACATCCATCTCAACTTTCTTCTCTGTTAGTTGGTTCTCAAGCTCCATCAAGAACTTCGATACGACCATGTCGATATTGTTGTTATCGAGCTTGTTGAAGCCAATAATGGCATCAAGTCGGTTTCGAAACTCTGGCGTAAAAAATCCTTTAATGGCCTGGTCGCGTTTAGCGGAATTCATTTCCCCTCCGCCCACTTTACCTGCCAATCCGATGGATCCGGCTTCCATTTCTTTAGCCCCAGCATTTGAAGTCATGATCAGGATCACATTTCTAAAGTCTGAGGTTCGCCCATTAGAGTCTGCAAGTGCCCCATGGTCCATCACTTGTAAAAGAATGTTGAATACATCTGTATGGGCCTTCTCGATCTCATCAAGGAGAAGAACTGAATAAGGACTTTTATTGATGGCATCCGTTAAAGCGCCACCTTGCTCAAACCCAACGTAACCTGGAGGCGCTCCGATTAATTTTGAAACCGTATGCTTCTCCATGAACTCAGACATATCGATACGAACAAAATTAATGCCCATAATATGTGCCAATTGTTTGGCAAGTTCAGTTTTACCTACCCCAGTCGGGCCGGTGAAAAGGAAGCTTGCGATGGGCTTATCTGAATTTCCAAGACCAGATCGGGAAAGGATTAGAGCGTTTGAGACTTTTTCAATCGCTTGATCCTGGCCATAGATCATCATCTTTAGGTCACGCTGCAAATAACGAAGCTTTTCTTTTTCATTAACAGAAATCGACTTTTGCGGGATGCGAGCGATCTTAGAGACGATCAACTCTATGTCCTCGAGGCTTACTTCTGCTCCATTTGCACTTTCTGGTTTTAATCTCAAGTAAGCACCGACCTCATCGATCACATCGATCGCCTTGTCCGGCAATTTTCGATCAGTCACGTGCTTATAAGACAACTCAACTGCCGCACGGATCACATCGTCAGGGTATTTTACCTGATGATGCTCTTCAAACTTGGACTTTAGGCCCAAGAGAATTTTAATTGAGTCATCAACTGAAGGCTCAAGAACGTCAATTTTTTGAAAACGTCTATTCAACGCCTGATCTTTCTCAAAATACTTGCGGTATTCATCAAAAGTCGTCGATCCCATACAACGGATCTGCCCTTTTGATAAAGCTGGCTTTAATAAGTTGGAAGCATCAAGACTCCCGCCTGAAGTAGCACCGGCACCGATGATGGTATGGATTTCATCGATAAAGAGAATCGAGCCTGATGTTTCGTTTTGTTTTTCTAAGGCCTGAAGGACAAGTTTTAATCTTTCTTCAAAATCACCGCGAAACTTAGTTCCGGCCAGTAGCGACGCCATATCTAACGAGTAAACAATCGTCTTACTGAGAGCACTCGGAACTTTGTGTTCAACGATCGCTTTGGCCAGCCCTTCAGCGATTGCTGTTTTACCGACACCCGAGTCACCTACTAAAATGGGATTATTTTTTCGACGACGGCAAAGAATCTGAATAATTCGCTGAATTTCATCTTCGCGGCCAATAATAGGGTCGATTTTACCTTTTTTGGCGAGCTCGTTTAAGTTCGTTGTAAATTCAGCAAGAGCCTTTTCATATTTTTCTTCTTTCCGAAAAGTCTCATTTGGAGCTTCAACAGACGGGTCTTCCTGACGGTTAACGGGCCGGTCGCTTGAGTGTGCAATTTTTTCGACTACATCAATACGGTTCACACCTTGCTGCTCAAGAAAGTAAGTTGCATGAGATTCTTTCTCACTAAACATAGCAACTAAGAGGTTGATCGCTTGGATGGATTTTTTCCCCGAACTCTGGATATGGATCGCTGCTCTTTGAATAACTCTTTGAAGGCTCAAAGATATCTCTGGCTGATACATAATTCCGTTTTCGCGGGCAATCTCACGAAGCTGGTCATTACCAAACTGCTTACGATTCAAATCCTGGATTTCGTCTTCACTTAAAATGGAGAAATTAGAATCTTCGCTAATAAATGTTCCGAGATCTTTTTTCAGATCGCCGAGGTTGGCACCACAATCAACGAGTATTTCGATGACTGTTTCATCATCAAGCATTGAAAGAAGGACGTTCTCTAATGTTAAAAATTCGTGGCGTTTTTCGTTAGCGCGTTTAATCGCCTTATTCAATATCTGTTCTAATTTTTGACTAATCATAGTTTTTTCCTCTCTCTCTCATTATACTAGAAGATGGTTTGGATTGCGAAAAAGGCAAGGTATTGACAGGAACTTTTCTTGTCTAAGTTTCTACAGGCTCAGTACTGCACTTTAATGGGTGACCATTGTCACGAGCGTACTTAGTGACTTTTGCGACTTTAGATTCAGCTACTTCGTAGGTGTACACACCGCAAACACCAAAACCACGCTGATGAACGGCCAGCATGATGGCCTGCGCTTCTGAACTAGATTTGTTGAAGAATTTTTGAAGGACTAGAACAACAAATTCCATAGTCGTATAGTCATCATTATGCATGAGGACTTTGTACATCCGAGGGGCCTGCAACTTTTCCTTGCGAATCGTTGCTGTTCCGGATTGTTCATCTTTTTCAGTTTCTGAAGACATATATGATCATCAATTGTTAGTATTAGGAGGATGCACTATAAAATTATGAAAGGCAATACTGTGACTTCTGACTCTTCCCCGCTCAAAAATCGTCTAATTAAAAACCAGAAAAAATTAAAGTCCTACCTTCAAAAAAACTGGATCGAAGCTTATCGGTTATATAATAAAGATATTCCTGAATATCCTTATTTAATTGACGTTTATGGTGATCATGCCGTGATTTATGAGCAAGGTAAAAAATTAGGCGAAGAAGATCAACCGATTCGCCTCGCCCACCAACAGGATATTGAAATCGCCATCACCGAAGTTTTAAATATTCCAGCATCTATGCAGCATTTTAAAATCCGCGAGAAACAAAAAGGTGATGAGCAGTATCGACCACTCGATTCACGCTCCACTGATTTTTTTCCCATTAATGAACCACCCTTTAAGTTTCTCATTAATCTCGAGCGCTACTTAGACACTGGTCTTTTTTTAGATCACCGTCCACTACGCCAGCATTTACTCACTCATTGCAAAGATAAAAAAGTTCTCAATCTCTTTTGTTATACAGGCTCATTAAGTGTCGCTGCTGCTACCGCTGGAGGGATTGTTACCTCTATCGATATGTCGAATACCTACTTGGATTGGGCCTTTGAAAACTTCATGTTGAACGGTTTAGATCCAAAACAACATGTTTTTTTCCGAGCTGATGTTTTGAAAGAACTCGTAGAGCGTAAAGAGAAGAATGAAAAGTTTGATATCATCATTCTTGATCCACCAAGTTTTTCTAACTCGAAGAAGATGGAAGAAGATTTAGATATAGAAAGAGATCACCCACTCCTCGTTCGAGACACGATGGCGCTTCTTGCGCCAGGTGGAACGCTGTACTTCTCTACTAATAAGAGAAAATTCGAGCTTCACCGATTAGTGACGGATAACTATAGAGTCAAAGAAATCTCTCAATGGACCATTCCGCAAGACTTCCACCAAACCAACATTCACCGCGCTTGGACCATTGAAAGAGCGTAATCAGTAGAGAAATTAATAATAATCATTACTTTTTCTACTATCTGGACAGGAATTCTTGATTCCAAAAGCCCTATAGGTAGCTAATATAGCTAACTTAACTCGCCGCCGCTGTAAAAACAACCTCTGTTTACCCACGTGTTGACCAAGCGTTTCTTTGATTGCTACAAAGACTCAAAATTGATTATTTATCCGGATGGTAGGTGGTCAACGGGGTTCAAATTAGGGGGAAATATGAAAAAATTGTTATTAATCACGACACTTGTTTTGTCCACATCAGTGATGGCCGCACCTGCGATTCCAAAAAGTCAGCAGCTCGGAACATTTACGGTAGAAGAAGTTAGTCCAGCGACCTACAAATCTTTCAACGGTACAGATGTTGGAGGAATTGCAGGTGGACAGACAAATCCAGAATTACCGGGACCAATCAGTTCAACACCTGGAGATAGATTAGAGCAAGCTGGAAGAGTGATTCAAACAGCAAGAGATATGGTTGCACTTGGCGAAGCGATTTATGAACTCGTCAAAAAAGGTAAACCAACAAACGTAACTGAATACGCTCCCATCAGCGTTGTTCCTCGTGATCCAACAACAAAAGAAATTGCAGATATCTTCGATATGGAAGGTTTCTCGATGCCAGTAGAAAAAAACTACGTTGCTAAAGTTAAAAACGGCGTTGGTAATGAAGTTGTAAACTTCTCTTATAAAGTTCTCTACTCATACGGTGGTTCTTATAACGGTACAGGTAAATACCTCACTAACGTTATTATCGTTCCAGGTGCAGTCAAAACAACATATGGTTGGGACTTCAATGCGACGATGAAACTTTCTGGAATGATGAACCACGGAACAAAAGCTGATCCAGTCGCAGGTGTTATGGTGACTGTTAAGTACCAGATGAATTCATGGTCTGCTGCTTATGAGCGTAACGACACAATTCACGTCACTGGTCGCGGCGAAATTAAGAATATGAATGTTCAGTAATTAGAAAAAATATCCCGAATTTGAAGAAAGGCCGCTTTTTGATCTGTACCCCGTTTTTCGGACACTAAATAAAAGCCCTATCCGTGATAAGATAGGGCTTCTTTTTTGGAGTTCATATCATGCAAAATCTGTCCAAGGCCCATAAGAAGGCTCTTCTCGAAAACCCTAATGTGGTTAAGATCACTGAAAGCCATGTGGTTTTTACTCCTAAGTTTAAAGTCAAAGCAGTTGAACTTTATCTTGCTGGAACCTCGCCAACAGATATCTTTTTATCCAACGGTATTGATCCTTCCATTTTCATTCCTGAATTTTGTCGAAATTGCATTAAACGATGGGTATCGAAATACCAATCTGATGGAAAAAATGCCTTTAGTAGCGAAACTCGAGGATCAGGCACTCCCACTAAACCAGTAAAAGCGAATCTAGATTCTTATTCGATTGATGATTTAAAATCTATTATCCTTGTTCAAGAGGAGATGATTGAAGAACTAAAAAATAAGAAAGCCTTAGCAAGAAAGATCTAAAGCAATTGGCTTTCTCTTCTATAGCTAAGGCGAGTGCTCGCTTCGACAGACTCAAACAAACAATTATTTGCGAAAGATTTGATATCAGTAGAAGTGGACTTCATAGTTGGATTGCAAGATCCAGCAATCCAGATAAGGATCAAGATGATTTTGATTTAATAAATGCCTTCTTTCTCGAGCGAAAGGAGAAGATCGGTATTCGTCAGATTAAGATGCTAATTGAGAATTATTGTGGACTGATAATTAACAAGAAAAAGATTGCCCGGATTAAAAAGAAGTACGGACTCGTGACCAAGATTCGTAGAAGAAATAAGCATAAAAAATTTGCCATGATAGCTCAGGAACACAAGAGTCATCCTAACCTTTTGAATCGTGAGTTTAAAACGGAAACGGCTGATGAAGTTTATTCGACAGATATCACTTACCTTAACTATGGCAGAGGTAATAAGGCATATCTCGCGGTATTTAAAGATCTAGGTACAAAAGAAATTATTGCTCAAAACCTCTCACAAAGAGTGGATGTCAAACTTGTTAATACTGCTCTTGAATTAGCATTGAAGAAGTTATCTATGGAGAAGAAGAAAAAACTGATGATTCACTCTGACCAGGGCTTCCACTTTACTCACTTCAGTTACAGGGAAAAATTAGTAGAAAATGGAGTGACTCAATCGATGTCTAGGCGAGGAAATTGTCTTGATAATGCACCCGCTGAAACTTTTTTTGGTTATTTGAAGGACCATTTGGAACTTAAAGAGTGTAATGACTTCAAAGAACTAGAGTTAATGGTGACGAAGGAAATTGAATACTATAATAACGAGCGTCCCCAAGAAGGACTAAAAAAATGCCCCCGACTTTATATCGGAGGCATCTAAATTGTTAAGCCGGCTTTTTTAACCTGTCCTTTTTACGGGGTACAAATCATTTTGCCGCCTTTTTTTAATTTTTAATCCCAAATTATTTTTAGTAGGTCTAATCTAATAGGTATATCTTGCAACTTTTTCTTTGCTCTCATATCTAGTAAAGAATTATATCTTTTAATTGCTTCATAACCTGCGTAAATACTAGATAAATAGAATGAACTTCCTACGATAACTGTTGCTGTTCCCATTACTAGTTCATTCAAGTGTCAAAAAATAAATAGACGAGCTCCCTCACTAAGGTGGCCCATATCCCATCTTTAGAATAACTTAAAGAGCAATCCTCTGGTTATTTGATAAAAAATGGGATGATTAAGTTTCTGTATAAGCCTATAGATGCTGCCATTTTGATTTACTTCCGGATTGTGGCGGGAATTCTCATGGCCCAGGAACTTATCAACAACCTGGTCATTGGAAAGTTCAGCGTCTACACCGATCCCAAATTTCATTTTAGTTATCTTTATTTTGAGTGGCTTAAACCCTGGCTCTACTGGGGCATGGTTGTTCATTTTGCGCTGACGATATTTGCGGGTTTTGCTGTCGCTTTTAATTTTCATTACAAGATTTTTTGTACCATTCTCTTTTTAGGCTACAGTTCACTCTTCTTGATGGAAGCTACCGAATACATCAATCACATCTATCTCTACTGCCTGGTTAGCTTCTGGATGATTTTTTTACCTCTTCATAAAAACAAAAATACTGCGCCTGCTTGGATGTTGTATCTTTTGCTTTTTCATATGAGTCTCGCCTACTTCTTCGGAGGAATAGCAAAATTAAATTCTGATTGGTTAATGGGAACTCCTATGAATCTGTATCTCGCGGCAAGAAAAGATTACCTATTGGGTTTTATCTATTCACAGAAATGGGCGCCCTATGTGTTTAGTTATGGAGGTCTAATTTTTGATTTGATGGTTGTGCCGCTCCTTATTTATAAACCGACACGTCTACTTGCTCTAATAGCTTCTATCTTCTTTCACCTCTCAAATATACTTATGTTTGGGCTTGCGACTTTTCCCTGGTTTTCTCTTTTGTTAACATCCATGTTTTTTGATCCTTCATGGCCTAGAAAAGTTCCTGTCCTTCGGAAGTTCATGCCATGGAATGTTGAACCTGCACCAGATTACAAACCTAACTATACTATGGTTTCAATTCTAGCAGTCTACGTTGTCGTTCATTTAGCACTCCCATTCAGTCATTTATTATATTCAGGAAATACCAGTTGGACCGAACAAGGGCACATGTTTTCGTGGCGTATGATGCTTAGGAGTAAACATGGATCAGCGGTGTTTTTTGTTTTGAATAAAAAGAATCAACAGATGGAACTCATAGACCACCGTGAATTTATAAATGAGCGGCAGTATGAAGATCTTATTGGTAAGCCAGACTTAATTTTGAATTTTGCTCATCAGCTGCGCGACTTTTATCAAAATAAGTTTCAAACCGAGGTTGCGGTCTACGCCAGCTCTCGGGTGAGTTTGAATGGTAGACCCTACAAAGAAATTATTTATCCAAAAGTAGACCTAGCAAAACAAACTAGATCAGTTTTTCATTATGAATGGATTATCCCCTTAGAAAGTCATCCTCGAGCTCTCGTTCTGACCAAATAATCAAAAAACTACTTGAGTCTAATAGTTGGTAGAATCTTCCTCTTTAGGGCCAGATCGACAGAAATTTTAGATTATGACACGATATTAAGGAGGAATCCGGTGATAAAGTTCAACTTTTCACGACTGATTCCGATCAAGAGTTAACCGGAGGCCTCTATGACAAAACTCATCTTAGCTAGTTTATTACTTTTAACTTTTTCTTGTGCCCATAACAGTAATCGTGACCCTGCTTCAGTTCAGCAGGAAAAAGAAACTGCTCACGAAAGACACCATGGATTATTCGATAGACCTAATTATTAATCAAAGAATCGCTCCGAACCATCAAAATTCGGAGCGTCTTTTTTTTCTTAGAAAATAATTCCGTTAATCCAAGCACCCCAAGACATTGTCTCAATATGAGTTTTCTTGCCATCAAAAGGCCAAGCTTGAACGTACGTGTAGAGGTTAATGTGCTTATTGATAACAAACGTAGGTCCAGTTGATACACTTGTTGGCCAACGCTTGAAATAAGTTGATTCAGATTCTACGAACTGACGGAATGATAAAGCAGTACTTAATCTCCATCCCATTTTGTCGTTAATGGCGTAATTAATAGATGGATCAAGAGCAATAATCAAGCGTGGTTTTTCACCCGGACGACGTCTTCCTGCAATCCACTCAGGCTCTACAGCTTCATCATCAGTGTAGAAAAAGATACGTGGTGAAACGATCGAGTAAATAGACCAACGATCACTCATTTGATAGTTGAAACCAGCAAACATTCCTGGATTGAAAATTGTTTTTCTGAGTCGAGCATCACGCCCGTTGAGTTCTGGAATATCTGTATTGAGTGCACCTTTCAAACTCCACTTCTCGCCTGATGCTATTTTTCCAGAAATACCAATTCGGAATCCCTGAAAGCGCCAAGATGGTTCAGTTGGTCTGCCTCTTTTTGTATCACCTCTAAAAGTAATAGGGATATGTTCTAAGCGGGTTTGTAGATCTACCGAATACCGATCGTTCAATTTGTAAGTCGTCGAGATTAAGTTAAAGAGTTGAAGACCGTCATCTAAGCGAGCACATCGTCCGTTCTGGCAGCCATTTTCATTTAAGGCAGTTTTACCACTGCCTAAAGAGTGACCTTCCCAGAATGAGAAGTAGTTCATCCCCCAGGGAGATGCCGGTTGCGTCTGTGCAGACGCTAAAGATGAAAAGAGGAAAAAAAGAATGAACAACCTTACCATAATGGTCTCCTATAGTTTCGATCAAAGTATCAATTTTTTTTCGGGTATGCCAGATGTTCTTCATGATTTTTTCTCCGAAAACAGGTCCGAAATTTCTTCATTTTCACTCTTACATTTGAATGTCAGAAACAGGTTAAGATTGTTAACGTTTTATTAAGTCTTTCGATCCCTCATGAACAAATGACAAGTGCGAATTGGCACCAGCTTTAATCATGCTTCATCGGCCGGATTAAAGTTTATGAAGTTCAAAATGAAATTTTTATTATTGATGTTAGCGTTTTTTTTCAGTCAGTTCATTTGCCAACAAAGTGATTAATTCAAATGGACAAAAAATTGTGATGTTTAAACTCACGAATACTAAAGAGGTTAACATGATCTTTTTATCAGCGACCGATGATGCAAGCAAAATTGTTGCACTAAAAAAGGTTTTTAAGAATGAAAAATCTTATTACCGTATAGTAGGTCAATCGTTTGTATCAAACAGTGTTTCTTTAATCTTCGAAGACTCAACTTTAACAATTCTATAGGTGATTTCTTTGACAGGAACAAGACTCGGATCAAAGTAACGGACCTTCGCATTTTAAATGCCAAGTTGATCTCTGAAAAACACCTTTCTCATCGACTTAAAACTCTCCAGCGAGGCGAATATCCTGCTTTTGATTGAGAATGGCGTGCTTTGAACCGGAGGAATACGCAGAATCTGATTTCCGAAAATATCACGGACATATTTATTATGCCTGAACTCGAAGATTTCCAGACCTTCATCACTGCCGCTTTCAAGACGATGAAGATAATTAGCGAGCAAGTTTTTACACCTAAGTATTCGCCTATCAGCATCATGTGCTGAAGCCAGAACAAACAATTAAATAAGAGCGCTTCTTGAGGGGTAGGGCAAAAAAAAGGGCCCTCTTAAGAGGGCCCAAATTCATTCATAAAAAGCGGAATGTCAGTTTTAAAAGTGTATTAAACTTTGAAGCCTTTGAGTTTATCAGCAAGTGTAGAAGGCTGAGCTGTCTCAGGCTTGTAGCTAGCTTTGTACTCACCAGAAGTAACCGCTTTCATAGAAAGAGCGATCTTCTTAGCTGTTTTATCGATAGAGATAACGACTGCTTTAACTTTGTCGCCTTTAGCAACTTTGTCTGCAGGCTTCTCTACGCGCTCTTCAGAGATTTCAGAGATGTGTACTAGACCTTCGATACCAGTCTCAAGTTCAACGAAAACGCCGAACTCAGTGATACGAACAGCTTCACCTTCAACAGGTGAACCAACTGGCATACGCTCTTCAATTCTCTTCCAAGGATCTTCCTCAAGTTGCTTAAGACCAAGACAGAATTTTTGATTTTCTTTGTCTACAGTCACTACAGCAGCTTTGATTTTCTGGCCGATTTTGAACTCTTCAGTAGGGTTCACGTTTTTCTTCGTCCAAGAAAGATCTGATACGTGGATTAAAGCATCAACTTCCTCTCCAAGATCAAGAAATAGACCAAAATCAACGATGGCCTTAACTGTACCTTCTACAATTTTACCAGTTGTATATTTGTTAGCTAAATCATCCCATGGATTTGGCATAAGCTGTTTAAGACCAAGAGAAATTCTCTTGTTCTCAACATCTACTTCAAGAACAACAGCTTCAACTTTTTCGCCAACGTTGTAAGTCTTGTTAGCAGATTTTTTGTTCGTCCAGCTCATTTCTGAAACGTGGATCAAACCTTCGATACCATCTGAAAGCTCAACAAAGATACCGTAGTCTTTAACAGATACGATTTCTCCAGCAACTTTCGATCCTGGCATATATTTGTCTTTAGCAGATTCCCAAGGATTAGCTTGAACTTGCTTAAGACCTAGAGAGACGCGCTCTTTAGAAGCGTCATACTTCAAGATCTTAACATCAACTTCGTCACCTACGTTAAGAAGGTTAGAAGGATGCTTCACGCGGCCCCATGACATATCTGTAATATGCAATAGACCATCAACACCACCAAGATCAATGAATGCACCGTAATCAGTAATGTTTTTCACAATACCTTTCACGATCATGCCTTCTTGGATCTGAGTTAATGTATCGTCTCTCATCTTCCCGCGCTCTTCAGCGAGGATTGCACGACGAGAAAGAACAATGTTCCCACGTTTCTTGTTGAATTTAATAACTTTGAATTCCATTGTTTTACCAATGTACTTATCAAGGTTCTTAACTGGACGGATGTCAATTTGTGATCCTGGAAGGAACGCTTTAACACCGATGTCAACTGAAAGACCGCCCTTAACTTTTGCGATAACAGTTCCTTCAACAGGTTCACCTTTTTCGCAAGCTTCAGAGATCTTATCCCAAGCCTTGAGGATTTCTGCTTTGTCTTTAGAAAGAACTAGGTTCCCCATAGTAGACTCAAGCTTCTCAAGATAAACCTGGATTTCTTCGCCGACTTTGATTTTCATCGTGCCGTCGTAGTTACGGAATTCGCGAGCGAGTACGAGACCCTCTTGCTTATAACCGATATCTACAGTTACGAATTCATCGTTCATTGCAACGACTGTACCCATGAAAACTTCGCCTTCAGCGAAATTCTTTGCGGATGCAGAGTTGATCAAATCTCCGAATTCTGTTTTTGCTCTTTCTTCTGGGACATCTCCCATTTCGAATTCAAATCCTTTAACCCAAGATGGGATTGCGAAATTTGCTTTCGGAGCAGTTGTTTTAGAGGCAGTTTTTGTTGTGGTGGCCATAATATAGCCCCCCTTTTACTAGACATTAATTCTCCTACTGGAGAGCGGAAAATATAAATCATGCAGGGAGAAATTGGAAGTGAATTAACCGGCAGTTAGGCGAGTTTCTTTTGCTTTTGAGAGTACCGTAAACGCTGCGTGTAAAGTTTTTCGTAGTGGGCGTAAAGCTCCTCAGCATACCTTTCGAAATGGTGGAGCTCCTGGAGTTCGAGTTCAACGCCGTTGAGCTCTTCTAAGTATCTAGGATAATTGGTGAGAATCTTGACCAATTTGTCTCTGATTTCCCGCCCATCCTCGGGGTGATAGGTCTCCCCAAATTTCCCCTGCTTCACCAAATGCTGACGAGTCGATGTCCGAGGTAAAAGGACAGGGGTCTGAGTGACTAAAGCGTAGAGATCCTGATCAGAGAAAAGCTCCTGCATAGGGAGCCCCACGAAAATATCACAGTCCTGGAAACTCATAGAAGCAAGAGGTCTCGTTTCAAAACTTATGTGATGCTCGAGATGCCTTTCAAGGATCATGCGTTTTAGACCATCGTAAATCGGATGCGTGTACCAAGAAATATCAGTTAAAAAAGTAAAGATCAGACGTTGAGTAAAACCCTCATCATTTAAGTGATGAAGCAGCGGGGGAATAGCATCGACAAATAAGCGCAGATTTTTCAGATCATCTTCCGTGCGCGGAATAAAGGTCATGATTTTTCTTTTTTCTTCTGCGTGAACAGAGCGAATGATCTTCGCGGGAAAATCAATTCCAGCACCGGTGACATGAATTTTTCGAGGGCTTACTGGAAACTTTTCAACAGCAAGTTCTTTAATATTTGGTGAAAACGTAAAAATTGAATCCGTGCGAGAGATGAACCATTTATCGAAAAGATTATTTTTCTTCCAGGAAATGTTTTCATTGAACGTAAAAACCAAAGGAATGTGAGACATACCTTTTAAAATCATTCCAAGGGGCATGAGTGAATCATAGTTATAAGAATGAATGATATCGATTTGTTGTTTTTGTAGGATATGTTGAATCTGAAAATAGAAATTTAGTTTCTTGCGCCAGCCAGATAGTTCGTTTGGAAAATAAAGGCGTGGTATGTCTTCCTTCTCGGCTTCCCGATCAACTAAAGACTTCTCGTAACAAAGAATGAAAGACGCCCCACCTATATTTCTAAAGTAACTGGCATCAGAAATACATCGACGCTCGATAGTCGACCACTCATCTGTCAGGCAGACGTAGAGTACAGTTAAATCGGAGAGACGAACCTTTTCCCGCATTATTTTTCCACGAGGTCGGCCGTCACTGAACCGATTTTAATTTTTGCCTGAGCTTTAAGAAGTGTTCGACGATTATCATCACTGAACCAAAAATAAAGGTCCCCGGACTTTAATGTTTCACCTGTGTACTTAGTCGTTGCATGAAGGCGAATTGCTTTTTTAGAACCTTTCGCTGTTTCGATGACTTCTCTTCCTTCGACTTCAGATCTTAAGATGAGCGTTTTACCTTTGTTAACAATCGGAATTTCGTAAATATCTTTATTTTTTAAAGGTAAACCCTGATAGAAAAAAAGAACAGAGAAGGGATCGATACTAAAGTAAGGAATAGGCTTCTCGATTTTTTTATCTTTAATGGCGCCGTTTGATTTTTTCTGATGATAAAACCAAAATGTCTTAAACTGATCTCGATCATGCAATTGGAGATCATCCACATCCTGCTTTGATTCACGTTGTATGAGACTGTAGCGACTTGATAAAAACTGATCAGTCGTGACGTAAGTATCAACCGTATCATCTAGCTCGTAGATATTTGAGTAAAAAGGTGCTGACTTAAAGCGAGCGTGAAGATGCCACACTTCTTTATCGTCGATCATTTTCTTACCCTTATTAAGCACCATTATCTTCCCCACAGTCATACCGAGGTAGTGAATATCGAGATAAACTTTTTCATCCACGAAATGATTTGATTTGTAGAGATCCCAGACTTTTTTTGCTTTTTCGTTCGCCTTTACTAATTCAGCTGGATAATCTTTGGGAAGATTTTTGACTGTTGGTGCAAGTATCTTCGATGGAGCAGGTTCAATTTTAACGACTGTCTTGCCATCTTTTTTTTGCATAACTTTTTTTACGACTTTTACTTCTTCTTTCTTTTCTTCAATTTTTGCTTTATCAACTGGTAGGACTTCAAATTTTTCAAGGATCTTTTCTTCTTTTTTAGTGGTTGCAACTTGTGGTTGCACTTCTTCTGAAGGCCTGTCTAAATCCTTTAAGAAGTCTTTAGTTTTCCAACTTGAACAACCGGAAATTATAAATAAGCACAACAGCAGTCTTTTCACCAATCATCCTTCGTAAATACTTAATATGATTGTAGGTTACTGGACCGAAGAATCAAGCCGGAGAACTTTGCTTAAGCCCTGAAGAAGCTCGCTTTCCCCACTCATGAACTCAACTTTTACCTTAGTGAACAGTATACGGCTGTCGAGGGAGACGCGCTTCATCTTAACCATATCCTTTTCGGAACAAAGAATGATGGCAGATTGCTGTGAAGCTTTGATGAGAAGCTCGTTTACGTCCTCGGGACTGAAGAAATAGTGGTCAGGAAAGCTCACCTTCTCAGTAATATCTACGCCAAATGTCTCTAGGTATTTATAAAAAGAATCAGGAGAAGCAATAGCGGTGACAGCAATCGCTTTCAAACCTTTTAGCTCATGTATTGAAAAAATATATTTGTCGTGAACATCGAAAACACCAAGAGGTTGGTAACGAGTCAGAGAAAGTGGTGGTCGGTGATGAAAGTGTTCAGAGATTGTGGCAACTAGCTTACCAAGTTTTTCTTCAGTCACCATATCTGCACGAGAGATTATAATCGCATCCGCGTCTTTCAGGGCAGAAAGACCTTCGCGCAAATAACCCATAGGCGCCACTTTATAAAGATTAAGCGCCATGGTGGCATCAAAAAGAACAATATTGTAAGAGCGAAAAATCTCAAGATGCTGGAAGCCATCATCTAAAAGAACAACATCAGGTTTAACTTCAGCAAAATACTTCAAAAGATTTTTAGCACGTTTCTTTCCAACGATCACTGCACCTTTTTTCATCTTGTTTGAAATCATCAGTGGCTCATCACCATAGTCAAATGGATTTAAGCGAAACTTCTGGCCGGATTTTAATAAACCGGACGAGTGTTCAAGCTGCCCTTTATAGCCGCGAGTGAGAACCACCGGAGTCAGTCCCTTTTCAATCAGCCAATCTGCGAGCCAGACGATTGTTGGAGTTTTACCAGTTCCACCGAAGGATAAATTACCCACCGAAATGACCGGCACTTTGAAAGTATTCTTTTTGAGAACTCCATACTCATAAAATGAGCGACGAATTCGATAGACCCACTCCCAGGCAAAACTTAAAGGAGTAAAGGCCGTTCCTTTGAGCAAAGACTTTAAGCGTACACGATTTTTTTGAAGAGAATCATTCATGAATAACCTGTGCCATATATTCTGGAACCGAAAAATCTTCTCCGGACAGAAGGTGCTTCGTTTCTTTCAATGTGGACTTAAGTTCATTATAGAGACTTTCGTTCAGAGTCCAAGACTTAATTAGGGAAGCTATGCGGCCTGGATCCACCATGTTTTGAGTAAATTCAGGGAAAACAATCTTCTTATGAATAATATTTGTTAAAGAAATAGGTCCGCTATATTTCACAATGCTATAAAAGATGAACTCATTAAGTAAGCTCGCCTTGTAACAAACCACGGTAGGCAACTCAAAAAGCCCTGTACTTAAAGTCACTGTTCCACTGGCTGCAATAGAAAAATGGCATTCTCTCATTGCTTTCGTGAGTTCAGGTGACTCATACCAAACATCGATCTCATTTTTAAAAAGATCATAGAAGCCCTGGTCAATGTGATTCACTTTCACCAGATGCACTTCAACTTGCATCGACTTTTTTAATAGTTTTACGGCCGCAATAAATTCGGGCAATAAATTATAAATTTCAAATTTACGGCTGCCAGGCAGAAGAAGTATTTTCAACGTCTTATTCCAACTCCCAAAAGGCTTAACCGGGATATCTTTTAATTCATTTTTATAAGTCAGCATGAGTGGATGAGGAATAGAGCGAATTTGCTTTACACCGCGCTCACTAAACCACTCTTTCTCAAAAGGAAGAATGGTAAAGAGAGTTTGGGTATTTTGAGAGAGAGCGGCCGCTCTATGAGGCTTCCACGCCCACGCCTGAGGAGCGACGTAATAGAGAACTTTAATGCCACGTTTTTTTAATCTCGCAGCAAGACGCATGTTAAAATCTTGAAAATCAACGAGGATAGCAGTCTTAGTTCCGCGTTTCACAACTTCATCTTCAAGTTTTTTGAGGGCGTTAAAATAAAAAGGGATTTTATAAATGACTTCAGAAAAACCCATGCTGGAGAAATCTCTCAGGTGATAGAGAAGCTCCATCCCTTGGGCTTTCATATCATCTCCCCCTACGCCGTAAAACTTCACTTCAGGACAAAGTTTTGTAAGCTCCACCAAAAAACTCATGGCATGCTCTTCGCCAGATTTTTCACCAGCGATTAGCAGGCAACTAGCCAATGGTTTGCCCCACAAGCTTCACCGGGACAGCAATGTGCGTATCCATGGACTTCAAAGTACAATCAACTAAGTGAACTGCATTGAGACCATCTTTTAAACCAATGATCGCTTGTTTGTTATTTAAAACGGCATCGTAGAAATGTTTATGCTCAAGAAAAAGATGATCGCGTTTTCCATAAGATTCTTCTTTAACAAATGTATCGTCAGAGAATTTGGAACTTGTGGCTTCAAAAATTTTATTCGCAAAGAGATCAACTGAAACCATACCGTCTTTTGAGATAACTTCAAGATCACGAACTTCTTTAGCGGCATTCCTTCCGACAACAATAAGAGCATCACACTTATTTTCCATCTGAAGATAGATGCTGGCATGATCCCACTTGTCTGTTCTGATTTTATATCCGTGGGCATTAACAGTCAGAGGCTTTTGCTTAAAAAGAAATGAAATTAGATCGAGATCATGAATTGCCAAATCCTGAACCACATCAACATCAGTCGCTCTACCCTTAAAAGGGGCAACACGATTAATTCTGACAGTATATGGAGTAGGCAAAGATTGGAATTTTTCGCGGAGTTTGTCCCAAGCTTCATGAAAACGCTCTGAGTGACCCACTTGAATAACAACTTTTTTGTCAGCGGCAATTTCTTTTAATTTGTTGGCCTCATCATCATTTGAGCAAACAGGCTTTTCGCAGAAAACATGCTTATTGTTATCAAGAAGAGTTTTAACAAGATCAAAGTGAACAGAAGTCGGAGCAACAATAAAAGCTGCATCTATATCACTCATCACTTCTTTAATATCACTTACGATTCTCACACCAGGATGGTTAGCACGAGCAGCGTCCTGGCCAGCTGGAAATTTCTCTACAATTGCGACAAATTCCGCCACATCTTTATGAGCATCTACTTTCTGACAATGCCATTTACCTAAGTGACCATAGCCTATAACAGCAACACGAACTTTATTCATAATTAACTCGCCATAAACGGTGCAATACCGATTTCTGATTTTTTAATAAAGGATGCAATTTCCTGAACAACAAGATTGTCTTTAAACTCTTCCATAAGCTCTGTATGAGAAACGAAAGCTCGTGGAGCAAGAGCAGATGCTTCCATCGTGCGATAGAAGTCCACAACCTCTGAAACGATTTCTTTGCTGTGGCCCTGACGTTTAAGACCAATGATATTGATGCCTTTAAGACGAACACGGTTACCATAGGCAGTGCAGAAATTTGGAATATCGCGGTCAATCCCTGAGGCACCGCCGATGTAAGCACCTTTACCTAAAGTCACGAATTGAGAAATACCTGTGTTACCACCAATTATAACTCTATCTCCGATATTCACGTGACCAGCGAGGTTCACGGAGTTTGCGAAAGTAATGTTGTTACCGAGTGTACAGTCGTGAGCAATATGACAGTAGGCCATGAACAATGAGTTTGAGCCAATGATGGTCTTGTTATCTTGTTTTGTAGTTCCTCGGTGAATGGAAACGTATTCACGGAAAGTATTATTATCACCAATCAAAGTTTCAGTTGGCTCATTTTTGTAGGAATTATCTTGTGGAGGGGCACCAATTGAACCGAACTGGAAAAACTTATTTCCTTTCCCGATCTTGGTGTGACCTTCGATCACGACATTTGAGTGAAGAATACAATCATCACTTATTTCTACATTTGCGCCAATCACGCAAAACGGACCAATTTGTACGTTTGCGCCAATTTTTGCTTCTGGGTGAACGAAAGACATTGGATGGGCATGATAATTTTTAGACATAGATACTCGCTTTATTTATATGAAATTTTTAGAGACGCCATCACACTCGTTTGTGCAATTAACTCACCATTTGAGTAAAGTTCACATTCGTACATCTGGATAGGTCCTCTGACTTTATTGAGAGTTGCGTGGATTTCAAGATCCATTGGAGGAATAACTGGTTTTCTAAATCTAGCTGAATCAACACCAAGGAGTTGAACATCAAGTTTCGCCTCCTCAATGGGTTTAATCAGACAATGAATCACAAGAAAAGAAGCGGCTTGCGCCATCATTTCAACTTGCACAACTCCTGGAAGAATTGGGTAACCAGGAAAATGTCCTTCAAGGACTTTAACTGAATGATCAACTTTAAATGTACAGATGCTTTTTCCACCGATCATTTGCTGAGGAGTAAAAGGTCCTGTCTGACCCTTAAGAGATTCAGGAAGGCTGACAGATTTTACTGTATCAATAAAAAGAAATGGATCTCTGTGAGGGAGAAATTCCATGACTTGTTTTTTATCGAGCAACATACCAACTCCTTATGATTATTCCTTTAGAGACATCTTGCGAACCCAGGCAACACCCTTCATCCACTCTTTAAGATCTTTCGCCGGGTGCCCACCAAGTTTTGAACCCGCTGGCCAGACGGCAGCTTCATTAACTTTCGCTCCACCGGCAACCTGAGTTCCCATACCAAGATGCGAATCAGGGCCCACAGCAGCTCTTCCACCAAGAACAACGTAGTCATCGAGAATAGCACTACCAGCGATACCTACTTGACCGCAAAGAATACAACCGCGGCCAAGTTTTACGTTGTGAGCGATGTGAACCATGTTATCAAGACGACAACCTGAACCAATGATGGTTGGAGAAAATGTTCCAGCATCGACCGTACAGTTTGACCCCATCTCAACGTCGTCGTGAATAATAACTCCACCCATGTGCCAAATCTTAGTGTGGTGGCCTTGATGAAAGGTGTAACCAAACCCATCAGATCCGATAACTGTACCCGCATGAATTCTGCAATTCTTACCAATCTTACTGAATGGGTAGATGCTTACGTTTGGATAAATTTTTGTATGATCGCCAATTTCTGTGTGAGGAAGAATCACTGTCCCAGGCATGATTTCGACACCTGCACCGATTTTAACATGCTCACCAATAAAAACATTTTGCGCAATATACGCAGTTGGATCAATATCAACCGTTCCCATTTGTCGCCCATCGACTTGGGTATTCACTCCATTCATTTTTCTTTCATAGAAAGGTTTTGAAAGTGTGGTCAGGGAGAGAGCAACGTTGGAAGAAGTGATAATCCAGGGAAGTTTATCTATCTCAGCTTTTAATTCAGCGTTGACCATGTTGAAGAATTTCTCATCAACGATTGCACCGATTTTAAGTAAAACCGCTTTCTGAATATTGGGGCGAAATTTTTCTAAAAACTTGGCATTCTTGATGAAGACCATGCTGCATTCGGAGAGACCATCTAACGCAGAAATGGCCAGAATTTCTTCTGGCCACTCACTATTCTTTACAAGCTTTAAACTTGTATCTATTTTGGCTAATTCATGGAGCTTCACTAGCTACTCCTCAACCGGAATTATTTCCCCGGATGTTTTTTATCGTAAGCTTTAATGACGTCTTCAGTTAAATCTTTTTTTGATTCAGCATAAACAATTGGAGCTGCAGAAAGTTCGAAAGTCATCGCAACAGCGTTAGCTTTAGAAACTTCATCGATAATAGGACGAAGTTTTTCTAGAATAGGCTTTTTCATATCCTGTTCCATTTTCTGAATATCTCGCTGGAACTCCATTGTCTTATTCTGGAGCTTCATCATCATGTCTTGCATTTCACGCTCTTTATTAGCACGAGCGGCTTCAGCAAGGACCATCGATTGCTTTTTATAGTCTTCCTGAGCTTTCTTAATTTTATCTTCTTCTTTTTTTAGAACTGCTTTTTTATCATTGAAAGATTTCTCAAGAGTCTTCTGGACTCCCTTTCCTTCTTTGATAGTTGTGATGATTTTCTGAATATCAACAAGTCCTACAAGTACTGCAGAGAATGATGAAAAGCTGAAAGTTAAAAGCAATACGCCAAAAATAAGTTTCATATAAGTCTCCTATGAGGGCAAACAATAACATTGTTTAGAATAATTGTCCTATGTCAAAATTGAACTGGTTCGATGCTTCGCTCTCACGAGGGTTGATCGGGAAACCAAATTCAAATCGCAATACACCAATGGGTGAGAACCAACGGAATCCAAAACCGTAGTTACTTCGCAAAGCAAAGTTTTGGTTTTCACCGAGGCGCGTTTCATAAACGTTACCTGCATCGTAGAAAACAACCCATTTTAGTCCTGCTTCTTTAATGAGTGGATGCTCGAATTCAAGAGTTCCCAATAGACTGAATAATCCACCGAAGTTGAAGTCTTCAAGTAGACCAGTTTCAGTGTTACGAGCTTTACGAATCGGTCCGATATCTTCTAGGTTGAATCCACGCATGTTTCTTGCACCACCCATAGAAAATTTCTCTACGCGTGGAATATCTCGATTCGTCGTCTTAAATAACTGGGCCGCATTAAAGCGAGACCGGAGAACAAGATCACCAATGATCGGACGATAATAGCGACCTTCAAGTTCAGCTTTCATCCAGCGCATTGTTCCGCCGAGACCAGTGTACTCGAGTGAACTTGATGCATAGTAACCGCTCGAAGGTTCAAAAATATTGTTTCGTTTGTCGCGAATAACGGATGCTTGAATCGATGATGATGAGCCGTTTTCAACTTTCTCTTTAATACCGTCGTTAATAACATCCTGAACTTTGTTATCTTCGTAACGGTAAGTGAGGAAGAGACGGGTGTACTCAAAGATGGGGTGACCAACTCGAACATCTCCCCCGTGTTTACGGTAAGCAAATGAACGAATGAAAAACGATACTGTTTGGTAGTAATCCGCACCCGCCGTCCATTTAGTATCGAGAAGGTATGGCTCGGTGAAACCAAGGTTGTAGATTTGCTGTCTGTTTGAATAAGACAAGTTCATATTGATATTCTGGCCAAGACCACGGAAGTTATTTTGAGCGACAGATGCTTGAACAAATCCTTGAGTCGCAGTTGAGTAACCAGCACCAAGAGAGATTTGTCCTGTGGGACGCTCTTTAATGGAAATCTCAACATCCAGAATATTATCTGTGCCTTTACGAGTGATCGTATTGAAAACAACACTTTCAGGCTGGAAGAATCCAAGACGGTTTACATTTTCTTTTGATTGTCTGAGCTTCGAGCCCGAATACATTTCGCCTTCGTGAATTTTTAACTCGCGTCGAATAACTTTATCGCGGGTTTTGGTATTTCCCTTCATGATGATCTTACCGTAGTAAGCAATCACACCTTTCTCGAAAGAAAAAATGACATCAACTTTATTTTCACCAGGAACAACTTCCAAAGTACGAAGAACGTTGGCGAAAGCGTACCCTTTATCCTGGTACATTTCAGTTAAAGTTTGAATATCAAGACGAAGATTTTCTTCGTTGTAGATATCACCGGATTTGAGTTTAAGTTTTTCCATCATTTCACTTTCAGTGAAGAGTAGTTCTCCATTAAAAGAAATGTTGTTAACGGTAAATTGTGGACCTTCCTGCATGCGAACAGTAATAAAAATCCACTTCTTATCCTCTGAAGCTGTCACTTCAGGATTCTGAATATTGACCTGCAAATAACCACGGGTTTTGTAAAAGTACTTAAGTCGTTCTACGTCCGTTTGAAAATTAATCTCTTTGAAATTGCCTGAGCCAGACAAGAAAGAGAAATAAGATTCTTCTCGGGTCTGCATAAAGTTTTTAAGTTCTTCATCTGGGAGAGCTTTGTTCCCAAGGAAAGTGATTTTTTTCACTCTCACTTTGTCCCACTCTTTAATCTTAAACTTTACCTCCACCGATCCATTTTGATTATCGGCAAGAGTGTAACTAGCAAGGGCTAAAAAATAACCTTTCTCTTCGTAGTGCTTCTGCAAAAGAAGGACATCATTTTTTAACGTCGAGATGTCAAGAATGTTGAATTCTTTGGTTTTAATCTGCTCTTTTAAGTCATCGTCATTGATTTCATCGTTACCACTAAAAGTGATTTTACTGATGATCGGTTTTTCTTTGAGTTTAAAGAGGAGGATATTTTTATCGCCGCTCATTTTATGAAAAGCTTCAACTTCTTCGAAGTACTTCATTTCATAAATACGGGAGAGATCTTTTCTTAAAAGGTAGTTATCAAGCATCATGTCGATGCGAGTCCCAAGCTTTTCAGCAATCGCTTCCGATTCAACTTTTCGGTTGCCGGTAAATTCGATGGAATCGACCCGGAACATTTCCTTGATCGGTCCGATAATTTCTTGAGCAAAAGCAGATTGAAGCCCGATCAAAAAATAGAAAAATAAAAAAAACAGTGGCGCTTTTTTCAACCCAGAAATCCTTAACGCGAGAAGCTATGTAATTAATTTTATTTGCAGTCGGAAATATTAACCAATTATCTGACCATCTTCAATGACTATTTTGCGGGGAAAGAAAGAGGCCACCTTATCATCATGAGTCACAACCATCAAAGTGGCACCAAAATCTGCTGCAAGATTTTTCAAAAGAGTGGTCACTTTTTCTGAATTTTTTGAATCCAAATTCCCTGTAGGCTCATCACAAAGAAGCATTTTAGGCCTTAAAGACAAAGCTCGAATGATGTTAATGCGTTGCTGCTCCCCACCTGAGATTTCGAAAGGAAATTTTGTTAAACAATGAGTAACTCCAAGAATTTTAGCTAGTTCTTCAGTATCAGTTTCAACTTTTTTTGTCTCACGCCCACCGATTCTGGCGGGAAGTAAAATATTGTCTCTGCATGTCATCGAGGGAAGAAGAAAATGAAACTGAAAAACAAACCCCACATACGAGTTTCGAAAATGAGCGAGTCCATCATCACCCATAGATGTAAGGTTCTTTCCGTCGATCATCACTTTGCCAGAGGTCGGATTATCAAGACCTCCCAATAAATAAAGAAGCGTTGATTTACCAGAGCCAGAGGCCCCCCGGATAGCGAGCAATTCTTTATCCTGAATTTCCAAATTTATTCCACGCAGGACTTTGGTCTTTCCAAATGATTTCTCAACATTTTCGAGGCTGATAAAACTCATGAACTAAACTCCTGACGTAAACCCTGGATGATAGGTCTTCGCTTCAATCTCATGTAACCAATGAAAGTTGCCATGAGGATCCATAATAAGGCTACCCCATAAACAGTTACATACGCCATCGTATCTAGCCTGATATTGAGGCTGGATAAAACATAAATCTCACCAGGGATTTGAAGGAATGATACGTTCCCTAAGCACCAGTTAAACAAGATGGATAATAAATGAGCGCCGACACAAGAAACACTCCAGATGATAATGACTGAAGCAAACCAGAATTGATTAAGGCTTGAAAGTGAAAGCCCCACAGCACGCAGAAAGAAAAAATCCTGCGCTTTCTTTTCCATAATATAAATAACGAAAGCAATAATATTAAAAACAGCGACAACAACGATAAGCTGAAGAATAAGTGAGATTGAAAATTTTTCGACTTTCACAGCTTCAATTAAAAAGTCATACTCATTCCAAAACGGGCGAATAAGAAATTCAGAATCAAATTCCTGTCGAAGCCTCTGTTGATCTGTTCGGATTGAATCAAGATTTTCGAGGGGACGATTAATTTCTTCAGTCGCAAGAATAACAAGGTTGACCTTGTCTCCCAGTTCCATAAGCTCGGCTAAATCATTTCGATTAAGATAAATGAAGCGCAGATCTTTTTGATAGATACCGTGCTTTACAACTCCGCTCACAGTAAAAATCTGAATCATTGGAAGTGCGGCACCTGAATCGTTGCCACGACCAAAAGTCAGAGCAATGGAGCTCCCTATTTTTGCTTTAAGCTGCTTAGCAAGTTCTTCTCCAATGACAACTCCACCGGATGGAACTGAAACTTTTAATCCAGTAGCGGCTGAAAAATTTTCACCTTCTATTCCCCGGACGAGGACCCCTTTACTCACATCTCCATGCAAAGCAAAAGCTTCTGTTTGAATCACGGGAGCAACTGCCAGTGGGGTCACAACAGATATTTTATTTTGCAATTCAGGAGACATAATGAAAAAACCACGACGGCTGGTCACCAAAATATCACCTGAAGAGTGGCGCAGGCCTGACTTTAAAAGATGATCAAAACCATCCATGAGTCCAAAGGTGCAAAGAATAACAGCAATAGAGAAAGTGAAACTAAAAATGGTCGCCAACAGAATTTTTCCTGAGGAGCGACCATGTAAAACGATTTTTAAGATAGAGAGATAAGACTTCATTCTTCTTCTGAAAAGAATTGTTCTTTCTTAAGTAATGGAAAAAGAATCACGTCTCTGATGGTTGCACTATCGGTTAAGATCATGACTAGACGATCGATACCAATACCCTGACCAGCAGTCGGAGGCATTCCATACTCAAGAGCTCTAACGAAGTCATAATCAACTTCTGAAGCTTCGTCATCCCCTGCTTCTTTCATCATCGCCTGATCAGCAAAACGATCTAGTTGATCAGTGGGATTGTTAAGCTCTGAGAACGCATTCCCGACTTCCCAACCATTCATGAAAAACTCAAAGCGATCAACAAAATCTGGATTCTCATCGTTGCGGCGAGAAAGTGGCGAAACTTCTGTTGGATACTCAGTAATAAAAGTCGGCTGTATAAGTTTTGCTTCAACTAATTCTTCAAACGCAAGCACAAGGAGTCGACCCCATGAAAGAGCATGGACTTTTTTAGGGTCCTGATCAACATCTTTGAGTAATCCAAGAAGATGAGAGCGATCATTAACCTGATCCATTGTAGAATGAGTATACTTTGCTACCGCTTCACGCATATTAAGACGGGCATAGGGACCTTTAAGATTAATTTCGTGCTCACCAAATTTTACGACTTCAGATTTGATAACGTGAGTGGCGATTCCGGAGATGAGCTCCTCAGTGAAATCCATAAGGTCATGATAAGTAGCATACGCCCAGTAAAATTCAATCGACGTAAATTCGGGATTGTGTTTAAGCGAGAGCCCTTCGTTTCTAAAACAACGGTTCATCTCAAAAACTTTATTATAACCACCAACGATTAAGCGTTTCAAATGAAGCTCAGGTGCAATTCGCATGAAAAGTTCCATATTGAGGGCATTGTGATGAGTATTAAAAGGTTTTGCAGCAGCACCGCCGGCCACAGAATGCATCATCGGCGTTTCTACTTCTAGAAAATCGTTCTTATAAAAATATTCTCGGATAAAACGAATGATCTCTGAGCGCATTTTTAGTTTTGCGCGGACTTCTGGATCCATGATCATATCTACGTAGCGCATGCGATAACGAAGTTCCGCATCTGTCAAACCATGAAATTTTTCCGGTAAAGGACGAATCGATTTCGTGAGGATTGTAAATTCCTTAACGTTCATGGCGAGCTCGCCCTTCATCGTTTTGAAAATATCACCCTCGGCATAGACGATATCGCCGTAATCCAAAAGTTTATATTCAGCGAAACCCTTTTCAGTAGTTATTTCTTTTTTTACATATAACTGGAAGCGAGAAGTACCGTCATCACATTGCAGGAAGGCAGCTTTTCCGAAATCGCGCACCATCATCACACGACCAGCGACTTTAAAAACTGGAGTTTCAACAATTTCTTCTTTTGTTTTCTCACCGTACTTCTCAGTCAGATACTTGAAAGTTGTATTGGGCTTGTAACCATTCTTATATGGGTTAGAACCAGAGTCTTCGAGCTTTTTACGTTTATCCAGACGAACTTCCATTTGTTCCGGAAAGAGTTCTGTCCAGCGGCGTACGTGTTTGTCTTTCATCATTTTCCCCGAGGTGGTTAATTTGTCATCATTCATAGATCATCTGCCCCTGTATCTTGTACGACTCCGCCCAGTGACTTCCACTGAAGGAATGCTTTCATAAAATCATCGAGGTCACCATCGAGCACAGTTTCTGCCTGTGAAGAGGTAAATCCATTTCTGTGGTCTTTCACTAATTTATAAGGGTGAAGAACATATGAGCGAATCTGTGAACCCCAGGAATTATCTTTTTTAGAATTTTCTATTTTATCCTGGGCTTCCTGACGCTTTTTCAATTCGTAATCATAAAGACGCGACTTTAAAATTTTCATCGCCATAGCTCTATTCTGAATTTGCGATCTTTCATTTTGGCAGGCAACCACGATGCCAGTTGGAAAGTGGGTTAAGCGTACAGCAGAATCAGCGGTGTTAACAGACTGCCCACCAGCTCCACCTGAACGGTAAACATCCACTCGGAGATCTTTATCAAGCACTTCAATTTCAATCGTGTCATCGACTTCAGCACTAACAAAAATAGATGCAAATGAAGTGTGCCTTCTGGCGTTTGAATCAAAAGGAGAAATCCGCACCAAACGATGAACACCAATCTCTGATTTTAATAATCCGTAGGCATAATTGCCATTCACGAGAAGTGTTGCTGACTTAATGCCGGCCGAATCACCATACTGAAAATCTGTAACCGTTGCTTTAAAACCTTTTTGCTCACACCAACGAGTAACCATACGAAGAAGCATGCCCGCCCAATCGCAGGACTCGGTTCCGCCTGCTCCGGCGTTAACAGTCACGATCGCGTTGTTGGGATCCGTCTCACCAGCAAGAAGAGCTTTCTTTTCAGCTTCAGACATCGCTTGCTCGAGCTTTGGAAAAAGTTCCAATGCTTCCTTAGCAGACGCCAAATCACCGTCTGCACTCATTTCTGACAATACTTCGAAGTCATCGGACAATGATTTAATATTGGTGTAGAGCTTGATGACATCTTCAATCAGGGAGCGTTCTTTTTGGATTTTGGTTGCGTTGGCCGAATCATTCCAGAAGCCGTCTAGCGCCTCAAGTTCCGTGATCTCTCTTAGTCGATTTTTCTTTCGATCGACGTCAAAGTGACCTCCGAATAGTCTCAAGAGTCGCCTTTATCTCGTCGAATTGAGATTTTAGATCTGACAGTTTTAGAAACAGTGAGTCATCCATAAATGGCCTTTGGAAGCTGTCACTGTAACAAACTGATTGGAACTTTGAAAAGAGAGTTCTTACCCGAGATGAGTAAGAACTCCTGGAATTAATCTGCTAGGTGTAAATAAGGAGAAAGAATCGAGCTGAAATCCTGTCTCGTATCAACCGCCGGATAAAGGGGCTGAGGATCGCGAGGGATAGCGTCAGGATTACGAAGGAGATTACAATCAAACACTGGACCAGTGGCGATTTTTGCATTTTCGTCACCAATCGCCACTAAAATTGAAGCGATTGTTTTTCTGTCAGCAGGTGCTTTTTTGTTGAAGCTTAAAAGGAATTTAACAAATTTCAAGATGCTTCCAAAATCTTTTTCATCTGGGACTTTTTCGTACTTAATCATGTACTGGTAAATTTGTTTTTTAAACTTCTTAATGATCGGACTCTTATCTTCAAGGAATCCATCTAGTGCCGGAGAATAAATTGAGTAAGCATTAATCACTTCGTTTGGATCCATGAAGTTATTCCCATTAATATCCCAACGAAGAATAGTTGTTTCAACGTGGATCATTGCAAGGACGATAGTCATCATGTCACCTACAGAGTAAGGAATTTCCTCTTTACCGCTATCGGTGAACTGATTACAAGTCCGGGCCGCTAAAGTTGAACGATCAAGAAGTTGTCTCGCACGCTCATAAGTGGCAGCGTTCTTCTCGGTAATAACAAAGTCTTCACATTTAGCAGGAGCATCTACCGACTGAAACATGAGTGGATAGTACTGACGATACTCAGTACAAAGACCTTTCCAGAAAAATTTCTTAAAACAAGCAGGGTCAATTCTATCGAATTTATCAACTGCACAGTTTTCTGCTTTCATTGATGCATGAAGAGACTCTGCAACGTTTAAGGATGAGAAAAGTGTAGTCCCAAATTCAGTGGCTTCATTCACATCCATGACTTTGTTCTGATCTGATTGATACTGGAAGAGTGATCCGAGGAGCGAGATATTATCAGCCGTACTAATGGCGCGCTGTGGAGTTAAAAGATCGAGGTCAATTAACTCATTTTCAAACTTTATGACAAGCTTTTGCATTTGATCTTTATTAATTGAAAAGCCCCCAACAGCATCACCATTTGGACTTGGACTACCAAAAGTCGAGAACACAAGTTTTAGGCCGTACTCAAAGAGAGCTGTTTCAAAAACCGCATCCGCATTACGTTTGTACTCTTTTGTATAAAATGGAGTCGGAAGTGTGAACCAAAAAGGCGTATTATCCGGGAGAAAACGCTGTTCAGCTCCCTTCATGAAACGATACTTCTTAACAATTCTTTCGAACTGATCAAGCTCATTTTGGTGCTCAGGATAGGTGTAACGGTACTCACTAAAATCGATGTCAACGGGGCCTGGACGCTTCAACTGATCTTTGAATTTATCATAGATGCGGTGAAAGACAGTTCCACTTAGGAGAACTGATTTAGCATGCGTAAAAAGGTTTTTTAGTTCTACACCTTTCACATCAGCAGCATTACCTTTCATGGCGATTTTTTTGATCTCTCCGATAAGAACTTTGTACTTATTGATATCAAACTCATCTTCTGAAATGAATAATTTAACTGCTTCAATAGCTTCGTTTATAGTGAAAAGAGTTTCAGTGTCTCTGTTGTTTAGGTTTCCTTGATTAATTATGTCATATAGATCATTTGTGTCTCGTTTTAGAAGCTGAAGAGTCGTTTCCTGGCTTAAAGTAATATAGCTGTAACGAGTGATATCAAGACCGATCAAAAGCAAGTGATCAAAATTCAAAATAAGTTTTTCAAGCTCTATGTGAGTGATGACTTCATTTTCCCCGCCAAACAGAACTTTTTTGAGAAAGAGTACCTTCTTCGCTTTTTCAACTTGATGACGGTTGGGCTCAGTTGAGAAACTTTCGAGGAGTTCAATAATGTTGAGTTTGTGAATCTGCCCGTTACGATTTGGGTTAAAAATTGTACGGAGTGCCTGGATGATCGCTTTGTTTGCGACAGTCACGCGTTCACGGTGATTCAAATGTAAATTATAAGATGATGGAGATTCATTTTGAAAGATAGGCCCAAAGTTAAGAGCTGCTTCCTGATTAAAAACCAAAGCAAAGTTAATGACTTTATCGATCGTTTCTTTTGAAATAAAATTTGGATCTTCACCAGTGATGAGGTGTCCGATATTAAAGACTGAACCAAGAGCTTTTACGACTTCTGGTTTTACCTCAGGTCTGAAGTCTGCCAGGTATCTCTCGAGCTGAACTCGAGATAGGTAACCAGGTTTTCCGGAATTAACGATACGAATAAAAAGGTTTAAGTTTTCGCCGAGGCATCGAATCTGAGAACTAATGTTCTGATTCATGATCTCAGAGAACTTGTTCATATCGAGTTCACAGTTAACTTCAAATTGAGAGCCACCAAGTTCTTGCTTAATGGCTTTTGTGCCTATTAAATCACCACATCCGCTAAGAGTTAATGTCATGATTAAAAAAGGGACAAGCATTTTAAGATTAGAAAACATATCTTAACCCACCATAGATAGAGTCGTTATTTGTATATGGAGACCAAAAAGACTTCCCGTCTGCTGGAGTTCCGATCATATTAACGCCAAAATTCATTAACAATTCTTTTGAAACTTTGTAATTACCGCGAACCATCACTAATCTATCAGTCGTTAACATATCAAACTTAACATCACCAGAAATACTCAGGTGGCGATTGATTGTTCTTGCAAGATAGACATTCAACGCTTGGTTCCAGCGAGGGTCCTGAGACAATTCTTCTTTATTTCTATCAAATGGACTTAAACGAGCAACATAGTTAAACGCCGCAGTGTAAAGATCGTTTGATTTAACAACTCCGAAACCAGCGTAATCTTCGCGACTCTTCTTTGATTTAATTTCGGTGTAACGAACTTGCTCATCAACATCTGGAAATTCATTTGGTCTGATGGCAATGGCAGAAACATAAACTTCAGTATCAAGGTTGCGCCATTTTAAACTTGAACCGTAGAGGTCGTGGTAATAAAAGCGCGGATCAATTTCAGCGTTCACAGTTCTTGTTACGAAATCAACGTTCACTTCTACATCAGAAGTTATTCCATTTTCAGGTTTTCTCATGATGAAGTTATCAAGCACCCAGTGCTTGTTTTCAAAACCGATATTGGCACCAACCGTATAACGATAAATAACATCATTAATTTGTGGGTAATTTACGTCGTATTTAACATCCATTGCAATACCATCAACATTGGCCCTGGTGGCCGGAGCATCTGACCATGGATGGCGTGAAGTAATTGTTCTGTCTTTTTTATTAATATCTAAAGAAGGATTTGATTCGGGAATATAAAGGCCAGAAAGGAACGTTCGGTAGCGCATACCATTTGAAGACTTTCGCTCGTAAGCAAGACCAATAAGACCTTCCTGACCGGGGGTGAAGTAATCAAAGTTTCTACGGTTATTTAATTTTCCGAAGCCCCAAGTGCTATCGACTGGTGACCATGGAAGTATTTGACGTCCAAATTTCAAACTGTCTTTAGATGTAAGATTTCCGCCAATGTAAGCTTCCTGAAGCGAATACATCGTTAAGCTTTGATCGTTAACCATGGCCGCAACAGTAAACCTTCTTTCAAGCTCGCGAGTATAAGTCGTATTAACATTGCGGTGATAATCAAAAACAAAATCAGCGTTGTATCTATTACCAGGAACATTCCCTACGTTTTGATTTGCCTGATTGCTCAGGGCCCCCAAATGTCCTTCAATAAAATCAGAAGCTGTGTGACCAACAGAAGTCATTAGTATCAAGCTTCCTAACATCGTTTTTTTAAGGGTCCTAAGCACCATGTAACCTGCCTGCGATAAATACCGAATATTGGTTCATTTAATTATCTCTAAAATATCGACATTCGATTTACGCAGTGTATCAAGGCAATTGAGTCCCTTACCCTTGGCCTGTAAACCTTACAGCCCCCTGTCAAAGCCGTGGCGGCCAAAAAGACACCTATAAACTCTTCAAATGACAGAACTTTTTAATTGCTCAGAGTGGGACCCGGAGATAGTATGCCGTCGAACCGTTTCACTCCATTAAAGGAAAGATAGTCATGAACACGCTAAGCACTGGATTCTTAATGGGTTTTTTCGCAGTTATGGGCATTGCCCACGCTGAAAACAACCGCTACCACCCCCATCACCTTTTCATTAAGATGAAGGCCGGGGAAACTCTGGTTAAATCACCTCTTATCAAAAGTTCAAAAAGAATCTTCGATGGTCTCTACCTCGTTAAGACTTCAGATGCTGATAAACTAGCGGCAACTATTGCCTCTGCTCCGGCGATCGAATACGTTCAGAAAGATTTCTATGCTCCAAAAAGAACAATGCCTAAGCACGAAGTTTTAGATGTTTCAGGCCTTCTTTTAAAGAAGCTTCAAACTTTCGACTTCTCAACATCGTTTAACGATCCTGACGTTGGAAAACTTTGGGCGTTCAATGAGAAAGCTGGTCTTAACGTAACTGGTGCTTATGCAGCTCTTCCAGCTCAAGCTCCGAAAGAAATCATCGTCGCCGTCGTTGATACAGGTGTAGACCATAATCACGAAGATCTCAAAGACATCATGTGGGAAAACTCAAGCGAAATTCGCGCTAACGGAAAAGATGATGACAATAACGGTTACATCGATGACATCCACGGGATCAACACTCTCGTAAGAGATGCTCAAGGCCGCGCGACAATGAACACGATGGCATCACACTGGCACGGAACTCACGTTGCTGGAACAATCGCTGCTACTCAAAATAACGGTGTTGGTATTGCTGGTGTTGCTTCAAACGTAAAAATCATGGCAATCAGAACTGTTCCTGATGCTGCTGATGAACTTGATTCAGACATCGTTGAAGGTTTCCTTTACGCTACAAAGATGGGTGCAAAAGTCATCAACTGCTCTTTCGGTAAAGCTAAAAACGAAGGCGGCCTGGTTGTAAGAGACACGATCAATACAATTTCTAAAAAGGGTGTATTAGTTGTCGTTTCTGCAGGTAACGATTCATCTGGTCCGTTCTCATGGCACAACAATGATGTAGACGCTAAATACCCAGCTTCTTTTGATTCAGACAACACTCTTGTTATCGCATCTACAACGAGCAACGGTGGACTTTCATCTTTCTCAAACATCGGTCCTCTCACAGTTGACGTTGCTTCTCCAGGCTCAAACGTTTACTCAACAATCAACGGAAACAAATACTCAATGGCTTCTGGTACATCAATGGCGGCGCCAAACGCTTCAGGCGTAGCAGCTATGGTTATGGGTTACTACCCAACACTTAAGAACACGGCTGTTAAGAAAATTCTCATGGATACAGTCACGAAAGTTCCAGATTTTTCTGGGAAGATCGTTTCTGGTGGCCGTTTGAATTTGAAAATGGCGCTTGAGTTAGCGGCGAAGAGAAAGCGTTAATTTTTACTTTAAGATTTTAAAAAATTGAAGGGCTCCGAAAGGAGCCCTTTTTTTTATCTGGTAAAGGTAGTCCTTAATGTTTTTAGACTTTGATTCTTTTGGATTGCTACGGACTAGTCCACGACCATTCGCTTTGCGAATAGTCGCAGACATTAATTGGATCGGGCTTACAGAGAAATGAACTTCGTCCGGAGCTTTATACCCCGCTCTAATCAATGACGACCGTTATTCGCGTAAGCGAATGGCGGTCGTCTCGTTCGAAGCTCAAGAAAGGAAATGTAGAAATAAAATCTTGAGAACGACTTTTACCGAACTAACCTACAACAAATGATAAACCAAAATAAAATGCAGAAGCGCCCCAAGCACAACCCAAATATGAAAGACTTCATGATACCCAAAAACACTCGGCTTAAAGTCAGGCTTCTTCGTCGCATAACTAACAGCACCAACTGTATACGAAAGTCCGCCACACACGAGCAGCACTAAGTTCCCTACTCCAATACTTGTTTTCAATTCACCCACAAACGGAAGAATCAAATAACCGGCGATGATGTAGAGAATGGCACTTAGCCATTTTGGGGCATTGACGTAGAAGAGGGATTGCATGACGCCGAGAAATGCCACGACCCAGATGCTGATAAGTAAATTTTTTCCTGAAGTATCTCTCAAGGCGAGGAGACAAATCGGCGTGAAGGTTCCGGCAATCATGATATAAATCGCGCTGTGGTCGAGGCGCTTCATCATTTTGCGAGGCTCGGGTTGCCAGGTAATCCGGTGATAGAGGGAGCTCACGCCGAAGAGAAACAAAACCCCCAAAGAATAAATGATGGTGGCGATGGTAGGAGTTTGTTCCTCGGCTTTGGCGATAAGCATGGCGCAGGCGCCGACTGCAATGAAGAAAGCTTCTTGGTGAAAGTGGCCACGTAGGAGAGGTTTTACTTTCATAGAAATTTATCCGTTTTTAATTTTCGAAAATTTGTCCAGCGCGATCTTTTCCCATTTTTGCATAAGCTTCTCTTCTTTTGCACTGACCTCATGGTCAAAGCCTAAAAGATGAATGACTCCGTGAAAAAAGAGATGAATAAACTCATCGAAATAAGTTATGTCAAAATCCTTTGCCTGACGCTTGGTTTGCTGGTGGCAGATAGCGAGATCGCCCAGAAAGAGATGATGGATCTGAGATTTAGATTTACGCAAGTTTTCCTGCGCTGGAAATGAAAGAACATCTGTAATTTTGTCTTTTTGGCGATGGTGGCGATTTAATTCTTTGATTTTAGCATCCCCGCAAATCAAAAGGGATACCTGGAGGCTATGAGGCTTAGTTGAGGGAATGATTTTTTCTGTAAAAAGATGCTCCAGGACAACGCTGGCCATTACTAACCACTTATCAAGTTTCTTTTTTTCGGCAGCGCTTAATTTTACTGTCGAAAGACAGTCTACCTGTAGGAAAGGATGTTTCTTCATGAAGGGCATGTTATCCTTTTGATAAATCTTCTGCAATATAAGGAGTCTTCATGTCACACCCTGAATTAGAAAGATGCATTGAGGTCATTAAAAGCCTTCGTCATCCAAAAACGGGATGTCCCTGGGATCTTGAGCAAACCCATTCAAGTCTACTGAAATATCTGATTGAAGAGGCCTATGAATTCGTCGATGCGGTGGAAAGAAAAGATCCAACGCTTATGGAAGAAGAAATTGGCGACGTTTTAATGCAGGTGCTGCTACATACAACAATGGGTGAAGAGACAGGCAGTTTTTCTCTTGAAACATCGGCAAAAAAACTTGCGGACAAGCTTATCCGAAGACATCCACACGTTTTTAATCGCGACGAGAATACGACACTCACTCCTGATCAGGTTGTCGAAAACTGGAATAGGATTAAACAAATAGAAAAAGGCGAAAAAAAATATTCAATTGACGATAAATTTTTGCAAGCACCAGCCCTTGAATCCTCGTATAAAATTGGAAAGAAATCGACAACAGTGAATTTTGATTGGCAGGATTATCAGCAAGTCGTCATGAAAGTTGAAGAAGAATGGCAGGAAGTGAAGGAAGAACTTCCACCTACAGGTCGCTATAATCAGGAAAGAGTAAGGGAGGAAATTGGTGACCTTCTTTTTAGTGTCGCCCAGCTCGCTCGCCACCTGAATATAAATCCAGAAGAATGTCTTCGGGATGCAAATAAGAAATTTATTAAGCGATTCCAAAAAGTTGAAGATATGGCAAAATCTGCGGGTAGAAGAGTTGAAGATACTCCGCAAGAAATTTTGGAAGATTATTGGGTTAAAGTCAAAAAGGTATGAATCTCAAAAAGAAGTTTATAAGACTTGAGCCTCAGGATAGGCTTTATCAATTTGATAAACCTATTCTTGCGCTGACAGGTGGAATTGCTACGGGAAAAAGTACCGTTACTAAACTCCTCGAAAAAAAAGGCCTCACTATCATTGATGCTGATCAATTAGTGAAATCTATTTATCAGCTAAATGAATCAAAAAAGTTTATTCAACATCAATTTCCTGAAGCTTGGTGTGATGATGAAATTGATTTCAAGAAATTAAGAGAACTCGTTTTCTCTAATCCGTCCACAAAAATGAAAGTTGAAAATTTTATTTATGAAAGGTTGCCTGCTGCTTTCAAGGAAGCTAGTTCAAAAGTCAGTGGTCAGGATTTTTATATCTACGATGTGCCTTTGCTTTTTGAGCGAAACCTTCACTCAAAAGTAGATCTTATCATTCTCACCTACGCGCCTCGTGAGCTTCAGCTTGCTCGCTTGATGGAGCGGGATAAAACAGACGAGGATATTGGAAATAAGATTCTTGATCAGCAAATGAGTATAAAAGATAAAAAAAGTAAAAGTGATGTTGTTTTAGAGAACACAGGTTCAAAACAAGAACTTGAAGCAGAAGTTGAAAACCTTCTGCTACAAATTCTGGAATAGTTTATCTAATTGTGACTTCGATATAATCAGCGTTTCTTCTAGCATGATCAAATGGGTTCACGTATGTTTTTGGATTAGTTGGCATACACTTACCTTTTGCATACTGGTAAAGCTTGAAGTTCTGTAACCAACCTTCATTTTGAGTCTTGACGCATTTTAGGTCTTTGTCGCAAGTAAATTCAAAGCTTCCATCAGAAACTTTCTTTCCTTTGGTATCAAAGACTGCGCAGTTTTGTCCTTTGAGACCACGTAATTCACAGGCACGG
Source organism: Bacteriovoracaceae bacterium (assembly GCA_040399915.1). Taxonomy (GTDB): domain Bacteria; phylum Bdellovibrionota; class Bacteriovoracia; order Bacteriovoracales; family Bacteriovoracaceae; genus Peredibacter. The sequence continues at coordinate 506,113 of JBBARE010000001.1, forward strand.
AATTTTTCTCTTCTTTCCTCAACACATCTAGGAAAGTTTCCATTTTTAACAAGTGCAATAACTTCATTGTTATACCAATTGTAACAATGATTATCGAGCACGCACTTAGTTTTTGGGTGCGAAAAACGAAGACTTGAGACAACGTTTTTCATCATCATGTTTAATGATCCTGCTACTGTCATATTGTTCGTAATACGAGCGGCGAGGAAATCGTTGTGACAAAGTTGGGTCAGATATTTATAGGTAACAGATTTACCTTGGATGTACTCTGGAACAAGAATACGTCTTGAAGAAAGACTTACAGCGTTTTTAAATAATTTGGTAACTGAAGTACTTGCACCAACACCCGCGACTGAGAAACCGCCCGAACCAGAATATTCAGTTTCAAACTCAAGATCAGAATCACAACTAAAGTTAACAAATCGTTTCTCAGGTTTTCCGGCTTTCATGACAATCTGGCCAGCACGATTTCTTTTGTAGAAATCAAAATTACCGTCCGGTAGAAGAACTGTATTCAACCCCTCTGCCATGACATTTACGTTTGTATTGTATTGACGTTTAAAAGTAATTGATGGCCCAGCTTCAATACTGACACCAAGAAATTCTGCTTTAACTTGCATACTGATTTTACCTTCAACTTTAGTCAACTGAACTGATTTCAAAGTGACGTTTGAAGTTGATACCCAGCGAATATTGTCTCGTTCAGAAATAAGTGATTCTAATATCTCAGCTTTTGTTGAGTATTCTTTTCTTTCAGCATCTTTGTGCCTGTTAACTGATGGACTCGGATCCTGAAGCATATCTACCCTAGGCATATCTTCAGCTTCTTCATTTAAAAATGCTGAACGATCTTGGACACCCTTTAGTAATGATTTTTCAAGTTTATCTAAGTTCGCCGCTGAACTCATTTCTCCACGCTGAACATTTTCAAGAGTTGTGAATGATAGTTCTCTTATTTCTTCTCGAAGTTCAGGAGCTATTAGTTCAAGATCTTTTTCAACTGCAGCTTTAATTTCAGCGACTGCTTCCCCAGCACCAGCATTTTCAATTGCTACTTCGTATGCTCTTTGAATTTGGAGTTTAATTTTTTCAGCAAGGAGGCTGGCTTCGTTTTCAGCACGCTTATCGAGAGTTAATCCCTCTTTTTCGTAGTTCAATTCGCGGCGATACGCTTCAATATTCATCGAGACCGCTTTAGAGGTAAGAGACTCTAGATATTCGACACGATTCTTTTTTTCTTCAAAGCTCACTCCACCAAAGGCGGAGAAGGAAAGAAGCGCCGACATGAGAATCAATTTTGATTTAAACATAACAACTCCTGCATTGTGCGTAGCGTTATCTTAAAGGTCTTTGGAGCTTAATCCTTAAGAAAACCAAGGAGATGGTAAAAATTACAGTGGATTTAAAAACGAATTTTTAAAGGGTTAGCTTATCAGGCAAGGCAAATGTGAGGGATTTCCTGATCCAAGGGTCTTCAAAAGTCAGAGTCGAAGCGACAAGCAGGAGACCTTCTCTGTTCTTGTTACCCTTACCATACTTAGGATCACCCATAATCGGGTGTCCTATAAAATCGAGGTGGCGGCGAATTTGGTGCAGTCTTCCCGTCTCGATAGAAATCTTTAAAATGCTTCGGTTATTTTTTGAATCTAAAACAGTGTAGTGAGTGATCGCTTCTTTATCATCAAGTGAAGCTTTGATGGTTTCTGTCATGCCAACTTTCATTTCACCAATCACGATAGCTTCGTATTCTTTTTTTATTTTATTTTTTTGGAAGAGGTCACTTAAATAAGCTGCAGCTTTTGAATTATAGGCGACAAGCATGATCCCACGAGTTTCACGATCCAGGCGGTGAACCAGGTGAACTTCTTTGTTACGGCTTTTCTCTACGTATCTTAATACAGAGGCGTGATCGCTTGCGGGAGACCCCTGAGGCACAACTCCTGCAGGTTTAATCCATACGCCGTAGTTTTCATCAGTGTATAGAGAATCAAGGTGAGTGACCTCAGGAATACTTAAGACCTTAGGATCGTAATTAAATTGAATGATATCTTCAGGTGTGATCGTTTCATTCAAAATACGGATTCGTAGAATTTTGCCTCGCCCCTGGCGCTGAATCCAGACGGCGCCTTTTGTGGCGGCATCTCCTAGTTGAGCAGAAGTGAGTTTGGTTAGCTTCATCAGAAATTCCCCCAGCGTTGTTCGCTGAGGGAAAAACTTTTTAACTTCTGATTTGTAAGTTTTCATTATGAAAGAAAAGAATCGAGAGTGTCGCGTGACATCTCTTGTGCTTGTTGAACTTTATTAAGATCTTTTTTCATAAGCATATGGAGGCACTTAAAGTTTTCGATAATTTTTGTTTCTTCGTTCGCCTGTGACTTCTGGATGGACAGAAGAGTTTCTTTCATCTCATGCTCTTTTTGTGAAGTAAGGAAACTAAAGTTTGTTTGTTCCACAGGAGTCTTTTCATTCATTATTTGAAGTTTAGCGAGTAAAATATCAAGCTGCGAAAGCTTTTTATCAAGGGTAGATACATTGAAATCAAGTCTTGCAAGTTCATCTTTATAACGATTAGCAAGTTTTTGCTGTGGCTCTTCAAAAGGTGGAAGCTGACCAAACAACGTATTGTTCATTGAAATAAGTTTAGTTTTAACCTCAAGAAGTTCAAATTTAAGTTTCTTATAATCGGTTTTGACACTCTCAAGCTGGCCCATGATATCGACGGTTTCCTTTGTCTTTTTATTCTGCTGATTTGAGATTTGTTGCATTTTTTGTGCTTCCGTTTTTAGTTCATCATTTTGCTGAAGAATAGTTCGATTAATATGCATAAGACTTTCCATTCTTTCGACTGAGCCTAGGAAAGTTTCGCGCAAATCATTTGCCAATTGGAACTCCTGACGAATGATTTCTTTTTTCTCATCCTCAATTTCTTTCATGTTTGTCACAGTAATTTGATAGGCATCATTTTCTTTTTCAAGTACGTAGATCGTGCGAAGACATTCATGCTTCTCTCCAGCAACTCTTTTGTGAAGAACAACTAATTCATTGTAGACTTCGCCAAGATCATTATTTTTGAAGTCCTTTTCCAGCATACGAATTTGGTCTTCATCCAACGTTTCATTTTTCCAGTGAGTAATAAATCGGCCAAGAGTTTCACGAGAAAGATTAACTTGCTCAGTGATAGCTTCTTTAACTGATACTAGCGGATAAAAGAAAACCATGACTCGATCTTCGCGATTTACATTGATTGGAGTCACATACATTTCGTATGGCTGAGAGGGAGCAAACTCATCCTGCTTAACTTTAACGGGATAGATTCCTGCAATTTTATTCACAAGCGCCTGGTAAATGGGATCTTCATCAAGATTGAGATAATCACGCAGATAATCCCAGTTAAAAGCATCAGAGTGGACTTCTTCATCACTTAAGTAAAACTGTTCAAGGAACAGGTGATTATGCCACGTAAGCTTGAAGTTAGTATCAATCATACAGCCAGCAAAAGGAAGGCCTGTGTGAAGCATTGAACCGAGATTTAATTTTATTTTTAATTCATCCAGCAATCGGATGATATCGTTTCGCGTGAAATCTGAATAATGATCCATCATGAAGCGCTGATCGCCCATAATTCCTTTCTCAATCACGCTTTTTACTTCACTTTCAACCTGCTCACCTATCCGAACTTTCTGCCAGCGAAAGAGATAGGCCATTCCCATCCATGCGATGACAAGAAAACCAACCATCGCAGCGAGCATGATTATGAGTTGATTCTGTTTTTGAAATCTCATGCCTTGAAGATCCGAGGCTTTCTTTTCAACATCAATCATCCATGATGAAAGCGCCAGAGAGGCTTGAGTTGTATGAGCTTTTAGGTCACGCGACTGAGAATTGAGACTTGAAAGTAAATCAATCTCATTTTGCATCGATGTGAATCGTGAATTGAGAGATATTTTTTCATTTTCATTTAAAGTTGAACTGTTCACTAATTGCTCAAGACGTTTAATATCTGTACGGAGATAGCTTACCTGAATTGAACCACCAACATTTTTTGGATTGAGTTGCTCAAGACGCTCTTTCATTCTTTCAGAAACTAAAATGACATTTGTATATTTTTTTGATTCAGCAAAATCATTAAGACTGTTAACTTTTGTTCTCAATACCTTGAGTGCATCAGAGGGATCAGACATACCACTCGTATTATTTATTAGGCGGTTGAACGTTCTCATTCCAAGGCCTAAGTCTTTAGTCGATTTGATTTCAAGGAGCTCTTCAGTTTCAGCAATTTTTTGAGAAAGTTCACGGATCTTATCATTAGCTTTATCTGATTCGGCCCATGAAAGGAGTTTGCCGATTTTCTCGAAGCTCATATCTTTTTTTAGATGATGGATAAGAGAATTGATCTTAAGACCACGCTCCTCTTCCGTGCTTTGAAGATGATTTAAGCGAAGAGCGAAGATGGTTGATCCTGCGCCAAAAAGGACAGCAATCACGAAGATTCCGTGAATAACCCAATGCCCACGATTAAAGGTTTTTTTCCAATCCATTGAAGTCACCCTTTTAAGTATTATCCGACACTTAATTGTCTGATGAATTCAGATGGATTGGATAGCCCTAAGCAAAAAAAAAAAAAAGCCCGAGTTTTTAGCTCGGGCTTCCAGATTTATTGGATCTACAAGTTTATCTTAGCTTGCTAAATCTTCATACGAATCGAATTGGTTGCGCAGTTTTGCTTTCAATTTCAGGATCGCCTGAGTGTGAAGCTGAGAAACACGAGATTCAGTTACATCGAGAACCTGGCCAATTTCTTTTAGGTTAAGGTCTTCGAAATAATACAGTGAAAGAACCAGGCGCTGTTTTTCAGGGAGGGACTTAATTCCGTCCTTGATAATTTCCTGGGCACGTTTGTATCCGACGGCCGTAGAAGGGTTAGCTCCACGTGATGTTTCCATCAACGAGACCATTAACTTCTTATCACCCTTGCTCATAGCTGCAGCATCATCGATGTTCATCAAAGATACTGATTTTGATTTATTGATGAGTTCATGGAACTCTTCCATTGAACAAGCAAGATGCTCACACATTTCTTCGTCTGTTGCCGGACGACCGAAATCTTTTTCAAGTTTAGCATAAGCTTTTTCTACAACTTTTGCTTTCTCACGAACTGAACGCGGAACCCAGTCTTGTGAGCGAAGTTCATCGAGAATTGCTCCACGAATACGAAATTCAGCGTAAGTTTTAAATTTGTTATCGCGAGTTGGATCGAATTTTTCGATCGCATCCATCAAACCAATGACTCCACATGAGATCATGTCATCTAGTTCGATATTAGGCGGAAGACGTGAAGCAATTTTCTGGGCGATATAACGGACAAGTGGAGCGTACTCAAGGATGATTTCATCCTTAACCTTCGGTTCTACTGTCGAGCGGTAATCTTTTAAGTTCTTAAGTTTGGCCGTGAGTGATGACATTTGTTAGCTCTCCTGCTTTAACCGTTTAGTGAACATCTTGTTCATAGGCCAAATGACTTGGTCCCGATAATCGGGCAGTCAGTGGTCCACCTACTTTTTCGGTGAACCCATATAAAAGTTTAACAAAGTTTTTATTCCATTCACTTTTGTTCTCAGCTAGGAAAAAAGTATCAAATTCACCGTAAGAAACGTCTAACTTCTGGATTCCGCCAAGAATATGCGTGCGGGCACCTAGGAAGTTCTCGATAGTTTCACTCAGTGTAAGGACTACTTTTTGGAACTGCTTATCGTTCTGATACATATTCACGAGAAGATGGTTCTCTTTGATCCCAAAACGAACAAAAAGAAGCTTCACTAGTGAGTATGAGTCAGTGATTGATGATTTATCTGGCGTTACGATGATCCAGCGGTGGTCACAGTAAGCATTGAGCGTAAGCGCTTCGCGAGAGACACCTGCCGGGCAATCAAGAAGAATATAATCATATTCATGCTCGTGTGAGGCAATAATATCAATAATGATTTCGTCGAAATTTAATTTGCTTTCGAAGACTTCTACCGAGCCATTACACGCCGGTAGTAAGTGAAAGTTTCCGTTTTGGATAAGGCATTCTTCAAATGATGCTTCTCCAGAAAGAATTTTTTCAAATTTATTATCAAGTGGAAGTCCTAGCTTGATAGCTGTATTTGAAAGATTAGAATCGCAGTCTATGAGTAAGGTATGGAAGCCAGCCGAAGCGAGTTCCTTGGCGGTTTTGAGAGCGATAGAAGTCTTACCTACTCCACCCTTTCCACCGGTGATAGAAATTTTCGTGCATACAAAATCGCGAGCGTTTCTGAGATCTGATTTTTTGATTGAGTTCTGTGTAGTGAACTTTTGTAGCCACTCGCTAGTTTTGTGCATAAACCTCCTGTCATGGCACATACGCTGAACTTTAATTCTCGCCTAACATCCTGTCGGGCATTTAAGACTTAAAGCTTGAAATCTAGAACTGAAAGAGACCTGACATCAATCTTTCAGCAGTGGCACCTTCAATATCGTCGGGAACTACCGGGCCGGTTCCGAAGAATTTTAGAGGCAACTTGTTGTGGGCCTTGTGAACGTTGAAAAGAGCTCCAAAGTTCATACAGAGATCCACATGGGAAATGATAACACCGTCCACAATCTCTTTGTAACGGGCAATAATTTTTCGGTTATATAATTCAGAGTGAATCGCAGAAAGCGTGCATAGAACCTCTACGTGCTGGAAACCACGTTTGAGAGTCTCAATGAATTTTTTTGTTTCATCAGAATGTTTACTGTTCAGGCGAACATCTACCAGGACAGATTTGCCGGCTTCCGTCGCTTTACGACATAGGCCTATTGCTTCTGAGAAGTTTTGCACTTTTTCTACCTTGATCCCGAAGACTTGAGCAGCAAAATCAGTTGAGGCATTATTTTGAGCATCCTGAGAATATTGAACCACGACGACGTCTTTTTTAAGAACGGCGATCTTAGTCCCCATCGTTGACTGTCCTGATGCTGCTTCAGACAGAAGAACCGTTACCACTGGATCACCATTTTCAATTTTTGCGAACAGGGGAATACCAGTATTAATTGAGCTCGCCATTTCCTGCAAAGCAAACTCAAAGATCACATCTGGATTCTCTAGATCATCTTTTGAAAGTTCGTAATTTGCTTTTTTAATCAAGTCTAAAATATGAGCTTCATCTACATCAAGAGTTTTTAGTGTTGTACGAAGCTGGAAAATACCTTTGGCTTCATTCAAATGCTTTTGATTGAACTGATAATTCTGAGAAAGCTCCATTAGCTTTTGCTCAAGAAGTTCCATTTTATGCTGAGTCGTTCTGAGTTCTTGTTTGAGCTCATTATAGGCTTCACGATTGACCATTCCCGACTGGGCCTGAGCTTGTGGTACCTGAGGTTCACGAAGTGGGTTACGTCCAATGTCGACAGTATCTTCAGTCTGCTGTTTTATTGCTGGTGAAGCTTTACGGGCCGGAGGCGGCTCAGAATATTTACCATGAGTTTGGGGCGCCTGAGCTCTTCGAACCGGCGCTGGAGTATCGTCGCTCGAATCAATATCAAAACCAGAGTCTTCGCCATCTGTTAAGAAATCATCAAGACTATTTTTAATCATCGAAGAAGTTTTTGTCTTCATGTCAGCAAGACCTGCTGAACCTTTAGCAAGAGTATTCACCACTTTATTTAAGCCCATGCTTCCGTATCCACCAGCATTGCTAGCAGTATCCCCATTGCCCGTCGCGGAACCATTATATTTAGTGATGGATTCTTTTATGCTTGAAGCTGAATTTTTGTAGAAGGCTTCTTTTTGATCGTTGTTCAAGACTTTATCCACCTTTGCTTTTTTCTCAAAACTTCTTTCTGAGATAGCTGCTGTGATCTCAATGCGCTTCTTTTTGAAGGCACCTTTTAGTCCATTATTCGTGATAGTTTTTAAAATGATCGCATCAGGACCAAGTTCAACCTTGACCGCTTTAAGAGCTTCTTCTAGTGTGTCAGCTTCAAACTTCTTTACGAACATTTACTTATAACCTCACGGTACCGAGAGATCTGATATTAACTTCTGGACTTAATTCATTATGACTGACCACTATCATGTTGGGAATAAATTTTTCAGTCAACTTCTTGAAATGACGGCGGATGACCGGAGAACAAAGAACAACCATTTTCTCACCTTGAGAAGTGGCTTCTTCAATCTTTTCATTCAAAGATGCGAGAATGGTTTGAGTCACTTTTGGATCAAGGTTTAGTTGTGAACCGTGATCAGTGCTAATAATTGAGCGGGCCACTGCTTCTTCGAGACCACGGTCTAGCGTGAAGAGTGGTACATCACCCTGAGAACCTTTAATTCTCTCAGTAATGGTCCTATAGAGCGACTGACGAACGTATTCAGTAAGAGCTTCAGGATCTTTTGTTCCTGAGCCAAATTCAGCGAGTGTTTCAAGAATACTTCTAAGATCTCTAACTGAAACACCTTCACGAAGCAAGCTTTGAAGAACTTTAAGAACAGTTCCAAGCGGCATAATATCTGGCACAAGGTCTGAGACGATTTTTGGATTTTCTTCTTTAAAGTTCTCAAGAACTTTAACCAGTTCCTGGCGGCCAAAGAGTTCAGAAAGATTTGATTTTAAAACTTCGGTTAAGTGAGTCGCAACGATGGTTGAAAGATCTACAACTGTGTAGCCATTGTATTGAGCTTCATCTTTACGATCGTCAGTAATCCAGATCGCTGGTAAACCAAATACCGGTTCTTTGGTTTCAATGCCGTCCATATTTTCAATCACTGTACCTGGGTCCATCGCCATCATATGATCAGGCAACAGCTCGCCTTTTGCGATTTCAATTCCTTTAAGCTTAATTGAATAGCCGCCAGGTTTTAACTCCAGATTATCTTTGATTCGAACTGAAGGAATGATAATCCCCCAATCAAGCGCAAATTGTTTTCTGATGTGTGAAATACGCTCCAGCAGATCACCGTTTTGTTCAGCATCTACAATCGAAACAATTCCATACCCCACTTCGAGTTGCACAAGTTCCACCGGAAGAAGTGATTCGAGTGTTTCTGTTTTAGCTTTTGTATCCTGAACTGCATTTGTGATTTTCGCAGCGTCTGCGTTTTCTTTATTCTTCTCGATTTTAAAACCTGTGAAGGCAATTAAACCACCAATCATCATGAACGGCATTCCAGGAAATCCAGGAATAAGACCGAAAAGTGTAAGAGCAGCGGCCGTGATATAAAAAGCTTTTGGATGAGCACCGAACTCAGTATTAACCTGTTTACCTAAAGCATCAGAGTTTGAATTTCGTGTCGTGATAATACCGGCAGCAGTTGAGATAACAAGAGCAGGAATCTGAGCGATAAGACCATCACCAACTGTTAAGAGAGTAAATGTTCTGGCAGCATCAGCAAAACTCATATCGTTCTGAGCAACACCAATGATGATACCACCAACAATGTTAATTACTGTAATCAAAATACCTGCGATAGCATCTCCGCGAACAAACTTTGAAGCACCATCCATTGACCCGTAAAAGTCCGCCTCTTGCGCGACTTCAGCACGGCGGCGTTTAGCTTCCTTATCATCGATTAAACCTGCGTTTAAATCCGCATCGATCGCCATTTGTTTACCTGGCATAGCATCTAAAGTGAATCGTGCACTTACTTCTGCGACTCGACCGGCACCTTTAGTGATAACGATGAAGTTAATAACAACTAAAATCATGAAAATGATGATACCTACAGCGTAGTTACCACCAACCACGAATTCACCGAAAGCTTCGATGATATGCCCGGCTGCTTTCGTTCCGTCAGTTGCTCCATTTAAAAGAATATTTCGAGTAGAAGCAACGTTAAGTGAAAGACGTAGGAGTGTTGTGATCAAGAGAATCGATGGAAACGTTGAGAAATCCAAAGGCTTCTTGGCATAGATCGACATAAGTAAAATGCCGATTGATATCGCGATTGAGAATGCGAGAAATAAATCCAGCACAAAAATCGGAAGTGGTACAACCATTACCCCAAGGATAACAATTAATCCAATCGCCAGCGCTAATTCAGATTGTTGAGAAAAGATTTTGAGCTTTTCAAAAAACCTATCCATGGTATCTCCTAAAGAGTCGCTCATCCTGAGCTTTTAAATTTTACTTCAGTGCTTTCTGTTTACGTTTTAGTTTGTAAACGAAAGCGAGAATTTCTGCGACCGCTTTATAAAGTGTTCGAGGAACTCCATGTCCCACTTTCACCGTTTTATATAAAGTTCTCGCCAACATAATATTTTCAACAATTGGAATATCATTTTCTTTCGCAATTTCGCGTATACGAAGTGCTAAATGATCTGCACCTTTTGCCATTACTGACGGTGCCACCATCGCTGATCCATCATACTTCAATGCTACACTAATATGAGTTGGATTTGTAACAATTACGTCCGCTTTCTTTACATCATCCATCATCCGTTTCTGGGCCATTTGTCTTTGAATCTGACGGATTTTATTTTTTACTTCAGGATTACCATCTTTCTCTTTTGCTTCTTGCTTGGCTTCCTCTTTAGTCATCATCATTTTTTGACGGTAAGACCATTTCTCCCAGGCAAAATCAGCGAGAGCTATAACTCCAAGACCCAAAAGAATAGAGAACCCAAGTTTTACCATCAGGTATTTACCGAACATTAAAGACTGTCCCGCATCCGAATGAAGGAAACCAAGAAAGGAACCTATGTTGTCTTTCATCACGGAGTAGGTAATGAGAATTACAACCGTAAATTTAAAAAGACCTTTAACCGTTTCAACCAAAGACTTTTTAGAAAAAATTCGACCGAAACCTTTCATTGGATTTAAGCGTTCAATATCGGCGTTCAAAATTTCCGGAGAAAAGAGAAATCCAACCTGAATAAACTGTGAAAGAAATCCCAAACAAATCGAAGCACCAAATGACGGTCCCGCACACTTAACCAGAGTCCAGGCAGTTTGCGTGATTACGTCAGCAAACTGCTCTTTGGTGTAAATAGTTTTGAAGTTTAAAGCATAGATGTAGTCGATATATTCAGTGAATGTTTCATAGATAAAAACACCACAAACGATGAATGTTAGAAGAGAACCAGTAAGAAGCAATACAGATGAGAGCTCCTTTGAGGAAGCGACATCACCTTTTTTACGAGATTCATCGATCTTGTATTGGGAAGGTTCTTCGGTTTTTTCGTCGTCGTTCTCGTCGGCCATCCTGGCGACTCCAATTTAAGGTAAGAAGAACTGGTACCACTCACCTAATTTTTCAACGTACAAATCAAAGCTAACTTGGAAAAACTCCTCTGCTATTCCTAAGAAGAGAAGAAGTCCAAATCCGATATTCACTACAAAACTCACCATCAAAACATTTAACTGAGGAACAGTTCTTGCGACAATCCCCATCACTAAGTTCATCAGTAGGTTAGCGAAAATCAGCGGTCCTGCGAGGAGGATCGAAGCACTGAATGCTGACTTAAAGAATAACACGAAATACTCAGGCGTTTTGAGCATTTTGTCTGCGTTTAAGAAATTGACAGAAAAAAACGACTGATAGACTCCCTTAAACATCGGTACCAAGGCTCCCGAAGAAAGAATCAACATGAGCATCGTCCATTCAATCAGACGTTCAAAAGGACCGACTTGCTGACCCTGAGTGGGATCAAAATAGCTCACGGATGAGAATCCAATTTGCTGAGTCAAAATGCTACCAGTTGAAACGAATAAACTCATAATACTCTTCACCAAAAATCCAATAATTAGGCCGGTTGTAGTGTGAAACATCATGAGGATCCAGATGTTATCAACCCCGACCATATTAATTTCTGCAACAAGCGTGCCGCGAAGTTCTGGAAAGAATGCGTATGAAATAACAAAACTAGAAAGGACTTTCACGATGTTTGGGATAGCTACGTTATCGAACAGAGGCAACTGCGCTAGTACCGCTGACCAGCGGGCAAAGCTCAGCCAAAAGGCCAAGAAAACGGCTTGATCAGCTATCGTTACGTTCATTAACGCCTAATCAATTCCGGGATACTTACGAATAAATCGCGTGTGTAACTAACCATGGTTTCCATCATCCATGGACTAAAAATTACGAGAGCCGCGATGATCACAAGGATTTTAGGAATGAAAGAAAGAGTTTGTTCATTGATTTGTGTGACAGCTTGAAAAATGGAAACGAGAACACCGACGACTAGCGCGCCGATGAGCATAGGAGCTGAAAGCATCAGAGTGACCTTGATCGCTTGATTTACAACTTCTACGGCAAATTCGTTTTCCATCTAAAGCTCCTACGTATTGAATGAGCGAAGGATTGCGCCGGTTACCAGCTGCCATCCATCGACCAACACGAAAAGTAATAATTTAAAAGGCATCGAAACAAGCATTGGCGGAAGCATCATCATCCCCATTGCCATTAGGACAGAAGCTACGACCATGTCTAAAACGATAAAAGGAATATAAAGCAGGAATCCAATCTGGAACGCTGTTTTAAGTTCCGAAATAATAAATGCTGGGATTAAATAATGAGTTGGTACTGCTTTGATATCAGCAGGAGCAGAAGCATTTGTAACGTCATAGAAAAGTCCGATATCCGCTTTACGAACATGCTTTTCCATAAACGCGCGGAGATCAGTTTCAAGACCGGCAATCGCCTGAGTCGCATCGATTTGTTTTGCCTGATAAGGCTTAATCGTATTTTCGTAGATTGATTTACCAGTAGGCATCATCACAAAAATCGAAAGAAACATCGCAAATCCGATAAGCATCTGATTCGGTGGCATGTTCTGAGTTCCGAGTGCTTGTCTCATGAACGAAAGAACAACTACGATACGAGTAAAAGAAGTACAAAGAATAATAATTGCTGGAGCGAGGGTAAGGATTGTAAAGAGGAGAAGGACTTCAATTGTGTCGACAAGATTTGTTCCTTGGCCAAAGTTTACGGCCACACCAGGAAGGTTGGCTTGTTGGGAGAACGCTGATTGCGAAACTATAAGTGCAAATAGAGCTAATGATAACTTAGAAAATCTATTCATTTAGTTGAACTCGATCGGCTTAAGTTTCTTAGCTTTTTTCTTCAACTCATCCGAGAATTTGACAATATCTTTCGCTGTTAAGGCAGCGATGCCTTTAACTTCTGGCTCAAGAGTTGACTCGTTTATGTTTTCTTTGATTTTAAAAGATGACTCAGTCGTTGTTGTTTCTGCTGAACCAAGATTGAGATCAAAGTTCGAGCCAGTCACAAGCTTTTCGCCCTCTTTGATGAGACCTGTTGTATCTGTCATTTCTGAAAGAAACTGAAGACCATTTTCAGAATTTGATACTAAAAATATTTGATTATGAGCTTTTACAACCATGAGTGAGCGTTTAGGAGCTACATAGGTAGTAGAAAGAACCTGAATCATTTGTGAGTTATTTAAAAAGCCCAGTTTTCCGCGACTAAATACACCCTTCTTAAGAAGTTGAACGACTCCGTAAAAAAGACCAAGAACCATAGCAAGAAAGACTGTAAATTTTGCGGCGTAACCAGCAAAAGAAAAATTATCATTAGCTCTTGTCGGTGCGACTTCAGCAGCTGGTTTTGCAATTGCTGATTGTATAACACTGATTTCATCTTTTTTATCTTTCGGAGGAGTCAAATCAGTTTCACGAGCAGCGACTTTCGTAGTCTCTTCTTTCATAAGATTATTGAGGTAATCTTCATTAAGAGCTTCTTTAACTACAGCGTTTTCAACTTTTGCTAAAACAGTATTTTCTGTTTTCTTCGTTGTTGCTGGTTTTACTGGTGACGTAGGACGATCAGTCTCCATCCTTGAAGCGTCAGCAGTTTCTTTTTTTATAATTCCTCGAGGAAATACGACTTCAATATTTTTATTTTTCCAGCCAAGGTCAACACCTTCAGCTTTAATGTCATATGGAAGAACTGCTTTAACAATAGCTTTTCCATTCAACACGTTTGCTGAGAGCTGAGCTCCACTTACGTTTTTGAAGATCGAACTAAAAGCCACGGCATCTGAAAGAGTAATTTCAATCGTTTTACCATAAACTCTGATATCTGGGAGTTCATTAGAGCGACCATCAATCGTTACATTCACGTAACCATTTGGACCGTCAGTTTTTAGATCGACAGACGTCACTTTGATACCGGCGTGGGCACTTAATGATGCCAGAGTCAAAAAAGCGAGAGTTAAAAACGTTCTGTTCATAAGAGTATTCCTTCCTGGAAAACAATGTGAAAACTAATACTTACTTTAAAGATTCAATTCTTTCTAGAGGACTAATGATATCGGTAAGACGGATCCCGAATTTTTCGTTCACCACTACGACTTCACCTCTTGCAACCAGCTTGCCATTAACAAGAACCTCAAGAGGTTCACCGGCGAGCTTATCTAGTTCTAGGACTGACCCCTGACCAAGTTGTAATAAATCTTTGATGATAACTTTCGCGCGGCCTAACTCCACACTTACCTTAAGTGGAATATCGAGGATGAAGTCAAGGTTCTGGACCTTGAGCTTGTTAAGAGCATCATCACCCGATTTTATCTGGTCCGCTAGTTCGCGAATAGCATCTTTGTTGTTATCCGACATTTCTGGTGAAGCCATATGTTCTTCCTTTTATGTAATTCTACGAGTGACTTGAACAGCGCGGTTGCCCTTATATACGCCAATCAAACATTTTAATTTTTTTGATTCTTCAATTTCTAAATCAAGCTCACCTGAAACTTCCTGCGATAGTGGAATCACATCGCCCACCTGCAGACCAACCAGATCTCCAATCGTCATTTCCGTTTCACCAAGCTTTACTACTGCTGTTGCATGAGCATGCTGAACATGTTCCTGCATTGAGCGAGTCCAGAGAGTATCAACGACATCATTATCAGTCTGATAACTTGATGAGAGTTTTTGCTTAATTGGTTCAATCGTTGAATAAGGAATGACTACCATTATCGTTCCCGAAGCAGATTCAAACTCTACTTCGAAAGTAGTCGTGATAATTACATCTGAAGGAGGAACAACTCCCACGAACTGAGGATTAATTTCGGTACGAACATATTGAGCGTCGATTCTGTGTACTGGTGCCCAAGCTTCTTCGAGATCGTTAATGGCCATATCCATTACACGTCTCATAAAAGAAAGTTCAATCGATGTAAATTCTTTACCTTCAATTTTTGTGAAAGGACGGTCAGTACCGCCAAAGTATGAATCGATGATGGCATAAGCTAGTTTTGATTCGAAAACTATCAAAGCTGGTCCACGGAGTTCATTGAAACGCATGATACACATACACGAAGGAATCGGAAGTGTGTTAACGAATTCACCAAACTTCAATAGATCGGTTGAGATCATGGAGATGGTAGAAATCTTTCTCAAGCTGTTTGAAAGCGACACTCGGAATTGACGAATGAAGCGCTCGTAGATAATTTCCAGGATAGGCATTCGACCACGGATAACTCGATCTTGGTTCGTCAGATCGTAAGGCTGAATATTGGCGTCCGTCTCTTCGACTTCACCAAATCCTCCAGCGCCACCTGAGTTACTTGATCCCGTGTCATCGTCGTCATTGACGGCATTTAATAATGCGTCTACTTCGTCTTGGCTCAGTACTTGGGCCATGTCTCCCCTCCTGGGATTAACCGCTTTCGCGGTTACTAATAAGCATCCTGCTAATTAGTTGATTTGGAAGCTGATGTAGTAAATATCTTCCACTCTGCCATCAACCAAAAATGAATTGATAGAAGCTTTAATCTCATCTTTTAAGTAGCTCTTTCCTTCTTTCTTAAGAAGATCATCGGCTCTTTTTGTATTCAAAATGCTGATGATGGTGTCGCGAATTTGCGGCTTACGTGCTTCAAACTCTGGAGCTTTAGCATCTTCACTCATTTTAAGAACTGCATCGAGACGAACATAACGTCTTGGACCTTCACCTTGAGCCAGATTCACAGTGAAGCTATCCAGCGGAAGAAGATTTTCTTTCTTCACTACTTCTGCATTTTTTTGTTCACCAGTTGCATCGTCTGAAGCAGTGACTGGTGCATCTTTTTCTTTTAATAATTGTGTGAGATCAGGTCGCTTTGATTCCATATCCATGAAGCGCCATTGGAAATAAGCAACAGTTCCCATCGCTATGATATTCACTACCATCAAAAGTGTTAGTAAAGGATTCTTAGAGGAGGGTGAAACCGGTCCTGGTTTTGTATCTTCGGCCATTGTTACCTTTTCTGCGAAAGTGCCCATTCCTTGGGCTTGTCAAAATTATAACTTTTAAACACATTTCAATCAAGGAGATGGCACAGAGTTGGGAACATTTTGCCGAAATCCACTCTTTGCCTGTTAAACCTTTGACCGGTGGAACATTTTGCCTGTTTGTTTAGTCACCCGACCACAAAAAAACCCCGGCATTAAGCCGGGGCCAACTTGATATCAGATCAGTTTGATCAATTAGAGAGTGATTTTTCCGCGCTTCTTAAGTTCTTCAATCAAACCTTCAAAGTGACTTGTTGGGTATGCACCCTTAACAGGAATACCGTTTAGCAAGAAACCTGGTGTTCCTTGAAAACCGTACTTAGCAGCTTCTGCCATATCAGCATCGATACGCTTTTGTACTCCTTCAGATTTAACATCTTTAGCAAGTTTCGCCATATCAACTTTTAATTTCTTTGCTTCAGCTTGAAGAAACTTTTCGCCATTCTGAAGTGCACGCTGATTCATATAGATAGCATCGTGAAAGGCGAAAGCTTTTTCAGGCGACTGTAAACGAATCGCTTCGTAATACTGAGAAGCTGGCATAGCTTGTGGGTGAAAACTTAACGGAAGGTGCTTATAAACAAAACGGATTTTCCCGTCGTATTTTTTCATAAGTTCCATAACTGTATTGTATCCACGAGAACAGAACGGACATTCAAAGTCAGAGTATTCAACGAGAGTGATAGGAGCATCTTTGTTTCCACGGAAGCTTTCATCCGAACGAATTTCAGCAACGAGAGGATTATTGAAAGATTCTTCTAATACTTTCTTTTCATCTTCTTCACGACGTTTGCCTTCACCCTCTTGGGCTGCTTTTACAGCATTATTGAGAGCATCAATAAATTTATTTGGATTCGCTTCAATAGCTTCAGTAATAATGTCTGGATTTTCTTTAAGCATTTTTTTGAGATCATCTTTTGATGTACAAGCAGTTGCCATTACTAATGCAGCTGCAAGTAGAATAATTCTTTTCATGTCATTCCTTTTCTAACCGAATGTGTTTAGTGGTCATTAATAAATTATCATAAATTATAAAAGAAACCAGATATCCCTGTTCAATTCTTAGGTTGTTCTTTGGAAATATTGTTCTGGATGTAGTCGAGGTATTTGTTGAGCTTTCTGGTGTAATCCCGAATATGGGAAAAACCAACAAGGTGAACCCGACTAGAATGGTTCCCTTTCATAAAGGCGCGCATCGTAGAAAAAATACCGAACGCCGCACCAGAGACTTTAGCGTAAAGATGGAATCCCAAAATAATATAGCTAAAAGTAATCAGGACGATTGTCAGCACGACGATATCATCCAATATAAACATTTGTTCGCTGAAAAATCTGCTGACACTCTTTTGATTTGAAAGTGTTTTGGTTGCTAAATCGATCATCGATTCAAAAACAGATGAAGAATTTTCAATGATAAAGACAGCACTGCTAATTGAAATAATTAATAGCAAGAGACCAAAATGAAGCATAAAGATGGTGTCAAATACTGGCTTATGAATTTTTGAATACTGCGGAGGTATACTGTTATTGATGATCATATTTTTGTTTCTTGATTCACGAAGATATTCAAAGAAGAATTCTGAAAATCTAGTAAGTAGACTGTAGGTGCTGAACTGTTCAACATGATAAGCAACGCTCGGATTTTCCAACGCAGCTTCACAGTACTCTCCCATCGTCCTGAAAGGGCGAAGAATGAGCCAACCAACATAAACACCGATAAAAAATAAAAAAACATGAAAGGCAAATAACAGAGGAATGTTTTCCACCGCTTCCTGGATGATATGATCAAAAAAGGGACTTTCCTCTGCAAATTCAGGAAACCCGTGTGATTTAAAAAAGGCATGATTAAGCCGCATAATCTGAAAAAGAAACCAGTAAACAATAATTGTGATGCCAAGTGAGATGCCTGAGACCTTAAGTCCCACGCTCATGATGAATCGACTGTCTTCTGTTTTGAAGACTCTCTTAAGTTCAGGAATCGGTGATTTCAGTATTTTTTTCAACATATCCTTATATGATAGATCAATTCTAAACTCTTAGAACTAGGCAGTTTAGGGCACAGGCCAAAGATATTTCCTGACTAATTGGTTCCATAATTAAAAAAATCCTAAAGTTGTAAGCGGTATTCAACCGATAGATGACATGAATCGTCTAAGACGAAGGAGTCTTACCATGAAATCGCTGAGCTTTTATTTCTTGTCTCTTGCATTGTTGTCTCTTTTGGCAGCATGCGGAAAGGACAATGAATCAGGCAAAAAAAATAACTTCGCCTACGGAAACCCCTACTTCGGTGGTCAATACGGCGTTGTTAATTCTCCCTACCAATACGGTAACCTGAGTGTTAACGAAGTTATCAATCGCCATCCATGCGTGACAAATGGTCAACCCAATCAAGCAAGAATTCAGGCACAATTTCCTCTCACAGGATTTCCAACAGTGGTACCGATTAATGATATTTATGTGGGTGTAACTTCGGTTGGTGACGTTGCTCTCCTTGTTGGTCAGGGTGGCGGGCAACCTCCACTATTTGTGACTTACATGTGTCAGCGCGCTTATACAGCGAACGGTCAGGGTCAGTTAAGTGATCTTGCTTTCGGTTCATACTCACGTTGTAACTTTAAACCAATTACAAGAGCGACGATGTATTTACCAGGTTCACCGACTCCACTATATTTTAGATGGCTTGATGGTGGATCATCACTTCGTCAGCCATTTGGTCCGCCGGTTTGTTTTTAATAAAATCTTAATTTGAAAATAGATAAAGGGAACCTCGGTTCCCTTTTTTATTTCTGTGCTTTGATGAATGCAATCACGCCGGCCGAAATTCCTTCCGCCATGTCATTTAGAAATCTCTCTTCATTTACCTTTTTAAGTTCAGCTTGGTTGGAAACAAAGCCAACCTCTACTAAAAGTCCAGGGCGCTTTGAAAGAGCAAGAACGTAAAATAGACCAGGCTTAATACCTCGATCATTCATTTTGTGAGTTTTGACAACGGGTTTTACTTTTTCATGTACTAGAGTAGCGAGTTGTCTCGAGTGGGTGACCGTTTGTTGAACCACCAGATCGACCAGAATTTGATTGACGATCAACTCTTCGCCTTTCAAATTTAAATTTTCAGCGCGTTCAACTTTGTTGGCAGCAACGTTTGAATTGTTATCTAAATAGTAGAGTTCAAAGCCATTACTTTTTGCATTTGTTGATGAGTTAAAATGAATAGATAAAAAGAGATCAGCCTTCACAACATCCGCCAGATCAGCTCTCTCCTGAAGTGTGACGGCGCGGTCAAGACTTCGGGTCAAGTAAGTAGAGGTGTATCGACCAAGTCTATCTTTTACTTTTTTTGAAAGTCTTAATGCTAAATCTTTTTCAAAAATCCTTCTCGTTTTTTTTGCATCGAGATGCCCAACTGCGCCTGACTCTTCTCCCCCGTGACCAGGGTCAATGAGAACAACCTTCGCAAAACTATTGAGACTGAATGTGAGGAGGAAAATTAAAAGAGCTCGCATGATTAATAAGCTTTTCTCATCTTGTGGCGTGGAAAATAGAATGAGAGAATTTGACGATAATCATAACCACGCTTGGCAAGCTCGAGGGCGCCTAATTGACAAAGACCGACTCCGTGCCCGTAGCCCTGACCTCTGACATAAACTTCATTATTTTTTTGTGCCATGATGAAATTATTTGATGGCAAAGTTTCTCGTCCTGCTAAATTCCTGATGTAGGATTTTTTAATAATGTGAAGGCGATCTCCAACATAGAGACGTAGCTCTGAGTTTTCTAGTGAATCTGGCATAAGACGAATATCAGATCCCGAAGTTTCATCTGAATAATAACGCTTTAAAACCTGATCAACCATAGAAGTTAGTTTTGCTCCCTTCAATTGGTGTTTCCAGTCTTTCATTCCGGTTTTTTGGCAGAAGGTACAATTCACTGAACGATATCCCTCTTCCACTCCACCCCAAACTTGATCTGGGCGAAGAGTCTTTCCACCGCACTTTGAGTGAAAAAAGGCAGGAGCAATTTTTCCAGAAGGCCCTACCAGAATTTCACCTTCAGTTTCTTTCGCCGCTTGAAGAGTCTTATTTGTAATATCAAAGAACGTTCCTGAGACCTGATCTTTTTCTGAGCTTTCAATGTGATAAAGTTTTTCCTGAGATTCAACACCCATGCCTTTTTTAATTCGATCATAAGCGTAAGTTCGAGCAGCAACGGCTTGAGCTTTGAGGGCCTCCACGGGCCAGGTACCATTCATTTCTTTTGACAGAAGGGTCGTGAGGTAAGCTTCCATCGGAACTAAATTCACAAGATCACAACTCTCCTGACCTGGATTCGTCAGAAGCTGTAACTCACCTTTGTATTTTACCTTCCCCCACGAGATTAAACCCGTTGGAGAACTAAGAGATGCAACGAGCAGCGGTCGCGCTGGTAAATGGCCTTTAGAGCGTAATTTGGAAGGCTGGCAATTAAATGAGATCGACTTCTTACCGGCATACTGTTGAGATTTTTTTTGAGTGTGAATGGTCTTTTGAAGATCCATGCCTTCAACGATGATATTTTTGAGGGATTTGGCGATGAGAACCTTAACTTCGGGGACAGCTGCGTTCGCAGATGCCATGAGGAGCAAAAATAAAACGCAACATCCTGTTTTAAGCACTAATTCCCTTATCCTTGGAAATTAAAAATATCCTTCATCATTTAACCACAATTCGTGGAAAAACTATGGAAGTTTTTTGAGGTGCTTCATTATTTTTTGCATATCGGCCCAGGCCGTTTTTTTCATGTTTTGATTTGTTTCGATAATACTGGGGTGAAAAAGCGGAACCACTTGAAACGTTCCTGTATCTCCCATGCGGCGGTTGAAAAATTGACCGTGAATCATGGATAACCGATCATTAGACTTGAGTATTTTCGAGGTCGCTTTAGCACCAAGGGTAATAATCACTTCCGGGCGATAGAAAGCGGCAATCTCCATCACATCTCGTGAAAAGTCCGCTTCATCCTGACCTTCGACTGGAAAAATGATGACTTCTGAAGCATCAAGTTTCATCGCTGTGATCATTCGGTGAAAAAGTTCAGCGGTTTTTTGAGGAAATCCGGCCAGAAGCTCGTTAATAAAACCATCTTTAAGCTCTGGTTCAACTTCTTCCCAAGTACGAAATTTTTCCGATACAAAGAGCGCTTTAACAGTGCGAGGAACTTTTTTATCCAGAGAAATACGGATGAGTCTAGGGTCAAGTTTGATGCTCTCTTTAAGGAGAAATTCAGAGGCAAAGTGACTTAGATCGTCCCACCCTGGTTCTGGGCGAATGTGGAGTTCTCCACCATCAACCTTTAGAATTTTACTTTGAGTTTCTTCTGACTTTTCGTGAGCAAATCGCTCCAGGGATTCGATCACCTGAACTTTTTCAGAAAAGGTTTCTTTAACAGCAATGGTTTTCAATGGGACCTTGTTTTCACGCTTAAGCCAACTGGTGTCTCCGAGAAGTGCCTCGCTGAAAGTCTTCGCCACTGGGGGGTTGCGGAGACTCAATAATTTTTGCTTAAACATCGAATCCATGATCCTTTTCTACCAAAAGTGGCCCTTCTTTCCTAGCGATAAAATCCCTTAAACCTTCAAATCGTTAACGCCGAAAGGTTTATAGGAAGTGAGGAGCACAATATGTCTGATGTTGATTTTAAATTTGAAAGTTTTGAAGAGTACTTTGGCGGAGCCGAGCAGGTCAAAAAGACGATGGATGAATGCAAAGTATGCGGTTCAAAACTTCTTCTTTCTCACATGCCGGATTACAAGAACCTTTTGGTTCAGGAAACGGCCAGATGTATGGATTGTGGCTGCGGAAATCGCAGAGTGATTCATATTTTAAACTAGTCGACACTTACATCATCCTCATGCAAATGCGTCCAAAGTGCTTTTGCTTGAGGATTTTTTATTCCAAAATAATTTGAAAGATCACTCACCGTATAGGCCTTGAGTTCATCTCTGGTCATTGATAACTGAGTTAATATTTTTTTCTTCGACTCTTCCCCCAAACCTTTGACTTCATCGAGCCAGGTTGCAAGAACTCTTTTTGATTCTGCTTTATGGTGAAGCTTCCTTGAAAATCGATGCGCTTCATCCCTCATAGAAACAATAATTTTAAAAAGAGGCGGACATTTTGTGAGGATGTAGGGATTTAAACGACCCGGAATAATAAGTCTCTCTTCTGAACGTTGTATTTCTTTAGATTGAAAATTTCCCAGTTCCTTACTCTTGGCAATTCCCACCACACACATTTCGATATTTAGTTCTTTTAAAACTGCAGTCACTGTATTTACTTGTGTGACACCACCATCAATGACCAGCACATCCGGCAAATCGCCATTATCCATTCTGCGACTCACTACTTCTCTCATCATCGCAAAATCGTTGTTTCCTTCAGGTCTTGTTTCAAGATGATAATAACGGTAACGACGTTTATTGGGTTTTCCTTCTTCAAAAACAATTTGCGAGGCCGTTGGTGAAGAGCCCTGCCAGATAGCGACATCATAACATTCCAGAATACGTGGGCGCTCTTTCATGTTTAAAAGTTCTTTGAGTTTATTAAGACCCATATAAACACTGTCAGCATTGGCAATTCTCACTCGCTGCGATTCCTGGGCGTGATTTCTGCACATTTCAACCAGCGGATCATATTTTTTGGTAAGTCCTGAGATCACTTTCATATCTCCAAAAGTTTTAAGTGCTTCGGCGACATCTTTAATTTCTTCTTCTTCAAAATCCATCACGACGATATCCGGATGAAGTTCTTCTGGATCTGAATAATACTGCATAATTTTTTGCTGAATTTCATCACTCAATTCTTCAATCAATTCGCCTTTAACAAAATGAAAATTTTTTTGACCAAGAAGAAGACCCGCTCTGATCATGTAAAGTGAAATATCCACTTCCTCATCACCGTTCCAGTAAGACCAGACATCGATATTTTTTTCGGATTGGATAGATTCAACTTTCTGATCGTAGCTCTTTTTCAAGAACTCATCGAGGAGTTGAATGTGGTCTCGAATGACTCCTGCCATTTCGAATTCTTCAAGCTCTGCATAAGCCTGCATCTTTTCATGCAATTTTTGAATTGTCCTCTTTGCTTTGATCGGCCCCTGGAAAAAACCCATGGCGGCCTGCAGATCACCTTCGTAATCAGCATCACTTCGAAGACCAACACACGGAGCACTACATTGTTTCATTTGATAAAGAAGGCACGGCGTTTTTCTTGATTTAAATTCAGTGAGCGAGCAATCACGAAGACCAAAAGATTTTGTCAGAACTCTCATGATCATCGAAATATTTGAGCCTGGTGGATAAGGGCCAAAAAGGTCTTTTCCTTTTCCTTTTTTTGGCCTCCGCACATATTCAAGTTTTGGAAAGGGCTCGTTCCAATTGACTTGCAAATAAGGATAACTTTTGTCATCCCGCAATCGAATATTGTACTTAGGCGAATGCTCTTTAATGAGGTTATTTTCCAGAACAAAGGACTCGGCATCGGTGTGAGTCGTGATGAAATCAAAAGTCTCCACATGACTGACCATGTAATCAGTTTTGTACCCTTTCACTGATTTATTAAAATACGTGACGACACGGGACTTAAGTTTTTTGGCCTTACCAACATAAATCACCCGACTATTCTTGTCCTTCATCAAGTAACAACCTGGCCGTTGCGGCAGGGTGTTGGCTTTCTCAAGCAATTCGTCGGTCTTCTTCATAGCTAATAACTCGAGTGTGCGCTTTACGTTAAGTGACGTACTCGCTATAATAGATTGGTTGTGTTCACTCTCAATCAAGCAAGTTCTGCCTCAGAGTGCTCTGACTAATATAAACTAAAAGGAAAACTATGTCCCAGTTAACGGTAGGCAAGGATGTGCTTTCATACTGCACAAAATGTAAACTAAACCTTGGTCATACCATCGTTGCGATGAAAGATTCAAAACACATCGCTAAAGTTAAGTGTAACACTTGCATGACTCTTCATGCTTTCAAAGATCCTTCAACATCATCTAAGCAAAATAAAACCAGAACAAAGAAAACATCTTCAGTTCCTTCAAAAATTATTTCTGTTTCAGATTTATGGATGGAAAAAATGTCTTCAACTAAAAAGAAATCAACTCCGTATGCAATGGATGGAAAATTCCACCAAGGTGATATTATCGATCACGTTAAATTTGGTCCTGGCATCGTAGAAAAAGTTGTGGATGACAAAATCGAAGTGATCTTCAGACACGAAATTAAAACTTTGGTTCACAATAAAGCTTAATCATTAAAAAATAATTGGCATAAAAAAAGGGAGCGTTAGCTCCCTTTTTTTTATTTTACACGAAGAGAATGGGTTGGATTACCAACCACCACCAAATCCCCCGCCAATTCCGAATGATCCACCTAACTGAATTCCAGCGTTCGTTGGGAAACCAGAAGCACCGAAGCCACCGTATCCGCCGCCGTATCCACCGCCACCGCCCATACCCATCTGGTATGAAGTCCCTTGCTGTTGCATCATGCGGTCATAATTAGCAGCTTGAGCATCGGCCTGGTATCCACCAGCGTATCCTCCAGCATAACCACCACCTGCAATCCCACCGGCATATCCGCCAGCGTAACCACCAGCATATCCCCCACCAACTTGACCACCGGCCATGTATCCGCCTGCGTATCCACCTTGAGCATATCCACCAGCGTATCCGCCTTGAGCATATCCACCAGCGTATCCGCCTTGAGCATATCCACCAGCGTATCCGC
>JBBARE010000001.1:531206-531485 GCA_040399915.1 Bacteriovoracaceae bacterium
CTTGAGCGACACCACCAGCATAACCGCCTGGGTAACCACCGCCAGCAATTCCGCCTGCGATTTGAATGCCACCAACTAAACCACCAGCAAGTCCGCCTTGAGCGTAACCACCAGCATAGCCGCCTGGATAACCGCCAGCGTATCCGCCTTGAGCGATACCACCGGCATATCCACCTGGGTAACCGCCAGCGTATCCGCCTTGAGCGATACCACCAGCATATCCACCTGGATAACCGCCAGCGTATCCGCCTTGAGCGATACCACCGGCATATCCACCTG
>JBBARE010000001.1:531585-1143686 GCA_040399915.1 Bacteriovoracaceae bacterium
GGTAACCGCCGCCAGCAATTCCGCCTGCGATTTGAATGCCACCAACTAATCCGCCAGGGATTCCACCAGCGTAACCGCCAGCTGCATATCCTCCAGCATAACCACCAGCCGCGTATCCACCGGCCACATAACCGCCGGCCATTCCGCCTGCGTATCCGCCAGAGATTCCACCAACTGCTCCACCGACATAACCACCACCACCGTAAGGGTTGTAGCCGCCGTAAGGACCCATCATCCCGCCGATAAATCCAGGAGTGTAACCAGCGCCGTAAAATCCACCAAGAGCTGGATTCTGAAGACCACCGTAACCACCAAGTCCAAATCCGTTACAATTCATCTGTGCTTGTTGCGCAGGTGTTAGGCCCGGAAGTTCGTTAGCAGAGAGATACTGATAATAATTATTTTGAGAAAGCTGACACTGCTCAAATCCAACAGCTGCAGCTCCGGCCCATGCTTGTGCTGATCTCTCTTGAGCTCTTGCACCAACATAAGCTGATCCAAACATCGCCAGTGGTGGAGCGATGGCGCCCACGATTTCTGCGATACCTGACAGAGTACTTTGTCTACGACCGCCACCAGATCCGCAGTTCACACAGTTTGTGGTGTCATAGCGGGCCATAATGTCAGCGTCAGCACCTCTAGTACAGAAAGCTGTATTTGTACCTGAAGCACAAAGATAGCGTGCGTTAGCAGTCATCCACTCCTGACATTTTTCGATATCTTTTTGTTTTGTTGAATTACAGTAAGAAGGAAGGTTCGCTCCGGCGTTTACTCCGCCACCAACTGAAACACCAGTTCCGTTTCCTGAACCATTTCCAGTTCCGTTACCACCAATAGTGACAGTTGTTGTACCACCGTTACCAGCTCCACTTACGTTTCCGTAGCCAATTGTTCCACCAGTACTAACTGATGCTCCACTTGGGCATGATCCGCTTGCAGTGCGAGAAACAACTCTGCCTTGACCATCTTTACAGATTTCGACTGAAGCGCCACCGATGATGACGACTCCAGCTGCACGTAAAGTTGTTTCAGGAAATTTATAACCGAGACCCATTAAGCACTCGAGACATGATTTTCTTTTTAAACCAGATTTTCTGAAGGGCCAAACGCCTGAAGCTTTACATGCATCATAACATTGGTGACCGATACCAACTGCAATTGAACCAGTGATGGTTTCACAAACAATAACTTCAGCACCACCGTTACCGGCCCCTGATTGAGCTCCTGACTGCGAACCCGACTGAGCTCCTGACTGCGAACCCGACTGAGCTCCCGACTGCGAACCCGATTGAGCTCCTGACTGCGAACCCGACTGAGCTCCAGACTGCGAGCCCGATTGAGCTCCCGACTGTGCTCCGTTTTGAGCACCTTGTGTATTAAAGTTTCCATCCACGATGGTCTTCGAAATACAAACTCTCTTCGTCGCTTCAACGTTTGCTGCTGGACCTGGTTCACCAGGCTTTAATTCAAAACTCTCTGATGTCGATTTTTTACAAAGTACTTGTCTGCAGTATTTATCGCCTTCTTCCACCATGCTTCCCATGGAGTAAGCGCCACCCTTGGAGCGGCAAAATTCAACTGCCTGATCGACGAAGTCGTCGGCCATGGCCCCAGCTAGAGGTAACATAAGACCCAAAAGAAGAGGGATAAACTTATTCATAGATGTCCTACCCAATATTGACCCCCTACCCAGGGAGAAATTACTACTATTACAATCATAGCACTTGATCAGTTTAGGACTACGTTAGGCAAAAATGTCCAACCTAGATCCTAGTATGACGTATCAATATCGGAAGGTTGTTAAAGAAACTTTAGCGAGACCTGTGCTATAATCTCACCCACTTATGGATATATTTTCAAACAATCTCTTTGAATGGTTCTTGCTCATCTCTTTAATTTTAGGTGCTCTTTACACCATGAAAATTATCGGAGAAGAAAAGTCGTCCTTTAAAGATGAATCCTATGAGGTGCAGTTTTCCGATTTGAGTCTGATGATCCCGAACTGGTGGACGATCATGGAACAAAACGAGGCGCGCATCCGGTTTGCTAGAACCGACACCCGTTATGATTGGTACGCCGTATTTGCGTACTACCCAGATCACGGTGGAAAAAATCTTCCCGATCTTCTGACGGCGAAACTCGATCTTGAGAAAATTGAATTTGATATGGATGTGACTTTTGAAACGGATTCCCGTGTTTTATTCCGGGACTCAAAAATTCAAGAATATTTTCAGGAAGTCATTCGAGTCGAAGGAAAGGGATCGCAAAACGTCATTGAACGACTCTATTACGATATCTATATAATGAGGGTTCAGGGTGATCCCGGTTATTTTATGTTTGAGAGTCGAAGTTCAGTTTTAAATGGATTGGTCGAAGGACCGTATTTTGAGGAAAGTCTTTCAGAGCTAAGCTTCATCCATGAAACCTAACTCTGTCGACCGTAGGAACTAGTTTCTTTTTGGAGCAAACCCACGAATTCTATCAATGATAAAATCGATAAGTTCTTCATCAGACGCGAACACATCCTCAATCAGATCATTTGAAAGAAGGAAATTTTTCACACGGATAGCGATGTTATGGAGTGATTCCATAAGATAAAGCCCACCGATGTTTTCGCCATTGAAAGATTTGATGATTTCCTTACGAGCGTGGTTAAACATTTCTGTTTCTGTAATATCCCCAGGAATATCGTCACCGAATTTTTCTTCAACTTCTTCAATGGCCTGTTCTTTGATGTTTTCATCAGTCGCAAAACTCACACCGTACTCAGTTGCCAGTGCTTCGATCAGTTCAGCACGTGAATCAGCAGCAAAATCGATCATCTCAGCTTGTTTCAAGTGATTGATCGTATAGGTAGAGAGCGCTTTAAGCGTATCAAAATCAGTTTTCATCAAAACGTCCTTAAATAGGTATTCCCTAACAGGATAACTAAAAACTGAGTGTGATACAAGATAAAGCGTTGATTTATTTTACTTTCGCTTGAACTTTTTTGTGATTTTTTCAAGGAGCGCGTTGACGACCGCTCGCTCACCCATCAAGAGGAGAAATGTGGCGTAGAGCGCACCAATGGCAAAAATCTGCGCCCCTAAATAAAAGCATTTATTGATAAATGGTTGAGAGAAAAATTCCACTTTTAGGAGTGTTTCAGCAATCAGCGCCGATCCTGCCGTTGCCCCTATGACTTTGAAAATTCTTGGCGCAAAGAAAAAGCCCCACGATAGCTCAAGATCCTTCCTGAGAATCCAGCTTTGGAAAAGCGAATTAACGAGGACTGACAAGGTCGTTCCCAGTGCCAGAATTTTAAATCCAAAAGTCGGCGTCAGGAGTAAACAAAAAGAGATGTTAAAAGCAATGGAAAGAAGTGAAGCGAGAACGGGAATTTTCTGACGGTCGAGAGCGTAAAAAGTTGGAACCCAAATTTTATATAACCCGTAGAAAGGAAGTCCTAACGCGTACATGCGCAAAGCCTCTGCTGTCATCAAAGTACTCTGCCGGGTAAAGCGCCCTCTTTCAAAAATCACATTTACGATTTCATCTGACAAACAATAAAGAACAACCAACGCCGGCATGACGGTTAAAAAAGAGAGGTAATAACTCTGCTGAAGCGAGGCCTTCGCCCCCTTGGTATCCCCTTTTTTCCACGCCTCTGAAAAATGCACGAGATTTGAATTTCCAATTGAGACTGAAAGAATACCAACGGGGAGTTGAAACAATCTAAAACTATAATTGAGCCAAGAGGTAGCGCCTACAATTGGTGTTGCTAGAATGGTGGTGATTAAAAGATTTACTTGTGCTGCCGCAAAACCAATCATGCCCGGGCCAATGAGTTTGACCACTTTCTTTGATCTCTTAGTCCAGAATTTTTTTGGCCACAAAGGTTTAAACCCTTTTTTCCAAATGAGTGGCAATTGAACCGCCGCTTGCATGAATCCACCAAGCATCGCTCCGATCCCGAGTGAATAAATGGCGTGATACCCATTTCGCGCAAGTACTCCCGAGAGTGTTACCATCGCAAGAATACTCATCACATTATAAGAAGCTGGAGCGAGTGCCGGAATAAAAAAAACTTTGAGTGAATTAAGTGCACCCATAAAAAGAGCAGCTAAAGAAATGAAGGTGAGAAACGGCGCCATGATCCGCGTGAGATTAACTGTGATATTGAATTTCTCAGGATCTTTGGTGAATGCTGGAGCAAAGACGGAAATGAGTTCCGGCGCAAAAACAATAATGCCAAAACAAATGGTACCGGTAATAAAAAAAAGTAACCAAAAAAGCGACCACATAAGTTCACGTGATTCTTGTTGCGATTCCTGATTCGCTTCCACGAATGTCGGAACAAACGCTGAGGAGAAAGCACCCTCTGCGAACAAATCACGAAGAAGATTTGGAATACGATACGCGACTAAAAAAGCATCCGTAATTCCACTCGCACCAAAATATGCCGCCATCACTTGCTCTCGAACGAGACCAAGGATACGCGAAAAAAAAGTGGCGATCGCCATTTTGATAGTTGAGCGGATAACTGACATAGAAATCATTCTCGCTTGATAAAAAATTTTTGCAAAGAAAGATTTCGAAGTTTTTCACTCGGGATTTACTGCATGCGTGCAACGCAGTTAGCGGTCCTATTCCGCCCCCATACTGCATCGGGGCAAGTGTCAGAAATTAAAGTATCACCCGAGAAATGTGCTTTTTTGGCCTTAGGCACTCTGTCTTTCACTCTCAAAAAGGTAATCCGATGTTAGTGAAATATCCGTTACAATCATCGGGGCATAAGGAAAACTTAAGGTAAGCAGGATGCGGAAAAGGTATCCAACTCTCTAGGAAGGAGACTTCGGGATACCTTTTAGAACACACACAAAAGAAAGATCCGACAAGATGTCAGGTCTCTCGCGAGAGCAAGGAGGTCCCACATGTTTCTGGCCATCGCAGTGGAAAACAAGCAGCACCCAAAAAATCAGAATGAGTACCGCGTGTGGTTCCTCGAGATCGACTCGAGCGGACAGGTGGTGGGAGTTGGAGTCAAGACTAAGACCGAAATGGTGGAGAACCTTTTTGAAAACTACCGCCGAACAGGGAAATCAAACTGGCGCGCCTTTCAAAAGGGTGCGGAGAAATCAACACCAGTGGAGATTTTCGATTTTGTATCCATGAACATGCATGACAACACTCATTTCGGAAATCTGCCTACATTATCAGAATTTCAAACTGTTCTAGACACACTGCAAAGTCGTCTTGAACTACGATCGATTGCCTAAACTTATTCCTCCCAGGATTGTTTAAGGCGCGGTACGCAAGTACCTTTCTAAGAAGGGGGAGATAGAAATATCTCCCCTTTTTTTATTTAACCTCGCCTCAATATTCCTAACAATTCCTCAAATGAAGTTCTAATTCATATTCGGCCGAAGTATAGTCGCGCCTTAAAACTTAAAGAGGATGGCCTTAATTATGCAAACACTTGCGATTATCGGTGCTCAATGGGGAGATGAAGGTAAA
This sequence comes from Bacteriovoracaceae bacterium, assembly GCA_040399915.1. GTDB lineage: Bacteria > Bdellovibrionota > Bacteriovoracia > Bacteriovoracales > Bacteriovoracaceae > Peredibacter. The sequence goes on from JBBARE010000001.1 coordinate 537,082, forward strand.
GGGAAAATCACTGACCTTCTCGCAGAAAAATGTGACATGGTTGTGCGCTATCAGGGCGGACACAATGCTGGCCACACAATCTGGGTTAACGGAGTCAAAACCGTTCTTCACGTGATTCCTTCAGGCGTTCTTCACCCACACTGCATGTCAGTCATTGGACACGGAGTTGTACTTGAGCCAGAAAACTTTTTAGCTGAACTCGCAAAAATTAAAGGTGTCACCAAAGTAACACCTGATAATTTAAAACTCTCCTCTACTGCGACTGTTATTACGAGCTACCATAAGCTTTTAGATGCTGCCCGCGAATCACAAGGTCCGGAAAAAATCGGAACGACCGGCAAAGGAATTGGACCAGCTTACGAAGATAAAGTTTCTCGCCGAGCGATCAAAGTTAAAGACCTACTCGATAAAGACACACTCGTTCGTCGCCTCTCAAACGGTTACGCCGAAAAAGCGATTCTTTTTAAACATCTTTATCAAATTGAAATACCCTCTATCGAACAAGAAGTGGAACGTCTTTACCGTTATGGTGAGTCACTTAAAGACTACGTCACTGACACATTTAGCTTAATTGATGATCAGCTCGCTAAAGGCAAACGCGTTCTTTATGAGGGTGCTCAGGGGATTTTATTAGATGTCGATTACGGCACATACCCATACGTCACATCGTCATCGACAGCAGGTGCAGGGATTTACACAGGTGCCGGTATTCCAGGAAAAAAACTAGAAGAAGTCATCGGTGTTGCGAAGGCCTACACGACTCGAGTCGGTGAAGGTCCGTTCCCGACAGAACTCTTTGATGAGTTAGGTGCTGAAATACAAACCAAAGGTAATGAGTTCGGAGCAACAACAGGACGTAAACGTCGATGCGGTTGGATTGATATTCCTCTTCTTCGCTATTCAGTGAAATGCTCTCACTTAACGTCAATTGCTCTCACAAAACTCGATATTCTTTCTAACTTAAAAGAACTAAAAATTTGTTACGCGTATGAAGTGAATGGGAAAGTGGTAGATTGTGCCTATCCTGGAATCAATCTTTATAACGCGAAACCTCTCTACAAAACTTTTACTCCATTCACTGATGATTTCGCCTCAGGAAAACCGTCAAAAGAACTTGATGTGTACATGAACTACATCCAGGAATCCCTCGGAATCCCTGTAGGAATCTACGCTTACGGCCCTGACCGCAATCAAATTGTTTTCCGTCAGCAATACTCTTAAATTTTTTCTTGATATCCCCGGCCTGCCCGGGGATTTTTTTATGCGCCCCTACCGAGCAAAACTTACCTTCTACGCCTAAAACCTAAACTGATAAATAATGAATGCTGGAAGGGATTCATTATGAATTTATTTAAGCTCTGCTCATTCATACTTTTTTATTTTATTTCGCGTGTCGCTGTTTCTGAAAACACGCGTGAGAATTTCACAGATCCTGAGCATCATATAACAACTCTAAATCCAACACCTAATGACTCTGAATTGAATGAGAATCAGTCTCAAAAGATTTTCCTCGCCTCTGATCAGTAGCGATCGCCTTCAATTTTCATTTTTAAATAGCTAAAAAATCTTGGTTTAGGGCCAAAATAATCCAACCTTTTCCCATTTTTTTAGTTTGACAAAATTCTTCAGAAACCATAATTTGTAGATCTTCGTTTCGAAAGTGGTCTCTTAGCTCAGTTGGTTAGAGCATCTCCCTTTTAAGGAGAGGGTCCTGCGTTCAAGTCGCAGAGAGATCACCATTTTTTGACATTTTGAGCATGAATCCGGTTACGCTCCCATCGTCTAGCCCGGTCTAGGACATCGCCTTTTCACGGCGGTAACAGGGGTTCGAATCCCCTTGGGAGTACCAAAGTTAATAAAGAAAAGGTCATCGTAAGATGGCCTTTTTTTTGTCCGAAAAATCCTTTCCGACTATTTTAAATAGCGACAATAGTCTATCAGTATGCGCCGCGCGTCTTATAATCCATTCATCAACTCAAAAAGATGACCACCACCTTTTAGACATTTTCCATTTAATCAAACTGAGAGAATATAAAACGATGAACAAACCTAAGTTAGATAATTACAAGAAAGCTCTTAAAACTCTTGATGAAGCAATGGAGAATGCGCCAGTTAGCTTGCTAGAAAGGGATGGGAGTATCCAAAGATTTGAATACTGTTTGGAAGTATCGTGGAATTCAGCTAAAAAAGTTTTGGAATTTCATGAGTTCAAATCCGAAACTCCTCGTAATATATTTCGTGAGCTTGCAAGAATTGGTTGGATAGATAACCCAGATTCGTGGATTGAATTCCTTGAAGCTAGAAACAAGACAAGCCATATTTACCATGAAGAAGTGGCGAAAGAATTGTATAGCATCATCCCTAAATTTCTTAAGGCATCACACCAACTTTTAAGTGTGCTGGAAGAAAAACTTAAATGAAGTCTTATGGCCTTAAAACTTCAGAGCTAAATGAAATAAAAAATCTCCTCGAAGAATATTTTGGTGATTTGAGAGACGTTAAGGTTTACTTGTTTGGTTCACGCGCAAAAGGCAACTACAAACCATTTTCAGATATCGATATTGCTGTTAAGTCTAAATCTCCTGAACTTTCGAAAAAAATAGCACTATTTCAAGAAGCTTGGGAAAAGTCTAAACTTCCTTATAGAGTTGACATCACTGCTTGGAAAGACTTGTTTAAACCTTACTTACAAGAAATCAGAAAAACTAAAGCAAGTTTCTGGGAGCCTCAAGATAAAAAAAATCATGAATGGAGAGCTTGTCCATATGGGCAACATTGGGTTGTTAAACACCCCCGATTTCCAATCGGTAGACAGGTTCAAGATGTCGATGGTCACTGCAGAAAGAACCCATCAGGCAAAGACCTTCTTAAAGGAGATGAGATTGATTTCATCTCAATGGTGTCATCTTTCCAAAACACAAGACCTTTACCAACTCCCTTTAGTGGAAAAACAAGAATAGAAAAGGCAGATGACTACGATGTCTTAATAGCTGGTTGGTGTAAGTACTGGAATGATATTTTTCTACCTGATATTCCAATAGATGTAAATTTTATTAAAGCGTTGATTGAATCTGAATCCAGGTTTAATCCTGATGCACAAGCCCCTAATAAAAAATCAATAGGCCCGGCAAGGGGTCTTATTCAACTTACCGAACAAACTTGGAGAATTTTAAAAGACCGAAAAGGTGAGATAAAAGACCATTATATAAACCTGAAAAAAGATGAGCTCTTTAATCCAAGTAAGAATATCTGTGCAGCTGTGAGGTGGCTTTTTAGAAAACGACAGATTCTCGAAAAACGATTGGGCCGGTCTCCACAGTGGCCTGAAGTGATTGTCGAATATAAAGGACTTGGACCAGGATTGAAAAAAAACAATCCTAAATCAATTCTGATTATGAAACAGTTTAATGAGTTTTATAAGAAATATCGTCAGTAAACTTTGATATTTAATTACTTAAAAAAATCTTTCCAATATTCACTACTACTCAAAGATCTTGAGAACTCTAATTTGAATTTGGCTAAGCCTGGCCTATCAGTTGGCCAAATTTCCTCCGCGATATCTAATGCAAAGATTATGTGACCTGAATAACTTAAATCCATCATAAGTTCTAAAAGAAGGTAGGGAATATCTGGAGTCTTATCTTGTTTGAATGCCACTTTAATGTCTGCTTTCTTTTTTTCAAGATCTTTAAATTGACCAATTGGTCGCTTCATTAAGTTTGATGCCACTTTATATTTTCCGTCAGAAAACTTAAGAATAGTTTTGCCTTGTGCAGACCCTGCGAAAGAGGAAAAAAGATAATCAATTGGCCAATCCCAGAATTCTATTTCAGGAAATTTATCATTATCCAGGTCAACTAGCCGGAAACCATAGCTCCCCCCATCTACAGTAGCTAACTTACGAAATGTCGAACCCAACTCATAAATACTTAAATAGTTGCAACAGTGGGCGCCACCAGTCCAATGCGATATGACTAAGTTCGGATTTTTTTTGCCCGTTAAATCCTTGCCAGAATGAGGATCATGGCCATTTAAAGATTCATCAAAATGATTTCCAAACCAATAATAAGACCCAAACTCTCTTTCTTCATGAATTTTTATATTTCCTCTATAAACAATAAAAATACCTTCCATCATATTAGTTGATTTTCCCAAAACGACTCTATATTCTCCAAAACTTTTGATGGTTTGATTCATTACCTCAGCATGAACAGGTCTGAGTTCATAATACATATAGAAGAAAGTGAGAGTTTGAGAAAAGATAAATGACAATATTTTTTTGCTAATTTTTTTAGGCATTATTAAAAGTAATCACAAAATCCTATTTAAGCGAAGTTCAAAAAGGTATGCGGTACCTAATAGCATTTTGAGCATTAATCCGGTTACGCTCCCATCGTCTAGCCCGGTCTAGGACATCGCCTTTTCACGGCGGTAACAGGGGTTCGAATCACCTTGGGAGTACCAATTATTATAAAGAGCCGTTTGACTTAAAAAATCAAACGGCTCTTTTATTTTAAATCCAATACTTCCGTCACTTAATTCATGGTTCGATGACATCAATTTTAGAAATCTTCTGTCAGTATCTCTGGAAGTGTTTTAAGAAATGATTTTAGCATCTTGAACATGTTCGATGGTCCAGAAGAAAAAAATACCGAAGAGTATTCGAAACGTGGAATACGCCCTGAAAAGAGAAATTATTCTATAGCAGGGCCATTCTCAAAGCCTTAGTCATTTTTTTGAATGTCACTGACTCATCAACAGATTTCTTTTTTATTACATAGACCTTGAATCGTGGAAAGAAAACTTTAGGTTTCACTTCTACCTCATGAAGCTTCAGTGTTCATTATGCATTAATTGTTGCACATTAATGCATATATCTCAATGGACTTGTGTTTTAGAGTGTTCTAAAGGAGTCCCGCATGAGATATGTTTTTTTTCTTTTGTTCCTATTACCCCTTGTATCCCAAGCTTCTGATACGACACAGACAAATAAAGACATCGTTAGGAAGTTTTACGAGCGAGCATTTAACGATCATAGACCTAGAGAGGCGGCCAACCTTTACATTGGAAAGAGTTACACTTAGCACAATTCCTATGCTTCTGACGGCATTCTTCCCTTTATTGATTTTTTTGAAAAATATTATGAAGAGGCTAAAAATAAAGAATCTCACGTGATCATCAAACGGATAATAGCGGAAGGAGATCTAGTGGTAGTCCACTCTCATTCTAAAGGTTCTCCTGAAGATCGAGGAAAAGCAGTTATTGATATTTTTAGAATCAAGAATCAAAAGATTGTGGAACACTGGGATGTAATGCAAGAAATCCCAGAGAAACTGGCCGATGCTAATACCATGTTTTAAAGAAGTGGAACATCTAGTTATCGTTCCCACTTTCGGTCACGATAGAGTACCAAATTTATATTAAGCCACCTTCGGGTAGCTTTTGATTTTTATCAAATAACTAGAACGCGAATTTTCAGTTCGAAAGTTATTGTATCAAAAGATATCGAGGAACTTTTTGTACAAGACGATCATCTTCAGGTACTGACATATTATGCCTCGGATCACTTAAAGGTGCTTTCTTCCCATCAGCATAGTAGTATCCAGGTTCATTACAAAAAGTGCATTTATATTTTAGGTTTTCGAAATCTTCTTTAGATGAATAAACATGTTCAGAGAACTCGTCGTTCACTTGCTGTTTCTTTAAAAATTCCAATCCTTTGTCTTTAACAGTAAAAATCATTGCAGGAGTATTCCAAACAGCACTCCCACCATGTGATACAACAACTGCGATCTCAAGATCGCCATCATTGTTTAAATCATGAAGATACTTCCCTTTAATTACTGGAATGAATGCGGCACCAACCCAGTACTCATCCAGGTCTTCTGAGAATGTTTTATCCCAAATAACATTCCCTTCCTTCCTCATAAAGATGCGAACTTTATATGTACCATCTTCTCCATGATCAGGATGATAAGAAATTATCACTTCCCTTTGATCAGGAAGTTTTAAATACTGCCGACGTAAGTTTTGTGCCTTATCAAATAGACGAGAGACTTCATCACTTGCGAATGCCACTTCCAATAGAAGCATTGTACATATCAAAAATTTTCTGAGCATATTCTTTCCCATCACGATAACGATAATAATTTCTAAATGTATTAAAAGTATCTTTCTTGGCACTTCTCGGTAGAGAAGAGTATTTATAAAAAATCCACCTGATTCCTGCTGCAATACTTATTATGGGATCTTCCAGATCCTTCCTTTCCAAATCAATATAGTAGTCTCGCAAAGACATTACTCCATTTTTATGTCGTTCTCCTCTTAAATCTTGCCTTGTCATATTTGTAATTTGGGTTAGTCCGTAAGCGGAACTCTCACGCACTCCTGGATCAGCCTTAGTTCTAAAACTTGATTCTTTTGCAATTAGAACTTTTATATGAAGAGGAGTTAAGTCTTTAGGAAACGAAAGCCCCTGCTCTTTCCAGTAATCTAACCAAAATTGAATGACAGAATCTAGTTCAGAGTATTCAGGGAATCCTGCGACTGCTCCCAAACGAGGATAGTCTTGATCTCCATGCCAATAAAGATAAAGGATGTTTTCAGGAATAAGAATGGCCTGCTTTCGACGATTTTTCCTTAGATGAGCTTTAACAAAATATTTAATTCCATTCTCTGATATTTTTGCATGCCGTTTAACGACATGAAAACCTGGCGGGGCCATCTTCAAGGTACGGGGTCGCTTGATTAAACTCATTACGTAATTTCCTTATCCGTCAAACGCTGGCCCTTTAAGTCGGTGCTTCTTGCCTGTACATAAACAATATACAAATCATGATCTTTTGAATTTTCGCAATAATAAACGGAGTTACCATGAACAACTAACTTTGAAAAAAGCGGGTTACTTTCGAGAAGTGCTCCGGCGAGAGGATTATTTGAAAGGATAAATTCTACTTGATCAATAATTTCATTTACGGTTTCAATTGCTAATTCGACGTTGAAGTTTTTAGCAATGTGTTCTCTGATGTGATCCAAATCTTCTTCAGACTTGGGGGTCCATTTAACCATACTTAGCTCTAAGCTTTTTCTCTTTTTCTTTCATTCTAGATTTAAGATCACTAGTCGAGATGCCCTCTCCACGCATTGCTTGAGCATACCCGATCGCTAAGCTCTTATGCAGCTGAATCTCTTTTTCCATCTCTTCAATTTTCGTTAGTGAAACAAGTGCAATAGCACTCCCATTCTTATGAGTCACAATTTGAGACTCGCCACTTAAAACCTCATCGAAGGTTTCAAAAAGGCTGCTTCTGAGTTCGGTAATGGTTTTACGCTTTAGCATAAACTCTCCTGGATATGTACATTATAACGTACACCAAGATATGTGTCCACTTCTCTCCCGAAAGTAGGTAAAATCAAAAGGTTAAATAGACTAACATCAGGGCAATTTTCCCATCTTTCAGGGAACATCTGTTCCCGTTCCCGGTTATTGGGACATTAATAGAAAAGTTTCTTCAATTCTAAGGGGTCAAACCATGGGTGTAATTTGAAATAGGTTAGATATTCAGTCACGTTAGAGTACCAAAGTTAATAAAGAAAAGGTCATCGTAAGATGGCCTTTATTTTTATCCAAATCTCCACGCTGCCCTACATCCGCTCTTGTTGTTGAACGCTGCGCACATGGTAAAGAAAAACGCTGAAAACTATTCAGAAATTTGAGGGGTTAGATATCGATTTTACTTCTTGAGTAGAGTTCGGTAGCTAACCCGAAAAGAACTGGAGAAACCATGAACAAATTAAGTCTCATGCTTGTATTGGCATTGGTAAGTTGTGGCAAGGCACCAAGTCTTCCTGAGTCGACGAGACAAAGTGTAGCGGTTCCATTGGCCGGTAAATCAACGTCAGAAGTCTTAAATTTAAAATACTCTAATTAAGTTGGTTTAAACTGCGAAGTTCGTGTTCAACAAGGCGAAAAAATCAATTTAAATGCTGGACCAGTGGATCGCTTCAGCTGGGATATTCCATCAGAATTATCTGTCCTAAGAATGCTTAGTTATAAAATTGGAAATAAAGAAACAATTGTTATCGTTAGATTATCAAAACCCATCGAGATAATTGAAGACCTCACGCATGTGAGTGAGAGGAAGCAAGAGTTCTATTTACAATACTCGCCAGCTTTAACGATTTCCTACAGAAGAGCTGCCAAAACGATTCTTACGAATGGTTCAGTTCATGACAGACAAAACTTTAGTGGTACTAAGCTCTACGAGAATATTGAGCGCCGCCTTTTTACAATGACTTCTGAAGACTCAAACGATGAGTTGGTGACCGAGGATGTTCGTTGTACATTCACGACAAAGCACAATCCTGAATACTCTGATCAATGGACTCGAATTAAGTAATTTTCTATGCAGTATATTCAAACTTATTTTGAGTTCTTTCGTGATAGTGGAATGAAAACTGTTTTTCAAATCTTTCGAATGAGAGGGAATGAAAGCGAAGTGGTATGCCCGCTTCTATCCCTTTAAGCCTTCCAAGTGGAAAACTTTTTCGAACGATAAAAATGATATTACGTCTGCTTTTTGTGAGGTTCACGACTGGCAAGCCGCGGATGAAGGGATTTCGATTAACACTAAACTTCTTCTCGCTCTTGATGTGACCAGCAGAGATTACTTACAGAAAGCAAAACCCAGAGTCTGGATGAGTCCCGTGGGTCTTTATACTGAAGTCTCGCGTGATACGAAACCTGCCAACAGGGTTTCGTTTATTGATTTGAAAGTAAGGAACTCTGATTCTTTAACAACCATTCAAAACGATGCCAAGTCTCAGCTCAAATCCTTGAACTACTGGGAAATGGTTTTTTACAAAATTTGCTAAATACGTTCACTTAACATTCAGGCGCACTGGCACATTTTCAAACCTTGGTGAATGGACCATACCTGGACTCTCTCCCGGTGAGTGGTGGGTCTTTGGCGAAGGCTGTGTCGCGAGAATGTCTCTAGTTGAGGGCACAGCACTGGTGATAAATGGAAGGATGGGTCTCAGTGTTCATTTTGATTCATCTATTGGCATAAGTCAGAGAGATGCCGATATTTTCATCCAACGCTGGAAGGAAAATTATTCTAGATTAAAGGTCAACAAAAGCTAAATTCAACGCCTCAAGCAATACCAAAAATTCAGCTTCATGGTAGAGTTTTTCTATGGAACAATCAGAACAAACAGAATTTGAAGTGCAGTGCCCTTATTGCGGAGAAATGATCTGGATGGAGTTTTACCCTGAAGATGGGCAAACTCAGGAAATGGTCATCGACTGCGAAGTATGTTGTAATCCCATCCTTTATTTAATGAAATTTAGCTCTCGGGGAGATCCTCACCTCATCGTCGAAAGGGCGCAATAATGAAACTCATTTCCACACTCATGCTTTTTACGTGCCTCTTACCAAGTGCTTTTGCACAAGTCTTTGTCACAGACAGAAGTTTAACTGAGCTTGCTTTTAACGGCACGTTCCTTGGTCGTGGAAAAAGCAAAACGGGGATTATCACTATCCGAGAAACTCCTAAAACGCAGGAAATTCTTATTGTTTTAGAAGTCGTTGACTTTAAATTCGATGATTCCATTCAAGACGATGAGTTTAATGATGTTTTTATGGAGACTGCTCTTTACCCTCAGATCAGAATCACGGGGAGCTTAAAAGAAAAAATTGATCTTTCAAAAGATGGTATTTATATTCTGGAGTTGCCAACAAAGACGACAATCCGAAGAAATTCACAAGAATCTGATTTTAAAATTCGCCTGGAAATAACAGACACCAAAATGACTTTTGCATTCGAGAAAGATCTCATTCTCACTGATTATCAGGTGCCTTACGCCGGAGCAGGCTCTGAAATCGGATCGAATGCGAAGTTAAAATTTCTCGCTCATCTTATGAAGCGGACCGCTCAATAAGCTCAATCTTATAACCATTCGGGTCTTCAATAAAAGCGATCACTGTCGTTCCATGTTTCATGGGGCCTGGAGCGCGGACAACTTTGTATCCCATCGCCGAAACGGTCTCACATGTTTTTTTTATATCAGTGGTGGCAAAAGCAATATGCCCAAAAGCCGTACCAAGTTCATAGTTATGCTTGCCGTAATTATAAGTGAGTTCAATACAAGGATCGTCTTTGGTTTTTCCATAGCTCAAAAAAACTAATGTAAACTCCCCTTTTGGGTAATCCGACTTTGAGAGCACATTCATCCCTAAGGCTTTTGTATAAAACTCCACTGACTCATCTAAATTATTAACTCGGATCATAGTGTGCAAATACTTCATATGTGTTCCTTGGTCTTGGGGATACCTTGTTGGAACCTTCCCATATTGTTTTCAAATCTTGCAAATCCCGGCAAGTAACTATTTTCTTTCTGAATATTTCATATTAACTCAGAATTTTAAAATTATAGCATGGTCAAAAAGATCAAACTCAGAGAATATTCTGGCTAAATTGTTGAGTGCAGGAGTTTTATGTTTGAATTAACCGCAGCGAATCTAACGTCACTGATAACGTTAACGGCCATGGAAACAGTCCTGGGAATTGATAATATTATTTTCATCGCTATTTTAGTGGCCAGGCTCCCAGTTGAATCGCAATCAAAAATTCGCAATCTTGGAATAGGTCTCGCACTGGTTATTCGTATTCTTCTTCTTTTCTCAATCAGCTGGATCATGACTCTGAAGGATCCATTGTTTGCGATGATGGGCCAGAACTTTTCAGGCCGAGACCTCATTTTATTGGGAGGAGGTCTGTTCCTCATTGGTAAATCTACTTTTGAAATTCACCATAAAGTTGAAGGTGATCCTCAAATTCATTTGCACGAAGCAGAAGGAAACCTTCCTAAAAAAGCGAGTCCTGGCATGATGCTCGCACAGATTCTTGTCCTCGATATTGTTTTCTCACTTGATTCAGTGATCACTGCAGTAGGGATGGCGAGTCAAGTTTCAATCATGGTTGTGGCGATGATTATTTCGATGATTATCATGCTCGCTTCGGCGTCAAGCCTAAGTGCTTTCGTTGATAAACACCCGACTATTAAAATTCTCGCTCTGACATTTTTACTTTTAATTGGTGTGATGTTAGTTGCTGAAGGTATGGGAGCACATGTTTCGAAAGGTTATATCTACTTCGCGATGGCATTTTCACTTACGGTAGAGCTTTTGAATATGCGCTACCGTAAGAAAAATATTTACACAAAAACTACTGGTACTCTTTAGGAAATAAATCCGCCTTAAGGTGGCGAAGAACCTGCAACACTTTAGCAAGATGCAGATTTTCATCTCCACCTTCAAGGCGCTTTAAAAAAGCTAAACCCACACCTGAATTTTTTGCTAATTGTTCCTGAGTTAATCCGGATTCTTTTCTTCTCTTACGAATAAAATAAGCAACCGTTCCCAATTCTCTTTCTATCTCTGCGTTTGATCTGCGGCCAACATCCATGTCGCCTCCCTTTATTCACTTATTTTAATGCTAAAAGCATTTTGCGCAAGTAACAAACAGGAAGTCTTGTATTTGATACTAAAATCTTTTTGGTCAACTTTTTTTAGTATGAAAAGTAAGCTGTTAGTCAGCAAACTCTGAGTATTCAGCTGTCTCAGTTGCTTCTAGTGGACGATCTTCTGGCTCAAGCATCGCCGCGTGATTGACCATCTGATCTTTCGGAATTTTTCTTTTCTTATAAAAATCTGGCTCAGATTTAACGATAGTGATCGATGAAGGCTGTCTCACTTCAAATGATTCCGCAAAAGCAACAAGTGCTGCATCCTTCTTCTTTTTAAGGATAGATAGTGCAGAATACCCTCTTCCATCTTTTGCGGTGAAATCGGCACCATGCTCTTTCCAATAAGAGAGCATCGGTAAACAATCATTTTCAGCAGCAAGTGTAATTGGAGTTGAACCGTCTTTTGCCTTCAAATCCCAATTGAGCTTCCCTTTCTCATGCAAGACCGCCGTGATTTTATGCGAACAGCTCGCACTTGCCATGTGAAGCATCGTCCATCCCTTGTTCCCATACGCCATCGAAAATTTTGGATTCTCCAAAGTAAGCTGGTTTAAAAGTTCTGGATTATTTTTTGTGATTGTAAGAGTCATGATATCAAAATCGGCGGACTCATTTTGCTCGACGTAAACCTTCTTTCTATCAGAGAGGTGTTTAGCGAAAGCCGTTCTTTCAAAGTACGCTACTCCTTGAGCAACGGTATAAGTTTTTCCGTCAATTTCTGGCAACTGGCCATGCACATTCCCACCAGCATTAATAAAAGACTCGAAGCCTTGATGATCATTTTTTATGAGTGCCAAAAGAGCTTCATCAATCAAGTTTCTATTGCTCGAGAGGTTTCCGGATTTGTAAAAAAACATTGTTGAAAGTGCTGCTACACCAAAAAGACATGCAGCAGAAATAGTGACCTGTTTCCTATTCACAAAATCCCCCCGTGGACATAGTGTTTAAAACCCATTCATACTACGTCTCAAATCAACCAAAGCTTTAGAATTATTGCATATTACCAATGAATATCAGTGCTTAAAAAAATCGATAGTTATCTTTTTCTACACGAATGCCATGAAGAATTGGCAGTTGACGATAATAGGCTACAATAAATCAATGACGTACCTGTTCGCGTTGACTCTGTTTCTTTTCCCCTTAATCGCTGTTTCTTCACCCGCCGAAGAACCGCAAGATCGCACTATTCCCTTTCTGGAAAGTGCCCAAAAACTTTTCGGAACGAAGGCGAACTTTGCCGCTAACCGCCTCGACTCCTTCTTTGCCACAGAAAGAGCGGACGATGAATTTGGACGAAGCAGAATAAGAATTAGGTCACGCTACGAAATTCGCGAACGCGCAGTCGCCGATCTAAACAATCAATACCGAATCAACTTACGACTCCCTCACTTAGAAGAAAAATTTAAGTATGATTATTATCAAGATGACGTTGAAAACAATAAAAAAGTAAAAAAAGATGAGAAGGAAAAAAGAGATAAAAAGAAAGCCGATTATCAAAGAAGCCTTCTCGAAAAAGATAAAATAAACGAGAGTTGGATTTTTAACTCCGATATTGGCGTAAGTGCTGCTATCCCTCCGAAGCTCATCACACGAGGCCGAGTTCGAAAAAACATAGTTACGGGGACTCTGATCCATCGATTTTCAGAGCAAATAACCTACATCACTGACGAGTCAGGACTCGTGGAAGAAACAAGATTTGACTCCGATCACATCTATGATGAAGATTTCATCTTTCGATTCATTAATTTTAAACGCTGGCAGGTCCTGAAAAAAGACTTCAACACAGACCATGGACCAACTTTCCTACACAGGGTAAGTGAAAACGACGCTTTCGTTTACGGCTTCACCATGCAAACGATTATCAAAGATGGGAGTTGGTTCAGCAATAATTACCGCTTAAGCACAAACTATCGCCGAAACCTTTATCACCAATGGATCTACCTCGACGTTATTCCCGGGCTTGATTTTCCGAAAGTCCACTCGTTTCGGAGAACGCCCTTTTTGATTGTTCAGCTTGAAGTGTTGTTTGGGTCATAGTGTATATAGTTCGGTGGAGTTAGTTGGGTAAAAGAAGTCTTCAAGTTTTTTATCTTTTATTCCATTAGTGAGCTTCAGACTTGGGTCAGACGATTGCTGGGGCAATCATCTCGACCTATTGGGTTTGAGCGGTTTACAGAGAACTAAACTCAGTTCGGAGCTTTATAAAGCGCTCCAATTAATGACTACGACTTTTACCATACAAAAAAAAGAGCCCCTTACGGAGCCCTAAAAGTGGAAATTTATTTTTTCAGAAATTAAAGAAGTGCAATCAACGGCGCAATCAAAAGCGACACGACTGACATCACTTTAATTAAAATCGCGATACCTGGACCAGATGTATCCTTAAAGGGATCTCCGACCATATCACCAACGACAGCGGCTTTGTGAGTGTCAGAACCCTTCTTCTCACCTGCGAGCTTTCCTTTCTCGATGTATTTTTTAGCGTTATCCCAAGCGCCACCTGCGTTCGCCATGAACAGCGACATAGTTGCACCGACTGCGAGAGATCCTGCAAGTAGACCAGCAAGAGAGGCTGGGCCCATGAAGAAACCAACAAGCACTGGACCAAGAATAGCGATTAGACCAGGGAAGATCATTTCTTTCATCGCCGCAGTTGTAGCGATGTCCACGATCTTCTTCGGTTCAGGCTCAGCTTTGAGTTCCATGAGTCCTGGAATTTCTCTGAACTGACGACCAATTTCTACCACGATCGCTCCAGCAGCTTTACCAACAGCAAGCATTGTTGATGAACCAACAAGGAATGGAAGGATTGAACCAAGAAGAATACCGATTAGAATTTTTGGATCAGTTAAAACTAATGCGAGTTCGCCGAGTCCTGCCTCACTACGAACGTGGTTGATTTCAATGTTATAGGCAGAGAAAAGAGCAAGCACTGTGAGAATCGCTGAACCGATAGCGTAACCCTTACCGATAGCTGCTGTTGTGTTACCAACCATATCGAGCTCATCTGTGATGGCACGAACATCAGGGCCAAGTCCCGACATTTCCGAAATACCGCCGGCGTTATCTGAGATCGGGCCGTAAGCATCAACTGTCATAACAACAGCTGTACCACCGAGCATTCCGACTGCAGAAAGAGCGATACCGTAAAGACCTAAGTATTTGTTTGAAAGGTAAGCAACGATTGCAACCACGATCATTGGAATCGCAACTGATTCCATACCGATCGCAAGACCTTGGATAACGTTTGTACCAGCACCAGTTCTTGCTGATTCAGCAATACGAGCAACCGGAGTTGAAGACGTGTAGTAATCTGTGATGAGACCAATAATTGTTCCACCGACAGCACCGATCGTCATGATCGCAGTCACTGACTGATTAATACCAAGTGAAGCCATGATGACATATGAAGCAATCGCAAGTGCGACTGGAGGGAGAATAAGAGCGCCACGAAGAACTGCAGCTGGATCGTAGTTCTTCATCATACGGGCGATAAAGATACAGATGATTGAAACGAGAAGTCCAACAGCTGAGAGAACAAGTGGAAGACCGACAGCAATCAATTTATTAACTGAAGCATCAACGCCTTCAACAATAACCGGAAGCTCTGATGAAGTAAGTGCGATCGCCATAGCAGCTACAATAGCAGCAACCATAGATTCGTAAATATCGGCTCCCATACCAGCGACGTCACCTACGTTATCACCAACGTTATCTGCAATAACACCTGGGTTACGAGGATCATCTTCTGGAATATTTTCAATCACTTTACCAGCGATATCGGAACCCACGTCAGCCGCTTTTGTATAAATACCACCACCAATACGAGCGAAAAGCGCGATCGATGAAGCACCCACTGCAAACGAGTGAAGAACTGTTGAAAGAATTTTATCTCCGTGACTTTCGAACGTGAGGTAAAGAACACCAAGTCCGATAGCGCCAAGACCAGCAACCGAAAGACCCATGACAGCTCCACCATCGAGGGCCGTGAGAAGTGCTAGGGGACGTGAACCTGTGCGAGCAGCTTGAGTCGTTTTTACGTTAGCGTATGTCGCAGCTTTCATCCCGATGAAACCAGCAAGTAGTGAAAGGAAAGCACCAAGGATGAATGAACCAGCAGCTAAACCGCCAAGTCCGTATCCGATTAATGCAGCAACAACCACGCCGTAAATAGCGAGTACTTTGTACTGTCTGAACAAAAACGCCATGGCACCTTCACGGATATAACCCGCAATTCGTTCCATCGTCTCAGTACCTTTACCCAAGGCCATAACTTTGAAGTAGAAAAAAGCTGCGATAATCAGCGCGAGTACGCCAAAGATCACAGGAGTTTTTAGCCACATCATCCAAGATTCCATCATGATGATCTCCCTAGAAATTCATAGAAATAAATGTATGGGATTTTGTACTAAATCTGAGCTTTTTAGTAAATCTGAATCAACTCAAAAAGAATAAAATAAGCCCTGTGCGTTAATTGAATCATCCTCACCACTTGACGATGTTGCCCGATGAGAAATAAGGTCCTTAAATGCCAACATTGAATCGCCGCGAAATTCTGATTGATCACATGAATTCACTCGAGAGTGAGGGCATGGGCTGCCTAGGATGCTCAGGAAAATGTTGTACTTATGAGGCAAACTCAATGCTCATGACTCCAATAGAGGCAGTCGAGCTCATGACTTACCTAAAAGACAATCAGCTCCAAACGGCAGAATTAAAATCCCGTTTAGAAAATTCAGTCGCTAACTATCGCCTAGAACCTAAGCCGCTTGTGGGCAAGAGATCCTATCTTCGGAAGACTTATACATGTCCTTTTTTTAGTCACCAGGAACTCGGATGTCCCTTGCCGCGAGAAGTGAAACCTTACGGGTGCCTTGCTTTTGATTCTCATCACGTATCATTGAAAGCATCAGAGCATTGTTTTTCAGAAACAGAGCTACTCGAAAAACGCGAAGGTCTGCACCCTGAAGAAACAAAACTAAATGAGAAATTGCGTGGGGATTATAAATTGTATTGGGAAAAGAGTCCTATCCCAAATGCTCTGTTAGATTTATGGGAAAAAGATTAGCGCCTTAGATCTAATACTTGAGAAATCTTTCCAGTTCTTGGGTTTCTCGGAATCTCTCCAATCTTCATTGTTTGCAGCAAGATATCTTTTTTAAATTCTACGTAAGTGATGGTGTCTTTCACATCTCTTGATCGATTGTAAATTGAAAGAAGGAGAGATTCTTTATCAATCGCTTCTTCACTCTCAAAAGTAATAGTGAGTTTTTCTCTAACGAGGTTTGCTTCACGACTTTCAGTGATCGTGAGTTGAAACGTTAAAATCTCTTTTTCATTCATCGCTTGTTCCACATCAATGGTTAGCATGCGACAAGACCAGATCTGGATCACGTTATCTATTCGACCTAAAAGTTTAAATCTTTTGTCCGAACTCCCACACTTGCAGTCGGTGATCCATTCGATTTTATCTCCTGTTCGATAATTGTGAACGGGCATAGTCGATCGAGCGAGAGATGTAACAACCGCTTCGTCTTCAATAATTTTTAAATCAATCAAATCAGTAAACACGTGATGCTCACCAGGTGCGCAGTGAGGGCACTGATAGCCAATGACTCCAGCGTCGACTGAAGCGTAACCAGCAGAGCCAAAAACTTTTGTTCCCCATGATTTTGCAAGATAGTCTTTTCTAATTTCAGAAAGCGCTTCTCCTGCATAAAAGACAATCGGGACTTCAACTTTTTCATTTTTAGATTCAAAATACTCTGCATTCATCACAAGCATTGAAGGGATGCCCATCACGACATCAGGTTTGAATTTTTTCAGGTAAAGAAGAATGTTATCACTTGAACACATCCCGCCTATTGGTAGTTGAATAGCGCCGATTTTCTCAAGGGTTTTTTCAACACATAGAAAGGATGACCAAAGATTTCCAGCAACAAAAAGATTCGCTACCGTCATCCCTGCCTTGATACCCTGCTTTTTTAAATTCGTGGCAAGCATGTCCGACATAAAATCAAATTCTTCATAACTAAAATGAACGAACTTAGGTTCTCCGGTCGTACCACCAGAAGAGAATATGTAGCCTCTCGGATGAGGAGTATTATCAAAATGAGATTTCAAAGTCGCGGAGTTATGAACGGAGACAATTTCTTCACCGTAATTTTGAACTCGTTGTTCATAAGCAATAAAATTTACAAGCTCTCTTAAAACAAATCGCCCGTCATGAGGCGCGCCTTCCATCCCCCAAGTAATTGTCCCAAGGGGAGCAAAACGCTTGAGTCCGCTTTGAGATAGAAGCAGTAGATACGCTTTCTTTTCACTATCACCTAATAAATAAGAACAAGATTGAAGGTAGTATGAAAATGGTTCAAGCAAATGAAAAAGCTCTTCAGCATTAGTAAATCGTTTGATGATCAGAGATCGATTGAGCGGTGAAGGCTTAAGCACTTTATTTTGTTCCAAGTGTAAAAGATGCTCTTTGCCTACGAGCACTTTTCCGCCTTCCATAAGCTCTGAATAGTAACCGCGGTATTTTTCCTTTAGTACTTCTGTGGCTTCATCATCTGAAATAGCACCTCGAGGCTTCGCTCTCTTAAACGCTTCATCAATGGCGTGAAGGATTTTATCCGCGTCTATTCCCTCCTCGAGATAAAGATTTTGAGGAGAGGCGCAAGCAGCTTGATCCCACGGAGTAATATCCGAAACAAGTTTATCAGCGACAAGATTCAGATCAGTATTTTCAAGACCCTTTTTCGAAATAAGCTGAAGCGAAATCTTTGGTCCAAAATCAAGGAGCTTAACGTGTTGAGGGAGATTTTCACGGTAAGAGGAAATCATCTCTTCCCCACCCCATGCAATAATCGTATTCACTTTCGATTTGATGAACGCCTCAGTCTTTTTATCTCCGCCTTTCCAGTGAACAACGGCGAATTTATCAGCGAGGATATTTTTGTCATCAAAAGCTTTAAGAGCTTCAGCAAAAAACTGAGGAAAGAAAGTGTTTTGAGAACTAACCTTTAGGATAGATAAGTTCTTGGTCAAAAAGCCCATGATAAGAGAATCAATCGAGCTCAAGAATACGTTTCCTGCCGTTACATGCAGAACGATACCCGCTGACACGGCATGAACTTTAGCCGTTTGGTACGGGAGCTTCACAAAATCGTCGAGCACTTCAGATTTTGTAAATTCGCCCTTTATTCGCTTCTCTAGATTTTCTCTTCTAAGTAAAATTGAAAGCATACTTAAAGTAGTAAACGTTTCTTCTTCGCTGAATCCTGATTCGGCAATAAGTTTTGGAAGAGCATTTTTAAAGTTTGATGATGGTGGAGTCCATTGAGTTGAGAAAGAATCGAGGAGGTTAAGAATCTCATTGATTTTAATCAGGCCCATAGCGCGGCGTTTTGAAGACAATGCCTTCCAGCTTGCATCATTATGCAAGCTAGAATTGTCCTCAATCTTATCGCCAAACCAAAACATTAATTCTTCTCCAGAAGTTCGAGTGCTTTAAGGGCGCAGCCCTTATGCTTTGATACCCCTGCTCGTCCTTCAAGAATCAAAGTGTCTGCTTCAATTCCACACGAGCAGGTTCCAACTCTCCCGTAATCAGTCGTTAGCAGGCTGGGTGCCGGGTAACTAAAATTATAGGAACATAAAAAATGCAGAAGTCCACGCTCACCTTTGGGTCTTAAGCTCAGATCATGAGGAGAGCGTACAAAAACGCGAGCGTAATTGGGGATATGAAGGTTGCCATGAGCACAATCGACATAAGGAATGCCGTGTTCCACCATCCCGAATAAATCACGCTGATTTTTTTCAGGAATACCTAAACGATCAGTAATAAATTTTCTGAATTCCTTTTTAGGAATTTCTTTATCAGCTTTCCCTTTCCATCCACCACCGGTTTGCAGCCATGAATCAGGACCCAGGTTAAATTTTAGATTATGCTTTTCAATGACTTCAAATAAAAGCGCCGGGAATCCAAGGATTCTCGTTGAGAGACCAGAATCTGCAAATCGTTTAAGCGCTTCAATGACGCCTTCTTCATTGAGCGTAAAATCTTTTTTTCCAGCGTCCCACTGAATGGCATAATATACTTCTTTTTTACCGGTAAAATTTGTTAAAAGTTCATCCGTAAAAGCAGTTCCCAAATCATTTGCGACTTTAGGATCATAAGTGAAGCACAGATAATTATAGTCTCTCGAGCTCGCCATCCCGAGCGACTGATGAATATTTAAGGCAAGTTTTTTGACGTTATCAAGACTTCGCTGATCAAGAAACTGCTGGGACTTTTGTCCACCAGTTCCAGAGCTTGTCAGTGTTAAAACTAAGTCATTTTTAGAAACAGAACACAACTCATGCTCTTTATAAAGATGAACCATGGTTCCAGGTATGCGAGCAAGATCACTTTCAGTTTCAATTTGCCCTGGATGAAAACCGAGTTTGTCCCATAAGCGTCTGGTAAAAGGATGTTTAGCATAGTGATGAGAAGCATTTTCTTTAAAACTATCGAGAAAAAGCTTTTGCGAAGCAGAGGAGAAATCAAAGGGATCTGAATCAAGCAGTGCTTCGGTTGCTTTCATAGCTGGAGAAGTTTTGGATTTAGCGACATGCGTTTCCACGCCTTGAAGTATTCCTCAAGATAAACCTGATTCATACCTTTAAGTTTTACATTCTGGAAATCAAAGATTTCAAATGAGCGACTAAAAACCAGAAAGTCATGGCGCTTTTCATTGACCATCTGGAAAGCAGGAAAAAATCCACAAGGGATAAATTTCGCGCGCAGGATACTTTCAAGGATTTTTGGACGATCAGCTCGTACGATGGCCTCAATATATCTAGCTCCTGCATCACGTAGCAAGCGGTTAGTTTGTAAGAAAAGTTCTGAAAAATCGATATCGTGAGACATCTTTCCACCAACAATCACACAATATCCGTCCACGGGTGAGAGATGGCAAAAAACTTCAATACTCTGATCCGGAGAAATGATCACAAGATTTGGCTGATGAAACGGGAAAAACTCGAATTCCAATTTCTTTTCAGCTTTTAAGTTTGTGTATCTGTACGAGACAAACTTGGGAGACTGCACGACCTCTAGTTCACCCGGAGTCGATAATACCTTGCCGGGCTTCTCAGGAACGATCGATGGGATTGAATTCAATCCAACTTCTTTTTGAACGATCTCATATAACGAAGACATCTCATGATGCATTTTATAATTAGTATTTCTTTTTTCTAAAGCGGATGGGTAAATAATGGCAGCAAGGCAATGAGTTTCATATTCTTTGGTTCTGTGAGCATTTGGAAATATACCTAGTTTTTTAAAACCAAGTTTTTCCGTTAGTGTCTGGGCAGCTTCATTCACCGTTCGTGTGGTTGAATAAATAACATCTACGCCTGGAGTTTCAGTTCTTAAAAAATTGATACCGTAGGAGAGAAGATCTTCCATGATTCCTTGACCACGAAATTCATTTCTCACAACAGCACCAAAAGCTTTAGCGATAAGATTATCTTTGTCATAGGCAGCAAGAACGGATGCGATAACCTCACCAGTTTCATTTTTTGTAATAAACCAAAAGCCAGCATTAGAACGAATAAATGTTCTTATAAGACCAAAGTCTTTCATCAAAGGATCAGGATATGTCCCTTGATAGACATCATAATAAAGTTGAGAAATCTGAAAGATATCTCCTTCAGACGCTAATTGTACTTTCATGGGCTTGAGAGTACCGCCTGAGGGATTTTATCTCAAGCTCACTGCCACCTTTTTACAAGGTGTTTGACTCGCAAATGCCCCAAAGTGTACCTTCTGGCTCTCATATGAAGAACGAAGACACCCCAATAGGTATTTATTACCAGTTTCCTTTCGTGGATCGCTCAGATCGAGCACAGCTCTTAGCGTGGCTTGAGACTCTTCATCCCCTGTGGGAAATGAGATTTTCCGATAACAATCCACCACCCGCCAATGATGAGCAACGCGAACTCTTAAGACCTGTCTACTGGCTAGGTAATTGGCAATTTGCTTGTCTTGATTATTACCATCCTCCTAAGGGCATCCTCCACCGTTGTGTAAAAGCAGAGCCCTATCCGGTTCTTTTGCAAAAGATTGTCGATAGGATTGAATTCATCGCTAAAAAAAGGTTTCCAAAAAGTTTTTTTCCAGACAAATGGAAACTCAATACCTGCCTTATTAATTTCTACGGGAATAAATTAGAAGAAGAAAAATGGGTTGATCGTGCTCGAGTGGGCGAACATAAAGATTTTGAACCGGGCCCGGTTGGATCTCTGTCACTTGGAGAAAGAGCGTTTTTTCAATTTGTTCAGGGCAAGTCAACTCTTGGCGATGACAATATTATTTATTCGCAGTGGCTAGAAGATTCTTCATTACAAATTTTTGGCGGCGATAAATGGAAATCAAAAGTTTTTCACAGAGTTCAAAGAGTTGAAGATAAGAAAAAAGAATTGATCGGTTCAGCGATTGAAAATTTTCAAACTCGCAGAATTAATTTTACCTTCCGCTATGTTCCTGAAGAACACGTCTTTGCTTTAAAGGACATGCCGAGACCTCAGCAAAACGATATTAAGGCCTATGTGAAGACCCTCGGGCGGCATTCCAACTACTGGAAACAACTAGTAATTCCTTAGTCTCTTCTTGATTTCAAGCAAATCACTCAAGCTTTCCCCTATTCCTGACGAAAAGAGTATTGAATCAAATAACAAGGTCAAATGCTAGGAGAGGACTTTACCTCATGACGGGAATGCTATTGTTTCTCGCGGGAGTGTTATGTGCAGTTTCAGTTAGTGCCATACCCAACCACGAGTTAATTAAAAACCTCAGTTCACGCCTCCATGAACTTCCGAACGGAAGAGGCACTCTCATTAAAAGTTTTAGTCATCATTCCCAAAGTTATATTTACGATCAAGCACTTGCCATCATCACCTTCACAAAAGAAAACGATCACTCTACCGCCAAAAAACTCCTTCATGGTCTCGAATCGCTGCAACTTGAAGATGGCTCACTATATTTCTCGTATTACCTGGACGGAAAATCACCATACCCTGAAGAGGGTGATAAACGTTTTGCCGGCGCTATTTCATGGGTCGCACTTGCCGCCACTCATTTTCAGAATCAGTTTAAATCTAAAGAATTTATCAACTTTAACTACCGCCTACTGATGTATCTTAAAACACAAATGCATGCCGTAAAGCTTCAGAACTCATTATTTAAAGCACTGGCATTTTCACCTACTGACATAAAAGCATCACCTTGGTCAGAGAACGAAATAGCAGCTCTAGAGCACAACCTTGATGCTTACTCAGCCTTTGTTCATTTTTCTAAGTTAAACAAAACAACCAAATGGGAATCAGAGATAAAAAATCTAAAAATGTTTATCATGGCCATGTGGGATAAAGATCAGTCTCATTTTTGGTCAGGGGCAAACATTAAGACAGGAAAAATAAATAAGAGTGAACTCTATCTAGATAATCAAACATGGAGTCTTCTTGCATTGGATGTTGATGCCCTGAAAGAACTCAACCCGTCTCAAGCTTTAAACTTAAACTGTGAAAAACTTTTTGTTCAACATGAAGGGATTCATGGGCTCATGGACTCAAAACCAGTTCGTGGTCCTGCTTCATCACAATTCGTTTGGTCTGAAGGCTCGCTTGGACAGATTCTTGCGATGAGAAAACTTCGTAAAATGGAAAATAGAACTATTTACTGCAATCAGAAGACCTCTGCTGAATTATTGAGTTCTATAAAAAAAATGAGAACCTCTGATGGAGGTATTGCGTATTCAACAACGACAATTAATCCTGACTTCACAACCTCATCATCTGTAGCAGGAACTGCCTGGCTTTATTTTGCCTCAAACGATTTTAATCCCTTCCAAATTGATGGTCTTAATTAAGCTTCAAGAATTTTTAGTTTCATTTCATATCGGCGAAAAATATCATCATGCTTTGTAGTGACATCCGTGAGTTCTTCAAAAGCTTCATCCACTCTCTTTTTGACAGAGCCCAACTTTTGAGAGCACTCTTGAATCTTTTTTGAGTCTCCGGAACCGGCAATCTCAATCATTAAGCTTTCAAGTTTTCCTTGTTCTTCCTCAAGCTTCATAATTTCCACTTCAAGGGTTTCCATTTTTTTCTTCAAGGGATTTATCTCACGGCCTCTTTCTATAATCATCTCTGAGCGAAGTCTTTTGATTTCTTGTCTATTAGGCTTCTCAACAGGCCTTGCAGCTTCTTTAGTTGTCTCTTCATCTTCCCAGCCAATTTTTTTAAGAAAATCATCATAGGTTTCTGATAAGTACTCGACCTTATTGTAATGAAAAACAATGAGTTTTTGTGCCACTTCTCTCAGCATACTTTCTGAGTGGGTAACGATAACAACGG
Organism: Bacteriovoracaceae bacterium; assembly: GCA_040399915.1. Lineage (GTDB taxonomy): Bacteria > Bdellovibrionota > Bacteriovoracia > Bacteriovoracales > Bacteriovoracaceae > Peredibacter. The sequence goes on from JBBARE010000001.1 coordinate 561,008, forward strand.
CACCTGGATAATTCTGTAATTCAAACGTAAGAGACTCTACCGACTCCTGATCCAGATGGTTGGTAGGCTCATCCAAGAGAAGTAAATTACTTGGTTTTGCCAGAAGTTTTCCAAGAAGAACTCTTGCTCGTTCTCCACCGGATAAAACTTTGATTTTCTTTTTTGCAAGGTCCCCAGAAAACATCATCGTCCCTGCAATAGAGCGCGCGCGTTGACCACCCATAATGGGATTAACTGAAAGAATTTCTTCTTCGATAGTATTTTCTAAGTTCAGTCGATTGATGTTTGTTTGACCAAAGTGGCCGATGAGAAGATTGACATTTTTATTGATTGTGCCTGACTTAGGCTCAAGTTCTTGCGCGAGTAAATTAAGCAGAGTTGATTTGCCTTTACCGTTTTTACCTATGATCGCAATTTTATCTCCCTTTAAAATAGGGAACGACAGTTGATCAATTAAACTTTGATCGGTATATCCAAAAGAAACGTCTTTGGTTTCGACTAACGTTTTACCTGGGCATTCTTTGTGATTAAATTCAAAATCCAAGCTCGCCATCATATTGAGAGCTTCCATTTCAGGCATCTTTTCAAGAAGCTTTAAACGAGATTGAGCTTGAGCTGCTTTACTTGCTTTCGCTTTAAAACGTGCCACAAATTCTTCAAGGTCTTTTCTTTTCCTGTCTGAATTAGCGCGGGTTTTTTCGTAAATTTCTTCTTCTAAAATAATTTGCTCAAAGTATTTTTGTGAGCCACCTTTAATTTTAAAAAGTTTCTGGCGCCATATTCCCATCGTGTGAGTCGTAACATCATCCATAAACCCCCTGTCGTGGGTAATAAGAATCATTTCACCTTTAAACTCACGAAGAAATTTTGTCAGCCATCGCATAGAAACAATATCAAGATAGTTGGTAGGTTCATCAAGGAGTAAACAATCTGGTTCGCTTACAAGCACTTTGGCAAGATTCAAGCGGATTTGATAGCCTCCTGAAAAATCAGAGGGCGCACGATCAAAGTCAGACATCTTAAAGCCAAGACCGAGCAACATTTTTTCAACTTTATATTGTTCATACTCGGCATTTTCTCCACGAAGCGCAGTCATGCATTCTTCAAGGATCGTGGATTTTGTAAAAATCAAATGCTGTTTAAGGGTTCCTATCTGATAATTCTTTGGGAAGATGACATCTCCCTTATCCGGCGCTTCTTCACCAAGTAGAATTTTAAAGAGTGTCGATTTGCCAGTACCATTTCTTCCGACTAACCCAACACGTTCTCCCTTACCAATAGTGAAAGTCACATCTTGAAATAAAACTTGCAGTCCATAACCTTTATCAATTGAGACAACTTGAATCACGGAGAAACTCCTGCTGGTTGAGGCATTGGTTCAGGAACTGGCTGAACTGGTTGAGTGTTTTGATTATTGGGGTCCTCAGCGGATGGAGTTTCCGGAGTAAGGGGCGGAGCAGTTTTCGCTATTTCGATTCCCAGAACAAGAACGCAATTGGCCGCAAGAGCCTTTTGCTGAGGTTCGATTTTTTCTTTTGCTAAAAATTCTTTTAAAGCAGCCTCGCGATCGTAGTATTCATTTATTTTTTCTTCTTCTGGAATGGTGTCACCTATGAGTGTTGCAATAGTGCAATTCGTATCTTTGGTCCGCGAATAAGCAGCAATAAAATGCTCCATATTTATTTCCATCCATAAAGAGAAAAAGCGCTTCATCATGAAAAGATTCTCGCCTTGCAGGATCGTCATCAAATCGAGTATGAAATTTATCGCCTCTGGATCATTGTTGTTTAGAAGATCTCGCCACCTGAAGACATTTGCTTCCAAAACTGGATCAAGCTTTTGGCCAAAGATGGTGGGGTTTGCTTTAAATATCGACATGGCTTTTTCACGAATGTCTGTCGATGGTGAAGTACTAAAATCTTCTAGTAATGCCAAAAAAGTTTCTTTAGGAGTTTGCTTCAGAGATAAATCCTGATTCATTCCTACTAATTCACGTTCAGTCGTCGTTATGTTTGAAGTGTCGACTTCAACCTGTGACGGAGTCAACTTGTCGCCGGCCTTGTCAAAAAGAGTGAGCCAGTAATCAACTCTGACGACAAGTATGACAATTGCTATGATAGCGACATATTTCATAGCAAAATAATAAACCAAAACATATAATCATGCCATGATTTCTCATACCACTTTACTCCAATTCCTGAATGTTTATGACTGGATCATTTTCTTCGCTGTTCTTGGGGCAACTCTTCTAAGTGTTATGTGGGGCCAAAAGAAGAAAAAGAAACTTTCAGAGACAGATCAGATGAGTACGGTTGAGCTTCTACTTATGGGAAGAAGCCTGACTTTACCTATCTTCGTAGCGACTTTGGTCGCCACTTGGTATGGCGGAATCTTTGGTGTAACAGCACTTACATTTGAAAAAGGGATTTATAATCTTCTAACTCAAGGAATTTTTTGGTACGGCAGTTACCTGATCTTTGCCTTTTTTCTTGTCAAAAAAATCAGGAATTATGATGTTATGACGATTCCGGAACTCTCTGGAAAAATCTTTGGTCCAAAAGCTGAACGCCTGACAGCCTCTTTAAATTTTCTCAATCTCCTTCCCCTTGCCTATACGATTAGTCTTGGAATTTTTTTGCAGGCCATGTTTGGAGGATCTCTTTTCATCAATACTGTTGCCGGTGTAACTCTGGTCACTCTATGGTCGCTTTGGGGTGGATTCAGGGCGGTTGTTTACTCTGATATTGTGCAATTCTTTTTTATGATTATTGCCGTTTTTTTGATTGTGGTTTTTGCATGGGCCGAGATGGGCTCACCTTTAGTCCTGATGGAGAAATTGCCTTTAACTCACTTAGATTGGAGTGGTGGCGAAACACTAAGTGCCATTTTAGTATGGGGATTCATTGCCCTTTCAACATTAGTGGACCCCAATTTTTACCAGCGTGTTTTAGCTGCTGATAGTGAAAAAACTGCGAAGCGCGGAATTATTATTTCGACGATCGTTTGGTTTATCTTTGATTGCTGCACAACTCTTGGCGCTCTTTACGCTAAGGTTGCTATGCCAGACGCTGACCCTCAAAATGCTTATTTGCAATTTTCAATCCAGCTCGTTCCACACGGAGTTCGAGGACTTATTTTAGCAGGTGTGCTAGCTATTATTTTATCCACACTTGATTCTTACCTCTTCAATGCAGCAACTTGTGTGAGTTATGATTTTTTTAAATTAAAAGATCGTTTTAAAATCTGGCATCATCATATTGCCTTAGTTCTTGTAAGTATTTTCTCCGTTATCATTGGAGTTCATTTTGAAGGAGATGTTGTTGAAGTTTGGAAAACGATGGGAAGCTTCTCCGCTGCTTGCTTATTATTTCCCATTCTTTTGGGTCAGTGGCGGCCAGGAACGATCTCCGAGACAAGATTTTGTTGGGCCGTATCAATAGGCTGTCTTGGCATTGTGTCATGGCGCATACTCAACAAGATTTACTCTTTTTCTATGCTGGATGAGTTCTATATTGGACTGCTTCTGACAACTGTCCCCTTGTTACCCACTCTCATTCGAAAAAAAGCCTAAATACCCTCTTTTGTCCCAATGCATTCAAGGTGTCTTTTTGCGCAAAGACTGCTATCTTCTGTGAACTAAACTTATAGCTATTTTGTTAACAAAAGGATGACGTGTGACGACACCACCGAATAATGAAACGACGTCGGCCGAGGAAAAATATCGCCAGGCCCTAGATTACCATGCTCAAGGTCGACCAGGTAAAGTTGAAATCACTCCCACTAAACCATGCCTAACGGCGAGAGATCTTTCTCTTGCTTATTCACCAGGTGTTGCGGCCCCTTGTTTAGAGATCGCAAAAAATCCTGATGATGTTTACAAATACACTGGTAAAGGAAATCTTGTAGCCGTTCTTTCAAACGGATCTGCAGTTCTTGGACTTGGTGATATCGGCCCACTCGCAAGTAAACCAGTCATGGAGGGAAAGGGCGTTCTCTTTAAGCGTTTTGCTGACATCGATGTTTATGATATCGAGATCAACAACAGATCAGTAGAAGATATTGTCCGCACAGTTCGCTCACTTGAACCAACTTTTGGTGGAGTTAACTTAGAAGATATTAAAGCTCCAGAGTGCTTTGAAGTTGAAAGACTACTTCAGGATATGGATATTCCGGTTTTCCACGATGATCAGCATGGAACAGCGATTATTGGTGGCGCCGCTTTTCTCAATGCTTGCGAAGTGACTAATCGTAAACTTGAAACAACGACAGTCGTTGTCTCAGGTGCTGGTGCAGCTGCTATCGCGACAGCAAAATTCTTCCTCACTCTCGGTGTAAAAAAAGAAAACGTCATCATGTGTGATTCTAAAGGTGTGATCTGGAAAGGTCGTACTGATGGAATGAACGAGTATAAAGAGTTTTTTGCGAACTCGACTAAGTCGCGCACACTTGGTGATGCTCTGAAAGGTGCGGATTGTTTCATTGGTTGTTCGGCCAAGGGTCTTGTTTCAAAAGACATGGTCAAATCAATGGCAAAAAATCCAATCATCTTTGCGATGGCCAATCCTGATCCAGAAATTACACCTGAAGAAGTGGCAGAAGTTCGTGATGACGCCATCATGGCAACCGGTCGCTCTGATTACCCTAACCAGGTGAACAACGTTCTTGGTTTCCCTTTCATCTTCCGTGGCGCACTCGATGTACGTGCTCGCAAGATCAATGAAGAGATGAAGAAAGCAGCAGCGATGGCGCTTGCAGCTCTCGCAAAAGAAGAAGTTCCTGATGATGTAAAACGTGCCTACGGAAATGAAAACTTTTCGTTTGGGAAAAATTATTTAATACCAAAGCCCTTTGATAAACGAGTTCTCTCTCGAGTGGCTCCGGCCGTAGCCCAAGCTGCCATGGATTCTGGTGTCGCTCGAACAAGAATTGAAGACATGAGTGCTTACGCAAAATCTTTGCAGGAGCGTTTAGGTCAGACTGGTTCAATCATGAGAAACATCCGTTCTCGTTTGCCTGGTTCTGAGAAGCCTAGAATTGTTTTCACTGAAGGAACAAACGCAAGAATTTTAAAAGCCGTTTCAATTCTTAAAGATGAAGGTCTGATTCATCCCGTTCTTCTTGGTAACAAGAAAATCATTTTGAAAAAAATGGAAACTATCGGTGTGACGAATCTTAAAGACATTGAAATTCACCACACAGAAGATTCAGATCATTATGAAACTTATGTGAATGAATACTTTCAGCAAAGACAACGTAAAGGTGTCTCCCTAAGTTTTGCCAAAGATACAATGAAGCGTGGAAACTACTACGGCTCAATGATGGTAAAAATGGGACACGCTGACGGTATGATTACAGGTGCTACTCAGAACTACCCTGAATGTATTCGTCCTATCATGAAAGTGATTGGTACTCACACTCCAGGTCGTGCGAAAGTGGCCGGTATCATGATGCTGGTCTTTAAATCACGAGTTGTCTTTTTAGCTGACTGTACCGTTCAGCAAAATCCAGATGCTCACGATTTAGCTGACATCGCAATCTCTGCTGCGCAAATGTACCGTAGAGTGATGCAAGCTGAGCCTAGAGTGGCGTTCCTCTCTTATTCAAACTTTGGTTCTAACCGTGATCCACAAGCAACGAAGATGGCCGAAGCGGTAAAAATTGCTAAATCAAAAGATGCGAATCTCATCGCTGATGGTGAAATGCAGGCAGACGTTGCAACTAATACTGAAATCATGAAAACACTTTTTGATTTCTCTACTTTAGATAAAGCAGCTGACGTACTTATTTTCCCGGATTTAAATTCGGCTAATATCAGTTACAAACTTCTTGCTCAGCTTGGTGGCGCAACTCCGATTGGACCGATTCTTCTTCCCCTAAAGTTTGCAATCAACATTGTTCAGCGTACTTCAACAGTTGATGAAATCGTGAATATGAGTCATCTAACGGCACTCATTTCTCAAGATATCAAATCTTACAAACTACAAAAGAATCAATAGGAGTACCCCCATGGCGTTTGATAAAAAAATTATTGCAACAGATAAAGCACCTGCAGCTGTTGGGACCTACTCCCAGGGTGTCTTTCACAATGGAGTCTACTATTTCTCTGGTCAGATTGGTCTTGATGCCAAGACTGGTGAGATGGCGAACGGCTTTGATGCTCAACTTGAAACGGTCATGAAAAATATTGACGGACTTCTTCACTCTCAGGATTTAACTCGTTCACATATTATCAAGACGACTGTTTTCATGACTGATCTCGCCCAGTTTGGAAAAGTAAACGAAGCTTACACTAAGTTCTTCACAGCACCTTTTCCTGCACGTTCTACAGTCCAGGTTTCAGCACTTCCGAAAGGCGCAGTGGTTGAAATCGAGGTTATTGCAGCTAAGTAAAAGTAGAATATGTTCGGAAGAAAATATGTTTTTGAATCTAAGTCGACCCGCTTGCGCCGCCTTTTTATAGGTGGCGCATTCGTATCGGCACTTTCACTGGCACTTCTCGTAACCTTTATCGTCTACATTCCGATTTACGCAAAAATGCAGAAAGGTCGCGCGGCCGGTGCCTTCTTTCAGAAATCTCCAGATGCCATTGCTGTTTTTACCGGGGATAAAGGTCGGATTGCTTATGCGATGGAACTCCTAAAAAAGAATCCTACTTCAAAGCTCTTTATCTCAGGCGTCTATGCTGCCAATTCCTTCCAGACGATTTTAAATAAGCAAGGTAGCCCCACAACCACGGCAGAACTATCAGCTGCCGGTATGCAGGTGGACCTGGATTACGAATCAAAAAATACTTTTGAAAATGTGCGTGAAACTGTTGAATATCTGAAATCTAATCCTGAGCTCAATAAAGTTCTCATCATCTCAAGCGACTACCACATCATGCGGGTCAAGCTCATCATCTCTCACTTCATGAGTGGCTCTAAACAACAGTTTTACTTCGATAGCGTGCCTAACAGCTACACTTCTTGGCAAGACACAAGAAAGCTTCTTAAAGAAGCTTTAAAGCTTGGCCGTACATTTGTTTTATTAAAAGTTTTTAGAGAAGAGATCGTTTCAGAAAACTAAATAGTTAAATTCCAAGCAACTGGTTTTGTTACCGGGCAATCAGTTAGATTACTAAAATCAATTTTAAATCCCTCAACGTTTCTTTCGCGAGCAAAGCGGTATGCAGTTCCACGATTAATCACACAAAATTTCTGATTATACTCAGCACCATCTTCAGCATTATCTGAAGCGAAGGTATAAGCCTTCGCAGTTAGAGTTGAAGTGTAAGTAACCGTTGAGCCGACCTGATTTTCATCGGCATCTTCTACACGCTTTGTTCTGCCAATTCTGTAGTTAGCAAAGAAGGCAGGAAAATCAAAAGACATAGTATAAGTGTCTTTGTATATTTCATTATTAGGAGCACGTGGAATTTCGTAATCATTAACCATAGTGAGTGGGCCGTTATCACCAGTTGTCGATGTATAAAGTGTTGGTCGTGTACAATGAGCGGACAAAAGATCATCAATCATTGTTTCATTATCTGTTTTCTGAATTCTTAAAAAATAATCGCCCGCTGCTTGATCATCTGTAATATAAAAAAAGACTTCAGTTGCTGTTTGTTTCCATACTTTTATTTCAACAGTCCTCTCGGTCGTAGCACCATTCTTAAAAAGAAATTCATAACCGTCGCCACGTTGAAACGTGCTACTTACAAACATACCATTTGAATTGGTTTTAAAGCGTGTATAGATGGGCGTATTAGCAGCAAGACAAAGTGCTGTACCACGAGTTCTGATAGCTGCCTGCTCATCAGGAGTAAGTTCATCAAATTTTTGAATTTCCTCAGACTTACAAGATAAAGCGAGAGCTAAAAGAGTTATGCGAAAGAACTTAGTTTTCAAAACTTATATCCTCCACCGATGGCGTAGACGGTAATAGCTTTGATTTTATCATCTAACTCTGGTTTAGAGGTAACATTTGGTCCCCCACCAGTTCTTTCAAGCTTATAGGCATCACGTTTTGTGATGTCATAGCGATTTTGAGTCGCTTTAATATACAGAAAATAACCACTTGTAGAGGTGAAGTTAATACCCGCACCAACTTTTGCGTTCACTAGCTGATCACTGACTCTGAGGCGGTATTGTTCATTAGTGCTGGCAAGAACGTAGCTGTAGTTTGTTCTATTGTAGGCACGAGCTGCTCCTGCACCGACCTCAATATAAGGTTCTACAGTGAGATAGGTCATCTCTTCCATGAATGGATTTTTTGTTTTCATATCAAAGATAAAACCAAGACTTTGAGAAGCGTCAACACCATAAATCTGGCCAGTTTGCTTAGTGTAGGCAAACTTCACATCATCATCTTCTTCACCACCGTTTAAAACCTGGGAAAATAAAGTTCCCATGTAATAACCTTCGATTTTTGAAGTTGTGAGAATTCCTAGTCCAAGATAAATTTCACCACCAACACCAATTCTTCCACCATAAAGCTCAGCGTCTCCAGGCTTGAAGTTTTTCTTAACACCTGAGAATTCATTCGCTGTTTCGTATTTCATCCCTTCAAAACCAAAGCTTGTGATCCAATGACTTTCTAGTGGGTTGAATTTATCGTCTTCCTCTTTAGGGGCTTCAGTTGTCATGACCGGCGTCTTCACTGACTCTTCAACTTTCGCAACTGGTGCCTCAACGACTGGAGCAGGTGCTTCTTCAGTCGTTACAACTGGGGTGTTATCTTCTTCAACTACTGGCTCAATGGCTGCGGCAGCTTCTTCGACTGGCGCGGGTGTCGATTCTGGTGCAACTTCAGGTACCGCTACCGTATCTTCAGGGACAACCTCTGAGGTCACATAGTCAGCTGTTTCTTCTGGCATTGTTTCAGGAAGATCCTGTGCAAATGAAGAAAGGGAAATGAGTGAAGTGATGAGAATTAATTTAATCATATATATAAATTATGCTTCCCGCCAAATAGGGATGTCAAAATTTTAAATTAAGCGCGGCTGACGGAGATGACTTCTTCCATTTGTTCGATTGAGCTGATGGTCTTCAGGAGTTCTGAATAGTCCTTCACTTCAATCTCAAAAATAAAGTTACCTTTTTGGTCTGGCATAGAACGAGCAATCGCAGAGCGGATGTTGATGCCGGCATTGTTAATAGATTTAGAGATCTTAGAGAGAATTCCTGGCTTATCGTGAGTGGTGACTTTAATATTAACCGGGTGACTGAAGGTATAATGCTTGTTCCATTCCACAAAAACATGACGGGACTTTTCAATCTCAAGAATGCGCTCACAGTTGATAGTGTGGATGGTAATGCCCCTACCGCGAGTGATGAGACCTGTGATCGGATCGCCTGGAATTGGATTACAACAGCGACCCATCTTAACCATGATGTCATCCAGGCCATCGACGATGACAGCGTTGTCGTTACTAGTACTTTTTCTCGCTGTTTTTTGAGTCTTTTTATAAAAGCTCTCAAGGTCTTTATCATCTTCTTTGAAGTCGAGTTCATCCGTTTCAGTGAAGTTAACTGATGGAATAGCTACTAAGATATCTTTGATAGGAAGATGGTTTCCACCAATATTGACGAATAATTCTTCAAGAGTCTTATAGTGGTACTTTTCAAGGATCGCTTTAAATTCATTTTTTTTATCGACGGCCTTAATCGAAGTTTCAAACTTTTTAAGAGCTTTCTCTAAAATATCTTCACCGAGATCTTTGTGTTCATCACGCTCAATTTTCATAAGGTACTGACGAATTTTTGTTATCGCTCGAGACGTTTTACAAATTTTTAACCAGTCTTTTGAAGGAGTCTGGGTTTTTGAAGTGAGGATTTCGACAGTATCACCAGATTTTAAGCGGTACTTAAGGGGAACCATCTTTCCGTTTACTTTGGCACCAACGGTTTTATTCCCTACTTCTGTGTGGACGGCGTAAGCAAAATCTAATGGAGTCGCACCGTAACGAAGTTCTTTCACGTCTCCAGTCGGTGTAAAAATAAAAACTCCACCGACATCAAGATCGTTTTTAACAACATCCATGAATTCAGATGAACTTGAAACGTTTTGGTTAAACTCCATGAGTTCTTCAACCCATTTAAGTTTTCCACCCGGTTCAGCTTTATTTCTTTCTTTATATTTCCAGTGAGCAGCAACCCCGCGTTCAGCAACTTCATGCATTTCAAAAGTACGGATCTGAATTTCGATTCGTTCAGCTTTCGGTCCAATGACGGTTGTGTGAAGCGACTGGTAATTGTTGACCTTTGGGATAGCAATGTAATCTTTGAAACGTCCTGGGACTGGTGTGAAAGCTGAGTGAATGATCCCTAGAACTTTATAGCATTCAGTGATGTTGTTAATGAGTATTCGGAATGCGAGTAAATCCTGGATCTGCTCGAAGTCCACTCCACGCTGCTGCATTTTTTTATAGATTGAGAAGAAATGCTTTGGTCGACCGGTGACTTCACCAGTAACTGAATACTCCAACATTTTTTCTTCAACGAGATTGAGCGTTTCCTCAATGTATGTTTCGCGCTCGCGTTTTTTCATCGCGATTTTTTCAGCTAGTCGATAATAAATATCCGGATGAATATAACGAAGACATAAATCTTCAAGATCAGCTTTGACTGAGTTAATACCGAGTCGAGATGCCAGAGGGACGTAAATATCAAGAGTCTCTTGCGCTTTTGCCTGCTGCTTTTCTTTGGTCATGTACTGGAGTGTACGCATGTTATGCATTCGATCCGAAAGCTTAACAATAATAACTCGCAGATCCTGTGCCATTGCAACAACCATCTTACGAAAGTTTTCCGCTTGAGATTCTTCTTTGGTTTTGAATTTAATTTTGCTGATTTTAGTACAGCCAACAACAATCTGAGCAACATTCTGACCGAACATTTTTGCTATGTCCTCAGGAGCAACGTCACAATCCTCGACCGTATCATGCAGAAGTCCTGCCATGATGGAATCGATATCCATTTTTAATTTAATCAAAGTAGCAGCAACGTTTAGCGGATGAATAATATAAGGCTCACCGGATGAGCGTTTAACGCCAGCGTGCATTTTCTCAGCGAAGTCATAACACTTACGCAAGATAACCATGTCTGTATCAGGCAACAGAATCTCAGCGCGTTTGACGAGCTCATCAATCGTGAGATTGGCTTCATGAGAAAAATCGATCCGCTCAGCAAACATGGCTATAAAAGGATCCTTTGTACGACTGTCTTCAGTTTCTGATAGGCAGCATCTACGTCATCGTTCAGAATGAGGTGATCATATTTGTTTTTGTTTTCGAGTTCTTTACGAGCATTCTTAATACGTTCATTTATAACTTCGTCTGAGTCGGTACCGCGAGCACGCAATCGTTTCTCGAGTTCTTCGATTGATGGGGGTTCAATGAATATAACTTGTGCCTGATCGCCATAAATCTTTTTCATGGCATCCGCACCTTGAACATCCAAGTCAAAAAGCATCTTCCAATTATTGGCGAGGCCTTCGTTCACAAAACGTTTTGATGTCCCGTAATAATTTGAATGAACTTTTGCCCATTCAATAAATTCTTGATCAGCGATTTGTTTTTCGAAATTATGGGCTTTGATAAAAAAATAATCGCGCCCATGAATTTCACCTACACGAATAGCTCTGGTCGTGCAAGAGACTGACCACACGAGGTCAGGAATATCGGTTTTGAGCCGATTGAGTAATGTCGATTTACCTGTGCCCGATGGTGCACAGATGACGATCATATTGAAGGGCATGTTATTCCAAATTAAGGGCCTGTTCTCTTATCTTCTCTAATTGTACTTTCATCTCAACTACATTTGAGGAAATTTCTGGATGGGCAGATTTTGATCCCATCGTATTCGTTTCGCGGCCAAGTTCCTGCAGGAGAAAGTCGATTTGACGACCAATTTCACCTGTCGATTTAAGAGTCGCCTTGAGTTTAACCAAGTGGATTTTTGCCCGATTGATTTCCTCATCTATTTCTAACTTTTCAAGGTAATACACCACTTCCTGGAGGAAGCGTGATTCATCAACTTTGATGTCTTTTAATTTCTCGTTGAGCTTGCTCGTAAGTTTATCTTTCATCATTTCTGGGTAAAGACCCTTGAGTTTTTCAACATTAGCTAGACACGTTTCATAGGTAGCGAGGTTTTCAAAAAGTTTCTCAACAAGCTTCCCGCCTTCAATGGAGCGGGACGTTTTAAGCGCCTTAATGGCTTCCATAAAAGAAGCCATCGCTAGTGGTTCAAGTTCTTTTTCTTTCTGATCTTCTTCATCTTTGTAAAAATCATTGCGAAGAAAATCAGTTGGGCTGACATGAAGAGGAACGCTGTTTTTTTCAAACACTGGCTTCATCAAAGCAAGAAAAGCATCGACTTTTTTAGGATCAATCTGAAATTCCATAACAGTCTTTTCCGTTTTTTTGTAAGTCACACTGACATCAAAACTTCCACGGCGGAATTCGTTTTCAAGCTTAGATCTAAGATCAATTTCGAGAGAGTTAAAGAGATTACTCATTCTGAATTTAAAATCTTTGAAGCGGTTGTTAACCGTTTTGATTTCTGTTGTGATGGTATAGCTCGCACCTTTTGCTTCGCCCTTACCAAAACCTGTCATTGAATAAACGCTCATTTTAACCTTTCACTTCATCAGAGTGATCTAACGTCAAAGTGAGATTTCCCATCTGACGGAATTTTTCAAATCGTTTTTGCATGAGAACATCAAGATCATCTTTCTGAAGAGTTTTAAGACTTGTCATGATTGCTTCTTTTACCATTTGAACAGCTTTGTCAGGGTAGCGGTGAGCTCCTCCAGCAGGTTCTTTGATAATTCCATCGATGACTTTAAGTTCGAAAGCTTTATTCGGAGAAAGCTGGAGTGAGTTCGCTGCCGTCTCTGCCATTTTTGGATCAGACCACAAAATGGAAGCGCAAGATTCAGGAGAGATGACTGAGTAAACTGAATACTCCATCATGAAAACTTTATCAGCGACTGCAATTCCTAGAGCTCCACCTGAACCACCTTCGCCAATAACAACAGAGATGATAGGAGATTTGATGTTGAACATTTCTTCTAAGTTTTCGGCGATAGCAAGTGCCTGACCGCGCTCTTCAGCGCCGATACCAGGATAAGCTCCTGGAGTATCAACAAACGTCACGACAGGAATTGAAAACTGAGAAGCAAGATGCATAACACGTAATGCTTTTCTGTAACCTTCAGGGTTTGCCATCCCAAAATTCCGTTTAATTTTTTCCTGAGTCTTGCGACCTTTCTCAATGCCGATGACAGCGACTTTTTGTCCGTCGATATAACCGAAACCAGTGATCATAGCCTGATCATCAGCAAATCTTCTGTCGCCATGCACTTCGTGAAAATCTGTAACAATTTTTTCGATGTAATCAAGGCAATGGGGACGCTGTGGATGACGGGAAAGTTGAGTTCGCTGCCATGGAGAAAGCTTAGTGTAGATTTCTTCCAACATGGTATTCACTTTGGCCTGCAAAGCTTCTATCTCATGGGAAATATCGATGTTTTGGCCTGACGCTTGTTTCAGTTCGCGAATCTGATTTTCTAATTCCGAAACTGGACGATCGAATTCTAAAGTAAAATCCATCAAAACCCTCGGGTTCGAGTTGATATTTTTAGGTCGTAAAGAAGTGAGGTTAAACTACCTTGATCGAGGGGAAATTGCACGAATTTCCTCTATCATGTGATGCTAAATAGCTGAAAGCTTGTGGCTATTCCCAGCCTTGAACCTGTCCTGCCTCGAAGTAGATATATTTTGATGCGCCATTCATCTTATAGAGCCATCTTTCATTCTCATTCTGAGGATTTCCTGCCACTTCAACTCTGAGGGGTTTACCCCAAGAAGTGGCGACATCGTTCTTACCCATGCCAATTTGAATATCTTGATTTTTGATCCCAAACATTCGCTCAGGCCCTGATAGAAATGACGATTTAGGTTCCTGTATAAATCCTCGGCTCATCAAATAATCTCTTCGTTCATGAGGATGTAATTTTAAAAAATAAATTTTTTCCGAAGTTGTTTGGAGTTGATGACGATGCTTCTCATAAAAGCCGAGATTATCATCTGATTCTGATGACTCGAGGTTTTGCAGTTCTTTATCAAGGAGACGTTGAACGCGACTTCGAGATCTGTCCTCTTCTGAGGCTGGCGTTCTTTTTCTTTGCTCATTTTCTGTATTCCAAAACCTACCAGTATCGCCCGTTACGATTTGAAAATCATCTGATGGATTATAGTAACGACCGTCATCATTTTCCATTTCAGAAAGGAATGACCGGCCTGTCGGAAATTGAGTACAGCCAGTCGCCCCGGCCAACAAGAGAGATAGTAAAAGGGATCGTGACATAAAAACCATCCTTTGCTCACTTACATCAGAAGGCTCATCGGTCGATGGGAGAAACCACGTAAGTCCAGCAAGTTAGCGGGAAGGATTTGCCTATAGCTGAGCTAAACGCTTTTTACTCAGCAAAAGAGTGAAAACGTCCGAATAGATCGTTGATGAAGTTTTTAGAAAAATTTGAAAATTTTGTGAATCACCTTTTGATCAGACTCGGCGAGCAGATCGTTAAGTCTATTCCTGTGCCTTTGAAAGCATTTTGGAAAAAAATGGAAGGCTGGTTTATTTGGTTAGCTGCTAATTTTAAACAACTCCCAGCAATGGCAAAAAAGTTTCTTGTTTTGTTTATTATAAATACAAAAAAATCTGCCGTTGCATTTAACTATAAAAAAGCGCTCCTTGATACTTACGACAAAGCGTTGACCCAGGCAAAAGAAAGCAGCCCTGGTCTCGGAAAAATTGGCACGCTTTTTCTGACTCCCTTTCTAATGATGGGACAGTGGCTAAAAGGCCTATCAGCGACTCAATCTATGCTTCTTATTTGTTTTACGATGGCGTCAGTATTGGCCGTGATTGGGATTGGATTTTCTGGACACAAACTTGCTAACAAACACCTTGAAACGTTCAGAGCTCCCTCTAGTGATGAGACAGATGTCCAATACGAACGCCCTGAGTATTACAAAAAGCAGACCAAACACTTTGAAGTCACTAATCTTCGTCTTCCAGTTTACTTAGCAAAGGTAAATGAAATCCATTCCGTGGATATCGATTTTACAGCGACGATGACAAACAGAAATAGCCGACTTTTCCTTGAGAAATATGAATTTCATCTGAGAGATCATCTTATTTTACAGATGGAGCCATCAATAGCTTCTTTTCCATTAGAAGAAGAAGGTAAAGAAATCATCCGTAGAAAATTACTTTCTGAAATTAATGATTTCTTGAAACAAAGCGATGTAGATGGCGAAGTCCTTGAGCTCAAAATCACATACGTACTCGCAAACTAAACTTTCCCTAAAATTGATTTAATAGTTTTTCTGTTACCTGCAGTCTTCTAGCCGTGAGAGAGACGTTACCTTCACAAATTGACATGGCCCTCTTAACGTAATCCTCTTTAAAGTCTTTCATTGAAACCAGATCAAAAGGAGCAGACAAACTCATGAGGTCTGAACTTTGAAGAAGAAGCTCTTCATCAAGGTGATCAAAATCCAGCTTTGTTGATTTACTTAAAACTTTCTTTTTATCCAGATGCCCGAAGAGCTGTCTTAAATTCCCTGGCCACGCCAAAGTGTCATAAAACTCAAGAAGTCTTTTTGAAAAACTGACACTGTTTTTTAGCGAAAAAAACTGACAAGTTTCTTTAATTTTTGAGGCGTCATTTCTTAAAGCTGTTAGCTCAATAGTGTGACCCGATTTAAGTCGAAAATAAAAATCTTTCCTAAAATGGCCTTGCTGAACAAGAGTTTCCAAAGGTCTACCAGAAGCAAAAATAACTCTGGTTTTAATAAGTGTTTCTTTTGTTTCACCAACCCTTCGAAATTTATTGTTATCTAAAAAGTTTAAAAGTTTTATCTGCAAATCAAGGGGAAGAGAATCAACTTCATCTAAAAAAAGTGTCCCATTCTCAGCTTCTTTAAAAGCCCCATTCTTTTCCGAAATAGCTCCCGTAAAAGCGCCTTTCTTGTGGCCAAAAAGCTCTGACTCAATTAACTGTGGATTAAATGAGGATAAGTTAACGGGAACAAAAGCACCTATGCGCCCACTCTCATCATGAATCTTCTGCGCTAAATATGTTTTTCCTGTCCCGGTCTCACCTTGAATAAGAATCTTTAAATTAGACTCTATTAAATTCTTTTCCTTTAAAACGGGATGATCGAAATGCCTGTGAATCATTTCACCTAAGTTAAAGGGATCAAAGTTCACTTTATTTTCATCAATAAATAATCGATCCAGTCGCTCTATGTACGCCTCGCGAGCAGCGGAACCATTCAGCCAAAATGCATTTCCTTTCATGGTTTTTAAAATGAAGCGGCCTTCTTTTTCTACCTGATCAAGTTCGAGTCGATAATGAAAGTGCCCGATATCGGTATTAGGCAATTCGATATAAGTTAAGGAAAGATTCTCTGGGCGATATTGCGGTGAAATGAGGTCAATACAGTGACGATTTAAGGTAAAAGCTTTCTTCTTTCCGTGGAAAGGAAAGATACTGCAGCTGTCCCCTAACCTAAGACCCGCAGTTTCAATTTGTTTCCTCATTAATTTTCTTTGATACATATAAACTCCTCTTCAATTTTAAAGACGCTTGCCCCTTTTTTCTGTTAAGATGAACACAAAGCAAACGAAGAAGATTAATTATGAGTATGTACATTCAAAAAGGAAAAACAGAGTTTCTGATGGGAATCGATACGATTCCCCAGTTGCAACAATGGTTAAACGAACATCCTTTCGCAAATGGAATTGCCTTCATTGGTCGCTCCAACGTTGGAAAATCATCGCTTATTAATTCTCTTTTCGGAAAATCAACGGCACGAGTTTCAAAAACGCCAGGACGTACACGTCAGGTTAATATTTTCGATTTTGTCGTTGAAAATAGAGAAACGAAATCGTTGGAACATTTTTATCTCTTTGATGTTCCCGGCTACGGGCACGCAGATGTTTCAAAAGAAATGTCCGAAAACTGGCAACAGTTGCTTGATAACTTTTTCCAACTTTGTAATGAAAAAATTCTTCTCCTGAATGTTCAGGATGCACGTCATCCACTTCAAGACAGTGATCTTGATTTCCACGATTATATTAAATCTTTTAAGCTCGAGACCTATGTTCTTTTCAATAAAATGGACAAGCTAAAAAAGCAAAGTGAGCGCGCAAGCCTCAAAAGCCACATGCCTGAGATCTATAATAAGTTTAAGTGGGTCAAACAAATCCATTTCACTTCAGCTGAAAAAGGCGATGGTATCCCAGGACTAGAGACTGCCATCATCAGCTTTGTTAAGCGCCACAGTGATATGAAAGGTTTTAACTGACTGAATTGATCCCGGAAATAAAGGTTTAGCTAGAGAAATGACCCTCAAAAGGGTTATCATAGTTCCACTATGCAGAACCTCGAAAATCTCTTCCTCTCTCCCGAGGATGATAAAAAAATCTCCGAAATATTTGATGTCTTGAAAGAGAACTACAAGGATTACAAAGATCCGTGGGGCTTTAATTTAGAGCTTTGTGAAAAGACTGTGAGAAAAGTCATCCCACTTTATCGCTCCTATTTTAGGGTCAGAGTTTTTGGAGCGGAAAACGTAAAAGAACATTCATACATCGTAACGTCTAACCATACTGGACAGATTCCAATCGACGGGATGCTCATCACACTCGCTTTTCTTTTGGATGTAGCACCTCCAAGAATTCTTCGGGCGATGGTTGAACGCTTTATGGCACAACTTCCGTTCATTGGTGATTTTACAGCTCAAACAGGATCAATCCTTGGAGACAGGGCCAATTGCTCATACCTGATTGATCATGGCGAATCAATTCTCGTTTTTCCTGAAGGAGTCCGAGGAATTTCAAAAAACACTCCTGACTTTTATAAACTTAAACATTTCTCCGAAGGTTTCTATCGAATAGCTCTTCAGAAAAAAACGCCAATACTGCCAGTTTGTGTTATTGGCGCAGAAGAGATGTTTCCTTTTGTTTTTCATTCAAAGAAGTTAGCAAAGATTTTCAAAGTTCCAGCTATCCCTTTGACAGCAAACTTTCTTCCCTTGCCTTCTCCTATTGATATTTACATTGGCCCTGAGATTCCCATCCCGGCCCATCTCGAAGCTGAAGCATCGGATAAAGATGTGAAAGAAAACGTTTTTCATATTGAGAATACGATTAAGCGAATGCTCATCACTGGCCTTAAAAATCGTCGCCCTTTTTTCGATACTCTTAGAAAACCTATCTCAAAATACGTCATCAAAGAATTCAGAACCAAGGGTTTTAGATGAGCTTGGACAAGAAAAAAATCCTCATCATTGGAATAGCGGGTTGGCTAGCTCAGATGACGGCCAGGCTGATTCTGACTGAACATCCAGATTGGGAAATAGTCGGGACAGACTCTAGAGATATTTCAAAAGTTCAGCAGCTTAAAGGTCTAACAGCAGTAAATATAAAATACTCGCGAGGTAATTTCGAAAATCTCTTCCGAAGCCATCATTTTGATATGGTTTATCACCTCGGAAGAATAAGCCACTCATCTAATGAACAAAATGTTCTCGCTAAAAGAATAGATTTATCCGTTATGGGAACAAATAGGATTCTCGATCTTTGCGAAAGATCGGGTGTTAAAAAAGTCATTATTCTTTCTACGTTTCATGTCTACGGCGCTCTTCCGGATAATTCTATTTTCTTAAATGAAGATGCGCCGTTAAGAGCAAGTATCCGCCATCCAGAGCTTCGTGATGTTGTGGAAATGGACCAGATTTGTACAAACTGGATGTGGAAAAATCAAAACAGCATTTCTACTGTGGTCCTTCGACCCTGCAATATTGTTGGAACCCAGATTCAAAATTCGATGACAAAATTTCTGTCTGGACCGATAGCTTTGAGCCCTCTGGACTACAACCCTTTCTTCCAGTTCATCCATGAATTTGATATGGCCCATATTCTTTACCGCTCGCTTGAGACACTTCCGACAGGAACCTACAACGTCGCCGGAAATGACTTTATTTCGCTTCGAGATGCACTCCAGGTTGTAGGCACCAAGGGTATACCTTTTCCCATGATGCTCGCGGGTGGGCTTAACAGTGCCCTTAAAAAACTAAACATCGACGTGCCCGATTATCTTTTGGAATACCTTAAATTTTCATGCCTCATTTCAAATGCGGAACTAAAAAAACACCTAGGAACAAATTTTCTAAGATTTTCAATAAACGAAGCTTTGGAGTTAATTAAACTCAGGTAACCCGCCTGGTCAATCCGCAAAAGCGCATTGACCAAAAGTCCTAGCTCTTTTACTATCAAACTTCTTTTGTGTGGCTTCCTGACGGAATGGTAGACGTAGCGGATTCAAAATCCGCCGCTCGCAAGGGTGTCCGAGTTCGAGTCTCGGGGGAGCCACCACTTGTCAACCTATTCGAACCTAGATTTTTTAAAAAAGAAGAGCTGGCCAACGCCAGCTCCCTTTTAAAATGATCATCACCCACAAAATAATGCACAGTAATTGAATCTTCAGCGACTTCAACTCTTTTCACAAATTTAGAAATCACCAAGGCTTTTAAATCAGGATTATTTTCACTTAACAAAATCTCCTTCACCGAATCCCCAAACCTTTTTATGTCTGTAAACTCCACAGGACTTCCATAACAAGGCCCAACTAAACTTTGCGACTTCTCCACCACCTCAGCTTTCTTCGCTTCAATAATCGCCATTTGCTCATAAATGGGCCTAGCAGAAATATTCACAGGCAATTCCGCGAGTCTAGCCGCAAGAGCATCAAGTTGAGAATTGTAACTTAACTCTTTGAGTTTCAATTTATCCTTTTCCTTGTCCACTGAAAGATCTTCGTAAAAATTTTTTGCCTCTCGTAGTAAATCCTTGAGCAAATCCTCTTGAGTCAAAAGTTTAAAAAGTTCATCAATCACCAGTGGCTCCAGCTTTTTAGCAGGAACTCGGTGAGGAGAGCATTTAAGAATTTTACTGCTTAAAGTTGAATCCTTCTTCGTTGCCCAGCTGTGTTCATAATAGCCAACCTTTCCAACTTTTCCCCAAGCTGACTTTCCACACATTACATCACCACACTTCTGGCTTAAGACTAATCCAGTTAGGAGATAGGGAAATCTTGAAGTCGTCGCCTTCTTTCTTTGATGATTGCCACGGCTTAAAACTTCGTTGGCCTTATCAAAAAGATTCTTCTCAATAATCGGCTCCCACACTGCTTCTACTGTCTTCATGACTTCACGCTCTTTAAATTCACGCATTCCAATATAGGCCTTATTGATAATCATTCTTCTCACAGTATCCACTGTAAAATGGCCGGTTCTCATTCGCCTTCCACCGCCATAGATTACGCCTGAATAATCATAACCATGATCATTGAGCCATTTACAGGTATCAGAAAGCCTTTCGTTAACCAGAAACATTTCAAAAACCTTTCGTACCGTCTGACTATGAATAGGATGAATTTTCAAATATCCTGCCTTGTCGGGGTTAAGCTCATATCCATACGGTACTGGCCCTCCGTTATATAGCCCACGCTGTGCGCGAGCATTCATATTGGCCGAAACTCTTTCGGCTACTTGCCGTCTTTCAAACTGCGCAATATTAGCTATTGTGTAGAGAACCATCTCACCAGCGGCAGTAGTGGTATCAAAGTTCTCTCTTAAACTTTGAAACGAGCAACCATGAGATTTAAACAGTTCCCAAATACCAGCGAAGTCATGCATATTTCTGGAAATCCTAGATAACTCGGAACTAATCACAAGACTTACTTTCCCCTCTCTCACATCCTTTAAAAGACGTTGCAGCTCAGGGCGATTGGTATCCTTTCCTGAAAGTCCACTATCGGTGTAAAAATCGACAACCTCCCCAAAGTTTCCTTCCATGTTTCTGAGTTTCACAGTCTGTATAATCCTCTCCTTTTGATTCCTAATTGACCCCTCTGGATTCTCTGCCTGCTCCTGAGTTGAGACTCTTATATAGGCCCCAATCTTAAAACTATTTTTCATTAACATTATCTTTTTCCTTTTGAGTTTGATTTGAGTTTTGTAACCGAATATGATCAGCGAGAATCGCTCCCACTTCACTCAATATTCGATCAAATGAATTTTTATCTATCTTTGTGAATTTCACTTGCACTGACTTGCAATTCCATCTCTTCTGATTGGAATGTAACTTTTCTTTAGTGACTTCGGTCACTAACTAATAATCCTAATGTTACACATTTCGATGTTTCTCCTTTTAAAAGTGTAAATGAGGCATGCCCCCCCAAACCCCTGTCATGTTTGAAAGGGGAGATGCCAAAAAATTTCATATTATTAATTACTTAGACTGTGGTTCCCTGCTCATAGGGTGAGCAGAACTGTAGGCAGACAAATCACGGATAAACTCATCGATTAAACTGACTTTGAATGAACCCCGTCCTTTTATCTTCTGATAATAAACTCCAAGTTCCAGAAGTTTATTTTTCATAGACTGATTGGGAACGAGATACCACAACACACCGATGCTTTTCTTCTGGGCATACAATCCCAAAACTCTCTCCATCTTGTGCTTCCCTTTGTAATGCAGCTCCACCTCAAGGGCACAGTTAACCGCATATCCATTGAGATTTAATGTTACAAACCAATCTGGAAGAGTATCGGGTAGTCGGTCTAGATTTTTCTTATCCAAGCTTGCGACAAAACGAAAGTAGTGACTTGATTTCCAATTTGACCCAAGTTTCAAACGTTCAACTTCAAGCCTCACATCATTAACAACCAGATCATGATAAAGATTCTGACGATTAATACTTTTAATCATAAAATCCTGTGCAATCTTTCTGGCGTATTCAGGATGAATCGCCCAGATGATCTCGCCACCTTTAAAGCTCGTAAAACGACTCAGGACTTTTCTTTTTTGTAACAAACGAAGGCGACGGAGCATTGTCTTTTTATCAATTCCTGTAAACATAAGGCGGTGGATCTGATCACTACTTAAAAAACCAAAACTAGATAGATACTCAATTAACTTTGCATCACGAACAGTGAGAGAAAACTTCAGTGATTCTTCCCTAAAAGATCATCTTCAACTTGTTGTAAATTAACCGCTTGAATTGCCTGTGGGGATTCTTCGATTTTTTTGATTTTTTCCCCTTGCGACTTTTGGTCTATTTCAACCCAAGTCAAACGATTGATAATTTCAGAGTTCTGATTAATTATCTTTTCTTTCAGCTTGTTACTTTCTTTCAGATCAAGCTCTCGGTCATCGCGCCACTTTCTGTTAGTTTCCCACATAAGATAAAGGGCCTCGAATTTGTCCAAGACAGACTTCAAGACAAAATAGATAACAAAACCGAGAACCAAAAAGATGAGAAACAGAAGAAACTTTTCTCCTAAATACTTTATTGAATTAAACATTTCTTCCCATGCGGATTTCTTGGGATGGCTCCAAGCTTTAATGACTCCATTGAGCATAAAACCGGCAGCGATAAACCCTGCAAGAGCATGTTTCCAAGTAACATTCGACGAATCATTTTCACCCATACTTAAACCTCCTTATGGTTAATTGGGTTTGTTCATAAAAAGCATCCCGAATCATCTTTGTGATTCACCTCCTTTTTGATATTTCGGGATTTCGAATAGTTAGATCAGTGACGTTTTTGGACATAAAAAATTTATTAAAACGCAAGATCGTTTTTAGACATATAAGAACTCAAGTAACTTCCCACTCAAGAGGCGAAAGGCATCCTAGAGCTTGAATAAGCAAAATCATTAATAAGGGCAGATTGGATAGATAACTCAGGGGAAATTGAAAATATTACATGCTCGTGCGCGGCGCGGCATACTTCATGGTATTGTCCGATCACTTAAACGAAGAATACGTGCTTAGAAGGCACAAACAAAACATTGGCCTAACATTGTTGTAGCAATTAAATCTTACTGATATACTCTCACCCATGACAAATTGGATTATATTCTTTGCACTTAGCATGTTTACTGGGACTGCAATAGCAGATAGTGCTAAAGAGCTAGAATTAAAAATCACTGAGCTAAAAAAAATCGTTGAAACGAAGGACGAGACGAAACTAAAAAACGCTCGTGTACGTCTCTGTCCAAAAGATTTCACCCACGCTGAAATCGATGGTCTGACTGCAACCGAATTGAGAGACGGTGTTGTAGGCTCAACTAGACGTCAAAATTTAGCTTACTTATGTGGAGTTCAAGATACTACTCCTCATCAACCCCTTAGTAATGTTTTTCTGAAAGTCGATAAGTGCAGTTGTTATCACGAACAAATGGGCGATCTCGATCCGATTACTGTCAACTCTAAAGTATTTCCTCCGAAGTCATCGAGCGGAAAGATAGAATGCTCTAAGGCAAAGTTTCATGTTTATTGCTCGGTTATGCAGGATTGTGGTCTGGAGTGCTTTTCAGGAACCATTGCTTGTCCTGTCGAATGTTTGAGTTTTAAATAAACTTAAGTAACTAGTAATCAACTAGCTCACTGACTATCAGACCAAAGATTTAATGTATAAAACGCAGGCCATGGATCAAAACCATGGCCTTTCTGTTTTCACCACATCCATGAATCATAAAGCAGTTCTTAAGTACAAATTGACCCAATTGACATTTATAACCAAATGGGTATAATACCTCATATGAAAGTGACTTTCGCTGCCGGAGCCTCTGGGCGTAGCTATTTTGAAAAATTTATTAAAGACCTCTCCACTCAAGATCGTGCGGTCATTTTAGCTGTGTTTCAGGATATTCAATCCCACGGTTTAGGTGCCAAGGGTTGTGAGCTTAGGCAGATTGAGGGCAAGCTCTGGGAAGTGAAAGTAAAAGCGCCCACTGGTGGTTATCGCTTCTTTTATATTTTAATTGCCTCAGATCACATGCATGTGATCCATTCATATAAAAAGCAAGGCCAAAAGGCCCCAACTCGGGAACTTGATGTGGCAAGAAAAAGACTTAAGGAGGTTTTAGAATGAAAACTAAAGCTGTTGGACTCGATGAAATTCTAAATAGAGAACTTAAAAACAATGATTTTAAGCTCTTTTTCGATGAGCATAAATTCTATCTCCAAATCGCACATCTCATTTCCGACTTAAGGGAAAAAACGGGTCTTTCTCAATCTGATCTGGCCAAAAAAGCCGCAGTCAGCCAGCCCATGATTGCTCGGTTAGAGAAAGGGGATCATCAAAGAACTCCAACCTTTGATACCGTCTATAAGATTCTAAAGGCGCTCGGATACGAAATGTCGATTAACGTGCAAAAAGTTAAGAAGAAGAGAGCTGCTTAACCATCTCTTCTTCGCCAAAGATTAAAAATAACAGTGACAGCTCAAGGCGTATTGAAATCTCTCTTAGCTGCTCTGGATTTCTAGGACTGGCCCCAGTTTCCCAAGCAAATAAGGTTGAAGGGGAAACTCCTAAAAAGTTCGCGAAGGCCTTGATGGTCATGCTTCTTTTCTTTCTCTCATTCACTAGATTCCTGGCCAACTGATTACCAAGCATTTTTGACTCCTGTCATTCTCTGAGTGAAACCAGATAGCTTAGATGAGCCTTTGGATGCCTTTAAAAGAGTTTCTTTTCTTAATGTGCGATAGAAGTCATAGGTAACGCTGGTAAGGCCTAAAGCGAGAATAAATCCCATGATCATTGAAACGAGCTTTTGCATTCAGTTCCTCTTTGTCCTTTTATGGACATAAAGTAATAAGGAACCGGACGGCGACTTTTCCAATCAATTGAATAATGCATTGAAATGGAGGTTCGGTCGTTAGTTCCTCGTAGTTCAACTAAATACCCGTCGCCTCCACCACTATTTTATCGCTTCCTCTCGCGAAAGTAACAAACTGTAAAATTGAATTCTATTTCAAAACTCTAAGGCAAACGGTTCACGTGGACATGGGTGCTGATCTCCTGAATAAGCATCATAACAAGATCCAAATTCATTTGCGATCACTTCAAAGCCCAGGGATCTTCCGTTGCCATAGAAAGTACCGATTCCAGGAAAAATGTAGGCCTTGCCTTTCTCTCTAGGTTTTTTTAACTCTCCAAATCCTCCTAGATAAATCTTTTTTCCATGTTTTAAAATACGGCCTATTTTTTCTAATCTTCTATCGCAGTCACTCTTCCCAATGGTGTTGCCTTGAGCAATCGTAAAAACGGTGTTCTCATCATCTATGACGTGCATCATGAAACCATAAAGACCAGGTTCAGAAGCATCATTAAGGCTCTCGCATTCAAGAAGGATTCTCGAAGGAGCTAGATTAATTTCTGTCACTGAGTCTTCAGATGTTAGCACTCTATAGGATCTAGTCGCGCACCCTACTAAGGACAGTAGGAGTACTATCCAAGGCCAATTACTGGCCCTCAAGCTTTTCATATGCATCCTTATACTTTGCCAACGCAGATTTTTTGTATTCACTTGAACTTCGTAATAACCCCTTGTACTCCAAAATTAATTCTTCGTGATCTGGAGCACGCTTCAACTGAGTAAGAGCGGTCGCTCTTTTCCTAAATAGCCAGCGGACACCTATGGGTATAGCTATCATGGGGTCTTTTAAGTCCTTCTGCCGAACTTTTCGAAAGATAAAAGTCTTTGCCTCACCATCGGCGTTCTGAACTATTTTCAATGTTGCTGGAGTAATCTGAGTAATACCAAAAGCTTTTTTATTTTCAGGAGGATCTTCTCTGAAATCGGATTCACTTGAAATAAGAGCTTTGACTACGTCCGGATCAATTTTAGGATTGGCATTAAACTTTTTGTTAAAGTAGTCAGTCTACACCGCTATAAGGTCATCATAATTATCAGCATTTTTATACTCAGTAAGCTTTCCTTTTGCAGGATAAGCAATCCCTTTTCGGTCATGGGCTGCAAAGACCGCTTTAATCTGAGCTGCATCAAGAAAAGTTCCCTCTAAACGACGCTGATGCTGATCTCGAATCGTAGTACCCGAAGGATTATTTTTACTCACAGGAACATGCATGGGATGAGCACGGACTGTTGTTACTTTCTTTTGCAGCTTCTTCGCCATAAATTTTCCGACTAAGCTGAACGTGACTTCATGGCCTGATTCAGATCCCATGTGGATTGGAAATTCATCCATAATTTAGGAGACGTATGGAGAGCCTCAGCAAGGTCAAGTGCTGTTTCTGCGGTAATTCCACGCTTACCTTTGATGAGTTCATTAAGCTTAGTCTTAGTCCAACCTAGCTTCTCAGCGAATGCAGATTGTGTGATACCCATAGGTTCTAAAAACTCCTCTAGGAGGATTTCACCTGGGTGAAAAGGATTTTTCAGATGCTTCATATTTTACTCCTAGTGGTAATCCTCAACTGATACATTTTTCGCGTTACCTAATTCCCAACAAAAAATAAGTCTCCACTGATCGTTTATTCTTATTGAATGGAAACCGACTCGATCCCCTTTAAGGGCCTCAAGCCTATTACCAGGAGGCTCTTTCATATCATTGAGCTCAGTAGCCTCATGCAAGTACTGTAACTTCCTGCGAGCTTTTCTTCGTAGTTCAGGCGGGAAAGTTCTCACCTCTTTAGAATTTCGGTCTTCGAAAAGGTCTTCCGCTAACTTATTGGCAAAATTAGTTATCACACAACCATATTATCACATTCCGATAATCCAGTAAAGGCAGTGTGAAGCCTTGATCAGTACGCAGCCAAGCAACTGTAATAACATGCTCTTTCCAGATGCACACGCGCACCCGACACATAGGCATCGGCTCGAATCTTAAATTTTGGCTTGTTCATGAATTGGTAAATGCATCAAATTCAAAATCTGTTGCTCGCAAGGGTGTGCCGATTCGAGTACTTGTTTGATCTTTTAATTCCCGACGAAAAGACGATTTCCCCAAAAAGAAATGCACATCCACTGAATTATTATCATTTTCAATTCGCAAAACGAGTTTTTTAATAATTCGTTCTTTGAACTTGGAATTTGTCTGAGCATCAGGCAAGAGAAGCGCCATCGCTTTCAAGAACTGTAGATTTCATCTATTCAGAGACAAATGCTTAAACGGTCCGAGCGGGGTTACTTTTTGCCCTAAGAAAATTCTAGCTAACTAGAATCAGCAACTCTTGTTGGCACTACTTTTCACCGTTTGTATGAGTTTAAAGGCCTATTGACCCTATTATGTGTGTCTTTCCAGATACCTACATAGGACCCCCTAAGGTCGTGAATCTTTATTCATCATTATTTTCAGGATTCCGATTAGGATTAAGGTCAAGGAAATCTCGCATGAATGTTCAAAAACTATTTGTCATGTTTCTAATCTCATTAGCATTGGTTTCAACTGCCATTGCTCAGGATGATACTCCTGCGGTCGCAACTGTAGATCCAGCATTACTTGTAACAACTCCGCGACTGAGTCCAGATGATGTTCCAAGCGAATCACCAGAAGAATCGTGCGAAGATAAGCTTCGTTTACATATCGAAGCCCTTTTGAAAAATGACACTTCAGGAATTCTTGAAGCTCAGCTTAATCTTACTATTTTGAAGCTTGCTAAGAAAACTCTTACTGGAAGCCACAAATCTTTGGAAGACATGATCAAAAAAGACATGACGAAGCTCAAGGATCTCAACGCTCAAAAGCCTGCAACTCTTGAAAGACTCAATCAGCTCTATGGTGCTAACGCAAATGAAGATATTCAAGCGGTCTACAACAATATCGGTGTTTTAAAAGCCAGAGCAAGCTCACTTAATTACTTCAGTGGTGCGAAAATCGAAAACGACGCAGTAGCCTCGTATGTTCTTTATGAAACTATGCTCAACGAAAAAAGTTCTCCATTTGATAAAAATGATGTCGCCATTGCTTGGCTTGCAAAAAAAATAAAAGCGCAAACCAAAAGTGAAGCATTATCAATTTCTGATCAAGTCGGTCGCTACGCTGGTGCCGTTAAAGGTATCAAAGGTAGTGATACGGATATCGCTAAAAAAATAGCAAATGAAAAAAGAAAAATTACTAAATTCATGGAAACTGCAAAAGCAGGTTTTATGAGTAAGAATCCAGCTTGCGCTCAGGATGGCGATTTTAATGCTAACTGTCTCACTGTCTCAAATGAAATAGCTGGAAGTGCCATGCTTGAAATCGATGCTATTACCAAAAAGGCTTCTAGTAATTTCGCTGCTGGAATGGCAGGCCGAATTTTAGAAAACGGTAGCTTCAAAGGCCAGGTTGTTAATAGTTGTGAAGGAAGATATTACGACAGAAGCAAAGCGAAAGTTCTTCACTCTACCAGAACCTCAACCGGAACAGCTGATCAGACTGCAATAAAACACAACAACCATGCTAAAGTTCATCCCAAACCAAAAGGCTGGTATTTTCCTCCAGTGACTTGTAGCTGGCATGGTAAGAAATTTTTTCTTGAACATATAATCGATAAAAAAGAACAATGTTGTAAGGATAAGATTACTAAGTATGTGGAGTATTCTCCCTACCTGATGT
This sequence comes from Bacteriovoracaceae bacterium, assembly GCA_040399915.1. GTDB lineage: Bacteria > Bdellovibrionota > Bacteriovoracia > Bacteriovoracales > Bacteriovoracaceae > Peredibacter. The sequence goes on from JBBARE010000001.1 coordinate 589,483, forward strand.
GGGAATTTGGTGGAGACTGCCGCGCCTTTTACGGTATTCCTTACATCGCTGAAGTAGGAATTAAGGGTGGAGTTGAAGTTGAAGCTGGTATCGGCGGTAAAATCACTCTAAACCTTGAAACTTGCGCAGATGAAGGATGTGTTTCAGGTAAAGGTAAACTCAGACCTTTCCTTGCATTGTATGCTGAAGCTGGAGCAGGTCTTGCGACGATTGAAGGTGGTGTTCGTTGGGAGCCGTATATCGAAATCAAGTGGTGTAAATCCAAGGGTGCTGATAGTGGTCACGGTAAAGTAGAAGCAGTTCTTGGCACAGCTTATATCTACGGACAGTATTCTTTAGGCTGGGGTATGAAAATCTCTTCATTTAATTATCCTCTCGCTAGTTCATCTGCTAAATATAAGATGCTCGAATTTTAATTGGAACTTATAATGCGTACTCGATATCTTTTTCTTTTTTTAGCTCTTACGATTTCTCATTCCTTTGCAATTGAAATGAAAGTTCCTCATTTCATGGCAGGTGTAAAACCTGATCAGAGAGCGACTAAATCTGGTGATTTCTACCTATACAATGTCGATGGAAAGAAAGGACCGATAAAAGTTTCTGAAGCGAAGACTCCAAATTCCTCTATAGAGGAACTTATAAGCACTCTGCTCTTCTCCTACAAAACAAATGATCAAGCGCTTTTTAAAAGTCTCTTTACTCCTCAGGCAATGAAGATGATCAGTTCGATGCCTAAAGAAGCTTTCGACCAACAGTGGAAAGCATCCTCCTCCCGAAAAGACGTTTACATCGATTTTTACTATAAACATTTAAAAGGATATCTGATTGGACTCAGATCTACTCAGGATAAAGCATTCAATCTTCAATATGCCGTAAAAAATGGAACTCGCTGGATCTTCGATGAATTTGAGATGGATTTTGAGAATGCGACTACAAACAACATAGGTCTTTGGTTCACTCACACCCCCCCTACTTTTGAGAAAACCAGCTTAATAAAATCATTTAGTATCAAAGACCCGAAAAAGATACTCGAAGTACAACTTAAGATGAGTTATCTAGCAATCTTTAAAAAAACCAAAGAACGCTGGCAGTTTCTTGCTCAGATGAAAGACAATGACGAAAAATATTCGTCTTTCCCTGACTTGAATAAAGCTGACGGGATGATAAGAATTGATGTCTCTGAAAATTTCGAAGTAAAATCTGGTGATGAAATCTTAGTCATGGAAAGTAATTTCCCTATGACCTTTTTTCCACTTAATCTAGCTGAGCAAGGACAGTTGTCTCTGTAAGAATAAGCTCTAAGCTTACCTCCAAGCTCGAAGGCATTACTGCCAGTAATTGTTGGTCTTGTATTAAACTCCATGCAGATTTAAAATTGAGCTACTTTTTTACGTTCCCAAATAAAAGGTTAGTCCATGAATAGAGTTATAAAAGGTGCAATCTTATTATTGGCCATGACAGGCACATCCTTTGCCCAGAGTCTAACCCAGGTGGGAACTTGGCAGGGCGGTAATCTTTACGCCTATACCATTCTCATACAAGGAAAGGACGACAATTTTATGCTCCCTCGTGGTGGAAACTTTATTCAAAACGACATGGCAAAAATTGACCCCCGCTTTGGTAACACTCTAAAAGAACTTCTCGGAAATGGGCATACAGAAAATGGAGGTTTAGAACAACCAGATCCGAATGAGATTCCTGTGCCTGTCAATTACGATAGAGTTTGGGTTGTCGACGAACAGTATTTAGTCTACGGCTACGCCCTAAAGAAGAAGGGCACGAACCCAGGGTTTCCTGTCTACAATACGGTAGAAGAAGCAATCGCAAAAATCGAACAGTTAAAGGCAAAGGCGGTGGACCTACCGGAGGCAGTAATGGTGGAGCGACTGGTGATGACGCCAAAGTCAACATTTCAAGCTCCGATGGTAACGGTTCTTACGAATATAAATATTTCCCACAGCCCGGAGTCCCCCAGCATGCTCAGGAAGGTGTAGTAAAGGGGGAGATGCCAAGTCACGCCGTGATTGGAACGGATTCTGGTAATATGGACCCGAATGCTGCGGTAGGTGTGGAATATAAGCTTTATGATTCCTCTAACAAGCTCATCGTATACGTGAAGGATACGATGGGTGCCTATCACCCAGCCTTCTGGAGTGATGAAACGAAGATGAAAACACATAATAAGGCGGTTTGGGACGTTTGGAATAAATGGAGAAATAACTTTAAGGGTTTTGGTCCGTTTAATAACGCCATTGACCGGGGAAATAATCACAAAGAGCCGTTCACCGTCTACTTAAAACCTGGTGAATACAAATGGGAAATAAGCAACATCGGAAACACGAGAATCCACTTCAGGGGAGATTACATAGGTGCAAAAGGAGATTCACTCTTCTGTGATTATGTTCCCAAGGGTCAATCGCGAACCAGAAATTTTAGCATTCAGTATTCGCAACATACAGCTTTGAAACTTAACACGAACAATTACAGTAACGGCAATAACTGTGGAGACTAGAGTTGGTGGTTTTCGGCAGGGAGCTTAAACCTGCCGAGGCTTGATCGGGTGTTATTTTTTCTGTTCCGATCGAGAAAAAGATTTTTGGACCAGACCTGCATAGTTTAATTGTATCTTCTACCTCCTGTTAAATTTTCCCCAGTCTATGGAGAGAGAATAACGGTGAGGAAACTCAAGAATCTTGAAATAAGAATATTTTTCTTTATTCATAAGGTAAAGTCGGGCAGCTCTATGTTGTTAATAACATTAAATTCAAATTCTATAGGGGTCTAGTAACCAATCCCACGATGTAATGACTGTCCCCGAATAAGATCATTAACTTAGCCTTGGAATATAAGCGCGAAGTAGAGTCATAGAGCAATTCTTAAAGAATAAATTAATTAATGTCGATAGGTAAAATATCATGATGTTTGTTAGATTTATCAATTACTGTCTAATGCTTGCTGGCCTAATAATCATTCAGGGCTGCAACTCATCAGGTGGAAATAAGACGCTAATACCAATACCAAATAATCTACCTGAAGACGGTTTGATTATTTCCTATAGTTCTTCCTCTTTCTCCTCTCCTGCCTTTCAGCCTTTCAGTATAACTCCAACTCTTTCTGTGAGTCCTTTGGATGATTGTACTGTAATCCCAAGTCTCCCCTCTGGTTTGAGTCTAAATCCATTAAACTGTGAAATTTCTGGAACTCCGACAGTAAATAATATTTCTTATTATAAAATTACTGCCACAAGTGGAAATGAAGTTGGAAGCTTTTATTTAATCTTAGATATCCAGCAAGTTTTACCAAGTATTGCCTTCACAGGAAGTCCTTATCAATTTTCTCTTAATGGCTTCTCTACTACGGGTGCGGTTACAAATACTGGAGGAACAATAACCAATTGTATTGTCACTCCCGCTCTCCCAACAGGTCTCTTCATTAACCCAACTTCTTGTATCATTTCCGGCACACCAACCACTCTCGTAGGAAATACATCTCATACTATTACGGCCTCAAACAGCTCCGGCAACGCAGCTCCAGTAACTATTACGATCGGAGTCCTTAACACCGCTCCTTCTGTTGCTTACTCAAATCAAACTTATAGTTTTAACTTGAGTGCAGCCTCAACTTCTGGAGTCCCTCCAAATACTGGCGGAGCTATCAATAGCTGTACTGCTAGCCCAGCTCTGCCAAGTGGTCTCAGCATAAGTCCTACCACCTGTGAAATCTCTGGTACCCCAACCGTCCTTAGTGCGGCCACCAACTATATTGTTGCTTATTCCAATGCTATGGGAAATGGAATAAGCCGTGTCGTCAACATCACGGTCGCCAACGTTGTTCCCTCCATCAGCTATTCAAGTGCTAGTTATAATTATTCTGTAAACGATGTCTCAGCTACCGGAGTACCAACAAATATCGGTGGGGCAATAACGAGCTGTCTATCGTCTCCAGCTCTCCCTGCTGGTCTCAATCTAAGTGCCACGACATGTGAAATCTCAGGAAAACCCACTGCCGTAACCTCAGCAGCAAACTATACAATTACGCCTTCGAATCTCGTTGGTAATGGAGCTAGCAGAGTTCTCAATATCACTATTTCGAACGTCGTCCCTTCAATTGCGTATTCGAGTTCAACATACAATTTTACCTGGATTGCAATCTCGACTACTGGAGTACCAACCAATGCTGGTGGTTATCCAACCAATTGTACCGTTTCTCCAGCTCTTCCTAATGGTCTCAGCCTAAGTCCCACGACATGTGAAATCTCAGGAACCCCCACTACTTTCATAGCAGCAGCGAACTATACAATTACGCCATCCAATATCTTAGGCAATGGTACCGGTAGGATATTAACTATTTCAGTGACATCACCCATCGTAACAAATGGGGCGTGGGCTATTTACGACGCCTCGAGCACAACTTCTTTTCCAACAGGAGGATCGGGACAACCTTGGTATGACCTATCAGGCAATGGCCGGCATGCAACTACTGAATCTCATTTTACAGTAGTAGGCCTTACCAACCTAGGGGGAAGAAGCGTAGTTCTAGGTGAAGGCCAACTTTATTCATCTCACTATCGAGGTAGTCTTCCTTCAGGGGACACAACTTATTCATTCCAAACTTGGATTAAGTTTTATGGTTTCTCCAGAAATTTTATTAGTATTTTTGGGCAAGATTCTACCGCTCAAACATTTTTAAGTCTGGATACATGGGTTGGTCCCAACAGGGCCATTGGGTCTTTTGGTTATACTCTAGTGTCAAGAATTGACCCAGGTATTTGGTACAACCTCGCAGTCACAATAAATGGCACAAATGCCAGATTCTACTTAAATGGCTCTCTGGTTTCTTCCAATAGTAATGGTGCCGCTTTAAATGGAGGAACCTTTAACTTAGGTGGGAGATATCAACAAGGACTGGGTTACATCAATGTTGGGGATCTACTCATTTACAGTAAAACACTTTCAGATTCTGAAGTTATGCAGAATTACGGCAATAAAGCCTTCGCCTATACCAATACACCTCCTACTCCAGGAACATCTAATTATTCCTATGTTGCAGGTAATGCTTGTGAAGGATTACCAACCGGTGAAACTTACTACTCTGCAATTCCTGCTGCCGTTAATACAACCTTTTACTTAGATTCGAATCTGACTATTAAGGCCGGAACTTCTTCAAGGATAAATGGTATCGATTACGACATCTATGGTAGCGGAGTAGCAGTCGATGACTATGTTTTTTGCGATTAGAATAGTTTGAGTATTTGCTCTTTCTATTTTTGAGACTCTCAGTTTAAAATCAAAAATGAATGAAAATACCATTTGCTGATCAGATCACTTCCATAAAAGAAGATGACTTTCTCCGGTTCTATGGAGTCATGGTCGCCCTCTTTAGCACTCTCACAGGCTTAAACTGGCTTGAGCTTAATATGCAGGAAGTTTTGGCCTCAGGGAATCAAGCAGTCTGCTGGCCTATGTTTGCTGATTGTAATGACTGGCATGTTTTTAGTTCAACTGAAATGTTAGTCTTCATTTATTCATTTATTGCAGTTTCCCTTCTTAGTGCCACTTTTTTTATGAAAAGCCGCTGGGTAACCTGGGGTTATACGCTGCTGATTATTTTGACGATAGCAAAACTGGCCTTTTTAGCCATGGATTTCAGGTTACGCTTAAACCAACATATCATGGCGTTTTGGGTGACGATGGCCTATTTGTTTTTTCCCAGGAAGAAGCAAACTCTCGTCGTCCTGATCGTATTATTTTATTTCTTTGCCGGTCTTCTAAAATTGAATCATGAGTGGCTCAGTGGAGCAGCACTTTATGGAGATACTTGGTTTTTGCAAGGAAGTTTAAAAACCATCGCCTGTGGTTATGTCGTGGTTCTGGAAATATTACTCATCTGGGGACTCTTGATAAAAAAGAGCTGGATCAATTGGGCAGTACTCGGTCAGCTTGTTCTTTTTCATCTTTTTTCCTATCAAATCGTGGGCTTTTTTTATCCTTTGATTATGCTTTTGATCATTACTGCATTTCCTATTTACTGGAGGGATCGGTCCGAAAATCCGCTAGGAAGAATAACATCACTACCGACATCATCAGTACTTCTTTTAATCGGATTTTGCCTCATCCAATCCTATAGTAAAGTTTTGAGTGGTGACCCTGCCTTAACTGGTAAAGGCAGGTTATTTGCCCTGCACATGTTTGATTCCAACACAGTTTGTGAGCCATTCATCACCTTTCATTTTGCGAATAAGGCACCAATGAAGGCCAATGCTTACTTGCAGCTTGCTCCTCGGATCCACTGCGATCCTGCTGTCTATTTCTCTCGCGCAAAAGCAGTCTGTAAAATGTATAAACAAAAAGACAAAAGTTTTATTGATATCGATTTATCTTTGAAATCAAAACGATCTTCAGAACTAGTTTATCAGCAAGTGATTGATGTAAAGGGGTTTTGCTCAAAAGACTTAAGCTACTCAGTCTTTGGCAAAAACGATTGGATCTTACTCTAAGGTGAATAATTTGCTTTTTGAAATAGTGACTCAAGAATTCAACAAATAAAATCTTAAATTTGAAGCTTTGAAAAAATCCTATTTAGAATCAATAATTTGCCCAGAGAATAATCTGGCATCAAGCGAATACTGGTGATAGTCGTAAAGTGACGTCCATCTTCTGATGTCGACGTCAGCAACATCTTGCTCTCGCAAATTGACTATAAAAAGATCTGAAGCTCCCTGAGACCAGCGACTTTTTTCTCCTTCTGCCATTTTGTTAGAACCCTTGAATTCCCTGTTGATAATTTCCCATCTTGATTTTGAATCTATGCTTGCTTTGAGAAAAAAAGTTAGTTGTTGAGTTAGTTCAGTTTGAAGAAATTGTAAATTTTTATCGATTGCCATGACTTTATAGCTATAGGAAACGGTTTTACCTTCAGCTTTTCTGTTCTCAAGGGGAAAATCAAGTTTCAGACCAACCTGAAGCCTTTCAGGATCATATGGATCGTTTGGAGATAATTCTTTGGCACCTAGTAGGTCTATGTTGAATCTCGGAAGTCTTGATTGTTCAAAAAAAGCCGATTCAATTTTAAGTTTATCTTTTTCGAGTGCAAGCAATTTCATTTGAGGGTTTTGCAAAACATCAGTTGAAGATAATGTAGGCTCGTTCTTTTGAAGTATAAATTCTGGGCTGGATTCCTCAGGAATGGAGATAGGTGCACCTTGATTATCCCTGATGTAAATAGCGAGTTCTGTCCGGACTTTATTAAGGTCGATTTCATTCTTAAGAATATCGCCTTGTCTTTTATCAATAGCTCTCTGATTATCAGTAACTTTGATACCTTCTAAATCACCTGCACTAAATTTGCGGACAATCATTTCATGTCTTCTCTGGGCTAGTTCAAAAATATTTTTATTGATCTTTAATTTCTGAGTTTCAAGAATCCATTTGTAGTAAAGAGAAAGGGCTTTATGCACATAGATCATTTTTTTTAATTGTACTTGCAGCTCAGCCTGGCGCTTTTCTAATTTCCTAAGCTCAAGGTTTGTTCGAAATTCATCAGTGCTGCGATTCCGAAGAATGGGGAACGATAAGCCTGCAAAAATTTCACCAGCGCCTGAAGTTCTGTATTTTTCATCATAGACGGCAAAGTGACCAACCCCTTGTCTATGGCCTGCAACTAAACTTGTTCCACCAAATGCTGTTTGACGTTCTATTGTTGTCTCAAAATATTGGTTGTCGTATTTGTCTTCGATTCTGTTTCTTGATTTAAAGATTAGTTTATTATCGAATGCACCTTCGGCAGCAGTAACTTCACCTTTTTCAGATGCCGCTTTTAGTTCCGCTTCTTGAATGAGTGGAAAATTGGTGAGTACAGAATTTATGACTTCGGCTTCGCTTAATGCAAAGGAAGAGGATATAAAAATTAAGCAGTATAGAACTATTATCATTTCTTTGTACCTGACCCATGGTCTTCTTCAACCTTTTTAGGTAAAAGCATCTTGTTCAATTCGTCCTGTATTGGTTCTAAAACAGGTGGAAAACCATTGAGCTGCCGCCAAATTTCTCTCAGCACAAAAGAATTTCTCAGCCTGATATATCCTTTAGCATTTACGCCAAGTCTTAAAATTCTCTGGCTAGGCCACTCAGCTGACGGTACTAACAAAACCCTGAATTTACCATCTAGTGAGCTTGCCTGATCGATTAAGTGGACCTTACCTTTAAAAGTCCCTATAGCTAAGGAAGGCCATCCAGCAACCTGTATCGCTGGCCAACCTTCAAATTGAAGCTCTGCCAATTGCCCGGGAATAAGCATAGAAGCATCATTACCATCTACCCAAAGCTCAACAGCAGGAGAGACAACATCAGGTGCAAAAATAGCAATTGGACTTCCAGCTTTTATGAGCATTCCTCTTTCACCTGGAAGTATTCTTGTGACTGTTCCATTTCGAGGAGCCAGAATTCTTTGAGTCGACTGACGAGAAAGCTGCGTTTCTGATTTAGTCAATGTAGCGAGATTTTTTGAGTATTCTACTGAATGTTTTGAAAACTCTATTTTTGCTTTTTCATAATCTTTACGCGAAGAAAGTCCTTCTTCAAAAAGTTTTCTCTGTCGATCCAGATCAATCTTCGATGTATCCATCATCAATTTTGCAGAGGATAGACCAGTGCTTGCTGCATTTTTTTCTCTTCCTAATCGATCGAGAAATGATGGATCATTATCGATAAGGTCCGCCATAAGCTGACCCTCCTTAACTCGATCCCCTTCTTGAACGTGCCAGACTTTAATAAAACCTCCCAAAGGTGCCGTTATTGTCTGGACCCGTTCGTTTGGATTAATAGCTGTTATTTGTCCTCTTCCGACAGTGAAAGCAATCCATGGGCAAAACATCACAACAACGAAAATGATCCCAAAAAATTTTAGCGTTTTATTTTTAGAAGGAGCAAAAGGTAGTCTTGGCCTTATGAGATTTTGAATATCATGCATTTTGACCTGCCATTGCTTTGTTTATTTTATACTTACTTGTTTCATAATCATAAACAGCTCCTAAAGTGAGAGGAAGTTTTGAAATAGGAATAAAGATACCCGAAATGATAATTTCCGCAGAAACCAACTGCCCGACCGAGAGCTGGTTTATTTTAATAAGATAACATCCAACCAAAAGGAGTATGGACTGCACAACAACGACCAGTGCAGAAATCTTGAAAGAATTTTTTCGAATGAAAGCAAAGTGATCGTGTCTCGCTGACAAATAGGAACCAACGTCTGCTTCCTGAATTTTCCTCTCGGAACAGACGAGATCATAAAGTTTATACTTTTCATTTGATTCTTTTACAGAAGATGCAAGAGCGGGCGAAGAAGACTTATAAATCTGATAGATCGTTAAAATGATGACTATAGATATAGTTAGAAATACGGGATGAAACATAATGATCGTGAAAAGACCGAAGCTTACGACAAGTACTAATTCAATCAAATTTGAGTAAGATTTTGAAAAGGCTTTTAACAGATTTTGAATTTCAAAGAAATAGTGAGAATATTCTGGCTTATTAAAATTTTTCCATTGCTCTATCTCATTACAAAAAATTTCTCTTTGAAGAGATTCGGAAATTATCAATTGGGAATGCTTGATAACTTGGGAAATGACAAGGCCGATAACGATGAACAAGATAAAAGCTGAAATGTTAAGCCACAATCCAGACAAAGCTAAGCTATTCACGAGAAACTGTACGCCCAGTGGTACAACCAGAGTTGAAAGCCCATACGCTAATGAGTAATAAACGTAAGTTTTATGAAAACTTAGTAGCTTGATTATTTCTAATAGATGTTTCATCTAGTCCTTAGGTAGCTCATATAGGTTAAAAAAATAATACCCTGTTTTACTCATAATACAAAACAAAGTAAGTTTAATTCATATTTGTAGTAAAGAAAAAGAGATAAAGAATATGTTTAGATTCGCTTAAAACAAATCAGGTGCATTAGCGAAGTTGTAAACTGAAGCTAACGCATCAAAACTCTCATAAATGTGAGATGTGCTCTTAGATAAAAGAATCCAATTAGGATATGACCGGTCCTTACGCTAAAGCTCAATAATCCCTATGACTGTTTTACGAAGGAGATTCACTTGATCTCCTTCTATTCCAAAGTCGTTATCATTGACGATGATCAAATTTTCTTTTGTGACTGTGAGACCTTCAACTTTATCTGCAAAATGATAACCAGCTTTTACTAAATCAATTGTTAGTTGTTTTTGGATTCTTTTGTCAGTTGATTGAGGAAGTCTAAATGCAAATACCTGATGCAAACTTTCTGGCCCAACACTTCCGTTTTGTTCTATCACAAAAAACTTATCCCCTAAGAGAGTAAGATCACCGATTTTATCTGCTTTTAATTCGAGAGGATAAAAGTAAACTTGGCTTACTTTTTCATCTCTTGAATCAAATTCAAGGAGAATAACTTCATGGTTTGCTCCCGGAAGCGGGCTTTGAAGGATCGGGTATACTTTCTTGTCATTGCAAGCAAGCCCTTCAAATCCCCTATTCATTCTTCGATTTTTCAGTTCTTTGGGAAGGATCTGAGAAACAATTCCTGTAAGACCTGATCTTGCCATTTCTTCGTTAGTAAAACTATTTTCGGGCACAAATCTCTTGAGAAGTTTTCCTTCCAAATCAAACTTCAAGATTGAAGGTCTATATTCCTCACCCATCCAAACGTGCTTTCCATCAAAACAAATAGCTTCTGGATCAACTCCCATTAAATCTCGCTTAAGAAATTTTCCTGACGGAGTAACAGGCAACTCATCCGCCATAGTGTTGGGCAAGCCGGTCAAAGAGAGCTCAATCTTTTTTAAAATTTTAACCTGTCTAGTTTTAGGATTCACAGAAAACTGAACCCAATAAGGTCTAAAGTCTGGCATTAAAAAAGGACGCTTTTGTCCCCATTTTGGATCGATAATTTCGGCTGCGTTTGGTCCCCTGTCAGTATGCGACCAAAAGACGAGTTCACCGTTGTCATTCTTTTTTTCAAAATGAAGCCCAGAGAGACCTTCAAGATCATTTAGCGGATAAAGAGCGACTCGTGGAGACTTTGAAGGATAACTCATGGAGCAAGAACTCATGAGAATTAACAAAACAAGACTTAATCTATTCATGCTTTAAAAGTACCGCTTTCAGATAACATATTCCATGGGAAAACAAGGAATGGCGACGCCTCTCATTTCAATGGAGTCATCCCCACCTGATTGATAGAAACCTAACTTTTGATAAAAGGGCTTTGCTGTAATAGTTGCATGAAGAGTAAGTCGTTTGAGTTTTTTTTCTTCACAGACCTTAAGCATTTCTAAAAATAGTAATTTTCCGAATCCTTGTCCGATAGCAGATGGAATAAAATAAAACCCCATGATCTCAGCGATTTCCTGATCCATTACGGCAAGGTGACAAAATCCCAGAACTTTACTTTCTTTAACAATAACCCAAACGAAATCTCGATCTATCGTTTGGCACCATAAGTCAGCACGAAATTTTCTGCCGGCCCAAGCTTCAATTTGCTCATCGGTATAATCTTTGGCGCAAATATTTCGGATGGAGTTTACATGGGCATTTATAATACCCTCGGCATCTGCGTGTTCAGCTTTCCTGATGATGATACTCATAATGAAGCTACTTGCAGCTTGGAAGATTTCCATTTAGCTGGTTAACAACTCCCTGAACCGTACAAACTATTAAACCTTGTTTGTTAAAATGGTCCATTAAAAGTGTAGAAGCCGTCACAGATTGGGAATGGATATCATGGAAAAGAACGATTCCTGAATTTTTAGCAGAAGCATTCATCTGCTTTAAGGTTCGGGCAAAAATACTTTGTGGATTCTTATCCTGCCAATCGAGCGTATCGACTGTCCAAAAAACGTGAATCATATCATGGGCAGCAATCTTAGCACGAACGTTACTAACACTAACTCCAGCTCCATATGGCAATCTGAATAATTTTACTGAAGTTCCCATCTTATCTTCGATTACTTTTTTTGAAGTACCGATTTCTTTCTCAAGTTGAATTGGTCCAACTTTTGTTAGCTGAGCGTGAGTGTAAGAATGACTCGCAATATCCATTCCTGCGTCTTTAATTCTTTTAGCAGTATTTGGATTAGATTCAACCTGCTTCGCTAAAACGAAAAAAGTAGCAGGGATTTTTCGTTCAATTAAGTTAACAAGAATTTGGTCAGTTGTTTTACCAGGACCATCATCATAAGTTAGAGACCAGGTTTTGGCCGGAAAGCTTTTGCCAGAAATATTTCCGTTAGGACCAGCTGTGGGAAAAATAGTATCTGCACTAGTGCCACGCCCAAGTTCATTCGTGAGTGATTTGATTTCTTTGGAAAGAGCCTTGATCTCACGCTCTAAATCTTGGAAAGACTTTTTCTTCTTTTCAGTTTTAATCGTTGCTGCAAGGACTTTTTCATCAACTTTATAATTTTGGAGTTCTTTGTAGTAAGAAAGACGTGTCGCTCGTAAAAGTACCATGTTTGAATGAAGAACTTTTTTTACTTCTGGATCATTGTTCGTAAAAGATGAATCATCATGTAATGCCTTAAGTTCTTCGTAAAGCTCTGTTTGTTTCTCTCGAAGATTTGAAAGGATGAGAGGCTTCAAATTTTCTGGTAATTGACCTTTATCAGACTTTACTCCATCCATGAAATTGCCAATTGTTTCTAAGGCAACCTCAGCATTTTTCTTCTTATCAGGGGTATATCGAGTCAGGGCACTTGCTAAAACAAGATTAACGTAAAGATCGTTAATCTCATGTTCAAATTCATCGACATATGTTCGAACGGCAAGAAGGGAGCTGTAGGCATCAGATCGCATCACTTTTGATGGATTTTTATCAAGCTGCCTATCAAAATCTTTCAGGAAAACTTGTCCAATTATGTACCCATGGAAAATTCCATTCATTAATTTTTCCACTTTCTTCTGCATCAATTTTGGATCGTTAAGGACTTCATCCATACCCGCGAGCTGGCGATACGCCGATGATGAGGGAGAATCTGAAGCAACGTTTTTGTTTGGTATACTGGAACATGAAACTAACGCTGAGAGGACTAAGGTGTAAGCTATTCTTGAATGCCGCATGTATTCTCCATCAGACGAGTTAACGAAAGCGTAACCCTATTGGAGATTTTAAAACATGGAGTAAAAACTTCCGAAAAACCTGACAATGGCAATCGGATTAGTCCCAGGTGCAGCCGTTTTGGCCCATAAACTTAAGAATTTTTACGATGGAGGTTCCGCCATCCTCCGAGTTTTTCAAGATTGTTTTTGCTACAAGGTCTGGATTCATGAAAAAGTTGTAACTCTTCTTGTCTCCTGATTTAGCGAGATCTGAAATCGCCGTCACAATCGTTTCCCAGTCAGGAGTTGCTTCTTTAGATTGAGCTATCAGCGAATCAAACCTAGAACCATCAGGAAGATTATTGAATTGGCAGGATGATTTACGCTGAACTTTTTTATCTTTTACGGTATAGGTCATTTCAAATGAATTCTTAATAGGGTAAACATGAAGGATATTTTGATCTAACTTGAATCCTACTTTTCCCCATTCTTGCATCAAAAATTGATCGATAACTTTTGAGCTTGAAGATTCAACGATTTTTAAATCTTCCCCCAATGTTAAATCTCCCGATCTAGAAATCCGGTCTCCCTTGATTTCTATACCTTCTATGTTTGAGACAAAAGTAAAACTACCTATTTCATCCTCAATACTAAGTACTTTTTCAGGTGCATTGGTGTTTGCAGGTTTTTGCTCTTCTTTTTGGCAGCTAAAAAGAAAGATAAAAATAAATAAAGGAAAAAGTTTCATGAAAGCTCCTTACACTTTAGTATAGTGAGGGATCATGCCTATCTCAAGTCGAAAAATACTCTTTATTGATGGCTATAAAAATCTTTTGCCTTCCGGACAAGGTCTGTTAAGAAGGGTCTCATTCTTACCCTGATTTCTTTGCTGGCTGCCTCTAGTAGTTGCGCCTGACCTTCCAGTACATAGAGAAGCTTCTGCGATCTTGAATCCCATTGAATATTTTCTGTATCTGTCACATTCATGTTGATATCGGGGATTCCATCACTAAACATCAGTGTCAGATACCTAATATCTCTTTGAGCGTCGAAAGCTGCCTGGCTTAGAATTTTTTCGTCTCGAACTTTCGATTTTTTTAAATCAAATAAAGAAACCAGTTCCTGGGTTAGATTGTTATTTTTGTCTGCCACCTGTTCCCTCCTGTTAATATTTTTTTACCTTTTTCCCATATAAGAGAACACATCTCCAAGACTGGAAAGTAATGCCGAAACAAAGTGCTCTGGCGTATCCCCAATTGAAATTCTTCACTCTGGCCACAAAAGGTGTTGCTTAGGCTTATTTTCCCCTCAACAGCTCCTATTTTCACCCAATAGGGAAACTTGACCGACTGGTGAGCTTTAGTATAAAAAATAATAAAAATACCGATAAGATTACATGGAAACTAAATTCATTCGAGTCGTCATATTATGAAATCAGAATTGAAAGGTCTATTTTCACAAAAAGACCTAAGTCCATTTACGAAACAAAGAAACTTGATCAATATTTTGTATCTCATTGCGCTTTATGCTTTAAGCTTTGCCATCATTTATTTCTACTCTCTTTATGGAAATTTTTTTTATGGATTGATGGCCTTTTTTGCTTTGGGTGCTATCCAGCATACGCTCGCAACTTTTATTCACGAGGCTGCACACTTAAATTTGTTCTCAAATAAAAAATGGAATGATTTTTTTGGGCATATTCTTTGTTCTGCACCGCTCATTAGTTATCTAAAAGACTACAGATATTTTCATTTTGAGCACCATCGTCACACTGGAAAACTTGATAAGGATCCGGAACTAAAATTCTATCGTTCGATGGGATTAAAACCAACTTATGCTTCAAAATCAGAAGTCTTCAAGGTCTTTTTAAATGATCTTACAGGATTAAGCTATCTCCGCGGATTAATCTATGTTCTCAAATTTTTTGGTGAAAAAAGGAAAGAGGGGATCATTAAAAATCCTACTTTAGCTGAAGATATTGCGATCATCAGTTGGTTAACTATTGTTCCATTTATCATGTTTAAGCTCGGACTTATTATTCCATTTCTAATCCTTTGGTTTCTTCCTATCGTTACTCTCACGCCGCTTTTGTTAAGGTGGCATAGCTTCGGAGAGCATGTAAGAGAGAAAAACACATGTGAATCTGAAAACACGCTTACACACCAACTAAGTTTTATTGCGACTTTTTTTTATCCGATAAATTCTTCTTATCACCTTGAGCATCACCTCTATCCGCAAATTCCCTGGTATTCTTTGAAAGCTTTTTACCTATGGGCAAACTCCAATCCCGTCTATGCAGCTAATTCAAAAAAATTAACTGTTGATGGCTATTTTTTAGGTCAGGAGACTGTTTTAAGTGTCGCTTTCCCGATCGCAAAGTAAGTTCTATACTTAGAGAATGTATAGCTTACTTCTCCTTCTCATTTCAGTTTTAGCAGGTTTTCTGGGCTCATTGCTTGGAATCGGAGGAGGAATCATTGTCGTTCCCGCACTCACTCTGATTTTTAGTGTCGATATAAAATATGCTGTTGCAGCAAGCCTAATTTCAATTATTGCGACTTCATCAGGTGCTGCGGCAAGTTTTCTGCGTGATCACCTGACGAATATCAGAGTCGCAGTTCTTCTCGAAATAGGAACAGTAGCAGGTGCCATGACCGGATTTCTGATATCTTCGAGTATTAAATCAAATTGGTTGTTTTTTCTTTTTGGTGGATTCCTTTTTTTCTCAGCGATCATGATGCTCCGTAAAAAGGGAGATTCACGTGCAGAAGAAGATCATCCCTGGTCACAAAAATTAAAACTAGCTGGCTCTTTTCCAGATGAAAGAGGAGTCATGACTTTTTATAAAGTCGCTAATGTTCCGTTTGGTCTTTTCAGCATGTATTTTGCAGGAATTTTATCTGCACTCGTGGGTATTGGATCAGGACTTTTTAAAGTCATGGCGATGGATGGTGCGATGAAATTACCAATGAAGGTTTCATCTGCTACTTCTAATTTCATGATCGGAGTGACGGCGACTGCAAGTGCTGGTGCATTTTTAATGAGAGGCGATATTCGCCCTGAATTAGCTTCGCCAGTTGCCTTGGGAATAATTGTTGGTTCATGGGTCGGAGCAAAGTTCATGACTAAAATGCCCGCCGCACAGATAAGAAAAATATTTGTTGGGATTTTAATCATCGTATCCATTCAGATGATGGTGAAAGGATTTAGCGTATGAACAAAATAGAATATCTTGAATTGAAAATTGCAAAGTTTTTAAGAGTGGGTGTTATTTTTGCTGGGCTAATTATGTTTGCTGGATGGGTAACCCAATTTAAATTTGATGGAAATCCCTTTTTCAATTTTCAAACTTATGATCATATCCCTCTCCAGGACTTAATTGGTCTTCATATCCATCGGAAACACTGGGGAGCGCTTCTTTCCTATTTAGGTCTCGCAACTCTTATAAGTCTGCCAATCATTCGCGTCTTTTTGACAGCAGTTCTCTTTATACGCCAGAAAGAATTCCTACTCTCCCTCGCCGCATTGACTGTCTTTGGTGGCCTCATTTTCAGTATGTTGCTTGGAATAGAACTTTAATTCATAGTAAAAAGTTCGGGCATTGCGGAAAATTTGACCTGCCCCTACGTCGCCTCTCCTCATGTTAGACTTATTAAAGGTTTATTTTGGGAGAGAAAATGAAAGTCTCCGTCGTCTTATTTTTTCTTTTATTTTTTATCAGCTGCACACATAAAATCTCCTTTCGTGATGGAAACTTAGTCGCTTATGATTCATTAGCAAACGGTAAAATTGCAGCAACTGCGATGAAACAAACGGGAACCAATGAAGTTTGTTTTGATATTACTTTGAATGTCAGCGGAGTTGATCAAAAAGTGGCAGAGCCTTCCAACTGGTCCCTCGCTTGGGTAGATGGAAAGGCCAGGTATCACCTCATGAGTCTTATTCAACGTGACCCCGCTTCTTTCCCACAGGGTGATGGAAAAAATTGGACGAATACTTTCAGAACTTGTGCTGCCAAAGACAGTATGAATGACGTAAGATCGTTGATACTTACTCCAAAGGAAATACCTTTTGAGGATACACAAGGTTTGCATCTTAAATGGCAATAAACGAACGCGACTCGACTCACTCAATTCCTCTTGGTTATTTGTTATGGATATTTGGCTTCACTGGTGCCCATCGATTTTATTACGGTAAAACATGGACTGGTGTTCTGTATTACTGCACGTTCGGATTATTTCTTATTGGATGGATTGTAGATTTCTTTCTCATCCCAAACATGGAACAAGCATCAAAACGAAAGTACAGCCAGGGTCAGTATGATTACAGCGTTGCCTGGCTCCTCCTGACTTTTCTCGGACTTTTTGGAGTTCACCGTTTTTATCTCGGTAAATGGATCACTGGCATCATCTGGCTTTGCACAGGTGGGTTCTTTTTGATGGGCTATCTTTACGACTTCCTCAATTTAAATGAGATGGTCTCGGAACAAAATCTTTTAAAGTGACACTTTTCGCTTACGATTATTACTCACGATTGATATCACAACGGACGTTAGCAATACTGTGAAGATAACTGCCATCGTAATGGCCACTGGCATATGGAACCAATGCGCGACAAGCATCTTCGCTCCAATAAACATCAAGATGATAGCGAGACCATATTTTAAATAATGAAACATATCTGCAAATCCCTTGAGAGCAAAATATAAAGATCTTAGTCCAAGGATAGCAAAAACATTTGATGAAAAAACCAGGAATGGATCAGTCGTCACTCCTATAATGGCAGGAATTGAATCGACAGCAAAAACCACATCAGAAAATTCTACGAAGATGAGAGTTATAAAAAGTGGAGTTATCATCCATTTTCCATCAAGCCTTACGAAAAACTTATCGCCGTGAAAATCAGGACAAGTTGGAAAGATCTTTTTAGTCCAAATAATCACCCAACTCTTTTCGAGATCGTGTTCTTCTTTGTGGGGAATAAGCATCTTTATCCCGGAAACGATTAGGAACGCGCCAAAAATATAAATGACCCATGAAAATTTTTCGAGAACTGCGATTCCTGCCCAGATAAAAAAAGCTCGCATGATAAGAGCACCAAGAATGCCATAAAATAAAACTTTATGTTGGTAATCATTTGGTATTTTGAAATAACCAAAAATCAGCAGGAAGACGAATAAGTTATCAACCGACAAGGATTTTTCAATCACATAGCCGGTCAAAAAGAGCATGGTGTCTTCTTTACCGTGCCAGAAATAAATGACCACAGCAAAGGCCATCGATAAGGCGATCCAGACGCACGACCAGATAATGGATTCTTTAAAACCAACAGTATGAGATTTTTTATGAAACACACCAAGATCCAGAAAAAGGACGACCAGGATAAACAATACAAAAGCAATCCAGACGCCTAACGAAGTTTCATGATGCATTAAGAATTCCCCCGCTAATCAGTTTCTGCTATTCTATAATCCATAGATTTGTCAGTTTGAGAAATGTGGTGCAGCAATCTCTTTCGAATATAAATCTATATCAAAACTAATTTTGATAACATTCACTTTTAGTGAATAAGTTATTAACCGTGGATTATCAGATGAGCGCGCGATTGATGAAAGCACTTGAAGATGTTCGTGACCTGCCTCAGATCACGCTGGGGAGAATTGTCGAGCACGTCGAAGGTGAGGCGCTCCTGATTCTATGTCTCGTTTCAATTCTTCCCTTTATGCAGCCTATTCCTATTCCAGGACTTTCAAGCATACTCGGTTTAATTGTTCTGCTCCAAGGGCTAGGGCTTATGATTTGGGGGAAACCTGTCCTGACAAAAAGAATGAAAGAACTCAAAATTACTCATGAAAAATTTGAAGTGATTTTTAAAGCTGCAAAAAAATTTAGTTCTTTTACATCAAATATCTCTGCCCTCAAACATCCGATTGCAAGCAGCAAGGCTTCACAATTTTTATGCGGGTTAGCGATTGTCCTCTCGGCAGCTTTCTTGTCTTTGCCTCTCCCTATTCCATTTTCAAATTTGATTCCTGCCCTAAGCATTTTCTTAATCTGCGTTGGACTTTTAGAAGAAGACGTCATTTTGATTTTAATTGGATTTGGAATAACGATGACAGTGATGTGGATGGCTTTTTTCTCCTACCACATCATCTCAGATCAAATGCAGAACTGGTTTTAGTTAGCTTCGTCCAATGTGCAACCAGCTGTACCGCCCATTAAGGAGATAGATTCAGGCTTAATCTCAACTACCTTCTTAGCTTTATCATCACAGTCTTCAGTTTTTTTATCTAACATCTTTAACTTTTCTTTTGCGATCTTTTCTTTCTGAATGGCAGCATCTTCTTTTGTTACAGGTAAAATTCTGGATTTAGCAGATGGAGCAGCTAATACAACTTGAGACAGCATTACTAAAATAACAAAAATTTTCATCAGAACTCCTTACTTACTATAGTTAACAAATTTCAATCGCATAAAAGATCGATACCAAGTTCGTGGGAGCATTCCCAAAATTCGTACAATGGTAGAAAAGAAAAAGGGAAACGCATAAACCATCTTTCTCTTTTCAATGGCACGAAAAATAAGATGTGCAGCTTTTGGTGCTTTAACTAAAAAAGGCATCCCATGTTGATTCGATGAGGTCATCGGTGTTTCTACAAAACCAGGGCAAATAGTCGTGACATCGATATTGAATTGTTTCAGGTCAAGATGCAAAGATTCACAATATTTTTGTACGGCGGCTTTAGTCGCACTGTAAGCCGAAACACCCGGCAAGCCGTTGTAGCCAGCAATTGATGAAATCGCCACGACATGGCCTTTACTTCGCGGGATCATCACATCAAGTGCCGCCTCAAAGGCATACATGACGCCCAGAAGGTTAACGTGAACCATCTTGTAGCTCCATTCGAAATCTGGAACTTTTGTTTTGAATTTATAACCGATCCCAGCGTTGGCAATCAGCAAATCCAACCCAATGGATTTTGAGAAATCTACGATCGCCGCTTTTAACTGAATTCTGTCGGACACATCAACAGCGTAGAAACTGACGTTATCCATTGGAAGAGAAAAGCTTTCTTCAAACTTTGCACGATCTCTTCCGCACACCCCGACTTTCCAACCTTTCCCAGCGTAAAGCTTTGCGAGCTCCATACCAATTCCAGTAGTTCCGCCAGTAATGAAGACAGCTTTCATTCAATATCCTTTATCCAAAGATAAGAATTGTAACATATGGCACAGCGAGCAATACGGATTTTTTATGGGAATATTCTTGACGAGCACCGGCCAGGTCTTTATATTTGATGAACATTTACAGGTCCGGGGGAGTAGTTAAGTTGGTTATAACGTCTGCCTGTCACGCAGAAGGCCGCGGGTTCGAGTCCCGTCTCTCCCGCCATTTTTAATTGTAAAATTCAAGCTACCTCCGGGTGGCTTTTTTTTTGCCCTCTCTTTCATTTGTTGTCGATAGTAGCCCTTAATCGCACCAATCTGTGCGTCACTCAATCCTTTCACATAGGTTTTCAGTACAAAGAAGCGATAAAGTATTTCAGCAGAAATTTGTCTCGCTTTTGGAGTGTTTAAATACAAAAGCAATAAGACTAATCCGAACTCAGTGATATCCACTTTTCGAGTTTTCTTTTGTCTTCCCATAGGCCCTGCCATGTAGTGACTTTCAATAAAATTTTGATCAATCTGAAACTTACTCGTTTCACTTAATTCATCATAGACTTTGGCAATTGCTCTGAGCACATTCTTATGTGTAAGACTAAATTTATCAGCAACAGTAACCGAATCAGTGACTGGACCAAATGGTGTATCTCGTATCCACACATCTCCCATCAATGCCTGATTCACTAGCTCTTTAAGTCTAGTTGGTTTTGTTTCAAATGGATGATCAATCTTAAAATTAGAGTTCATTTACTTCTCCGTAAGAGTTTTTTAAAAATCAGACGATTTACTTGAGATGTAATTCTTCGATAACCTACGATCAGAATTTTGGTTCAGAATCTTCAGATGTGAAATTTGAGAATGGGTGTAAATAAAAATAATCGCTACACGGCTCAGATTTGAGCCATGTAGATAACTATCTAATATCTATATCTTTATTAATCGAAGGCGATGGTCCGCCATTTTTAATTGTATATTTTAAGGCACTCGAAAGAGTGCCTTTTTTATTTCTTTGCCACCCAATACTTTGAAAGCAATTTGAAATCCGACACAACCGAATTAAATCCCACTTTCTCTAGACCCTCTTGCATGTTCCACAAAGTGTAATCTTTGTAGAAAGGCTCGTGGTAATCAACAGGAAATTTTTCAAGTACTTGATTGAGTTTTGGATCATCATCTTTTTGAATCGAATCACAAATCGCAACCATTCCGCCTTTTTTTAAAACTCTGAATGATTCACTCAAAACTTTTTCTCTCACAGCTTTTGGAAGCTCGTGGAAAAGGTAAACAGAGAAAACGAGATCGAATGATTCATCTTCCATCGTTAGGTCTTCTGCCGCACACTGCACGTATTCAAATTTACCGCTCAGGCGTTCTTTAGCGAGATCAAGATAATCCTTTGAAATATCATTCAAGGTATAAGATTCAAATTGAAAGCTTTTAGAAAAATCAAAAGACGCTGTACCAACTCCTGCTCCTAATTCAAGGATGCGAAGAGGTCTATTGAATTGACTATTTTGTTTGATAAGCTTGATTAGCATTCTGCGCATTGGCGCTGCCGTTCCGGAAAAAAGAACCTCAACCTGATGCTCATAAATTTTTGCCGAGTCTTTTGAGAAGTAGCCATCCGTTTGAAAGTGATAATTTCTTTTTAAGTAATCCGGAACATCGGGCGTATCAGATAAATCTTTGTTGATATTTAATTTCCTACGTCTTGATATGAGAAGTGAATCAAAAAAAATGTGTGGTAAATTCTTGATATGATTTTTGATCGACTTTGGTTTAACAACCTCAAGTGGATAAAATCCAGCTACGATATTCTCAGCATCTTGCTTGTGAATCTTCATAACCTTTTCGCCCATGTATTTTAGCAGCTCAGTATTCTTTTCCTGCGATGGTGGTTGAACAAAATAAGAAAACCGTTGAGAGAGTCCATACAGCATTCTGTATTCGAGAGAATAGAGTAGAGTTTTTGAAAGGTTTATAGCAAGGACTGAGTTTTCAGTTAATTTTTTCATGGCTTATTTTTGCCCTTTTTCGTGCAAAAATAAAGAGTGTGCAGTTTATGTCTATACTACCATTTAAAATGTATGCGGTACTTTTAAGCGATGAAAATAAACCCTTTAATATTACTAGTACTATTATTTCCACTTTGGGGAGAATGCATGTCGATGAATACCAAAAACGTCCTAGGTACTGAATTAAAGAAATGCTGTGACTCCCCTGTGACAGGATTTTACCGCAATGGTTATTGCCATACCGGACCTCAAGACTACGGAACCCACACGACCTGCGCCGTCCTGACTAAGGAATTTCTAGAGTTTACAAAATCCAAAGGCAACGATCTCATGACTCCTCAGCCTCAGTACAATTTCCCTGGCCTAAAACCAGGCGATAAATGGTGCCTGTGTGCTTTAAGATGGATGGAAGCGTATAAAGCTGGTGTCGCTCCTCAGATTGAGCTGGAGGCCACTCATGAGAAGATGCTTGAGTATATAGAACTTGATAAACTTAAAGCAAAACAAGTCACTAAATGAAATGGATTATTGAGCAGGAATGGAAGCACGTTTTTTTTATTCATTACGAAATTGATCCTGTTCATATCCAGAACCTCGTTCCTTTCAAGCTCGATCTTTACAACAACAAAGCCATCATTTCGATTGTTCCTTTTCTTATGGATGGAATTCGCTTTCCGTATCTACCGGCCGTACCAGTTGTCTCAAGGCTTTGGGAATTAAATATCAGGACTTATGTTGAAGTGGGCGGAGTTCGCGGCATTTATTTTTTTACTCTTGAGACCGATTCAAAAGTTGGCGAGATCATTGCTCAAAAATTTTTCCATCTCCCCTATCGCTACTCAAAAATTGAAGCGAAAATAGCAGATGGTCAGTATCAATTTGATCATTCGCGTGACGATATTAGTTTTAAACTTAGAGCAAATCTGCTTGAGGATAAAACTCCTGATGCTTTTGACAGTTGGACTCTTGAAAGATACTGCCTATTTACTAAACACGGGGATGATACTTATCGCGGAGATGTCATGCACGAACCGTGGCCTTTAAAAAAGGTGGAGATTAAAACTGTTGAAGATAATTTTACGAAGATGGTAAGCACAGGAATAGATCGTCAGGTAGGAGCTTGCTACTCAAATTATCTTAAGGTCAGATTCAAACCTTTCAAAAAAATCTAAGTAAGTGTATAATTGAACAATGAAGATACTTATTATTTTGTTATTTACTCAACTTGCTTTAGCAGATGACCCTAAGCTCATCGATGAAAATAAAAAGCTAAGAGAAGAAAATCTGATGCTTCGATCAGAAATGAAAAAGTTACAGGCGGCACCTGTGCCTAATGCTCAATCGGCGCAGATGATGGAAGCCTTAAAGAGAGGCCAAAAGTACCAGGAAGAGCAAAATAAAGCATTAGAAGAGCTCGATAAAGAAGAATAAAAAAGTCTCATTCTAAAGACAATTCCCCATCCTTTAGGCATTCATTTAAATGAGCCTTCTTTCACAATGATGCAATCAGAAATCGTTTCTGAAGAGCTTTGAAATCTGACCTGAGCTGCTGTAGCAGCAACGGTAGCGCCTTAGAAAAAGAAGAGAGAAGGGCGGATTTAAAATTAGGCTTTTTTAATTACGCTCTCTGATGTATTTGTGTATTTTTGATTTCTTTCGATTCTTTCTGCTCTCATAAATCTTAAGATCTTCCACTCTCATTTCTTCGAGTGCTTTATAAAAATCCATATAGCTCATGGGGACTCCGTGTTTTTTCTCAAAAGCAAGATCTCGGACCTTGAGTTCAGTCAGCATGCTTTCCCCGAGTTGGTTAACAAGTGTAACGGTCTTGAGCATGTTACGAGGAATTTCTTTTGAAAAATCATCTAGCTTCAAAAGTTTTTTAATGAGCGGCCATAAAAAAGTTCTTCTAACGCTATAAATGATTCCACCGGCCATACGAGATTTCATATTATCTTTTAATTCGTAGTTCTTTTTTTCCATCCATTCAAACATGACGGTCATGATCGCATCTTTTTGTCTTGAATCTCTTGTAAGTCTTAAATCTTGAAATTCACCAACGAGCTCAAAACGCGGATCAATTTCCATGTCACCTGGCTCGTATGTTTCACCCTCAACAAGTTTTAAGCGTTCAATGATACTCTTTGCACCCGTAATCTCATTTGGGTAAAAAGGAATTTTGACTATGTTATCCGATGCCATCTGAAATGCTACTTGAGAAACCTCGGCACATGACATGGTTGCTGGATCATTAAAATCCAATTCGTAATCGTATTTAATTGGATTTTTGGCAGCTAGTCTTTCGGCAACAAGTTTCCCCATCATCTCTGACGCCTTTAATCCCATAGCGCGGTCTTTTGATCTTAACCACAGAATGCGTGCATTCTCATTTTTTAAGGCGTAATCCATCTCGTAGAAAGCAACGCCGATGCCGACATAAGATTCTATTGTTTTTAGTTCTTTGGTTTTTGGATCCTGATAAATCATCACAACGTGACTGAACTGAGTTGCTCTCTTTCCAAGCCGCGCGATCATGCCAGACAGAAAGCTTACTCCCCGTGTGATAAGAAGATCACCTGGTTCAAATTTTACTTGATTATTAACTCTCATTTCATAAAAAGAGGGCGAGATATCCATTATTGGAATTGGTTGATTTTGAAATTCAATTTCCATTGGGATCTTGTGCCCCACTTTGCGTGATAACTCCAAAAAGTAATCTTCTATAAAACGGAACTGCCTAAAGCTCGCTTGCACCTGCACAGCACAGTCCTTATTAAATTCTGAAAGCCGTGAGTGAAGAGCACTTCTGATGAGCCATGAGTTTTTTGTGATTTTTTCGGCATCAAGACTGAGTTGTGATAACGGAAGCTTTTTTACATCCATTGCATCGATATTCACCTCAAGCTCTTTTAAATAGCCTACGCACGCTTCGGGAAAATGGTGATCTTCCACGTCCGCAAGTATCTTAGAGCTTGCCTCGAGCAAATTATCAAGCGGAGGCGGTACAAGTTGAGCACTTGCGATCTTACGACCAAGGCTCCCGCACGCTGAAGATAAAATCACAACGACTGGCAAAATAAGGAGAGATTTTTTCATGAGTCATCTATCGGTCTTTTCTCTAAAATCCATGAGTGGCACATAGGACAGTAAGTTGCTGTTTTTACCAGGCAGAAGGACCCATCTCGTGAGAGTGAGTATCCATCTTTCGGACAACTTCAAACGGGAATATTTAGGCACAGGATTTGACGTCACGAAAATCAAGAACATAGGCGGCCAGTTTTAATTCTTCTGACCCGGACCACATTTGGATAGTGACATTCCACATGCCTCTTCGTACTAAGCAACTCTGCATTTTTTACCAAGGGGCTTCTCGCATGAAATTTGCTGTTTTATTATTGTTGATTTCTCTTTCTTCTTTCGCTGCTGACCTCAAAGTTAAAGACTATGACTGGACAATGACCGACGTTCTTTCTAAGGGCCATACTAAGGAAGCACTCTTTTCAAGAATGGACCGCGACTTTATAAAAACGGAAAGCTCGATTTGTTCAAACAGAGCTCTCATGTGGGCCCATGATTTCAAACAAAAAAATGGCTTAGATACTGCAAAAATTTTCCTTTTCTATACAAAGAAGAAAGGCGACATCAGTCTTAAAACTTGGTGGTACCACGTTTCTCCTGTCATCAATGAAGGCGGAAAAGTTTGGGTAATGGATGCAGGATTCTCAGGCTGGATCAGCGCTCCTCAGACAAAAGAAGAGTGGCTAGCTAAATTCGCAAACAGCAATAACTGTAAAGAGATGAATACAAATGAAACTGAACTGATTGAATTGATTTTCAATGGTCAGGTTTTCCCTCGTCAAACGAGCTACGGTTACTACGATTGTTATTACAAAATCGTTCCACACACTATCTGGACTCCTGAAGTTATGGCACAGAATCTTCTTGGTGTAGATTCTGAAGGTCGTCCGGTACGTACAGAGCGTCCGGTAATTGTACAAGATGAGCTTTACCAGGCATGCCTGGAATCAACTGCTTCTAAGCTCGGAAGAGTATTTGGAAGCAGCAAAAAAGCTTGTAAAGAATACGCTGGTCTTTAATCAGAAAATCCGTTTCTTCCTGGGGTCCAAAGACTCCAGGAGAAACTTTAATCCTTCAGAAAACTTAGAGATTTATTCCACGCTTCTTTCGCCGAATGTTCGTCAAACGATTTTCTTTCATCACAAAAAAAGCCATGATCACTTTTTTCGAAGATAACAACTTCAAATTTTACTTTTGAAGAAGTGAGTTTCTTCTCAATAATTGAAATATCATCCAGAGGAATGCTGGCGTCTTGTCCGCCAAAGAAAAAAAGACATTTAGATTTTATTAAATTCATCTCAGAAACTATTGGGGTGAGACCAATTCCATCTCGAGGAAGAATCATTCCTCCACCGTAAAAAGAAATCATTTTATCGATTTTTAATTTTGTTGCACAAAGAACAGAGGCAAAACCACCTACACAAAAGCCCATGGAATGAATGACCTGAGTATTTGCTGATGGTAGATCTTCCAGAAAGTTTATAGTCGTTCTTACGTCCTGAATAATGCCTTGATTTGTTAATTTCCCTAAAAGAGGCATGATCTCTTTGTGGGCGGAATAATCGATCTCAATTTTTCTTCCTTCACGATGGAACAAGTCTGGTGCCGCTGCCAAAAAGCCTTCATTTGCCAAACGATCGCAAACAGATCTGATGTGTGCGTTCACACCAAAAGCTTCCATAAGCACAATTACCACAGGAACTTTTTCTTTTAAAGACGGACTCGCGACATAAATATCCATCAGTCCCTGTGAAGTTTCACAGGGCAAAAAATTTCCAGATATAGTCATTAATTCTCCGAACTAGAGTAAAAAAAAAGGGGACCAAAGTCCCCTCTTTTAAAAAGATTAAGCGGCTTTTTTGTTTTGTTCTTCTCGATAGGCATTGATGTCAACAACGTTACTTCCAGAGCCTTTGCTTGCCATGAGTTTCGCGTGATTTTGTGCCTTAAGTTCTTTCTTCGTCAGCTTTTTTTTCTGACCATTACTACCGTGTTTATTCGACATACGTACCTCCAGATAAGGGCCTTCTCACTATGAGAGCTTATAGTAGTATCGACATCCTGGCCAAGAAACTTGAGTTCTTTTATCAACAATGATTTGACCGCTTCTATCATAACTTCAATGGGTTGTACCGACAAAAGGTCTCCCTTTCTTTGGATCTGGGGTGTATTATAAGGAAAATTCAAGGACATCCCATGCAAGAAAATCCAGTTAATATGAAGGTCGATAATTCGATTGCGGCGATCTGGTCAATGATGCTTCCGGGCCTTGGACAGCTCATGAAAGGTCAGATTATGCCTGGTCTCTTCTGGGCATTGTTTGTGGGATTTGGTTATTTTGGATTTTTCTGGCCTGGTTTAATTCTTCATGGCCTCTGCATCCTGGATGCTGCTTTTAATAAAGGCGCAAATTTGTGGATAGAACTTGATACCTTATTAAAGAAAACGGCATTTGCTTTTCTGATCGTGGGACTCCTCACGTACATCGTTTACAGAAACTTCTAGAAACTTAGTTCTGTATAATGACATTTTTTCCAATCTTCCCAAGGTGAGTTCGCTGGTTTTTTTTCATACTCACGGTTGATTCCAGGTAAAGCTAACCAAATTTTTGGAGTATTGCTCATTTCAATAATCATTCTCATAGAAGCGCCTGAGTTTTGCTCATAAACACCTAAATCTGAGTTCCAATTTCCAGTTCCAGGATTAACTGTGTGAGTATCTCCGACCCCAGCGAGATCAGGTGAGAATATCCATTCACTGTTTTTCGACATATGAGGGAATTTCACACGATGAAAGTTTCCCCAAGTGCGACTTTTAACATCTCGTTTTGCCTGCTGATAAACTTCCGCTAATTCTTTTATCTGATTATCATCAAGGTCATCAAGAAGTTTGAATAACGCGTATTCATTTACTTCCCACTTTTCGATAATGAGATCAAACAGTCTTCGGTAAAGAGGTAGGAGCGTTGAAGAATCTTCAGCGATCATAGACCAGCCATTAAATTCTTCGAGACTCAAATACTTTTGAAATTTAGGTAGGAAATATTTGGCATCGACCACTTTTTGATCGCATTGAATGTTTTTGAAACTCTCAACGTCCTGATCCCCATCGAGCATTTCATCAATTCTTTTTCCGCGATAGGAATGGCTGTAACCTCTACCACCGTAGAATTTTGAGTCCGAAGGCCAATGACGGTTATTGGCGGAATAGACATAGTTTCTGGCTGGCTTTAGCACATGAGGTCGATCCGCCGAATCGAGAAATTCTTCTTTCAGAAGCTCTGCCATTTTTATTGTCGGGATTCCCAAAGGAAGTTTTTCTGTGTGTCGATAAGTTTTACCAACTAAGCGATAACCAATATCACCTTTTGTATCAGCGAAAACAAAGTTCCACGAAGGTATTCCGAATTTTGTGATGAGCTCATTCATTTCTGTGACGTTACTCACTTTAAACAAATCAAACATCGGATAAATGTCATCTGGCTTGAGACTAAAACCTGTCCAGCGTAAAACTAGTTTGTCATCTGATTTAATTTCAAGAGGTAAAATTCTATGGCCGGTTTTTAATCGTTCAAAACTTTTGAAAAAGAATGGGAGTTTAAATATCCAGAATTTTATTTTAACAAGAGGACGAAATGATTCTACTTCATCGTCTTTAATGTCTTTTACTAAAAATGCATCTGCAGAATTGAGATAAGAGTTGGTTAATCCCCAGGCGACTTTTCCATTTGTTCCACTTGCTATAACTGGAACTCCAGGAACACTACCTCCCATCACAGAGGCTACTGGTGATTTAATCTTTATCCAATACCAGAACATGGGTGTTTTCAAATCAAGATGTGGGTCATTCGCGAGTATCGCTTTTCCTGATTTTGATTTCGCTTTACTAACGACCCAATTATTAGAACCTGTTTCCTGTCCAAAAAAAGTTGGGAACTCACTCCATAACTTAAAATCAAAAGCGTTGGATGAAGTTGTTTTTAGAGTAGACGATTTTTTCTCGTACTCTCCTTCCTTTAAAATGGTATCTTCCCAAGGCATATTGTCTTCATCAAAAAGTGCCTCAGTTTTATCACCCCATTTAGCTTTTAATCTTTCTTCCTCATAATCTCGAGAAAATGTTTTTCTCGTCTGATCAAATGATTGAAGAAAAAGAACTAAGAGTGTGTGCTCCGGCAGCCAGGCTTCAGGGGAGAAGCCGCTTTGTTTAAATTCTTTTGCCTCTTTACCTGTTTTAAATCCCTCGTTAACACCTTGAGCATAAATTTCAATCCATTTTTTTTTCTCAGGTGAAAAGGCAGACCACATTTTTTCAGCCAGCGCCGGCAAATCAAGAAGTCTCATCATAAGATCGGACTTTAAATGAGAAAAGCCTAAGACCTCTGCATTTTTACCCTCACCTACCCGGCGAAAGAAGTCCATTTCCCATGCACGATCTCGTCCATGATTTAATCCGAAGCAATAATAAAATTCCTCCATGGAAGCTGTTTCCACATGAGGAATATTGAGTTGATCATATTTAGTTTTACAGATGTAGGGAGAAGCCTCGACTGAGGTTATAAAAAAGGCGAGCAAAAAAATAAACATGTTATTCCAGACGTGAACGTAAAGTGGTTAAAAATTGATTTCTTATTTCAACAGAAATCGTTTCATAGTTTCCGTTAAATAATTTAGCTTCGATTGTATCTATGTCGTCCGTATTAAGAGTTTGGAAAGTTGGTCTTCCTTTCCATCCATGATTCCATTTTTTATTTGAATACTTGATCGGTGAGTAAGAACCTGCCCTGACTGCAAGATACATGAGACGAGCAATGTAAGGCGATCCCGTTTCTTCAATACAACTTTTTAAATCAACGTCAGAGTCATAACGATTCTGTTTATTCCCGCCGGCCCAGAAATGCATATCATGAATAAGGCAGCAGTGTTTCCACAACTCTGGTTGAGAGCTAGTTCCTTCTCTGTAATTTGTACAAAAATCTGTTTCGAAAGATGAAATGGGGGTAGTTGCCCATACCGAATTCACCATACACATTAAGATAATTGTTAATAAAAATTTCATCCGTTTCCTAAGATAATCAAGAATTTAATTCTGTTCAGCTTAACATGCCCTAATCCATCTTCAGAAATCATTTTTTCTATCTTGTGATGATTTGAACTATGCGTTGGCTTTTTTTGTGGCAAAGGATGAGTTATTGAGACAGACTTAATCTGATGAAAACATTATTATTCCTTCTTATTTTCACTTCCTGTGCTCATAAACCTTCTAAAAAAGGTGAAGACCTGGTCAGTCTTAATGCAGCTTTAAATCACGCCCAAATGTCGTACCTAAAAGGCTGCGTAGATGCTTATCGAGACCTTAATATTCCAGCCGCTTTTGTACGCTGTAAAGACAAGGCCTACTTACATCGCCAGGAACTTGATTCATTCATGGGCATGGACTTATAATTAAACATTAAAGGAGTCGACATGAGAACTTTTGGCCAGTGGATGGATGAGTACGGGGTGAGCCACCGAAATCCCACCAACCAACTTATTCATAAAATTTGCGTTCCACTTATTATGTTAAGTGTGATCGGGTTTTTATGGTGCATTCCAACTCCCAAAGTTTTTCAAACTGTTCCCTATTTAAATTGGGCGACACTTTTTATTATTGGCTGCATGGGATTTTATCTCATCCTCAATTTCATTATGTTTTTGGGAATGCTCCTACAAACAGCGATCATGTGTATCGTGTGCCAGAAGGTTAACGAGCAAGGATTTCTTCTTTCTTTTAGTGCTGTGTTGTTTGTTATTTCATGGGTAGCTCAATTCTACGGCCATAAAATAGAAGGCAAAAAACCATCTTTCATGCAAGATCTTGCCTTCCTTTTAATTGGACCGTTATGGGTCACAAGATTTTTTTATAAAAAAATAGGTGTTAACGTTTAAGGTTTGTCATCATTTTGGGCTTCACCCATTCATCAAACTGCTCTCTGGTAAGAAATCCCAATTCAAGAGCAGCTTCTTTTAGAGATTTATCTTCTTTATAAGCTTTTTTAGCTATCTGTGCCGCTTTATCATAACCGATATGAGGATTTAGTGCCGTTACAAGCATAAGTGAGTGCTGAAGATGTTCATCAATTTTTTTCTCACGAGCTTCAATTCCTCTCACGCAAAATTCCTCAAATGAAAGACAACCGTCTGTCAGTAATCGAGCGCTTTGTAAAAAGTTATGAATAATAAGAGGCTTAAAAACATTGAGTTCAAAATTTCCTGATGCTCCGGCAAATCCGATGGCAGCATCATTTCCCATGACCTGCACACAAATCATCGTCATCGCTTCACATTGGGTCGGGTTCACTTTCCCAGGCATGATAGAAGATCCAGGCTCGTTTTCTGGTAGAGATATTTCGCCCAATCCACCACGAGGTCCACTAGCAAGCCATCGAATGTCGTTAGCGATCTTAAAAAGTGAACCAGCTAGGCCTTTGAGAGATCCATGAGCGTGCACTAAAGCATCATTGGCAGCGAGTGCTTCGAATTTATTTGGTGAAGTGACAAAAGTTAGTCCAGTGTATTTTGAGATTACTTCTGCCATTCGCTCGGCAAATCCAACAGGAGCATTCAGACCAGTCCCAACAGCGGTTCCCCCTAGCGCTAGTTCGCTTAAATGAATGAGAGATTGTTTTATATGCTTTAAAGAATGGTCCAGTTGGGCGACGTAGCCAGAAAATTCCTGACCAAGGGTTAAGGGAGTTGCATCCATCAGATGAGTTCGTCCCATTTTTGTTATTTCCCAAAATTGTTGAGTTTTCACATTGAGAGTATCTCGCAAACTCTCGACTGCCGGGATGAGATCAAGAACTAACACTTGTGTAGCAGCAAGGCTCATGGCAGTTGGAAAAACATCATTACTACTTTGGGATTTATTAACATCATCATTTGGATGAATAAGTCTTTCTTCTCCGCGACTACCTCCCAAAATTTCAGAGGCGAGATTTGCAAGAACTTCGTTCATATTCATGTTTGTTTGAGTTCCACTGCCCGTCTGCCAGATCGATAAGGGAAATTCATCGATATGGTTCCCTTGAAGAATTTCATCGGCCGCAGATTTTATCGCCAATGTTTTTTCAATCGGAAGAGCTTTCATTTCCTCATTAACATGGGCTGCAGCTTTCTTGACGAATGCTAAAGCACGAATAAGTGCCGGTTCCATTTTTTCGTGAGAGATGGAAAAGTAATAAAGTGAGCGAGCGGTTTGAGCTCCCCAGAGTTTATTGTGAGGAACCTTTATCTCGCCAAAACTATCTTTTTCGAGCCTGAAATGGTCTTCCATCTATGACTAGCGAGATTGCATTTTACAGCGAGACTTATTTTCACCATAGACGACATCAATTTTGGGAGGATTCGCTTCCACATAGGCTGGCTGAGTAAATGTGTACCAAATATCTCCTGCTTTTTCAGAAACAAACTGAGTACTCCTCATCGCATTTTCATTAAAGATACTACCGTCTTTGGCAAAGAGCTTCACTTGGCCATCGCCGCGAACAGCAAGAACATACTTCTCACCTTCTTTACCCATGATCTGTATTTTTTCAGAACATGAAGTTGTTTCAGCGATAACTTTCCAATTCTCTGCAGACAATGCAAAAGAGGATAGTGACAGTAGAATTAAGATGAATAGATGTTTCATTTCCGTCTCCTGAGATGGTTAAGCACCATTGGAAACATAACTTAATCAGAGAAAAAAGGTCTTGCACCAATGTGTCAGGAAGACCTTAATTCTGCCTTGAGATTTAAGTTATTTCAGTTCTTCTAATGCTTTCTTAATTCTTGAAACGGCATCACGGATGATATCTTCAGATGTTGCGTAGGAAAGACGAATGTAGTTAGGAGCACCGAAAGCTCCCCCAGGTGTCATGGCAACGTGGCCAACGTTTAATAAATACATGCAAAGATCTTTTGCATCTTTAATCACTACATCACCATGTTTTTTTCCAAAGTAATGAGAGACTTCAGGGAAAAGATAAAAAGCGCCACCCGGGTTATTGCAATGGATATGAGGAACTTCCTTCATGAGCGAAATTAAAAGATCACGACGCTGTTTGAAAGCATCTCTCATAGGTCTGACTGTTGCAGGGTCTGCATTAACGGCGGCAACAGCTGCACGCTGAGAAATCGAACTTGCACCTGAAGTAAACTGGCCTTGAATTTTCACACAGGCCTTAGCTATATTTTCCGGAGCTCCCATGTAACCGAGTCTCCATCCCGTCATCGCAAAACCTTTTGAGAGACCATTGATAGTCACAGTACGATCCAAAAGCTCAGGAATCGATCCAATAGAAAACATTTTTTCTTCAAAAGTGATGTACTCATAAATTTCATCCGAAACAATCAATACATGAGGATTCTTTTTAAAAACTTCCCCTAAAGCACGAAGTTCTTTTTCGGTATACATCGATCCAGTTGGATTACTTGGATTTGAAAAAAGAAACATTTTTGTTTTCGGAGTTATAGCTTTCTCTAGTTGAGCAGGAGTTATTTTAAAATCCGACGTGTGATCAGAGTGAAGTGAAATGACATTCCCTTCATTGAGCTGAATCATTTCTGAATAACTAACCCAGTAGGGAGCAGGTAGAATAACTTCATCACCTGGATTAACAACTGCCATCACAACGTTGATGATTGACTGCTTGGCACCAGTAGAGACAACAATTTGAGAAGGTTTATAAGTTAAACCGTTATCACGCTTAAACTTCATCGAGACTGCTTCAAGCAAATCTTTATAACCAGGAACAGGAGTGTAATAAGAAAAGTTTTTATCAATAGCATCTTTAGCTGCAAGCTTCACGAAGTCGGGCGTCGCAAAGTCGGGTTCTCCCAAACTCATATTAATGACATTCACACCTTTTTCTTTTAATTCATTTCCCAAACGGGCCATGGCTAGAGTTTCTGATTCAGCTAACTTTTCTACTCTGTGTGATAAAAAACTCATGAAAATTTCCCTGGGAGATGTTTAGTCTCCCAAGGATAACAGATTTTTTTTGGATTGTGGAAGGGCTACTTGAAAGTAACTTGAACCGGGCAATGATCAGAAACTGACTGGTAACTTACACCCAATTCTTCAGGGGTTGATGGGCGGCAATCAGTGCGGGCACAGTGGGCCCCAACCTTAACGCTGTCTACAGAGGAAACATTTTTATCGTGGATAACAATGTGATCGAGGATGGAAGACTGGTGCTCTTCGCCGCCTAAGGTGCCTGTCCAATAATTTGTGCACCCAATAGCTTCAGTCATCGTTCGCATTTTTGAACCATTCATGAATTCTTCAAACTTAACGAAGTCTTGATCTTTGATATTGTAGCCAGTGGTATTGAGGTCACCCAGAAGGATTAAGTTCTTTTTGTCATAGACCTTGGCCAAGACTTCTAGTTTTGCATACTGCTGCCAACGTTGGGCCATGGCGCGATCATTGCCTCCTGCCTTCAAATGAGCTGCAGCAAAAGTATAAATTGTATTAGTTGTCTTGTTTTTAAGTGTAACGAGCAATAAAGGACGAAGTGATCCACAGCTGTTGGTACTCCCAGAAAAAGTCAGATCCTCTTCTTGTCCGATGTAATCAAAAGTTTTTGGATTATAAACGACAGCAAGGAACTGTTTTCCAAATCCACCACAGCTTGAAAGCTTGTACTCATATCCAGGAAGATTTCTTTTAACGACAACATCAAAAGCTTTGGCGTTATTAACTTCTTCGAAAACCATGACGTCGGATTGAACATCTTTAATAATTTTTCCAAGCTCGATCAGGTCAGTTGGACCTGCGCCTAGGTCATTGTCAAAATTTCTAATGTTGTAAGTAGACACACTCCACTTTGCCCATCCGGGAAAACTAAGCAGGAGCATCATAATGGCAAACTTCATATACACATCCATGGTAAAAAGTTTTTGCCCCTTGATTGAAGTATGAGCGCCAATTATTTGGCAATCATTATTTCTGCTTATGTTTGCTATTAGATTTTTTCTGACAGCGACTTACATTCTCTAGAAATGTTTCTTCAACATTTCAACGAGTTTGTCTCTTTCAGGAGTGGCCACTCTGGCACTTTCGAACTCATACATTTGAAGCCATGGAGGATTTTTAAAATGAGCATCGTCTTCATAACGCGGAAAGAAATGCCAGTGAACATGAGGAACAACATTCCCTAGGCTGCACATATTCATCTTTTTGGGTTTGAAGACTTTCTCTATGACTTTATGAGCAGTCATCATTTCTGTAAAAAGTTCGACCTGATTCGCAGGCGGAACATCAGTCATCTCTTTATAATGCTCTTTACTAACAAGCACGCAGTACCCTTTGTAATACTGATGCTCTCCCAAATAGAGAAAACTATTTTTGAACTCATGAATGAGATAGCTATATTGATGATCTGATACTCGGTTGCATAGTGGACAAGACATGGGACCTCAGTAAAGGAGTTTAGTATGCATCCAGCCTGTAAAACTTCTTCTCTCAATTGTGGCACTCTTCACTTCATGAGGAAACTCCTCACTTAAAAAACAAATAAAACTCCCTGGAAGTGGTGAAATTTCAGAGAGAATTTCATAGTCTTTTTTATAAAGAACTAACTCCCCTCCAGCACCAACTTCCCAGTCTTCATTTAAGTAGAAGACAAAAGAAATTTTTCGGGAGCTATTGGATTCAAATCGGTCTAAGTGTTTTTTATAAAAAGTCCCCGCGGGGTAGCTTGCAAGATGGCATTCAAAATCTTTGAGCCCGAAAAAAAACTTTTGGTTCAATAAGTTCTTCAATTCATTTAAAAAAGTTATCGCCGTTTTGAATTCAATGGGCGGACTCGATGGGTCTACCCAAAATGTGTGATCTCCACGAATACTTTCCACTCGTTGTTTGTTATTCACAGGCCCGACCATCGCCGGGAGAAAAGCTTCTTTGTTACCTTCAAAGAAAGCATTAATAATCTTCAACTCATCTGTTTGAAGAAGTTTTGGTATCAAACAAAAGCCATTGCGCTCTATTTCCTGAACAATATAGTCAAGCATCTCATCCCTTCTCATGGCAATTATCGCCTCTCCATTGTATGCGTTGGCAAGTCCAGAGAGAATAAAAATATCTATTATAAGGAGACATTATGAAAGGCTTCATCGTCTTAACGGCCCTGATCATTTCTGGCAGTGCCCTGGCAGCTAAATCTGAAACAAGACAAATTCTGCGTGATTATAAGAATGAATGTAAGACGACTGTTGTGAATGTGGATGAGATCGTAAAAAACTCGCACATAAAAGGTCACATCAAAGGTCTACCCACAGATGCTTATGAAAAATTCAAAGTCGTTTTCTACGTTAAGACTAACCGCTGGTACGTTCATCCCTATTCTTATCAAGAGGATCAGGAAGAAGGTTATAGCTATTCAAACTTAAATAACGCTGGAGAATTCAGAGTCAAAACGTTGAGAAGAGATGTTCCTTCCAGCAAGATGGCGGTCGTTGTTGTTCCACGCTCATATAAAATTTCAAATCAAAAATGGTGGCTAAAACCTTTGTTTGGTTTTTTTGGCGGTGTTTTAAAGAATCAATGTAATCACACAATCGTTCCGGGTAACGGCGACTTTTTTATGTAGTCATCAAAGGGAGGTCTTTTGATAAGGCCTCCAGTTTCTTTTTTAGGATGAAACCCAAAATCATAGCAACCACTGCCAAAGAAACCGCCAAGCCGATCCAAAAGCCTTGTGCTTCAAGCCCGGTATAAAATCCCAAATAGTAGCCCAGTGGAATTCCAATAATCCAGTAACCAAAGAAGATGGCATAAGATGAAGCTCTTGTGACAGAAAGCCCTCTGAGAATTCCAGCGATCGTCACTTGTGCACCATCAAAAAGCTGGAAACACGCCACCCAAAATAAAAGTTTTTTTGCCCAGTCTAAAACCAAAATATCATCGGTATAAAGTGACATCACTGCGTTGGGAAAAAAATAAAAAACACTTCCCATAATTAAAGTGCAGCAAAAAGATGTGAATAAACTCACCTGACTGTAGACCAGCACTGACTGAAAGTTTCTTTCACCATACGCATGGCCCACTTTAACTCCGACGGCAGCCGAAATAGAAAGAGGTACCATAAAAGCAAGTGAACCAATATTCAAGGCCAGATTGTTGGCCGCTGTCTGAATCTCAGCAAACTTACCAACAAAAAGGGTGACAGCACAAAAGGCCATGATTTCAAAAAAGAAAGTGATTGAAATGGGTCCGCCCAATTTCCACATCTCTTTCATGAATGACCAATTTATTTTCCGAGAACTCTTCCAGCATTTATAGGCAAAGAAAAACAAAACAAGCCCCATGAACATCCTGACACCAAGACTGGCCCATGCTAGACCTGCCTCTTTTAATTCAGGCATGCCAAATTTTCCAAAAACAAAAGCATAATTAAAAAAAAGATTTACACCTACGCCAGCGATCGCAACGGTATTCGCTGCGAACGTTTTTTCCTGGGACTGAAGAAATTCTTTCGTGCCCTGAAATAAACAAAGACCAAAAGAAGAAAAGCTAGTGATAATTAAATAATCAATAATGATGGGATTAAGAGTTGGACCATAGTTGAGCACCGGGACGAGAACAAAACTTAAATAGGTAAGCCCACAAGAAACAATAGAGATGAGAAAGCTATAGAGCATTACTGTCCAAAAATAATCTTCAACGTTCTCCCCATTGCCTCTGCGCTGAGCGAGTAGTGGAGAAATTGAAAACTGTAACCCAAGAAGAGAAATTTGAATGGGGTTAGAAATTGAGATAGCGAGTCCAATCGCCGCAAGACACTCTCTTGAATACTGGCCGGCAATAATCATGTCGCCGGTTCCAATAAGCATTAAACCAACCTGACCCAGAATAATAGGTATGGCGAATTTAAGAAGCTCTTTTAGAGCAGCTGATTTTGTGGGTGCAAGTGAACTCACTCAATTGTCCGATTGCTCTCAGAATTTTCCTGTATAAATTCTTCGTATTCTTCCTGATAAGTCAGAAGCTTTGGATCTTTCACGCGATCAACATACAGAACACCACTTAAATGATCTAGCTCGTGTTGTAAAACAGTTGCAAGAAATCCTTCCGCAATGAGCTCCTGTGGAACTCCCTTTGGGTCTAGGTAATTTACTTTTACTTTTTTTGGTCTTTCCACAAAACCTCTGAGACCCGGAACGGATAAGCAGCCTTCCCAAAATCCTTGAGTCTCATCAGTCAGAAAAGTCATTTTAGGATTAATAAACGCTGTGAGAGGTAAATTAACCTCTTCACCATAACGATTAAAACCCATGAGTTCAATAATAGCGACTTGGTAATCAAGACCAACTTGTGGTGCTGCTATTCCAATACCACCATAGTGTTTCATCGAATCGTGAAGATCGCCGAGTAGTCGACCAAAATCGTCAGACATGATAAAGTCTTTTGACACTTCCGCTGTTTTTTTTCTTAAAATCGGATTTCCCATCCGACATATTGGTCTAATCATAGTTTTTTGCTCATGTTAACCGTGGAGTATCCGATAAGAGTAATCGAACAAAGGCACATTGTATGTTTCAATCATTAAAAAAAATTCTTTTCATCTTCTTCATCAATCTTATCATTTCTGTTCCCACTTATGCCAAGACTGTTGAACAAAAAAACATAAACTTTACCATCCAGACTGAGCAATTGCTAAAAGGTGAAGTTCATTATTTTTTTGAAATACTCTCCCCAAGAAGCCTTGCTGTTAAGTATGCAGATGTTTTCGAGCTTGATGCACTTTCGTTGATCCAGGAAAATAATGTCATGATGGTTATGAATAAGTCGGTCACAATCATCGATAAACCTGTTGGTTTTTTTGATGACAAACAAATGAGCGATGAGAAATTCCTGGCCCATATTCTAGGTGAACAAAAAATAAAAAAACTCGCACCAGCTTCTTACCAAGTCACTGTGCCTGGAGACGCAGGCTATCGTTATAAAATGAATTCATTCTTCGATGCGGACGACGTCAGCACTCTTCCGAACTCAAAGGTCATTCGTGCTGTTGCGGCTGCCAAGA
Organism: Bacteriovoracaceae bacterium; assembly: GCA_040399915.1. GTDB lineage: Bacteria > Bdellovibrionota > Bacteriovoracia > Bacteriovoracales > Bacteriovoracaceae > Peredibacter. Next base: position 628,874 of record JBBARE010000001.1, read on the forward strand.
AGTTAGATATTATTTCTCAAAGCGCCTCAACCATTATGTTTGTAGAAAAAACAAATTTCACTAAATATACAGAGGGTGGAGTTTCAGTTTCATCTTTTATTCCCATGAGAGAAAACAAAACACTGATCATCACATACAATTTATGGGCAATAAAAAAACCATTCGTCCTTGAAAAAGTCTTAAAATCAAATTTTCTGACTGAAATCGATGCAGTTAAAGAGCTTATGAATAACTATAAGCCTTAAGCAACCGCACGATCTAATGACGTAAATTTTCTGTTTATTTTATCTTTAATCATCCGTTTCTGCTCCGCCAAAGCACGAGTTGCTTTAATGATTGATGAGGAAAACGATTCATACATATTCTCTCCTGTGGCAGAAAAAGCGTAATCATGGTTCGTGTTATGAATTGCAAGTGAAGTCACAAACTTTTTATTTTCAAATCTTATGTTCACTAAGATCGATGCAGATTTACTCAGATATCTTTGCAATTTAGATACACGTTTAGAAATGAATTGTTCCATCCATGGAGAATTAACGAGACCTTGGTAATGAACTTGGACTTGCATAAAATGCCTCCTCTTTTGTTGCCATAGGTAGATGTTAACAACAATTGACGACAGGCAATATTCAGTAATTCTGAATTTGAAATTAAGAGAAATTTACTGATGTGTTAGAGTAAAGTTTTTCATCGCAAAAAGAGCAATAGGGTTAAGAATTTTCCTTTTACCAACGAGCATCCAAACTTCTTCTTCAATTTTTTTAAGACTTCCTATTTCTATTAGCTTTTTATCGGTAAGAAGTCTGTTGACAGTACTTCTCATCGTGATCATCACACCATGACCTCTCAAGGCAAGATCAATCTCAGTAGCCTTATCTTCGACTTCGGCAACAATATCGAGGAATAAATTTTTCTCTTTAAAATAAAAATCGACTTTTTGGCGGGTACTGGAATCGTAAGTTGGAAGGATGAAAGGAATATCCTTCAAAGACTCAGGCCACTTCAATTTAAGGTTTTTAAATTTTGGGTGACCAACAACGATTAATTCTTCTTTGCATAAAAGCTTCGTTTCAAAAACAGATGAATTATTTATTTGAGGAACTGAGTTCGTTAAAATGATGTCGAGTTTAAACTCATCTTGCATTTTTAACAGCTGCTCGCGGTTACCTTCGCGAAGGATAACTTTGCAGCCTTTTTGCTCAATTAAAAACGACAATAGTTGATTACAAATATTTTTGGGAATTGAATCCTGACAACCGATTTCAATCTTCGCCCTCTCCTGATTTTTGCCTTGATTTCTATCGGCAAGAGTATCTTTTAGTTCAAACCCAAGTTTAAAGATATCCTTGGCGTACTCTTGAACAATAGTCCCGGCTTCAGTGAGAACAAGTTTTTTTCCTACTCGAGAAAAAAGCGGAGTCCCAAAACTCTCTTCAAGTTCTTTTAATTGCATAGATAAGGCCGGCGAGCTGATCAAGACTTTTTTTGAAGCAAGGACAATCGAGCCTGTTTCAGCAATTTGATAGAAATAATAGAGCTGGTTATAGTTTAAAGGGACCATGGGCTCATTATAATTAAAATCCAGAATGTGGCCATCCTGAACATTGCCACAATCACCTGATGTAATTGTTTCAAATTGTTTTATTCAAGCAAATGGCATGATACCTTGCCGTTAATGAAACTCATCTTTTTTGCCCTCTTTTTCCTGGTCTCTTGTTCCAATCCTTTCGATGGGAGGGGTCCATTAAATTTCAGGGACCTCAAAGGCGAAGCTCTTCAAAGAGCTTTGGAAAAAGAAGAAGCACTTAAGGCCAAAGAAGCTGCACGACTCGCCTTTTTGAAAGAAAAAAAAGAGACTATGGATGCGTTCGTTTCAGATGCTAAAAAATCCTTTGAAATTATCCGTCCTTTAATCCAGAGAAAATGCTTTGATTGCCACGATGCCAATACCAAGCTGCCTTTCTACGGAAGAATCCTGCCAAGGTTAAATCCCATTCATAAGCATCAGGTCGATGGACTAAAAGCTTTAGACTTCTCAGAAACGTATCCACTCAAAGCGAACGGCAATCCTCCACAGCTCTCACTTTTAAAATCCATTAGAAATTCAGTCATTGATAGAACGATGCCGCTTAAATCTTACAGAACGATTTACCGTTCAAGAAAAGTCACAGACGAAGACGAGGCGTTGGTCCTTGCCTGGGTTGACCCTCTAATTGAAAGGCTTGAAGACTATGAAGCTAAGTTCGAATCCCAGGAAATCGGCGCAGTCGCGGCATTGAAGATTATGGAAATGAAATGCTTCCGCTGCCATGCTAATGGCAACGCCAAAGGTGGCTTTGGGGATATGCAGGATAAGGACAAGCTTCTGCGAGGTCCATTCTTTAACTTAAAGGATCCCGTCAATTCCCTCATGATTACTTCCGCCCAATCAGGTGAAATGCCTCCTAATCCGCGGGACGCCTTAACTGAGGATGAGCTCTTTTCTCTACGGGAATGGGCGATTCTTGAGTCCCAAACCATCAAATAAAACGTCTAGATTCTAAGCACCTGTAAAGAATTGGTCAGTTCTGACCACTCTAAACCCTCGTAATTCTGCGTCCTTTTCTGGCACCTAGCTTGTAATAAGAGAGACACGAGGGGCGACGTCAGGATGAAGTCTTCTTCATAACAAACAGGGGGAAACGATGAAAACAAAAACACTATCACTATCAACGATTCTTGGATTTTTAGGCCTCATTTTGATGATTCAGGCCTTCAGCGCCCAGGCTTCAACTCCATCCATTTCTTGCTCGACAGCTTTTGGTGAAAAGACTTTCACCATTGAAGATGACCGCATTTCTTTCCATAAAGAAGATGATGCAGGTGTATCAAGATCTATTTCTTCAGTTAACGGCGATTCGGTTCGCACCCACAAAAAGCATTTAGGCTTTACTAAAACAATTTATATCGATGGCAACAAACATCGCATCAATGTCCAGAACGTCAATGAGTTCTCGGATGTTAACGACTACCTTTCTATTACATCCCCTAAAGGCCATGAGATGACATACCCCCTCAATTGTCGCTCATCAGTCTGATAGTGGTTATATCCCCCTGTATAAAAAGGGGCTAACGCCGGATGCGTGAGGCCCCTTTTTTATTTCTGTACAAGCATACGCGCCATTGATATTTTTCTGGAATGATGCTTAAACTAATCCCCCTCTTAATTATTTTTAGTGCATTCGCCCAAGCGCGCCCAGATCATTACGATGAGCTGATCGATTACGTTCAGGAAGCTCCTGATCAAGGTGAAGTGGCGACGTGTTTATTTATGGGAAATACCGGTGCGATGGAGCTTCTTGCTAATAAGAGGGCCGGCATTAAGAATCCACCTGCTTTCGGAACTTACGATCTTGCAGAATCGTTTAGTATGTGGGCGCCCGAATCAGGCGAGGCCAAATCTTTTTTTGATGCTCCGGTTTTACGCTATAACGTGGGTTACGGCATTCATATCAGTCACTGGCCTTTTGAAGCGTGGACTGACGGCCGGATTAATTATTCAGTCTGGGATCGCCACCCGCAAATGGCGACTCTGCCACGTATCACTCTCCCAAAAGTTGAAACGGTTAAGCTTTTCCAATTGGGTAATAAGTGGTCAAAGCGCGTTCTGAACAAAGTTCACGTGGAAATGATTAAAGACGCCCTTTGGAAATACAAAAGCCCTGTCCTCATTAACTATAATGATGAAGATTACTGGCACGTGATTTTGATCGTGGGTTATGACGATCGCCTGCCTGGAACTTGTTACGACACTGATCCCAAAGAATGCGAAAGCGACATCGGTTCATTCTACGTGCGCGATTCATTCGGCGTGCGGGTTGAGCTGCGCGATTACGACTGGTTCCGAGTCAAAGGCAATGCTGCTTTCGTCGTAAAACTTAAAGAGTAATAGACCTCAACACTCAACTATAAATCTCCTAAAATTCCCCCTGATTATTCCGATGATAAGCATGAACTAAATCTATCTAAGGATTGATCATGAAATTTCTTTTTCTTTTGTTGTTATCCTTCTCTTCGCTGGCATTTGCTCAAAGGGCGAAAGTGCTGATCGTTGATCCAGACATTGATACGACCGAATTAAAAGACTACAAGATTGAAAGGCCTGAACTGGGATACTCTCTTCCTGATAGGGAAGAGCGCGAAGACCTGTTCGTGGGTTTTGATGCCGTTAAAAACTACGACGAACTTCAGAGAGATATTCTCTTCATGGATTTAAAATCTAAAACGCTTAAAGAGCTTAAGAAAAAATACCCAGAACTCTTACTCTCTGATCTAAAGAAGATGAAGGAGAGGAGATAATATGAAAAAGTTCATCCTATTTCTTCTTATTTTCTCACCTGAATTTGCCAAAGCTTGTGCTAAAAAAATCGATGCATCAAAAGTCATGTTGTTCGTTGATACCAACAATTCTGAGATTGAAATTGCGACCACTGAAAAAGCGGCTTGTGCCCGTGGTGAAAGATTAGTTGTTGTTCCCAAGAATTTTAAAGACTACGCGAAGTTTACGACACCAGTAGAAGTGGCGAACAAAAAAATGGCCAAACTGAAATGCTTCTCTAACTCCTCTCCTGATTGTACTGCAGCACAGGTAGAACTTAACACTGCCCAGGTGAGACTCAATGAATTTAAATTTTCACAGAAATCAACTACTGAAGGCGTAAAAGAAGCTCTCGCTGGCATCAAAGCATCTAAGGGAAAATTGCAAAATATTTCTATCTCTGGTCATGACGGTGGTGGTGACTTTGGTGGAGCAAAAGGGAATTATGGCCGTAGAGAGCTTGCCGAAACGATGAAAGAGTATGCTGATATTAACGAAGTAAAATCACTCATGCTTCTAGGCTGTTATACTGGTACTCAACATGAAGTTCTTGAATGGAGAAATATCTTTCCACAGGTCAAAGTCATCGGTGGTTATGATGGCTCCGCACCTCTGGCCGACAGACCGCAAGGACATCAATATATTTCTGATATCCTCACAAAAGAAAAACAACTAACGGCGCAAGCTGATCAAAAAAAACTTCAGGCCTACGTTGATGCCAACTTAAAAGGTCTTGGCAGTTTACATGCAGCGCTCTTTCTTCAATGCAGCGATGGCTCAACGACTCACGATTATTATTACGGTTCCAAAAAATCTAGAAAAATTGAAAAATTTGATGTTAAAGAATGTCTTGAGAAGAAACAGGAACTCATCTCATTGGACCAAGAACTTAATAAATATCTATCAGGTGAGTTAGAACCACCGACGGATACCCAAAACGGGGCCTTACGGGGAATTTATAATAAAGCGAGGGCCTTAGAGCACTGCGCGGAATTAACGGGCATACATGTGAACACAAATGCCGCCTTTAATCTTCTTTTCTATGCTGGCGTAAAAGAGAGCTTTGGAAAATTTTATAAAGATGATCTAAAAGAGGCAGATGAAATTATTGAAAGTATCACACTCGAAGAAATGGAAAAAAACTTCGCAAACAATCAATCAAAAGAAGAAAAGTTAATAGCCGAATACGACCAGGTGACTGGATTATTAAAGTCTAATCCGGCAGAATATTTTGCAAAACAAGAAAAAGAGATGCAGGACTTAAAGACAAAATTAGATGCACTTCTGAAAGATCCTAAAGCTGATTTAAAATCCTTTTTTGAAGGAGCAATCAGTGGAGGTGGTTATGGAATGGGTCCGAACTTACCTACCGAAGGAGACCGGAAAAGATTTCAAACAGTCTCTGAGGCTTTTTATAAGTACTCGGGCGTAAAGGAGACTAACCAAAGAGAAAAGGCTGCTCCAGATCGGGCAGTGCAACAGAGAGAACAGGCAACTGCCTCTCGCACGGCAGTTTTACGGAATCAGGGAATTGCCTTTTTGGATTTAAAAGAAAAACTGAAAGATCCTAAAAACAAGATCTGGTCTTTAACTTCAGAAAACTTAAAAAAATACTCTCGAAAAGAATTACTCGCCAATATTCATCGAATGAACGGATACATGGTAGCAGGAGTTTTAACGCCTAAACAGGCCGGAACTTTAAACTGGCTTAACTCAGTTCAAATGAACCATATTCAAAGTTTTTATGCAAACCCCTTTAGCTGGCATGAATTCACAGGCCATGTAGAGAAGCCGCCTTATGTAGAAAAATTAAAAGATTACCAAAATGGTATTGGTGCTGGTGGATACGGTAGTGGGTTTGGTGGTGGCTTCAATGGTGGTAGCTACGGTGGCGGTGGCTACGGTAGCGGAGGTCCTCAAGGTGGAACGGTGGGCGGCATGAGCGGAGGCTTCTCGGAATTAAGCCCATAATTCCCTCTTAACGCGCCTCTCCTCCCTTTAAAAAAAACGTAATTTCCATTAAGCTGTTCTTCACTCTCATTAGTGAAGGACAGCTCAAATGGAATACAATTTTTCTGAGATCGAACCTAAGTGGCAAAAATACTGGGATGATCATCAAACTTTTAAAACTCTAGAAGATTACACGAAGCCAAAATATTACGTGCTCGATATGTTTCCCTATCCATCAGGTGCGGGCCTTCACGTCGGTCACCCTGAAGGTTACACAGCTACAGATATTGTGGCCCGCTACAAGCGCATGAAGGGCTTTAATGTTCTTCATCCGATGGGCTGGGATTCATTTGGTTTGCCAGCTGAAAACCATGCCGTAAAAACCGGCGTGCATCCCAACATCACCACTCAAGACAACATCAAAACGTTTAAGCGTCAGTTAAAGTCGCTTGGTTTCTCGTATGACTGGGACCGTGAAGTTGCGACATCCAATATTGATTACTATAAATGGACGCAGTGGATTTTTGTTCAGCTCTATAACAAGGGACTCGCCTACGAATCTCACATGATGGTGAATTGGTGTCCGAATTTAAAAACAGTTCTCGCTAACGAAGAAGTCATCAACGGAAAATCTGAAGTAGGTGGACATCCGGTCATCAGAAAACCAATGAAGCAGTGGATGTTACGAATCACTCAGTATGCTGAAAGACTTCTGGAAGATCTTGATCTTCTGGACTGGCCAGATTCCGTTAAAGAGATGCAGAAAGTGTGGATCGGAAAATCTGAAGGTGCGATTATTAGTTTTGACGTTGATGGAATCGCAGAAAAGATAGATGTCTTTACATCGCGGCCGGATACGCTTTTTGGCGCCACTTATATGGTGCTCGCTCCTGAGCATGCACTTGTTGATGTGATGACAACTGATGCTCATAAAGCAGAGATCGCAAAATACCGTGAAGTCACTGCTCTTAAATCTGATCTCGAACGCACGGAACTTAACAAAGATAAATCTGGCGCCTTCACTGGGGCGTATGCGATCAATCCAGCTAACAAACAAAAAATTCCGGTTTATATTGCTGACTACGTTTTAAATACCTACGGAACTGGTGCCATCATGTCGGTACCGGCACACGATGAGCGCGATCATGAATTCGCCAAGAAATTTAATCTTCCGATTATTGAAGTTGTAAAAGGCGGAAATGTTTCTGAAGAAGCTTTTTCTGAAGACGGGGAACACGTCAATTCTGATTTCTTAAATGGTCTTAATAAAGTTGATGCGATTAAAAAAATGATCACGTGGCTTGAAGACCATAAACTTGGATCGAAAAAAATTAACTATAAGCTTCGCGACTGGTTGTTCTCTCGTCAGCGCTACTGGGGTGAACCATTCCCAATTTTAAAATTTGAAGATGGTACGGTTCGCTGCTTAGATGTCGATGAACTTCCTGTTGGTCTTCCACCCATTGAAAAATATGAACCCTCTGGCACAGGTGAATCACCTCTAGCGACGCTGCCTGAGTGGGTGAACGTCGTTGATCCGAAGACTGGAAAAAAAGCAAAACGTGAGACAAATACGATGCCTCAATGGGCCGGCTCTTGTTGGTACTACCTTCGTTTTTGCGATCCTCAAAATAAAAAAGAACCTTGGAGCAGTAAGATCGAAAATTACTGGATGCCAGTCGATCTTTACGTTGGGGGAGCAGAACACGCTGTTCTTCACCTTCTCTACTCACGCTTCTGGCATAAGGTTCTCTATGACTTAGGTATGGTTTCAACTAAAGAGCCATTCCATAAACTCGTCAATCAGGGAATGATTTTAGGCGAAGATGGCGAGAAGATGAGTAAGTCTCGCGGTAATGTTATTAATCCGGATTCTGTCGTTAAAGAATATGGTGCCGATACACTTCGGCTCTATGAAATGTTTATGGGCCCGCTTGAAAAGACTAAGCCATGGTCGATGAATGGTGTGAAAGGTGTTTATAACTTTTTAAACCGCGCTCATCGCTTTTTCATGGATAAAAACCGCTATACTGACGATACTTCTGAATCAGTAACAAACGTCAAAGAGCTTCACAAGCTTATGAAAAAAGTAACTGAAGATATTGAAACACTTCACTTCAATACGGCGATCTCTCAAATGATGATGTTTGTGAACCATATTTATAAAACAGGAAAAGTTTCTCACGCGACTGCAGAGAAATTCGCTCTTGTTCTTTCACCCTACGCTCCTCACTTAGCTGAAGAGCTCTGGTTATTTCTGGGTCACACATCAACGCTCGCTAAAGAATCATGGCCAATATTTAATGCTGAACTTGCTAAAGATGATCTCATAACTGTTGCTGTACAGGTCAATGGAAAGACGCGTGGAACTTTTGAAGTTCCGGCCGATATCGCAAAAGATGATTTAATGGCGATTATTAAAAGTGACGAGAAAATTGCAAAGTATCTCGCAGGCACGATCGTTAAAGAAATCCATGTTCCAGGAAAAATTTGTAACTTTGTCGTTAAGGAATAAATCTTAGAGAGTGTCGGCCGGCAATGTACTCATCGTCAGCTGGCACTTTTCTTTAGAACATGAAAGAGCATAACGAAAATTCTCAGCATACCTTCCATTAATTCCTACTCCATAAACTCTTTCATTAGAATAAAACTTTTTTATTTCAGCTAAAGAGTTAATAGCATTATAGAGACTTGTAACAGTGAAGGGATCTTTGAATTCCACAAGTTGCTCATCATATCGAAGGTCTGCGTCTTTTATCATCGTCAGTGTGCAAGTTGAAGCTGAAGGAATTGTGCTTGGTAAGTAATGATCCGCTTCGCAATTAATTTTGAAACCTTTGTCATCCATCTTTGGAAATGAATAAAACTTTCGCTCAAACTTTCCACCCTGATTTTCTGAGCGGACAAAAGCCGAAGGAATTCTTCGAAGCAGTGATTCAAGTTTTTGCTGATCAAATTGTTCGAGTGGAATAGCTCTACCTAAAAGTTCAATCATGGAAATACCGTCACCCAGTTATTAAGTAATGTCAGACCCAAACCTGAAAGCACAGGTATTGTGAGGTTATCATCAATATTAAAAGCAGAGACAAGCTCGGAAGCTGCGCCAATGACGCCTGCGATGATAGAGAAAACCAGTAAATGAGTTCCAAGTGTCGTTGTGTTCATGGCGTAGAAAAGAGCGATGAGATAGCAGGTAAAAAATCCGGCCACTGCGCCTTGAAGAGATTTATTAGGGAGAATTTTATCTTTTCCGTAGAGAACGCCAAAAAAAGACGAGAGTGGGTCTGAGAAAACAAGAAACATCGTTGATACGATGGCTATATCACGTGAAAAGAAAAACAGGGAAATTGAAACTCCCAAAGCGTAGAAAGGAAGTCCAGTGACCCCTTCTCTTTCGGAGCGACGCATAAGCGGACCCATGCCTCTAATGAAAAGGGCATTGAACCTAGGCATTCTGTTTCGAATAATGTCGATAGCAAATCCGGTGAGGGCTATAGAGAAAACCGCCATCGCCCAAAATCTTTGAGACTGTGGTGAGTTCACAAAAAGAAAAAGACCGAGAGAGCCAGTTGAGATGTGCCAGAGCTTCCTAAGTATATGAAGATCTGAGCGTTTATGCAGAACTGTCTCGAAAGATGAATCGTATTTCTGGCCCTGTGTAGCTGCCATCGATGCTCCTTAGAATGAGGTTAAACAAAAACCTCTTACACCCGAACAATAAACAAAGTTCTCCCAATTTAATGGAAACCAAGACACTCGTCCAGCATGTATGTAGAAATCTCTCGATCTAGCACCTTATCTCTAAGAAATCATTAATGAAAATAGCCTTTCCAAACCCTAAATGAGGCCCCTATAATTTTAGAATATGACTTTAGGTTCGCAAGCGGATATCTCACCGCAAAATTTGAAGAAGATCTGGGCCATTGGTGGCGGTAAAGGTGGCGTGGGCAAAAGTCTCGTGTCTGCCAACGTTGCTATTTGCTTAGCACTCATGGGCAACAAAGTTGTCGCTGTCGACCTCGATTTAGGGGGGGCGAATCTTCATACGTGTCTTGGACTACCGATTCCGCAAGTGACTCTCTCAGATTACGTTTCAAAAAAAATCACAAACTTTCAGGACCTCCTGGTTTCAACACCAATTAATAATTTAAAAATTATTAGTGGTGCTCAGGATGAACTCGGCATGGCGAATTTAAAGCACATGCATAAAAATCAAATTATCAGAAAGCTTCATGACCTTGATGCTGACTATATTCTTTTTGATCTAGGTGCAGGAACTGCGTTTAACACGATCGATTTTTTTATAACAGCTGATAAAGGAATCTTAGTCGTTCTTCCTGAGCCGACTTCAATTGAAAATACTTATCGTTTCATTAAGTCTGTTTTTTACCGTCGTTTAAAGATGATCGAAGGTGTTGCAGAAATTGAAGCTATGATCAATGAATCAATGAATGCCAAGATTGCTCCTGGTGGAACAACATCTCCCGCTGATCTCGTTCGTCGTATTACTGAGATAAGTCCGGAAGTTGGTCTTAGAATTAAAAATGAAATGGCAGATTTTCGCCCAAATTTAATTATCAATCAGGTTCGCTCTCAAGCGGACATTGATATCGGTTATTCAATACAGAGTATTTGTAGAAAGTACTTTGGCATCGAAATGACTTTTCCTGGTTACCTTGATTACGATCAATCAGTCTGGCAGAGCGTACGGAAGCGCAAACCATTACTTATAGAATATCCAAATTCAAAACTAGTGAATAATTTTGATCGAATTGTGAACAAACTTATCGAATCTTAAAGGTTGTAAATCGCATGGATGCAGAAAAAAAGAATTATTACGATGTCCTGGAAATTGAAATCAATGCCAATCCACAGACTATAGAAAATGCTTATATTCGATCAAGAAATGCTTACTCTGGTGACAGTGTTGCACTTTACTCTTTAATGACAAAAGAAGAATGCGATTCAATTCTTGGGCAAATTGAAGAAGCTTACTCAATTCTTGGTTTCCCTGAAAAGCGCCGTGAATATGATCGCCTTCGTGGTTACAATCAAAACGGTTCGTCGCAACTTCAGAAGAGAGATCAGATTTATACTGTTCAATCACTTGAGAGTCGGCCGAAGGATGCTATCATTTACGAAGATTATGGTTCAAATTTAATCGAAGCAAAAGTTTCAAAACTCACAGCTCAGAAAAAATTTGGTCTTGAATTCAATGAAGATAATGAAATGGATAAAAAAATCCGTGAATGCATTGAATTCACAGGCTCGTTCCTAAAACAAATCAGAGAATACAAAAACGTGACGATTGAAAGAATGGCGGAGATGACCCGTATTTCTAAAACTCAGATCACTTCTATTGAAAACGAAGATATTCCTAAGCTTCCGGCAGATGTTTATGTTCGTGGTTATGTTTATCAATACGCAAAAGTTTTAAAGTTAAATCCGGATCAGGTAGCTGCTAGTTACCTTCTGCATTTTAAGAAACTAAAATCTGCTAAGTAATGGTTTCACCAAACGAGATTGTCGATACCACAATTGAAAACTATACAGTTACCGTTACCAGTGAAGACCGTGAAAACTTTAAACGCTTAGATGTTTATCTCGCTCAAAAACTGCCTCAATTTTCTCGCTCAACTTTAAGACGTCTCTTTGATGATGAAGAAATCTCAAGCGAAACTCCGCTCGCCATCAGTAAGATGCCTCCAGCAGGTACAGTTATCGAGATTGAAGTTCCGCCACCGATTGAAACAAGTTTAATTGCCGAAGATATACCGCTTGAAATTCTCTTTGAAGATGCTCATTTAATCATCATCAATAAGCCTGCTGGACTCGTTGTTCATCCGGCCCCAGGTCATTACACAGGTACGTTAGTGAACGCAGTTTTATTCCATTGCAAAGACCTCAAAGGCGTTGGCGCTGAGAAAAGGCCTGGAATCGTTCATCGTCTTGATATGGGAACTTCTGGTGTCATGGTTGTCGCTAAGGATCAGGCGACTCACGAGGGACTCGTTAGTCTTTTTTCTATCCATGATATTGAAAGAAAATATGAAGCACTCGTTGGCGGTCAACCAGCAACGCATTCAGGAACAATAACATCTACGATCGGACGCCACCCAACGAATCGCCATAAAATGGCGGCGAACGTTAAGAATGGTAAAAAAGCCGTGACTCATTATAAAACGATTAAGCAGTACAACGGCGCTGCTCATATGGAGCTCAGACTCCAGACCGGAAGAACTCACCAAATCCGTGTTCATATGTCACAAATTCTTCACACGCCCGTTTTGTGTGATCCTATTTATGGTGGGAGTGATTCGCATTTAAAGCGTTCGCCCTCCTCTATTAGACAAAAGCTGACTGAGTATCCCTATCAATTGCTCCACGCAAAGGAACTGGGATTTGTTCATCCGATTACCAAAGAAAAATTACACTTCACAGCACCTCCGCCAGAAATGTTTCAGGCCGCATTACTTGCTTTCTCCGAGTGAGATTTAACGCTACAATATCTCCATGGAAGTTGTATTTTCTGAAAGCTTAAACCAAGGTCGATTCGAGACCTGGGATCAAAAACCTGAAATGTTGATTGAACACGCAACTCAGGTGCACGGCACGGACATTGTCTCGCTTGAGACTCTCCCCTGTGAAGCAGATGGTTTAATTGTTTCAATTGAAGATTTTAATAAACCCTTGGCGATTAAAACCGCAGATTGTCTGCCAGTTGTTATTGAAGGTTCTAAAGGCGTCGTTTTTCTTCACGCTGGCTGGCGAGGTCTTGCAAACGGAATTCTTGCTAGGCCTGAGATCAGTGTAATTAATCCTCAAAGAGTTTTTATCGGACCGAGTATCCATGAATGCTGTTTTGAAGTCGCTGCAGATTTTCAAGGAAATTTCCCTGGAAGTCCTTTTTTTAGCAAAAATGGTGAAAAGTTTTTCTTCAATTTAAAAGAAGAAGCAAAAAGAAAATTAAGAGAGATCTACCCGTCACTTTTAATTCAAATCGCACCCATATGCACTTGCTGTAATAAAGCTTTTCATAGTTACCGCCGGGATAAAACAACTGAAAGAAACTGGAATCTCTATATAAAAGGATGAATGTCATGGAACAAAAGAAAAGTCTTATCCTTCAAGGGATCACAGGACTAAACTTTCTTTTTATCGTTAACTCTGCTGTCATGATTGGTGTGAGTATTTATCTCACAACGCATTTTTACGAAGTTCTTTATCCAACAACTCTTGGCGGAGCATCGAGTCTTTGTAACATCAGTAATATCTTTAACTGCGATGCTGCGACTTATTCTAAACTTTCAAATATCGCAGGCATTCCGATTTCATTTTTCGGAATCATCGTTGGTCTACTTTTTCTTTTCACAAGCCTCATGCCTGGAGCTGCCTTAGAAAAAACAGCTAGTGCCGTTTCAAAATATAACTTCATCGGTTGTGTTGCTCTCTTTATTTTTTCTGTCGCATCTCTTGGAAGCCTTTGTCCATTCTGTACAGGGTATTACGCTCTCTCTGGAATTGCCTGTTTTCTACTCTGGAAACACGGGGTTAATTCATGGGTTCCAGATCTAAAAGTATCTGCGGGATGGGGAGTCTTACTTTTAGCAGGTTCTTTTTTCATGTATCAAAACACGAAAGCAAAAGAGGACGTTAATATTAAACTTAATGCAAGTATTGTTCAGCAATTTAAAGGTCTCGCTGATAATGGTGATCCAGATGTTGAGTCATCTTATAAAATTCATGCTGCTACCGAGAAATTTGCTGGTGCTCCGATACGCATTACGGTTTTCTCAGATTTTCAGTGTCCATTTTGCAAAACTGTAGCTGAGCAGATTCCAGAACTCATCAGACGTTACCCAAAACAAATGAACGTTCAGTACTTATTTTATCCGCTGGATGCTAAATGTAATTCAAATGTAAAAGGTCGTTTTCATGATCAAGCTTGCGATGCTGCGGCTCTTGCTGCTTGTGATCCAAAACAATTTTTAGAATTGCATGATGAAATTTTTGCAAACCAGTCTAAACTCGCGGATGGTGTTCTTAGTGAAATTGCGAAGAAAAGAAACTTAACCAACTGTATTGAAAATACAGATATAAAAAACAAAGTTGTCGAGGCGATTAATCAGGGCACAAAATACAACCTAAAATCAACTCCGACGATCATTGTGAATGGTAAAAAGATTGAGGGAACAATTCCTAACCGTCAATTCTTCGCTATTTTTGATGATATTTTAGCAGGAAAATAAATGCTGATTGAAACCCACTGCCATCTTGATTATTTAAAAGCTGAGCCTCTAGATGAAATCCGTAAAAAGATTTCAGAGGCCGGCATTTCTAAAGTCATAACGATTGGTGTGGACCCAGAAAATCTTGATAAAGTGAAAGAACTTTCGGAAAGTTGCCCAGAGATTTATTTCACTCAAGGCATCCACCCGCATGATGCAAAAGAAGCGACCGACGTAGAATTTACTAAAATTGCGTCACGTTCAACAATTCCTAAGATGGTTGCTGTCGGAGAAATTGGTCTTGATTACCACTACAATAATTCTCCACCGGAAATCCAAAGAAAAGTTTTTGAAAGACAGCTCCAAATTGCTGTCGATCATGACTTACCTGTCGTGATTCACACTCGAGAGGCAGACGATGATACCAGAGCGATCTTAAGACAGTTTTCAGCGCACCTAAAACGCAAAGGCGTCATTCATAGCTTCACATCAAGTATTGAGCTTGCTGAGTTTGTCTTGAGTGAAGGCTTTTATCTGGGATTTAATGGGATCATTACTTTCAAGAAAGCTGAAAACGTGCAGGAAGTTGTGAAAATAACTCCTTCGGAACAGATTTTATTCGAAACAGACTCGCCTTTTCTTACTCCTGTCCCTCATCGTGGGAAAGAAAACGCTCCTTATTACCTGCCATTCGTTGCTGCGAAAATTGCAGAGCTAAAAAACCTGGATCTCGAGAAACTTAAATCTCAGGTGTATGAAAATTCACTTAATTGTTTTTTTAAACTTCGCTAAAGACTAATTCATCACCTTAAAGATTTTTTGAAGAAGCGAGTCTTGTGGGTATTGATTAATTAAAAAATTCTTAATTTCTGACAACTCTGTTCTGTAAAGCTCCTCACAATCGGGAGGAATTTCTTGAGGGTATCTACCGTCTAGTCGTCCAAAGTAAACTTGAAGAATTTTAGAACGTTCAAATTTGCCTAGAGTCATTCTTACCTTCTCTTTTTCTAACACTTCCCTTGAAGCATTTTTCATTATCATAAAATCCTTTTTGAGTGGTGACACAAAGTTCTCTCTGGTCTCTTAACAAATATTTTTACAGCAACTTGCCCAATAACAAAACGGCCGTAAAACAATGTTAGTTTCCTTACATCACTTGCTAAAGGTTACTCACAGGTAGTTGTCCTAAACTTTTGAATCCCAGTCGAACCACTCATGACATAAAGAGTCTTTCCAACACCACATGAAAAGTGTTTTTTAGCTCTGGTGACTAATTTAAAGGAGCCATAGATGAAATTCCTTATCAGTTTTTTTCTCTTAACTTCAGCTGCTTTAGCATCTGATTGCGATATTGAGCCTCTTAAAAAAGAGATCATTGCTCAATACAAAACGAATCTACCTGTCACCAATGAAAAAGGTGAAATCGGCCATGCTACTGCAAAAAATTTCGTTGTTTCTGACTATTTAATGAAAGTAAAAAACGAAAACTTTTTGATCGCAAATTTTGAACTTGATATTAAATGGATGAAAGGAACTTCACAGTCAGTCAAAACGCTTGTCGTTGCAACTGTCGATCCAGCTACATGCCAGATCGATTCTTACGAGAGTGGCGACACACTTGGTTCTTCAGTAACTTCAAAGTGAAAGAAGGCCCCGAAAAAGTGCCTTCTTATTTTAAACTTATTTTTTAGCGTATTCAGTACAAACATTCTGGTATCTGCAAACTGAACGAGGCGGACCGTAGCAAGTGTATCCCGATTGAACATAGTTGCCCCAATTGTCGTAGCTATATCCACCACCGATTGGTCCACCACCGTAGAAACAATCACTCTGTTGAGTACAGACGTATTGTTCTTCATAAGCAACACACTCATGGGTAACGCTGAACCAAATTGAGTAAGCAAGTGCTCCGATCACAACTAAACCGATAACGACTGAAAAAATGACTTCGCCATTCCAGCTTGCACCTTCAGCATAAAGATCTTTTGAAGATTCTTTAACGATTTGGGCTAGCTCTTCAGCAGTTGCATTTTTTGAGAGAAGAGAAATTTTTAATTTAAGAGCGTCGATAGCAACTTTATTTTTAGTTTTTGCTTCAACCATCTTGAGAACTTCTTCTTGTGTCAGACCTTCAGCAACTAATTTGCCCATTTTTTCAAAAAAAATTTTAGTTTGAGCTTCGTAGAACGCCTGATTTTTCTGATCCCACTCAACACTTAAAGCATACTGGTATTCATCCATATGTCTTTCAAGTTCCTGAACAGTGCCAGTGCTCGCCATAACGTTTAGAGAAAAAACGAGAGCAACGAGTATAGAAACAAATCTCATAAGAACTCCTTTTTAGAATTAATTCTTTCTAACAAATGAATTCTTCATTGGAAATGAACAGGTAGAGGTATGAAAAAAGTACAGGGTCTTGTGATAGGCAATCTACTGAAATGAGGTGGTATTAGATGAACGGTGATAAAAGTAAGTAAAGTCCCCAAAATAACAATGGGGGGCCAGTCAGACGAGAAAGGATCGAGGTTAACAGTAATTTATTTTTTGCTTCCTGCTCACTCTTAGCTGTCAGGTAAACCTTCCCGCAGAAAAATAACCTGGTCTTGGAGAGGTAATTTTTTTCAGAGAAAGCTTCCCCTTCCTTATACGATGCTCTTCTTCCAACCTTTGCTTCCCCTAAAATCGTATGCAAATAAGATGATGGAGGATTTTTACTTATGCCATGAATGAATAATTCATCTCCTGGCAGAAAGACTTTTTCTTTAATCCGATATTTTCGGGAGAAATTTTCGCTCACGATCATCAGATCATTATTCTTAATCAGCGCCATGGCTTCAGATTAAAGTGAATCAGTCACTTCCACTGTAGTCATTTGAATATCTTCGATGAACTCTGATTGATCCAGATCGACAGCGGCAAGCTCTTTTCCATCATCACTAAAATAGAGATAAGGAATACTATTATATTTCGAGCATAACTCCCACGTTGGGCGATAATATTTTATGTCTTCTTTCCATTCTTCGATTTCCCAAGTATAGGCTGCACACTTGGTCTGGGTTAATGGTGAAACAGTAAGATCTTCCGGAAAAGAAAAGACTTTAGACCTGATCTCCACAGATTCACCAATTGGTGCGGATACAACTTTTGAGGTAATTGTTTTATGGATATTTTGAAAAAGCTTCCAGCGCTTTAGTCCTTCATAAGTAAGGGCAGCTCCGCCCCCTACGAGAGCAACAATTGCACTCAGGGTTATCTTGCTAGTCATTTGGTATTTTAAGACCACTTAACATTTTGCCCATACTGGTCTTTGGGTCCGGAGCATTCCCTTGTTCACGCTTCGCTATAGGAGCTAGTTCCGCTGGCTTTTTAGGTTCATATCTTTCTTCGTGATGCTCTTCATCCTGAATATAATCCGGATAAAATGGTAGTTCCGATTTGTAAACAATTCTGTCCATGTGCTTCACAAAGCCAGACCAGTGACCAGTAGCAGAGTCAGTCTTGCGGACAATATCAAAGGCGCCCATCTTTGAATCCATCAGATCAATCAGGTGAACTAGGTAGGCTTCTGAAGTCTGAGGGATTTTTGGAGAACCATAAGCGTACTCACCATGGTGAGCGAGTAGAATATGTTTCAGGTGCATTTTCATGTAATGCGGGAAATTTTTGATCTTATACGAGTAACGGTCAACGATCTCAAGACCCTTAACTAAGTGGCCAACAAGTTTTCCTTCTTCAGTGTATTCAACGTTCACTCCATCAGTCAGTTCGTAGATCTTACATAGGTCGTGCAAGATGCATCCTGCGACAACGTAGTTTTCATTAACACGGTAGTGGCGAGAAAGATTCACTGCGAGCTCTGAGCATGAAAGAATATGTTCTATCAAACCAGACTTATAGGCGTGGTGAATGGATTTTCCGGCCTGCCATGTTTTTAATCGGCGCGCAATCTCACCATCAGTGATGATATTTCTTAAAAGGTCACGGATATAAACATCTGTTAGACCATCTACGATCTTTAGAAGTTTTTTATACATTATTTCCGGATCTTCAGTTGCCTTCATCACAAAGTCATCGAGGTTCACATCTTTTTGATCTAGTTTTTCAATATGGTTGATGATGAACTGCTTGCGGCCCTGATAAAAATTAAGCTTACCTCTGACTTTGACGAACGCGCCCTTAGCAACGTTTTTTTCAACTTCGGCTGAGTAATGCCATTGGCGAGATTCAAGATCACCACTCGCGTCGGTCAGGATGAAATTGAAATACTTTTTTCCGTCCTTGCCTTCCATTGTGTTGAAGATCTTGACCAAAAAAATGGACTCGATTTCTTCTTTACCTTGTAAATCGGAGATAAAAAGTTTTGTCATGGTAGAACTCGTGCGTTAAGTGCTTAAAAAGAGAAATTCAGAGTACACCGAGAGACTTGAATTCGCTACACAAAAGCCTAGGACATAGAGTATGTTCTAAACGCTTAAAATATCTTAGTTTTGAATCATATATGGTGGTCACTTTCAGTGACATGAGGAGTCTTATGAAAACAGTTAAAGTTGGCGTTAATGGTGTGGGTCGTATCGGGAGAACAATTCTTCGTGCTTATTTTGCAAATGTTGCTAAGGACTCAAACACAAATATTGAAATCGTCGCCGTTAATAATCCAGGTGAACCAAAACCCTATATTCATTTAATGAAACACGATTCTCTTCATGGAAAACTTCACGGCGATTTTTCATTTGATAATGAATCAAGAGTCATCTCGTATAACGGCAGAAAAATTAAATTTTTCAATTTAAAAAATCCTGAAGAAATCGACTGGTCATCAGTTGGCGCACAAATTGTGATCGATTGCACTGGAATTTTTAAAGATAAAGCTAAACTCGGTCTTCACATGACAGGAACAGTTAAAAAAGTGATTATGTGTGCTCCAGGAAAAGATCTTGATGGAACTTTCGTTATGGGCATTAACAACGAAAAATATGACGAATCAAAACACCATATTATTTCAAATGCTTCATGCACAACCAATTGCCTTGCGCCGATTGTAAAAGTTCTTCATGAAAACTTTGGTATCGTAAACGGTCTTATGACAACCGTTCACTCATACACTTCAGATCAAAACTTACTCGATAACGCTCACGATGATTTACGTCGTGCTCGTGCTGCTAATCTCTCTATGATTCCTACCTCAACTGGTGCTGCTAAAGCTCTCGGAGAAGTTATTCCTGAGATGCTTGGAAAACTCGACGGCTACGCTGTCCGCGTTCCAACTCCGGATGTCTCTTTGGTAGACTTAACTGTCGTCCTCGAGAAGAAAGCGTCTAAGCAGGAAATTAACGATGCCATGAAGAAAGCCGCCCATGGAAACCTCAAAGGTATTCTTGGTTACACGGAGGAAGAACTTGTTTCTATGGATTTCATGGGAGCAACTGAATCTTCATACCTTGATGCAAAACTAACCAACGTTATTGGCAACACTGCTAAAATCGTCAGCTGGTATGATAACGAAGTTGGATTTTCAAACAGAGTGATTGATCTTGCGAACTTCATTGGTCAAAAACTTTAAGGATAAATATGCAACTCAAGAATCTTCAGGACGCTGATCTAAAAGGGAAAAAAGTTGTAGCTCGTTTTGACTTCAATGTTCCTTTGACGAAAACAGAACCAAGAACCATCACTGATGCCAGCCGTATTGATATGGCAATCCCAACGATTCGCATGATTCTTGAAAAAGGGGCATCGAAGCTCGTTCTCATTAGTCATCTTGGTCGTCCTGATGGGCAAGTGAATCCAAAATATTCGCTTGAACCAGTAGCGGAATACCTTGCTGCCAAATTAGGCACAGACGTTATTCTTTCTGAGTCAGCTATTGATAACGGCATAAAAAATTTACTGCAGCTACCTGAAACAAAAGTTGTTCTTTTGGAAAATATCCGTTTTCTTCCTGGAGAAGAAAAAAATGATATGGAACTTGCAGAAAAGCTTTCTCGCTACGGCGACGTTTACGTCAACGATGCTTTCGGCGCTGCTCACAGAAAACACTCCTCTACTCACGCCATTAATGCTTTCTTCAAAGGCCGCTCTTACTGCGGACTCTTGATGAAAAAAGAAATCGAATCTTTAAGCGCATTAATTGAAAAACCAGCGAAGCCTTTTGTAGCTGTCGTCGGTGGAGCAAAAGTTTCTGATAAAATCAAAACAATCGAAAAATTGCTCGTCTTGGTTGACACTCTTTTAATTGGTGGGGCAATGGCCTATCCGTTTTTAAAAGCAAAAGGTGTGACAGTCGGGACATCTTTGTGTTCTGACGAAGACGTCAATCTCGCCAAACAACTTCTTTCGGCAGATAAGGGTGGAAAAATCCAACTGCCCAAAGATCATGTGACTTCCATGGAATTTGGGGGACCTCCTCTAGCATGCCCAGGAACAAATATTCCTTCAGATCAGATGGGACTCGACATTGGTCCTCTTACGATCAAGGCCTACGGTGATCAAATTAAAACGGCTAAAACGATTTTCTGGAATGGGCCTATGGGGCTTTTTGAAAATAAAGATTTTGCTAAGGGAACGATGTCGATGGCAGATGCGATTTCTGAATCAACAGCGTTCTCAGTTGTTGGTGGTGGAGACTCTGTGGCGGCCGTTCAGCAGTCTGGTAAAGCCGAAAAATTTTCTCACGTTTCTACTGGTGGCGGAGCTTCACTTGAGTACATCGAGCGCGGCGAACTTCCAGGTGTACAGGCCTTAAAATACGGAGTGTAAAATGAAAAAGCTCATGGTTGGAAACTGGAAGATGAATAAAACAGTCAAAGACTGTGGAGATTTTTTCGAAGCTTTTAATAAATCTTATTCAGGTAAACTCGATGCTTGGGTAGCGTGCCAAGCGATTCATTTTCCTTTAGTGGAAGAGTTGAAAACTAAAGAGATGAAAGCTGGGTTACAAAACTGCTCAGAACATGTCGAAGGTGCATACACGGGAGAAATCTCTCCGCGTGCTCTAAAAGACATGAACGGATACTTTGTCATCCTCGGTCACTCAGAGCGCAGACAATATTTTTCTGAAACTTCACGATCACTCAATGGAAAAATTCGCACAGCTCTAAAAGAAGGCCTCGTCGTCATTTATTGTGTTGGTGAAACACTTGCTGAAAGAGATTCTGGTCAAACTTTATCCTTGATCGAAGATCAAATTCATCAAGGCTTAAATGACCAATCAGGGGCCACTCTCGATAATCTCGTGATTGCTTACGAGCCTGTTTGGGCGATCGGAACTGGGAAAACAGCATCCCCTGCCCAGGCTCAGGAAGTTCACGCTCACATTAGAAAGATCATAACAGCGAAATTCCCGGCGTTTGGAAACAAGACTAGAATTCTCTACGGCGGCTCGGTAAAACCCGATAACGTCGAAGAATTATTAGGACAAAAGGACATCGACGGAGGTTTAGTCGGTGGGGCCAGTTTGAAGGCAAAGGATTTTCTCGCGCTTTGTGGAGATAGGTAAGCGTTTTTAATTTGCAAGTACCCAGAATTTTGTTAGAAATAGTGCCTTAATGGGAGATTTAGGTTTTATGATTACTTTCTTAATTGTTCTGCATGTCATTATTTGTGTTCTTCTCGTTGTAACGGTCCTTCTTCAATTCGGTAAAGGTGCTGAGATGGGAGCTGTTATGGGTGGAGGTGCTTCTCAAGCTGTGTTCTCTAGCTCTGCTAAGGGTAACTTCATGACCAAGCTCACGACCGTTCTTGCCATCGGTTTTATGGTGAACTCAATCATTCTTACGACGATGAAATCTCGTGAATCTAAACGTTCACTTTTTGATAACGAAGCTCCGGTAGCAGCTCCTCTAAACTCTGATGTTCAGGCCCTAGATAAGAAGGGTCTTGAAGCAGCTCCAGCTAACGATCTCAACACTCCTGCTAACTCTGAGCCGGCAGCAACAACAGCGGAACCGACCGCTCCAGTTCCAGCAACAAAAGCAACTCCGAATCAGTAAGAGTTTCTAAAAATTTATTTTAAATTAAAGGGTAGAGAAATCTACCCTTTTTTTTAGGTCAACCGGTAACTTAGGTCCCACGCGACCCGGCGGGAGCAATGCTCAGGAGCCGACCTCTGGTTATTTAGCTCTATTTATTCTTCTTGGTTGGATCAACGACTTTAATTTTCCCGAAATCCATTTCCTTCTCAAACTTCTTAATCTCTTCGATAGGAAGTTTTGCATACGGAATGGTCGGATCAAATTTATCAGAGAGGCGTAGATCGCGAGTGAAATCTGCCCGCACATAACGAACATGCTGATCAAAGATATCAAAGATATCAGGATCGAGTTTTGTGTTACGGAATTTTTTCATCGTATTCATAGCATCAGGAACCGAAAGAACATCATTGTAAGAACGTTTGGTAGTAATAGCATCGAAGAAATCTGCGATCGTACAAACTCGAGCGAGAAGATGAATCTGATCCTTGCCTTTGAGTTTTGCTGGGTAACCAGTGCCATCAATATTTTCGTGATGCTCGTGAACAACTCGGGCAATAATTTTTAAATCTATGTCACTGTTCACTTCACAGTGACCGTTTAATAGAAGATCGAGTCCAAAGTCTGGATGCTTTTTAATTTCGAGGTAATCTGAATCAGAAAGACCACCTGGATTATTTAAGATATGAGTTGGAATTTTTATTTTACCTAAATCATGAAGCAAACCACCAAGACCTGCGTGCATAAGTTCTTTGCGAGTCGCTTTGGGATTAATCGCTTTATAGATTGAAATGCAATACATCGAAACGTTAATTGAGTGATCGTAAGTATAAAAATCGTGGAAGCTCAAATTCCCAATAAGGTTACGGAGTGAATCAATGTTATGCTTATCCAGAGTGTCGACCATGCTTTCAACAACGTCACGGCAGGCATCGATATTTTTTGCAAGTAGCTCGGTTGAGAACTCTTTATCTTTACCAAAAATATTATTCAGGTATTCAATTGCAGTGTCTTTGATGACATTTGTTTTTACGACGTCATCAACACCCGATTTAACAAGACTCTTTAAATAAATCCTGCGCTGATCTTCAGGAATATAAAGTTGAATATACTTTCGATGAAATTCCTCGAGTTCCTCTTTGGCAAGAGAACCACCTGATAGAAAAATACGGATGAATTTTTCTTTACCTTTAACAACAGATGAATTGACAAAGAGATCAAACAACAGCGGTTGTCCGGTCTGAATCAAATCGTACCTGATTGAGAAGTAACTGGGCTTCATGTCCATGGAAAATATTATAGCAGATTTAAGATGAGCATGGATTAAGCAATTCTTAACATTAATAAAAAGGCCCACTTACGCAGGCCTTCTTTCGAATTATTTCAATTTTTTCTAATACTAGAACGGGATATCGTCAGCAGCAAATGAAGCGTCTGAAGAAATTTGGTATTCCTGCACAGGTGCTGCCTGAGCGTAAGAAGTATCCACGTTCGGTGCTCCAGCATTGGCGTTGTTGTTAGCAGTCGCACCGCCGATGAACTGAACTGTCGAAGCAAGAACTTCAGTTGTGTAACGTTTGTTACCATCTTTATCATCCCAAGAACGAGTCTGAAGGCGACCTTCTAAAAATGCCTGACGACCTTTAGCAAGATATTGGTTACAAAGTTCAGCAAGTTTTCCCCAAACAACAACTTTGTGCCATTCAGTTTTTTCTTGTTTCTGACCTTGCTTGTCTGTCCAAGCTTCAGTTGTCGCTAGCGAGAAATTACAAACAGGTGATCCACCTGGAGTGTACTTAAGCTCGGGATCCTGGCCTAGTCTTCCTAATAAAATAACTTTGTTTACGCTCATAAATGCTCCTTAGTCGCATAGGTTGCGAATAATAAAATAGTGATAGGTTTCCTATTCCACATTCTTACCTCAGGTTGAAGTTAGTTGGAAAAGATTTTTCCTTTCCTTTCCTGTCTCTCACTAAGGAAAAACCATGCCAAAAGATGACTGAATTAAGTGTTGGAAATTGATGAGAGTGTGATGCAAAGCTGAAAAATTAATTTAAACGAGAATGGGAATTTTCTTCAAAGCGAGCACGTTTGAAGACCGGACTCTCAGGATTTTGTTTAAGGAATTCTTCGACTTTTTGGCGAGCGATTTTAATGTCTTTCTTATACCATTTCGGATCGAAGCCACAGACCTGGCATTGCAAATCCTTACGATAAAGAGATTTGTGAATACTTTCAAACAGGGCCCAGATGATAGGAAGCGAACACGCTCCTTTCCAGTTTAGCCATGGATAAGTTGCAGCCGCAAAAACTAACGTGAGAACAAAAATCTGACCATAATGAGCACCGGAAAGATGACGAGAATAGCGCAGCTTTCGTGGCGATCTGCAAAGGGCACAGAAACAATCTTTAGCTGGTTTTTTCATCAATACTCCTCTTTCGTATTAGACCACAAATCTCTAGCAACCCGTGCCCTGCACTTTTTGCCTATAACTTTTGAAAGAGGGACACTCTAGGCATCCCGCGATGCCTAGGGTTTTGATGTTTCAAGATGGGTAAAAACAAGGTGGGTTGCTAGGAGAGGCTCACCGAATTCAGCGTACGTGCTACTTCCAAAGATCGGTACCCTTTGGACTCCTTTACACCTCGCAAGACCCGTACCAAAATAGAGTTACGTAATATTCACGACTTTAACCGACTAAAATTGGCGCCAGTGACAAAACGGACCCACAAAGTGGCCCTGACTAAAAACCAACAGGGACAAATTAGTATCTTTTTCTCAGCATCGCTGGTTGTGGTGATCTCGATTATTGCCTTCGTTATCAATATCGGTCTTTTCGTTAAAGCGAAAATCAATCTTCAAAATGCCACTGACTCTGCTGCGTTTGCAGGTGCTGCCGTACAAGCAAGACAACTCACAAAAATTGGTTACCTGAATTGGGAAATGAGAAATATCTATAAAGAGTGGATGTATAAGTACTACGTGATTGGAAACTTAAACATTCAAGACGTAGAGACTCCGAATGTGGGATCAGGGCCGATGCAGTTTAATTTACAAAAAGATGTGAACGTTCTTGAGGATGATCCAGTCAAAAAAGAAACAACAGATAAATTTAACATACCAGCAGTTTGTATCCACATCGCCGGATCTAAAACAAATATCTGCAAGCGTTATTCCATTCCAGGTCTTCCGGAATTTGGTTCATCCAATTTAACTGGTGCTGAAGAAGCTTCTCGAGCTTTTATGGATGCTCTTATTTCAACCAAAGTAAATGATTGCGTTGATCGAACTCAACTCAATATGACTGTCGCCAATACCTGGACCTATAACGTGCTTGCAAACACGATGGATGAGTCTCTGACTGGAAATGGTCCAGCTATTTTATCAGATCGTCAGGGTGCGTGGCCGCGCGCCGTAGAGCTTGCGATGAGAATTAGAAATTTAGAATTCGCGATGAATCGTCCGGCAGAGACATCAAAAGTTTGTATTGAAGGGAGCAACTCTGTCACAAATTGCCAGAAAAATATTGCAGATATTGAAGCTGAGAAAAAATTAGGTAATGAAAGACTAGTGAAGGCTTTTTATTCTGCTTACAGAAATTTAGGTAATGATGTTGACCAGGAGATGAAAAATTCTTTTACACTGACTGAGATCGCTCCCAAATCGGTGGATAATTCAAGTGAAACGAACGCCAGTAACTTCCTCATCCCGACAGATAAAATTTATCCAAAGCAGTGGGTTGATTTAAAACTCATGATGGTTAATTATGCCATTTTTTATGCAGCGATGATACCAAGAGCTGATTCCAAAACTTCGGGAGCATGTGACGTTTCAAAAGTAGCTATCCCTGTTCCTGGATACCCATTAGGATTTTATAAAAATCCAGACATACTCACCTACTATGCTGTCAAAGGTGAGGCGGAATTTGTCGGCATGTTTAATCCGTTCGCTGAAGGGTCTGTAAAACTACAGGCGTACTCAGCAGCAAAACCTTTTGGGGGAAGAATTGGTCCGGTCCTTTTTCATCAAAAAGTTGGGCAGGATTTCCTCACCAGTCGTGCAGATCCTTTAAAATTTCGTTCAGTCCCTTATATCACTTCCTACGATTTTTCAGGCATAACGATCAGAGGAAAATCTTCTGATAACGGAAATTATGTTCCAGGAATTCCTCTTCCAACGAATCCTCCTGGCCAACCTTTCTGGGTGCAAAATCCAGACAGCCCGATAGGTGGTAAGCTGGCCGATGCGGACGGAATCCAATTTGGGGTTCCGAATCTGGTTTATGATTACCAGGAACCATTTAAAGTTAAAGGCTATACCAATGAAACTAAAAGTATCTATAAAATTTTAGCCACAGGTGGACCTCAAGGTACAGCTGATGAGATAGGTCTTTATAGCCGATTTCAATTCAATAATTTTAAAGGCACAGGCCTTTCGGCGACTATCAGTCCGGAAGCATTAGATGCTGAAATTGGACGAGTACGAGCTCCGACTCTTTATGAAGCAGCAAATTACTTGATCCCAACACCTGCTGAATTTAATAAAAGTGCCGATATTGATTCGTTTGGATTTATAGGCGGTGGAAAAATCTCCCTCAATAATGGCTACGAACGCTACCGAGGAAATGTTTATGCACCTCTGTATGATCCAGATCAGGTCGATGTTCTTTTCACAAATTCTAGTGATGTCGTGAGTGCCATAAAAGTTTTTATGAAAGCGCAGGAAACTGGAATTAAAAAATACAAGATGGCGCTAAACTCTGCGGCGAGAAGTATTTTCGGACAGCAAAACGAAGTGTCTCAAGGTGCACTGAATTCAAAAGAAGGTTACATCAAAGCCGCCAATGGTGTTTCAGATATTGATTTTGGAAACCCAAGCAATGATCAAATGCCTGCCACCTGCAAAAGCATCGCTGGACAATTTCTCTATTTTTACTACGGGGGCGGGACAGGTGTAGAAGTTCCAGATAGTCCCGCAGGATGTCCAAAACCTTTAGGTGATTTGATTCTAGAATATTTTAATAAATCGACTATTTCTCAAACCTCGTTTAGCCCGGAATTTTATCCGTTCGAACTAAATTGGAAGTCTGGAACTTCTGCTCAAGAAGGAAAAAAGTTTCTGACGGCTTACCGTCCAGGTCCTTTTACCGGAATCAATGAAGACGGTTCCTACACAAGTCCATTGGCCTCGGACATAACTGACAACATGCAGCGGAATAGCTATTCAACTAAGTTCATTACTCTTGATTCACTGCAAACTGGGGGAGGACCTCGATGGGATAACGACACTTTCGCCATTTATTCTGAGAATGGGGTGGATCCAGCAGGCTCAGAAACCCGCCAAAAAACTTTTGCCAATCCAATACAGACTTCTGACGATATCAGCTCAATAAAGTATTAATATTTCCTCACTTGAAAAGGGCCTCTAGGGCAACTTATAATGGAGTTGTCTTAAACACACCTCACTTATAAAAAAGGATCTTTTGTGGCGACGAAAAAGACCAAAAAAGTAATGAAGAAAGCTCCAGCAAAAGCAACGAAAAAAGTGGCTGCTAAAAAAGCTGCTCCGGCCAAAAAAGTGGCAAAAAAAGCTACTGCTAAAAAAGCTGCCCCTGTAAAAAAAGCGACGAAAAAAGTGGCTGCTAAAAAAGCTGCTCCAGCTAAAAAAGTAGCGATAAAAGTGGCTGCTAAAAAATCCGTCGCTATTAAAAAAGCTCCCGCTAAAGTTATAGCGCCAAAAGCTGCACCCAAAACAGCGGCAAAAGCGCCTACAAAAAATACGAAAGAGAAAAAAGTTGTTGTGCCTGAGGTTATTTCAAAAACTCCAGCTCACGCTGCAGCTTTTAATGATGATTATACGGCCGATTCATTAAACGATGATTTCGACGCTGAATTTGATGCTGACGACGAAGAAGAAGGCGAAGCAAAGCCTGCTGATGATGTTGCAGCAACAGAAGAAGATGAAGAAGCTAGCTACGGTTACGGTTGGGGCTACGAAGAAGGTCTTGATTCTCCTGAAGACGCAGATGCTGACGAGGAAGAAGACGAGGACGTTGAGTATGTCAAAGGTCCTAAAAAGAAAGTTGCCGAAGAAGAAGATGACGACTATTAGTCAATAGTTCAAATGGCTCCTTTCGGAGCCATTTTTATTTGAGAGAGGTCTTTATGAAAAAACTAGAACTTTATTTTTTCCCACAGTGCCCATACTGCCAGATCGTTCTATCTGCTTTAAGAGTGACTGGTTTGGAAAGCTCCGTAACCTACTACGACGTCAATGATGAGCCTCATCGGAAAGAGCAGCTGATCAAAGAAACTGGTCGTGGGACAGTACCGGTCCTCTATATCGATAGCAAACCTATGCGCGAATCAAAAGATATCGCAGCATGGATTCATACTTACGCTAAAGAAATACAGGACGATCCAAAGAAGGAACTTCGTGGAAATTAGAGACCCTGTTCACGGTTCTATCGCTATCCACGACGCTGAGATAGAAATACTAGAGCATCCTTTTTTTCAAAGACTGAGAAACATTAAACAGCTTGGATTTTCGGAATATGTATTTCCAGGCGCTACCCACACAAGATACCTTCACTCGATTGGTGTTATGCATGTTGCGACTTTAGTGTTCAACAGCTTATTCAAAGATCAAAACAACAAAGATATTTTGCGACTTAAAGAGAGCCTTAGACTCGGCTGCCTTTTACACGACATTGGTCACGCACCTCTCAGTCATTCTACTGAATCAGTTATGCCGATGGTTAGTGAACTAAAACTTCCTAAGCAATTTGAGGGCGGTAAGAGGCAAGCCTCTCACGAAGATTACACTATTAAATCCATCACTGATTCATCCTTCACGAAATCTTTCAAAGGTGTAACCAAAGAATTTGGGATTGATCCCAATGCAATCGCTGAATTAGTTATTGGTGAAACATCAAATCCTGGTTACTTCACCATTAACGGAATTAATTATTTCCCACTTCTTCATCAACTCGTTTCTTCAGAAATGGATTGCGATAGAATGGATTATCTTTTGCGTGATAGTTATTTTTGCGGAGTGAGTTACGGGAAGTTTGATCTTGATTGGATTATTGATAATCTTAAAATTTGTGTCGAAAACAATCAAGCCTACCTTGGGATATCCGAACGTGCCATCTCAACTTTTGATGATTTTTTATTATCACGGTTTCATATGTTCATGATGGTTTATTTCCATTACCGGGCCGTTTGTCTTGAGCAGATGCTCATGCGCTATTTTGATAGTATTAAAAGTGAGTATGCAATCCCGGCCGACATTGAACATTATCTTGAGCATGACGATGCCTATCTTATGCGAGTTCTTAAGAAATCAGACAACGTCTGGGCCCAGAGAATTGTAAAAAATAATATTCCTAAAAAGATTCTTGAAACTTTTGGAACTGTCCATCTTCATCAAATGCATGAACTCGAATCTTACCTAAAGTCTGAAAAGATTGATTATATCAAATGTTCTTCAACGGGGCGCTTATCTAAGTACTACAGTGCTAACTCTCCCCAAAATATTTACCCGATGAAAGTCATGAGAGAATCGGCTTTATCAAAAGATCACAAAACGATCAAAAACATTCAGGAAGCGACCGATCTGTTTTTAAAATATAGCGAATCCCATGCTGTGAATAGAATACATTGTGATTTTGATGAACTTAATCAAACTCATAAAGATGCAATTCTGAAGATCATACAGGCTTAGCATGTATAAATTCTTTCTTTATACGATGTTGATGATTCTTTATCTTGGTCTTGCGAAAGCTCTTTCGCCGTCTGAGATCGGAGTTCAATATCTACAAAGTGAAAGAAGTTTCTCAAAGTTAGTGAAAGGTCCACTTGCCACTGTCATCCTTGTTGATACTCACGCCACAGGCTTCTTGATAAAGACCTATTACCAAAAATTCCGCGTCATCTCAGGGTACGACACCGTCGAAGAATTAATTGTAAGAACCTCTAAAGAATATGCCAAAAAAAATCTCCCCAATATAGGACTCTCTCTTTATCGGAAAACTGATACAGCCGAAGAATTTCTCCCTCTACCTCCTGGCTCACTCTATATTGGTAACCGAGAGTTTGGTGACTGGAAAAAAAATAAGAAAGGTGAAGTTCGATGGCGCTTTAATAAAGCGTTCAAAAATTTCCCTCGTTATCTTGGCTGGGGACGTTTCCGACCGGATGAAAACTTTTTCCAGGAAATGCGTTCAAGTTCCGCCTTAGGAAAACCTTTTTATGGAATTAAAAACGAGTTTGGACCTCAGGGTAAAATCACTCGTGAAAATTTCCCTCATTTTTTTAAAGATGAAAGAATGAAAAAAGTGGAAATGAAGACGCTTCTAATTGAATATTTAAAAGAGAACTTTTAAGGATAATCTCATGGCAGAAATTTTTGATCGCTTAGTCATTAGACTTTTGTTGGCAGGTTTCGTCTGTCTCATGATTTATCTCTATCGCTATGCCCATGTCATTTTTTACCCGACAGTTAAAAGACAAGTCTTAAAAAAAATCAATCCGGCGGAAAACCCGGCAGATACTCTTCACCTCTTTGCCCGACTTGTTGGTATTTCGATTATTTTCTCCTCGATCACCTTTAACGAATCCTCAGGATTTTTCTTAAGTATTTTTCATTTTGCCGTTTGGGGAACAATTGCCATAGTTCTCTATCTGCTTTCTCTTTTTATTGTTGAATCAATCGTCTTTTATAATTTTGATTACACTGATGAAATTCTTAAACGAAAGAACATGAGCTATGCCTTCATTAGTTTTTGTCACGCCATTGTGATTGCCTACCTCACTAGAACTGTCATGATTGAAGCTGAAAACTCACTCGTGATTTTATTAGTCCTATGGCTCTATATGCTGGTGATCGTCGGCTTTTCGGTTAAGTATTTCACTTTTATCAGTAAACTCACCTTCAACCGCCTTCTCATCCAAAAGAATTTATCTCTTTGCTTTGCTTATGGTGGTTTTACTTTAGGAGCAGGTTTTATCATCGCCAGCTGTTTTGACCAGGACCACTACGACATCACCGTTTATTGCATCCAGGTTCTTCTAAAAACCATCCTTTCGCTTATTATCTTCCCGATCTTTAAGAAAAGTCTGGTTAAGATCTTCCCCGTTAAATTGGGCGAAGAACGCGGCCACGAGGGTCATATTGAGTCCGACATGCAAAGCTTAGGTTACGGCTTTTACGAAGGTTGTATTTTTATATCTGGAGCAATCCTGACAACTATGATCGTAAACCGCATCCAATTCGGTACAATTTACCCATTTTTTTAGAACCTCCGCCCTATGATAGAATGGTATCAGAGGGGTTTTATGAAATTTCAAAATGTCTTTAGTCAGCTCCAGGTCTTCGAGGCGCAAATCGGTCGACTTGAAGAGCGAATTCTTGAATTAGAATCGCGCATTGAACAAATGATTCAGATTGAAAGAAATCACCTCGTCCGCGTAAAAAATCACGAAGAAATATCAGACGAATTCATCCAAAATGGACGCAAATACCAAGACCTTTCACCCGAGAAAGCTTGGAAGCTATATTGCAATAAGGATTATGACTTCATCATGATCGATATTTCAGAAAAAGATTACAAACCACTCGCCATTATTCCAGAAGCTCAAAAAATGCCGTGGTCAGAAT
Source organism: Bacteriovoracaceae bacterium (assembly GCA_040399915.1). Lineage (GTDB taxonomy): Bacteria > Bdellovibrionota > Bacteriovoracia > Bacteriovoracales > Bacteriovoracaceae > Peredibacter. Next base: position 661,037 of record JBBARE010000001.1, read on the forward strand.
TTAAAGAAAGATTTTTTGAAATTCAAAGTAAGACAACACCCATGTTAATTATCTCGGAAGATGGAACGAATTCCATTCTTGCCTGTGAATTTTTGGTCAGTCGTGGGTACTTTAATTGTAATAATGTTTCTGGTGGGTATAAGCATTGGAAAGGGTTTCAGTTGAAGGATGTTAAGCATCTTTCTGCGTAGATCGGTTAGAAAGGGAAATTAGTCCGCAAAAGAAGTCTTCAAATTTTTCATCTTTCATTCAGGTAGTGTGCTTCAGACTTGGGTCAGACAATTGCTTCGCAATTATCTCGACCTACTGATCTGAGCGGTTTATTGAGCTCCGGACCTGGTTCAATTCTCTGTAAACCCGCTCCAATTAATGACTACCGTTATTCGCGCAGCGAATGGCGGTGGTCTCGTTCGAAGCACATGAATGGATTGGAAATCAATAAACCTTGAGGACGACATTTACATTCTTAAAAATCAGATCAACGACCCTTTCCTCTGATTCTCCAACAACTCTCGATACAAATTATCCAGCATCAACTCAACCCGATCTAACTCTACCTCGCCAAGCTTGGTTGTATACTGGCGTTCCAAATTATTCGTTACTTGAAGCAAGTTCAATTTGAATTTCTCACCGTAGTCAGTAAGGAACACTAACTGTTCTCGCTTATCCTGGTCAGAATGAGTGCGTTTCACGTAGCCGCGTTTTTCGAGCTCGTTAAGATGGGAAGTCATGGTTTGTTTTTTTAGGCCGCAAGCTTTACCGATCATCTTAATGGATGGGCCGTCGTGTTCAGAAAGGTACATTAAAATTTCGAGGAAGCTTGGTCTTAGATCGTTGAAGCCACTTGATTGAAGCTCTTTGATGAGTTCAATACTATAGACTCGATAGATTTTTTTAAGCAAACTTCCAATATTCGCAATTCTTTTCATATAGTATGACTATCATACTATGACCTTTGAGAAGAGGGAATTAGATTTTTCTTAACGGTCGTTCGAGTTCTTCGGGAAGAACGCTGTTGTGAACTTTCTTTTTGACGGGTTTATCCTCAAGGCCATTGACCCATAAGTGAATTCGTAAACGCTCTTTCATGTTCATGACTGGAGAAGCCTTCACAGTAAAAGAAGTCATTAAGAGAGCGGCAAATAGTAATTTCATGAAGTTCCTTTTGTCCTGATATTGCTAATTAGGGGCCAAAAAGAACTTCGAAGATTCAATGAGATAAGCTTTAAAAACTGTCCAAAATTTGAACAGTAGTCTAGTTGAAGAAGTTTCGGGAATTTGAAACCGATGTCGCCATCCCAACACCCACACCGAAAGTTAACATACTTGATCCGCCGTAACTCATGAGTGGTAGAGGGATACCCACGATAGGGAGAAGCCCAGAAACCATCGCCATGTTAATGAAGGCATGCCAGAAGAAAATGGACATGATCCCGACCACCAGGACGGAGTCAAAGAAGCGTTGGACTGAGGTCGCGAGCCAAACCATCCTCATGAAAAAAACCAGATAAAGGATGATCAAAAAGACTGAACCAAAAAATCCGTGCTCTTCATTAAAGATCGCAAACACAAAGTCAGTATGATTTTCTGGAAGATAGTTGAGAGATGCTTGAGATGAATTTTTAAAACCCTTACCAAAGAGTCTACCTGAACCAATCGCAATTTCAGATTGAATGGCGTTATAACCTGAGCCTTTAGCATCTTCGTAGGGATCAATGAAAGTATGAATACGCTTCTTTTGATATTCACGAAGCCCGAAGTTATACATTAGCACTCCGGAGACGATACTAATCACCCCCAGTGTGACGATAGTTCTCCACTTGAGACGCTTGTAAAAAATCATCATTGAGAAAATGAAAACCAAAAGCATTCCGGTTCCTAAATCTGGCTGAACGATAACCATGATCGCCGGGATACCCATGATCATGCCTGGAACGATAAGATCTTTAAACCCAAGCTGTCTTTCCGGGTAAACTTTGGTGAAGTAGCGCGCTAGGGCAAGTACTAATCCAAGTTTCATAAATTCTGACGGCTGCATTCTGATCGGTCCGAGAATTAACCATCGCTGAGCACCCATTCCCACTTTACCCATCAGGAGAACGAGTAAAACCAAAAATAAAGTCAGGATGTAGCCAAAGTAGGCAAAACGTTCAAAGGTTTTTGGATTAATGAAACTGATAGCGATCGCAACGGTAACCGCGAAAAGAAACCAGCCAATCTGGGATTTCCAAAGAAGATCTAAACCTTCATGAGATTGAGCGTGTGTGGCCGAATAAAGATTAAGAACTCCCACCAGAAAGATCGCTGCCATACTGCCAAGAAAACTGAAATCATATCTTTTTAAAAACTGAATGATTGTTTGATTCAAAAGAACTCCGTTTATCGTTTACTCAGCTGCAGGTTCCGCAGGTTTTGGTTTTACTGGCTGAGCTGCACGAAGGGATTTAATCCAACTGTCTTTAATCGTTTTATCTTTTTCAAGATTCGCTAAATACATTTCGGGCTGATATTTTTTCATATATTGAGTCATGACCGCTTCCACTACCGGAGTGGCAGCACTCGAACCGTGGCAGCCGTGCTCTACGATAGCAGCTGCTGCAATTTTCGGATTATCATACGGTGCGAAGCCAACGAATAAAGCATGGTGACGAGATTCATAATCCATAAGTTCGCACTTCTGGTAAACCTTATCAGCACTTGCACTCTTAACCTGAGAAGTACCAGTTTTTCCGGCCATCAGAATACCCTGACCACGTCTGGCGAAAGCAGTTCCTTTGGGATTATTCACAACCTGAAAGAGACCTTCGCGAACAAATTTAAGTGTCTTAGGATTTTTCATCGTGATTTCAGAAAGTAGTTCAGGCGTGAAAGTTTTCACTAACTCTCCTTGAGAGTCATAAATATCTTTAACGACGAACGGTCTGAAGATTTTTCCACCATTAGCAATCGCTGCGTAAGAAACGGCCATTTGAATGGTTGAAGCAATCACGTAAGACTGACCGATGGCACATGAAAGAGTCTCCCCTGCTTGCCATTCTTGACCGTATCTTTTTCTCTTCCATTCTTTTGTAGGAATGAGTCCATTCACTTCTCGCGGAAGAGAAATGCCGGTGCGAGCACCTAAACCAAAAGCTTTCGCGTATTTTGAAATATCATCAATGTCCATGCGGTTGGCGGCTTTCTGGAAAAACACGTTACATGATTCGCGAATAGCTTTCACAAGATTGGTTGGACCGTGACCTTCTTTTTTCCAGCAGTGATAAACTTTTCGACCCAGACGGAATGATCCACCACAATTAACTTCAGTGTTTTCATCGATCTCACCATGCTCAAACGCTGCAATACCAGTGATCGCCTTAAACGTTGAACCTGGTGAAAAGTGTTCCTGAATATTTCTGTCGCGAAGAGGATGTTCTTTATTACCAACGAGACTTCTCCAATACTCTGGTGTTAGGCCACGGGAGAATTGAGAAGGGTCAAAGGATGGGCGTGAAACCATCGTAAGAACTTCACCCGAATCGATATCGATGGCGATGATACCGCCCACTTTACCCTCGAGGGCGTTGAAAGCAGCAACCTGCATATCACGATCGATAGTGAGTTTAACGTTCATACCAGAAAGAGGTTTTTCGTCTTCAATACCTTTAAATAAGTTATCGGTATTGATGTAACGCTTTCTTCTTCCTCGTGCATCCACTTCTACGAACTCATGACCGTTTTCGCCACGAAGATAGCGATCAAGTTGTTCTTCAATTCCAAATTGTCCGATGAAATCTCCAAGACGGTATTCCATCTTGTCGCGTTCACGCAGTTTAGGGAGTTGAATCTGAGAAATTTCTGAGATATAACCCAAAAGATGGGCGCCGATTTCTTTGTCGCGGTATTCCCGAGAAATAAATGTATCAACACTAATACCCGGTAGATCAGCGTTCTGAGATTCAATCTGGGCCAGTTCACCGAATGAAATATTTTTCTTTACGATGATGGGACGGTAGCGTGCCTGATTGGAATTCTTTTTAAGAATCTTTTTTATTTCAGTCACGTCAGTACTCAATATCTTGGCAAGCTTATCAAGAGTCTCCTCGTTATCGATCAAGAACTGTGGCGTAAGGATAGCATCAAAGCGTGGGATGTTATCCACAAGCAATTGATCATCACGTGAATTGATTAGACCACGCGGGGCCCAGACAACTTCTTTTCTCAGACGATTTTGAATGGAGTAATTATGAAGGGTCTCACCCTTATAGACCTGAAGGTACCATAAGCGCGAAAGCACTAAACCAAATGCTGCCGTAATAATGTAAGATAATATGGCAGCACGATCTTTATGAATTTTGACGAGTTCTTCTTCTCCGAACATAACTAAATTTCTACTCCTCTAGGACCGCCTTCCGATGGAACGCGCCAGATGTGTTCTAGAATCCAGAAAAGGATAGGAGAAATAAGAGAAAGGAGAATTGATCCAGGAATAAAACTCCAAATGATCATTCCAAATTTTTCAAAATTACTGATTTTAAGACAAATAATTAATGTTACTGTGATGTACCAGATCATTTGGAAAAGCTGAACAGTGATCATCGTCATAATCGCAGTCGTTAAATGAAGAAGTTCTTTGAGATAATTCGCCGATACCATCACGATTAATCCAGCAAGAGTACCGAGTGCCCAACCTTCGATTGAGAAAATCGAATGGACCATCTGTAGACCCATAATCATCCAGGGCACTGCCGAAGAATGAAGACGAATCGCCAAGAATAAAATGATCAGAACGTTGAAAGTAAGACGGTACTCATTCCAGCCGAGAGCAGGAAGAATAGTCGATGTGACGATTTCTAAACCCACGAGGAGCGCCATTGTAATAGCAAAAGAGATCAATAGTTGAGAAAAACGTAATCTCATATTTTAGTCTCCACAGGTGCTGAGCCAGCAGGAGCCGTTTGCGCCTGAACACCCTCGACTGGGATTAAGACTAAAACTTCTTCAAGCTTATCAAAATCTACGCTTGGAATAACTTCTACAGAAAGAGTCATTCCGAAATTTTCTTTAGCAATATTTGTGATCATTCCGACCTTGATGCCTTTTGGATAAATGCCGCCAACACCTGCAGTGATAAGTTTATCACCCACTTCGACTGGTTCATTTCTCATGATGTACTTAAGAGCACACTTGAAATTAAAAACACCTTCCACAATTCCGTGAGTGCGTGTTCTTTCGACAACAATATCAACTCTGTTGTTCTGATCAAGAATAGTTAAAACATCGGAATAATTTTCAGTTGCGCGGTAAACGTAACCAATGAGTCCGTGATCAGTAATAACTGGGGCCATGGTTTTAATACCGTGGCGTGTCCCTTTATTAAGACGAATAACTTTAAATTCGTTTGCCGAATCCCATCCTACGACCTGCGCCATCACTCTTTGGTGAGACATTTCATCTGAAAAATTCAAAAGACGCTTCAAACGAAGATTTTCTTTGCGGATTTCTTCCATCCCTGTCAGATCGCTATCAAGTCTTGAGATTTGCTTCTTTAAGACTGAGTTTTCTTTACTCGTGTCCACGATCGAAATGTAGTTTTCCCATAGTGAAGACATGTTCTTTTTAGAGCTTGCGATTCCTTCCTGCACAGGAGAAATGAGTTCAGTTACAACCTTATGAAATAGAGACGGTTCGCTGAGATTGAACTGCTTTTGGGAAATACCATAGATCGCTAGAATACCTACGATGAGATTATTGACAATTTTAGTCTTAGAAGACTCTTGAATTAGTTTCAAACGCCGGCCCTTATTTAACTTGTCCCTAAAGATTAAACGATAACGATGCCCGATGCCAATGAAGTTTCACAGATAAAAGTCTTTGACCTGAGTAACTTTTCCCCGATAAAATGACTTCGATTTAATCTCCAAAGGATTTCCATGAAAAACGCATTTGCGGGCAAAGTTTCGTATTTTATTTTAACGTTCATTTTCCTCATTATCACTGCTAGTTTTCTCTTCAGCGGATTCGATAATTTCTCTATGGGAACAGCACAAAGTGTTGCCACTGTAGACGGAACACCGATTTCTATTAAAGAATATCAAACAGCTCTCACTCGTCAGGTTGAATTTTTCAATCAAATGATGGGCGGACAGGGTATGTCGCAGAAGCAACTCGAAGAAATGGGAATCAAGCAGTCGGTTTTAAATGGTTTGATTCAACAGAAACTGATCCTTAATACGGCCGACCAAATGGGATTCGTTGTGTCATTGGAAGAAGTGAAGAACGAAATTAAGGGAATGCCTTATTTTCAGACTAACGCCAAGTTTGACGTGAACCTCTACCGCAACATGCTGCAAAGCAACGGCTACGTTCCAACTCAGTTTGAGGAGTTAGTCAACAATGACTTGAAGCAAAAAAAAGTGGATGAGCTTTTCAATACTATGCTTGTTTCTGAAAACTACGTGCAAGACGTCGCTAAATTCAAAAATAATGGCGTTGTTGTTGAAGGCGTAAAAATCAGCCGTCAGTCCCTTGCTCCGCTGGTTTCAGTTTCTGAGCAAGAAATTAAAGATTACATCGCGAAACCGGAAAATCAAAAAGCTCTCGAAACGGCTTACACAGACAACCTTTCCAAATACAACAAGCCGGAAGAAGTGAAGGCCCGTCATATTCTCCTTCAAGGTGATGATCCAAAAGCTCATGAGAAAATTAAAGCTTTAAAAGCAAAAGTAACGACGAAAAACTTTGCGGAGATTGCTAAGAAAGAAACGGAAGATCCAACTGGCAAAGCAAACGGTGGGGATTTGGGCTGGTTTTCAGCTGGAAGAATGGTTCCTGAATTTGAAACAGTCGCATTCGGGATGAAGAAAGGTGAAATTTCTGAACCAGTAAAAACTCAGTTCGGTTACCACATTATTTATGTTGAAGATAAAAAAGCTGCAGAAACTCAATCAGTCGATAGTGTAAAAACTGAACTTGCTCAGATGGCGATCCAGAAAACAAAAGCACAAGATCTTGATAAACTTTTAAAGACGACTGCTGAAAATATCCAAGCTGCTCTTCAGAACAATGATTTTGCAACTGTAGAAGCTCTTTCAAAAAAAGTGGATGGTCAACTTTACAAGAATGCTGATGTAAACCAGTATGATCAAACTCTTGCGACTTCTAATCTTGCTCCTAAAGAAGCAGAACAGATTTTCTCTGCGGCTCCTGGTACGGTCCTGGATTTTGGGAATGCGGGTACCATTTTCATGGTGAAAGTCGTTAATAAAAAAGTTGCTGGACCTGAAAAGACCCCAGAACAAATGAAAGCGGAAGTTGCCTCTCAGAATCAACTATACTCTCGCAAAGTTAGAGAAGAGTTAATCAAAACGTTGAATAACAAAGCAAAGGTTGTCACAAACCAGAGTTTATTGTAAGTTTAAGCTCCCCACAGGAGCATACATGGCAGATAAAAGCGCACGCTTTAGTGAAAACGTCCTTGGTAAATATTACGTAGATGATTCATGTATCGCGTGCGACGCCTGTTGTGTTGAAGCTCCCAATTTCTTTGCTATGAACGATAACGAAGGTCATGCCTTCGTTAAACTTCAACCTCAAACACCTGAAGAATTTAAAGATGCTGAAAACGCCTTGGCCGCTTGTCCGGTTGAGGCTATTGGTAACAACGGTTAATTTAGCTAGTTTTTGGACGGAGTGAAATTCATCACTTCACGGTGTCTTTCTTCTTTCTCTCTTAACTCTTCCTGCTCTTCCTGACGTTCAATTTGTTCTTGTTTTTGTTGCCACTCTCGGTCGCTGCCCTTAGGTCTGACAATGTTTCCATCACAGGCAGAGGTGATAAGGACGATGAATAAAGATGACACTAATCCTAAAGTCTTCATAGAGAACTCCTTTGGGCCCTCTATCAATTTACTCCCCTCGTAAGGAGTTTAGACCTTAATATAAGTCTTCTTTTTATCGAGCCAAATAGCTAATAGGCCATAGAAAAAAACTAAGAAAATTGAATAGAATAATGAACCATTTTCAAGTGGACCGGGAATTAAGGTACAAACATTTTCATAAAACCACTGAAGAGGAGTAAGGAATGTATTCTGGTAAGGTATTCGGATTAAACTCATCGATTTTGGTATCAAGGCACTCAAAACAAAAATGAAGAGTGGATTCTTTCCAAAGGCTTCAAAAAAGTATGTGAGCTTAGATCGGTATTTTTTTTCATCTAATTTTTTTACCAAAATGATGAGGAGAAGAATCGCCATTCCGGTTGTGACTAAGACGTATGAACCGGTCCAAATTTTTTTATTAATCGGATGAATGAAGTTCCAAAGTGATCCGAGGATCAAAAGTATCAAGCCTCGCTTACGAAGTGATCGCCAGGATTTTCTCGGATTATAGGTAGCAAGAAATCTTCCCGCCCAGAAACCAAGCATCACCTGAGCAACGGCCGGAATTGTACTCATAAGACCTTCAGGATCAAAAGCTCTTCCCTCGCCTTGATAAAGATGACTCTTTCCGAAAATAGCTTTATCAATCCCCGTACCAAACCATCCTTCAATACTATAAATATCAGCTGTGCCAAACATCACACAAAAAATCCAATAGAGAATAAGTAAAGCAAAGCTTATTGAGAGTATCTTTTTCGGAAACACATAACAAAGTAATCCTGAAAGTCCGTAAGCAAGGGCAATTCGCTGAAGAACTCCCATCACTCTTATACCAACTTCAATTCCCTCAGCATTCATCCAGCTCCATGTTCGAAGTTTAAGATCATCACCTATCCAGATAGCGAACGGAAACCAGCTGAGAAAAAAACCTATGAGAAAAATAATAAGCGTTCTTTTCCACAATTTTTTAAAAAAATAAGCTTTAGTGTTTGTCTCCCACATTGGCGGAAAAATTAATGCCTGCGCATTACCAACAGCAAATAAGAAAAACGGAAAAACCAGATCGGTAGGCGTAAGACCGTGCCAGGGGGCATGCAGAAAAGGTGCATAGACGTGAGACCACGTTCCGGGATTGTTTACCAAGATCATAAGCGCGACCGTCAAACCACGGAATACATCCAGAGCAAGGGAGCGGTTCACCAATTAAAACCAAGTGCAGTATTAACTGAATTGATCGTTGTCTCGCCTGAGAAATCGAGCTTGTCTCGTTTAGAGGCTTGGAGTCTTAATTCCAAACCGCCGTGTCCCAGCCCACCTTGAGCTTCCGGGGAAATCATTCTTGTACTTAAGGTACGGACGTATGATGAACAAGACGTGAGAAACAGAAGGCAAGAACAGATCATTTTATTCATACATAAATTGTAATGAATTAAAAAAAAAGGGCAACCTTTCGGTTGCCCCTCTGGAGTTTAAAATCTAGGAGTTGTTAGTTAAGAGTAGCTCTTATTATCTCTTAATGTTCAGAACTTCTTGCAACATCTGATCCGAAGTTGTGATCGTTCTCGTATTTGCCTGGAAGTTACGCTGAGCTGCCATCAAGTTGATGAACTCGTTAGCAATATCAACGTTCGATTGTTCAATCGACTTAGCAAGAACTTCACCGCGTCCATCGGCGCCTGGTTTACCCATAGCTGCCTGACCCGACTTACGAGTTTCTTTGAACAAGTTCTTACCAGTTTTGAAAAGGCCTTCGTTGTTTTCGAATTTAGCGATTGAAACTTGACCAAGGTTTTTCTGAACACCGTTGTCGTAGACAGCTGTAAGAACACCGTCATCATTAAATGACATTGAAGCAAGTGTCGCAGCAGATGAACCATCTGAAGTGTGACGAGCTACTGATGACTTAGAACCGAATTGAGTTGCTGAATCAAGACCTGTTCCACCTTCTTTAATTGATGAACCAAAGTCAAAATTGATTGCCTGACCAGCGACTGCACCTTTATTGAAGTTGAAAGAGTTTTGGCCTTTCGTTTCTTCAAGAAGAGATCCCTTCTGATCAAATTTAAGATTACCGTTTGCCATTTCCATCAATTCACCTGGCTTACCGTTAGCAGCGTCAGCTCCGTCAACCATTGCATGGTAATCCCAAGATCCATCAACAGATTTGTTGAAGTAAAGAGAGATAAGACGAGCAGTACCAACTGAATCGTAAACAGTTACTGATGTATTGAAGTTTGAAGTTTTATCCGGGTTCTTAGGATCAAATACTTTCGTATTATCTCTAGAATCCAAATTCATTCTCATGCTTACTTCCGTAGTAGGAGAAGCTGGAATATTTGTATTACCTAATTTAATAGAATCCATTTTGTTTGTAATTTTGTCGCCTTTTTCATCAGGCTGGAAACCTTGAACTTTATAGCCATCACTGTTAACCATGAAGCCATCTTTATCAAAGTGGAAAGCACCATCACGAGTGTAACCTTTGCCAAATGGAGCATCAACAGTGAAGAAACCATTACCGTTAATTGCAAGATCAGTAATGTTTTGTGTACGAGCAACAGTACCTTGTGTGAACTGAGCTGTAATGTGAGCGAGTTTTGTACCAGAACCCATCTGGTCACCACCGTCAATTCCCTTAAGAGAATTAGACATCATGTCCTGGAATTCTGCGCGTGAACCTTTGAAACCGTGCGTGCCTGCGTTTGCAATGTTATCACCGATAACACCCATCGACTGACCGGCAGCATTTAGACCTGTAACACCGATGTTAAAAGACGAAAGAATACTCATACGGTCCCTCCTAGACGCTGGCGAGGGGTTTCAGGCACTACAGACCTTCAACCATGGCTTCCAGAAAAGGACCAGCCACCTCTATCCAATATTAATATTAAAACCTATGTTGCCTCTGCCACTCCTAGCAGATTTACATCATAAATATCGTCGAATCGATTTTTGTAAATACGTTTTCGTTCATGTTGTTTTTATCCACTGCTGTCACCACTGTGTTCTTGTCTACGTCGATAACGTAGGCAGCTTTGTTAGTGATCACCAGAGAATCATGTCCGCCTTTAGCACGTAACTTACTAACCGCTTCTTTAAGCTTCATGTACTCATTTCCATCAAGCTCTATATTTCGCTCCTGCAATCTTTTCATTGCATGAGATGAAACATTAACATCTGCACCAACATCTTTTTGAGTAACCTGTGGTTGACGAAGTTGTTCTTCGATCAAACCTTTGAACTCGCTCTTCTCTCCCTGCTTAAGGGCGTTTGCTTTCTCTGCCTTCTGTGAATCAGAAGGTAGCGAAGAAACGTTTGGGATTAAGAAAGAGTTTACTTTACTCATTCGTCGTAAATTCCTGCGTTCCCTGAGTAAGCGTTTATCGCTTGCTGAGTAGGAACAGCTTTCGCATTAACTGCGTTATTGTTATTCAATTGTATCGAACCATCGCGCCCCGACAATCCGGTATTATTTGCTGCATGTGTCTGAACATCTGCAGTATGAAAACTTTGAACATCACGTAAGAAAACTTTTTGGCCGTTAACAGAAAGAACTGGTTCACCTTCGTCGAAAGTTACAGATTGAACAACACCTGTTGCTTCTGTTTTTGTTCCAACATTGTTACCCATATTGTCCCAAGCTTTCACTTGCGCACGATATGTTCCTTTCACTGCCGGAGAACCATCAAGAGCTACGCCATCCCATGTAACCTGGTGCGAGCCTTCTGACATTCCTTCTTTCCAGATTTCACCCATGACGTTGTTTTTCTCATCAAGGATACGAACCATAACTTTAGATGCATCACCATCAAGCTTGAAAAGAACGTCACCCGGATCACCAGAATTTTTAAGATTAAGTGTTGATCCAGTCGTAACAATTTTTTTGCCGACAAAAGAAGCTGCATAGAATTTATCTTCAATGCCTTTTTGCTTATTGCCTTCATCATATTTTTTATTCAAATTCGTTAACTGCTCGAGCTGCGAGAATTGTGCAAGTTCACCTGTGAACTTACTCTGATCCATGGGATTCATCGGATCCTGATTCTGAAGCTGGAACGTTAACAGTTTCATGAATTCATCTTTCCCCATCGCATTGTGGGGGCCTTCTTTATAAAGCTCGTTCTTCGGCTTATATCCAGTGGCTTTATTGATGATGTCTTCTTGAATCTGCTTTTCAGTTTTAGTTCCACCAGCAAGCGACTTAGGTCCCATTGTGACCTGTTTATATTGAAGCTCTTGCTGAGTTACCGGTCTTCCGATTTCAGGCATTAGGCTGCTTCCTGGTTAAGAAGTTTCCAAAGATCCTGGCGACGTTCTTGCTCATGACGACGCTGACCAGACTCAGACCCAAATTGTTTATCAGATGGATGCTGGTTTCTGCCAGACTGCGATCCGAAATCGAATTCATTTTTAGCAGTCTGCGAAGGTGTTTCCACTTTCATATCTGTAACATTAAGTCCGGCCGAACTCATGTGCGAGAAAAGATCTTTGCTGTTCTGATTGAAAAAGTTTTTCCCATCAGTTGTATGAGCACCGATATTAATAGCGATGTTTTCCCGACCAACACCGGATTTAGTAACCGTGATATCTAGCATACCAAGCTGCTCATGATTCACGCGCATATTTACAGTCGGCTCTTTTGAAGCTTTCGCCTGAACCATGTAATCAGTAATCTGATCCATGATTTTATTCGAGTCAGATGACTTCACCTGATTCATATCAAAAACTTTTGGAGCCGCTTGCGTTTCATTTGTTTGATTAGCTTTCTGTTCCTGCTGCATGTTCAAAATGAACTGCTGAGAATTAACAGCTGAGCCATCAGTAGCTGAAGCCTCTTTCACAACCTGAGTTTGAGTAAGACCTGCTTCAAGAGCTGCTTTCTGCTGTTGAGGAAGTACTCTCATTCCGTAAGCATTAGGGAGAGCTTTCTTATTAGCAATATTTTTCTGAGCAACGAAATCTTCGTTATTCAAAAGCTGAGGATCAATTTCAGATTGAGCAAATTCAATTGCAGGTGAACGGCCTTTGCCTTCTTCAGCAATCTGAGGAGTCTTAAGCATCGCCTGAGCAATCTCGCCTTTGATCTCTGAAGGCTCAACTTCACCGTTAGCAAGCGCCAAGACCTGCTCATTAGTAAACTTAACGGGAGCAGCGACTTCAGTTGTCTGTGGATTGATTAGTTGCTGAACGTCTTTAATAAGTGCCGGATCAAAAACTTTCGGAGTTGTTGTTTCTACCGATCCGCTTTGATTAACTAAAGTTGATGGCTTTTCAAGTGCCTGATCCGATGAAACTTTAACGGGCTTAACTTCGCCTTCTTTGTTTCCTTCAACTTCAGAAACTTTCTCATCGAGCTCTTTATCAAACTCAGTCTTCTCTTTTGAAGAAGCTTTAGAAGATTCAAAAGTTGAATCTCGCTTAGCTTTCGGAGCTTTCTGATTCGATACGACGTCAGCATCAGCGCGCTTGGGCTGTGCCTTTGGTAGTTCGATCGGTTTAGGTAACGGAGCCTGAATCATTCATATCCCTTGAGTGGTCCTACGCCTTATATTATTCCACATTTCTTACACACAAATGAAGCCGGGCAATATATTCCAAAACCTTTAGAGTTATTATCGTAACGGCAAATTTTTCCTAAAAAAAGGGAAAGGGGTGCCGGTTTGTTTAGGAGTTTTGGGATTTTCGCTATGAGAAGGGGTGGAGGTTTGAGGATCTTACATGTGGATTGATACACCGTTTATGATTTTAAAAAAGAGATAAATATCTCTATGCTCGTTCTACTAAAGAACAAGTGCCTTATGGGACGATTTGGCCAGGAGCGATGAGATGTTGAAAGAAGGTCCTGTCTACTTTGCCTTAGAACTGGCTTAAACGTGAACATTTTACTCCCAGCGTTTGCTCTAAAAGACTCCTCGTTATACAGACCCTAATGAAAACAAAAATCATTGCTTCTGTTCTTTCTTTCATTTTCCTGACAGGAAATTCCTTTGCAGCAACTGGATTCAAAGATCTGATTCAGGAGTATCAATATGACGTCACAGTCGTTTGGGACCAGAAGGATAAAGAATTCATTCAGAGAGCTGATGAAAAACTGATTAGTGGTGTTGAAACTTTGATTGAGAATGGAGCTTCACCGCAAGAGCTTATGAATGAAGCTATTACACTTATCCCTGATGAAAAAGTAAAAGCAGATATTAAACAAACGATGGGGCTCTACGGACAGAAGAAATTTTCCAAAGAACAACTTGTTACTTTTTTAAATCAGAACGCTACACAAATGGCCCGACAGGGATCTTCATGGTCAACGGTTGGTAAAATATTGGTGGGTGTTGTTGTCACTTACGCAGTTTTAAAACTATTGATGATTATCATTATGTATTGGGACACCGATCCGAACTATGGTCAACCCTCAGGGGACTATCCACCGAAATAATGAGGAGAGGGAAAATCGTGGCTATTTACTTCTTCATCAAAAGATATTGCTTCTGTAATTTAGCTGAGATTTCTTTATCCATAAAGTTGAAGATTTTTGATGCTTTCTTGGCATCAATCATTTGAAGAATTTTGACGGCGATTTCTGAATCCTGAACGGACAAGACTTCAGCAGCTACTTGGGGCTTCATATTTGATACCATGTCTACCAACTGACCGATGCGCGCTTTGCTTTCATCTTCGTTTTTTTCAGCGCAGCCGATGAAAGCTTTTTGTTTCTCCGACAGATCAGAATATCTTTTTGCGATGTCACCTTCTGAAACCCTCAATGAATCTGAAAGTTTCTGAAGCTCAAGCTCTCTCAACTTCAACTTCTCTTCTTTATCGAGAAGTTCTTTTGTTAATTCAGAGACAGATTTATTTTTGATTGAATCAACTTTCTTTTTCGTTTCTTCATTTACTTTCTTGATGAATTCTTCTTCAGTATATGTGCGTTTGACTTGAGCCGAAACCGACACAACTGAAAGCATCATTACTAGAGTTAAAAAAGTTTTCATCGCTTATCCTTATGCTCTAACCAAATCTGTGTTTGTTCTTCGACCTTTTGGTCCATTTCTTTATTTACGGCTTTGCGGTGATCATCAAAATCTTTTTGCTTCAGGTTCTCCATGACTTTTAGATCACCTTTCAGTTGAGCGAGTTCTTGTTTTTTTTCTGCAACCAATTGCTCCTGGCGCTTTTTATCTCGCTCAAGTAACTGGATATTCATTTCTTTACCCGCAACCATCATTGGGAAGGCCTGCAGTTGATTACCAGTCATGCCGGTCTTCAATGCTCCCTCTTGAATCTTATAATAATTCTCAATTTCTTTTTTGTCGTGGATAAGTTGGTCTTCAATCTTATTAAGCTCTACTAACAGTTGACCCAACTCCATACGACAATTCTCTTCTTTGAGTTTTCTGAGTTTTAAGACTGGCTCTAAGCGGAACGCATATTTTTTAATCATTATCTAAAATTCGGATCCATAGCTTTTTCTGCTTTTCGTGCTATCTCCAGCATGCGATCAAAAAGCACATCTATGGTAAAAGATTCTTCAACCTGTTGGCGAAGAAGATTAATCAAATCATCATAAATAACGATCGCTTTATCCACTTTAGGATTTGAGCCACGTGAGTAGGCACCAACTGTAATAAGGTCTTCAGACTCTTTATACGCGGCCAAGAGATCTCTTAAATGAGACGCCACAATCTTATGCTCTTTGGTTGAAACCTTGGGCATGACTCGCGAAATTGAGGCAAGGACGTCGATCGCTGGATAGTGGTTTCTTGCAGCTAATTGGCGCGATAAAACAATGTGACCATCAGAAATACCTCGAACGGCATCTGCGATTGGCTCATCCATGTCGCCACCTTCAACAAGGACGGTATAAATTCCTGTGATTGAGCCAGCACCTTTTTTAGTACCAGCGCGTTCCATGAGTTTTGGAAGTTTAGCAAAAACCGAGGGTGTATAACCTTTTTGTCCCGGAGGTTCACCTGTTGAAAGTGCGATCTCGCGGTTTGCCATCGCAAAACGTGTAATCGAGTCCATCATAAGAAGGACGTCACTACCCTGATCACGGAAATATTCTGCGATTGTTGTCGCGGTATAAGCAGCTTTCGTACGAATAAGAGCCGACGTATCAGAAGTAGCGACAACAACCACTGAACGCTTGAGGCCTTCTTCACCTAAATCAGATTGAATAAATTCTAAAACTTCACGACCTCGTTCTCCGATGAGAGCGATGACGTTAATATCAGCATTAGTATTTCGCGCGATCATACCCATCAGAACTGACTTACCAACACCTGAACCGGCCATAATCGCCAGACGC
The DNA here is from genome assembly GCA_040399915.1 of Bacteriovoracaceae bacterium. Lineage (GTDB taxonomy): Bacteria > Bdellovibrionota > Bacteriovoracia > Bacteriovoracales > Bacteriovoracaceae > Peredibacter. The sequence goes on from JBBARE010000001.1 coordinate 677,201, forward strand.
TGACCTTTGCCTGCGGTAATAAAACAGTTAATTGAATTGATGCCGGTATCAAGTGCTTCACGAATCGGTGGACGATCAAGTGGATTTAGCGGAACACCAAACATTGAGCGTTTTTCGTATGGACCTTCGATCGGTCCTTTGTCGTCCATTGGATTACCCTGAAAATCGATCACTCGACCAAGCATATTGGGAGAGATGCGAATTTCAGTGACGATTTCTTTTAAATGAATTTTTGTTTCTGAGTTTATACCTGAGATTTCATTGTAAGGCATGACCATACAATTCTGCCCTTGAATCGCTACCACTTCACCAAGTGAGCGTTCACCATTCTCAGCAATAAATTCTACGTTTGAACCTAAGACTGCCCGTGGAACTGCGGCTTCATAGACCATTCCGCGTGAACCAATAATTTTACCTATCTTCTCATACGGAATACGATTTTCAATGTGGCGAATGATTTTTGTTAGATCTAGTTCACTCATGCTTAACTACCTGGGCGAAGATCTTATCGATGTTTTGAAAAACACCTTCCATAGATCCGTCGATCAAGCCGTTTTCTGTTTCGAGGATAATTCCGGGATAATTTATCTCTGGTACGATTTCAATTCGAATATTGCTTAACTGGCCAAGGCGAGCTTCTACGGTTTGGATAACTTCCGGCATTTGCGCAAAGTTTGCTCTGCCAACTTTAACAATTAAATTTTTACGGGCGTTAAGTTCAAGAATAAGTTTTTCTAGAAGTGTTTCGAGATAAACTTTTTCATTCACTTCTTTAAGAATGATCCACTTTGTGAAGCGCTTGATAAATTCATAAACTTCATGGCGGTTTCTTTCCATGATTTTATCTGACTGACCTTGAACTTGTGCAATCACTTGTCCAAAGTCTTTTACTTTTTGTCCCATAGCTTCATGGAGTCCCTTAATCGCAATTTCTTTACCTTCCGCTTTGCCTTTTTCTAAACCTTCACGATAGGCATCATCGTAGGCAGCATCCAAACGGCGTTTAACTTCGGCTTGAATCTTCTGCTCTAGATCGGTCTGCTCCTGGCGAGAAAGACCACGGTAGTCTCGGACGGTATCATCAATTTTAAAATTATTTTTTTGGGCGTACTTACGCTCAGAGCGAATGTCTTCATCAGAAACTTTTTCAGAAGTTACTGATTCACCATTGAGAGTTTTGAATTCAAAAGACTCGAAGTTTGCCTGACTAACGATATGAGTTCCCTTGAGATCAGAGAATTCAAACGACTTAATATCTGACGAACGGTACTTTTGCATTTCTTACTTAACCCTTTAGACGAACGCGTCGCCTTCACCACCACGAGAAATGAGAGCCTTACCTTTAGCTTCGAGGTCTTTAAGCTGCTGGACGATTTCCTGCTGAGCTTTCTCCACATCCGAAACTTTTGTCGGTCCCGTTGCTTCGAGATCTTCTTTGAGAAGAGTCGCTGCACGGTTTGACATGTTCTTATAGAGTTTCGTTTTAACATCATCAGGAGCTGTTTTAAGTGCAATAACAAGTTTCGTGTTGTCGACGATCTTCAAGAGTTCCTGAATACCGCGATCGTCGACGTAAATGACATCTTCGAACACGAACATGAGTTTACGGATTTCTTCTGCGAGTTCAGGATCTTTCTCTTCAACTCTCGCCATGATATTCTTCTCAGAGTTTTTATCCATGAGATTGAGCATATCTGCAATAGGTTCGACGCCACCAAGTTGCTGCGTATCGATTGAACCAAGAGTTGAGAGTTCAGTTTTAAGAACGTCATCAAGCTGAGCAATAAGTTCTGGTGAAACGAAATCGAGATTCGCCACACGAAGAACAACTTCAGCTTGGAGGCCTTCTGGAAGCTTACGAAGAACATCCACTTTCTTTTCTACCGGTAAGTGAGCGCAGATAAGAGCAATCGTTTGTGGGTGCTCATTGATGAGAAAGTTAGCAAGAGTTCGGGTATCTACTAGTTCAAGCGATTCAAGTGTGTTGGCACTTCCGACGTCCACAATCTGACCGAGAAGTTGTTTAGCGCGATCTTCCCCAAGTGTACCTAGGATAAAGTCACGACCTTTATTTTCAGAGAATAGTAGTTCAGAATCTTCATTAATAGCAGAATAGAATTCTTCGAGGACTTTCTTAACCATCCATATGGGTGATTTAGAGAGAGCGGACATGGTGTTAATCATACGTTTAACATCATTATCTTTCATGTGTTTAAAGATAATTTTTGTCGTCGTAGGACCTAGAGCTGAAAGGAGGATCCCTGCCTTCTCTTGCCCTGATAAAAGCGCATATTGCACATCTGGCTCTAAACTCGCATTATCTTCTGCCACTTATAACTCCTGCTTAAGCAATTTCTTTCTGAGCGTCTGCAGAGTGGATCATTTCATGAACCACTTGAGCAGCTTTACCAGGGTTCTGCTCAACGAGAGAGATAATTTTTTCTCTCAACATGTTCCCTTCAATCTTCTCTGGGTTAAGTTTGTCTTCCATTGATGGAAGAACATCCTCTAAACCTGGCAGGCGTTGATTCGCCTGGATCTTCTCTAGTTCTTCAATCGTTTTAGGAAGGAAGTCTTCAATCGATTCAACCGAGTTCTCTGTAAGCCACTGGATGAAAGGACGTACAACCATGAAGAAGAATAATGAAATTATAGCACCTATCATTAAGTACTTAGTAATATTTTTCATGAGTTCGCGGTTCTCACGAGCTCTCATGATGGCTTCCATTTCTGAAAGGTCCTCAGTTGCAAATTCCATGTTTTTGATAACAAGCTTGTCACCTCTGGTCTGGTTAATACCCAAAGCAGAGCCAACAATTTGCTGGAAGTTTTGAAGTTCTTCTTCCGTCCAGGCCTGATACTTCGTTACGTTAACACCGTCTTCATTAACCAAAGGCACGCCGTCTTTTCCTAGTACCGGAACTTGCTTACCATCAACCATCACTGCAACAGACATGTTTGAAATTTCTGCCGTAGGCTTCTTTGATTTAGTCACCGTTGTTGGAACTGCCATATTTCTAGTGACAAGAGACTTATCGACATCATTACGTGTTTCAGGAATACCAGGCTGGGGAGCTTCACCCGGTAAATTTGAGCGAGCACCAGGAATACCTTGTGGTGAAGGACGGACTCCAACCATTTTTTGTTCATTTCTTACTTCAGAAACAACTGCAGAGTTCTCATTGTCATAAACAGTTTGAGTTTCTACTTTCTCTGTGAAATCCATTTTTAAAGCAACCTTCGCGATCACTTTACCTTCGCCGATTACACGGGAAAGAATTTCTTCTACTTTCTTTTCATATTGAGAGTTTAATTTAGTCTCGAGAGCGATGCGATTCGCAGTCTCTGTCGACATGTTATCCCCATCATTCTCTGATAGCTTTTTACCGCGAGAATCGATAACAACAACATTGTGAGAACGCATACTATCAACAGAAGAGCTGATGAGAGACTGGATACCTTTGACTTCATCAGGAGTCATGGTTACACCACGCTCTACATCGAGGACAACAGAAGCCGTTGGTGGTTTTTTCTCAGAAACGAATGGAGAAGATTCAGGTATGGATAAGTGAATACGAGCTCGTGTTACACCTTTAATGTGCATGATCGTTTTGACTAACTCACCTTCTAGAGCACGCTGCTTATTAATTTTTTGAACAAATGAAGTTGTACCGAAAGCTTGTTTATCAAAAACTTCGTACCCAACAGTACCAGTGAAGTTTACGCCTTTCTTTGCAATTTCTAAACGCCAGATTTCTACCTGATCTTCAGGAACCTGAATGGTTTTACCGTCGTCTTTAACCTGGTAAGAGATTTTACCCTCTTCAAGCATTCTAGCGATCGTTGCTGAATCGTCTTTGGTTAAGTCTGTATAAAGAACTTTGTAATCAGTTTTACCTGAGTAGATAACGATTCCGGTCATTGTTGCAATCAGGAGACCTGCAACACCGATTAAGCCGATTCTTCTGGTCATATCTAATGACCGAAAGAAATCGATAAAGTTCTGTACGGTTTGTGAGAAGAAATTATTCAAAGAATCCTCCTGATTCTATTGTTAGTCCGACATCCTGTCAGACTAAAGAGCCGCCATCAGATCTGCATTTTCATTATTTCTCGGTAGGCATCTAACACTTTCGTACGAACCTGGTTCATAGTTCTGAAAGCGATATCAGCTTTTTCTACCGACAATAAAGTTTCGTGCAAGTTTTGGCTTTCGCCGCTTGCAAGTTTTTCCATCGCTATATTAGCATCCTGCTGGAGAGAATTAACTTTCCCCAATGAATCCTGTAAAAATTCACCGAACGTTTTCCCACCCTCAAGACCACCCTCTAATCCGGGTGCTTTAATATCAAAGTTACCTGCAAAATCGTTATCAACTGAACGACTCCAGCCTCTCGCATCAGCGTTGCCAAGTGTTTGTTGAAAACCTGCAATATCCTTAATCGCCATTAGTTACCTCTCCCAATTTCGAGAGTTTTCATAGCCATCTGCTTCGTTGTATTGATAGCAGTAACGTTTGATTCGTAAGCTCTCTGTGCTTCGATCATATTTGCCATTTCAACCATCGGGTTAATATCAGGCATAGCTACGTATCCTTCAGCATTTGCATCCGGATGAGAAGGGTCATGTTTAAAAATAACTTTGTCGGTATGAACGACTTCAGTTGCGTGAACAGTCTGAGCGTTCTCAGCTAATTCACCCTCCAGAATTTCTGAAAAAGCTTCGCGAGCTGGTTCGGATCCAAAGACAACTTCTTTACGGCGATAAGGACCGCCTTCGGCAGTCCTCGTTGTCTGAGCATTAGCAATGTTAGAAGAATGGGCTTCCATCCTCTTACGTTGGGCCGCGAGGCCACTTGAACTAATTCTAAGACTCGAGAGTAAGTCCATTCTCTAATCCTTACTTTTCAGAGTTGATGGCGTACTTCATGATACCCATCTTTTTGTTAATCAGCTGAACAAGCGCATCGTACATGAGCTTGTTTTCCGCCATCGTTGCCATCTCAGCTTCGACATCCACTGTGTTTCCGTTTTCAGAAACAACTCCATTCGGGTTGTCATAGATTTCAGGCTCTAAATTATTGAAGCCACCATTCCCAACGTTGTGGTGCCGCCCATCTGTGGCACCCATTTGCATCTGACCATCTACATCCAAAGCACGTGCCAACGCTTCTTCGAAATCCATCTTCTTGGCCTTAAAGCCAGGAGTGTTGGCATTTGCGACGTTACTCGAAATGAGTTCCTGTCGCATTTCACGGAAGTTTAACGCCGTGGTGAGTGCTTTTAATGTTTTGTCATTCACGTCCATCGTAATGGCTCCAACAAGTTAAAACTTTAAATTAACGTAGGTTAACAAAGTAAGTAGCGCCTTCTCCACGGTATTCATTGATTTTGTTTCTCAATGTACGGATAGAAACTCCAAGGATTTTTGCGGCCTGAGTTCTATTTTCTGAAGTAAACACTAGTGCTTTCTTAATAAGAAGTTTCTCAGCATCTTTTAGCGACATGAGCTTAAGTCCGTCTTCATCTGTTTCTGCAGATGAGAATTCAACTTTGCGTTCGCCGTTTTCGATTGCCTGAAGATCAAGAGTAGAACCTTCCATGTTTGAAAGAGTCTTGCGGATGAACGTTTTAAGTTCAGAGAGATTATTATTCCAGTTGTAATCAGTAAGCTTGCGAGCAGCTTCTGTACAAAGTGAAATATCGCCAGCTTCAGTCTCAGCTGCGTATTCTTCGATAAAATGACGAGCGATCAATTCCACGTCTGTTCCTCTTTCACGAAGCGCGATCATATCAATCGTAGCGCCATTGAAGTAAGTATAGAGAGCGCGTGAGAACTTTCCTGCACCGACGAGCTTAGAGAGATTCTTTGAAGTCGTAGCAAGGATACGAACGTCTAACTCATAGTCTGGTAGCTCTTGGAGAATAGTATAGAGGCGTTTCTGAAAATTTTCATCCAGTGCGTCAATGTTGGCAAAAATTACCGTACCGCCGTTGGCAAGTTCTAGTACGCCACGATTGAATTTTCCGCTCTGGTCGTCTCTGAAACCAAGTACAGTTTTTTCAACTGTCTGAGAATCAAAGCTACAATCCACGATTTCTAAGCGAGCATTTTTTCTCACTGAATTGTTGTGGATGTAAGAGCCCAATGCTTTCTTGCCTGAACCAGCTTCGCCGGCGATCAGAACAGGAGTCTTTGTCACAGCTACATTACGAGCTGTTTCAAGAGCATTGTTGAACTTTGGGTGATTTCCAACGAGTACTAAATCCTGAGATAAACCTTGAGATAACATTAGACCTCCTGTCCGTTGTTAGTTGGTTTTATAATTTTTTTTCCATCAATTCTAAAGTCGCCAATTCACTTCTACACATTTCCTTAATATGAGAAGGAACTGTTTTATCATTCGTTAAAACTGTAAATACCTCACGCCCTTCTGGCACTTTGGCATTCTTTATTAATGATAATCCATAAAGGTAGCCGATACGTGCAGTGTAAGGAGATTTTTGAAATTTTTCTCTGAAAGATTTTGTCATCACTTCAAGTTCCTTATATTCAGGCGCCGTCTCCCCCGCATAGGCTTCTATGAGGAGGTAATTGATTCGCTCCGATATATTCAAGATCGGTGCCGACTTTGATCTACCGATATCATCGTTCAAGGCGCGTACGACAGTTTTGAAGCGATCCTGATCCTTTAATTGATATAAGGATTCTACGTAACCCATCAGAAGGTCAGCTGTTTGTCGCGGAGTCAGCTGATTTTGAGGGTTCTGTTTAATAAGGACTTTTTCGAACTCAATAACAGCTTCTGAATAGTGTTTTTGATTAAAATGGATGGTGCCCTGGTAGAACGGATAGTTTAATGAGTCCCTTAGTGACACTGGGTAAGAGGTCAACTTGGCTTCGGCTTCAGTCCAGTTTGCGTCTGCTACAAGGCGAATGAGATTAAGTTCTTCAATCATTTGTGAAAGATTTATAGACTTGATTCTATCAACCCAAACAGGAAAAGATCTCACTTCTTCTTTTTGAACATCTTTAAAAGTAGCAAGTGCTCTGTCATAGCTCTTATATAATCCAAGCTTCATGAAAGAATCACAGACAACGAAGTTCATATAGATGTTCTTAGCTACTTTTGTTTCGTACTTATCTTTGTAAACTTCCCATACCTTAACTACTTTGGCGTAGTCTTCTTTAAGATAAGCATCTTGAATAATACCGTAGACAATTTCTGCTCCGTCACCTTCAAAAACTCTTCTCTCTGCAGGCTTAATAGCATCTAAAGGAATAGACGTTAAATAAGTGAGCGCCTTATCGTAATCTTTTGTGGAGATAAACAAACGAAGGCGAACGAGCCAAAGTAACTTTTTAAGATTCTGATTGAAAGCTTTTGTCTCATCCGGAGATTGCTGTAAAAAGATTTCAGTCTCTTTATCTTCTTCGGTTGGTTTAAGTTTTCGAGCTAACTTCATGGCCACATAACGAAGTTTCGCTTCATACCTGACCTCGGGCGAAGTTGAACGATCGATCGCATTTTTATACAGCACTAAATTCTCAGTAGCTGGGCGATCTAAAAGCTCATAGGCCGTTGCCATTCTTAAGCGTGCGTGTGGTGCTTGAAGAAAGTAAGAGTATGAAGCGAGAAATTCATCGTAAATTTTGAGGGACTGTTCATATTCAGCGTGCCGGAACAAACTTTCACCGAGGTTATAAAGTATGGCAGGATGAATTGGTTTAACGAGGGACTTTTCAACTGTTTTGTAACGCTTAATGAGGTCTTTTGTTTCACCTTTAGAAAGCATAGCAAATGTTGTGTAAGCAATACTCATTTGAGGCGGAAGAATACTATCAAGCTTCTTATTTTCTTTTAGGAATGCTTCAATCTTATCGACCTGGCGGAGTTCAGCTAGAGAATGAAGAATTGTTAAAGCTGACTGAATAACCATCGTCTGATCGAATTCACCGCGAGCTTCAACGTAAAGCTCTTTGGCAAGTTCAAGCGATTTAATATGATCTTTGTAATCAACGCTATATTGGATGAGGTATCTCAAGATCGCAGACTTTAGTTCATAGTCCTTTGAAAGATCTTTAATATTTGAAAGAATGATCATCGCTGACTGAGTAATACCTCTGTTTGGCTTCGATAAATTGCCTTTAAGAAGAGCATTTGCTTTTAAAAATTCATTAAGAACGTGATTTGAATCTCTGCCATACTTCTTTTCATAAAGAGTCAGAGACTTGTTCATGAGTCCCCATCTTTCTTCACGATAGAAATTAATCGATAACTGCATGTGAGCTTCCTTGGCATCATCAAGAGTTTCACGATCTTTAATCGGGTATAAAGATTCCGGAATTTTAGAAGAAAGGTTAATGTCTTTTTCAAGCTGGGGAATCATAGGGGCATAATCCCAGATAAAGCTTGAGCCGTAGCGATAATCTCTATAATCAGGATTTACATTCGCCTGATCCGCTGCTGCCTGAGTCACCTCAATGATAGGAAGAATAGAACTCTTTCTATTAATGAGCTCTGTTTTAGGTGGAGCAACTTTTTTAGTCAAAACTGGTTTATCCTCAACAGAAGGTAGGACTAGTGGCTTTTTAAAAGCAGCAGTCTTTTCTGTAATGAGGTCAGCATTGATCCAGAAATCTAAAATGTATTTCTTGTCCGCATCTCTATAGAAAGAAAACAGTTCAACAGATGGATCTTTAAGTTTGACTGAAACTGTCGCTGGTTTGGCGGGAAAGTTTTCTTTGGAGAAACTAATCGTATCCACATAGTTAGAATTTGGTTTTAAACGGTTCATTTCGCCGATCAAAGTTTCATAAAGCTCAAGGTTAATTGTCTCTATATATAAAGTCTGGTCGCGTTTAACGATAAAGAACTGATCTCTTGGTACAACCAGGTTCCAGCGAAGGTGAGTTTTAAGATTTTCTTGAGCGATGATGTCGGCTAAAACAGACGAAGCGGCGAACGCGCTGGCCACACAAAGAGTCATTAAGAAGGTTGATAACTTTATCATTTGTGAAGACTTCCTGTCTTTCGTAAAGCTGACCACATCCATATGGCCTTTTTTACCTACTCATTTCAGTGTAGCTTGTTTTTGATTTTGGAAAAGACAAATTTTACCCACCGGCAAAATAATCCACAGAAACTTTGACACATTCTTAGCACTAATAAACATTACAATAACTTAAAATGCTATTAACTATTACCCGTTGAAATTGGTTCATTATGAGACTTTGGATCGCACTACTTTTACTCTCCGGTTGTTCTTTTATGGTTGGGGGAAATGATTCTCCTAAAACTGCAAAAGGAAGTCGTTATTCAATTACGTTTAAGAATCCAGATTGGGTTTATAAATCAGATTCGCGATCTGACTATATATATGAGAATTCAAAAGACGGTCGGATCCTTCTTTCAAATAGCTTCTGCGAAGAATTTCAGGAACAACCACTCGAGCAACTCGCAAATAAAACATTTAAAACGGTCACAAACTTTAAGTCTAGCGTAAGTCAGTATTCGACATTCCAAAACCGGGAAGCTTACCGCCTTGAAGGTGCAGGCTTAGTTGATGGAGTCATAGTCAATTTACGGCTGCTTAATACAAGGAGAGATAATTGCTATTTTGATTTTGTTGCAATCACTCCGGATGAAAGCAGCCAAAATGATTCTGCTTTTCCATATTTTTTACAAACAGTGGTCTTCAAATGATAGCTGCGAAATTAAAAGAAGATATGCGAATGCTGGGTGAGATCGTTATTCTGACTAAAGATACGATTGCCTGCACATTCTCACGTCCTTTTTATTGGGGTCGACTACTGGAGCAAATGGTTCAGTTAGGAATAGGTTCGTTGTCTATTACTATTGTTATTGGAATTGTGACTGGTCTGGTGATGACTCTCCAATTCGGATACGGTTTAGAAAAATTCGGTGGAACTCTCTATGTCCCGGCGATCGTATCATTATCTCTCATGAGAGAACTTGCGCCTATTTTTACATCTCTTCTCATTGCAGGACGAATCGGATCCGGCATAAGTGCCGAGATTGGTGCGATGAATGTGACTCAGCAAATTGATGCTATTCGTGCTTTAGGAACAAATCCATTGCGTGTATTGGTTGTTCCCCGCGTTCTTGCGACTGTTTTTTCTTTACCTCTTCTCGCCACACTTTCCGCCTTCATGGGAATAATTGGCGGTCTTTCAATTGCTTATCTTGAATTCAATATGCCCGCGGGTTTTTATATCAATAAAGTCCTCGCAACAATAAAGTTCACAGATGTTTTTGGAAGTATGTTTAAGTGTGCTTTTTTTGGATTAGTCATAGCTATTCTGGCATGCTACCGGGGATTTCAGACAAATGAAGGAACAAGAGGTGTAGGTACGGCAACAACCTGGGTGGTTGTCAGAACATCGATAGTGATCCTCATCTCAGATTTTTTTCTGAGTAAACTTTTAATATTATTGTTTGGCTAAAGTCATGAATATTCTTGAAGTGAAAAATTTAAAGAAGAGTTTTGAGGATAAGGAAGTCCACCGCGGAGTCACGTTTTCTTTAAAAGCTGGAGAAACAATTGGACTGTTGGGAAACTCAGGAACAGGAAAATCAGTCCTACTAAGATCTCTTATCGGTCTTGAACAAATTGACGAAGGCGAAATTCACTTTCATCAAAGCAGAATTGATATTCTAACAGAAACAAAACTTTATGATGTTAGAAAAAAAATCTCCTACGCTTTTCAAAGTGGCGCACTTTTTGACTCAATAAACGTTTTTGAAAATATAGCGTATCCACTATTTGAACATACAAAGATGACTGAACTGGAAATTGATAAGGCGGTTAATGAAATTCTGGAAATCGTGAATATGAAAGAAGCCAAATATCTCATGCCTTCCGATTTATCCGGTGGAATGCAGAAACGAGTAGGTCTGGCGCGAGCTATAGTTGCAAAACCAGAAATTATTCTATACGACGAACCGACTGCAGGACTTGATCCGGTAAACGTCGAAATGGTTCTTGATGTGATGGGGAAATTTAAAAAACAAGGCCTTTCTGGTATTCTTGTTACCCACGATATTCCGGCGGCAATAAAAATTTGCGACAGAATTCTTATTTTAAAAGAAGGACGTATTGGATTCGTTGGTACCATCTCCGAATTTGAAAATAGTAGTGATCCTTTTGTACAAAGCTTTTTAACAGGTCAATGAGGGCAAGATGAGAATTAGAAAAAAAGACCAATCTAACTTAGTTAAAGTCGGCATATTTATTGCGGGATTGACTGCTGTGCTAATGGTGATGATTGCGAGTATCGGAAAAGAGAACTCTATTTTTGAACCAAAAATTGATATCATCGCCCGCGTTTCCAACGTCTCAAACCTCAAGCAGGGATCATACGTAGAACTTAAAGGTATTCGTGTAGGTGCAGTCACAGCAATTAATATTGTTTCTGAAGAAGAAGTTGAAATCACAATGACGATTCTAAAGAAGGAACTTCGTTGGATTAAAGAAGATTCTAAAGTTTCAATTTCTACCGCAGGACTAGTGGGAGATAAATTTGTGGAGATTTATAAAGGAACAAAAGATGCACGCTCTTTTCAACCAAATAAAGATATTCTTCTTTCAGAGGAGCAGACTGATCTTAAGAAAATTATGACCAAGGGTGATTCTATTGCCACAGTCACAGACAGGATCTTGGTGAAGCTGGATACCATTCTTTACAATCTCGGCGACGGTAAAACAGTTGTCGAAACCGTCAATAATCTTAACAAAGCTTCTTCGAATCTTGAGAAGCTCACTTCGGATTTGCAAAAAGCGAATATGGGGCAGATGGTATCAAACGTGAATACCAGCATGATGAGTTTAAACTTAGCTTCTGGATCTCTTAGCCGCATTCTCAAGCGCGTAGAATCCGGCCCTGGCACGATGAACTCTATGATCTATGATGATGGTATACACGATGACTTGCGAGCTCTCCTTGGCGGAGCTCAACGCAATAAAGTGATCAAATACTTCATCCGTGAATCAATTAAAAAAGCTGAGGAAAGAAGTCCTCAGGACAATTAAAAACTGATAAAGCGTAAGCTCAAAACTAGAAATGACAGCATAATAAAGCTGACCCATAGAACAGAATTCATACTAAATTCTCCAATATAGATATTACGCTAGAGGACACGAGAAGGACCGTCAAAGGTGCTTTTTGACCCTCGTGACAGGTCTTACCTATAAGTAAAAATGGAGCTTTTTGCGAGCGATTCGAGGCAAGTTCTTACAAAATGTCAGGGGAAGATGGCCAGCGCTCATCAATTGATAAGCCCTGGGAATGCTATTTGAATTATTTTGTGACAACCATAACTTTAACAGCGGCACCTTCTCTCTTCGTAATAACATCACAGTTACCATTCAAAAGAAGAACAGGACGTTTGAAAATACGTGTCTCACTCATGATTCCACAATCAATTGACTCACCAGCAGTCGTAAAAACAAGAGTCTTATCAACTAGTGCGAGTTCAGGAACCATGACCTCAAAAGATTTTGTTCTTTTCATGCTTCCACGATGACGTTTAACAACTCTTGTTGCAGTCAAAGAAACACCGGCAGTTCCGTCCTGAAGGTTCACTTCAAATCTCGTTGCAAGAGTTGAACGTACAAGCTTACTCTTTGGAATTGACATCACTGTTAATTCAGCAGCAGAAACAGCAAATGAAGACATTAATGCAGCTAATACAATGAAAGATTTCATGACATAAACCTTGTTAAAAATTTGATAGGGTCGAATGATAAACCTGTTCGAAGTTAAGTGAGATTTTTCAGTAGAAGTATGTATTTTTTATAAAAAAAGGGCCTCATAAAGAGGCCCTAGAGGAATCAGAGTTCTAAATTTTTCTTTTTCATCTTCTCTATCAGCGTGGTTCGGTTAAGAGTCAAAAGCTTAGAAGCTTGGTTCTTATTTCCACCCGTGCGATTCATCGCTTGCATGATAAGTGAATCTTCAATATCAGATAGGATCTGCTTTAAATCCACGCCCGGGTCAGGAAGTTCAAAGAGAGTCTTATAGTGATGAGTAGCAAGTGGATTCGAGCGGAAGATTTTTGCTGGAAGATCTTCAGGAAGAATTTCATTCCCACCGCGAAGGATAACGAGCCTTTCAATCACGTTCTCAAGTTCGCGAACGTTTCCTGGCCAGTCATAACCCATTAAAAGTTCCATCGTCATTGGAGAGAAATTAATTTCGTTAGATCTATCTGCCGAGATAAAGCGATCAAGAAAGTGCGAAATAAGTAGTGGGATGTCTTCTCTTCGTTCTTTGAGAGCTGGCATTCTGATTGGAATAACATTCAAACGATAGAATAAATCCTCACGAAATTTGCCTTCCTGCACGGCTTTCTCAAGGTCTCTGTGAGTTGCAGCAATCACACGTACATCAATTGCCATATTTTCAGATGAACCTACCGGTTCAATTTGTCTTTCTTGAAGGACACGCAAAAGTTTTACCTGGAGAAGTGGCGGCATATCACCGATTTCGTCTAGGAAGATTGTCCCGTTTTGAGCAAGCTCGAAGCGCCCCTTCCTAGTAGAAATCGCACCTGTGAATGCACCTTTGATGTGACCAAATAATTCACTTTCAAGTAGCTCGCCTGGGATCGCACCGCAGTTGACTGAAATGCGATTCTTTTGACCACGGCTAGATAATTTATGAATAGCAGAAGCCACTAATTCTTTACCGGTTCCAGAAGGACCCATAATAAGGATCGTTGAATCTGTTTTTGCGACTTTTTGAATGCGTTCAAAAACATCTTTCATAAGTTTTGAGCGACCAATCATTCCTTCGAATTGATCCTCTACTGTAGGACGATCAATTTTTAGTTTTGAAGGTACACGAGTGCGACTCGAATCTCCGAATACACCTTCACCTTCACTCACGATATCTCGCGGAAGTACGGTAGAAAGCTTCGTCTGAAGTGCCGATATTACGAGGCGCTTTAAATTTTCTAACTCAAAAGGTTTAGTGAGGTAATGGAAAACACCTTTCTTGGTCGCTGCGATCGCCGTCTCAATGCTGGCAAATCCAGTCATGACAATCGAAACAAACTCAAAACCTTTATCTTTTAGGATATCGATTAAGAGTAAACCATCGGATCCTTGCTCAAGGCTGATGTCGGTCACTAAGCAAAAAGGTTCATCTTTTGGATGAGTCTTCGCAAAGTTTAACAAGCAGTCTTCAGAGCTCGTAAAAAGGTGCACGTTTAGTTTGAGTGTTTGTTCCAGATACTTCTTAAGGCTCATGCCCAAGAGCTTGTCATCTTCAACGATGATGATGGGTGGGAAATTCGCGGCCAGTGCCCCATCAAAAGATTGATGCAGGAAATTCATGTCGTCCATAGTTCCTCCGAAAGAAGACAACTTACAAGAGTCCGAGTCTTAGTGTCAATTTTCGAACCCTGACAATTCTTAATAAAATCATAAGCTTAATTTAAAGGTGTCAAATGTAAGACTATATTATAGCGGATTACTGCGCTGCATTTTCTTAATCATCTTCACCGATTTTTCCGGGCCACCAGCATAGATGTAAAACCCAGTTGAGGCAGCGCCTATAAAAGCAATGAGAAGACAAAAAATAACGGTCGATTTCTTTTTCCTAAGCCAAAAAAGATAGGCGAATTCCGTACCCAGGACGAGTAAGGGAATGGCCCAAAAGGGAGTGTGACGAGCGAGGAAATAAACTTCTTGCATGAATAGATTGTAATCGATGGCAAAAAAAAAGCCACCCCTAAGGGTGGCCGATAATTCTGACTAGAAGAAACCTTTAAGCGCAGAAACCATATCTGTTTTTTCCCACGTAAACCCTGTCGCAGAAGTACGGCCGAAGTGACCATAAGCAGCTGTCTCAGAGTAGATTGGACGAAGAAGATCAAGGCGCTGAATGATCGCCTTAGGTCTCATGTCAAAAAGTTCGTTGATAGCAGCAGTGAGTTTTGCTTCATCAACTTTTGCAGTTCCAAATGTATCGATCAAAAGAGACATCGGCTTAGCTACGCCAATGGCGTAAGCCACCTGAACAAGAGCGCGATCAGCAAGACCAGCAGCTACAACGTTCTTTGCAATGTGGCGAGCAGCATAGGCAGCTGAACGATCCACTTTTGATGGATCTTTTCCAGAAAACGCACCACCGCCGTGAGCACCGTGACCGCCGTAGGTATCAACGATAATTTTACGGCCTGTAAGACCGCAATCCCCCATCGGGCCGCCGATAACAAAGCGGCCAGTTGGGTTGATGAAATATTTTGTGTTTTTATCGATAAGGTCAGCAGGAACAGTTTTTTTAATAACCTCTTCCATGATGCCTTCTTCGATTTGTTTCTGGGTCATGCTTTCAGCATGCTGAGTAGAAACAACGATAGCATCAATACGAGAAAGTTTTCCATTTACGTATTGAGCAGTCACTTGAGTCTTACCATCAGCGCGAAGATCTTTAAGAATTCCATGGTGGCGAACTTCTGCTAGCTTTTTAGCAAGTCTGTGAGAAAGATCTATTGTGATTGGCATTAAAGATTCAGTTTCGTTTATGGCGTAACCAAACATTAGGCCTTGGTCACCAGCACCTTGATCTAAAAACTTTCCTTCACCTTCGTTAACACCAACGGCGATATCTTGTGACTGCTTACCAACAGCGATTGTTACACCACAAGTTGAAGCGTCGAAGCCTTTATCAGAATGATCGTAGCCAATTTTTTTGATCGTCTTACGAACTGTTTCGTTGATATCAACGTTTGCACCAGTTGTGATTTCGCCGGCAACAACAACGAGACCAGTTGTGATCAACGTTTCGCAAGCCACACGAGATTTAGGATCTTGCGCCAGCATGGCATCGAGTACAGCATCAGAGATTTGATCCGCGATTTTATCCGGGTGACCTTCAGTAACTGACTCAGAAGTGAACATATAATCTTTCAACATAACTGGGCTCCTCTAAAAGAATCTAAACAAATAATAATCTAGTTGCGGTTTTATACCTTGCCTGCGTTACTTTTTCAAAAAGAATTTTGGAATATTTGACGCTTAAATAAAAGGAGACTATCGAAGCCGAGTTTCGGTTTTAGTGAAATATTTAAAATAGTGGGGATTACGGTGCTGAAAGAAGAGTTTGATACCGTTTTTCTCTCCTAAAGCGTAGTTGTGACCGTTGATTTCGACGACTTGATAAAGCTCGAAAGCAGGGTCTTTAAAAGCGTACAAATAGTTGTAATCGCCCTTGTTAAATGCCTTGAGAAGCTTCTCCTGGCCTTCGGCAAGTAGCCCTGGTCTTTCAGGATAAGGAATATAATCTTCCCAAATGGAGTCCATATGAATACGGCCAATCATACTTGCCCGGGAAAAATAACGAGTCGTTTTAAAAGATGTGTCTCCTTCCTTTAAAACCTGCATGGCGATTTCCACATTTCTTTGGCGGAGGCGTTTTGCTTTCGGAGACATATCGGGACAAAAGATTTTAGCCACACCATTCATGTAATAATAAGTAAATGAAAATTCACCTTGCTTAAAAAGAGCATTAAGCCAGCGCTCCTTTTTAATCTTCTCATCCGCTATGACCTTATTTAAATAAGGATTCAAAAATTCTTTTTTTCCAATAACAAGATACTTTGGTTTATCAAGGCGATTCATCACTACGCGGGCGACATCCATTCTTTCAAGTGCATCTTCACCGTCAACACCGCCTACTTCGTTTAAAAGAATTGTCTCTAGGACAAAAATAGCTTTTGAAAGCTCTGATTGATCGTGCCAATGCTTGTAGACTTCAGCTTGTTTTTTATACACAAAATCTTTCAAGCGATCTGCTGCCATATTATGTTTTAAAATAAGCTGACGATTGGGAGTACTGTTTCTATCTCCGGCAACGACAGGAATTTGATTTTCAGGCAAAGTAAGCGATTGATAAAAATCTCTGGTTCTCTTGGTGCGCTCTTCCCACTCAGTTAATCGATCAATAATTCTATCTTTACCTTTGCCGAGCTCAGATTCAATTTTTGAAAGAACGAACTCAAGATCATAACGAGCATCTTCAGAAAGATAAAAATCATGTTCTGCGAGTTCAAAATGAAGTGTATCAATCGTTGTGCGAGTGTAAATGTCCGAACCAGTATGATCTTTATTGTAGGCGCCATCTTCAAGGAGTTTGCGATAAAGAAAAGTGTAGTTGGCAATTTTAGTAGACTCAGCATCTTCTTTCTCACGATAGGTATCATGAACTTTTCTGTTTTTTAAATGATCTACGGGATATTGAAAATTTGAAAGGAAAGAAACTTTCTTAATCAAAGCCTCGTAGGACTTGAGTAATTCGCCAAGTAATTTTAAAGAATCCTTACGAGTGTTTTTTTTCACTTCATCGTCTGGACTTAGCTCATTTTTTTTAAGTGCGAGGAGCTTAGACAGTATAGCGCGGGTATTTTGATTCACAGATTCTTTTGGGAACTTTTCTTTTTTAACTTTTTCTTTTTGCTGCTGGATCCAGCTAAGTTTATTTTCCATGACCGGCAAAAGAGATTTAATAGACTCGACATCAACATCATCATTCAGTTCAGGAATCCAATATCCCTGACCACGGTAACCTAATAGGTATTCATCAAAGGTACTTTCTG
This sequence comes from Bacteriovoracaceae bacterium, assembly GCA_040399915.1. Lineage (GTDB taxonomy): Bacteria > Bdellovibrionota > Bacteriovoracia > Bacteriovoracales > Bacteriovoracaceae > Peredibacter. Next base: position 694,824 of record JBBARE010000001.1, read on the forward strand.
TTTTTGAAGAACAAACTTTTTTACGAAAATCAGAAAAGGAGTCCATGTAGTTGGACATATGTTTCGACATATCTCCTTCCCATTTCACCGTAGTGGCACAAGAAGTGACCGAGAATAAGCAGAGGGTGAGGTAAAAGCCCCTAAGGCTTAAGTTCTTGAACAAAACTAGACTCCCAAAGCCCAAGACAAGTCCGGTTACTCAACACGAGGAGGACTGAATCTTTGTCGGTAAATTGATCTATAGTGCTTCTTAAATCTTCAAGCTTAGAAACACACACTGTAGGTCTTCCTTGATCGGAAATTTCTTTTGCAAGAAGATCCACATCAAGGTCTTTTCCATTTAGTGCCGTTGTTGGAATACTAGCTTTAGCGATAATTACTTTATCAGAAAGTGCTAAAGAGTCTCTGAACTCGTTTTGAAAAATTGCAGAGCGTGCCGTAGCTGATATTGGTTCAAAGATAGTAATGATTTTTTTGTTTTTAAAACGTGATCTGATAGCATCAAGAGTAACTGTAATTGCGCGCGGGTGGTGAGCAAAGTCATCTATCACAACCATCTCTTTGTATATCCCACGCACTTCCTGGCGACGCTTAACCATGCCAATTTCTACAGTAGCTTTTTGAATTTCTGGGACGGCAAACCCTTCGGCCAACAGATAGATTACACAACTGGCAATATTCAAAACGTTATGGTTTCCAATAACGCTTGAATTGAATGGAATTTTTTCACCTTTCCACTTCAACGTAAAACTAGATCCATTTTCAAATGTTTTCACATCGTGAGGACCTAAGTCAGACTTATCTCCGTAAAGGAACCATTTCTGAGAGGCATTTTTGCCGGAATATTCTTTATAAAGCTTCATCGCTGATGGATATTCCTGATTAAAAATCAAAGTGGATTTCATGTTTGGAATCACATCACGAAATTCATCTTCAATTTTTTCAACAGATGAAAAAATATCTGCATGATCAAATTCAAGCGACGTTAAAATCATATTTTTCATTTCATAAAGACGAAACTTACTGATCTTATGAAAGTAAGCTGAGTCATATTCATCAGACTCGATAACAAAATATTTATCACCGAGTTTGGCCGGTTCGCGGCCTTCAATAATACCGCCCACGAGATAACCTGGATTCTGTCCAAGTTTTTCAAGGAGCTGAGTCATGAAATAAGTTGTGGTCGTTTTTCCGTGAGTACCAGCAATACCGACTACATTTTTATCTTTAAGGACTAAAGAACCAAGAGCAGATGGAAAAGAAGTGAAAGGGACGCCAACTTTTTCAATCATGCGAGCAGCTTCGGCTTTTCCCGAAACAGAGTTACCAACAACAATTAAGTCATATTGTTTTAAAAATTCAGGTGTTACCTGATCGAGTTTAAATAACGGAATGCCTGTCGTTTCTAAGAATGTGCTCATCGGGGGATAGAAAGCGGAGTCAGCTCCGTGCACATCAAAGCCTGCCTGTTTAACTAAAACCGCTGCAGGTCCCATGCCTGCACCACAGATTCGGTAGAAAAAAACTTTCTTTATTTGCCCGCGACGTTTAATCAGATCTTCTTGCGAGATAAGGTTCGAGAGGTCCATTCACATTCCTTTTTCAATTCAAGCTATTATTCTAGCAGACTGGAAAAGGGTGTGGAGACTTTTAAGGGAGAATATTAACTGACTGTCTTTGTAGACAAAATTTGACAAATTTATAAGTCAGTTTCAAAGCTTCCTGTTGGTAGCTGGACTGGATTTGCCAGCTATAGGCCGTTGGAGTACTGGGACACTGGGCTTTTTTAGGAAAAATGAGTTCCATCTTTTTTTCGTTTTGCAGAACGCTGATTCCAATCTCAACGGCCTTTGCATCCATTCTTCCAGCAATTGATTCTCTAAGAAATAAATCAAAGCTCGTCCAGTAAGGAGTCGCCTCTTTCGTAATCGTCCGACCGTTTACAACGTGGATATAGATCGCAAGAATTCGACTTGGGTAGAGTTTTTTAATTTCTGAATAGGCCTCAGGATCTTTTCCGATATCATCACCTATGAGCACAAAATCATCCGAGGTTGAATCCAGGATTTCTTTAATTTTACGAACTTTGTAAGGAAGTTTTCCTTCGGTTATATTTCCGCGAAGAATCAGGGTTTTGTATTCGACCCCTCTTTTTTTAAGGGTATTTTTTATGATCGGACTCATGAAAGCCGGAGACGCTGATAAGATATAAAGCGAGTTAGAATAACTTTTTGCACCACTCAAAAATTCAGGCATGCCCGTATAAAGATCGTCACCAACGATGTCAGTCGGATTTCCACCAGCTTCAGTGATCTTAATTGTGTCATCGAGATCGCTTAAAATAGAGATTTGCGCCAATGCGCTGAAAGAGAATACAAAAAAGGCGATGCAAAGTAGGTTTTTCATCTGGAAATTAAAGCCAATTACCATGGATAGCGAAAGGAAAAATTTCTTACTTTAACGTATGTGGTGAGAGTTTTGTAAACTGCCCCCTTTGCACCAAGTACTTATTAGATTTTCTTATGATCGATATTAACCAAGCTTCATACTTACATCTAGCAACGCATCGCAAATCATTCGTAATTAATCATTGCTTTATCCAATCTAATAAAATCTCACACCATTGACCTAATGTTTCCATCATTGATAGAAAGATGCCACCAGATAATCAGGATTGAAATCAGGAGGAAATAATGAAGACAATTATACTAGCTGCCGTTCTTTTGATTTCATCAACACTCAAGGCCGATACTGAAATTCACAAAGATTTTCAAATCGGATCGATGAAAACAGAGGAAATTTCGAACGAAGAATTCATTAAGCTTAATGAATCAAGTGAGAATCCTTTGATGATGCAAGATCAATCTCTGAAAGGAATGGGCAACGTTGATCCCGGTCAGATTATTGCTATTGCAAAAGACATCGTCGCTCTTGGTGAAGCTATCTATGAACTCGTTCAGAAAGGTAAACCAAAAAATGTAACTGAATACGCAGCCATCAGTGTTCTCCCTCGAGATGCTGTAACAAAAGAAGCTGTTGATATTTTTGATATGGAAGGTTTTTCATTTCCAGTCGAAAGAAATTACGTTGCTAAAATTAAAAATGGATCCGGAAGAGTTGTGATCGTTTTTTCATATAAGCTTTTATTTTCATACGGTGGCTCTTACAACGGTACTGGCCAATATTTAACTAACGTCATTATTGTTCCAGGTTCTGTGACAACGACTTATGGTTGGGATTTCAATGCAACGATGAAACTTTCAGGAATCATGAATCATGGAACTAAAGTGAATCCAATTGCAGGCGCCTTAGTAACAATGAAATACTCTATGGGTTCATGGGCAACTGCTATTGAGAAGAATGATACGATCCACGTAACAGGTCGTGGAGAAATTAAACACTACAACGTTCCTTAATGTGAGATTTTTGCAAAGAAGGCCGGGCAAAGGCCTTCTTTCAATTCAAGAACGAAAAAGTACTAGTAATTTTTCCAAATAATTTCGCCTAAGGCCTTACGAATATCATTAAGATTCGCTTTATCAAACCAGTGATATTTTGTAGCGTTGGAAAGGATGACGTGACCTTTCATCTTATCGGGATCAATCCATACAGAAGTCCCCGTAAAACCCAGGTGACCAAAGGTGGAAGGCCCACAACCCGTGCCGGCAAGAGTTTCGTTAGGATTCACCACTCTGTCCCATCCAAAAGAAAAGCGATGAGAATGGGATTTTAAATCTGCCTTCACTTGCGTAATAAAATCTGTTTTTTCTTGATACGTGAGAAGTGTTCGACAAAGCCCATCGATTGTAGAGAAAAGACCAGCGTGGCTACAGAACTCTCCAATCGTCCATGCATTCGGATCGTGAACTTCGCCGATATTAGGAAGACTCTTTTTATATCCGTATTGGGGCTTTGGGTACCAGACGGGAAGCTCAGTCCAGTAGAGGGTTTCTTTATCCCAGACTTTCTGGCAAAGGGATTTTTGGTGAACACCCTTGTTTTCAAGCTCGAGCATGACCCTTAAAGCTGAAAAATCAGAATACAAAGTTTCGCTTTCTTTCACAGCATAGTTTTGGATTTGTTCTTTCCAGCTTTTTTTGGGAAGAAGTCCCCAGGCGGGAAGACCACCGCGGTGGCTTAAGCAAAGCTCGGTCTTTTCATCAAAACTATTTTTATTCAGAAAATAAGATAATGAATTCGTAAGAGGCTTAGTTAGTGAAGCGAGGTCAAAATAAAGATTTGGTTCGCTTACAAATTGAACTTCATGATTAAAAGTGTTCGCCTCAAAAGCTTCGAAAGATTTTTTGTTAAAATCAATTATTCCGACGCCCATGGCATCCATGGGCCCCGCAGGCATAAGAGTCGAAATAATATGAATCAAATCTTTCATGAATAAGTTGTTATTTTCTTAAAACGGCTTGAGCAGCAGCTAATCTTGCGATCGGCACTCTGAAAGGCGAACAACTTACATAATCAAGACCGATGGTGTGGCAGAACTCAACTGATTGAGGTTCTCCCCCATGCTCTCCGCAGATCCCGTTGTGAATATCTGGATTTGTTTTTTTACCTTCAGAGATGGCGTGCTTCATCAGGAATCCAACACCAGGCTGATCAATAGAAACAAAAGGATCACGTGGGTAAATGCTTCTCTGAGTGTAGCTTGGTAAAAACTTACCAGCATCGTCACGAGAAAGACCAAAAGTTGTTTGAGTTAAATCATTGGTTCCGAATGAGAAGAATTCAGCTTCGCGAGCAATTTCACCCGCCATGATACAAGCGCGTGGGAGCTCAAGCATAGTTCCCATTTTATATTTAACTTTGTGATTTTTTTCTTTAAAGACTTTTTCGATCTCTGCTTTGCACTCATCTTTAATCACAGAGTATTCACGAAGTTCTGAAGTCAGAGGAATCATGATTTCAGGGAAAACTTTAACTCCTACTTTTTCAGATTCAATCGCAGCTTCAATAATTGCTCTCACCTGCATCACATAAATTTCCGGATAAGTGATAGCAAGACGACAACCACGGTGGCCAAGCATAGGATTGAACTCGTGAAGAGCGTCGTTTCGCTCTTTGATCGCCTTCATGTTGATGCCAAGAACTTCAGAAAGCTCTTTCTGATCTTTTTCAGAATGAGGCAAGAACTCGTGAAGAGGTGGATCAAGAAGGCGGATATTAACAGGTAATCCGCTCATCTCTTTGAAAATGCCGGTAAAATCAGAACGCTGGAAAGGAAGAAGCTTATCAAGAGCTTTTTTACGATCTTTCTCATTTTCAGCAAAAATCATTTCACGAACAGCGATAATTCTTTCAGGTGCAAAGAACATGTGCTCAGTTCGGCACAGACCAATTCCCTCTGCACCAAATTGAATCGCAACTTTTGCATCTTCAGGTGTATCAGCATTGGTTCTGACACGAAGTCTACGAGTAGCGTCTGCCCATTTCATGAACGTCGCAAAGTCAGCCGTGATAGAAGCTTCAATCGTAGGTACAACTCCCTCATACACTTCGCCGTTTGCTCCATCGAAAGTGATGTAATCACCTTCATTATAAACCTTACCTTTAACAGTAAGTGTTTTATCTTTTTCATTAATCAGAAGTGCCGTACATCCGGCAACACAGGGCTTACCCATTCCTCTGGCCACAACGGCTGCGTGAGATGTCATCCCCCCACGTGCTGTTAAGATTCCAGTTGAAGCAACCATACCACCGATATCTTCCGGAGAAGTTTCAGCACGTACAAGAACAACTTTTTTACCAAGCTTATGCCACTCTTCTGCAGCTGTTGATGTGAAAACCATCTGACCTGAAGCTGCTCCTGGTGAAGCTGGCAAACCAGTCGCAATTGTTTTTTTCTGAGCATTTGGATCGAGGCGTGGGTGAAGAAGGTGATTCAAATCTTCAGGCGGGATTCTTAAAATAGCTTCTTGCTCTGTAATCAAACCTTCTGCGACTAAATCAACAGCCACTTTTAAGGCAGCGTTTACTGTACGTTTCGCATTTCGAGTTTGAAGAATATAAAGTTTACCATTCTCAATGGTAAACTCGATATCCTGCATATCTTTGTAATGCCTCTCAAGCATTTTATAATCTTCAACTAAATCAGCGTAAGCAGAAGGCATAACTTCCTGAAGTGTTTTCTGATGTTTGTTAGATTCCATTTTTGATTCATCATTAATCGGCTGAGGAGTTCTGATCCCCGCTACGACGTCTTCACCTTGAGCATTAACTAAAAATTCACCAAAGAATTTTTTTGCACCCGTTGATGGATCACGTGTGAAGCAAACACCGGTAGCACATGTATCACCCATGTTTCCGAAAACCATCGATTGAATATTCACGGCCGTTCCCCAATCATGAGGGATGCTGTTCATTTCACGATATTTCATCGCACGATTATTATTCCACGAACCAAAAACAGCAGCGATCGCGCGCCATAATTGCTCCATTGGATCTTGCGGGAAAACAATACCGTGATCTTCCAGGATGACTGATTTGTATACGCTCACGAGCTCTTCTAAATCTTTTGCTGTAAGGTCTGTATCCTCGTGTACACCACGAGCTTCTTTAAGATCTTCCATGTTCGCTTCAAGATGAGAGGTATTAATTCCGAGAACAACATTTGAGTACATCTGGATAAAGCGGCGATAAGCATCCCAGGCAAAGCGTGGGTTGTTGGTTTTTTTCGCCATACCAAAGACTGTTTTGTCATTGAGACCAAGATTTAAAACTGTATCCATCATTCCGGGCATCGAAGCACGAGCACCCGAGCGGACTGAGAAAAGAAGTGGATTCTCTACGTCTCCAAATTTTTTGCCGGTTAGTTTTTCAACCCAACCAAGGCCTTCGGAAACTTGGTCCCTGATATCTTTCGAAATTTCTTTATTAGTTTTATAAAAATCCAGGCAAGCTTCTGTCGTCACCGTGAACCCAGGTGGCACAGAAAGTTTCATGGAACACATTTCAGCGAGGTTTGCACCTTTACCCCCAAGGAGTGCTTTCATGTCTTTGTTTCCATCAGTCAGTTCAGAAGAAAATTTATAAACCCATTTTTTCATAAGATATCACCTTTAAAGAGAAAATTTTTCTTTTAAATATGTTTTAACTTTATCAAGAGCAACTCTTTCCTGAACCATCGTATCGCGATCACGGATGGTAACAGCGTGATCGGTGAGAGTATCAAAATCAATTGTGATACAGGCTGGTGTACCAATCTCGTCCTGCCGGCGGTAACGCTTACCAATTGAGCCAGCTGTATCGTACTCACACTTAAAATCTTTTTGAAGTTCGCGCAGAAGTGCTGTTGCAGGACCTTCAAGATCAGGCTTCTTCATAAGTGGCATGACCGATGCTTTGATTGGAGCAAGTGATGGTTTAAACTTCATCACTGTTCTTTCTTTTTCAGGGTCTCCAGGAAATTCCATTCTGTAAGCATCACTCATGATGGCAAGCATACAACGGTCACATCCAACAGATGTTTCAAGAACGTATGGAATGTATTTTTTATTCCCATCCATCTGATCGGTGTAGTGAAGATTTTTCTTCGCAAATTCTTCGTGCTGTTTAAGATCGAAGTCTGTGCGTGAATGAATCCCTTCCATTTCTCCCCAGCCATGAGCAAATTGATATTCAATATCAAAAGCAGCATCAGCGTAGTGAGCAAGAGAATCATGTTTTTTCCACTGAAGTCTTTCTTTACGAAGACCATTATTTAAATGCCAGTTCCAACGGATTTCTTTCCACTGCTCCATAGCTTCAGCTTGGGTGCCGGGCTTGATGAAATATTGCATTTCCATTTGTTCAAACTCACGTGTTCTGAAAATAAAATTTCCAGGAGTGATTTCATTTCGGAAAGCTTTTCCGATTTGAGCAATACCGAATGGAAGTTTTCTTCTCATCGTTTGCTGAACATTCGGGAAGTTTACAAAAATACCCTGTGCTGTTTCAGGACGAAGATAAACAAGAGCAGACGAATCCTCAACGGGACCCATCTGAGTTTTAAACATCAAATTAAAATTTCTTGGCTCAGTAAAAGAATCTTTTGCCTTACAAGTGGGGCAACCGGCAGTCATATCAATGTTGTCAGCGCGGAAACGGCCTTTACAAGATTTACAATCCACCATAGGATCAGTGAAGTTATCAACGTGACCTGAAGCTTTCCATACAAGTGGGTGCATGAGAATCGAAGCATCGATGCCGTCAATGTCATCACGAAACGTCATCGCCTTCCACCAAGTTTGTTTCACGTTGTTTTTTAATTCAACACCAAGCGGACCCATGTCCCAGCAAGAACCTAAACCGCCATAAATTTCTGAACTTTGAAAAATAAAACCGCGACTTTTAGAATGGGCGACAAGATCGGCCATCGATTTAAGATTCTCTTCTGACATTATGCACTCCTGGGTGATGAATTCGCTTAAAATTTAACACAACCAAGGTTCATTGGGGGAGTAGAAAGTACTAATATTTTGGAACTCAAAAATCTAAACTTGGCAGTCATCACCCGTGCCTCTAGGGAATTGATGGAAGCTCCGCCAATATTTAAGCTTCGCAGAGAGTTAACCCGTTATTGCAGCGAGACGAAGTAAACAGCTATTTAGCCAGAATAGTTGGAATTAAAATTAAATAAAAGTTTTTCCAATGTTTGTGTTAGAATAGCAAATATGAAACAAACCACCATGACCGTCACGATAGATTTCAAAACTAAAAAAGCTCTAACTGAGTACTGCAAAAAACATGGCAAAAAAATTCAGCATGTCGTAGAAGAGGCGATTCTCCAGACTATCGAAGACGAGATTGACCTGGAAGCGATCCAGCTTCGTGAAAACGAAGATGTGATTAGTTTTGAGGAAGTTCTTAAAAGCTTAAAATAATGTCAAAGTATCAGGTTCAGTTTACTAAGTCAGCGGCAAAAGAATTAAAAGCTTTGCCCAAGCAAGACGCTTTTAAGCTCTCTGAAGCTATTCTTTTTTTATCTATTAATCCTTACAGTGATTTACTCAATATTAAAAAGCTCCAGGGAGCTCAAGGATATTTCCGCTTGAGAGTCCAGGACTATCGAATCATTTACAGTGTTAATAACGATATTTTGATGATCAAAATTATAAAGGTTGGACATAGAAAAGAAGTTTACAAAAAGCTCTGAAAATTAATCGCGTTGAGAGAGCTCGTAGAGTTTTTTGTATTCACTATCATTTTGTAAAAGCTCAGGATGACTTCCCTCTTCAATCTTGCGCCCGTCTTTCATCACAACAATGCGGTCAAAATCTTTAAGTGTCGAAAGTCTGTGAGCAACAGCAATCACTGTTTTATGACCGGCCACACGTTCCAAAGCTGCTTGAACAATTTTTTCAGATTCATTATCAAGCGCTGATGTCGCCTCATCAAAAAGCAGAACGTCGCGTGCTTTTAGGAAGGCGCGAGCAATCGTTAAGCGCTGGGATTGACCACCAGATAAACGAAGACCGCGGTCTCCAATCGACGTTTCAAGTTGCTGAGGTAAATCTTTGACAAATTCCCACGCATAAGAAATTTCGAGCGCATGACGAATTTCTTCATCAGTGTGCTTATCACCAGTTGTTAAATTTTCTCGCACGGTATCGTTGAAGAGAAAAATATCCTGGCTGACGAGTCCAAAAACACGACGGATAGAAGGGAGATTATACTCTTTAATATCGACACCATCGATTAAGATAGCACCCTCATTCACTTCGTAAAGTCTTAAGAGCAAACTCACTAGCGTTGATTTACCTGAACCTGAAAGACCAACCAGACCAATCTTCTGACCTTTTCGAATGGTTAGGTTGAAGTCTTTCAAGACAGTCCCTTCCCCATAAGAAAACGTCACGTTTCTAAATTCTATTGTTTCTTTTAAATCAGAAAACTCTTTAAGGCTTGCTTGCGGTTCTTCTTCTACATCTAAGAGTCCAAAGATTCGAATCGCAGCGGCCTGTGCCTGATTTAATTTAGCATTTGCTTTACTAAAACGTCTGACTGGATCCATAAACATCGCAAGAGCAGCTACAAAAGAAATAAATCCGCCGGTTGTAAGCTCGCCGGAACTTATGCGGTGATGTGCAAAAATAATCACACCTGCAAAAGCAAATGAGCCAATAAGTTCCACGAGTGGATGAGATAATTCTTCCGCAGAGTTGGATTGACGACGATGAAAGAGAAGACTCTCTTGAGCTTTTTCAAAGCGCATGACGATATAATCTTTTAACCCAAATGCTTTAACGATTTTCTGCCCACCAAGAGCTTCACTCACGATATGAGTCATCTCGGCATTATCTTGCTGAGCCTTCAAAACATATTTACGAATTCTTCTACCGGAGTAATGAAGAGTGAGTATGAACAAAGGGGCAGTGGCAAAAATAATGAGGGTTAGTTGCCAGTCATGATAAAAAGCGACACCTAATAGTGAGATCGCCGTTACTGGTTCACGGATAACTTCCAGAGAATTTTTAAAGGCCTCTGAGAATACCTGAGTATCACTCATGATTGTTGAGATGAGATTTCCCTGCTTGGTTTGAGAGTAGTATTTGGCAGGAAGATTCTGAAACTTTTGGTAAATGCGGGAACGAATCCGTCGGGTGGACTTATCAACAACCTGCCTTAAACCAAAATAATGATAGTAACGAAGGGGGTAATTGATGATTCCAAGCCCAACCAGGATCATAGCGAGCTTGATAGCGTCAGCTGAAGAGGAGCCAGCTGCAAAGCCTTTATCAAAAATGTCCTTAACCAAATAAGCTTCGTAGGCCTTAATCGCTGCCAAAGGGAACGCGAGGAGGGTTGCGAACAAGGCCTCCTTCCAAAAAGGACGAAGATATGGGAACATTAACTTAAGAACTTTGAGCATGGGACATCTTATGCTTTAACGGAGGCTAAGTAAATTAAAACGCGGAAAGCCATTTTCCTGGATCGTGACGGTACGCTTATCCTGGATAAGAATTATCTTTCGCGTGTGGAAGAGATGGAATACTTTCCAGACACTCTGAAAGCGCTGCAACTTTTCCAGTATCTGGGTTACGAATTGTTTATAGTCACCAATCAATCTGGTGTAGGCCGTGGATACTTTTCACTCGAGAATGTTTACGTCGTCCATAAACAACTTCAAAATGATTTACGAGAGCACAAGCTTACTCCTTTTAAAGATTTTGCCATTTGCCCGCACTCTCCGGATGACAAATGTGCTTGCCGCAAACCCTCAGGTCAGATGATTTTAGATCTCATCGAAAAATATCATTTGAGCCCAGACCACTGTTACATGGTGGGAGATAAATTAATTGATGCTGAAGCAGGAAAAAATGCTGGTGTTCATGGCATTCAAGTTCGCCACAACCATGGCAGTGAATTTCCCTTTTTTAAAACACTGATGGATTTTGCGAATTCACTTAAAAAGTAGCCCGTAAGATTTTAGTTCCACGGGCCTTAGATGATATTGATGACAAAAGTATTGAATCAATTTGTCACACTCTGAAAAATTTGTTCCTAAGAAAGCTGCGTAATCCTGGTATTTTGTCTGATAGCCTTTTTTAATTCGTAACAAAAAGCCTTTCTCATTATCTCCCTGAGAGCATTGGTGGCAGGCAAACTGCCCATTCGCCGCTAGAAAAACGACCGATTCATTCTCCATCAAATCAGCCTGGCAGTAAGAACAATTATCTGTATCAGGCATAATCCCAAGATGGAAAAGGAGCTTCACCATAAATAGTGTTAAGTGTTGGTGAGCATTGAATTGTTTTTTTACAAGCGAATCTTCCATGTAAAAAAGCGCGTTACTCACAACGGAGAATATTCCTTCATGATCATTATTATCGTAATCACTAGTACCTTGCTGGAAAGGAATAGAGAACTTTTGAATGAGTTCAAAATACATACAAACCAGATAAAAAGCTCTGATATCATGTCGAATGGATTGGGGTTCCCAAACACGCTGATGTTCTGCTGAAATCATTAAATCTGATGAATCAATTTTTGTTCTTTGATCTTTGATCATGATTTTGACCATTGATCCGATTTCAAAAATAGTCGGTTTGTGATTTTTGCCGCCGCCTTGGCCGCCGTAAATATAAAAGCTTCCCACTAGTCCATTTCGCAGGAGAAGCTTAACGATCAGATCGCGCTCTTTATAGGGGACTTTGTGGACGACAATGCCTTCAAAAACCATGACCTATTTTGTTACAAACATTGGTCCTCGTCCACCCATTCAATTGAGAAATAGCTGAGATGGCGACATTTTAGACCTGAGACTTGTCCAACAGAGTTTGAAGAAATTATGCAGGGAATTCCATGGCAGTTGATGAGGTCGCTCAAGAGCAATAACTTCGTACTTTTGCCCATTTCTGCCTCCGCGAGCAACCATCTGAATCCAAAAATCTAAATTTTCTACCTTGTATAAAAAATAGATTTTTCTGATTTCTGGAAGATTGACTCCGTGACTTAAAACAGTCGTCGCGATGATAAAATCTGGATGAGGATTATTTTTTAATTTACCCGCCATGAGTTTTGACTCTCCTCCGATGCAGGACAAACAAGCAAAGCCAAGTTTTGAAAGTTTTGTTTCTAAGTCCACCACCTCATCTCGGTACTGACAGAAAATGAGTTTTACATCTTTTTGCTTGGATTCATTTTCAATTTGTTTTTGGATCCACTTTTTATCTGGTGCTTTTATATAACTAAAAGGTTTGAACTTTAATTGTTGGTTGCCGTGATCATGCCAAAAAATGGAATCATACTGAGATGAAAATAAACTAATCTCCATTCGCATTTTTTCTGATAAGGTTGCAGTAAGAAGATAGGTTTCAGAACTAAAAAGAGATAATTCAAAAAACACTTCCCACATTGATGGTCTGAAAGAATCTCCCCAGTAAAAGAAGAGATGAAATTCATCAAATATAACGACATCACAAAAAGTTTTTTTACCGAGCCATTCCTCTGGAGTCATGACTAAGATTTCAGTGCCCCACATTTGTTTGCACTCATCTGCCAGAGCGCGCAAAGGAGATATGACTAAAATCTTGTCACTTTTTTTGGACTCCTTTAATTTTGCAATCCAATAGGTTTTGCCTGAGGCCGGAGGAGAGGTAAGGATGATGAGGTCTTGAGAGTTTGTGAGCATCTTGCCTTTATAAGGCATAAAGTTGGCATCTATTGAGTTGAATTGAACTTTCAAGCTCCTTATTTCACATGAGCACTAACCATTTGGCCGACAATCACCTATAATAAGTCGAATGAAAATTTTGATCGTCGATGATGAAAAAGATATTTGTTATATTTTGGGCTTTGAACTGCAGCACTTAGGGCACGAAACCGTCAGTTTGAATTCAGGCCAGGAAGCTCTTGAGTATCTTCAAAAAGAAACACCAGATGCTATTTTATGTGATTTCCAAATGCCTCGCATGAGTGGAATGGATTTGTTTATGGCGCTTAAAGAACAAGGAAAACACATACCATTTTACCTACTCACCGGTGAACCAACGATGGACACTAAACAACTGTTAGAGAGTGGAATAAAAGATATTTTGTTCAAACCTCAGGATTTGTTAAGACTCTCCGTTATTTTCAAATAAGATTTGTTGCTCTGTATATTATTCATCTGGCCAGAAAGCGCCCAAAGCGATTAAATTATTAAATCAATTTAGTTCTGAAAAAGGTTTGTCCATGAAGTATGGTTCATATCTGGTTCTGACAATCTGTTTGGTTTTTGCGGCATATCAATTTGCACAGAATAAAATTGAACGTCCACTTAACCTCGATCCAATACGTTTGGGGATGACTGTTCGTGACATGGAAAAATCATTCGGCACTCCGTCTGCCCAATATCGCAATCAACTGACCTATATTTTGGAAGACGGCTCCGAACTTTTCATTACTCTTCGTGATGAGAAAATGTCATCGGCGAAAGTTAAATTTCACCGCATGCTAAAAATCCAGGATCCTGAGATGAAAAAATTGTCTCTGGTTCAAATGGATATGCAAGACTCTGAAAGCAACCGCCCTAGTTGGTTTTTCGCTGGTTCACCTGAAGCTGGTCTGATTTATAAGATTACAGCTGAGGGAGTTATCGAAAGTCTTACGTGGGTACCGCCCTTTACCTACGGAAGTGCGAGCAGACCTAAGCACTTGGGTGCTCTTCTAAGAGATTTCCAAAGTCAAAGAAGCCTTTAGCTGCTACAGTTGATCTATGATCACTCAAATTGAGAAACTTTTCGACCAACAAATACGTCCTGCCCTTGCACAGCATGGGGGAAATGTTGAAGTTATCGACGTTGATAACAATAAATTATTCGTCAAATTTTTCGGAGGCTGTCAGGGCTGCTCAAGTTCAAAAGCAACTTTGAAGGGTGGTATTGAAACTTTGATCAAACAAAACTTTCCGGACATCACAGAAGTCGTAGACGTTACTGATCATCAAAGTGGAACTAATCCCTACATGTAGTTTTAAAGTCGCGGATTTCTGAGCACATTTAAACGTGATCTTATCGCTTCAATTTTTTCCAAACTAAGTTCAGCGTAAATAATTTTTTCTCCTTCACTAGCGTCTAAGATAATTTCCCCCCACGGATCAACAACCAACGAGTGACCGAAAGTACTGATTTTTTCATTATGCTGACCCCACTGGGCAGAAGCAATAACGTAGCATTGATTTTCGATTGCACGAGCTCTTAAGAGTGTGTGCCAATGCGCTTTACCGGTCGGGACAGTGAAGGCAGAGGAGATAGAAAGAACGTTAGCACCTTGATAAGAGTAAGAACGAAATAATTCAGGAAACCTAAGATCAAAACAAATCGAAAGTCCGATTTTAAAATCACCAATAGGAAGAATTTTTGGAGTTGAACCTGCCGTATATATTTTGGCCTCATCAATAACTGTCTGGCTTGTGTGCTTTGATAAATCGACAGCGAAGAGATTCATCTTATCGTAAAGCATGAGCTCAGCTCCATCCGGTCCAAAATTATAAGAGCGGTTCATCACTTTACCATCCACTAGTGTGGCAGCAGATCCACCCAGGATATAGAGACCAGAATCTTTCGCAAGATTTTGGATTGCGAGATAATGCTCATTTTTTCCTTCAACCAGGTAAGGCGAGGGCTTAGTGCCATCCGAAACAGAATAAAAAACTTCCGGCAAGAAAACAGCTTTTGCATCCTGGGACTTTGCCTCTACCAAGAACTTCCTGATAGTTAAAAGATTTTGAGCTGGTTCCAGAATTGATTTAAGTTGAACTACACCTATCTTCATAGCGCCCTCAATTTAAAATTTACCTATTTACTGTCCAGTTATAAGATCAAAGGGCCATGCTGAAAACCTTTTTTCTAAACACCGCTAAAATCCTGATTGCTGCTGCATTGATCTATTGGCTTATCAGCTCAGGAAAACTCGATTTTAAACTCCTGGCACGGCTTCAGGAACACCCTCTTGCAGTGATGACTTCTGTAGGGCTTATTCTCATCAATTTTGTTTTAATCTCATATCGTTGGGAAACCATTTTACGAGCACGCGCTCAAGTCACATTGCCCCTGTCTGGATTGTTTCGCATCACATGGATTGGGCAATTTTTCAGCTCTGTTCTTCCAGGAAGTGTCAGTGGTGATTTAGTAAAAATTCTGTACGTGCAAAAGTTTGATCCAAGTTTTTCCAAGAAGTTTGTTTTTGCGTCGATTCTTATTGATCGCGTGATGGGTTTATCAGGGCTCATCTTATTAGTTGGGTTGAGCTCACTTCTTTTCGGACCACATATCCTGGAGAATGCTCCAGCGATGAAGCCACTCTTAAATATGAACTATGGGTTGGCAGTTCTGGTGATCCTATCTTTCACAACCTTCTTTTTTGGCCATCACTTGATACGTAAGTTTTTACAAAGATGTGAGGCAACAATACTTCCCTCGATTTTCCAGAAAATCATTTCACTATGGGATGATCTTGTGATGATTAAATCCCAAATGCTTAAGGCGATCGGAGTGTCTTTAGTTGTTCAGTTTATCGGAGTTCTTATTTTCTGGTTTTTGATCGGCCCGTTTGTGAATGGTCGTATGGATTTTGTACAAGCACTCGCCTTCATTCCCTTAGGACTTATGACTCTTGCGTTGCCAGTAGCTCCTTCAGGATTAGGAGTTGGGCACGCTATTTTTCAAAAACTTTTTGAGTTTTCAGGAATAGACAATGGAGCATCGCTGTTTAATTTGTATTTCGTCGTAACACTTGTGATAAATGTTTTTGGAGTGATCCCTTACGTTCTGACGAAAGCAAAAAATCCTAAAGTTGCATCTAATAATTAATTAAGCAAATATGAAAATTTTAGTCGGATCGATGTGTGAGTAGTGCATCGCTTTGGTCTTTAGTGATTCAAGCTGAAGTAAGAATTTCAACTCTTCTTCAAAGCTATTAAGCTTACGCACTTTTTTAGATTGTTTCTTAAGGATGGATTTTACCCCCTGAGGAAGAGTACAAACGCCCTTCAGGAGAAAATACTCGCCTTTGAACTTAATCACACGACCAGAGAACACATCACCTTCCATTAAACTGATTGTCGGGTGATCTTTTTTCAAAACAATTTTTTCATCGTGGAGGATGTCGTTTAAAACAACCTGCTTTCTGAAACTTGTCTTAGTGAATTCAAAAAGAGAATGGTTAACATTTAAAAGTGCCTGTGAAAGCTCTTCTTCAAGTTGGTTATTGCGAATATATTCTTCGATAACTTTTGAACCATCTTTCTGACGATATTGAAAGATGTACCAATCATTGAATGAATTCATTCGTGATTCGAATTCATCTTTATCTTCATCGAGTTTTCCGGTGAGAGAAAAATACTTATCTTTCGCCTCTTTCAAGTCGGCGAAAAACTGACCTTGTGTATACAGGCCTAAAACTCGGTCTAAATGGTCATGGACAATATCAAGCATGAGATATTCTACTCTTCAGTCTTTAAAACTGCCAAGAAGGCTTCTTGAGGAATTTCGACATTCCCGACCATTTTCATCCGCTTCTTCCCTTCTTTTTGCTTCTCTAAGAGTTTACGTTTACGTGAAACGTCACCACCATAACATTTAGCGAGAACGTTCTTACGAAGCGCCTTGATAGATTCACGAGCAATGATCTTGGAACCGATGGCCGCCTGGATGGCGATATCAAACTGCTGGCGGTCAATAACCTTCATTAATCTGAAGGTCAAATCCTTACCTCTTTGAGCTGAATTACTTCTGTGAGTGATCATGGAAAGAGCATCGACCTTGTCCCCGTTAATCAAGACGTCGAGTTTCACCATGTCAGATTCCATGTATTCATTGAGCTCGTAATCCATTGAGGCATAACCCTTAGATAACGACTTAAGCTGGTCATAGAAATCAAACATCATTTCTGAAAGCGGCAACACGTACGTGAGTTGCACTCTGTCTTCAGTAATATAATTAATATTTTGATCGCGACCACGACGGTCTTCACATAACTTAATAATTTTTCCAACGTAATCATTTGGTAAATGAATCGATAGTTTTACTGTCGGCTCTTTGATCATATCGATCTGAGTCGGCTCTGGAAGCTTAGACGGGTTATCAATCATGAATACATCACCAGTTGTGGTGTGAATTTCATAATTACATGAAGGTGCTGTTGAAATAAGAACAAGGTTAAACTCACGCTCAAGTCTGGTCTGGATAATATCCATGTGTAAGAGACCTAAGAATCCACAACGGAAACCAAAGCCCAAGGCTTGTGAAACCTCCGGCTCGTAGGTAAAGGATGAATCATTTAAGGCGAGTTTTTCGAGTGCTTCTTTGAGATCTTCATATTCCTCAGAATCAACCGGGAAGACTCCACAGAAAACCATTGGTTTAATTTCTTTATAACCAGCTAAAGTAGAAGTGGTATCTTTTTTATCTGTATGAACAATCGTATCCCCGACTTTTACGTCGCGAACAGTTTTGATTCCGCAAACAATCATCCCCACTTCGCCTGCTCCTAATTCCGGAACTTCGAGGTAGAAAGGCTGATTCACAGCAAGTTTTAAAACTTCGTAATCAGCTCCACGAAATTTAAAGTGAATCTTATCTTTTACTTTGATTGTTCCTTCCATAATACGAGCAAGGACAACTACGCCTCTGTATGGGTCAAACCATGAATCGAAAATCAGCGCCTGAAGTGGTTTATCAGACTGACCTTTAGGGTGAGGAATTTTTTTAACGATTTCTTCAAGAAGAATATCAACTCCGATACCTGATTTTCCTGAAACCAGGGGAGCCTCAGAAGCATCGATACCGATAACATCTTCAATATCTTTTTTCACTTTTTCTGGATCAGCATGGGGAAGATCAATCTTGTTAATCACTGGAAGGATTTCAAGATTATTTTCAAGTGCCATGTACACGTTAGCAAGAGTTTGAGCTTCGATACCTTGAGAAGCATCGACAATCAAAAGTGCGCCTTCGCACGATGCAAGTGAGCGCGACACTTCGTAGGTAAAATCCACGTGTCCCGGAGTATCGATCAAATTAAATGAATACGTTTTTCCATCTTTTGCTTTATAAGCAAGACGAACAGTTTGCGCTTTTATGGTAATTCCACGCTCTTTTTCAAGATCCATGTTATCAAGCAAACGATCTGTCTTCTCACGATTAGTGATCGACTTCGTCATTTCGATAATACGATCCGCTAAAGTAGATTTACCGTGATCAATGTGGGCAATAATTGAAAAATTACGAATGAGACTGATATCCATTAGTGTACTCTTGAACCTTTATATTGTTGCGGGTCAATATACCCTATCACAAAGGCTTAAACAAAAACTTCTTTAGATATAATCATCATATAATAGTCTAAGTTAGACTCCTTCGCTCGGATGGGGATCACGTTGGCATAGCCATGGTAGGCCTCATCGGTTTCCTCAAATATGTACTCTCCGGTGACAGGATCTATGACTTTCTTACGCTTGGGAATCGTGATTTCAGCATTTTCGATTTTTGAGCGGCGCTTAATCGCTAGTTCAAAGGTTTCAACAATCGAGTCAGGAATAAGAGTATCCGTGATGTTTTTATTGAGAACATCTTCCGATTGCATCTCTAAAGTCGAGTACATCGGGTTATTCATATAGATAAGCTCTCCTTTGGCGTTAGCAATCATGATGTTTTTCTTCACCATATTCGCCAAGGTATCAAACTTACGATGTTCGACAGAAATTCTATCAGTCCGGAGTTGTTCAAACTTTTTCATATTGATGATCATTTTATTAAGCTCGCGAGCGAGTTCTCCGATCTCATCATCCTGGTCGTAGTAGATTGAAACGTCGAAGTTCACTTCCTGGAGTTCTCGGACGGCATCGTTGATTTTTTTGAAAGGCATTGAAATTTTTCCAGGGACAACGAGAGACAAAAGGATTGTTCCAAGGAAAGTAATGATCAAAGTAATAAGCATATTTCGGCGAGTTTCACCGATGATTGCCTTCACTTGCTTATCTCGCTGCTCATTTTGAAAATACTGAATATCCTGAAATTCAGAGAAAGCTTCTAAAATTTTATCCGTTAATTCGTTGATGGTCGAAATGCCTTCACCGTCGCGATAAAAAAGAGACGATTTACTTACGATTGTTTTGAGTGAATCAACATAACCCTGCATTTTTGAAATAATTTTTTTAGCTTCTACTTCTGTATAAAAACTATCTAAGCGCTGGAGCTGAGATTGAAAACCTTCACAAAGATTTTCAAGACGTTTTAAATCTTCGCCTGTCGGTTTTGAAGTCAGGATTTTTTTCTGCATTTTTAAAATTGAAACTGCTGAAATTCGCACTTCATCCGTTAACAATGAAATCTTGTTCGAATTCACTGTAATGTTAGAAATCTGATTATTCAGGGAATCCAGGAAGAAAAAAACTGTGAAGCCCATCACAAGAACAACGACGTTCGCGATAATAAAGCTTAAGGCCACGCGGCGCTTGAGAGACAGTTGCATATTTACTCCGTTTACACTTCTTCAAGATCCTGGAACAAACGATCCAGGTTTTTTTCACTACCAACTAAAACGACAATATCATCAGCTTCAATCACATCCATAGGAAGTGGTGAATCATTGATCACAACCCGATAAGCAGCTTTGCCTTCTTCACTAATATAGGGAACACGTTTTTGAAGAGCGACAATGTTTAAGGAATAATTCTGACGAATTTGTGATTCAACTAATGTTTTACCTTCAAAAGATCGCCCAAGTCTTAATTCAACGATAGAATAGCCAGCCGCAAAATTATAACGCTGTAAAACGTGTGGTGCTGCGATTTTGCTGGCCACAATTTCACCCATTTCTTCTTCAACTTTTATGATTTCAGAAGCCCCAATTTCTCTTAACACGTGCTCGTGCATTTGAGTGGTAGCACGAGCAATAACTCGTCCAACACCAAGCTTCCTCAGCATAGCAACCGACATGATACTCATCTCGATGTTGTCACCGATCGCAACAATCGCGGTATCAACATCAGAAATGTTTACGGCACGGAGGGATCTTTCCTGAGTCACATCAATACAAATAGCGTGAGAGACTTTATCCTTAATTCTATCCACTAATTCCGGATTGGAATCGATGGCGAGAACTTCAGCGCCTTTTTCAAAAAGTCTAACGGCGGTCTTAGCGCCAAATGTTCCTAATCCAATAACAGCTACAATCATAAGTTATCCTATTAATACTTTCCCTTCTGGGTATTCAACTTCATTTGGTGTTGCATTTTTTGATCCGACTGCAAGAACGAGAGTGAGTGGTCCAACTCGGCCTACAAACATCATTATTATGATCGTTAATTTCCCTAGGACTGTCAGGAAAGGTGTAATTCCAAGTGAAAGTCCAACTGTTCCGAACGCACTGGTGACTTCAAAAAAGATAGCTAGAAAACTTTTATCGGGCTCAAGACGCATCATAATTAAGATACCTACGCTTACCACGAGAAGTGAAATAATAAAAATCGCAATCGATTTCACGACCGTTGCCGGAGGAATTTTTCTTTCAAAAATCTCCACGTCAAATTTACCTCTTAGCGTCGCCGTAACAGACTGAAGTAAGACAGCAAGAGTTGTGGTTTTGATACCACCACCTGTTGAGCCTGGAGAAGCTCCGATGAACATAAGTATGATTAACATATAAAGGCTGTGAGGATGCAGCGAATTTAGGTTAATCGTATTGAATCCGGCCGTTCGAGGTGTGACAGACTGGAAAAAAGAAACTTGAAGTCTTTCCCACATTGTCATCGCCTCAAAGGCGTGAAGGAACTCACCGAAAAAAAGATAAATTGTTCCAAATGCGAGGAGAAGTGTATTAACAGAGAGGACAATTTTCGTATGGACAGATAGTGTTTTAAAAGATCTTTTTGATTTAAAAGTAGTCAGAATATCTTTCATGACTGAAAAGCCAATACCGCCAAAAATAATAAGGAATGCTACGGTCATTGAAATCAGTGGCTCGAATTTAAAGTCTTCAAGATTGTTGTTGAAAAGGGCATAACCGGCATTACAGAACGCCATGATTGAATGATAGAACCCAAAGTACAAGGCCTGACCAATTTCAAAACCTTCCTGATAAAATCCGATCGTTAAAATCATGGCACCAATGAATTCGATAACAAATGTGTAGCGAATAATATCAACAATAAGACTTAATAACTCTTCTGAACCAGAAGTATCGAGAACATCCTGCATGATGACCTGCTCTCTCATCTGAAGATTTTTACCCATAATAACGGCCAGAGAACTTGAAAGTGTCATGATCCCTAGTCCACCCACCTGAGTCAGGATAAGCATAATCATCTGACCAAAAATACTGAACTCATCTGGCAAAGAAATGGATGACAAACCGGTCACGCAAGTAGCGGAGGTCGCCATAAAAAGAGCATCAATAAAGGTAATCGATTTCCCTTGAGCAGCTGAAACGGGAAGAATGAGAATAAGTGACCCCAAAAGAATCCAGCCACCAAAAGATAGCAAAACGACCTGAGCTGGTGCCAACTTCAAGCGAAAAAGAAAACTACTTGTTCCAACGTAAGCCGGAGTTGGTGCAGTTTCCGGTTTTTCGTAAAAAGAGATGAAAGTTGAAAATAAATGGACGGCGGACAACCAGTAAATAAACTCAATATCACCCCAAGTGATCATGAGCGGAACAAAAATAATAAGCGAAAAAATATATCGTCGGAAAAAATCTTCAAATCCATCTGACTTAAGAAAATTTGTGGCTAAAGAAATAAAGAGAACGAGTGGAACAACCCAAATAGCATAGTTAACGATGAGATCCATCGGAAGTTTTGCTAATAGCTCAGGTGCCTGATTAGCTTTTTGAAAAGTATAAACGAGGATAAAAAAGCCATTGATGAAAAATTCCAGCAACAATGGCAATCTTCCCATAAGATAATTCATGAGCTTGATTTTACGCTCTTTTTTTAATAATCCTAGGATTTGTTCATGAACCAAAAAGTAACTATACCTTTCGAAATTACCAGCATGGATAGCTTGGGACAGGGAGTTAGCAAACTCACAGATAAGGTCACTTTCATTCCTAAGACCGTTGTTGGGGACAAGGGTGATGCGACAGTGATTTCCGAGAAAAAAGGAGTCGCCTTCGCGAGACTGAAATCTTTAGGCCACCCCTCAGAAAAAAGAATTGAACCTGCATGCGTCCACTTTGGCGCTTGCCCATCTTGTCATTACCTTCACATCAGCTATGAGCAGGAACTTGCCTATAAAAAAGAGAGCTTCGAAAAATTATTTCGAAAACTGCCCCTACAAAATCTTGAAGTGATTGGCGCATCTCGCCGCACCCATTATAGAAATCGCATTCAACTGCATTATAGTCTCAAAACAAAGCTAATCGGCATGAGAGACCCACAGAATTTTAGCCTTTTACCTATTCCGCAATGCCTAATTGGAGAGAAAGAAGTTTTAGTTGAGTTGAAAAGACTTTATGAAAATGACCAATGGATAAAAGAAGCGCCTATTGCCCCTACGGAAGGACACGTCGAAATTTACTGGCATGAAAATGAGTTGAAGGTGAGTTGGAATAAGTCCTATGCAGAAGGTGGCTTTACTCAGGTTTTTCAAGAGATGAATGAAAAATGCAGATCACTTCTAAAGAGCGAATGGAAAATACAATCAAACAGAGACTTACTTGACTTATTTGGTGGGAATGGAAATCTTTCAAATTCTTTGAGTTATTCTAATCGCTTATGTGTCGACGTTTATCAAAAAGCTCCTGGCGCTGACTTTCTTTCGCAGGATTTATATGATGCAGGAGCACTAAAAAAAGTCATGCAGGAAATAAGAAAACGAAACTTTTCACCGGAAAACCTGCTCCTTGATCCTCCACGTTCGGGATTAAAAAATCTTTCAGAGTGGCTTGAGATGATTAAACCTCAAAATATTGCCTACGTTAGTTGTGATCCTCATACCATGGTGAGAGATTTACAGAGTGTAAATGGGTATTCGATTAAAAAAGCTTTTTTGATTGATTTCTTTCCCTCAACTTTTCATTACGAATCTTTAATCTTTCTCGAGAGAAATAGCTGATTTTCTTTTTACAAAAATGCTACCCTTACTTAAACTAAGTAAAAGTCCATTTTGCCAGGAGGAGCTATGCTCTCATCAATACGTTTTAAAGCAGCCAGTATTTATCTTATGGCACTGCTTATTTTGACTTCCTGTGCGTCTAGACAAGATGACTTGAATGCTAAGCAAGCAAGTCTTTATTTTGGTGCTGGCACTCAAAGTTTGATGGATAAGCAGTACACTGAAGCTCTCAAAAATTTACTTCAGGCCAATAAACTTGATCCTGATAATGCTGAAATTTTAAATAATCTTGGAATGGCCTACTACTTTAAAGGTGAAGAAGAAGTTGCTGTTAGAACACTCATGCAAGCTTTGAAAATTGATGAAAACAATTCTGATGCTAAAGTAAATCTTGCTTCAATTTATTATAAGAACGCTCGCTACGCTGATGCTGAAAAAATTTACAAACAAGTTTTAAAAGACCTCACTTACGATAAACAAGCACGCACATTATTTAATCTTGGTTTGATTGAATCCCAGATCAAAAAAAATAATGTGGCTGCTGAAAATTATTTTAAAAAATCGATCAAAGAAGATGATAACTACTGCCCAGCTTACCATCACCTTGGTTTAGTTCAATACAATCGCAGACAATATAATTCTGCTCTCAAGAACTTCAAGGAAGCATCAATGGGAGTTTGTGTTGACTCTCCGGCACCATACTACTACCAAGCGCTAAGTCTTATTGAACTAAGACGTTATGACGATGCACGTATGAGATTAGATGAAATTGATACTCGCTTCAAAAAAAGTGATTACGCTCAAAAGGCTCGCCAAAAAGCGATTGAACTAACAACTATAGAAAATAAAAGATCTTCAGAATCTCATGCATCACGCAAGGTGCTTGAATCTCCGGATTTCTAATACACCAAGGACGGAGTAAATGGACAAACAAGAAACAAACGATAGCGGAAATGCTAACCCCGCCGTAGGGCTTCTCGGTGAATTTCTTAAACAGAAACGTATCGACAAAAACTACACGCTTGAAAAGCTTTCGCAGAAAACAAAAATTAGCATCAACATATTAAAGGCCATAGAAGCTAACGACTACGCCAATATGCCAAGTGCTGCCTATATTAAAGGCTTCGTTACCAGCTATGTTAAAGTATTGGGCACCCCTCTTGATGAAGCTATAAACAAGATGGAATACACTTATCTAAATGTTTTAGGTAAACCATTTCCTGCTTTGAACCACACAAAAAATATGGCGACTCCTGGTTCTTCAACTCAGATGCCCTCAAAAAAAGAAGAAATTCCCACACCTCACGACGTGATTGAGAGTGGTGACTCAATCATTCAAAGCACTAAGTCAATTTTGCCCATCGTTATTTTTGGTGGAATTATTTTACTTTTTGTTGGTGGTTACAAGCTCATTTCTTCTGTCGTGGAAAGTGAAGTGACTGATCAAAAAGTAAAAAACCTAGGACCAAAAATCGAATCAAGTTCGGCTTTAGTTAAACAACCAATTAAAGCGGAAGAGCCTAAAAAAGTGGAAACGGTACCAACAGATGCAGCAACTACACCGGTAGCAGCAACAGAAGTTAAAGTTGAAGAGAAAGTTGAAGTTAAGCCTTTACCGGAATTAGAAAGAAATTTTCCAACGGTTAATTTTTTTAAAATTAAAGGTAAACTTTTCAGCGTCAAAACTGATGCCCCAGAGAATTCAGATGAAACGATTTTGCCGAAGCAAATCAAAGATTCATTGAACTCAGACATGCAAAATATTTATATCAGAGCTTTAGATGGCAATACCTGGCTTAGTTACAAAATTGACTCTAATCCAATCGAAAGCGTCATTATTAACAAAGACAGCGATTTATTCCTACAAGGTAATGAAATAAGAATTTTTCTTGGAAACGTGAACGTCACAAGAATTTTTTATAATAATTACCTGATTGAAACTCCAACAAAAAATGGTGTTAAGAGTTTAGTTTTCCCTGAAGAAAACAATGAAAAGTATCAAATACCTCTCTTTCCGAAGGCAAAGGATGATATCCTTTATACAGCTGAAGATTACATTAAACGGATGAAACTAGAAGAAGATGAGTCTGCAAAAAGAAAAGAAGGACAATAGTTTTCAATATTAATCAGGTCACTTAAACGTGGCCTGATGACTAGCTCTGCCAATCTAGCTTTCGATAGAACCAAATGCCAATAAAAGTCATCATCGTAATCGGTGTAAAGACTGCTATGGGGATAGGAATAGTGCCTTTTTTTGCCACGCTGACGAGTGAGAAATATAAACCATAGTAGAAAATCAAGCACATTAAACCTAAGAAGCCTGAATTCTTCCCTTTTCCTCTGTTACCTGTGATGCCAAGAGTAAATCCAAGAAAACAAAAAATAAAACAAACAAATGCGCCATTTTTTCGATTCCAGAACTCATACTTAGCATTAAAAAATTCTTTTTTATTAAAGTCGTAAGTTTTAAGCGCCTCTGCTTCGGTCATGCTTAAAACACCTTCAAGTTCATTGGAGGTAAGCATGGTTTCTTTAATACTAAATCGCTCTTCAAATTGTTTTTGGGTGATGGGAAAAACATACTTACTAAACAGAATTTTTTCGAGGTCCTTGCCTTTTGACTGACCAACAATATTTCCATTAAACAATGTGAGAGTGAGTTTTTCAGCAAGTGTTTCAGAAGACCTCTCAAAGATAAGCTCCCCTTTTTCAGCAAAGATTACTTTGTGGGAGTTTTCATTTTCTTTTAAGTGAAGAAAAACCTCTTCTAGGTTCCTGCCATACTTACTGGATTTTGAAGCAAAGAGTGTGAGGTTAGGAATAAGAGTAAAGAACTGGCCTTCTTTAATTCCGGCGAGAAGTCCGCTAGAGGTAAGAAAATTAATTTTTTGTTTAAAGGCCTTATTCGATTGAGGAATCACGTTTTGGTTTAAGTGATACACACTCAGCGTAAGAATACTGGCGACGATGAGAAAAGGGATCATAATCCGCGATTTCGTCAGCCCCCCTGCGCGCATAGCGATATACTCAGAATCACTCGACAGTTTGTTCATGCAGTAAATAGTTGAGAAAAACACTGCTATAGGCAGTGAGAGAGGAATGAACGTCAGGGCAATATTTCCAATAAGTTTGGTAGTGAACCAGATCGAAATATCACGAGTGACCAGAAGTTCTGTTAGTCGGAAGAGTTCAAAAGTCAGGAGGAAGCTGATGAAAAAGATCGTGCTGACCACGAGAGGCAGAATGAATTGCGCGGCTAGATATCTTTGCAGCAAAAGTTTCATAAATAACAAGTTACTCTAGATTCACCTTTCCATCAAGAAATGGCAGAATAGGGTGATTAATTAAAGGAGCTACCATGCAAATCAAACTCGACACAGTTGGGGATAAATTCCTCGGCGCAGATTTAAAAATTCTTACCTCTTTCCAGAAAACAAATAGCGCTAAGCCTACTGCAAAAACAAAAACGCCAGCCGCAACAGGAACTTCTGCTTCAGTCGACCATTGGGCGGACAAGGGTCTCAAGGAAGAGTGGCACAATCTAAAAGCTGCAAAAAACTACAAAGCAGCAAAAGATGAGACACTTTCGTTTTCTGGTGCAACCGGAGAAACAGTATGGGTTGTTGGTCTTGGGGACAAGAACAAGGCAACAGCTGAAGACATCCGTAAATCAGTAGCAAAAGTTATTAAAGCAGCTAAAGGTGGAAAATATTCAACAATCGCTTTTGATGTTCCAGGCTTTAATGTTGTTAAAGATGAAGCTCATACTGCTCAGTTAATAGCTGAGTCTCTTCTCATGTCTGATTATACTTTTGATAAATATAAATCTAAAAAATCAGAAGCAGCAGAAATGACAGCGATCCTTGGACACACAGAAAAGAAAAATGCAGCAAAAATTGAGAAGGCTCTCGCTTCGACAAAAAATATCTGTCATTCAATTACTGTTATTAAAGATTTTGTGAACGAAGCTCCGAATTTTTTACATTCAGAAGAATACGCTCGCAGAATTGAAGCTGATGTTAAAGCAAATCTCAAAGGTGTAAAAATAAAGATCCTGAACAAAGCTCAGATCCAGAAAGAAAAAATGGGTATGTTTTTGTCTGTGAATTCTGGTTCAGCTTATGAGCCAAGACTTGTCCACTTAACTTATGAGCCAGCAAAATCTACTTCAAAAACTAAGCACATTGCTTTAGTTGGAAAAGGAATCACTTTTGATACTGGTGGATACAGTTTAAAACCAGGTGCCAGTATGGCAGGCATGAAAAATGATATGGGTGGATCAGCAACTGTTTACGGTGCATTCCGTGCAGCTGTGCTTGAAAAAGCGCCCGTAAAGATCACTTGTATCCTCGCTATGACAGACAACGCAGTTAATGAGCACGCTACTTTCCCAGATGCTATCGTAACAGCTCGTAATGGTAAAACAGTTGAAATTCTCAATACCGATGCTGAAGGCCGTTTGATTCTTGGTGATGCTCTTGATTATGCTTGTGACCAGAATCCTGATTACATTATCGATGCCGCGACTTTAACTGGTGCATGCCTCGTGGCCTTAGGAAATCAGGTTTGTGCTATTTTAGGCAATGATCAGAAGTGGGTTAATGAAATTCTTGGTGCAGCTAGTGCTCAAGACGAATACATGTGGCAACTTCCAATCATCAATGAGTGGAGACAAGATATTAAATCAAAAATTGCTGATTTAAAAAACATCGGAACTCCAATGCGTGCCGGTACAGCTATCGGTGCTGCCTTCCTTGAAGAATTCATCAAGAATGATATCAAATGGGCACATCTAGACGTTGCTGGTGTTGTTGATTCTCAATCTCATCTTCCGTATTGCTCTCCACACGGAGCTTCTGGATTGATTGTTCGCTCGCTCACTCACCTCTTAGTAAATGCAAAATAGTCCTCGTTTTAAAATCGTTTTGTTTGCGCCTGAGATTCCCGGTAATACCGGGAGTATCGGGCGCACTTGCGTTGCCTTGAATCTTGAGCTCATTCTGATTAAACCGTATGGTTTTGAAATAGACGAAAAAGCTGTTCGTAGGGCCGGTCTTGATTACTGGAAACACGTCACACTCAAAGAGTTTGATTCGTGGGAAGACTTCATGGTCAGGGAAAGACCTGATAAATCTAAACTCTTTTTTTACGAAAACACCGGGGAAAAACTTCATTATGAAGCCCCCTATAGTGAAGGATGCTACTTAATTTTTGGCGGTGAAACCCGCGGCATTCCCTATGAAGTTGAACAGGAATATCAAGCCCAGCTTTATCGCCTTCCGATGTACTCAACAGAAATCCGCTCTCTTAATCTCTCTAACGTAGCAACTGCAGTTGCTTACGAATGTTTAAGGCACTTAATCTAATTATTTTTCCCAACTGAGGCGTGAGGCTATTTGAATCTGGTATTGATCCAATGAGATGATCTTTGCCATTCGCATTTTGATTAAAATGGCACTGATTCTTGCTTTGGCAAATTTAGTGAGCTTTTTATTTTTAAAGGAAACATAATAACGTTTTGGGCTCGGTAACAGCATCGCAAGGAATGCAGATTCTTTTGGACTCAGAGCATTCGGATGTTTTTTGAAATAGTGATAAGAAGCATTTCGTATTCCATAAACTCCTGGGCCAAATTCAATCACATTCAAATACGTTTCAAGGATCTTGCTTTTATCGAGTACGCGCTCAACTTTTTGAGCAAGAATAATCTCATGAATTTTTCGCCAGATCGTTCTGTCTTCAGATAAGAAAACATTTTTGACCATTTGCTGAGTAATTGTACTTTCCCCTCGAAATCTTTTGACCTCAACCATATCATTTAAGGCCTTCTTCATCTGAATCAAATCAATTCCCTCATGTTGATAAAATCCCCAATCCTCAGAAAGAACAATCGCCCATTTGCCAAAAACTGAAATCTCTTTCAAATGAACCCAGTTTTTGGGTTTACCCTCTTTTATAACGAATTCAGGAATTGTTGTTTTTGGGTCTGCTACGTGAGGATATTGAGTGATGAGTTTTGAGACATCGTAGGAAAAATACATGTAAAGAGGAGTTAAAAAGACGATCAGAATACCTACGTAAACTAATCGGAGTGCCAGTGATTTATATCTTGAAGGTGTCATAATCTTCTCTTATTAAGTATGATTATAAGGCATGAAAACTTTTTGCAGTTATTTTAATGAAGGCGTCTGTAAATCCTGTGAAATCATTTTATTGGATTATCCTGATCAGATTCAACTTAAAGACCGGACATTAGGAAATGCTCTTGCTGAAATCTCACAGGTTAAGTTTGAGAAAATATCAGAATCTCGGCCATCACATTTTCGAAATAAGGCGAAGCTTGTTGTGACTGGAACGCTTGAAAATCCAATACTGGGACTTTGGGGCGAAGAAAATCTGGACACTGGACGCCAACTTTTAACTTGCCCTCTCCACGTAAAGTCCATCAATGCCATTCTTCCCATCCTGAAAGAATTCATTACTCTCGCTAAGCTTGAGCCTTATCAGATTGCTGCTAAAAAAGGCGAGCTCAAAGGTGTTATTTTATTTCATTCTGAAGCTTCAAATGAAACTTACCTCCGCTTTGTGATGCGTTCTAAGGAATCAATTGATCGTATTAAAAAAAACCAGTCGTTCCTTTTAAATAAATTTCCTAATCTAAAATGTCTTTCAGTTAATATTCAACCAATCGCCCACGCCATTCTTGAAGGCGACGAAGAGATATTTATGACATCTGAAACGGCGATTAATCACAAACTTGGTGCTATTACTTTTTCGCTTGGTCCACGTGCTTTTGTTCAAACAAATCAAGCTGTGGCGGAAAAACTTTATCAACAAGCTGCCGAGTGGGTTCGTGAATCTGGGACGGAGAAATTCATGGAGCTTTACTGTGGTCAGGGGGCCTTTAGCTTTTTCTGCTCAGCTGTTATTAAAAATGGTTTAGGAATTGAAATTAACCCTGATGCTATTATTGAGGCGAAAAAGACAGCAGCAAAATATAACCTCTCTCACTTAGATTTTAAAAGCGCTGATGCAAGCAAAATACAAGACGAAATGAATTCATTTAATCCTGATCTTATTTTGGTTAATCCTCCGAGACGAGGACTGGCGCTTGCAACGGAACTACTTCTAACGGCCGCACCTAAAACGATCATCTATTCAAGCTGTAACTATGAAACACTTGTACTTGATCTTAAAAAACTACAACCTATGTATGAAGTCCTTAAAGTTCAGATTTTTGATATGTTTCCCCATACAAAACATTTTGAAACTCTGGTTTTACTTAAAAAGAAAAATTAATAAGGCCTGCTAAATTTAGTCATGAGTTTTAATGCGGGGAAAATTAATTCTTTGCGTCCCTTGCCAGAAATAATGCCATCAGTAACTTCAACTGTTTCACCGTTATTTTTCAAATCAATAATCTTATAGCGATCAACACCTGAAACAAGAAGCCAATCCCTTTCCTTCTGGGAAAGAGGATAACCCGAGCTTGCTGCTTTAAAAATTTTCTTACAGCCCCAGATCTTTTCCATCAAAGATGGCATCACATCATAGTGAGAAGTAGAATGAATCACATCACGTGCTAAACGATCAGGGGACATATGAAGAAAAGGGGTCTTACCAGTTGCTGAGTGAGCACCCGTAAGAAGCACATGCGTGCCTTTAAGAAGATTCTCCTTCTGAAGAGCAAAAATCAATTCATGGATAATCTTTTCGGCATCAGATGAATGTTGCTTAAAAACAACGGAGAGATAGTAAGGTTTACTTTCTTCACCTGAGCGGTTCTCTATCCAGTGATTAACCTCTGCCATCGTATCTTCACTTCCTTCATCAACAGATGTAATCTGATATTTACGTTTTTCAAGCTCCTGAAAAAGAGCAGGTAACGTTTTCTTCACAGATGGTGCATAGGAAGCAGGTATCGAATAAAGCAGTGAAAAAAGCCCACCTTCAGCATCTAAACCGACGTTCTCATGAGCATTGAAACTCATCGCATGTCTTTTTATATGAAATATTTTCGGCAAGAAATCTTCTCTAAACTCTTCTGTTCCCCACTCTTTAATCACAATTAAAACAATATTAGGGTTTTGTTTGCCCGTGCAGCTCATATCCTGAGTTGGGTAATAGAATTTTCGATTATCAAAAGGTCGACTTGATGGATTTTTTTTGAAATTCTGATCCAAAGGAAAAACTTGCGCGAGCTTTGGATGAATATCACCATAGAAAAGTATCAGCTTACTAACAGCGACAAAAAAGACAATAAATCCTAAGTACCAATTTTTCACTGGATTACTAAATCTTCCCTGCATATAACGCCAGATCATCTCACCACGTAACCAAATGAGAACTGATACAATAAACAATCCAACCAAAAACAAAACTGGTCCAAAAGTTTTACCGATAAGATACTCAGGTCCAACATCCAGAAGTAATTTTCCCAGATAGCTATAGATATGATGGTGATAAGTTGAGAAGCTCAAAGCATCAACTAAGATAAATAAATTCAAACTCAAAATGAGAAGAAGCGACCAAAAACGAGACACATAATAGCTCGGCAGCAGCAAAATGATGGGACAATAGAGAAGAAAATAAACCAGAGCATTTAAAAAACCAAAATGCCCAATATACGCCGTGGCAAAATACACAGTATCTGCCGCGGTCTCAGGAAGAATAAAACTTCTCAAATAAACTAAGGCCAGAAGTGAGGAAAGAGGCCATGAAAGACCAAAAAACAGTTTCCTACCCCATGACAGAGCAAATTTTCTACGGTTCATATATCCTCGATTAATATCCTTCTATTCTATGCATTAAGTTCTTAGATTTTAAAGGACTTTATCGGATTTATCGGAAAGTGTTTGATATATAAAACACCTGTATTACAATCTATACAAGGAGGTTTCACATGATTATTCACCATTCATTAAAAATCCTGGAACAGCTAAGTGAAATTGAAAAATTTATTTCGAAAGTAGAGAGCTATATGGACGAAAACGGGATTGAAATTGACCGAGAAAAAATCCTGAAGGCCATAATGGCCTCCAGGATCATGGAAGAAAATTAGAAAAGGAAATCTACGCCTAGACCGAAGAAATTTTCACGACGGTTTGAAATTTCATCAGATGTAGCACCATCTTTAACATCAATGTCTGCGTTGCGAGACATAGCGTAGTTAAATCTCATAATTGTTGTATCAGTGACGAGGTACTTAGTTGTGAAAACAAAGTCCATATCCATGTGAGAACCAAGAGTCGTCTTAGTGTTTGTCTCATCTTCTGATTTAGCTTCTCCAACCTGAGTGGCCTGAGCAGAAAGAAGGAACATGATTTCGTTCACTGGACGGTACTGATAAGAAGCACGGACATACATATCAAGTGATGAATCCAGATCAATATCATTTTCAGGCGAGCCCATTTCAGTAGCTTCCCCGTTTTTTAAATATTTCACACCAGTAGCTAGTTGCCACTCGTTTGCTTCATTCCATTTACGACCAATTTTTCCATTCACTTCAAGTGAACTTCTGCTTTCAGTAAAGCCAACATAGTTGCCGTTATCACTTGTACCTGGTGCCGAAGTTCCAATCTCTGAATCTTGAATATTGATGTTAGCGATTACACCGAGATCAATATTGTATGTCGTTGAGCTTTGATTCATCAGACGGTATGTCGCACCAACTGCAGGGTTCGAAAATCCATCATTGTCGATATCTGGATTGCCAGCAATTTCTGTTTGAAGGTCATAGGCATAATCAAGACCAAAAAAGACGTTTAACTGATCATTCACACCAAATGTAAATTGAGAATCAACAACGAGTCCGCGAGTCTGTTCCATCGTGCTGATAACTTTTTGTTTCTCATAAACAGAATTCAAATCCGCTTGTAAGTTAAACTGGCCAGCTTTGAAGAAGTAGTTCAAATCACCAAACTTTAATTGTTCTGCAGCGTGTGCAGAAGTTACGGCGAATACAGCTGCCACAGCAATTATCTTTCTCATTTCGAGACTCCTTATGTTTTGAAAATTGTACAAGAAAAGTGTTCAAAATGCCTCAGGATTTTCCTGACATATTAAGGATTGAGCGGAGCCGTTGTGGGACTAGCGGCGGGCAAAAACAAGGCCCGGCATAAAGCCGGGCCTTGTATCTATTCGATAAAGAAGAGATTAGAAACGGTATGTCATAGCTACGCGAGACATAAGAGAATCTGTACGGATTGTACCAGAATCTGTTCCGCCTGCAGCAGTTGCGTTACCATCAGTATCGTTACCGATTACGCCATCAACTGAAAGTTCGCCGAATTTAAGAGTTGCACCAGCATTGATTGCTGTTGAATCCTTAATTGAACGCTCGTTCTTCTTATCTTCTTCAGATCCGTAGATAACCTGAGAGATTGAAGCGCGAAGAGTTAACCAAGAAGCTGCTTCAGTTTCTAGACCAACAGTTACTGGAAGCTGAGTTGAGTTGTACTCTTCACAAGCGAGAGCAGCTGATCCAGTTCCACAAGCACCGCCGAATTGACCAGTTCCTGCACCTTTGAAACGATCATTTTCAACTTCGCCCATTACGAACATACCTTTAAGAAATAGGTTTGTTTTGTCGTTAAGACGTTCAACACGACCGATACCAACTTGTAATTGAGAAAGAGAGATATCATTTTTCGCTGCAGCTAATTGAGCTTCAGCATCAAAAGAGCGGTAATCAGCAAAGATTGAGTTACCATCCCAAGCCTGGATTACACCAACTTGGTAGCCAAGATCACCTTCGAATTTCTCACCATTAGCACCAGTACCTTTAGCGTTGTTGATAAGGTTAACGTTAGCGTAAGCTTGAAGGTCACCCATGATAACACCAAGACGTGTTCTCATTGATTCAGTCGATGCACCGTCTGCGCGTACTTCGTTTGATCCGCGAGCGTAACCAAGGTTAGCTCCCCACTTAAGACCTGCATCACCACCAACGAATACGTCGAGGTTATTAGTTTCGTTAGCATTACTTAAACCAGCAGCTGCACGAAGACCGTTACCAGTAGTTGAAGCGCCACCCATTTGTATGCCGTAAACCATGTTACCCATAGTTTTGAATACGCCACCTTCTCCACGAGGAGTAGCTGCATCATCAGCTTGGCTTTCAGTACCGAATTCATAAGTCACGAGGTCTTTGTGGTTGTTGACCTGAGCAGCATTTAGAAAAATGTTACGGTTGTCATTGATGTACTGAGAACCGAAATTGTCTTCGCCTAGGGCCTGAAGACGAGCTTTAGAGGCGAAAGCCGGTGCTGCAAGAACTGCTAGTCCAAGTGCAAGCGTTAGCTGAGTTTTCATGAAATCTCCTTTTTGAAAAATGACTAA
This sequence comes from Bacteriovoracaceae bacterium, assembly GCA_040399915.1. Taxonomy (GTDB): domain Bacteria; phylum Bdellovibrionota; class Bacteriovoracia; order Bacteriovoracales; family Bacteriovoracaceae; genus Peredibacter. The sequence continues at coordinate 729,692 of JBBARE010000001.1, forward strand.
GTCATTTTTATTCATGGTTACCAATAGAAACAAAATATAAGTAAGTTAAGTCTCACCAACTATTATTCCGTTGGCAATAATTTTTTAATGCATGTCATTTTTTTGATAGGACCAAAAATCATGGTCCTATATCATCAATTTTTTGACGCTTTTTTTGATTTTCATAGGAGAAATGAGCAAAAAAAAAGCCACCTTTCGGTGGCTTCTAAGATTTTAAAAATGAGTATTTGTTAGAAAAGAATATCAAATTTTAAAAAGTTGATTTTGATTTCGCTGCCTGATTTGAAGTATTCATCACGAATATCTCCGCCGTATCTTTTAAGCGTTAAGGTAAAAGATGGTGAGTAAGAAATGTTCGCAACTGAGTATGCACCCATGTCAAAACGCTTTCCGACTTCAAGATCAGTGAAGATGTTGAATCCAGATTCGTCATCGTTGTTGCCGATTTCGTAGGTCGCGCGCTCAAGCCCAACCATCCCACTTGCGAAGAATGACTCTTTTACGTTATCGGCCTGAAAGTTGTACAAGAGACCTGCAGCTCCACCCCAACGAGTTTCCTGGTAGTCAGAAGCGCCGAATTCAGTGTCTTCGCGGTTGATGTAAGCACGTGCTTTCCACATGAGACCTGCGTACTGATCGAGAGACTGAGCGAAGTTGAGGTTCAAGCGGAAAGTTGTTTCTTCACGATCAGAACCTTTTGCGTTGTCATTTTTGAGGATTAGACCTCCGCTGTAGGCGAAGTCAAAAGCATCGATAGTGACAATTTTAGTCGTTTGCGCGGTAGCGATAACAGAGGTCATGAGGGCAAGTATGGCGATGAGAATTTTCATGTTATCTCCTTATATAGATAGGTTGAAAAATATTAATTGAGCAGAACTCGTGAGAGAAACTTTTCCTGTGCGAGGTTGCCGATCATAGGACTACTCTGACCAAGAAATCTTAGTGTTGGATAATCAAATGAGAGCTGTTCGATGGCAGAGTCTTTAATGTCAGAGATAAACATCTCTTCATCATAACGGATGTATTCTTTTTTAATGTGATTTTCAATATCAGGGAAGACTCGATCAAGAACTCGTTTCATTAATTTAATTTTTCCTGCGAGGTCTTCTGACTGAGGCTCTTCATCGTGAATGAGAAAGAGCACATGGCAGGTTTGCTCTTTGGTTTGAAAATTAAAAGCTTCGAATTCAGCAATAAAATGACCCCATTCGTGAGTCATACTCTGTGGGATAAAAAGTGTTTTTTCTTCAGGATAGATTTCTTTATCCAATTTCCACGTCACAGAAATAGCGGCTTGAACGTTAACTGATGTGCACACATCAATAAGTTCTGGGGTTAGTGATTCTTTATTCATTAAGTAACTATGGAGTTTTTTTGGCGACATGCTGACATAAAGAATTTCGCAGGTGGTGCGGGCAAAATCTTTAAAGGTCATGAGCCATTCTTTTTTCTCAATTAAATCCTGAGGCGTTGTTTTTTCGATGCCTTCAAAAAGACGGATTTCTGAATGCTCATTTAAAATAGCATCGAGATTTTCCCAATCTTCTGGTTTAAACAAACTGGCAAGCTCGAGCTTGAATCCTTTGTGGCTAAAGAATTCTTCTCCTGAAAGGAGATCCATCGATTTAGCGCGACCACCGAAATCGTGAAATTTTCCGTCTTTGTAAAAACTTGCGTCTTTATTTTGCGGATGAATTTTGGCGCTATGATATTTTTTGAAAATATTTTCGACAGCAACTGGTGAGCGCAGATGGGAAACGCCGTATTCGTAGTTTTCAATCAAGAGGCTTCGGTTCAGAGGACGAGTGGTGATTAATCGCACAGCTTCTGTAGGCGCCGATCTGCGGATCTCCATCAGCTTTAGAACAGCGCCTAAGTCCTGGCCTAGAATCACATGACGAAAGTGATTTGAAGTGGTGTTTTGAGAGGTGCCGCTCTTAGAATCTTTAAAATGCTTTAATAGTCCAAAACTCATATCGTGATCTTAAAATAAAAAACCCACTCTTGCGAGTGGGTTTTGGTATTCACAATACTGAATAATGAGATTTATCTGATAGCGAGGCGGTCACCTGGAAGAATCGTACGACGCTTAATGATGTGACGATTTGTTCTGATGATTGTGCTCATGGGAACTCCCGTTCTTTGGGCCACGCGCCAAAGAGTGTCCCCTCTTTTTACGGTGTAAAAAACTGAAGGATTCTTTATGAGCCTACCTTTCTTACTGTAAGCAGCAATCATGCGGTCATTTCTACGCGAGCGTTTGTTCTTCTTAGAAGATTTCTCGTAGATATCAGCATACATGCTCGCCTGAAGAGAATGATCTTCGCGGAATGGAAGATAAACAACTGAGCGTGGAGAGAGTTTGTTTAGATTGATCTCAGGGTTCAGCTCAACCAAGACTTCAACTGGAACCTTAAATTTCTTCGAAATATGCTGAAGTGAAGATTGTCCGTTTGTGACGTAAGTTTTGTAGCTGTCAGCAACGACAGAGTCCTTATCTTTATAGTCATCCCACGCATCTTTGGCACCTACTGGAACTTTCAGAGCATAGTTTTCTAGATAAGGAGGAATCTGCCAGCGGACAATTTCCGGATTATAGCGTTTAACTTCTTCGAAATCGAGTTCAAGAACTTCTGCTATTTCATAGAGATCAGCATTACCTTTGACGACGATTTCTTCGTAATCCAAGGCTTTCTCGAAATTGATTTCATTAAAACCAAAAACATTTAAATTTTTTCCGATGATGGCGAGTGCCATGATTTTTGGAACATAATTTTTTGTTTCTGGACGTAGGTAGCGGCCTTTTGACATTTGCCAAAAGTCTTTCGTCTTATACATACGAATAGCGCGTCCAACCTTACCTTCACCGGCATTGTATCCGGCAGCAGCTAGTTCCCAAGAACCAAAAAGACCATGAAGAGTTTTTAAATAATTAGCAGCTGCAATTGTGGCTTTAAGTGGATCTCTTCTTTCATCAACGTACCAGTCGATGTTGAGACCGAAGTTTTTTCCGGTCGCGGGCATGAACTGCCAAGGACCAACGGCTTTTGCCCAAGAGCGAGCGTGGTTTTGAAATCCAGACTCGGCCATGGCCAAATAAATGAGATCGCGTGGAAGACCATTGTCCGCCATGATTTTTGAAAGAACCGGCGCGTAGCGACCAGCTCTTTGAGTGTAGTTAATGAAGTGATTGCGACCGCGGGTCGTGAAAAACTTAACCCACATAGCAGTTTGTTTATTCCACGTAACAGGAAAATCAAATTTCGTGTTTACAAGACCAAGTTCGCGAACGGCTTCAGGGGAAATTTCATAGGTATTGAGAGGAGCAGTGAACGTAAGTTCGTGAGCACTTCCGTGAATACAGCCCTTGCAGTTAGGGAGGTCTTTCTCAATCAGCTGTTCCTGAACACGATAGAATTCGGCCTGTTCTGCAACGGATGGATTATAACGACTTCCGGGGTATTTTATTTTTTTGGTCGTAGAGCATGCCGATACAAGAAGCAGAAACCCAAGCGGCAATATGGCCAATTTTTTCATTATTCAATCCTTAATCTTCCTGAAGTAAGTAGGATACTCCATCACTTACAGAATAATCTAATTGGTCTTATCGACCTAGAAGGCAAAAAAATTTTGTCCCTACGAGTAATTTTAGAGTCATTCCGACGACTTAAAAACTTAGACGGTAGGACCAAAAACACGCTTTACTTAAACACAGATATACGCTTTTTGGATATCTAAGCATCACAGTCAAGTACTCAGAATGAAGAAGCGACCACCCAAAAAAGTGATAATATAACGAGTATGTTTAAGCTCTTCCTTATCTTGCCATGCCTCATCCTATTGTTTCAACCTTTAAACGCAAAAGTTGAAGCACCTAATTATAATTTTAGCCTCGATACTCTTGCAGATTTTTTTCCAGATAAAACGATTGCTGCCTTAGATGCGAAATATGGCAAGGGTGAAAGCATGGGTAACAAAGGCGGAGTGGAGACTTATAAATACTACGTCGCTCAAATTCGCTATAAGTTTCCTGTGATCGTTCAATCTCAAGAGGGAGTGATTATTGATTTCTTCGCGAGGCTTCCGAGTTATTTTTTGCATGATCTCTTTTTTCAATCACTCGTGAATCGTTATGGAAAACAATCAACCTACAAAAAAACTGGTGAAGAGGCGAACTACACCTGGGTTCAGCAACCGTTGAAGCACATCTATAATGCAGCTTGCACCATCACCTGTTTTCCTGTGTTTTATGCTGTTCAAAAAAATGAGGCTCAAGCACCGTCTATTTTGCAAAAGATGCAAAAGGGCAATAAGCCTTAGGCTTGGCGCAACTGAGTGTAGGGATTTTTAATGTTCATTTTCTTTGCCCATCTCAACATGAAGTAAGAAAGCACAATCATTCCGAGACATAAAAATTGTCCCATCGTGAAGTAGCCAAAGTAATACCCAAGTTGAGCGTCAGGCTCTCTGAAGAATTCGATGATGAATCGAAAGATCCCGTAGCCTAAAAGAAAAACGGCACTGACTACACCGTAAAAGCGCTGACGTCTGTGCAAATAAAACAGGATGAAGAAGAGAACGATGCCTTCCAAAACACCTTCATACAATTGACTAGCATGGCGAGGAAACGGACCACCGCCAGGAAAAACGATACCGGCCCAAGAATCAGTGACACGACCATAAAGTTCGCCGTTAATAAAATTACCAAGTCGCCCAAACAATAAGCCCGGAGATCCAGCGACTGCCATACAGTCTGCGATCTGAAAAAAATGGAGATTGTTTTTTTTCGCAAAGATATAAGTCACAAGGCACATGCCAGCGACTGCTCCGTGAAAAGAGAGGCCGCCCTTCCAAACTGAAAAAATATCCAAAAGATTTACCGAGTAGTATTCCCAATTATAAAGAAAGACGTAGAAAAGTCGTGCACCGAGGAACATCCCAACAATCAGCCAGGTGACATATTTATCGATATCGTCTTTCGTTAAAGGCCAGAATTTTTTATCGGCGAGGTATTTTAGAATAGCGCCACCAACGACGAAACCTAGAACATACATAGCGCCGTACCAACGCACCTGAAGTGGGCCTACACCAAAAATAACAGGGTCAATCCAATTTTGATTCATGGAATTAGCTTATAGAACAAATCGAGTGAAGACAACTACAGATTAACTGTGTTTTCACTGACAGCATATGAGCCGCTGGTATTAATGCTTAGATCATAGATGGCTTTTTTCATCGCATGAGTAATACCATTAAAACTTAGCAAGCAAGTGCTGACACTTAAAAATCCAATAATATCTTCGCGAGACATTTGCAGTGGAGTTCTTACTTCTTTATCTTTACGGATAATTTTAACCGAGCTACCAAGGCGCATTTCTCCGCCATTCGAAAAAACGACTCGTTTATTTACATCAATTAAAACGGCTTCACCAAAAGATTGAAGTTGTTTCATAACAATAATCGCGTCATCTTTGACCGTTCCCCAATAACAAAGTACACCTTGCTCTGCCAGAGCTTGTGAAAGATAGCGAACAAGAATGACTCTTAAGCCTACCATTTGATCTGTGTGAGATAAATCTGGATTAATAGCAAGATCCCATAATGTTTTTGATAGAGGTAATCCCATCACTCCTACTTTACGGTAGGTGTAGACAGGCATTCCAAGTTGCAGAGACAACGATTCTGATCCATATTTATCAAGAAGATCTGATCCATTTATCTGTTGCAGTAAGCGTGAACTAGCTTCTTGAATCGTTAAAATTTTTGTGAGAGGACGATGAAGTGAAATTTTCTTGGATTCGTTTTCGTTTAAAATACTGAAACCAATTTCATTTAAAACATGTGAAAATTTTGGATTAAGTTCATCCTGTTTAAAGCGGATGTAAATGGGATAATCGTAGCTCTTACGATACTGAAAATAACTCCATTTGATAGCTTCCATACAGACTCCTTGTCTTCATCTGCTTTTCGGGAAGAAAAAGAATTAAATGAGGACTAAGAGCTTGAGTGGGTCGGTTAGCTATCTTGCTAGAGGCAACTGCCTAAAATTTAGACACCCCTCTGAAAAATGCTCAGTCCAGCGGGGTCCTGTCCAAGTCTGAAGGAGTATGACTGGCACATCCTTTGCTAGGTAACCTACATGCATAATCAACAAAATTTGACCTCAAAGCCTGTCTTAATCGAAGAATCCTTGCAGGACTTTTTCAAGTATTATGCTCGTCCGCTGACGGCTAAGCTTTTGGAGACGATGGAATTATCGAAGCATTTTTTTCACGGCGAAGGCGACTATCTCTACTACGAAAAAAATAACAAAATTCAAAAAGTACTAGACCTGACTGGCGGCTATGGCGCAAATATTCTTGGTCATCGTAATCCTCGCATTCTGGCAAAAGTCCAGGAATGGCGTGATTGTGGTGCACCTTCTTTAACACAGGGAAGTAATAGGCTTCAAGCAGGCAAACTTGCGAAGCGATTATCCGATACACTTTTTCAAGAAACGTCTGAAGGCCCGTGGATAACAACCTTCTCAAATTCCGGCACAGAAGCAGTAGAAGCAGCCTATAAGCATTGCCTTATTTATTTTGGTCAAAAACTAATTAAATTAGAGCAAGAACTTGAAAAGGAAATGAATCAAGCCGTTATAAAAATGAATAGAACGGAACCAAGTATTAGAGCTAAAGCTTTCTCTCATTTACGAGCAGATTTGTGTGAAAAGATTCCGATGCTTAAGATGAACGAGGAAAGAAAATCTTATTTCCTTCATCAAATTGCAAATGCCCACTCTATCGAAGAATTGGTCACACTTGTCCGTGAAATTAATAAAAAACAATTATCACAAAGACCGACATTTATTTCGTTAGAAAAATCATACCACGGTAAAACTATGGGTGCTTTGAGCCTTACGTCGAGTGAAGGATTCAGGAATCCATTCTTTCTAGGTCATGAACATAATAACCACACTCACTTTATTTCACAGTATGTAGAGCAAAAAAAATTTGATGAACTGATCGAGTCTACTCAGCAGGATTTAATCCTCCTTGGAAGCCATTCAAATAGCATTGCATGGGTCAAGCATACATTTTCACTTCTTGCTGGTGCCTTCGTGGAACCTATTCAAGGTGAGGCGGGTATTGTTCCGGTCAATTTATCATTTCTTGCCAACTTAAAAAAATATTCTCTTCAAGAAGATTTCTTACTTGTTTTTGATGAGATCCAGTCTGGGATGTACCGTACTGGTAAACTTGCCTCTGGAACTCATACAGATATTACTGCTGACATCTATACATTTTCCAAATCCTTAGGCGGAGGAATTGCTAAAATTGCAGCGACGACTATTAATCAAAGAAAATATATTGAAGAGTTTGGTTTCTTACATACTTCAACATTCTCAGACGATGATTTCTCGTCTTCGATAGCTTTAGAGGTCCTCAACATTCTTCAAGGCGAGTCTTCTCCAGTTGAAGAAGGTATGAAAAACGCAGATTACCTTTGGGCGCGGCTCAATAATTTAAAATCTCGCTTCCCTCACATCATTGAGGATATTCGTGGCAAAGGTCTGATGCTTGCCATCGAGTTTAAGGACAAGCTAGCAGAGATGGGTTTTGAATTTAAAACCATTTGTGATTCAAAAATGCAGGGATATATGTTGGCATCAGTTCTCCTCAATCATGAAGGAGTCCGGATGAATCCATCTTTGTCTAATAATCTTACTCTTAGGATTCAGCCAAGCATGTATTTCGATATTATTCAGACTGAAAAAATGATTGCTGCCCTAATCAACGTCTGCAAAGCACTGGAAGAAAAAAACGTTAAGTACTTTTTGTCTGCCATTTACACTGATGGGCAAGTTGAAAATCTAAGAACGCCTGACTTGAACGCTAAATTCGAGCCAAGCACTCGCCCTCTCGCGGTCTTCCTTTGTCACTTAATTGATGAAGCTCATTTGAAGAAAGTATCTCGCGCATTGGAAGGTATATCAGGCGATAAGCTGATGAAAAAAATAGCACTCACAAAAGATATTGCCGAATTCGAAATCTACCATACTCAGACAATCACTGACGATAATGGCGTTGAGATGGATATTATTATGCTTGGGGTTCCAATTACATCAGAAGAACTTAAAAAAACTTTTACCTCACAACAAAAATACAAAGTCGTTCAAAAAGTTCAAAATGCAGTTGATTACGCAAAAGAACTTGGTGCAACGACAGTAGGCCTTGGGCAGTTCACTTCTATTGTTTCTGGCAATGGCCTCTATCTAAATCCCAGAGGTATGAACCTAACAACAGGTAATGCGTTTACAATTGCACTTACAGTTCAATCTGCTTTAAGATCTGCTGAAGATAAAAAAATTGACCTCTCGACAGCTACTGTTGCCCTCATTGGAGCTGCTGGAAATATTATGTCGGTGGCAACAAGCCTTATGGCGGATCATGTAGGCAAGATTCTCATGATCCATCACTCGCCAATTGAAAGCAGTGTTAAGTATCAGCAAACAACGCGAAGAATCTTAAGCGAAATTGCGACATCAAATAAAAAAACAAAAATCCACGAAGTTGTTTCAAAACTTTGGACTGCAGATAAGGACCTCATTAGTTTTCTGGCCATTCCGGAAATCAAAGAGGTTTTTGAAGCAACATCTGACATGACTAGAATCAACGAGGCAGAGATTGTTTTATGTGGCGCCAGTGCTTCAAATGGTTTTTTAAGTCTTGATTTATTTAAGCAAGACTCAGTGGTCGTCGATGTGGCAGTACCACCTTCAATCAAACCAGAAATGCTTCAGAAGTTAAAAAAAGAACGAACCGACATCACCTATCACTTGGGTGGAGTAGCACAAATCCCTCAAGAGCAGTCGATTAACTTTTTTATATTTCCACTTGAGAAAAACGAATGCTACGCCTGTATGGCAGAGACTTTTGCACTTGGCTTTAGCGGTCGGAAGAATTTCTTGAATATCGGCGATCTCAACAAAAATATTGTTCTTGAGGTTCAAGACATTGCCAAAAATGTTGGATTCGTTCTTGGTAGCTACAAGAGCAAAAGTTCACTCTAAATCTTTGCCGTACAATACATATTGCGCGTATGGCTTTTGAGACGATGTTTCAAAAGACCTGCGGGAGGGTGAATCAGTCATCTGAAAAGTCACAAGCACTTTGCGCATAAGTCCGCCCCAAAATTGGATTCTTTTTGAAGCTTGGATTTGTACACCTTTAACTTCTTCTCCATTCGGTCCACGTATTTTTCCAACATGAGCAATCATGAAGCATGATTGGTTAGTACGGAGTCTGGCAAAAACGAAGGCTTTTTCCAACGATGAAAGTTTTTTGCCCTTGTATTTGGAGAGGATGGGAAGAGGATCAGCAAAATTGATACTAAAACCAACCGGCTTACCTCTTAGTTCAATGATGTAGGCGTACCAGGGATTGATAATGTATTTAAAATCATCGTAGATGACTTTAAATTGTTCGAACGTTATGGCTTCCCACTCGGGCATGTTTTTATAAGCTTCAAAAAAGAGCTCGTAGATAATGCGTATTTCATTGTCCCAGTCCTTCATGTTCACGCATCTAATGGTCGTTCTAAGATCTTTATTCTTCGTTTTATCGTGCGCACCATCAAGTTTTTTTGCGAGTTTTTTCCGTTTCAAAAAATAATCAATGATCCCTTGAAGCTTATTAAGCTGATAGGTATCCCAATAACCAACTTCTTTAAAATCTGTAGCTTTAAAAAGATCATGATAATAATCCGGATAAATCGGCTCGCCCCAAAAAGGTTTTCCACCACCCGGAGTACGAATTCGGTACTTAACAAAAAAATTCAAATCAACAGGAGTCTTTAGAGATTTAAGCGAATGGTGTCTGGCACAAGCTTCGACGCTTTCTATTAATAGCTTGGCTGCTTCAGGATCATTTTCCCAATCAATAAAACCGACATTGCCTTTATTTGAATCTTTTCTCCAGCACAAAATAGCTTTTGCTAAAACTTTGTCGCCCTCACTAATGAGAAAAGCTTCCCATGAAAAATCCTCTTCAAAGGCAGATTTAGGTGCAAAGTAACGAGCGTAATCACTCAGGGTTTCAGGAAAACTCGTAATGATATCTTTGTGGATTTTATTTCTGAACTCTACAAAGAGATTAAAAAATCTCTCATCCCAAACGTTAGTTGATTCTATCCTCACGTTCTTCTCCGGAAATTCATCATAATATTATTTGTTGGCCGCAAACTGATGCCAGGATCAAAAGTCTGTTTGTCCAAAGTATGAATATCCCATTCGAAGTGATGAATCATAGTAGCCAAAATAATTTTTGCCTCCATGCCTGCAAAATAGGCACCGATACACGCTCTTGGTCCCAACCCAAAAGGGTAATACGCACCAGCTTGAATTTTCTTTTTTTCTTCAGGTAGAAATCTTTCTGGGTAAAACTCATCTGGTCTTTCCCACAAATCTTTTGCTCGATGAGACAGATAAGGAGCAAGAACAACATTTGCCTTTGGAGGAATTTTCATCTCGCCTATCTGATCTGACTCTTCCGCTTGTCTCATGAAAACCCAGACAGGTGGCCAAAGACGCAAAACCTCATCAATGACAGCACCCAACCACGGCATGGTAATAAGTTCTTCAAAATTTTTATTATCGAAAAATGTTTTAGATTCCGCTCTTAGCTCAGCAAGATATTTCGGATTTTTTGCGACTTCCATCAGTGTCCACGTCATAGAATTGGTTATAGTTTCATGGCCTGCCATCATGAATGTCATAATTTCGTCTCGAATTTCTTGATCCGTCATCTGAGCATCCCCTTCTTCCTGAGCATCAATCAGAAGTTGTAAGAGATCGTGCTTCTTTTCGCCAGTTCTGCGCGTATTAATTAATCCATAAACATGCTCGTCAAACTTTTTGATAATATTTCGCATTCTTCGGTGATTACTTGTCGGAACCCAGAAAGGAATCGGAATCGAGGATCGGGTTTTGCCTGTGATGATATGCATGAGGTCCAGAATATCTTCCAGCCAATTATCCATTTCAACTGTTGGTTCCTGTGAGAATAATGATTTGAGAATAATTCGCCACGTGAGTCTATTCATCTCACGAAAAGAATTAACAGGCTTATTCACATCTATGACAGGCATAAATTCAATCGCAGTTGAAAGAACTCTCGGGGCTATTTCAAACACGCTTTTCGGATTCATGATAGGACGGATGAGGCGATGCTGTTTTCTCCATGAGTCACCTTCATTTGTTATTAAGCCACTTCCAAGAAACTGCCTTAGTGCTTTAGTCGTTCTGCCTTTAGTGTAAGCAGCGTTATTATTTTTAAGAACGTGCAGGACATCTTTTGGATGGCTGATAATAAAAAGCTCTTTTCCGAAAATCGTAAGATGGATACGGTGACCATGTTTATCATGCATACGCTCGACAAACCCTAAAGGATCACTTCGGTAACTTTTTAATGTCTTGTACGATTTTAATAGGCTCATAATATTTCTATTGTCCCTTTAGTTGCATCTATCCTGATTCGTTCGCCATTTTTAATTTTCTGCGTCGCCATCTTGACGCCAACGATTGTTGGAATGTTGAGTTCTCTGCCAATAATCGCCGTATGGCTTAAGAGTGAACCTTTTTCAGATATCAACCCCTGACTTCGCGACATGATGTAGACCCAGGCAGGATCAGTATTTTTTGTAACAAGAATGAAGTTTTTAAAATCTGAACTTAAAGCATCATTTGGATTTTCAAGCACAAGTGCTATACCTTCTGTTATGCCAGGGGAAACACCCTGCCCTTCTAAAATACCGGTCGAGACGACAAGGTTCATATCAGGTAGTGGCTCGCTTGCTACCCATGGAATAATTTCTGGATAGTGTTGTTTTTTTGTTTGCCAATTTTTCCGTTCGTCCATTAATTTTTGTATTTGTTCTTTAGAACTCGCGCCATCGGCCAGTGCCTTCCATTCAAGATGATTAATTGAGAATAAGTCTATGATCTGATATTTGTTCCAGCTTGGATCTTCTGCTTTAAGCTTTTCACCTAAATTAAGAACTGCTTGTCGTAAAAGATGATAAAACTTACCACGCCATAGGCGAGTTGCCTCACGCATAGCTATCGATTCTCTGGTGAAAGTGACTACTTTTTTGAGAAACCAGCTTAAATCAAGCTGAGTTTCCTTTTTCTGAGATTCCATGATGAGAGAGGGATTTTTTGAAGCCCAAATAAGAAGCTCTTTGACTAAAACAGGATTATTTCTCATTGGAAGACTTTCTAATTTTAATTCCTCAAATGATCGATCACCATAATTAGTAAGAAAAAGCTTTAAAGATGCCACATCCTTTTGCCATCCCTTCTCTTCAAGGATTTTAAAAACTGTCTCAAAGGGACTAAATCCCATCTGCAGATCAAGCTGACTGAATTCTGAAATAAAGTCTGGACTAAGATTTTTAACAAGCTCATTAAAGTGTTCAAGGGGCTTTAGTGAATCGACACCATCAGTAGTTTTCAAAAGATCGATTATTCTCTCTTTATCAATCCCTTTCTTTTTCAAGCTCTTCGTTAAGAGACCGAGTCCAATCATGATGAAAATATCATTCACAACGGTTAGTCCAAACCCCAGGGGTTTATTAACTAATGAATTCAGGAAGATAATGGCATCTGTGGAAGTTTGCTTTTTTGCCATTTCATTTTCAATTTCTTTGCGGATGCCATCTAATTTAATTAAGAATGGGTCAAACTTTTTCTTCCGGTTAAAGGCGAGGCCTAAGAGTGAATAGATAGTGGCGATCGTTTCAGTTTTCGATAACTCTGTGTTGTGCACAGGAATGTTATGACCTGATATTCGGCCTCCGATCATTTTATGCCAGTTATCGATATTTTTCTCTCCACCGGGCAAAGATTTTAAAGCTGCATAGTAATGCTCTAAATTATAATAAAGGTGGTTATCTACACAGCTAATCAGTTTTGAATAATGAAACGTAAGTGAATTTAACTTATGTGATTTTGCACCCATAATTTCTGCAGATTCACGAAATACATTTTCGTAAGCCTTTTGGACAAAACTAGCGGTGAATGGACTAACGGTGCCCGGGTAACTTTCAGATAAGTTTGTATCGACAAAGTAAGTCAATGGTTCAAATGAGCGTGTGATGGGACGAATTTGAAAGAGATAAAGCTTTCCCTTCTTAAAACCCCATTCAATATCACTAGGCATACCCATTTCTTTTTCCATCGCAAGTGATAAATCAATTAATTGTGACTGTTCATTTTCGGATAACACCGGCTCAGCATTTTGAAGGCGTTTTGAAATAAGATCTTTGGTACGGGTGAATTGGTAGTGATCGACATCAATAAGCCCCGAAACAACTCCCTCTCCCATCCCAAAGGCAGCATCAATAGCAATAGTGCTCGTCGGAGGAACTGGTGACCTGGTAAACAAGACACCACTTGTTTCTACTTCTATTAACTCCTGAACAACAACGGCCATCTGAAGGTCAACGTTAAGCTTTTTTCGATTAATATATTCCAGGACACGATCAGATTGAGTAGAGGAATAAATTTTTCTAAGCGATGTTTGCCAATTTTGAGAATTTACATCTAATAACGTTTCAAACAACCCAGCAAAACTTGAATCAGCATTATCTTCAGCAATCATCGAACTTCTAAGAGCAATTCTAGGATGAGTGGACAAAAAGGAGTCAAATCGATTAGTTACTTCATCTGGAAAAGTTTGATGTTTTTGAAAATATTTGTAAGCGTCTGTGGTCAAAATAAAAAATGGTGCAACTGGTGCTTTCCATTGAATTAATTTTTGAAGATGGGCTCCCTTGCCTCCCACATTTTCAACTTTTGACTGAATACTCGCTTCACTAATATAAGTCATAGCAGCGCTGCCACCAGAAGACTGATAACGACCACAAGAATTTGTGCTTCAGCAAAAGGCTTCAATGGGCGTGGAAGTTTTAAAGTAGATAGAAAAGTTAGCGAAGGCGAAAGGAGTACCGCCTGCACAATCAAAAAAAGCGATCTGAAAATGACCGGAGTTCCAAGTCTGTTAAAAATTTGGTAGACCGTGATGCTAAAAATTAATTGCAAAATCAAAGCTATGACTATGGCGGGTCGAGGTCCAAAAATTTTTGAGTACGTTGTATAAGAAGTTTCCTGCTCAGGTGCCCGGATTTTTCTGACAATTTCCCAGTTCGTAAAAATCAAACATATGGGAAGAATATAAACAGCATTATTCCAACCCACAGCTGGATTCATTTGCATGCAGGCAATAAGTAAATAAATGAAATTAAATAGAACTATTGGGTGATGAGATATAAACGCTAAAGGAAGACTTTTTCTCATTTGGTCTTCGATGAAAAACCACTTCAGCATCAAACCTGTAAATAAAAGTGTTACCAACCCCCAAATAAGAAGTTGGATTGATGTCATGCTTAAAAACAAAATCAACATAACGCAAAAATAACCCAGAGCAAGTAGATCTTTTTTAAGGACTCTACCCGATGGTAAAGGACGGTTTGGAAAATTAGTTAAATCATCTTGGTAATCTTTAAACTCATCCATAATTCTTATCAGGAGAGAAACGGCCGTCAGGACAATGGCAGGTACCATTAGTTGAAAAATCGATTGAGGTTTTAAACCGTACAAACGTAAGTAGGTTAACTCAACGGCAACGGCAGTCAGTATTGATCCGACAAAGGCAGATAACGGAAACATTTCATTTAGATAAATTCCAATACGCTTTAGCATACTTCCTCAAAATGGATTTTTACGGATCCCGGCCTGGTACAAGCTTACGTTGATGAATAAATGTAAAACTGTTCCAAAAACAATAGTGTAGGCCATTGTGGTTAACGAAACAGGAATAAATATTCTATAGGCAATCATACAGCCGATAGCAGAATCTACCTGATCAAAAATAATAAATAACCATTTGTACTTTTCAGAAGTCTGACCCTCTTTAATTCCCAACCGTCTTTTCATATAGGAGTTAGGAAGCTCGGCAAGGCAGTAGCCCGTTCCTAACGCCAATGCGAGAAAGATTGCTGACTGACCAACCAGTAGTGGTGTATTTATATCAAATACAGGCTCAATAGACTGCGCGAGCCAAACTCCTGGTAACGTGGCCAAGGGCATTACAAAAAAACCTCGCCACGTTTTGTTTAAGCCGAACCATCTTTGATGAATGGGCTTCTTCAAGTAAGATAGAGTATCCGCTTTTACTGCGATCATATGAAGTATCCCCCCAACAATGAGCGGGACCGACAGTAAAAAAACGCGAAGTAATTCGTGTGATACTAAACTTTGATTCATAAGTAGATTATATGCTGAACACTGAAAATCGCTACCTTTTCAAATTTGCCTGGAAAAGTATTCGTCGAAATGCTGGACGAAGTTTTTTTATTGGCTTTTCAGTTTCACTGGCTGTTGTGATTGCAGTTTGGGTCGTTGCTTTTTTTGATGGATTAAATTCTCAAATCGAAAAAGCAGTAGTGAATACCAACACAGGTTTTTTTCAAGTTCAGGAAGCAACTTACGCTCAGTCGACAGATTCATCTGGACCGCAAGTTTACACAAAAGAAATCGCATCACTCCTCAATCAAAAACCTGTCACCTCCGCCTCTCCAGAGCTCGTTTTAGATGGAAATATTTCAACACCTGAAGGAGCAACAGGATTATTAGTTCTTGGTATCGAACCTGATATTCATAAAACATTCATGCCTATTTATAGAAGAATAACTAGTGGCTCATTCATCGATGCTAATGATGAATTTGGAGTGGTCATCGGAAAAGAACTGGCGGATCTATTTAGATTTAACGTTGGTGACCAGATGGTTCTCAATTATCAGGATAAGAAGGGCGAACTTAGATCAGAAATTTTAAACATCCGTGGAATTTATCACTACAACAGTAAGGGATTTGAAAAAAGATTCGTCTACGTAAACCAAAAGACCTGGCAGAACCTATTTCTCAATGAACACACCGGAAAAATTCTTTTTAACCGCATTACACTCATAGCTCCTGATCTCTTAGTCGAACCAATAATCGAAGACAGGTTGAACGGTACGGGGCTTAAAATAAAGAATTGGAAACAGCTCAATCCTGAGATGGCGGTCGTTCTGGAGTTTCATGATGGGATGATAAAATTTTTCTTCCTCATCATCGCCGTGACGATAACGATGACTATTTTAACACCTGTCAGGATGTTATGGCAGGAGAGATTAAAAGAAATTCGAATGATGAATGTCATTGGAGTATCGGTTAGCAAGTTCTGGAAGATTGGAATTTATGAGGTCTTTATAATGATCGGACTTTCCGGGCTTTTGTCATCAGTCTTCCTCACCGCCGTCATTGGATCCCAATCCATCAATGGTGTTGATTTTAGATCACTAAATGACGGAATTGCTATTGAGCGCGCAGGAATTAAACTTCCCGGAATTATTTATCCCAAGCTCACAAGTGAGCAACTCCTTATCACTTTTATTTTTGTCATCTTCGTTTTGAGTGTGAGTTACATTTGGTCGATTTACGAAACGTTAAAGAAACTGGAGACCGAAGCATGAGAGGTTTAGCGTTTCTAGTGAAATTTAGTTATCGCAACTTATGGCGTGCACCAAAACGTACGTTCATTATGCTTTTGAGTTTGAGCATCGGTTGTGGATTTATTATCTGGGATCTGAACTTCGCTAATTCCGGCTCCCGCGAAGTCATGAAAGAATTTCTCACCCAATATGCGGGACAGTACCACATCACGCATACTGACTTTTATGACCAAAATAATAAAAAAGAATTTAATAACTACAAAACGATGAACGATTCTCAAGTAAGCGATACAAGCTTATTCGAAAAATCCACTCGTCGAATTATTGCGCCTGTTTTCGTATCTGGTGAAAAGAAGACGTTAGGAGTTCTGTTAACAGGTCTTGAAGTTGAAAAAGAAAATAAACTCTCAACGTTAAAAAATGCAGTCACTATAGGCAAGTTTCTTAACCCAACCGGAGAACGAGAAATTGTTTTAGGTAAAAAACTCGCTCAAAGGATCAATGTAGAAATTGGTGATGAAGTTGCCATTATAGGACAGGCCCTCGATGGATCAGTCGCCAATGATCTGATGATTGTTGTGGGCATGCTCGATTTTGGCGGTGGAGATCTTGAAGAGTCTCTAGCCTTTACTCAGTTTGATACGGCTCAAGTGCTTATGTCGATGTCGCCGAATCAATTCCATCAACGAGTTAGTTTTGATATGGAAACTGAAGTTCTACCAGTTCTTCCTGGTCTGGCCGTTACGAACTGGACTGAAATTCTTCCCGAGATTGGAGTCTCTGTACGTTTCATTGATAACTTCACCTGGATCGTATCCTTTATCATTGTTTTGGTCATAAGCCTTGGGTTATCAAATACTCTCATGATCACTTTCTTTGAAAGAGAACAGGAATTTCAAAGTCTCAATATTATCGGTGCAAAAACCAGCTGGATTACGCTGGCCCTCATGCTCGAAGTTTTTATGCTGGGAACTGTGGCCATCTTTATGGGTGCTGTTCTCGGGCACATCTTTACGACTTATTGTTACTACTTTCCTATTAACATTCAGTTATTCACCGGTGGAAAACCGATTATTATGGGCGGAATGATTATTCAACCACTCGTACGAATCTATCCAGTCTTAAAGTATTACTGGCAGGTTCCAGTGATGATTTATTTCTTCCTGGGTTCCACTATGATCTATCCACTTATCCGTGTTATTCAGAGGAGCAAGCATGCAATTTGAACTCTCAAATATTGAGAAGGTCTATCAGGCCTCTGAAGAAAATAAGGTCTATGGTGCGCGAGATATTAGTTTAAATATCGTTGAAGCTGAGTTCATGGCTCTTGTTGGGCCTTCTGGCTCCGGCAAAACGACCGTCCTCAATTTGATTGCAGGCCTTATCCTTCCAACTGGAGGGACGTTAAAGCACGGTGGAAATGATATTACAAACTTTTCACTTGAAGAGAGAACAAAACACAGGCTCGACTACATGGGATTTATATTTCAGGATTATCAACTTTTGCCAATCCTGACAGCTGCAGAAAATATCGAATTCCCTCTCCAACTTAAGGGCTACGATAAAAAAGATATCAAAGAACGCGTAGACTGGGCGCTCAAACAAGTTGGATTAGAAACGATGGGCAATCGTTTTCCAAAACAACTCTCAGGTGGTCAACAGCAGCGTGTGTCGATAGCTCGTGCGATTGCCGGAAAACCTCAATTGGTTCTTGCAGATGAGCCGACTGCAAACCTTGATTCAAAAACGGCGCAGGAAATTATTGAACTCTTTTTAAAACTCAATAGAGATTTCAAACTCACGTTTGTTTTTTCAACTCACGATCAAAGATTAATTGATCAGGTTAGAACTGTTCTTTACATTAAAGACGGACAAATTACAGAAACAAGGAAACATAATGTTTAAACATATACTCAGAAAAGATTTCATTCTTTGTGTTGCTTTGGGTGCAAATGTTAACAACGCTGATGAATGGCTAAAATACGCAGAAAAAGAAATGCGCGGAGATCGCTCTCATTCGGAAATGGTTATGACCATCCAAACGCCAAATTGGACACGAACTCTTGAGATTGAGTCTGACGTTGAAGGAAAGAAACAGGCACTTTCAACAATTAATTCACCGGCTAAAGAAAAAGGGATTAGAACTCTTCGTATCGAAAATAATATGTGGAACTACTTCCCTAAATTAAAACGTAAAGTGGCAGTTTCTTCATCAATGCTTCTCGCTAGCTGGATGGGTTCAGATTTTACCAATGACGATGTCTTGAAAGCTTCATCAATGAGTGAAGACTATAGTCACCAATTCGGCAAGGATGAAGAAATCAACGGTGAAATGCTTAAGGTTATTGAGAATAACGCAAAAACAAATTCCAAAGTTATGTGGCCTAAAATTGTTACCTACGCTTCAAAGAAAGACTGCTTACCAAGAGTTTATCGCTACTACGACAAGCAAGATAAACTCAGACGTACACTTGCGTTCAGCGAAATAAAAACTTTTGACGGTCATAAAATCCCTACTCATTGGGAGATGGTGCCGGAAGATGATAAAACAAAAAAAACCATCATTGATTACAAAACGGTGAAGTTTAAAACTAGCTTCAAATCAAATCATTTCTCGCAAAAGAATCTAACAGGTAATTAATGAAAATATTTTCTTTCATCGTTTTAATCCTAATTTCTTTCTCAGCTTTGGCACAACTTAAGACTGAAATATCGGGTAACGTGGAAGGACAAATTCGTCATGCCAACAATAATCCTGAGGCAAAAGAAGACCTTAGACAAAACTGGAATAATGAAAACTTCTATCTTTTGTACGGTAACTTAAACGGAAAAGTTGAATTCGCAAACTCACGAATCGAGTCAAATTTATTTGTCCGATACAGCGAATCAAATCTTTTTGAGCCTAAACCTGATCCCTTCAGTAATGATCCTTATCTTGCGACAAGAATTTTTACTTTTCCAAACAAGCTCGTGGCGCGTGATATTTTTAAATTGCAACACATAAGACAAGACGGTAATCACCAGATCGAATCCATTTTTAATAAGCTCTATTATGAAATGGAGCTTGAAGAGAATCGCTTTATGTTCGGTAGAATGTACGTCAACTATGGACTTGGTGAAATTTTTAATCCTATTAATCCTTTCAATCAACCGACAGGACTTACCTCTATTTCGCAAATTGCCCAGGGGAATGACGGCTTTTCTTTCACCTTTTTTGTAAGTGATATTCATACTGTTCAGTTTCTCCTCCTCGGAGACAAGAGTGTTGAAGATTATAAGGGTGAAATAAACCGAACACTGTGGGTGCATGGTGAATATCAGTATAGCGATAAGCTCCAGCTAGATTACGTTATTGGTGAGGATCAAAACAGACACAAAATTGGCGGACAGGTTAGTTATCGCTTCGAAGAAGCCATGGTTTTTGTTCAGGGACTCTACCAGTCTCAAAATGTTAAAAATGATCCTTCAAATAACTTGATTGACCTTCTTTTTGGTTTTGATCAACAAATAACAAGTAAATGGCACGTTAGATTTGAAGGCGGTTATCAGAAAGAAAATCGTTTTGCTAATCCTCAAAATTTTGAGCGTTTTCTACCTACTGAATATTTTGCGGCTTTTGCAAACGTGTATGAGCTTCATCCGCTAGTCAAAGTTAGTGGTACAATTATTAACGACATTAAATCTGGCTTCACTTATTTTATTTCTAAAGGAACTTACGATATCGGTCACAACATGGAAGCAGAATTGTTTGGCTTCACTCCTGTTGCTAAAGGTGATGCCGCCGATAACATTGGCCAGAAGCTAGTCACTACCGATGTAGGCCTGGGTCTAAGAGCGTTTTTCTAGAACTTCGACCACACCACTTTTTCCATCAATGCGAATGAGATCACCATCTTTGATAATTTTTGTGGCATCTATCAGATTTAAAATCGCCGGAATACCATATTCTCTTCCAATAACTGCAGCATGAGATAAGAGCCCACCTACTTCAGTGATGACACCTCCGACTCTGGCAAGAACTGGTGTCCATCCCGGATCAGTAAAAATTGTCACAAGAATTTCATCTTTTGTTAGTTGTCCCGTAGCGTGGATGTCCAGAATAACTCTCGCTCGCCCAGTGATAGTTCCAGGACTACATCCCAATCCTTTAAAGCCGCCTGAGCTAAGTGAATTCTTCATCGCCTTAATTGTTCCACCAAAATCGTTCGGAGGATTAAAATGTCGATAGCCCTGATAGTAAAGAGCACGCTTAGAAGTATCAGGTAAGCTTAAGGATCGATCGAGAAGTTTTCGTTTCACTTCAAGAATATCAAGCATGAACGTATCATCCTCGGTTAAAGAGTTTCTTTTCCCAAACTCTAAAATGGCCAGTCTTAAAAGATAGTACGCTCGAGTTGAATAAGACCGCATCTCTTCTCTAACTCTTAAAAAATCACGAGATTTCTCAGTCATAGATATAAATTTTCTTTTTTTTAAAAAACTCACATTTTGATAAAGTCGACTAAATGTCACTTTGTATCGACTCTCTTTAGACGCTGGTACGGAGATATAGTTTCTTACCAAATCATCAACCCAGAACTTATTTTCTCCCCATCTTGCCACTTTTAAATCTAACTCCGCTGGCCCGTGGTGGTAGTGAATGTTAAGAAATTCTTCTCTGGCATTATGATAAGTCTGAGACTCAAACCCGTAAAAATCAGAAACTTTTTTAAGCTTTGAAAGACCAGCTTGCACATCCAGGTGAGCAACGCCATGGAGTTCTCCCATAAGATCAATTTCATCACCAAACTCGTAGGGACCAAGTTTTTTTAAGAATGTTTTATATTCACTTTGAAAATTGGAATTGTTGTAGATGGTACGAAAGTAATTCTTCTCTGTTTCATTCTGAAAGAGGATGACTTGCAACATCCATGATTCAAACTCACTTCTTTCCATTTTTTTCAAGCGTGGTAATGGCTCTTTAAGAAGCTCATCTTGAGACTCAAATCTATCTCGAAAGAGAGTAATCATATTGTGACAATCACTAAATTCGCGATTGAGTCCAATCAAAACGGGAATGGCACCAACGATCGCCGCAAGACTTATCGGAGTGATATGGGGTCCATTTGCGCCGTAATCTTTTTGGAGACCAAGATCACGATCAAAATCTTCTTCTTTGAAATCAGGAATTTTTTTTAATCCCTCTTTCACAGCTTCAGCATTCCAATAGACGCGGCCATAATGATAATGAAGCCATTGGATATTTTCATCATTAGGTATCAAATTTATTTTTTTAAAATAATGACCCATCGAATTTCTTAAAGCTTCCCGATAAACGGAAAACATGAAAGGCGTGCAAACTCTTGCTGAAACACCGCCATCTTTAAAATCAGCATTAGTCAATTCAGGTTTATCATCCCTAGGTAAAAACGTCGTAACCGGTCTGGATTGCAGAATATGTATTTTATTATCTGGTCCCAACGCCCATTCAATATCCTGGGGTTTTCCATAGTAAGCTTGAATCTTTGCAGAAAGATTAACCAAGTGTTCAATGTGAACCTCAGATAAAACTGTCCCTTCAGCATTAATAGTTTCAGAAATTTTTATGTTTTTTATCCAGTCATAAGTGACCTGAGTCGGAGTGACGTGACCTGAGACAAGCCTTTCTCCAACACCTTCACAATATTCAAGATAACATTCCTCTTCGCGGCCGTTGGTTGGATTTAAGGTGAAGAGAACACCGGCCATTTTGGCGTCGACCATTTTTTGAACGAGAACACTCATCGTTAATTTTTCAGGATCAAATTCAATTTTTTTAGTATTCAAGTAATCTAAGACTCGTTCTGACTTTTTTGAATCAAAACACTTACTGATCGCCAAGTAGAGTTCTTCAAAACTTCGAACAAAAAGAAAGGTCTCATAGAGACCAGCGAAACTTGCATGAGGGAGATCTTCCAGCGAGCCACTTGATCTCACTGCAACCGGAAATCCTCCAATGTGTGCAATAGCTTTTTCTAATTGATCATTTTCATCGTAGAGGACAAATCCAGCTGGTACTGGGAAATTTGCCAACAAAAGGCGGCTTAAGTTAGAAGCCTTGCCTCCCATACGAGAATAGTCATGCTCCGTAAGGGATGAGTCATTCAAATATGTTACTTCCATCTTTAGACAACTCCCGACACGATGACTCTGACTAGGTTAGAATGTATGTAGATAAATTTTAAGTTCTTTTGACCTGAATCTTCAAAGAGTTTATCATCGTATCTAAGGATAAATAAATAAATGAGCAAAAAACCCATCGAAGTTCGTGACGAGCTAAATGCCGTTTCTCCCAGTTTCTGCCTCGCCAAATGGCTACAGGTTACGATCCATTTACAAAACGGCCAAACTCATTCTTGCCATCATCCTAGCACACATAAAGTTCCAATGGCAGAACTAGATGCAGATCCTTCTGCGCTTCACAATACGAAAAAGAAAAAAGAGTTTCGTAAAATGATGCTTGAGGGTGAGCGTCCTAAAGAATGCGAGTACTGTTGGAAAATCGAGGATTCCCATAAGGATTCTTTATCCGACAGAACTTTCAAATCAGGTGACAATTGGGCTTACCCTAAACTTAAGGAAGTCGCCTCTCTGCCTTGGGACAAGTCCGTTAATCCTCAGTACCTCGAAGTGAGTTTTGGTAATGAGTGCAATTTTAAATGCGCTTATTGTGCTCCCCATATTTCATCTGCCCTCATGACTGAATACCAAAAACACGGTCATTATGAAACGATGCCAGCGTTCGCACTTAAGAACATCAAAAACGATGGCCTGTTCCCGTACAGCAAAGATGATCACAATCCCTATGTGGAAGCTTTCTGGAAGTGGTGGCCGAATCTGACTCAAGATCTCAAAGTGTTTCGTATCACTGGTGGTGAGCCACTAATCAACCAAAATACTTTTAAATTCTTAGAGTTTCTGAAAAAGAATCCCATGCCTGAACTAAGTCTCGCGATCAACAGTAATCTTGGGATTCCTAAAGTTACTCTACGCAAATTTCTGGATGAAATTAAATACATTACAGATAATCATTTGATTAAGGATTTCCAACTTTATACTTCTGTTGATACCTACGGCTCAAATGCAGAATTCATTCGAAACGGCCTTCATTATGACGACTACATGAAAAACGTAAGTCTTTTTTTAGATGAAGTAAAAAACTCTCAGCTCGTCTTTATGTCGACCTACAATGCATTTTCTGTCATCAATTACCACAAGTTTTTAGAGCAGGTGACTGAACTTAAAAATAAATACCGCAATCAACATGGTCATACCCGTGTCCTGCTCGATACTCCTTATCTTAAAGACCCAAATTTCCTTTCTTGTTACGTTTTAACTGATAAGTATTGGGGTTATGTCCGTAAAGATTTGGCCTATCTCAAAGAACAAATGAAGCCTGGAAAAGACGGAATTTTTATTTATTACGAGCATGAGGTAGCAAAATTTGAAAGAATTTTGAACTGGCTCGAAAGTCTTGAGGAAAATAAACATCGAGATGATGTGAGACGTGCTCTCTATTCCTTTATTTGTGAGTACGAAAAACGTAAAGACATTAAATTTCAGGATTATTGTCCTGAGTACATGGATTTTTACGAGCTCTGCAAAGATAAATACGAAGAGTATTTTATTGAAAAAACAAAAATTTCAGAAAGCTAGGGCAATATCCTGCTCTAGCTTCTTCAATTCGGCATCAGAAGAAAGACAAGCATAGGCCGTCGTGAGACGCTTTAAGTGAGCAAGTATTTGTTCTCTATTTAAATTGTATCGCTGGCAATACAATCCCCAAAACTCCCAATCAACTTGAGACTTAATCATCGCCCTTTCCATTTCATTCAAACTTTCCAGAAAAGCTTTATCCTGATTATCAAAATGAAACCAAAGGTAGCAATGAGGAGCGAGAATTTTGAAACCTTCACCGAGCTTGGCATGATAGGGATCAAAATCAGGTGAAAAAACTTTTACAACCCACAGGTCAAGTGCTTCAGAAATTCTCTGATTATGATCACATAACTTTTTCAGCGCATTCGTCACAAAAATGAGATCAATATTTTTTCCCTGATGATCATAACCAATTAAGTCGAAATGATTTTTCCACTTCAATTGTCTTAAGCTCGCATCTTGGGCAAGGGTAAAAACATCGGCAAATAACATTCTTTGCGTAAAAATAAATTTATCAATAGTTGTTTCGGCTTTTGGATACTGATTTAAAACGAGAAGTTCAGGATCACGCTTTAATTCAAAAACATTCATTCTTGGAAGAACTAAACTGAGATGTGAATAGTGGTACAAATTTGTTTCACCAAGAAAAATGAAAAACCTTTTCAGCGACATTAAAATATATTTTAAAAACTCGTAGGACACAGAACTCTTTGCCACAACCGTTAGATCAAGGTCACTAACCCCGAAAATAAACGATCCACTGCGGGTACTATTCCTGTTCCAAACGGACGCCTTGATGCCCAAACCAATGAATAAACGCAGCACCCAAAGGGCACCTAAGTAAGGGATGAGAGCAACCGGTCGCGGAAGCATAGAGTCAATTCGTTTAAAGAATTGTTTTCGCATGTAACGATTTTAACAAGAATTTGAAAAATGGGTTGAGAATCAGTACCAGAGTGAAAAACTATAACGGCCCTTAAGAATTGACTTTTGCGCACTTTGCCCTTACAACTTACCTCTCAAATTAACTCACCTAGGGAATAAAGCAGGTTCTTGAACCTCCCCGGCAGGTGGTATCTCTTAAGGAGTTCTCATGTATACGGTAGTAGAAATCAAAGGTCACCAGTATAAACTGGCAGCTGGCGATCTTATTGATGTTGAAAAAATTGAAGGCGAAGTTGGAACGACAGTAAGTTTCGACCAGGTTCTTTTAGTTGGTGGAACAAAAACGATTGTTGGTGCTCCAGTTGTTGGCGGCGCTAAAGTAACGGCTAAAGTTGTAAGACAAGGCCGCACTCGTAAGATTTTAGTTCTTAAGCGTAAGCCAGGTGGTTCTCGTCGTAAGAACGGTCACCGTCAGTGTTACACTGGTCTTCTCATCACTGAAATCAATGATGGTCAGGGCGGCGTAAGCAAAGCTGAAGCAAAAGCTAAAAAGTAATCATTAAAATCAAAGTTTAGGAGAGCTATTATATGGCACATAAAAAATCGGGTGGTAGTACATCCAACGGTCGTGACTCTAACGCAAAAATGCGCGGAGTAAAAAAATTCGGTGGCGAGTCTGTTGAAACAGGCATGATCATCGTTCGTCAGAAAGGAACTAAGTTCCACCCTGGAATTAACGTAAAAATGGGTCGTGACTTCACGATCTATGCTATGTGCCCGGGTAAAGTTAAGTTCGGTTTTTATAATAAATCGACAAAAATCATCTCGATCGAACCAGCTTAATTGATCTTTAAAGATCTTTGAGATATTGAGGGGAGCAGCAATGCTCCCCTCTGTTTTTTTGCAGGTTATACGGCCGTGAGGGCCGGAAGGTTTTATGAAATTTATTGATGAAGTTGAAATTGAAGTAATCTCAGGCGACGGCGGCAAAGGCTTCGTCGGCTATCGACGTGAAAAATACGTGCCTTTGGGTGGACCAGATGGCGGTGACGGCGGCGAAGGCGGGATGGTTTTCTTCGAAGCGGATGAAGGTCTTAATACACTTCTCCACTTTCGTGGTTTAAAAACATTTAAAGCAGAGCCAGGTGGCAACGGGGCCGGCTCCAATATGTCAGGCGCCTGCGGAAATGATCTCATTCTAAAAGTTCCAGTCGGAACACTCATTTATAATCGTGAAACAGATGAACTTCTTTGTGACATCACAGAGAAAGGTCAGAAATATAAAGCAGCCGACGGCGGTCGAGGCGGAAAGGGTAATGCCCACTTCCAAACCTCCACTCACCAAACCCCGCGTTTTGCTCAAAATGGTGAAGCGGGAACTCCGATTCCTATTCGCTTAGAGCTTAAGCTTCTCGCCGATATCGCGCTGATTGGTCTTCCTAATGCCGGTAAATCAACTCTTATTAGTGCTATCAGTGCCGCAAGACCTAAGATCGCTGACTATCCTTTCACGACTCTTGAGCCAAACTTGGGTGTCGTTGAAGTGGGAGATAAAACTTTAGTTGTAACCGATATTCCGGGTTTGATTGAAGGTGCCGCTGAAGGTAAAGGCTTAGGTGTGAAGTTCTTAAAGCACATCGAAAGAACCTCAGCACTTGTTCATTTAATCGATTGCTCAATGTTCCTCGAAGAATTTGAAGCGATTGAAGCGTATGTCACCATTCGCACAGAGCTTGAAAAGTTTAATCCAGACTTGCTCCTTAAAAAAGAAATCGTCTGTTTAACTAAGATAGACGCCATGACTGAAGATGAAATTGAGAAATTTCGCTCGAGCATGGAAACCCAACTTGACCGCCGTGTACTCCCGATTTCAGGGGTCTCAGGTCGTAACATTGATCTCTTGAAGCAACTTATGCTAAGAACCAAAGAAATTATTCAAGAAGAAGAGAAAAAAGAGGCATCTCATGGCAATAAATGAATACATCCAGACTGAAGTAAAAAAAGTCATTACGAATACGGCATTCGAATTTCCGCTCAATCATGCCATGGCATCAGCGTGGATTCTTGCAAACTTTAAAGGTGATAACTTAAAAGTTTTCGACATGAGAAAGACAACTTCACTTTGTGATTTTTCCATCATGGCCACTGCCCAGAACGCGACTCAAGCGCGCGCAATGATCGATGAAGTTTCAAACAATCTTAAAAATCAAGGCGCAAATATTCTTTCTTACGAAGGTTATGAATCAGCTGACTGGATTCTTCTGGATACTGGGGACATCATGATTCACGTGTTCAACGGTCCTTCTCGCGATGTTTATGATCTTGATATGGTTTATGCAAGAAACCCACAGGTAAAAATCCCTGAAGAGTTCTACTTTGCTAAGGCCGCCGATATTTCATCTGAAAAAGCGGATCTTAAAGGTTTCTACTAAAAAATGGGCCGCCAACTACATCTCATCGTAGTCGGCAAACTCAAAGACTCTCACCTTGAGGCAATCGAACTCGATTACCTAAAACGCATCATTAATCCCGAACTCCAGATTTATGAAGTGAAGGCCTCAGCTGAAAACAAAGAAGCAGAGGGCGAAGCTATTCTCAAAAAGATCAAAGACCTCACCCAAGGCGGAAGTTCCCATTTGATCGCCATGACTGAGTGGGGTAAACGCACTACATCAGTGGCGTTTGCAGAATGGACCCGTGGATTAGTCGAGCGCCCCGCAAAAGTTTTCTTCCTGATTGCGGGAGCAGAAGGCTTCTCCGACGAAGTCTTGAAGGCCTGCCAGGAGCGCATCTCCCTTTCAGAGCTGACTTTCCCGCACAAGTTGGCCAGAATACTACTGGTGGAACAACTCTATCGTGCCCAGACCATTCGATCAGGACACCCTTACCACAACTAGGGGCAACTCATGCAGACCATTCAAAACCTAAGTCCTCGCGTTCTCCTTGTCATCATGGATGGCTATGGGATGAATCAAAACGATTATAAGAACGCTATTAAAGCGGCAAAGAAACCAAATCTCGATGACATGTTCACGCACTACCCACTCACGACGATTCAGCCTGGCGGCGAAGCAGTTGGCCTACCAAAAGGTGTGGCGGGAAATTCGGAAGTTGGGCATTTAAATCTTGGTGCTGGAAGACCTGTTCGTCAGGATTTAGTTCGTATCAATGAAGCGATTGAAAAAAAGACATTTCGTGAAATGCCTCGCTTAAAAGAAATGATCGCCTTCGCTAAGGCAGGAACCAAACGCGTTCATTTAATGGGGCTACTTTCGGATGGCGGCGTTCATGCTCATATTAATCACTTAAAAGAAATTTTAAAAATTCTGCGCGAGCATCCTGATCTACGCATTTATCTTCACGCCTACATGGACGGGCGAGATACATCAAAAGATAAAGGGGTGCAGTACACCAAAGAAATTCTTGAATGCCCGGGATTTATTTTTGCGAGTATGCAAGGACGCTCGATTGGTATGGACCGCGATCGTCGTTGGGAAAAAATTCAGCATGCTTATAAAACGTTTATAGGAGTTGGTGCTAAAACACAGCTCAAGCCTCAGGACTATATTCTTGAAGAATATAAGAAAGGTCTCTTTGATGAGTTCATCACACCAGTCTTGTTCAATGAAGACGGTGCTATAAGAAATGGTGACGCGGTTTTCTTTTTTAATTATCGTCCCGATCGCGCGCGCCAGATGAGTCTTGCGATGAATGATCCTCAGTTTAAAGAGTTTCCTGTGCCTGTTCGTCCTGGTTATTTCTTATGTATGTCGCCTTACGTGAATGAAGAACTTTCGAATCTTCCTATCCTTTTTGATAAAGAAAATATTAAAGGCACTCTCTCTGAATACATCTCCAAGCTCGGTAAAAAACAATTCAAAATTGCGGAGACAGAAAAATACGCGCACGTCACTTATTTTTTTAATGGTGGAGAAGTCAACGCTTTTCCTGGTGAAGAACGATGCCTCGTTGCCTCTCCCCGTGAAGTGGCGACTTATGACTTGAAACCTGAAATGAGTGCTCCTGAAGTGACTGAGAATTTACTTAAGGCACTCGATGATAAATCCTTTAGTTTTTATCTTGTAAACTTTGCTAATGCCGACATGGTCGGGCACACAGGTAATTTTGCAGCTGCCGTAAAAGCAGTTGAGACGCTGGATGTTTGTGTCGAAAAACTGCGCGTAAAATGTGCCGAGCAAAACGTAACAATGCTTCTAACGGCCGATCACGGAAACGCGGATCAAATGATTTATGAGGAAGGTGGCGTTCATACCGCTCACTCAGACTCAGAAGTACCTTTCTGTGTGGTCCATCCAAAACTTCGTGACCAAGATATTATGGTGAATCAGGATAATAAGATTAACGCCCTCAAAGATGTTGCACCGACGGTCTTAAAGATATTAAATATTCCTAAGCCCAAAGATTTTACTGGCAACCCGATTTTCGTTTAAAGGATAGATATGAAGCTCACTCACATTGGTCTTCTTTGTTCTGGTGGTGACTCTCCCGGTATGAACTGTGCCATCCGCGCAGTTGTTCGTACTGCCCTTTTCAACGGGATTCAGGTGACAGGCATTAAACGTGGGTACGCAGGTCTCTTGCGTGGTGAATTTCAGGGAATGAATCTTTCCTCAGTGGGTAACATCATTCAGCGCGGAGGAACAGTTCTTCAAACTTCTCGTTCTCCAGAATTCATGAAGCCCGCTTTCAGAAAAAAAGCCGTTGATATTTTACGCGCTCAAAAAATCGAAGCACTCGTCATTATCGGTGGAGACGGATCATTTAATGGAGCGAAAGCTCTGTGGGATGAACATCAATTTCCGGTTGTTGGAATCCCAGGGACTATCGATAACGATATTTCAAATACCGAATACACGATTGGTTTTGACACCGCCGTTCAAACAGCGATCGAAGCGGTCGATAGAATCCGCGACACGGCCCACTCACACGCTCGCACATTTCTCGTTGAAGTCATGGGGCGAAACTCATCATCTATCGCCTTAAAAGTCGGAGTCTGTACTGGTGCTGAAAATATTCTTCTCCCGCACGAAAAAGTGAATACCCAAAAACTAGTAGATGATATCCAGCGTGGTATCGCGCGCGGAAAAGATTCATCCATCATCGTTGTTGCTGAGGGCCCTGTAGCAGGTCGCAGTTACGAAATACAAACTCTCTTAAAAGATATGTACTCAATGGACACTCACGTCGTCATCTTAGGGCACATCCAGCGAGGCGGCTCACCAACATCAAATGACCGCTTCATTGCCTCGCAAATGGGCAATATGGCGGTTCAGGCGTTGAGATCCGGCAACTATCCATCAGTCACTGTCGTTCAAAACGGCAAGGTTTTGATGACTGATCTCGCTAATTGTACGACAAAAGCCGATCATAATTTTCTGGAATACCAGACGCTGGCGCAGACTCTTTCAATTTAGATTTTATTTTTTACTAACTCTGAGTGACAGAATTTCGCCCTGATAAGGGACTAACAAGATCCGTTGCGGATCATTGGGAAATTTCTTCATCAAAAAAGGACCACTCGAAATTCTTTCAGGAATACATCCACTAATATCAATATAATTTTTTTTATCCTGAACAATGAGTCGCATGGCCTTAACTGGAAATGTCTTCTTTTGATCTCTTATGACACTTCTAACTTCTGCCAGAATTCCAAGACCCAGACCTTCGATTTTAAAATCCTCAAGCGAATTAACGTACCCTTCAGTATTGGCTTCCTGTGCGAGGGGAACTTTTAATTCTTGAAATTTGAACTTACCGGGCACAGAGAGATTTTCATAGATAACGACTTTCCAGGAGTGAAAGCCATAGTCATGAGTGGCGAGCAAGATGTCTGGTTTATTGTCTGCGTTTAGATCTGTCGTTTTAACAAAAACAGTTCCCCACTTACTATCCATTTTCCGTGCCGGGATAGTTGAAGCAGGCTGAAGCGCCCACTTATCCTTTTGCAGAGAAAGTATCCGATCATGAGTTTGTTCTGGTATTATTTTATCGCGGTCACAACCGCCCAGATAAAGATCATTGATTCCATTTTTATCAAAATCTTCTGCCAACGCCGTCATGAAACAAAGCTGATGAGGCGCGAGCTCTTTGGGTAAAGTGGGTGTAATGTCCTGCCATTTGCCATTTTTCTCAAAACTATAGAGGACAGGAGTTTTACCGGCGACATTCGCTTTATAGATCGCGTTTACACC
The DNA here is from genome assembly GCA_040399915.1 of Bacteriovoracaceae bacterium. GTDB lineage: Bacteria > Bdellovibrionota > Bacteriovoracia > Bacteriovoracales > Bacteriovoracaceae > Peredibacter. The sequence goes on from JBBARE010000001.1 coordinate 761,002, forward strand.
CTTTGAATTCAGAACAGCGACGTTAAAAGTGAAGTCACTACCGAGAGATTTGCTGGAAGGATCAAAGGTCCAGTCACCATTTTTTTTCTTCAAAATAAAAGGATATGAGCTGGGATAAGGAGGTTTGTCCGTGCCATGATCTGCAATAATAACTTCTTTCACATTATCACCGTCAAGATCGGCCAGAATCATCTGACGGGCATGATAAGTTAATGGAAGTTTTGATGATGCTTTTACATCAAATCTCCAACCATCTTTCGTTCTGTTATAAATTTGTAGTGGCGCCTGCTCTTTGTCTTTTGCCGGAGAGTTTGAAACTAAAATCTGATCATTTGTTAGGAAAATAAAATCAGTCGCACCTGAAACATCTTTTGTCGCAAGAAGACCCTCTGTTTTAATTTCCCAATTTAAGTTTAGTGGACATTGAGTCGCAGTCGCCGCCATTGAAGACAGAGTCCAAAGCAAAGGAACAAGGATAGTGAATATCAATCTTGCCCTCGAGGAATTTTGATTAATGCATTTTTTTGTTTATTGAGGTCAAGGTGACTGCACTGTTGGCAAAAGGTCCACTCAGGATCGGTCTTGTGAAATTTATCAGTATGAATACGCGCCATCTTTTTTCTGAAGTTATCATAAGCTCCGGAATGCCAGATATCTCGCCAATCCTGCTCGTGAATGTTGCCAATCGTATGCTTAGCGATACAGCACGGAACAATACTCCCGCTCACTTCAAAGCGCAGGTATGAATAACCCACCAGGCATGGATTACTTGAATAAAAGTCAGCAGGGATTCCCCCGTTAACCACTTCTAGGTTCATCTCTTTTAATGCTACTTCTTGTTTTTCTTTTTTTACAATATCAGACATTAACGATTTCTCCTGAATACTTGCGAATGATTTCTTCGCAAAAATCTTTTTGGAAAACTTCAATATTATTTTTTTCGGCAAACTCAATCGCCTCAATTAGAGATTTTTCCCATCCCTTTCATGAGCTCAGGTGAAGGCAGATAGGATTCATGCGTGAAGACATGAATTTCCATTGGCTTAAACCACAACCGGTAACACCCAATTTGTTTGGCCAGCTGAGCAACTTCCAACAGGGCCAGGCAGTTGAGCTTATTCACCACACACATCAAGGTAAAATTCACACCGTTATCGTTATTTTCTTGTCTCAATTTACTGAAGAGTGAAACGTTATGAACAATCTTTTGATAATTTTTATCAGTCTGCTTCGGCCGGGTCTTGATATATAATTCAGAGCTACCTGCAGAAATGTTGGCTATAAAATGGAGATCGAACCTTCCTGTTCCACCGAGTTTGTGAAGATCATGGATTTCAGAATCATCCAGGTATTCCATGTTCGAAAGCACCTCTACTTCGAAGCCTCTCTTTCTTGCTGCTGCAATAAAATTCACCGCGTTCTCATGCATGAGTGGATCACCAAATCCACCGAATTGAATATATCTCACAGACCATGGAAGACTTTCGATAATCTTGAAGCATTTATCGGAATCGATTTCCATCTTCATGTGTTTTTTTAATTGCTCAGGAATCTCTCCACCTGACCGGCGTTTCATTTCCTCAATCGAGTCAGGACTATATAACCCGCAAAAGACACAGCTATGTGTGCATCGATTCGAAATATCAATGTGAACAAATTCCAGGCCTGAAAATGTATTCTGAGTTTTAATATCCCACTCTGTTGAACCAGGTTTCCAGAAAGGAAAGTAAACATTTAAGCGGGTACAACTACGAATCTTTAAATACTCAAACACATCACGCATCTGGACACATCTTTCAAGAGTAGGCTCACCATCAATGTTAAAAACGACCCAGCGAGCTCCTAGCTCATAAAGGCCGGTGATCGTTGGCGCAAGAATACGTGTATCAGATCCAACCTGAAATTCCACAACCAGCTCTTTATCTTCGGGAAGAAAATTCAGATATCCCTTGTAGAGATCAATAATATCTCGGTCACCAGCATTGAATTGTCCAAAGCCTTGATGCTTGAGCCATTTCTCAACAGTGTGAGTAAGGCGCAAAGAAAAACCTTTGATGCCTAGATTGAAAAACTTGGTTCGTAATATTTCATTTCCAAAATCCTCGCTTGGGATAGAAAGAATAACCTCAGAACTGTTGATCGAAGCTTTGGTAATAACTTTAAGAACATCATCCGAAACATCTGCTAAAGAGCTAATTCTCAGATAACAAAGTTCACTTGGTTTTAATAATTGAACGTTGACATGTGCTGGAACAAATCCATTGCTTAGATCAAAACTTTGCATAACGACCATTCACCTTATTTATTTAGCTATTATTAAACCAATAATTGAGACTTGAGTCCAATTAGTTAAAACAAACGGCAATTTCTTATGTTTTAGAGGGAGAAGAATACTACACTATTCCTATTGGTCATAACATTGATATTCCGGATGAGTGCTCCACGCAGAATAGTCAAGCTAAGCGTAAAACATTACTTCCTGTAGGCCGGTTCTAATTCAGGAATATAATCGAGGATTTTTTGATTGCGGTGAACATCGTAAACGTCGTTATGACGAATAAACTCATGAAACAAGTGGGACTTATCCTCACCCTGAAGGAGCGAAATCACACCTTTCAAAGCAGGAATCAATTCGTTTTTGTCACGGGAATCAAGATTGTTCCATCCAGCCTCAAGTTTTGCCATATAGTCTTCCAGTTTCACCACGGCTTCTTCTCTATAAGCAAGCGGCAAAACGTTGGTTGAAAAGTGTTCGGGATAAAACAAAAGATTAATGTTTGGAACACGTCGAATATTTTTAAATTGAGCAATAAAATCACACATCTCAATAATACGATGAATGTTGTAGGCTTGAATCGTTGGCTGAATCTGACAAATATGAACGTTATATTTTTCGAAGTTATTTTCAATTTCCCAAAGATTATTTTCTAACTCGCTCCACTGCTGGGGATAGCGAATGAATTCGTTTACTTTTCCAATTGCATCCATCGAAACAAGTAAAACAACGCCCTTATAACTCGGCCATATTTCACTCGCTTGCGGAGGAATTTTTGTCAAATTAGTATTATAAGAAAGAATGATATTTTTAGCACAATCTTCTTTCGACGTTTTACGGAGAAATTCCCAGCATTCTTTAATCAATAACGGCTCGCCACCGGCGAGGTGAATTTTTTCAAAGTCTTGATGATATTTATAAAGTTGTTCCCAAAAAAGTGGAGATTTAAACCAGTCCATCTTCTGGAATGGCTCAATCACTTTTTCTCCGTACATGATGGAGTATTCATCGAATAATTTTTTAGAGCTATAAGGAATACACATACGACAGGCAAGATTACAGGTGTTCCCGAATCTCAAGTCGATGTAGCGAAACTTGGGTGATGGAACTAGCGAAGCAAGAGTTTTGTCATTAACAGGATAATCACCATTGGCAATATGCCTGAAACTTTTTGTGCCAGTTTCTTCAATACGCCAACATCCTTCACAAGACTTATGTTTCTCGCCTCTCTGCATACTGAGACGAACTTCTTTCATCGTGCTGGAATGCCAATGTTTGGCAATCGAATCATCATCAGCTGCATTAATCTTATTGCCATTTTCATCGCAGGAAGGATTTCCGGATCCAGGACCAAAACAACAATTATAAAAATAGCCCATGCCATCTACTGAAAGATGCATCCACGGTAGTGTACAGAGAGAATCGCTCATAAAATGATGATAATAGCAATCAGAGGGATAACAACTAAATAATTAATTTTAAGTTTAGAATTAAATAGCTCAAGGACTAATTTAGCTCTTAAACCCTGAAAATTTCGACATATAGAAGCAACCGTCCTGATCAACCTGAGGAGACTCATTGTAATACTTTTATCGATTCTCAAAAGGTGGCAGGACTCTTTCAATTTACTTACTCAACGCAATTTTAATCGCTTTGATATCCGCTTCACTCACTTCCTGCAGAACGGCTGCGCGTAAGTATTTGTTCAAAAGAGTTTGATACTTCTGGCCGGTTTTTTCGGCTTCTTCGTTTAAGGCATCGTAGATATCAAGATCGATGAAAGTGTTCACGCGGATTTTGACGTCGCTTCTTTTAGCATTCAGTGCTTTATCAAGGGCCAGATCAAATTCTTCATCTGAAATGGGAGCTCCATTTTTCTTCGATTTCTTTTTCATAGAACCTCACAAGTATAATTATTCTTTTTATTTGGTAGTCGCGAAAACCTTGATTGTCAGCGACCTCAAATGTATCTAACCAGATTTTGGCTACCTTCCCTTGATACTCAACATGAACATGCATTTTAGATTCTTCATGTGAATAAAAGAAAAATCTGAAGCCTAGGACATTTAATACAGTAGGCACGGCCCACTCCTTTGCATTATACACATATTATACACATTTTGTCAACGCGAGAAGGCAGGCACAGACTCTTTCCACTTAAACTCGAGCTGAGTGACAGCACCAAACAAATCCTTTCCATCAATCACTCCACCAGGTGTTTCCAGTCCTCCAGTTGAAGCAATCAAATGCAAATCAAACTTCTCACACAAATCTGTCACGAGTTTATTGAGCGGCTCCTCAACCAGACCCGCAGGAGTGAGTGATCCGACAGCAAGACAATTATCAAGTTTTGAAATGGGCAGAAGTCCCGCGAGAAACCAGTAGTGCAATAAAAGTGGATACTCGAGCCATTTCACCGAATTACTCTCCAAATCTCCGAGATCATCTGTGATCTCAACATTCAAAACAAAACGTTTTAAAGGAATCTGAAGCCCTCGTGTGCGCGTGACAAAAACGATCTTCTCTTTGATCGATTTGCCATATTTTCCAAGACCATTTATTTCGAGTCCGGGAATGCTCTTTGTGGAATATCCGAACAATGTAACAAGGGACGGGTCCTTCTTAGTGAAGTAACAAGTCTGCAGTTGTGTTTCCATTTTCACCTCCGCGCCTCTTAGAGCAAAGGGAGTGCCGAAAACAAAAAATTTAAGTAGGGGTTATTGTTTGAAGATTATGCAATCAGGAAAAAAAAGGACTTACTCATGAGGAAGATTTTTCTTCTCGGGAAGTGGTAACGACTCAAAAAAACAATTCAGCTGCTTAATCCCTTTTTCATTTTTTACAAAAGAAGCGTGAACCATATCTAAACGCTTGGCGAGCTTGCCCTGGATAAACTCACAACTCGACTTCGCTTCCTGCGAACAAAGCGCTTTATCAGAAATTTTTACGCACAAATACTTGAACAAGACTTTCTTACCCGACACGCAAACAACTTCCGATGACTCTTTATCAATATACGCCCGAAGATAATATGGATCAGTGGCGAGTTCTTTTTCACAAAACGTACCCACCAAAACTTTCTTACCCATGCACGAAAGATCAGTTCCTGAAACAACATCAATCAGCGGAGATTCATGAGTCACAAGTTTTGAGCAAACAGTTTTAAATGAATGGCGAGATTTTTCAGTGACAGAAACATCGTCTTGAACGATGTGAGCAAAACTTAAGAGAGGAAATAGAATGAAAGCAAATATCATGCTTTCATTCTAGAAGAGATTTTTATTACTTACAAGTAATGTAGCTGTCAGTTACGTTAGCAAGTAGTTTATAAGCGCCGTTTTTTAATTCAAAGAAAGCGCCGTATTCATTTTCACCTGGCCAGTAGTGAACGAGAGCGATTTGTTTTCCTGAAATGTCGAAATAAAGAATTTCGCCGCCGTTAAAGCCTTTCTTTCCTTCTTGGTAGTCACCGAAGATTTCAATGGCTTCTTCTCTCGTTGAACCACTTAACCAACCCTCAAGAGTAATCGTTAAATGAACCATCTGCTTTTCAATGAATGTAAAACGCTTTGGGTTCATCGATTTTTTTGATGGCTTAATATTTCGAGCAGCGATCGCTTCTTTGAAGTCTGACGTTTCTTGAAAAGAACACACATCAACGGCGAAAGCGTTTGTTGTGATAAAAAGGGCAACTGCTAGTAAGAATTTCATGGCATCTCCGAAAGGATTAAAGTGACGCCAAAATAGAGCAAAGGAGACGGGAACAACAGCACAATAAAAAAAAGCCCTCTATCTAAAATTTAGATAGAGGACTTCGGAGGAAATTAAGTCTTAACCCGGCCACATTCCACGTAGTCTCATCGCAATCTGGATGCGATCGAGCGACGTAATAAAAGCTGCTTGCTTCATATTGACCTTATAAACGTCAGCATTCTTCCAAACCTGGTCAAACGCGAGCTTCATAATATCGTGAAGCTTCTTATTCACGGTCTCAAGATCCCAGAAAAACATCTGAAGACCCTGTACCCACTCGAAGTAAGACACGATCACACCACCAGCATTACAAAGAATATCTGGAATAATGAGTCCACCACGGTCAGTGATAATATCAACCGCTTCGTGAGTTAACGGACCGTTAGCTCCTTCAGCGATCATTTTAGCTTTAACTTTATGAGCGTTGTCTTTTGTCACAACACCATCAATTGCTGCTGGAATCAAAATATCAACATCAAGCTCTAAGAGCTCTTCGTTTGAAATATGCTCAGCTCCTGGCATTTCGCGAAGGAGTTTTCTGTTACGAACCCAATCAATGCAAGCCGGGATATTTAGGCCGTTCTTGTTATAGATCGCACCTGATACATCTGAAATCGCCACAATCTTAGCACCCTGAGAATGAAGATCGTGAGCAGCAGGCATACCCACTTTACCGAAACCGTGAATCGCGACAGTCGTAGAAGAGCCAACAGTCTTATTCAATTTTTCATACGCAAAGTTAATACAGAAAACAACACCTTTACCGGTTGATTCCGCACGACCGAGAGATCCACCAATCGCGATTGGTTTACCAGTCACAACACCTGGAACAGCATAACCGCCAAGCTGCGAGTAAGTATCCATCATCCACGCCATAGTCTGGCCATCAGTACCGATATCCGGCGCCGGAATATCTTTGTCCGGTCCGATCATCATTGAAATTTCAGTGGTGTATCGACGAGTGAGAGCTTGGAGCTCAGCACGAGATAAATCGTTAGGGTCGACTTTTACGCCACCTTTAGCTCCGCCCAATGGAAGACCCACAAGCGCGCATTTAAAAGTCATAAGCATCGCTAGAGCAGCAGTCTCAGAAAGACTCACGTGAGGGTGGAAACGAACTCCCCCTTTACCTGGGCCCAAAGTCATATTGTGCTGAACGCGGTAGCCTTCAAAAACTTTTACTGTTCCGTCATCAAGACGAACAGGAACTGAAACTTGCATAGCACGTTTTGGATATTTCAAACGTTCAAGAACGTTCGGATCCATCTTCATTGTCGCGCCGGCAGATTCAAGTTGAGAGAACGCGTCTTGGAAAAATGGAGACTCGAAGAGACTCATGACAACTCCAATTCAAAGGGTGATTTTTAAGTGGCACCACTATACTTGGAGAGGCCTTTCTCGGCTAGAAAAATTCGGGATTAGAACTGCTTTGCGTAGAGCAGCATGAGGGTATTATCTTGTTTTACTTCACCTGCGTCAGCGTTTGGATTCTTTTGGCTCGTCACTCGAGCGTAGACGTTTTCCGCAATGCGCTGATCTGCCGAAGTGAAGTATTGTCCTGAATGAGCGTAATAGTTGAACATTAAACGAAAACCGATCGAATCGATATTTTTCTGAATGTTAAATTCCGTCTCGCCGTTGACCCCAACCCAAGCACGAGCGTAAGCGATCGGGCCGCGAATCCCCACAACCACTAAACCTTGATCAACGCGTGGCTGGAAAATAAACTTGGTTTTCTTCCAGAGAGAAATTTCTTTTTCCTGAAGAGATTCCGGAAGAATATTGTTTGCACTTGTTGAATCTTTGTTCGAAGACTTGAAGCGTGCTTCCATTTCATCAATCGTATCCACTTCATTCGACGCGCGCATATCTTGGTACCAGTTTTTAGGAGCATCTTTTAGTGGCTGCTCACCCTTACGGCGCAAGTAACGCATATATTTTTCTTTAAAATATTCAAATTTCTCTTCCGCCGTCGGAACAAAAAACGCCGATCCCGTCAGCGTCGAATCCATCCCATATTGATCAGCAAATTGCTGATTTTCATTCCAAATTTTAAGTTGATTGCGAGAAATCGCGACATCGGCCGAGTTATCCGAGGCGACATACTGCTGATAGAAAGAAACCTCATTATCCACAGGTTTAATAATCACATCATCGTCCGGAATATAGTTCGCAGGAGCGCGACTCACGTAGTTCCTAGGGGAAACCTGCCCCTCAGCTACGGATGCCACAAGAACCAACGCCAAGACAGCGAACTGTCTAAAACATGGATACTTCTGTGATTTTGACGAAAACTTAAACATCTTCATTTCCCCTGTAAGCTCCCAACCCCTCGAAATTCCGATCTTCAATGAAGGTAAGTTGCCCTTTGTACAGTTAACTAAAGCAAGCTAGATGCCAACGGACCTGTAAGAAATACACAAGATCTTCGCCAGTTAGACCTTCGATGGTACAAGGCGTCAACTTAAAAACCCCTACTCGGAGAACATATGAAAAGTATCTTGTTGGCCGCAGCGATGACGATGATGTCTGCCTCTGCATTCGCACTACAGTGTGAAGTTGATATGGTTGATTCACGCACTAACCGTTTGATAACGACTATTCGTGCTTACGACTACGGTGATGGCTGTAAAGAAGGCATGAAAGAGTGTCGCAAAGAAATCCGCATTCTTGGTCTTCTTGGCCGTGCTGATTGCGTTCGCGCGACAGTAAAAAATCCTTACCCTAATCCACGTCCTAATCCATGGCCGAATCCTGAAACAAATCCAAGACCAAATCCCTACCCTCAATATGGAGTTACAGTTTCTGCACTAGTTGAAGATAGACCTTTTCAAATTACTGCAAGAGACGCTTCTGAACTTTACGTAAATTGTCTCACAGAGATTCGTAGAGTAACGACAACTAGTTCAGATGAACTATTTTTTACTGTTAATGGAAATCGTTACCAGTCAACTGGGACATCTGGTTGGTATAACGACACGATGATTTGTTCAATTTTTGAACAAGAAGCTCGACGTTCTATAAGTGTAGCTACAATTTACCCAGCTAGAATTGTTGGAAGTCTTGAAAATTTTCCTTTCCGTTTTGAAGGATATGATCGGGCTACTCTTTTGAATAGTTGTATACTTAATATTTCAAGCATGCGTTTAGGCTCAACTGATGAAATGTCATATTCACTTAACGGCCTACCCTTCCAGAGACTCACGACTTCTGTATGGTGGCAGAATCCAGCAATTGTATGTAAAGCAATGTTAATTAACATGGATTCAAGACTTTAATTTCTCTTAAATTATTCAGTAGGTTCCTTTTGGAACCTACTCTTTTTTAGATAGAACACTATAGAACTTCTGAAATAAGATTTAAAATCTTCAACAAGAGCATGCTTCAAAACGAGTACTTTCTAACGTCATAATCACTTTTACTAATCAATCGAAACTCTGTTTCAAAGTCATTAATGCTAGAAGAAATCAAAATTAGTGATTTTGGATAAATACCTCTTATCCTCTTCGCAAGAGATATACCATCCATGGAACTATTTGAAAAATGCAAATCTAGAACGAAAATATCGAAACAAAATATATTTTTTCCCTCAACCATGGAAAGAGCTTCCTCAGGGGAAGAAACACATTGAATATTGTGCTCACCGTGGAACATAAGCCAAGATACTCGAAAAAGTTTTGTATCATCCACAAACAATATTTTCTTTCGATTAGTCAATCCGTGCTGACAAAGATTGGTCAAATTAGTAGGTAAATTTTCAGAATATAAAATTACTTCTGCAGAGAGATAATACAAAGAATTTTCATAAATTAACTTCCCGCCATTTTGTGAGTTCAAGAGATATAGATCAAATCTATTTCTTTTAATCAAGTTAACAGCTTCATCGTAATTACTACATCTCTGTATGACATTACTAGAGTATCCCTTGGTAATATGTTTATTGATTATTTCAACTTTGGAGGGATCATTATCTAAAACAAGAACACGAAAAGGTATTGGACTTGGACTTTCAATATTTAGTATTTTAGCGGTATCATAATTATATAATATTGAACTATTCTTGAATTCATATGCTGCTGAATCATCAAACTCAAATCCTTTTTGAAATTTTAAAATAAATTCAACTCCTTCTTGCGACCGATTTTCTACAATAATAGATCCGTTATGCTCATTAAGTGTCTTTACAACTGATGCAAGACCCAAGCCTGTCCCATTAGTTTTCCCGTGTGTAAAAAGAGGCTTAAAAATATTTGTTAATAAGTGATCAGGAATTTCAGGCCCATCGTTAAATATTTTGAAAATGAAATGATCATTTTCACAGAATGTTGATAGTTTGATTTTGCCTTCGTAACTCCCGCCTAAGTCTCGAATTGCTTCGACGGAATTTGTTAATAAATTAGCCAATGCTCCGGATAATCTCATTTGATCACCAAAAATTTTAGTTTGCTGATTAAAATTATATTCTATGTCGATTTTCATTTCTTGATGAGTCGCCATAATTTGCTTAATAGCATGTGCCAAGACTTTATAAAAACTAATTTCTGTGAGCTGAACGAATGAAGTTTTACTATAATTGATAATATCATTGACCTGTTGATCAACACTAGAAATTGACATCTCCATATCTTCTTTCGCTATTTCAATAAATTCTTCACTTGCATCGCCTGATAATAATTTATCAATTACTAATTTCATTAGCTCAAGTGGCTTCCTTACATCATGAGCTAAAAGTCTAGCTATTTTTCCTATTGCCACGTCTTTCTCTTGGTCCATAAGTTGCTTTTCTTTGAGCTGAAGCGCCTCCTGTTCTCGTCTGAACAATGCAAAAGTTTGATAAGCCACTATAAAAAACAAAAGTAGATTTCCATAAGTTTTAAGGTTTAATCCAATATTATTTGAAAAAAAAGCTCCCCACAGGTAGAGAATTATAATTGCAATCATTCCAACTAAAAGAACTTTGTCGAAATTAATTATTTTTGGCACATAATAAATAAGGATTGAAACAACTAAGACATTCCAAAACCTCATGAACTCTGATAGGTCTACAATGTAATTCCAGTAGAGGGAATCAAATGCTAGAAATGATGATATAAATATCAGGATAAGCGCGAAAACTAAAACTAACCTACCTCGTATTTTGTACGAAACAAGATCTGCGAAGAATAAGAACACTGAGACGGAAGCTCCTACATTGGCAAAGTTATATAAGTATACCATTTGGTTGAAGTTGAGTAGGCCATGAAAATAATCCCCTGCAACCAACTCTTCAATTACCGCACAAATCCCAAAAATAAAAAACTTTTCAAATGATCTATCTACTTTTAAAAGTAGATAGATCAGTGCAAAAACAAAAAGAATACTTCCCTTACAAAGGATGAAAACTAATTGAAAAACTGTCTGCCCTTTATAGTTAGCACTATGAACCTCATTGAATTCAAGTCCTTTCCCAAGCATGATCTTATTGCGTGAATCGATACCGGTATCACCAGTTTTTATGTGACCCCTGATTCCGACAATATTATCTATGCCCTCGTCAACAGGGATAACAACCCTATTCTCACCTGGTTTACGAGGGTTATAAGTACGATAAAACTTACCATTTATAATAATATCGAAACGATTGAAATAAATTGATTGCAAGAAAAGAAACGTTTCCGATTTAAGATGATTTATTTTTGTAAAAGCGGATTTTGGAACTTTAATACGATAATAAGCGTGGTTGCCTTCTTTGAAGTTTTGCATTTTGACAATTTGGAATTTAGGTATTCTGATTGAACCCCACTCACTGTCATCAAATTTTTCTTTAACCCATCTATCATCTACTTCAAGAATCTTTTCAGCTATTAACAAGCGAGTTGAAATGAGATTAGTTACATCAATTACATTTTGAGATTTAAGTATATTCGAGTTTGCTTTTGATAGGTCGTCGGTGATTCGAACGACAAAGACTAAGAAGAATAAAGAAAATGCTATTGTAAGAGAGACTACGAGCTTATTTTTCACAAAATCCCATTGCTTTGTAGGCTTCAAATCTATGTAATATTTACAAACCACCTATTATCTCAAATAGGATCGGCCGATAATACATAGTTAAATTTTAGTTTTTTTTGCAAACCGTGCAAGGAAGTAGAACTTGCCTAAAGAGCAGCCCATTAAAATTATATTGCTACTATTCGTATCTTATCTGGCAACTTTTGCTACAGCAAAAGGCAATACCTACAACTGTACTTCACCTTCTTCAAAGCCTGTCATTACAAAAGAAAGTATTAAAACTGAGCTATCTTTAACTACAATGATCCCTTTTATCACTTCGAATGAAATCAATCGTGAAAATCTTGAATTTAAAAAACCATTTCTTATATATTATGCAATCGACTCATCAGAAGCTTTCATGCAGTATAGTATTCGATTTGAAATTGCAAAGCTCCAGCAATCATGCAGAATAAACAATAATGTTCAATTTGTTGCTTTCTTGAATTCATTGTATGTTGAAAAAAATTCTTTCATAATTTGTAAAAATCAGAAAATATCTACCTTAAACTTCAAAAATTATCCGCTCTTACACCAAAAGCTAAGATTAAAAAGACGCTACATCTCATCTGACGATAACAATCTTTTTGCCGAAAGAATTTTAAAATTTAAAGTTACACATAAATCATTTGAAGATTATCCTCTTGCTCATCCTGACTTTTTACATGAGCTGATCCATTTTACTATTTCAGATAAGCGCCTTTTCCCAAATGAAAGTTATGCCGCATTCTTAAATCTTAAATCACACGGTACTAAGGAATACTTACTTGCAGGATTGCATGATTGTCAGAAAAAGGCGAAGGTCCTCTCTTCTCAGAAAATCATTCGGAATATTCTCTCAAAAACTGAACTTAAGCTGATTGATAATTTGGACTCGCCTGATAAGGTGGAGAAAAATATTACTGAATACGAAAATATCATTTCAAAGCTTGATTTAGGTACCTCGAGGGGTGTTGGTTCATTCAACACAGATCCTAAATTAGGAGAAGACCGATTAGGGGAAGATAGACTATCAATCAATGAAAGAAGCTCGGGAAATGCTTTTGCTGGATTGGGTGCTTATGAAGGTCTAGGAGCAGAATATGCATTTGGAACGAATCAAGTTCACTTAAGTGCCATCTTTGATGAGCTGTACAAAGAAGGCTCCAACATGTCATTGGGATTCTTAATGCTTGAAGCTTGTGATACCAATCGCAACCCAAGTCTATTCCACTCTAATTTAACTAATATTTTCGGGTATTACACAGCTAAGAAGTCTCTGTGGTATCGAAATTTAAACTGGTGGGAGATCCTTGAAGATGCTAAAGGCCTAACTGTTAACATGGTTAATATTCTTCAAGAAGAAACTGCCAAAATCCCAAACATCGAAATCGTCGAAAAATAACGCAAGCTTCAGTCCGGCGCCGGAGTCGTAGGAACCTTAAGATTTCGATATAAAGCATCGAAACAAATCACTTTAAACTTCGAGCAAAATTCTTGTAAAAACTACCACCACCCCGCAAAAACCTAATCCGAGTGACATAACTCTCCAAAATTCACTTCAGGAGAACATATGAATCGACTAATCCTAGCATCGGCGATTTGCCTCATTTCAGGTTCAGCCTTAGCGACAACGACGACCTTTAACTGCGAACTCGAAAAGTATACTAAGCAACTCGTTACATTCAAAATGAGTAATCTTGGGAAGCCTTCAATGACGTTTACGAATGCTGATGCGGATGATGATTACAGTTCGGTGTTCACGATGAAATCGAAGAACAAAACGATCGTCAGACTTGTTGATACTCTGAATGGTCAAGGCGGCGATCTACTAGTTAAGAAAGATCGAATTAGCTTCTTTGGTGATTCAGCAGGAATCGATTTTGAATACCTGGATTTATTTAAAACTTCGGGATATCAGAAAGGATTTGTTCGGATTGACTTCAATTTCAGCCATGACAAAGATTACAGTAAAATAAATTGCAAACTCAAATAAAAAGAAAGGGACCCACAAGTGGTCCCTTTCTCAATAGCATCCTTGCTTTCGTCAGCTTCCTTGCAGAATTCTTAGTTAATAAGTTCTGCCATCAAAGCTTTCGCTTTTGCCTGCATCTTCGGGTCTTTCATCTGAGTCTTTAAGAGTTTCATCATCTTCTCGACTGAATCGTCTCTCTTCTTCTTAGGCTTCTCGATTTTGAGTTGAGAAATGATGCGCTTAAGTTGAACTCTCTTCGTGATATCTCCACATAGAATCTTAGCTTTGATTTCTTCTTTAAATTCGTTTTTTGGAAGTTCATCCCACTCGAGAAGAACGTATTTCTCGGTGTTAAATTCTTTGGCGGCTTCTTTAAGGTCTCTTGGAAGTTTCGCGATCATGAGGCAGCGGTGAACTTCTGATTTTGAGATGCCTAGAGCAGCTGTGATTTTTCTTTCTGATGTGCCAGTTAATTTCTGGTAACCGAAGATTGAATCAGCTTGGTCGATGTAGTGAAGATCTTCGCGCGCCTGGTTCTCTGAGAACTGGATCGCCATCAATTCTTCTTTCGTCTTATTTTCGAGGATGAAGCATGGTGCGTCTTCCATTTCGATAATAGTCATCGCGCGGAAACGTCTTTCTCCGCAGATCAGAACAAATTTATCACCTTCGCGGTGAATAACCAGCGGCTGGATCAAACCGTTTACTTTGATGTTCTCTCCAAGTTCTCTTAGAGATTCATCGTTAAACTTTGTTCTAACCTGATCGCGCACGATGATCGTGCTTAGGGCGATGTTGGCGAGCTGAGCTCCACGAAGAAGCTTTTGATCATTTGTGCGAAGAATTTTTTCGTCGATACCACTTGTGATATCGGTTGTTTTTCTTTCGCGTTTAGATACTCGAGCGGAAAATTCCTTGGCCATGGCCTCTCCTTAAACGTCTATGTGAGTTCTAATTAATTTAAACCTAGTGAATCCCAAAGCTGTTTGTAATCCTGTTTACCTTTTGAGTTGTTGGTAAACATGAAAACTGGCTTTTTAAGAGCGACTGATTCCTGCATATCCACGAGATTTCTGATCATCGGGGTTACCTGGAATGACTGGCTTAATTCCTCGAGACGAAGTCTTTCGATTTTTCTGCGAGGATTAACCATTGAAGGAATGATTGAAAATTCTAAAGAAGGATTTTCAGTTTCCTTGATGATTTCAAATGTATCCATGAGCTCTTCTAATCCATCGATAGAATAGTCCTGAGCTTGAGTTGGGATAAGAATTAAGTCAGATGCAACAAGCGACATGATCAACTCATCACCGAGCATTGGTGGAGTATCGATCACAACGTAATCAAACATGGACTCAACTTCTTTTAAACGAAGTTTCATCAAACGTTCTTTGCGGCCGGCAGATTTGCGTACTTCACTTTCCGAAAGGATCAAAAGTTTTGCAAGGTTCGCCATATGACGAGAGCTCGCGATGACTTTGATGTTCTTGTAGAAATCATAGTCGCCTTGAGCATCAGAAATGGTTTCCTGAACTCCCACGTCTCCGATTAACCATTCAGGAATCAATGTTCGCTGGATGTTCACTCCGAGTGTAGAGCTGAGATTTGCTTGTGAATCGAGATCGATCGCAAGAACTCTGTGTCCCTGATTAGCTAAGTGGCAAACTAGCTGATAGCACTGCATAGTCTTGCCGACGCCACCCTTGTTATTCCCAATGGTGATAATTTTCATAACCTAATCTCCTAAAAAAGAGTCCGTGGTATGTGGTCCTTTAAATGGTCCTATTGATAAAAGTTTAGGGAACTGGTCACACTTCGTCAAAGGGCCAAGTGAATAAAATTAAAGATAATTTTGCTGCGCGGCCAAATAAAGTCTGATTGGCCAGACGCGCAACAATAAAATCGCCATAGAAAGATATTTCTCCTGACATGATCTAAGCTCGTCAACTTGCCCCTTTTTAGGAAAGAAAGTATGGTGTGGCCCTAAGCAAACTGAGGTTCATTTATGATCGATATATACGAGGACTTAACCTCGAAAGACCATCTTCCCCAAATCCCAGAGTCCGAACTTTCGGATGAAAAAGTGATGGTGGAACTTGCTGCGATTAAAAAACGTCTCGGTGATCGTGTGGTCGTCCTTGGTCATCACTATCAACAAGATGATGTGATCGCGTTCGCTGATATCACTGGCGATAGTTTGGAACTCGCGCGAAAAGCTGCGGAAATTAAAACGGCCGAATATATTATGTTTTGTGGTGTTCACTTCATGGCGGAGACCGCGGACATGCTCACGACTAAAAATCAAAAAGTGATTCTTCCGGATTTGCGTGCAGGTTGTTCGATGGCGGATATGGCAAATCGCCGCGAGATCGATGTTGCCTGGAAGTACATGACAGAATGTACCAAAGAAAAAATTGTTCCGATTACTTATATTAATTGTACCGCAGCTCTTAAGAGTTTTGTGGGGGAAAACAACGGTTCGATTTGCACTTCATCGAATGCAGAGAAGGTTATTACTTGGGGCTTGAGTCAGGGAGAAAAATTATTATTTTTCCCGGATCAGCATCTTGGGCGCAACACTTGTTTTAAATTAGGCATCGGGCTTGATGAGATGGTTGTGTATGATCCTCGCCAGCGCTTTGGAGGTTTGACTCCTGAAAAAATTCAAAAAGCAAAAGTCATCCTTTGGTATGGCTTCTGTTCGGTTCATCAGGGTTTTAATAAAGGCCAGGTGGATGACTGGAAGAAAAAAGATCCGGAAAGAATTGTGATCGTGCACCCGGAGTGTAGCTTTGATGTCGTTCAGGCTTCAGATCTCGCGGGATCGACTTCCTATATTATTAATCAAATTAAGGCGGCCAAGCCTGGAACAAAATTTGCGGTGGGGACTGAAATTAATCTCGTGAATCGCCTGGCTCATCAGTATCCGCACTTAGATATTACTTCGCTTTCTCCATACCAGTGTTTGTGTACGACTATGTACCGCGTGAGACCGCGCTGGCTCTTAGAAAGTTATCGTGCCATTGAGCGAGGAGAACCGATCAACGTGATTACGGTTGATGACAATACGAAAAAATTTGCGCTTAAAGCTCTGGATCAGATGCTTCAGATCTCTTAAAGGAAAATATGATTTACGCTGACTATAATGGCTCTGCTCCTTTGTTAACTCCAGTGCGTGAGTATTTGAAGAAGAGACTTGATACGGATTTATTCGCCAATCCAAACGCCATACATTCGATTAGCCAAAAGCTTGCCCGCGGAATTGAAAAGTGCCGCGAAGTCATTGCAGAAACTGTAGGGTGTTATCCGGATCAGATCTTTTTTAACTCCGGAGCATCGGAAGGCATTTCGCACATTTTTCACTCCATCCTTGATCAGACAGATAAGAAAAAAAATATCATTATTTCTAGCTCGATTGAACATGCAGTTGTTCCAAAGGCCCTTTCTTATTATGAAAAGAAACGTGGCTTTACTATAAAGCATGTTGAAATTGATCAAGACGGAAAAGTAAAAATTGAGAGTCTTGAGAAATTACTGACTGAAAATAAAAATCACGTAGCGATGGTCACTCTCATGGCCGTGAATAATGAAACAGGTGTTTTACAGCCATATGAAGCGATGGCCAAGATTTGCCGGACTCATCAGGTAGAATATTTCAGTGATACTACTCAGCTGATTGGAAAGGGTGATTTTCATTTTGAAAAATCAGGTCTTGAATACGCTGTTTGCTCCGGGCATAAGCTTGGCGCCCTTTCAGGGTCTGGGTTTGTCATCGTGAAAGAACCGCCTAAAATGCAGTCGCTCGTTTTCGGAAGCACGCAGGAGCGAGGTCTGCGCGGAGGAACTCAGCACTACCTAGGGATTGAAACTCTTGCCATAGCGATGAAGGATTTTCAGGAAAATAGTGGAAAATTAAAAGCTCTTCTTGAAGCGAAGGCGCGCTTTGAAGCAGAGATGATGAAGTCTTTTCCTGAGGCAGTGATCATTGGAGCCGGCGCTTCTCGCTTAGCTGGGACAACTTTAATCGGATATCCCGGCATTCATGGGCAAGCCGTGCAGATTGAGCTTGAGTCTCATGATATATTCGTGACTACTTCGGCGGCTTGTACGGACAACCAGCCTGAAACATCAAAAGTGCTTAAGGCGATGGGGATTAAAGATCACATCGGTCGCGGAGTCATCCGCATAAGCTTGAGCTATTCGCACGGAGAGAAAGAATATTCCGCCATGGCAGACGCTCTCAAAGCGGCCTATACTAAGCTTAGTAAAATTCAATCTTACTAAAGTTTAAACCATGAAAATCCTCGTATGTGCCCTTCTCGTTATTGCATCTTGCTCGTTCAAAAAAAGTCAGCTTGAAAATCAAACGTTAAAAGGTCATCAGGAGCTTTACTCTGAACCTGAAAAACCAAAACTTCAAAGTCTTGGAGCTGATGAAAAACGCGTGATTATTGCTTCAACAAATGATCTTCACGGCAACTACGAAGCGGAATCGATTTCATTTGAAGATGATAAGAATAAAAAAGATTTAAAAATTAAAATCGGTGGACAGAGTGTGATCCAAGATCACTTTCGCATCTTGCGTGAGACCTATAAGAATGTTGTATTGGTTGATTCTGGTGATATTTTTTCAAAAGCCAATGATCTTGATTCAGTTCAAAATTTTTATGCCAAAAATGGCTACGATGCTTTGACTGTTGGACTTCGCGATTTCAACTTGAAAATTTCATCTGATGTCACAAGTAATGCTCAACTTTTCCAAAAGTTTGCCAAGTCTTCCAAGGTTCCTGTTCTTCTCACCAACCTTTATGAATTAAAAACGGCACGTGTCGTTGAATGGGAAGGGACGAAATCTCATATCATCAAAGACGTGAATGGAGTGAAGGTTGGAATTATCGGTCTCATCCCTGATGATATCGTTAATCAGACTCCGGTAAATAACCGGGTCGGGCTTTACGTAGAAAATATGCTCCAATCCACTTTAAGACATGCTCGCCTTCTGAGATCCCTCGGTGCAGATGTTATTGTTGTCCTGACTCATCAAGGCATTGATTGCGTCAGTGAACTTGCCCTTGAGGCAAAACTTCCTGTCATGAAAGTCAATTTTGAGCCCCAGAGAAGTAAAATTTGTGATCTGAAAAATGTATTGGGTGAGTATCTTGAACGTCTTCCACGTGATCTTGTTGATGTCGTGATTGGTGGAAGGAATCACATGAAGATGGCAAACTTTGTGAACGGAACACTAGTCATGGGCGGATTTAATGACGGCCGCAGCTTTAGTTATGCTGAGTTTGTTGTTAATACAAAAAACAAGAAGATTGTCGCTGAAAAAACAATCGCTCATCAGCCGGTTTTCTTCTGCCAGGAATTTTTTAAAGAAACAAATGATTGCTTTTATGAAGATGAATCCGTTGATCATAAGATCAGAGTGCCGGCGACTTTTTTAGGTAAGCTTATTGGAGTTGCCAATGTAGCGATGGAAGAAAGGATAAATGTTAGCACCCCGGCGCAACCTGTTGCTGTTTCAAAAACTCTTGTTCAGTTCAAAGCCGATTTGTCGTATGTGCCAGAAAGCTCAGGTGAAACTCAACTTTTTGTGATGGCAATCACCGGGCGTGAACTAGTCAAAGTTCTGGAAGAAGATTACAACCATGACCGGAAAGATGACTGGCAGCCTTCTCCCTTTCTTTTAAAAGATGAAGAGCTCACGATCTCAATAGCTGGTGTAGAATTAGATTTGAAAAAAACGTATCGTATCTTAACTGATCTAGAATCTTTGCAGAAGCACCGCCCACTCATTAAACAAGTCGGAAACTACGAAGCAGAAGCATTAATGAATCATTCTTGGTCATCAATAGAAGAAGATTCAGTCAGTTCTCAGCTAGCTGCTCAAAGTCGTTAACCAACAAAGACTAGTTTAACTCATCCACTCTTTCATTCACTAGCCTCACATGCTCTCATTGAATGATACATGGAGGTCTATAAATGTTAGGCAATGATTTATATGATTTTTTAAAAGAGAATCAGTTTGAAATTCTCAAAATGACTGAAACAAAAACGTTGGAACTAGCAGGAATTCCTCAAAGCTCTGATTTATTAAAGCAAGGTCTACCTATTTTCTATCAGCAACTCATGAAAGTGTTGGTGATGAAAAAAGGAAAACCGGATGAATCAGCTAGCACAAAAGAGAAAAGAGTTATTGCAGCAACTGATGCAAATGAAGTCGCTATGGCCAATGCCGAGGGAAGACCTGAGGAAGCTGATCTTGCGAAAGAGGCAGGTTACCATGGACACGAACTTATGCGCTTAGGCTATACGCTTTCTCATGTGGTTCATGCTTATGGTTCCATGTGCCAATCAATCACTGATTTTGCAGGTACCAAAAACGCGCGGATTTCGGCAAAGGAGTTTCATGATCTGAACCGTTGTTTAGATATTGCGATTGCAGGTGCAGTGACCGGTTTTCAAGAACACCAAGACATAAAAGAGACAAATCTCGAGATAGAGCATATTGGCTTTCTGGCGCATGAATTGAGAAATGCCTTAATGAGTGTGAATATTTCTCTTGAGATGATCAAAAAAGGTGCCGTTGGATTTGGTGGGAGTACCGGACAGGTGCTGGATAGTAGTCTAAAACGCATTCAAAATCTGATAGATCGCTCATTAACAGAAGTCAGATTACAAGTTGATCCTAAAATTCAAGCCGAGGAAATTAATATTCTGCAAATGGTGAATCAAGTCGTCATAACAGCGTGAGAAGAAGCACTAAAAAAGAAACAAACAATTGATATTAACGTTGAAAGAGAGTTAATGATTAAAGCCGATCACCAACTCATCTATTCAGCATTATCGAATTTAGTGCAAAATGCTATCAAGTTTACATCTTCTGATAAGCATATTGAGATTCGAGGAAAACTTGAAAATAATAAAGTTATTATCGAAGTGGAGGATTCTTGTGGAGGCCTGCCTCCCAACAGTGAGAGGGAATTATTCAAGGTCTATGAGCAACACCATGAAAATAAGACGGGCATGGGTCTTGGACTAGCTATCACTAAAAAAGCAGTCAGACTTAATAACGGAACCATAGAAGTCAAAGATTTGCCCGGTAAGGGTTGCATGTTCACCATGAGATTTCCGCCTAGCTAGCGACAGTAGGCTTTTTTGCCTTCGCAATGAACTGAAAAACCTTTTGAACAATACGCAAAACTTGAATCAACCCGACAATCAGTTGTTAAAACTTTTCTCTGCCACTTTAGACCGCGCCTGCAGGCCGGCCGATTTTTTTTCCCGCACTTTAAACTTCCGCAGTACTTTGGTCCTTGGGCACAGCCATTAGGTATTTCATACCAGCCTGATGCACAATCAGCGCAGGATGAGGGTTTTAATTCTTCGCAGTCTTCATTGATGTCGTGGCAAAGACTGTTGTCTGAAGGAAAGTCCCTTTTTACAACAAGCTTTGTGTCTGATTCTGGTGCAAGTAAAATGAGCTTGGGTGATTTATAAACGGATGAAGATAATCCCATCTTAGGAATGGGTTTAGTAAATGTGCTTTGAAATTTTGCTACCCATTTTTCTGTTCTAAAATCTGCAAACGATAAATCAATTTTGAGTTCATTTTCAAAGACGGCAAACTGAAGTGATTTTATGTCGATTAATTCTTTATCTCCGTCTTTTAAAAGAGAGTCCTCGCACTTATCATCCGCCGAGATTGTTTTTAATTTTAACACACCGTTCTCAAGTCCTGGTACTCGAAAATATACACAGTCCTTTATTCGTTTCAAATTTCTATCAATGTAAACCAATCCAAACAACGTTTGCCATGAATCTTTGGGCTTAAGAATAGGTTCATGATTTTGGTAAAACTCATGACGATCGGAGACCTCAAATAAATGTGACCAATGATTTGGTTGTGAAGCAAATAGATTAAAACTAAAGAGTGTGAGAAAGAAGTAAATCATGGTGTCACTTCCTCATAGCAGCGAAACGCAATCGGCAATGCTGTGTCCTGCTCACCATTCCACTCTGCATAGGTGCCAAGCTCATGTAAGTTTGCAGCAGGAGCAAAATAGCGAGATGATTTTTTTAAATTAAGTTTTGGATCAATAAAATTTTGAAAGGACTCCGGATAAAAACCGAGAGCGTAATTGAGCCCCATCCAGGTTGCTGAGTCAGTTGTAAATAATCTCTCGTTGCAGCCCTGAACTTGGGCCAGCTGGCAATCAAGTGGTGTTAATTGATAATCAGGATTTATTCTCGCCATTCCTAAAAACGATTTACTTAAGTCTCTCTGCCAAGGAGTTTCAGGCCGCATGACTATTTCTGGCATTGTTTCTTTTAAATCGGCCGGCGACATGGTTGCGGCATCAAATAATTTTGCTTCTAAAAGTCGTTTCCCATAAAAAGCGCAATAAGCGAGTTGGTCTTTAAGATCCACAAAAGCTGGCTCTGGCCAGCGTTTGCGATCCAGTACAACTTTAGTGGGTTCATTTGAAAGCAGGCGCCATTCATTAATTTGCCTGTTGGAAACATAAAACTTATCGATGAATATTTGGCGATCAAAATTATCCCAGATAAATCCTTCCTGCCTTTTATCTTTTACTTTTCCGTAAGCATAAATTCTTTGAGGGAGATAAGTATCACGGCAAGAATCTGTCAGGATCATCGGTTGTGATAAACCTGGGATCTCTTTAATTTGCACATCAATGATGTAGCCGTACTGAACATTGAGACCCGGTTCAGATCGCTTAAACATTTCATAAGTTCGAGGGTTGGTTGAAAAGGCAGAGATCGGTTCAAAAGTTGCCTTCGCTACAAGGTGGAAAGTTTGACCAAAGAGATCGATCTCGAGAGTCGGATTTTGCACAATGCCCGATTGCCAATAACACTGCCAAACATGAGGGTTGCATTGATAATAGCTGCGTCCAACTTTTGGATCATGCAGAATTTCCTGCGGACAGTTGGGTCCCGCCTTCGTTATCAGCCGATCACCCTCTTCCCAGAGCTTTAAAATTTGGGGTTTTGCCGCCTCAATCACTTGAGTAAAAAGCTTCTCTGGCGTATCGGGGCGCTTCATCTTCACCGGAGCGTGAGGTCGTGTTCGCATGAAGAGCAAAATAATGCCTAAAATGCTAAGAGTACCCAAGATCAGGATGATCTTGGGTATAATGGAATGACTACTAGAATGTCTCTTCACAGGATCAGGTTATATGAAATGGATGGAAGAAGTAAATAAAGAAGAAGGTCGCTATCAAAACGTTCTGGCCTTCGATGATTACATGAATCTTTTCGAAAAAAATGCTGAGAAGGAGTTACGTCCGACCAACATTTATTTAAAAGACATGTTTGATTATTTCGGGAAAAATCCGAACGAAAGTTTCAAACTTTTTACTCGCGAGCATGCAGATGCTCCACCCGTTCATGGGCAAGTAAAAACGCAGAAACGAATTTATAATTATCTTCAGAACTTTATGGAAGAAGGATTTAATAATAAGTTTATTCTTCTGATCGGTCCAAACGGTTCATCAAAATCAAGTCTTATTAAAAAAATCATGCTTTCTGCGGAAGACTACTCTTTCACCGATGAAGGCTCGCTTTTTAGCTTTAGCT
The DNA here is from genome assembly GCA_040399915.1 of Bacteriovoracaceae bacterium. GTDB lineage: Bacteria > Bdellovibrionota > Bacteriovoracia > Bacteriovoracales > Bacteriovoracaceae > Peredibacter. Next base: position 784,620 of record JBBARE010000001.1, read on the forward strand.
GGATTTTCCCCATTGATCAATTTGTGAAAGGCTCACTTGGCCTATCAAGTGGAGTTGCTGATAAGAATCTTAACTCATTTGCATTTTTGGAAGATAAAGATATTAGTGCCATCATTACCTCTGAACTAAAAGATCATCCGCTTTTATTATTACCCATCAAAACGCGGCAGTCGCTCATTGAAAATGTTTTCAAAAAAGATCAGACTCGTCTTGAGACAATCAGAAAGTCTTACCTCTATAACGGTGATCTTTCACAGCGAAACCGTTTGATATTCGATGCCCTCCTGAAAAATTATAAAGGTAGCTACTCTGAAGTCTTTAAACATATTCGCGTAGAAAGACTCTTCATTAACCGTCGCTACTCAATTGGTGCCACAACTATCGAGCCTCAACTGCATGTGGATGCAAATCTTCAGCAGATTACGATGGATCGTCGTTTAGCGTCGTTGCCACCAAGCCTTCAGTCGCTGAACCTCTTTTCTATTTCAGGCGAAGTGGTCCTTGCTAACCGAGGGATCCTTGAGTTCTCTGATTTATTAAAACGCCCACTTGATACATTCAAATATCTTTTGATGACGATGGAATCAAAAACTATCAATCTTCACGGAATTCTGACTGAGCTTGATATTTTCTTTATCGGCTCATCAAATGAAATCCATTTCGCTGCATTTAAACAGCACCCGGATTTCAATTCCTTCAAAGGTCGATTTAATTTCTTACGTGTGCCGTACCTCATGAGCTACCGCGAAGAAGAAAAGATCTACACAGAACAAATCTCAAAACTTAAAGAGCAATCAACTTTTGAACCACACGCTTTGTCAGCTCTTTGCTTGTGGTCAGTGATGACCAGAATGCGCGCTCCTATCGCAAAAAATTACCCTGAAGAAAAACTTGGGAAAATCGCAGAAGCTCTTTCACCTCTAGAAAAATGTCTTTTCTATGGGGACAAAGAAACGCCAGATTCGTTTGATTCTGAATCTCGCCAGATTCTTAAGATGTCAGTGGATGAAGTTCATGACGAATATGAAAACGATTCGATGTACGAAGGGAAGTTTGGAATTTCGCCACGTGAGGTGAAGCAAATCATTTATGATCTTGCGTATACCCACAATAACGTGACCTTCATTGAAGTGTTAGAATACCTTCGGATCTTAAATGAAAAGAAAGCGGAATATGACTTTTTAAATATTTCTCACCAGGGGGAATACCATAACCCAAGAAAGTTCATCGATCTAATTGAAAAATGGAATCTTGATCTTCTAGATAACGAAGTTCGTGAGTCCCTAGGTCTGGTAGATGATCGCTCGTACGAAGATTATATTTCTCGCTACATTCTTTCAATCAATGCCGTGATCAAAGGTGAGAAAGTTAAAAATACAATGACTGGAAAGTTTGAAGCTCCAGATCAATATTTCATCAAAGAATTCGAATCGAATGTTCACATCAACGAAGTCCCGGAAAAATTCCGCTCAAGCCTCATTGCTCGCCTTGGTGCTTATGCGCTCGATAACCGAGGGAAGGCGATCGTCTACTCAGAAGTTTTTGAAGACCTTGTTCATTTACTGCAGGAATCTTATCGTAAAGAACAGAAGAAGATTATCGACCGTATCGGACGCAATCTTGTTCTTTACCTGGCCGAGAAAAAAGAAGGCGGAAATCATAACGTTGAAACTGACGTGAGAGAGATGATCTTAAACATTATCCGAACACTTCAGAATAAATATCATTATAGTGAGAACGGAGCGATATCTTCGCTTCAATATCTGCTAAAAATGCGCTATGACACTCAGAGATGAGTGAAGAAATAGAGAAATCGTTTACCACTGAAAGATATATCGTAAGTTATCCTGTTCTAAGCGAGCACGATAACTTACGTCTTGATCAATTTGTCATGAGTTGCATGCCAACACTCTCCCGCCAGTTTCTTAAAAAGAAAATCGAAAAAGGCGAAGTCGTTATTTCTGGTAGAAATCCTCCTCATAAATCTAGTGTAAAGGTTCATCACGGTGAAAGAGTCACCATCACAACCCATAACGATGGCGCCATCGAAGACGAATTCTGGCATGGAGAAGCTGTTCCAAGAGACCAAGCACCCACTATTATTTTTGAAGACCAGGGACTTCTTGTAATCAACAAGCCCCCGTTCATGATCACACATCCCGCGGGCAAAAATCTTTTCTACTGCGCCACAGTCTGGTATGAAACGATTTATAAGCACACGATGCACTCCATTCACCGCCTTGACCGGGAAACATCAGGTATTTTAATGCTTGGTAAAAATCCTAAGACGAGTCAAAAAGTAAGTGCCTTGTTTGAAGAGGAAAAAGTTAAAAAATGCTACTTCCTTATTGCTCATAAAAATCCTAGCTCCACTCCCTTTCCTTTTACCGCCAAAGAACGCCTGGGAAGAAATGAGGACGCGATCCCACAAGGCATGATTTACGCCCATCCTGAAAATTCAGACGAAGGAAAAGACGCTGACACTCATTTTGAATTGGTCCTTGAATTAGAAGATTACGTTTTGGCCTTGGCGTTTCCTCATACCGGAAGACAACACCAGATCAGAGTTCATGCTGCTTCTCACGGCTATCCGCTTTTAGGAGATAAACTCTACAACGGTGACTCAAGTGTATTCATGCGTTTTAAAGATCATTCGGCGACAGAACATGATCACGAGAAAATGCAAATCCCCAGACAAGCACTTCATGCCGTCGCTTTAAAGTTACCTTACCCAGATCAAAAACAAACTCACTTCATCGCTCCGCTACCGAAAGATCTTTCTGATTGGATGGAACTTAAGCATAAAATTTCACATGCTGAAGTAGAAAAGCTGATTGAAGAAAAAGTTTTGCGCTTTTTAGATTAAGTTACAAATCTTTAATGAACTTAAACACACCCTTCGGTCCAATATTATCTGCGCCATGAAGAATAATACGGGGCTTGTGCTTTAATCTATGCAGGCAATGCTCGATATTACTCACACCAACAGAGTTATGAAAAAGCTCAAACATGCTCTCATCATTCGGAGCATCTCCAAAAAACCAGGCATCATTTTGAGTTAATTTAGGACGGAATTTATGCAAAAAATGTTTCACGCCAAGATATTTTGAGATCTCGCCGCACCAAAAATTGATATGCACGTTTGATTTTGTATAACTCACTTTTTCCTGATCCATAAACACCATCACATCATCAACCCATTTCTCATCCATCAAATGAAATTCAATCGCCCTATCTGTCATGCGGCCGAAGCTATCTGCCGATAAGGGAACATGCGGAAAATGACGTTTAAGTTTAGTCGTAAAATGCTGAAGCCTTTCAAGCTCTGCGTTTGTGACCAGCGGCTGATCCACAATTTCTCCACGCTCATCACGGTAAGAAATAATGCCACCACCTTCCATAATGCAGGCCTTGAGAGGAAAATGTGTCAGAAAAAAATGTCCCCAAGATAATGAACGTCCAGAAACAATCACAAGTTCATTATCGTGCTTATGAATGTATTCGATGATTTCGAAAAAATCCCGAGTGAGTTCACCATTTAAAGTTAACGTGCCATCAAAGTCTGAGAAAAAAATCATATTATTTCCAAATCCACGAGACTAGCAATCCGAGATAGTCTGAAGAAGCTCCCATATTTTTATTTCCTTCTAGCGAGAGAAGGATTCTATTGTTGATATCTCCTGGTAGCGGCATGCTCGCTCCAAAAGTCATAGAAGCATAATAAACAAATTCATCAGAGGTGCTATCTATTTTCAAGCCCGCGGGTAGTGCGAGATAAGGAAAAAATTCCTGACCGCTTAAACTAAAACCTTTTCGGATCGTCGGTGCCACTCCCATGAGATTAGCACTCTCCGCTTCATACTTTTGATGCTGCCAGTACGGCTTTATCGACAATCGAGGGGCGGAAACATCTTCACTCAAGATTTCAAAATCCATTCCAGCGCCCAACCTAAGACCCCGCGAATCCTGCGCACCTGCCGCCGTAAAATCAAGAATGCGATAGCGATCCACTTCCTGGGTGTAACGAAGTCCCGCGCCCACTTCGCTTCTTTGAGACATGAAGCCTGTCATCTCGGCACTGAAAACCCGGCCTTCCTCATTCAAAGGATGAGTTGAAATCCCAATGACAGAGCTGTGTGAAGCAAATGAGAAAAAAAGAGTAAAAAGAAGAATGATTTTCATCCTTTAATTATCGACGGCATTGGAAAATTTGCAACCTTCCCCAATCGAAACGCTATGCAGTAGGCCTGTTTTTTCGTTGACGATGAAGCTCCCCGTCCTATAGATTGTCACTCTCTCTGAGTGGTGGATGTAGTTCAGTTGGTAGAGCGCTAGATTGTGATTCTGGTTGTCGCGGGTTCGAGTCCCGTCATCCACCCCATTTTTTCTTCAGTTTTTCATCAGCACAGTGAAATCCCAAACAACATTAAGTAGTTAATTTAATAAACGGGGCTTCACTGTCAGCAGTTAAATCTTTCGTGAAATTTCATGAAATGTCGTCGGTTTGCTACTTCTTGCTACACGTTTTGCTATTTTTTTCAGAGACAAATTTTGAACCACAAAGCCTCGTCCTTGCTACTTCTCGTATAGAGAGGACTGACGGGATGAGGCTTTTATAAATTTGGATGGAGAAAATTTATGAACAACTTAATCAAAATTGCTGCAACTTTGGCCTTTATCGCCGCAAGCACGGGACAGCTACCAAAAGTGCTTAAGTAAGTTAGGATTGCTCAGTAGAAGCTTTTAGAAGAGTCACAGCGAGTAATTGACTTAAAGCGTGGGTTCCAGATCGCTATGATTCAAGAAAATGTCTAACGGTCCGATAAGACGAGAAATTTACACAGGAATGATAAATGGCAAAATCCATGACAGAGATCTATTTGGACGCTCTTAAAGCTATAAACGGTTGGGCTACTGTTTCAGAGTGGGCAGTAAAAGTTGGTGAATTGTATCCGGATATTTTAGAAAAAGCAGAAAAAGAAGCTAAGGCTTACGATAACCCTTCAACTGGTTTAAGAGAAATTGCAGCCCGTATCAGCTCAGCCATTTCCAGAAGTGCATATCAGGGTTTAATTGAACTTGATGAATCTGAACGCCCTAGAAAAGTTAGGTCTATAACTGAAGCTGAAGCAAAGAATCATGAAGAAAAAGAACTCGAAGAAGACTTAGCTCCAATTACACGAAATCAAAAAATTAAATCTGCGATAGACAAATTATCAGTGAAAGAAAAATATCGACTAGATGAATTTGAAGCAATCATTGGTCAGCTTCGTCAACTTTTCAACTTAGATTTTGAACTTGAGCACGCCAAAGCCTTACTCAATCAGAAAGATCCTGGATTTCATCACCCTGACAATATTCAGGTACTTTTAAAATCACACAACAGAATGAAAAGCAGTGACAACTGGGAACGCTTTACTCTCGCTGAACAAATGGAATACATCAAGTCTGCAGTAACTTTGCAAAAAATGGTCTCCAGACGCATGGGAATTGAAATTGATGATTCGGTGATAGAGTCAATTTTAAATAGACTTAGGACTGTCTATTAGAGCAAAAATCAAAAGAAGTAAAACGATGAAACCAAATGGTTATTGGACAAAACCAAGGATTGTGAAGGCTGCCAAGAAATACAAGCGAAGGAGCGATTTTCGTAAAAATGACAATCGGGCGTATAATGCTGCGAGAAGGTTAAAAATTCTTGATCGCGTCTGTGGCCATATGTTGGTTGTGCAAAGATATGCAGGATTTTGGACATATGAAAAACTTAAAAAAGAAGCCTTGAAATATGAAACCAGAAGTGAATTCTCAGCAAAAAACAATAGTGCATATCAACAAGTTTATATTCAAGGACTCAAGAATGACCTTTTATCCCATATGGAACTTAAAATTGAACATGGAAAGTGGACAAAGAAAAAGGTTCTTGAGCTGGCCAAAGGATTTGAAACAGTCATGGAATTTAAAAATCAGCATGGGGGAGCATATGCTTATGCTTTCAAGCAAGGGTTTTTAAAAGAACTAAAAAAAGACTTTAAAGTTATTCGCCGAGATTCGTTATCGTGGACTAAAAAAGAAATTTTAAAGACGGCATACAAATGTAAAACAAGAAAAGAATTTTACACGAAGTACAAAAGAGAATATCGGATAGCGAAACAAAGAAATTGGCTTAATGAAATTTTCCTTGTCTTAAAAATGGGAAAGACCTCGAGACAATATAGAGGGATTTATGCTTTTGAGTTTCCAAACAAGTCTGTTTACATCGGTTTAACAAATAACTATCAAAAAAGATATCTCGGCCATTTATCTTCCACAAAAAAGATAATTGAAAACGATAAGAAATATGGACATAGGTTTATAACTTTTAACGAATTCTACCCTCCACAAGTTGCAGGCAAAAAAGAAGCCATCAAAATTCAAGAATACTTAATGAATGGCTGGAAAATTTTAAATAAAGCTCCACCAGGGGGACTAGGTGGGTATAGTAAAATTTGGACTAAGAAAAAATTATTAGCACTTACGAAAAAGTTTAGTCAAAAAAGCAAATTTAAAGAAGCCTATCCTGGAGCCTATTCTTCTGCTCGCAGGTTTGGATTACTTAAAGAGGTAACTAAGCATATGAACGAAACTAGGAAGCCAAATAATTATTGGACAAAAAATAAACTCACACAAATAGCTAAACAATATAAATCCGTTGGTGAATTCAGGAAAAAAAACAAGGCTGCATATGCCGCATGTCAACATCTTAAACTTTTGGACGCTATTGCTAAAATTATCCCTCGCTCAAGGCAACCAAATAACTTTTGGAGTTTAAGTGTTTTAATAAAAATTGCAAAAAAATATAGATCTAAGGCTGATTTTATTAAAAATGAAAAAAGAGCTTATCAGGCAGCTCTCCGCTTAAGACTTATAAATGATGTAAACAAATCAGTTTGGAATAAGTGAGTATGTTAAATTAAGTTTGCTTGCGTATTCACTGAATATCCCATTTTTCGATAGGCCTTAAGACGATTGCGGTACATCTTCAAAAATATGGCGCTAAATGAGTCGATAAAATCAATGATCTGAACATCACTCTTCCCATCAGAAGCTCGATGCAAACGCCCAGCATATTGAATAATCCGCCCTTCAAAAGAAAGCGGCGAAGCTAAAATTAACGTATCGAGTTCGGGTAGATCAAAACCTTCACCAATCAGTGAAGACGTCGCTATTAATAGTATCTGCTCTTTGGCTTTAATTGATTTCTCTATCTCAATAAGGGCAAGCTTTCTTTTCTTACCGGTTAAATCACCGTCTAGTTGAACTATTTTTAACTCCGGCGACTTGGTGGCAATTAGATTGGATAATAAATCCAAATGATCCTTTCGATCTGAGATCAAAATCGGAACTCTCTTTTTATTAATGGCATTTATCGCAAGATCAGCAATGATCTGATTACGCTTCAAATCTGTAACGAGATGTTGTATCAACAAGTGATAGGGAGGCTTTTGTCCTAACTCTTGAGGTGTTTTGAATCCTGTTTCATAAAAATGAACAATCTTAATGAGATTAACTCTATCCGATAACTTCATCTCATAGCGAATTGGCCCACATTGCTGAAAAAGTATTTTTTCCAACCCATCTTTCCTATACGGAGTTGCCGTCAAACCTAGAACATATCGGGCAGGTAGCTGCTTTAGAATATCTTCAAAAGATACGACAGGGATATGGTGGCATTCATCAAGAATTATTTGTGAATATTTCTGAGAAATTTCAGATAAGTCTTCGACCTTAGCCAATGACTGAAGCATCCCAACATCGATATTTCCTGTCAGCTTTTTCTTTGCTCCACCCAAAGTTCCAATTTCTTTAACAGGGATCTCAAGAAATTGAGAAATTCTCTCTTTCCATTGATCCATAAGCTGTGCCCTGTGAACAAGAATCAAAGTAGATACTTTTCTTTCAGCGATCACAGCACAAGCAATGACGGTCTTACCAGCACCAGGTGGGGCCATCAAAATGCCCGTATCTTGGGCCTTCCATGTTTTTATGGCCTCTGATTGTTCTGGAGTAAGTTCTCCATGAAAACTAACTTTAATCTTTCTCTTGGCTATTCTTTCATCTCGTATCACAACTTTTGCGCCAGCCAGTGTCAATATCTTCACAACTTCGTCCAGAACTCCACGCGGAAGAATGATTTCAGAATGAGTGATTGTTCCAGAAAAAATAAAACGTGGGTGCGGATAGGTTTGCATCCTCATCCTTTGGAGTTTATAAAATTCAGGATTCGGGAAGCTTGCCGTTTTACGGAGTTTTGCCACTATTCGCCCTGCTAAATCCTTTAATGGAATAGAAATCATCGGACCAAAACTTACTTCGACAGTTTTGCCTTCAAGATAATAATCAATCTTTTCTAACGTCGTCTTATCTAAGATCGCCTGATCTGTGCTCCACGAAATGTCATCAAAGGCATCCGTGCTTTCCACTCTTTTAACTCTAGGTAAATTATTATTTAGAAGAGATTGCAGTTCCATTCTTGATATTCTCCTCGCTTTGGCAAGGTGGTCCCATTGATCTTGAACGGGATTAAATTCTGAATCCAAGAAACAACTATTGCCCATATCTCTGGATGTTTTTTGAAGCGGCAGAGCAATTAAATTACCAAATCCACCTTTTGGAAGATAATCCTGAGATGGAAAGAATCGGTCATAAGAATCAAGACTCAATCTAATATTTAGTTCGGAGCATTTTGCGAGAATCAAAGTACCAAGTGATCTGGCGAGCCTTGCGTGAACATATTCTTCGAAGAAAATCCAAGCATGTCCTCCATTACCTGATCTTGATCTCTCAATATAAACTTCGATACCCAGCTCTCTTGCCGCCTGTTTATAAGCGAGAACATCTTCCTTCCATGAAGATTCATCAAAATCGCAGGCAAGGAATGAGCAAGTATCATCGCCCCTAATGGCATATGTCCCAATGGTCGTATGACCTTTAAGATGGGATTCCACTGCAAATGAATCCAATGGAGGAAACTTCTGGTGCTGGCAATCGCTGCATCTTATTGTTGGCTTCTGGCAAATAGGTTTTACCCATTCCAAGTCACATACAGGAGAATACCCCTGCTTTCCTGTTTTGGTATTTTCCCATCTTTTAGGATAAACATCTTCCCGACAGCGGAAGAGTTCTAAGAATAAATCAATCTTTTCTTGAGGGGTTTGTGGAGCCGGCGTGAGGCCGAATCTTCCAAGGAGGGCCGGAAGAGCTTCGGTCCTTTTTCCATTTTTACGCTGACTTCTAAGTGAATTGATTTCTAAGATGAGCTTCGCTCGTTCTGTATCAAGTTTTGCTAATTTTTCTACCAAAATATTGAGAGTATTTTCTGCATCCAAAATTAATCCTCACTAAACTTTTTGAACATACTCTTTGATTGCATTTTCAAGTTTTGCGAGAGAATCATCATCCTCCCAGCCGCATGAGAAAAGTCGTTCTTTTGAAAACCGCTTTCCTCCATCTTTAAACAAATCTTCTAAGTGATCATAAGCTTCGTTCATTACCTCTATCTGATCCCCGTCAATTAAGCCAAGGGCCAAGCGAGCAATATCCTTAAGATGCTTCTCAGCTTTCGTTCTCTCTTTTTGATTCTCTGATTTCTCCAAATTCAATACGGCATATGATTTCATCAGAATAAGAAGCGATGGCTTCGGAACCGGTAGATTGACACCGGCCCCTAGGTCAAAATTTTCTGTATAACGGTTCAAAAGTTCTATGATATATGGTTCACAGACGATTGAAGACATATCAAATTCTTCGATTCGCTGAGTTGCTCTGTCGAACGAAATATCTTTTTGTCTTTCAGTGGCAATCTCAATTTCTTTGGGAACAAGTTTTCCAGAAGTCGGGTTGGTGAATCTAAAGGCTTGAGCCTTTCCAGATTTCAACTCTTCAGACTTATACCCATGCTCTTCAATATAACTCTTAAGTTTTGTGAAGAACTGTTTCGATCTTTCAGTTTCTCCTCTCTCAAGAATGACAATATCTAAATCTTTTGTAGCCTTATTAAAACCAATCCTCTGTTCCATATAGAGGGCTGAAGGTGTTCCACCAACAACGACAAAACAATCTAAGAAATCTTTAAACTCGAAGGCAAAATCGCCTGTATTCTCAGGAATTGTCATCTTCTCTCCCACAATAAACTAGAATTAAGTCCAAGTTCATCTATTACCTTTGAAATAGCCAATTGAGTTCTTGGTTCTCTTGTTCTTCTAAGTGATAGCGCCAGCTCAATCGGATTTAAGCTATCAGCCTTTGATAAAAATCCCACATCATCACGCCAAACCTCGATAATAACTCCAGGTCTTGCCCCAAAGTTACCAACTGGTGCTCCATGCTCACCTTCTGCTTTCCACTTTTTAAATTCAGCACTATCCATAGCAATAATCTCAACACTCGGATTGTTCAAATCTGAAATTCTCGATAAAGCGGAATCACTGGAATAAACCCAATGATATTTATTTTTATCAGGAAAATAAAACTCTCCGGACTTTTTGATTACAGTTTCTGCTTCTAAATCCAGCAAGCGACTCCATACGATTTCCCGACTGTAGAAAACTGGATATTTATTAGGCCCATTACCCTCAAATTTTAAAATTTCAACTTGGGCCAATTGTTGAAATGCTCTTGAGATTGAACTAATACTTTTTGAGTAACCGTTCTTATTCAAATATTTGGCCAGTGAAGTAAGGGTATCTTGCTTCTTGAAGAAATTTTCATCCACTAGATATGCAGCCGCCAGCTTTTGGGCAAGGGCCGTTAATCGTTCGCTGTATTCAAAATTGCGTTCAGAACTGGCAATTTTCTCTTTATAGATAACTCCAAGCTCAGGCGCAAAGATTGAGCCAGTGGATGTAACATGAGGGATTCTACCTTTAAGTAGGTCCTGCTTCGCTTTGCTTGAAAATTCATCGGCGATAATAAGAACATATTCATGCTTAAGATTTTTTAAAACACGATAGAGATTGATGACCTTTTCAATATCACTGCTTTCTTTCGGTTTAACCAGAATGAGCACTCTTTCTTCATCAATTTCCACTCGGTAAAACTCAGCAAAATCTTTTACCCACACAGGAACACTCTTAGGAGTGAATTTCTCCATATACGGAACACGACTCGGACTAGGCCCAAGGAATTCATTAATACTTTTTAGGACAGGTTGCTCGAAGCTTTCCATACACTCTCATTATATCACAATTTCTCATCGTATTCTTAATTTCTCACATGAGTGAAAAATTAGAATCACTATGAAAAATATAGTAATATCAATATATTACATTTTTTAAAATGAAAGCCATATCTCCTCTCCGTCACAGTCCCTGAAGGCAGTAAACAAGGGTTATTGCACAGCCCAGTGCTTAATTCTGAGTGATTTGGTTTATTTCGAAGGTGAGCCTTCTTTTTGGAAGGCCATGACTATTTGAGAGAACAATTGGCGCAAGACGGATGAAAGTCCAAATTTCAACTCTACTTCTTGGAGGGTAGTTGAAAAGAAAAAGCGTTCAATTAACTTTAAAACCACTTCTTAGCGGTTCACGGTATTTCTATGCCCAAAAATCAAACCGCATCCATTTGAGAAATTTAACTACACTTTCAGCACGAGCAAGAACGACGTTTCTTGTGCTGACTTCATTTTACCAGAAAGGAGGAAATTTAAAAGAAGTCACGAAAAAATTTTACTCACACCTCAACTGCTTTGGAAAAAAGCAAAAGGAAACAATGGCCCAGCCAGAAAAGAAAAACTCACAACCCATGAGTGATCATCAGTTTTATGTTCTGATGCTCACTACCTTCGTTATCCTGATTGGTATCTGGATAAATAAACACGAAGTAAGAATCTATCACTGGATTTATGTTCACTTTGTTCAAATAACAATGATCCTGTACCTCGCTATTATCGCTGGACTCTATTTTCTACGAGAGAAGATGAAAAAGAATCTCAAATCAGATCGTTTGTTTCATCTCTCAAAAGTCTGGAACGATGATGACGGCGTATTTGTTGGAACAACCACTGACAGGACGGCTATTCATCTTCCTGACAAAACAAGAACTGGTCATGTTCAAATCATCGGGGCTACAGGTAGAGGAAAAACGGAAAGCCTTATTCTTCCCATGATGGTGCGTGATCTTCGCCGAGGAAAATCAGCGATTCTTATTGATGGAAAGGGTGATCAAGAACTTGCCCAAAGGATTAAAAAGCAAGCCCCTCATGTGAATATCGTCACATTCGATTTGGGAGACCTTCAAAATTCTGCGGTCACGAATCCTTTTAAAGTAGGAACGAGCCAGCAGATCACTGATCGCATCCTGGCCGCCTTTGACTTTAAGGACGAGTACTATCGCAATCTCCAGTATGAGATCACATCAGTTATGGTGGAACTACTTCATGAGCAAAAAGAGGAGGTCACATTTAAAAAGCTTTATGAACTATTCACCTCTGATGAAAAATTAAGTGAGCTTGTTTCTAAATGCCAAGATGAAGCCTTGGTGACAAGGCTTGTGAAATGGTTAAGTGAAGGCAGAACCAACCGTGACCAGAATAATTCTGGGATTATTTCACAATTAGGCCAGTTTGCTGGTGGAGAAATTTCACATCTCGTAAATGGCGAGATCGAAGGCAGAGAATCGTTCTGCCTTGGTGAACTTTTATCTCGTGAAAACCAACTTCAATTTGCGGTAGTGATCTTAATTCCTACACTCCTCTACCAAGAGATGGCCTTTAAGCTAGGTAAACTTTTTTTGCAAGAAGTCGCTTGGGCAGTGGCAGCGAGGAAAGAAAAGGTCTTTACTCCTATCTTTTTAGATGAGTTTTCAAGTTTTGTGTATCAGGGCTTCTTAGGCATTTTAAACAAGGCAAGGTCTAGTGGAATTGCCCTGCACCTAAGCCATCAAAGCTTAGGTGACTTGGAAATGGTTTCACCTGAGTTTGCCAAGGCCATCAACACAAATACCAATGTGAAATGTCTCTTGGGTCTAAATGATCCAATGACAGCGGACTTTTTTGCCAAACACCTTGGAACAATCACCGAGGAGAAAGTTACTGAAAGGCCCAACAAGGATGGAATTTTAAAATTGAGAGAAATGACAGGCGAGATGTCTATTAGGGACGTGGAAGCCTACCGCATTCATCCTAACAAACTGAAGCTCAACACTCGCGGGGAAGGAGTCATTCAGTTTCAATTACCTGATGGTGGAGAAATCTTAGAGGAAGTTCAGTTTGAGGCACTAAGCAAAGAGGAGGTCATCTCATGTTAAAGCTCATGCCAAGAGATTGGCTTCTTATGGAAGGACTTTATGCCAATACCATGATGAGTTTTAAACAAATTGCGAATTATTATTTTGATGAAAGAGCAAAGTCCACTATCCACAATCGTCTGACTCAATTGGAGCAGGGTGGAATTATCAGGCGGTTTAAAATGGGAAGAATACTTCATCATTTACATGAAACCGAGATCGGAGTTGTTTTTAGCTTGAGCAAGTTAGGACTAACCATACTACAGGCAAGGACACCTGAGAGCACATTACGAGTTGAACCTGTGCCCGTAAATACGAGCACTCTCTACCATGATTTATTGTTAGTCGATGTCTCAAAAAAATTGGAAAGCATCTTTTCTGAGATGAATTTTGTCAGTGGAAAGCTTTTAGGACTTCCATCACAGAAGATGAAGCGCATCCCTGACATTATTGGACATTGGCAAGGAACTAAAAAAATGATGGCGATAGAACTTGAACTGACTACCAAATCAGAAAAGCGTTATCGCCAAATTATAACTGAATACAGAATTGATCAAAACTTTGAGAGGATTTTATACATCACTAGTCATGTGTCCATTGAGGAGAAGATTAAGACCCTGCTCACTCATAAAAAGGTGGATAGTTTTATGAGACCAAGCACGGGGAAATTTTATTTTGCAACACTGACTGATCTTTAAAAGGACACGCCCAATTTAAACCTAAGTAATGGGACAGAAAACCTCTGCTCTGTTAAGGAGAAGCGTTATGCACAACAAGCTTAAGTTTTACGTCAAGGAATTATTCCTTGAATGGCTCTCAAAATTTATGACCTTTCAAACATTGGTAACGGTCATGATCATTTTTAAAATTGCGAAGTACTTTTATTTTGGGTCTGAACATGCAGCAAAAGTCTGGAGCATGAACAAAATTTCAAGCTACAAGATCCTTTCTTTTGTATGGACGGAAGAAATTTTAAGACTGGTATTGGTACTTCCTATTGCGATGCTTATGGATATTGTTATGAACAACCTAAGGAAAAAGAAGCCAAACCCAGGAGCAAACTAAAGGTTTGGGGTAGCAAGAACAGATGAGTCTTCAACTAATTGAATCTCTAAGTGGTTTTTGAAGAATCGGCCCGCGGTCGCACACTGACCACTCTCACTCTACGAATGAAAGTGGTCAGTGTGCTGCGGGCCTAACAAAAAGACTAATGGGATTAAAAACAAGAATATATGAGGAAACCTATGATGAAGAAAGTTGGAAAACAAAAACATTTTTCACAGCGGAGTTCGGTAGTATGTCAAAAAAATATAAAGTTAATAACGGGGGTCTTGAAGCCGATAAGAAGATGGACTACAGTGTAGTTAAGGATAATTTGCTCTTTGAAATTTATAGTAAGCGTGAATGGCTAACAACAGAAGAAGCGGCTGACTTCTTATCAATCTCTGAGAATGCTCTACGAATCATGGTTCATAGAACACAAATTCGGGCCTACAAGCTCGGAAGGAGATTGAGGTTTAAACTGTCAGACTGTGAAGCTCTAATCGAAAGAAAAGGGGCCTAACAATGACAATTAAATCTTATATCGAAGAAGATAAAAAGCTGTATGAAGTTTACGTCAACGGTTATGACTCTGCGAAAAGAAGATTTCAAAGACGCGTACGCGGAATTGAAAACCTTAAAAAAGCAGAGACCATTGAGTTTGAATTAAAACGGGAACTCGCTCGTAAAAAAGAAGAGCGTGTCCCCTACCGCTGGGGTGAGTGGTTTGATGAATGTATGAAGCGCATGAAGTACGACTTAATGCCTTCCACAGTTATGGGCTACGAAACCAGTTTAAGGAAATGGATTCATCCTCATTGGGACAAAACCGAAATTGGTGGGATCACCAAAGCTGATGTTTACGACCTCATCTTCAACAAGTGTTCAAACATTCCAACTCAGTACACGAGAAGGAATATTTTGAAGATGGTAAAGAGAATTTTCCAGATGGCGGTTGATGACGGTGCAATTGATAGAAATCCTTGTACGGGAATTAATGTCAGGGTTTCCGAAGTTGTACAAAAAGTTCTCACCAACAAAGAAGTGGAAATATTCTTAAGTGAAGCGAAGCTTGCCAATCATAGATTCTATTCAGTGTGGCTTATGGCCCTCATGACAGGAATGCGATCAGGCGAACTTTATGCTCTTAGGTGGTCGGACATTGATTTTGATGCGCAAACCATTTCAGTGACCAGACAGTGGACTTCTAAAAACGGATTCTGTGCAACGAAGACTCGTAGAAGCCGTGTGGTTCCGATCTCAGATGACCTACTTTCTTTTTTGAGAGAGTACAAAGTCAAAGCTGAGGCAGAACTTGTTCTTCCTAGACTCTCTGAATGGGAGCATGGAGAACAAGCACGGGTGACTAGAGATTTTTGTTTTGGGATTGGAATTACACCTGTGAAGTTCCATGACCTGAGGGCCACTTTTATAACCAATCTTCTTGCGCGAGGCGAAAGCCTGGCCCGTGTAATGAGTATCGTGGGACATAATGAACTGAAGACCACGAACCTCTATCTCCGTAAGGCCGGTGTGGACGTTCAAGGCGGGACAAATAAGCTTGGTTACAAAGTGCCGAAGGTGGAAAATGCAGCGGTGATTTCACTATTTGAGCGAAAAACTATGAAATAGTGATTTTTTGCTACAAATTGCTATTCTGATGAGTTAAATAGAATGTAATTGGGTGGTTGGCCTTTAAACCGTCATCCACCCCACTTTAAATTCAGTTTCGATCTTCGTAAGAAGTGAAAAATACTAAAGCCCAGTTTAACCCACTGGGCTTTTTTTAATCTAAGACTTATTTCTCATTCGACCCATCAAACATTGTATTACCGTTGGCAGTCTTCTCAGGTACAGACTGAACAACATCAAAATGTTCGACAATTTTTCCATTCTCTAATCTAAAGATATCAACCACAGCTAGACCTAGGTCTTTTTTGGTAGATTTGCTATGAAGATGAAGCGCAACAAAATCTCCATCAGCAATAGCTCGTTTAATTAAGACATGGGCCTCAGGATTCTTTTTAAAATAGCTTTCAAAAAAGTTATAAAACGCTGATGCTCCGTTAGGTACATGCGGATTGTGCTGGATATATTTTGGACCAAAATATTTTTTAGCCGCTTCAGTGGGTTTGTGTTGGTTAAAGGCCATTTCATAAAAATCAACAACCACCTTTTTGTTTTTTTCTTGGAGGGATTCGGCAGCAACATTCAAAGAAAATAAGAGAGTGTAAATGAAAAGAATACAGTTCAGAAATACCTACCTTTTTATTCAATCTGAT
The DNA here is from genome assembly GCA_040399915.1 of Bacteriovoracaceae bacterium. GTDB lineage: Bacteria > Bdellovibrionota > Bacteriovoracia > Bacteriovoracales > Bacteriovoracaceae > Peredibacter. The sequence goes on from JBBARE010000001.1 coordinate 801,203, forward strand.
TCCTATAGTACCCTTTGATCGCTCCAATTTGTCTTTCGTTCAATCCCGTAACGTAAGTCTTGAGTACTAAAAATCTATACAGAATTTCAGCAGAAATTTGGCGAGCTTTTGGACTATTAATATATAAAAGGAGTAGGGCTAATCCAAACTCTGTAACATCTACTTTTCGTTCTTTTCTTTCTTTGCCTTTTGCACCAGCAAAATAAAAATTTTCAATGATATTTTTGTCTAATCTATAACTTGTATTGTGAGACAGCTCATTCTGACACTTTTTAATTGCTCTCAAAATATTGTCATGCCGTACATTAAACTTTTCCGATAAAATCAGAGAGTCTGTAACTGGTCCAAATGGTGTGTCACGAATCCAGACCTGGCCCATCATATGGCGATTAACCAAATCTTTAAGCCTAGGAGGTTTTGTTTCGAAAGGAACTTCCAAGTTAAATTTAGGGATCATGAAATCTCCAATGGTATGATATATTTGGTTCACCTCAAATTTGAGGTGAATGAATAAGTGCTCGATATTATTGAAGATACCTCTAGAGATATAATTCTGTTAATCGTTATCATTGTTATGAAGTCAATTGATTCAAATTAGAAAATTTTGTGGCAGAAATAGTAGATGGCTCACGTTTGTCTCCACTGTCAAATGGGACCCCATCTTAAAATTCAGTCATGATCTTCGAAAGAAGTGAAAGATACTAAAGCCCAGTTTAACCCACTGGGCTTTTTTTATTTCTAAAGTTGACCCTCACTCTGATGCTGTTAGAATTTTAAGATGGCAATCATTCTTCTCATTCTATTTTCATCACTTGTTTTTGCTGAGCCTTGCGGCCCTCATGAAATTTATGTCCATGAACAGTGGATCAAAGCTTACCCAAAAAGTGATGGAACAAAAGTATCCGCTCATACAAGGAATGCTCACTGTCGAGAAATTAAAGGATCAAATTATTTTCAGGATTCCACTAATCAGAAATTCACGAACATGAAGCCCAAAATTAAAAAATGGAATTCTACTGAAAAAAATATTATTCAAGAGAACCTTGCCGTTTTTACCTCCCTGCTCAGTAAATATCACTTAGCAGAAATTCTTAGAGGAGACATGGGAGGACATCCTTTGAATCCAGCAGCTAGCTTCTCTCCAACTAGGACGTTATTAATATTTGATCGATTCTTTAAAGAGCAGGATAAAAGAGTTGTCGTCATTCATGAAATGGCACATATTGCTTTCCCAAGTATCGATCCAACATTAAAATTTGAATTTGGACTAGCTGCTGGATGGAATATAGATTCAGATTATAAGCTCACTCCCTCGTCAAAACTTCTCATGCCTGACTCGAAGGATTCTATAGAAGAAGACCTTACAAATCATATTGAAATATACTACTCAGATCCATCTAGGTTAATGACATTCAACCCTCTTTCATTTCTGGCTATTAAGAAGATTATTGAATCAAAGGAAAGTGACCAATGAAGACCATCATTCTCATTCTATTTATACTCGCTGGTTGCAAGACAAATCCCCCTTCTCAAAATAAAGGAGACGAATTTGATAAAATTTTTCATCTCAAAAAAACAAATAATCCAAAAGAACTTATACCCACTCTTGGCAAGCCTGAAAGAATTGACACATCAGACACTGACCTACACCAATACTATTTTTATAAGAGTAAGGACCAGATGCCTATCAAGGTATTCGTTAACAAAAAAGAAAATAAGATAACTACCATCGCTCTTGCTTATCTAGTTAAGTTTGATGCTTATGCTTACTTAAAGAAACGTTTTAAAAATTATAAATGGATCGAAACAGCACTACCTCTACGCACTCATCTGGATTATGCAGAAGAACTTTTCAAAGTAGAAATCCCAGAGCTTGGCATGACCTTCCAATATAATAATGAAGATCCTTTAAGACAACCAACGTGGATATTCTTTAAATGAGATTTCTATGCCTTATAAGTCTATTCTTCTTAATCAGCTGGAAATCAACTGAGTACCATTATAACGAAGAACAGAATATTGAATCACAACAAATGAAAATTAAGGCCATTAAGCTTCAAGAAGTCTTGGGTGAAGATGCTGGGATGGCAACAAATTGTTGGTCAAAAGAAACTAAGCAAATCAAAGAAGACGAAGAATACAGGTACTACTATCCATACTCAGAATCTGGGAACCAATGAAAACACTTCAATTTATTCTTCTGTTGATACTTTATATTAAGGCCATGGCAAATATTGAAATCAAACATTCTGAATCGGCCAGCTTTTTACACTTTTTAGACACAGGATTTAATGAACCTTTCACTTCTGGGGCCATGAAAGAAATTATTGGAAAGAGTGAAGTCTTTAATGATCCAGAGTTAAAGAAAGAATTTGAAAACTTTAAGAATTATTTACAGCATGGCTACAACTTCCATGATGAAGTAAAAAATCGGCCAGAAGGATTCTGGGCAGAAGATGCTCTGACAATTTTAGCAGTTAATTCAAACGATCTTAGTTCATTTGAAAAGCAGCTTTCAGCCTTGCTTCCATATCGTGGTATCGCTTCCTATCTCAAGGTCAAATCTAAAACTTATCCTCTCTTCAAAACTTTAATTTGGGAACCATCCCTTCAAAGTCAGAAAAATGAACAAAAAAGTTAGAAGTCACAATACAAAACACTAAATTTGAGGATTTGCTCAAAAAGGCGAAACTTTTTTATCGCTCTGACTTCCCTCCAGAAGTTCCATTCAAAGCTGGCCTTGTACCAATTCCTGATTCACAAATTAATAATAAGCACACAAGTGCTATGAATATACGGGATATACAAGTAGTCCCATACCTATTAAGCAAGGGAGCTGAAGATAATTTGGATGTGATCTTTCACGAATTCTGTCATGCTCTTTACGAAGGGCAATCTAAAGAAACAAAAGAAGAAATTGATAACTTTTATTTAAACCATTCAGATCCGCATTCAGTTTTTGTTTATCGATATTTAAAGGAAGCACTCGCTACAGCATGGGGAAATGGGTGGTACAATGAGACAAAGTATGGTCAGCTTTCTCAAAAATCCTGGTACGCGGTTAATTATATTGATGAGCTTTCTAAGGCTTACCTTCCTCTAATTAAATTCGCTATTGAAAATGGTAAGACCCTGGATAACACCTTCATGGGAAAAACAATTGAATATGCAAAGAAAACTTTCCCAAATGGTCCAAGAGAAATTTCTCCGAATTTCATGGCAATTAGACTTCTGGTCGATCATCAAAATTTTGATTTAAATTCTTTTAAGAAAGAACTGAAAACTCATTTAAGAATTCAATCATTAAAACATTCATCTCCTTTGGATGATCAAGAATGGAATAATTTAACAGGAGCAGGTCTAAGCAATGTTGTTCTTATTACTTCCAATAAAAATGATGTTTTGAAAAGGATTGGTAGAAAGACTAACATTTTATCTTTTCGAAAAAAGGTTCTAGAGAAAAAAGACTTTTTGATTATTGTTCCTCAAAATAAAAATTATCTCTTTTGGATCAGTATAGATAATCTAGCGTCGTTTCCCATTTTGCTTAAGAAAATTAAAGAATTGCCATTACTACCTGAAAGACCAACCTTCATAAGCATTTAATTGATGTGATCTTAAATCTGAGAAAAGTAGACGGGATAGAATAGGTTTGAGTAACTTGATTTTTTTTATGGCTTTGCTACAATATAAAAACTGGTGAGGGGTTAAATAAACCCAGCGACGAGTTTCCCCCACCAGAAACCTTCCCTAAATTCTCAGGTTGTTTTCTGGCCCTAATATCATTTACATCTCACTTGATAAATTACGATTACAGTAACTCACTCTTAAATTTCTTATTAGAAAAATGGTCATTCATTGTTTAACAAAATCGCCTGATCTGTTCTCGCATGCCACCTGCCTTTGCGAGTCTTAGTAGGCACCTTCATCGTGTTAAGAACATCTGCAATTTTCCAGAAACTAAATCCCTTCTCTCTTAGCTCTTTCATTTTTGTTATAGCGTCTAATTCCCTTTGATGCTCAACATGGTTTCGAGTTTTAATTTTCTTGCCATAGGCCAATCCTCTAACCATTTTGGTATTACTCCCGACCTCTCTAATGGGGATATTATGAAGCTTGAGATACTTTAAAACGGTAGTTCTGGCGGAAAAAATCTGGGAGGCAATTTCCTCGCAACGGAGCCTTTCTTCGACCTATTTTTGCTGGAGGAAAAACTTATTTTTATAGAGCGGATCTTCTGAAATGCATGAAATCATTAAGATATTGGCCGGTAGAAAATAGTTGGGTATAGAGTCGATTGGTGACCCCATTTTTAAATTCAGTTTCGATCTTCGTAAGAAGTGAAAAATACTAAAGCCCTGTTTAACCCACTGGGCTTTTTTTATTTTCGTGAGTTTTAAAAACTATCTTCCACCTTTCCTTTTCAATTCTTCTTCCATCAATGGATTAAACTTTCTACCGTCTTTCTCTAGATGCTTTATAAAAGCGATTGGAGTCATTCCCGGATAAATTTTTCCTTCCGATTTTGTGTTAACTCCTGCACCCTTAGCGATTAAAAAATCAAACATTTCTTTGTTGTTGCCGAGAATTGCCCAATGTACTGGTGGTAATGCAAGCATGCTATCATCTAGTCCATTTATATTTGCTCCATTTGCAAGATGAAACTCTAACGTCTCAAAACAAATAGCCTTTTCCATTTGACCATCTAGACAATCTCTCAGCGTCTTCTGGAAATATAAAGTTGGACTCTTTGCCGGGGAATCTGTTGCCAAAGTTTCTGTATTTGGCGAAGTTGTTTCTACTTTTTTCTGACAACCAAAAATCAAAAGGAAACAGAATAAATATTTCAAGAATACCCACCTTTAAAAGTCGAAGGAAAATCCATCCAAGTTGTTAATATGACTCAATAGTTATTGTGGTAAAAACTGTACTTTGTCTACGTTTGTCTCCACTAACGAGCACCACCCCATTTTTAAATTCAGTTTCGATCTTCGCAAGAAGTGAAAAATACTAAAGCCCTGTTTAACCCACAGGGCTTTTTTTATTTCTGCTGGTTAATCTCCAGAACCCTGATGATCAAATCCTTGCACCCCAACCATTTTGAAAGATATGGAGTAGAGTTAACCGGCTACAGCCTTTTTCTCTGCATCACCGATAAAGAATTTGTACCAGAGGTAGGCAACGAGTATTACGCCGAGATAAATCAATCCCAACGTCAGGTTGAAGATCATCATCGAGATAAAACTCACTATCGCCACGACGAGCGCAAAGATCTGCACCCATGGATAAAGCTGAGCTACGAACGGACGTGGAAGATTCGGCTCATTCTTACGGAGAATGAAGAAAGTTATTAGGCCGAAGATATAAAGCGTAATCGCTCCAAAACAGGCAATCGTGATGATTTCGGCGGTTTTGCCGGTGAGAAGAGCGCCTATTCCTAGAATCATGTTCAAGACTAGTGCCTTGGTTGGAGTTTTAAATTTAGGGTGAGTTTTACCTAAAATTCTCGGGAAGTATCCGACTCTGCCGAATTCGTAAGTCACGCGGCCTCCAGCGAGAATGATTCCGTGGAAAGATGCCACGAGTCCGAAAAGCCCGATCGTGAGGAGCAAGTGATATAGATAATTATCTTTACCCACGATGTGAGAAAGTGCGAGTGGAAGTGGGGAGTCTGAAGGAGCAGCACCCGGAGTCGGATACACGATTGCTTCCCAGCCGTTCACGCCGATCGAAGAAACGAAAGTAAGAATACAAAGAACCACAAGAGTAAAGATCGCCCAGCCGAATCCTTTTAAAATATTTTTCTGTGGATTGATGGTTTCTTCCGCCACGTTTGCCACGCCTTCAATGCCCAAGAAAAACCAGATCGCAAATGGAATGGAAGCGAAGATTCCGGTCACTCCATTTGGGAGCGCATTGGTGGCGAGGTGAGTGGAATCAAAGTGAGGAAGAGTCACGCCTGCGAATATCAGCAATTCAAGCACAGCAAAAATGGTGATGAACAACTCAAAGCGCGCAGCTGCCTTCACGCCGAAGATATTGAGGGATGTGAAAATCACAAAAGCTCCGGTAGCAATGGCAATGATCGGGATGTTCGGGAAAAATTCGTGGAAGTAAGCAGCGATCGCAAAAGCAATCGCTGGCGGTGCAAACACAAACTCGATCAGCTGGGCAATTCCTGCAATGAATCCCAAATCCGTACCCAGGGCGCGGTTTGCGTAATCAAATACGCCGCCAGCCTTTGGAATCGCGCAAGCGAGTTCGCAGTAGCTAAAAGTAAAGAACACGTACATGAGCGAGATGAAGATCGTGGAGATCGCCATCCCCAGAGTTCCACCTGCGGGTAACCCAAGATTCCAACCGAAGTACATTCCGGAGATAACGTAGCCCACACCCAAGCCCCAAAGCATGACAGGACCAAGTGTTCTTTGTAAGTGAGAGTCAGAGTGGTTCATTACTCAATAATAGCACTTCAAACACGAAACTTTGAATGGAAAAAAAGGTCTGATGCCTTGTAAGTCTAAGGATTTAAACTCTTTTGACACTTGATAACGGTTAATTTAGTCTAAAATTACTTATGCTTAATCAATTGAAAAAACTGAATGTTGCAGATTGGATTAGTTGCTCACGCATGATCGCTGTTCCTTTTGTAGTTGCTACAACCCTTCTTGGTTTGAAATTTGAAACAGGAATGATCATGTTGATTGGCATGGCAACCGATTATCTGGATGGAAAGGCAGCTCGATATTTCAAGGTTAGTTCTAAGATGGGTTCTAGGCTCGACTCCATTGGCGATGCAGTTCTTTTGCTTGCCGGTTTCTTTAGTGTAGTTTGGTTCTATCCTGAATTTATTCAAGCGCACATTTGGGAGACCTGGATCTTAATGATTCTGTATTTCCTACAGCCAGTTGTTTCATTTATAAAGTTTAGACGCGAAACAGCTTTCCATACGTATTCGGCCAAACTATCGGCACTAACAGCCAGTCTGTTTATTGTTGCTTGCTTCTTCTATGGGCCGAATGAGTGGCTTTTTTACATTGCCTGGGTTGTCGGCATGATAGAGCAAATAGATGAACTAGCCCTTCTGTTTATCATTTCTGAGCTAAAAGAAGACATCAAAGGCGTCTATTGGTTCCTGAAAGAAAAACAATCCTAAGTCCTGACAGATAGTTCTTTCTGGCACTAAATCGAACCCTCTTAAATGGGCGCCGCAGCCATTTCAGGTGTCGATAAATGATTTTGAAATAAAAAAAGCCTCGGTCTCAAAAGAGATCGGGTCTTTCGGCTGCAACAAAGCAATTATCAAAAGCTTGTAATTTTTGTCAGACTTCTTTTCTACTTCTAGGACTCTCTTCTCAAGTTCTTTATAGGTTGATGCAAGATTTCTGGTGCTCACAAAAGTCCTCATCATTTGGACATTCGCTCTAATGGCTTCCTTACTATTCAGTACGCTAGACAACATAGAAACGCCCTGCTCAGTAAAAACATATGGAAGTTTTCTTCGTCCACCATCAGAAAGTCTAAAAGCAAAATCAGGTGGGAATCGATCGTTATTACGAGAAACTGATTGATTTAATACTCTTGTTTCAACTCCGTTTTGACATACGCACCCCTAGTCATCTTGATGTCACAGATTGAACAGGTCAGCCAACTTGAAGTCACCAAATGTGATTTCAAGTTTCGATTGTGAAACAATTTCTAGATTAATAGGGTCTTCGCAAGAAGTGAAAGATACTAAAGCCCAGTTTAACCCACTGGGCTTTTTTTAAGACAATTGGAGGCAACTTGAACTCGGAATTAATTTTGAATACGATAACCAAGAGCCATTAAGAAAGCCTATGTGGATATTCTTTAATTAAAAGGATTCTAAATACATAATGATTTCTTCAGGTAATCCTGGTTTCAATTGAGACCCATGTTGATGAAATGTTTGAATATATTTCGGCTTGATAGAATTTATATGTTTGGTAGAATAGAAAAACTGGTGGGGCGATGAATAAACCCTGCGATGGATTCTCTCCACCAGAAACCTTCCCTAAATTCTCAGGGTGTTTTCTGGCCCAAATATCATTTAGATTTCACTGGATAAATGACTTTTACAGTAACTCACACTTAAATTTCTTATTAGAAAAATGGTCACTCAGGTAAGGCAGACTATTCAAAGGCATCAAAAATGCTATCAAGTAGACCTAAAATCAGCCTAAAGCCTTAAATAAGATGATTATAAATCTCATCATTTCGGCTCAAAGTTTTGCTCTCCAATTGTTCACGGAATTTGGACAATTGATTTTCATAAAATGCGCAACGGCCGTATTGCCTTGATTGAACCAGGCAATACGGCTTCTAGTAAATATTCTCGTAAAAACAGGATTTAATTCAGTAAGCTCTACTGAATATGTTGCTGCTACAAGCGGGCAGATTTATCTTTCGGAAGTTTTAGAGACTCCGAAACATAAATTAGCGCTTGGTTGAGCTTCTTGATTCTAACTGGATCATTCCTTCTGCAAACTGATTTGAATCAGGCTGTCCGGAAACAATCTTCGAAATCTTCTTTACTGTATCAAAGGTATTCTTGAGACGAAGCTTCTCGATTCGCTCGATTTCTTTTTCTAAAATACTCACTCTTTTTGGAGTCGATTTACCGGTCAGAAGTTCTTGAATGAGAACTCCACGAGTCTTAAAAGACTCGGCCATCAACTCATCGGCCAGCGCCTTGTTATCACCCAGAATTTTTCTTAACTCAACTCTTTGTGAATCACTGAGAGTTTTGGAATTTTCAATATGATCTTGAATTGTTAAGCCAAAGCTTTGAGAAGTATTAACAGTGCTTGATGCCACTTTTTCTTGAATGGACTCTTTTTCTTTTTTAGCTGAAGAACAAGATACGAGGACAATAGATAATATAATGAGTGTAAAAATGCGCATGGGATCTCCTGATTGCGGTTAGTATACAAGAAATGATCGGCCTTAATCTCATTTTTTGACAAACTTTCTAAAGATTTAGGCAGAACTGAATTAACATGTCGCACCTTCGTTTAACCTTATAAATTTTGTTCTTATCGGATTTGTCGAACTTGGTTTGGGTCTCCGCTCCTATACCCCGCTGATTATTTAAACTATAGTTTGAAAAAAAAATTTTCGACATTATTCGAAAAACAAATTGGAGATTCTCATGTCAAATACAATTCACGATATCGTCGACACAGCTGTAGCAGCTGGAACATTCAAAACACTAGTTGCAGCAGTTGGAGCAGCAGATCTAGTAGCAACACTCAAAAGCGCAGGCCCTTTCACAGTATTCGCGCCAAGTGATGAAGCTTTTGCAAAACTACCAGCTGGAACTGTAGAAAGCCTCATTAAGCCAGAAAACAAAGCTAAGTTAACAGCGATCCTCACTTTCCACGTTATGTCTGGAAAAGTGATGGCTTCTGATGTTGTTGGCAAAGTTTTATCACCAGCATCAGTTCAAGGTGAAAAATTAAACGTTGATGGAACTAATGGTGTAACTGTTAACGGTGCTAAAGTAACCGCCGCTGATATCTCTTGCACTAATGGCGTCATTCACGTGATTGATACTGTTATCATGCCAAAGTTCTAGTAAGACCTTAATCTCTAGTAGACTAATGCCCAGCCTAATAAGCTGGGCTTTTTTATGGGTACAAATTTCAAAAAAGCGCGTTTTATGTTCAAGCCCTATAGGCGATATTTTTTGTCGGAAAACTAAGAACGAAAACAGTATTTCTTATCGACAAATAATTAAAAAGTGCCCGTTTAATCAAACAAAATGTACATTATTAAGAAGGTTAAACGAGGAGTTGTATGATTATTTATACGTCGATTGTCATTGGAGCTGGCCCTGCTGGTATTGCAACGGCAACTGAGCTCATCAATAAAGGAATCTCATCGGAAGATATTCTTGTCCTAGAACGATCATCTCAAGTGTCGAACATGGTGCAGACCAAATACCCGGACGAAAAACCAGTTTTAGCAAACTATAAAGGGAAGAACTCAGAATGCATTGGAGAATTATGCATCACTGATATGAGCAAACAAGATTTTCAACAATACCTCCAGACAAAAATCACCGAAAAAAGTATCAAGGTCTTTTTTAATCAAGACGTCCAAAAAATTATCAAGCTCAAAAATGGTCAATGGAATGTTGTCACTTCCTCTACCACGTATCTCACAAATTCAGTGTTCATTGCGATTGGAAATATGTCTGCTCCTCGAACACTCGATGCTGTGATTGATACTGTTTCTCAAAACCTGATCCACAATGACATCCAGAAAATCACTCCGGCCTTAAAAAACATTCTTGTCGTTGGAGGGGGAGATACAGCAAGTGAATATGCTCAGATTCTTACCGCAAGAGGACACCATGTTACTTTGAGCTATCGAAAAGATAAATTCTCGCGCATGCTTTCGCAAAATCAGGAAAATCTAGAAGCGCTGATTAATACAGGTACGGTCAAATTTCTTGCTGCAAGCTTGGTTTTGAAAGTCACTAAAACGCCTGGCGGAGTTCATGTTACCTTCAACAATGCTTCCCCTATTGAAGTTCAAGGAATCGTGACTGCTCTTGGAAGTGAAAGACCTGTCGCCTATCTCGAAAAACTTGGCATATCTCTTAAAACAGAAGCAGGCGAGAAATATGCCGAGAATGAAAAAGGTGGGCTTTTCTATATCGGAGATCTGGCCTCAGGGGTCAAAGGCGGCTCAATTAACCTGGCCTTTGATAGCGCCACCGAAGCAGTCGCTGAAGCTTGCAGTTTGTATCTGGACTGCCGCAAATGAGGTTGTTTTATCATCTTGTCTAGAAGTGAGTTTCGGTGCATCATAAAGACAAACAAACAAGGCTAGAAGCAAATGATTGAAACAAACGCAGAGACAAGACAAAGACGATTAACTCATTTCATCAGTTTTTTTGTTGGTCTCTTCAATATCATTCTCGGTTTATGCGGCATTCTTTCACCGGGATTCGCCGGTCTTCATATGAGTGCTCTTTACGGAATTATTATTGCGGTCTCTGGGATCATTATTTTCTATTTCAGTTACGTTGATGATTCACGAAATGCTTTCAGGGCCTGTCTTGGATTTGCCATCTTCTTTGTCGGTCACGCGATCGCTGGATTTGTTTTTGGAGAACCAGGCGTTCCCTCTCTTGGCCATAGCAGTGCAGATGCTAAACTACTTGTGTTAGTTCCAGGATTCCAGGAGCTCGGTAGTGTAGATCACATCCTAAATGCTATCTTGGGTTTTCTTTTGACTGGTGGAGCTATCGATTGGTGGATTAAGTATTCATCTGATAAAAAAATTAAATAGCACTAACAATTCATGATCAATAACGACGTCTTAAGAAGCATCAGATACATGCTCAATATCAGTGAGTTTAAGCTGGTAGAGATCGTAAAAATGGGTGGCGGAGAAGTCACTCAAGCTCAAATGAATGCTTTCATCAAAAAAGAAGATGAACCAGGTTTTGAGGCGTGTCCTCAGAATGTCATGGCAAGGTTTCTTAACGGACTCATTTACATGAGACGTGGTAAAGATGAAACTCGCCCACCTCTCGCCCCTGAACTCCCAACAAATAATGTTGTGCTAAAAAAACTTCGAGTCGCATTTGAACTTAAGGATGAAGACATACTCTCCATGCTCGATGAGGCAGGATGTAAAGTCACGAAAACTGAACTCAGCGCCCTTTTCCGAAAAGAGGGTCATCATAATTACCGCGAATGCGGTGATCAGCTTTTAAGAAACTTCTTAAAAGGTTTAACGAACCGTCTCAAAAAGCTCGATGCATTAAAAAGATAAAAGGATTCATTTAGGTGACGATGACATGCTTTTTTATCCAAGATGGGGAGGCCTAAAAACCAACTAAGGATATGAGTATGGTAAAAACGATTATTGGTCTGCTCTTCTTCGCGAGCTTTAAATTATCTGCCGCCATTTATACAGGAACAATCTCTCACATTGATATGCCTAGGAACGATAAGGAGCTTCCTCTTATCTTTTTAAGCAATGGCTCTGTTCTAAAAATGAGTAACGAAAATAAAATTGATATTGCTGCTTTTCAAGAGGCAAAACGCTCAGTCCTTAAACTAAAACTCGAAGTAAATTAAAAAGCAGCAAATCCTTGCTGTCGAAAACCTCGGAAAAGAAAAAAACGTTCTACTGTTTGAACAAGAAACATTGAGTGATTTTGAACCAACAGTTCTCGCCACTGAAGCTGATGTGACAAAAATATTTAGCACTTTGAAGAAAGGGGCAAAATCATGGTCGCAATGTTACAACCGCGCTCATATCTGGTCGTATGAATCCAAAGTCAAACATGGCCTCGATTCAATGAAAGTCTTTCTTTTTTATACCCGTAAATATATCCGCGAATATAATTTCGACTGGTGGTTCCATGTCTCTCCGTTCACTTATGTTGCAGGTGTTAATGGAATTGAAGAGAGAGTTCTTGATTATCGTTTCACAAAATCTCCGTTACCTATGAAAAAATGGACAGATGTTTTTATGCATAACAAATCAGAATGTACACCAATTGTTAAATTTTCTGATTATGAAAACAATCAAGAACAGGCCTACTGCTATCTCTACCGCGCCAGCATGTATTATTACCAACCACTGGATCTAGAAGCTTTGGAGAATACGGGTGCAAAGAAATTAAATTGGGTTAAATGGGAAGTTAACAACGCTTACAGAAATGGTTTCAGATTTTGGTGAATCAAAGTTCGAGTATGAGGGCCTTCACTGAATAATAAGTTGCCCAGCTGATAATGACTGCGTAGATAAATCGCTCTGGCTCAATTTTGATAGGATTATTTTTTCTTCGCATTTGTTTAATACTTGTCGGATATTTTTAATAGAAATAAGAAATTTTTTATTTTATTTTCGATAAATACAATTAGTTGGTGCAAGAATGATTGTAGACTAGTCTGTAAGACATTCTGTACCAACGAGGTATTTATTTTCAAGCCAATCTCGTATTTCAGAAGCTCCTGGGTCACTTATAAGTTTTAAGTCGGAAATGAGAGATTCTTTTTTTTCGGGATCGATATTATCGACGCCTACATTCACAAAGATGTCTCGATATTCCAAAATAATCTTTTTAAACTTTTCGGAACAAAGTTCCGTCAGTGCTTTTTCAAAGGCTTGTACTGACTCCTCACCTTCGAGCACAAATTTTGAGGAGAGATAAACAATTTTTGATAACTGAGGCTGATTCATCAAATTAAAACCGAATGCTTCAGTCTGTGAAAAAGCTTTATCATCCCGTCCGGTAAAAGGTTTAAGTTTTAAAAATTTACAATTCTTAGGACCATCATTAGCAAAAAGATTTTCCCATATGAAAGGCTTTCTTTTAAGAAGCTTTGAAACTTCCAATAAATGATCCTCATCAATAAAGGGCGAAATAACTTTGGGACCAGTCCACGCAATCGAAACACCATGGGGAACACCGTCTGCAATTTCATTTAAATAATTTTCTGGGCGCTTTCCAAAAACCTTATCTAGTATCGGATCTGGTGTGTAGTAAGACGGACAGAAAATAATTTGCTGACGAAATGTTTTTTGAATGACTGCCAAGGCTTCAATCTGAGTTTGAGCAAGATTATCATTTGTTGGCATATCATCAAAAAAAAGACCTAAAATATCGACACCTAGAGAATTCAAAATCTGAAGTTTTCCACAAAGAAGTTCTATATCCTGAGGAATGAGAGTTGTTCCTAAACCAAAAGGACTAAAACCAACGCCGAACTTTATTCCAGATCGATGAAAGGTATCAACCAGGTCTTTAAGCATGTTCTGATAAGATTGATCCCATTCCTCACGCCACTTTTTACGCAAGTGTGGGTCTTGCTTTGGTGCGTAGATATAGAAATCACCCCCGTATTTTGCAAGGAATTCCGCATAGCTTTTGCGATCTTTCATAGGCCATTGAGGACCAAAAAAACCTTCGACAACACCTGTTTTTCTCATGCCTTATTTTATCCTTAAAAAGGTGTTGTTCTCACCATTTTTTACTAAATGGTCGTATAATAATATGCATGTGGATATTAGGATCTTTACGCACAGAATTCCTCTTTTTTTATCTACCTGGTTTTATCAGTATAATCATTGCCATCCTATTTCCTGAATTAGGGACGACATCAATCCTTTATGGACTTCTGGCGACTGCCTTGATTGATTCAGGCCACGTTTACACAACTGCATGGCGGACATGGCTTCACAACGATGAATTAAAATCGAGTCATCGCTATTGGATACTTCCTTTAGGTTTTTTTCTATTTTTTGGAGGTTGGTATTATTTTAATTTGCCCGGCCTGTGGAGTTTTGTTGTCTACGCCACTCTGTATCACCACATCAGACAAGTTTATGGATTTTCAAAGTGGTATCAAGCACTGAATAAAAGATCAGACAAAGTTTCAGATTTTTATCTCTATGCTTTGGCATTTTCTCCAATGATTATTTATCACTTCAGGCACGGCGTTCCTGCAAATTATTATAGTGAAACCGATCTTTTCCTCTTCCCAAATTTAATTGTACAAAAAGTTCTCATCATTATTTATACACTCATCTGGAGTGGATGGATCATGCATGAAATGAGACTGTGGAAACAAGGGCACAAAGAAATTAACCGCATTCTTTCGGTAGGATTTCCCTCGATTGCTTACGGTTATTGTTTTTTAATTGGCTCGACCGTTACACAAGTTCTTTTTCCTCTCCTCTTCATCCACGGCATTGCTTATTTTGGAGTCATGGGGCAAACCCTTCATCGAACTCAGAAATCTCGTTTTAAAAATAGCTCGGTTGCCTTAATCATCGTTCTTTTAACTTCAGTGATCTTTGGAATGAGTGAATCCTGGTACGAAGAAAATTTCGTCAGAATCGTTACCGGCCATTCTGCGATCCTTACCGCCGCAGTGATTGGCCTCTACCTAACTCCTCTTTTTTCTCACTACCTTTTTGATGCTTACATCTGGAAAAGAACTCACCGGGAATCTTCTTTGATCGTAGGGAAAAAATAAATTTGTCTCAAAACCATGCCATTTCAATGCCTTAAAACGTGGGGTTAAGTGTGCCGACGGTCCAATAGCGGATGCGGAACCAGTAAAAAAACCCCACTCAACTGAATCCCTTCGAGCTTATACTAAACTTTTTACAAGATAACGTTAACTTAACACTCTTTGGTTTTTAGTTGCTGTATAAGCCTCTTATAAATAACTTTAGGGGTGTCTATGAAACTATCATTAGTTTTACTTTTATTAGCTTTCTCGTTTTCATCGTTTGCTGAGTGTAACCGTGAAGCTCAGTTCATCGGTACAGTTCGAAATCTAATCGTAAAGGCTGCAACTCCAACGACGATTGAGAATTATTCATACCAGATTAGACTCGGTCACAACGGCAGTTATTGGTTTTCAGCTAGTGGTGTATGCCCGATGTGGGAAGATGAATTAGAGTCAGCAACTGTTGAAGTTGCAGGTAAACCGTATTTTGCAAATGGTGATGCAGTATCAGGAGTTCTGGTTTTTGATCAAGAGCTTCAAGACTACAAACTAGATTAAATCTGAAACAGATTTCATTATCTGCCGGAGCAGTTCCGGTACGAAGAAAAAATAAGTCCTGGGAAGTTCTGCTTCTCAGGGCGTTTAAAAATTGGGACTTCCCGAAAGGGACGGTCGAGAAAAACGAAGACCCCTGGGAAGCCGCAGTCAGAGAAGTTCAAGAAGAAACGGGCCTCACTCACTTTTCCATTCCATTCGGAAAAACATTTATTGAAACAGAACCCTATGGCAAAAGAAAAGTAGCAAGATATTATCTAGTCCTGGTTGAAGATGAAAAAGAAGTTACCTTGATAGCAAACCCACAAACAGGAATCGTCGAACATCATGAATTTAGATGGGTAACATTTGAGGACGCCAGAAGGATGCTGGTACCAAGAGTCGCTAACGTTCTAGACTGGGCAAAGCAACAAATCCCTGGTTAAGAATTCTCTTCATTTACAGGTAAATCATTTCCTTGCGCTTCTTTTTCCTCTAGTTTTTCATTAGGAACCTTTTCGAAAATTTGAGTGGGCTGTTTTGTTTTCAGGATTCATCATTGACCTCCGGTTCCTGATTTTAAAGCAGAAATTGTGCCAATCATTCTTCATCGCAAATAAGGTCAATTCATGACAAACTGTCCTTAGTCGCAAGGGAACATTGCCTCAGGAAAACAAATGAAGCACATAACTCAAAAACAATTTAAGTCAATGCCATGGAAAAATGGCGGTGGAATGACGACTGAAATTTATCGATTAGATGGTAAAACCTCAGAGGAATTTTATTTTAGATTATCTATGGCAAGAATTGAAAATGATGGACCCTTTTCGCGATTCGAAGGTTATGACAGACATCTTATTCTTCTGCAGGGGAATGGATGCGTTCTTGATTCAAATGGCAAGCAACTCGCACTTACAAACAGCTCATTGCCTTATTTATTTGCTGGTGAGAGAAAAATTGATTGTCGTTTGATTGAAGGTCCGGTCACTGATTTTAATATTATCATTAATAGGAATTGGGGAACTGCTCACGTCGAAATTTCACATGATACAAAAGATAAGGTTATTCAGTGCCAGGATGAGATGCTCTTTTTCTTCGATTTAAAAGAGCAGGAATTATGGATTTTAACCAATGGTGAAGAACTTAAGAGCAAGGCCCGCAAGTCAATCACCATTCGAGTAGCGAAATTAATTTAAATCATTTTACTGAGTAATAAACGTAAGGCTCACTAACTTTTAGTGTTTCCGACTGGAGTTTTTTTAACTCATCAAAAACTTTGCCTGTGATATTGAGAAATCCAAATTTTACCTCTGAAATTTTAAGAGTAAGTTTTCCAGAGGCTGGATCATAACTCATGTTTCCGTTACTCTTCACTTTTCCAGAAATTTGCGCTTTCACTTCTACCGATAAATCATACTTCCCTGCATTCGTTTTTAGATCGAGTGAACTGACTCCAATATTTCCAAGAAGTGACTGATCATCAAGAGAGTTTTCAACAGCCGTCTTAAGAGCGCTTACTAGCCCCTCTTCACCTGACTGAGAAAATGTTGCTGTTTTCAAAGTCATCTTCTTAATACATCCGTTGATGAATTGATCCATAACTTCTTTTTGATTCACATCACGGGCACAATCAAGATTGAGATTATCAAGTTTAAGTTCATCTTTTACTGACGTAAAACGACCAGAAAGTAAATTTAACGTGAGCCTATCTGCGACTTCAAGGTTGAAACCACTCACCACCATCGTCTCCGCCTCTGTCATAAAAGAGGGAGCATTCTTAAATTCGAATTCCTGATTTTCAGATCCCGAAACAATAAGTTTAAACTCTTTGTCGATTTTATCTACCGCTACAGTAACACCTTGATCCACTTTAAAACTACTGCGAGAGAATGAAGTCGCTGAACCTTCACCGTGTGGATTCTGGTAGGTAAAATTAAAGTTTTTGATTGAAACAGTGGGAGCAGTTTGGGCAGTGGCAGCTGCGGAAATGAGGAGCATGCCAACGATTAAGCTTTTCATGATAATTCCTTTAAAAATGTTGCTTACCTCCTTGTCGGGAAGAGCTTCAGACCTATGAGGAACAAAGACCTATCGTCTTTAGAAAGGAAAAAAGTTCCTCTTTAAAGGAAACTTTTCTGGTCAATAAAACTATTTCTTGGCCACACTAAAGGGCGTAGTACCAATCAAGAGCAACTTCATTCCAGTTATTAAAAACAGGAAAGTCCTAAAGAGGCGATCTTGGTTGGTTTTTGAGTGTCCATCCTGAAAACTCTAAGTGGAAAAACCATTGCCGTTAAGAAAAGGGATGATTTAGCCAGTGACGGATAATTTTACTTTTATTGGTGTGGCCCATGAATTGCTGCTACTTTACCAGCAGATCGGTATTCAAAGGAGGCGTTTATGCTGTGGACTTTAATTGTAGGACTAATCGTTGGTGCCATTGCGAAATTTTTAATGCCGGGGCGCGATCCTGGTGGATTTATTATTACAATGCTTATTGGTGTTGCTGGTGCTTTTCTTGCAAGTTTCGCTGGCGATAGTTTAGGTTGGTATAAACAGGGTGAACCTGCAGGATTTCTCGCTTCAGTGGTTGGGGCAGTTATCCTCCTAGCTGTTTATCGCTCGGTTATTGGGCGACGTCATATTACCCATCATCCAGGCGTGTAGACCAAAAGTTGCTCACATCGCTTAAGATACTGCCAGAGACAAGTTCTCGGGGAGTATTCTTAAACCAATCCTGAGGCAAGGACTGACTGTAATTCTTTTCCAGGAATCGATCATCCATCAAAATGATGATCCCCTTATCAGTTTCAGATCTAATCACTCTCCCTGCTGACTGAACGGCCTTGGCCATCGCCGGATAGGTATAAGCGTAATCAAAACCTGCTTGATAGGAGTCCTGATAATAATCTTTCATCTTTTCACGTTCAAAATCAAAACTCGGAAGCGGTGGACCGACTACAAAAGCACCAATAACCATATCACCCGCGTAATCAATTCCTTCGGAAAAGACTCCACCTTGAACAGCAAAAAGAATCACAGGTTGCGCTTGGGATTTAAGAATCTCAAGTGTCATTTCAACTTCTTCATTTCTCATGTAACGATTTTGTTTAAGAACTCTCACACCACCTGGAGGAGTGAAACTACTCATCGTTTTTTCCATGAAATCGAAGCTTGGGAAAAACGCCAGGTAATTACCGGATTTTAATTTGATAACCCGTTCAATTGTTTCAGCAATTTTTGGGTAATTTTGAGAGCGAACCGAAAACTTTGTCGAGATTTGAGGAATAATTAAAACTTTACGATTTTCTTTTTTAAAAGGAGATACAAATTCCTCTTGAATCAAGTTCTCGCCTTTAAGACCAGATAATTTTGCATAATATTCAAATGGTTTAAGAGTCGCTGAAAAAGCGACAACATTTTTAAAATAGTCATAGCGCTCCTTGATTAATTCGGAGGCATCACAACACGTTATCTTAACCATTCTGTTTTTACCGTCATTTTGACCAGTAATAAAAAACTCTGACTGAGTTGAATCTAAACCAGAAAGAATTTCAGTAAACTCTCCCCAGTAAAAAACCAGCTTCAGGACTGGATCTTTAGGCTTAATTTCAACATCAGAATCGAGATACGTTGATAGAAACGCCTTCAGCTCATCATTAATGGCAACGAAATTTTCAAAATTTAAAGAAACACTTTTTGTTTTTATTTCGTCGGGAGTAACACGTTTTATGACAGCAAGACATGAATTTAGTAAATCCTCACCCTCTCGGCGATTTTTTTTTGGCAAATTTTGTAAATCCTGTCTCATTCCTTCCAGTAAGGAGTATGAAATCATAGGCGAAAAATTTCCCATCGTTCGATTGGGTAAGTTGTGAGCTTCATCGATGACGAGGTTTGCTTTCCCTTGTTGGGCAAAATCAGTAGCACTAATTTTCCCAAGTGATCCATCATGACCAAAAACATAATTATAATCACAGATAACGGTATCTGCTTCTTCGACTGCTTCCATTTGCAATTCAAATGGGCAAACTTCATATTTTTCTGCCAGATTTTTCATGATCTTTGCTGTGAGTTTTTTCTTTTTGGCCAACTCTGTTTTGAGGTCATACTTGATGAGCTTATCGTAATAACCCTTTGCAAACTCGCAGTAGTCCGGATTGCATAGTGGCTCTGCTTTCATGCACATTTTACTTTTTGCAGTGATGGTCAGAGATTTAGTGGCACAACCTTTTGCCTGAAGCTTTTCAATCGCTTCCTCTGCCACAGATTGCTGACTATTTTTTGGCGTGAGATAAACCACTCGTTGTCCACGCGCCAATGATTCTTTAAGAGACGGGTAAAGCACACCTATCGTTTTACCCAGACCAGTTGGCGCCTGAAGCATCATTCTCTTATCATCTCCCATACCCTGCTCAACAAAAGCAATGAGCTCCATTTGTCCCAAACGGGGTTTAGAAAAAGGGAAAGGCATATTTTTAGATAACTTATTACGCCGTAAAAATCTCTTTTCAGATTTTCGTGCCATCAAAACCAGTTCATCGAGTCTACGGTCTAGCCAGGATTCAAATTCCTTTAAATCCCAATAAACTTCAAAATCATAATTTTCTTCTCGTCTAGACGACACAAGATGAAAACTCAGATTTGGTTTTAATCCATTGTTCAGCCAATAAAAATACCCATAAGAAAGTAATTGAACGTAGTAAGGATGATCGTAGCGCTTATCTTTTAAATTTTTCGCGAGTTCAAAAATATTAAAACTTGATTTGATTTCTTCAATCAGGGGTTTTTCACCAGGAATAAAACCGTCCATCCGCCCTGAAACTTCAAAGCGATATTCATTTCTCTCAAAAGACCATGAAATAGGAATTTCAATTTGATAATCAGGAATTTGTGCAATTCTATCGGCCTGTACTTTCTCGTGAAGCTCTATCCCTTTTTGCATTGTCGTGGCATAGCCTGACGACGGCTCAATGCTACCGCGTCTGGGAGCAGGTAAGGCAAAATCCTGAAGAGCGAGCTTGATTGTTTTCATATTAAAACTAAATTCTCACCTGGCTTAGGTAAATAGTGATCGATGTGTAAATCATCAATCGAATAAGCTTCAGTACCAGTTTTTCGAAGGTGTCTGATCAAATCCCCATCTCTGTGTTGAACATAAACTTTCCGCGCACCAGTTTCTTTAATCGTTAAATTTAGATCATTCCAATCAGCGTGATCAGACATCACAAAACCTTTATCGTAGCGTGATCGTCCTCCACCCTGCATCCATCCGGACGCAAAAGCCGTTTTATATTGCCCAAGATGATGAATCCACTTCTCACTTAAAATTGATGGTGGTGCTAAGATGAGTTCTCCTTGAAGTCTTTGATCAAAAATGAGTTCTTTGATTTTATCCATCAATAAAACAGTCGGAGCAATATTTCGCTCTTGCCGTCGGTAGCATTCCGTTAATTCATCAATCGAAGAATGAATGAGAACAGGTTTATGAGCGTAAGGATGAAGTTCCGCCAGAATTCTTTGCGCTTTACCTAATGAATATCCGAAAAGAATTGAATTAAGCCCTTTCTTTTCATTTTCGCGCCACCAATCAGAAATCATCTCTCCATGATTAAGATTTTTCTTCCAAACAAAATGAGGCGTTCCAAAAGTAGCCTCAGTGATAAAAGTATCACAGGAAACACTTTCAAACGGGTCGCAGCTTGGATCGTGATCGCGTTTGTAATCGCCAGAAGCAACCCACACTTCTCCATTGCACTCTACTCTGACTTGAGCCGATCCAAGAATGTGACCAGCGGAATGCATGCTGACTTTTACTCTACCCAAATAAAAAACTTCACCGTAAGAATAGGTTTCAACGGAAATATTTTTTCCTATTCTCGTTTTTAAAAGCTCAACACCTTGATCAACACAGATATATTTTTTATGTCCGCGACGGGCGTGATCTGAATGGGCGTGAGTGATGATCGCTGTCTCAACAGCACGGTGTGGATCAATATAAAAATCACCGATAGCGCAGTATAAACCTTTGGAAGTCCAGGTGATGAGGGGAGTTTTGTTGAATTGCATGATGAATTTTTGCATAATGGACAGTGAAACTCAAGTGATGAGTCAGGCTAACTCAACGAGATTTGGTTATGTATGATGCACTTTGATCAAGCTGGTCAGACTTCCAGAATAGCTAAGGGTCTGAGACTAAAATCCGAAAAGCAAAACATGTCACAAAATGCGCTAAAAGCTTATGAGCTACTGCTTAAGAATATTGGTCTTGTCATTTTTGGCAAGGATGAGAGTATCAAACTCGTTTTGACTGCTTGGTTTTCAGGTGGGCATATCTTATTAGAAGATAATCCGGGTACTGGCAAAACAATGCTCGCGAAATCAGTCGCAAAATCAGTGAATCTTGAATTTGGGCGTGTTCAATTTACTCCCGATCTTCTGCCATCAGATATTACCGGTACAACGATTTATGACGAAGCTTCAAAAGAGTTTCAATTTAATCGTGGTCCTATTTTTTCAACGATCTTACTGGCCGATGAAATCAACCGGGCAACTCCCAGAACTCAGTCAGCTCTTCTGGAAGCGATGGCCGAATTGCAGGTAACAGTCGATCGAACGACTCATAAACTTGATGCAGAGTTTTTTGTTATCGCTACTCAAAATCCGATTGAGCAGCACGGAACATTTCCATTACCTGAAGCGCAACTTGATCGTTTCGCCATGAAAATAGCTATCGGTTATCCGGGTCGGGAAAGCGAAATGCAAATGTTACTCGGAAGATTGAATGACGACCCTTTTCATAAACTTCAAGCCGTTCTTAAAAAAGAGCATATTTCTGAAATCAGAAAAGTCGTTTCAAACATTAAATTATCAGAATCTACTATGAAGTATATTCTGGATGTTATTCAAATGACCCGTGAGCATCCTGAATTATCTCTACCGGCTTCTCCTAGAGCTGCGATTAGTTTAATGAAAACCTCTCAAGCCTATAGCTTTTTATCAGGTGATGACTTTGTAAGACCTGGAACCATTTATAAAATGCTTCCCTATGTTCTGGAACATAGGATAGCCCAAACAAATGAAAGTCGATTTCAAGGCAGGAAGAAAGTAGATATTCTGCAAGATATCTTGAATAAAGTTCGTGTGCCCACCAAATGAAAGTAAAAAAGAACGTAGTCCCACCAAAACTGCGCTCTTATTTTAAGTTTGATACAAAATATCATAATTTTAAAAATAACCTTTATTTTAATACCCAACTTTTTAATAATTTGACCTTCTCTTTTATTTTCACTGGAATTTGTCTTTTTTTCGGTTTTTTTAAATCTATCTTTTGGGCAATAGGCTTAAGCAACATATTCTTTATAGGCTTTCTATACCTAAGAACACTTAAGATTTGTCAGGGTATCTCAGTTACCAGAAAAGCACCTGTCTTTGCACATGAAAAAAATGAGATTGAAATAAGCTATGTCGTTTCCAATGAGACTGCCTTTACGATTAATCATCTGGAATTCACCGAGAATTTTAATGGCGTCCAATTGGGCTTCTTTAAAGTAAATGCCGGTCGAACAATTCCTCCTCATACACAAATAAACTTATCAAAAAAAATCATTCTGGACGCAGGCATGGGAGTCAAATCATTTAAACCAATCAATCTGAATTTCAGGGACGACTTAGGTATTTTTGATTTTAATATTCAATTTTTTGATGAACACGAAATCGAAGTTTATCCTATTATTGAAGAAACTCCCGTCCTCAAAGCCTCTATCTCTCCCGATACGATCGGCTATGGATTTTATGAAGTTGCCAAACGAGGTGATTCTAATCTTTTTATCGGAACCAGAGATTACCGGCATGGAGATCCTGTCAAACATATCAATTGGAAACTGACAAAAAAAACAAACAACGTTGTCGTCAATGAGTACGAAAAAAATACTAATACCTACATCACTCTTCTTCTTGATCTCGATCTTGATAATCAACTTGGGTTTGGGGGGGTATCAACTTGGGAAGCGGCAAAGGATATGGCCCTAAGTATTACGGCAAATGAAATAAAAAAAAACAACCTTATCCAGGTTATTTCAAATAATCTTCACATCGGATTTGGTTCCGGTAAAAACCAATTAAATACTATTGAAAAACACTTCACTTTGCATGAAATGACCGCTTCAACAGAAACAAAACATTTAAAGTATCTGCAAAATCTGCCAGCTAAAAGCCAGATTTTTTATATCTGTCCGATGCTCACGACGATAAAAATCTTGGAAACATTCGACTTTTTGCAGAAGCTTAAAATGTCTGGTCAAAATGTCGCCATTTTCACGCTCAATCCCTATGAAGAGCTAAAAAGTTCCATCAAAGGCGACATGAAACTTGGAATCATGGAGATGGAACGCCATGCCATGGAGGCGTTCGCCAAAAAGAAAAAAGAATTCGAAAACAGTCAAATACCATTTACTGTTCTGAAGGTCAGCGCTGACCTTCATTTCGGCCAACAACTGATAAAAGATGCTCAGGATCTCCTGGAGATCAAATGACTTTCATTTCTCTGGGATTCACTCTTCTTATCGGCACTATTCTATCTCTTCGTTCGGTGGAAGCACTCTTTTACTACGCTCTCTACTATGGACTTTGCTTTCTTGCCCTTCGGTCATTTAAATATGGGACCGATTTTTTTCTTTCATTTGATAAAGAACGACTTGGATTAACCCCAAACAAAATAAAGCTCGCCGGTCAGGAGATCTCATCGGGGGCCGATGAAGACAAGCAGGAAGACAGGTTTTTAAATATTTTTGAAACTTATCGAGTGGTAAAAAGAAAGGTCTTATCCTGGACACTTTTTCTAGGAGGCATCTGGTTTTTTTATTATAAAAACGGTTCTGAGCTTTCAGTTAATTCTTTAGTACCGGTTCTGAGTTGCTTTTTCATTGTGAATTCTTTTTTTGTTGGCCATCTTCTGGTTGCCCTTTTGCTGAATGCAATTTTTGTTTCATACAACTATTCTCCAGAGATACCCTTGTTCACTTATATACTCTATACATTTTCTTTTTTTGGTTCACTTTACCTCATCAGTAAATCACTTGAAGAAAATCTCACTGTGGGTTTAGTTAAAAGGAAAGCGCTAACTTTCACATTTTTGAGCCTTTTGTTTTTTCTCTTTTGCCTCGGATTCAAAACACTCCTACCAGACGAATTTAAGCTTGATAATAAGCCCGAGTTATCCCAAGAGCAGGTTGCTAAAATTCAGCAGTACCTAGACAAAAGTAAAGTTGATTTAAGTGATATTCAATCAAAGCTTCCTGGATTGAACCGTGAAACGTTGACCCCTCAAATAGATTTAAATCAAAGCCAAATTGAAGAGCTGGGTCAAAAGCTTAAGCAAAAAAAGCTGACTGAAGCTGAAAAAGAGAAACTCCTGAGTGATATGAAAACTCTCATGGAAAACATCAAGAACCTTAAAAGTGATTTTAACCAGACTCTTACCTGGCAAAGCAACATGGGAGCTAGTCAGGTGGAGAAAGACTCATTCAGTAAACTTAGTCAGAATCTAGAATTATCAGATGAAGAAAAAAACAATCTAGCCTCTTTTATCACAAAGACGAACGAGCAATTAAACTCAATGCCACCTTCAAGTCAAAAAGACTCTATTGCAAGGGATGTAGAAAAAATAAACAACAGTTTAAATGGGACATTCAATCAACAATCACAAAAAGATATTACTGAATCACTTGATAAAATAATGAAGGCACAAACTGAACTTGAAGAAAGTTCCAAAAGAGAGGCAGTGGCTGCAGCCAATATAGCTCCTGAACCAGATCACAATGTGAAACAGGATATCCTTCGACCACTTGATAAAAAAGAGGAGCCTAGAGTTTCTTGGTTTGAAAAAGTTAAAAGAATTTTTATTCTCGTAGCCTTCAGTTTGGTTATCTTTTATCTGTGCCACCTTTTAAAAAAGAAAGGTATTAACAAAATTGAAGCGGCCGATCCGGAAGCTTTGAAAGTCATGCAGGATGAGTGGAAAAAAATCCGTAAACTAAAGTTATCGCCTCGGGATGAAGTCATTTTTCACTACAATCTCTTTCACGATAGTTTGCAAAAGATCCACTACACAGATCACGAAGCGCCACCCTCATGCTGCATTTACGACGATATGAAAGAGATGAATCCTGACCTGGAAAAACCGACCTTCATCATTACTGAAGTGTTTGCCCAATGTTATTATGGGGACAAAGAAGTGAACCTTGATTCACTAAAATTGTTTCGAAAGTCTCTCCGTAAAATCCTTCAGGTGTATCAATTAGGCGTATAATCACGAATCAAAACTCTTCAACAAGCTCTGCAATAATCAATAAATACCAAGCTCTACGTACCCTTTTTACCTTAAGAATATTTTAAGTGTGCTTTCTCAAAATTATCGTGTTATCTAAGCCAAGTCGTGTCGAGTATCTTGTGTAATTCTGCTCAGGGCCTCTTTACGCTACCAAGCCTCAGGAGGTTTTATGGGTAAGAAGATTTATGTTGGTAATTTACCATTCACAGCAACTAACGAGTCACTTTCTGAAGTATTCTCAGCATTCGGTGCTGTTGATTCTTCAAAAATCATCACAGACAGAGACACTGGTCGTTCAAAAGGCTTCGGCTTTGTTGAAATGAGCGATTCAAATGCTGCTGATTCAGCCATTGAAAAACTTAATGGTTCAGACCTTGGCGGTCGTTCACTAACTGTGAATGAAGCTCGTCCAATGGAAAAACGTGAAGGCGGCTTCGGCGGCGGTTCTTCTCGTGGTGGCGATCGCGGTGGAGACCGTGGTGGTCGCGGTGATTCTCGCGGTTCAAACAACCGTTGGTAGTCCCAGCTTTTTTAAAAATTCATTTTTAAAATCTAGTCGGCTCTCCTTTTTGGAGGGCCTTCTTTTTGTAAACGAACCAACTATTTGTATTTAATAATTTGCTGCAGTGCTTATATCTTACAGCCCATTTAGCAACTTTTGCCTTTTTTCTTAAACAATTCTTTAAATTTTATAACCCAATGAAATTGTGCTATCCTTTAACACAGCATTAGTGCTAATTATTTCCCAATTATTTGTCGCTGTAAGTGTTCTTCGAGCGAGTTGCTCATGATCCTCTGAAAGCGCGTCCCTGGCCTTAAGGAGGTTTTTATGGGTAGCAAGATTTACGTTGGTAACTTACCGTTCTCAGCAACTAGCGAATCACTAAACGAAATGTTCTCAAAATTCGGAACAGTTGATTCTGCAAAAATCGTTATGGACAGAGACACTGGTCGTTCAAAAGGCTTCGGCTTTGTTGAAATGTCATCTGCTGACGATGCAGCTGCAGCTATCGAAAAGCTCAATGGACAAGACCATGGCGGTCGTTCATTGGTTGTTAACGAAGCTCGTCCAATGGAGCCACGTACTGGTGGATTCGGCGGCGGCGGCGGACGTGGTGGAGACCGTGGTGGTCGCGGCGGCGGCGGTGGATTCGGTGGTGGACGCGGCGGCGATCGCGGCGGAGACCGTGGTGGAAACCGTTGGTAGGACATAGTCCCCAATTGATTTAAATCAAAGCGAAGGCCGGAGTAATCCGGCTTTTTTTTTACCCATTTTTGATATCTGTGAAATAATTTAAGTATGATTTCAGACAATCTTCTTACAAATAGAAAGTTTAGTTGGTTCGACGTTGTGGAACCCCGTGAAAATGATTTCGAAACACTGACTTCTAAGTTTAATCTTCCCTACCTCCTTGTGCAGGATACTTTGCGCCCGGAGCATCTGCCTAAATACGAAAACTCCGACGAAAACCACTTCCTCATGATGAGAAGTTATGACGATGAGTCAGGTAGTGATGCGACTACAGTTCAGGATCTAACGAGAAAGATTGCCCTCTACATAAGTGAAGAAAGAATTGTCACAATCCACAGGGTAGAATTAGATTACATCCAAAAAATTGTTGAAAGATGCGGCAAGAGTGAAATGCCAAAGACTCTTCAGGGCCTTGTCCATCAGATCATCCTAGGTGTCATCCGAACGTACGAAGTGCCCATCGTAAAACTGCAAACGATTTACGATGATCTCGAGACTGATGTTCTTTCTAGACGCTGCGAGCAGCTAGATTTATCAAAAATTTACCTTTTTCGAAGACAGCTTTTTGTGATCAAGAGGATTTTGAAGCAAACCAATGACTCCCTCTACCGCTCAAAGGATATGTGGGAAGAATACCCGTCTATGCTTCAGGATTTAAGAGAAAATATTGATCAACTTTATTTTCAGTTAGATGAAGTATCGGATAATTTTGAACATCTCTTTCAGTTGCACATCGCCTTAAATGATGAACGCGCAAACCAAGTGATGAAAGTTTTGACCGTTTTTTCTAGTGTCCTTTTACCACTCAATTTCGTTGCATCATTTTATGGGATGAACTTTGAACACATCCCGGGCCTCGAATCTAAAACGGTGCTTGGATGGGTTGTGTTACTTATGGTTTTGATGAGTATTTCCGCCATCTGGTTCTTTAAGCGGAAGGGCTGGATTAACACACCAAAAGAATAGCCTAAAAATAACCTGTACACATAATTTATGTAACCTTCCTGCCTCACAAATCGTATGATTATGCCATTAAATTAAGCCACCGAGGTGTATATGTTGGACTCTATTGTTAGTTCTGGTTACGTTCCTGATTTTATCCTTAGATCTGGAATCAGAAGACTATTAAAAGAAAGATTAAAAGAAATTGCA
This sequence comes from Bacteriovoracaceae bacterium, assembly GCA_040399915.1. Classification (GTDB taxonomy): domain Bacteria; phylum Bdellovibrionota; class Bacteriovoracia; order Bacteriovoracales; family Bacteriovoracaceae; genus Peredibacter. The sequence continues at coordinate 829,479 of JBBARE010000001.1, forward strand.
CCACAACCACCATCATCACTTGCTGAAGCTAAGAAAAAATTTGTTGATATGATGAAAGCATCTCCGCTTGCTGTTCAAACCAGAGATGCTAACGAACAACACTATGAAGTTCCGACTGAATTTTATTTGTATGCACTCGGGCCAAATTTAAAATATTCTTGTGCTTATTTTGATGCTGATGAAGATTTAGGAACAGCTGAAATCAAGATGCTGGAAAGAACTGTTTCGATGGCTAAAATCCAGCCAGGCGATAAGGTTCTTGAACTTGGATGCGGATGGGGATCGCTCACTCTTTTTATGGCGAAGAAATTCCCAACTTGTCAGATCACAGCTGTTTCAAACTCTGCAACCCAGAAACAACACATCGACAACAAAGCTAAAGAGCGTGGATTAGATAACGTCAGAATCATAACTTCCGACATGAATAATTTTGAAATTCAGGAAAAGTTTGATCGAGTTGTTTCAGTTGAAATGTTTGAGCACATGAGAAACTATCAAATGCTTCTTGGGAAGATCAGCAATCTTTTAAACGATAAAGGGACATTGTTTGTTCATATCTTCGTACACCGTACGACACCTTATCTTTTTGAAGTGAAGGATGATTCAGACTGGATGAGTAAGTATTTTTTCTCAGGCGGAATGATGCCTTCAGATGATATCTTTGAATACTTTCAGGACAAATTTAAACTCGTGGAACACGTTCGCTATAACGGGGTTCACTATGCCAAGACTTCTGAAGAGTGGTTAAAAAACACTGATAAAAACAAAGACAAGATTATGGAAATTTTCCGTAAGCATTACGGCGAAAAAGAAGCCGGCAAGTGGCTTGAGTATTGGAGAATTTTCTTCATGGCATGTGCTGAATTGTGGAAATTTGATGATGGTAAAGAGTGGTTCGTATCTCATTATCTTCTGGAGAAGAAATAAATGAAGAAGCTCGCGATCGTCGGAACAGGTATGGCAGGCATGAGTGCCGCCTACTTTTTAAAAGACCAATTCGATATCACTTTGTTTGAAAAAAATGATTACATCGGTGGACACACCAATACCGTGTACGTCGATGAAGACGGCGAGCAGAAACCAATCGATTCTGGTTTTATTGTTTTTAATGAAGAAACTTATCCAAATATGGTTAAGCTTTTTAAAAAGCTAGAAGTCCCTTACTACGACAGTGATATGTCGTTTAGTGTGCTTGAAACAAAATCTGGTCTTGAATATAACGGTAGTTCGTTGTGGAACGGGCTTTTTGCTCAGAAGAAAAATCTTTTTAAGCCTTCTTACATTAAGATGCTTCTTGATATCCAAAAGCTTTGTAAGCTAGCTCCAAAGCTCGTTGAAGATCCTAGATATGATTCATTAACGGTACGTGACCTGGTTGAGAAAGAAGGTTACGGAAAAGATTTTTTGAATCATTTCGTTATCCCAATGAGCTCGGCTGTGTGGTCAACACCACATGATAAAATGCTCGATTTTCCTGCCAAAACACTCATTCGCTTTTTCTTAAACCACGGCTTCTTAGGCCTTGATACTCAACACCAATGGAAAACCGTTAAAGCGGGCTCTCAAACTTATAAACACAAGATTATTGCTGATTATAAAGACAGAATCAAAGTAGGCCATGGTGTAAAAACGGTGGAAACAAAAGGCAATAAAGTAGAACTCACAACACTTAAAGGGGAAACATTTGAGTTTGATCATGTTGTGATGGCAAGTCACGCAGACGACACACTCTCCATGTTGAAAAACCCAAGTGCTCAGCAGAAAGATCTTCTTCAGCATTTTAAGTATCAGGAAAACATCGCTGTTCTACACACTGATGCCTCGGTCATGCCAAAGATGAAAATCAATTGGTCAGCATGGAATTTCGTTTACCGTGATGGCGATTCTTTCACCGTTTATTATATGAACAGGTTGCAAAAGATTTCAGATAAAAAAAGCTACTTTATTAACATTAATGGCGAACAGTTTGTTGATAAGTCTAAAATCATGAGACGGTTTGTTTATCATCATCCTATTTTCACTCAGGAAGCAATCAGGGCCCAGGAAAAATTGCCTGAGCTCAATAAGAACATGCCGCCGATCTTTTTTTGCGGAAGCTATTTTAGATATGGGTTCCATGAAGATGCGCTTCTATCTAGTGTTAATTTATGCGAAGAGATTTTGGGACGTAAAGTTCTACCATGAAAAGTCAGTTCTTCGTCTCATTCATCAATCACCAGAGGTTTATTCCTAGGCCCTATACCTTTAATAACCGTTTTTTCTGGACGATGTTTGATCTCGATGAACTTGATGAGCTAAATAAAAAAACAACTGGGTTTTCGCGCAACCGATTTAACCTCATCTCGTTTTATGATAATGATCACGTCAATCTTGGCAACGCAACGACTAAAGAAAATATTCAAGCGTTTATGCTGGAACAAGGTGTTAGTGATAAAATTTTAAAAATCGAACTTATCACCAATCCAAGAATCCTGGGCTACACCTTTAACCCGGTCTCATTTTACTTCATAGAAACGGCGACCTCGCCTTTTGTCGTGATTGAGATCGGGAACACCTTTAAAGAGCAAAAACCTTTCCTCGTCCGACCTGAGTGCTTAAAAGAGGGAGTGTGGACGTTCACGACTCAGAAAAAATTCTATATCTCTCCTTTTACCTCTGTTGAAAACATCATGACTTTTAAAATTAAGCGAAATTTAAAAAGTATTGTTATCAACATCGATGATTTTAACAAGGAAGGAGAACTAGAAGTTAAGGCTTCTTATACTGGTCAGTCCAAAGAATGGAATACGTTTAATCTTTTAGAGATGTTTTTTACTTATCCGTTAATGACTTTAGGGACTATTTCTTCGATTCATTATCATGCACTAAAACTTTTCTTGAAGAAAGTTCCTTACTTTAAGAAATCAGACGATGATCATCTTCAAGTCGATCACTATACCTGGAAAAACAAGTCGTTCCGTAAAAAAAATTAAGGCTTGGTGAAAGGAAGAAAGCGCGGCACTCTCCTTGCATATTCCTGATAGGCAGGGCGATCTTTGTAATGGGCCTCCAACATCGGAACACCGGTCACCTTCAAAAGTAAAAAATTAATAGTGATTGGCCCGATAATTGTCCAGGCAGTACTTAAATCGAAGGCGATTAAATAAACACCATACCAAAGAAGAGTCTCTCCAAAATAATTCGGAAACCTACAAAGCTTCCAAGGGCCAGTCGTACAAATCGTACCCTTATTTTCTGGTACGGTTTTCCACCAATTTAAATAATGATCTGACCAAACTTCCAGCGAAAAGCCTAGAATCCAAAGTAAAATTCCAAACAAATTAATAATTGAAAAAGAGCTGCTCTCTTGCGCCATGCCTGCACTCACGGGCAGAGTCACAATCATCATTAACAGGCCCTGAAACATGAAGACTTTCATCCATGCCTGAAAGTTTGGGTTAGGCTGCCACTCCTTACGAAACTTGGCGTAACGGTGATCTTCAGGCTTACCGCGACTACGACTAAAAATATACAGACCTAAGCGTAAACCCCAAATGGCGACCAACACTAAAAGCAAAGCATTTTTATAAGAAACCGGATGATGCATGTAGGAAATGAGAGAAATCAGGATAAATCCAAGCCCCCAGCCAATATCAATAACGGCGAAGTTTTTTTTCACTACGGCGAATATGAAAAAGATGTTAACAAAGATTAAAACAGTTATGATGATGTTGAAGACCATCCATACTCCTCGTGAGGTTCACTATGAAGATTATACTCCTGATACTTTTAACAATGTCATCTATAAGTTGGGGACAGACTATGAATAATATGAGCAACAAAGTGAAAACTCAGTACATTTTTGAGAAATTGACTAAGAACACTCTGCATCTTATTCCAGAGTTCTACGATACCAATATCGAATTCCACGATCCTGTCGGCATGATCAAGGGAACTGACAAAATAACGGCTTACTACAAAAATATGTATCAAAATGTTAAGTCGATAAAATTTGAGTTCTCACAATTTATTGAAAGCGAAGATATGGTGGTTGGAGTCTGGAAGATGACTTTAGTGACTGACAAACTAAAGGGTGGCGAACCTATCGTGGTTGATGGAAATTCAGTGATTAAATTTAAAAATGGTAAAGCTATTTATCACCGCGACTATTTCGATATGGGAGTCTTCGTTTACGAAAATATCCCCGGCCTTGGTTTTGTCATTAAAAAAATTAAAGATCGATTTAAAGTTGAAGAATGAACAAAATTCAAGCGCTCATTCCCCTAGTAAAGCCTTACTACAACACGACTGACCCTGCCCATGATTGGGCACACGTTGGTCGTGTCGCAGCAACAGCAAAACAGCTTTCAGAAAATCAAGACGTGAATCTCGAATGCGTACTGGCCGGCGTCTATTGCCATGACCTGATCAATCTTCCTAAAGATCATCCTGATAGAAAAAAGGCATCTACACTTGCGGCGAAAGAAGCAGAACCTCTTTTGGTCAAAGCTGGCTTTAACGAGCAAGAAATAGATATTGTAAAAAAAGCTATTATCGAACACAGCTTTTCGAAAGGCTTGAAACCCTCTTGCCTCGAGGCTGCGATTGTTCAGGATGCTGATCGTCTAGATGCTCTTGGAGCGATTGGAATATTAAGATGTGCTGCCGTGAACACTCAAATGAAAGCTTCGTTCTATGATCCATTCGATCCACTCGCCGAGATGCGGGAGCTTGATGATAAAACATTTATGCTTGATCATTACTTTGTGAAACTTTTTAAATTGCCTGATCTCATGAATACACCACAGGCCAAGGCTCTTGGTTTCAAGCGAATTGAGTTCATGAAAAGTTTCATCAAGGAATTTATAAGTGAAGTTCGATGAGATTGACTTCTATCTAAGGGATTCACTATGTGGGAAATAAAATCAGAATACGGGTCAGCTTCTTTCTTTATCTCTCTAGAAAAGGAATTGCTCGGCCTCATTGATGGCGAGAAAAATCTTATCGCAAATCTCGCGAACATTTCTTCATGGATTAACTTTGCATTCCCAGAGCTCAACTGGTGCGGGTTTTATTTGTGGAATGAAACAGATAAAGAATTAGTGCTGGGTCCATTCCAGGGAAAACCAGCGTGCATAAGAATTAAACCAGAGCACGGCGTGTGTGGGGCAGCATACACGAGGAAAGAAAGTGTCAGAGTCGATGATGTACACGCGTTTCCAGGGCACATAGCTTGTGATACAGCTTCTCTTTCAGAGCTTGTGGTTCCAATGATTAAAAATGGCAAAGTCATGGCAGTGCTTGATCTTGACTCTCCAAAAACTCATCGTTTTTCAGAACAAGATCAAAAAGAATTTTCTCGGATCATGAATCTCATTTCAGAGAGAATTTACTAAGCAGCTTCAGTCACCAATTCCATGGGTACAACAATCGCTTCTACTTCATCTTCTTTTTTAAAGAAGCGGTAGTAGAGTACAATTGCGATAGCATAAAAAGATCCTGCAATGTAGAAAGTAGGACCGAACGAATAAGCTTCGATTAAGTAACCGCCTAAACGAGTGCTGGTTGTGTAGACTAAGTGATAGAAGAAAAGAATGACAGCAGAAGCAAACACACACTCTTTTTCACGAACGTGTTCCATTTCAAAAATGCTCGTTATTGGGCTCGACATATTCATCAGCATCCCACGCATAAAAAAGCAGCTAAGAACTAATGTGACATTTCCAGTCAGCCCCATAGCGATCATAAAAGGGATGGAAAGAAACGAAGTCAAAATAATAAACCGCAGCCGTGTTGTTTTTTGAATAATCGACGGAGTGATAAAAATTCCCATAAAAATAAAGAACTGCAAAAGAGCGTAAGAGACTCCAATCATTTCAGTCGAGAGTTTGAACTTTTCGGCGAGATAAAGATTCATGAAAGGCACAACCATACCACCACCAAAAGCAAAACAGAGTTTTGGTATAATGAGCTTCGCAAGAATGTTCCATTCTTTTTCTTTAAGTCCCTCAAAAATTCTTTTCTTCTCTCTTGGGATAGGTACCCGTTTAATTTTTAGAAACATAATATTTGAAGAAAAAACCACGGCTAGGGCAATGATGATCGCAGAACGGTAAACTTCGATTCTAGAAAACTCAGGCGCCAGATGATGAACAATCTGCGGTAAATACCCACCAATAAGATATCCAACTAAGTGTGCCGCCATATTGAGTGAAGAGTTCAATGTAAAAAGATGAATTCTCACCTCAGGTGTGGAATTTCTAAGATAAAAAGGAGAAACAGAAATATTGAATAATGCCTGAAACATACTGGCCAGGAGTCCGAAGGCAAACAATGAGCCTTCGCTCACATTCATAATTTGTAAAAAATAAAAAATCGTTGATAAAGCAAGACCACCAACAACCAGGTGTTTGACATGAAATTTATCGATGATGAGGGCGCAAGGAATCGCCATGAGCGAAATGCCGAGTGAAGTCGTAGAAATTAATCCACCGATTGCTGATTCTCCAAAACCAATCTCTTTTAAATAGAGGTTAAACAACAAGCTATAGATCGAAAGCCCCATCCCTTGAATAGCATTACCCACGAGGAAGAGTTTGACGTTGTTTGAGAGTCTGTGAAAGTGGCTTAGATAAGCGGCGACCATAGAATAATAATAGCTGGAAATTGGTTTCTTCGATATTCGGTAAATTTTTATTTTTCTGCTGAGCGATAAATGGAAATTGTTTGATAGACCATACGCTCAAGGGCTATGATCGGGGGAATTTAAAGGGAGCTTCCATGACATTTTTAGTCCTCTTGGGTCTCATTGTTTCAACGTCCGTTTTTGCTGATTTTGTTTACATGAAAGAAGATGCACAAGGTAAATCCATTCAATTACAAAGAGATCATGAGGCTTCTTCAACACTTAATGATTCAACTTCAAAACTTTGGGCGATCTATCCTGACATCACTCCAGATGGAAATGAGTTTGTTTATTGTGAAGGGGAAGGTCAAACAGATCTCCACCTCATGTACTTGAACAAAAAAAAGAACCTGACTCAAAAGTTCAGTCTTAAAGAAAAAGGCATGCTCCTCCATCCGAAGTTTTCCAGAAATGGGCGCCTGATCTTTTATTCGGCCCCTGGATTAAATGGCAAAAACACGATCTTCTTTTTTGACCGTGCTGCTGAAGTCACACTTCAGGGCGAAGGTCTCGCAGAGTACACACTTGTTAATGCAAAAATGCTAGCTACTGAAGATGAAGCTTACTTCCCACGTCCTTCATCAGACGGAAGTTTTGTGGTTTACCAAAGAAATGTTTCAGGGAAAAAAGAAATCGTTTTATTTGATCGCATTGAAAATAAAAAAGAAGTCCTTGCTGAAGGTATGTCACCAGCTCTTTCATTTGATGAACGTCAAATTGCTTTTACTTCTAAAAAAGAGGGCAACTGGAATATTTATGTTATTGATCGCACAACAAAAGTTGTGACTCAAATGACGAATGATGAAAAAGATGAAATGGCACCCACTTTTATGACAGATGGGTCTCTTGTGTTCGTATCAAATAAAAGTGGTTACTACCGTTTATTCAAATACCAAAATAATAAGTGGCAACAAATCGTAGAAGCGGGAGAATCGCAAGCTGTAGATTTTTACTCTCCACATTTCTCAGGTGAAATTTCTTATAAGCAAGCTGAGCGCGCTCCTTTCATCGGAAGCCCACGCTCATCTTTCGGGACAGTCTCGCATGAAGGAAAAATCTACATGGCCGGCGGCCATCAGGGAGCAGAGCACACTTACCCACCTGAATCTTTTACAGACACATTCCTTGTTTATAATATTTCTTTAAATGAGTGGACTGCTCTCTCTCCACGTCCGGCGAAAGCTCACGGTTACCAATTGGCCGCAGCAGGAAACTACGTTTACGCTTTTGGTGGATTTGCTTATTCAGCAGATCATAAACCAAAATGGAAATCACTCGCTCAAATTGATCGCTACGATATCAAAGAAAATAGATGGGAAACTATTGGTAAGCTGACTTCACCAAGGTCATCAAACGTTGCAGTGACTATCGATGGAAAAGTCTATCTCGCCGGTGGTTGGGACAGTACTCCCAAATTTGCAAATGATTTGGATGGAAAATTTCACGATACGATCGAGATCTTTGATCTTAAATCTGAAAAAATCGAAACTGCTCCTTATAAAATGGCTTTGCCTTTACGTCGTGCCCTGACTGGCATCGAGCTTAACGGGAAAATAATCTTAGTCGGCGGTCTCGGGGTTGGTGCCTCTCACTTTGAACTTTTAAACAATGTGACTTCCATTAATCCAATGGATGGTTCTAGTCAGGAATTGACGGCGATGCCTTTTGCGACCTTCGCGCCGGCCGCTGAAGTTTTAAATAATGAACTTTTAGTTTTCGGCGGCATGTTTAAAACAGGCCCTATGAACTATGAATACGTGGCCCACGTTTATGCCTTCGATCTCCAAAAACCTGTTTGGCGCCATACTGGCCGTTACTTGAAAGAGACCAAGGGCTTCTCTCAGGTCTTTCAGGTTAACGAGCGAACCCTTGGAATTCTTGGGGGCCATCGGTATTTCGAAGGGATGGATTCACCCGTTCATACCTTTGAGACACTTTCTAAAGACCTCTGATCGATGATTGGCACCCCTGCATGGGGTGCCTTAATTTTATCCTCAAAGAGCCCAAATAATGGGGCATCTTCTCTAGGCACTGCCTCTTTTCCCGAGTACCCCTTTCACTCTTAAAACCTCATCATTCCAGGTGCTTGATTAAGGTTTTCTAAATTGTTCTAAGACATAAATGCAGAACTATGGTTAAATGTTTTATACGTAACGACGATAAGAGGGAATGATGAAAAAAGAAGAGATGGGAGAAATTATTGCAGACTTTGGAGAGGACTTTGGCGTTCTCACCAAACAGGATATTGGACAGATGTTTGTCGATATCCATGCATCTTTTTCTCCACTTGATCCTTTGATGCTAAAGGCAGTAGAGGAAATACAATCGCAATAAATACTGACAGGCCAGAAAAGACCTTTTGATATGAGCGATGTTAAAAAAAAAGAAATGAATGACGAAATAATATTAATTTTGGCGAAGATTTCGGCGTTCTTTCTAAGCAAAACATATCAGATATCTTTGTCGACATCCATGCATCGATTTCGCCACTTGATCCTCTGAATAAAGCAACGGTTTAACAAATCCAACAGGTGAATGAACTCTAAATTAAGAGAAAGATATGGATACTAACAGTACAAAAGCTTTAACCCCTGAAACCATCGCTGACTTTGGTGATATTCATGTTTCGATTTCTCCATTGGATCTTCTTAACAAAGACTAATTTTTGGGAATTTACGCTGTTCAAAAAAAAGCTGAGCTTGATTGGTTTAAAAAATTTTCTGAAGATCTCTCAGTTCCTACGACCTTCGATCCGTTAATGACTAAATTTAAATTGATGAAAGAGATAAAGGCCAAAACGCTTTTATCTCTCGCTAATTCTGTGACCATGATCTGGCCTATCAAAGAATCTTTCTATGGTAAGAAAATCAATTACCGCTACCAAAGACAAGACCTGATCATTGAAGGTCCCTCCTTTTTGGAAGTGTTTTATCCCGGTTTGAAAAGCAGTTTGAACGTTACTGGTCACTTTACCCGAAGTGGTCAATCTGCGACATTTGGAACCGCTCAGGCGCTTAAAAACTGGGAAACAAACTTCACGCTGAAATTTCTGACGAGCATGATTTACTTTGAAACGATCAGAGTCTTCGATGGCTTAAAAATTAGTCGTAAGCAGGATGCTGATACTGGCTTTTTAGATAGCAGCACACTTGAGACTGATCCATTGACAGCGATCAATGGACTAAAACTAAAACGTCTCTTGGTAGATACAACCAATTGGTGTTTCACAAGTGCCAACATCCAGAATGTCATTGATTGGTCAAAAAAGCATAACGTTGAACTCTTTCTTTTGAGAAGCCATTTAAAGCTTGATTGTTTGGGAGCTGAATACGGTCTTCTGGGTTCAGTTGTTCGAATTGCGTCAGAAGAAAATAAAGAGTGGGATAAGTTTTTTCTTGAAACACTTTCTTATGCTGGTCTCCTTGCTGTTCATGAACAAATCTTTCCCTTCCTATGGGATGAAGAATTTATAAAACTAACTGAAGCGAGAACTGAAAGAATTCGAACTAACACAAAATATCTTACTACCAAGTTAGCGAAATTTATCAAAGATCTTAAGCACCCACTTCGCTTAAAAATCCTTGATCATGGATTATTTTTTGGGGTTTTCTATCAAGGAAAAGCTGATCATCATCCTGAAAAGTTTCTAAAACTCTCCATGATGCATCAAGTACCTGCAAAATACTGTGATAGTTTTGGCTTTGATTTTTTGAGCTTAACAAACGTCGTCTCATTTCATGAAAATATTCAGGAATCTTCGCTACGCTTTTGTTCAGGAGATAATACTGAGCAGATTGAAGATAGTTTAAAGCTCATAAAGGACTATCTGGTCTTCTTCGACCAACGAACTTAACCTCGCAAGCAGGCACCCCATTAAAACTACTGTTCCATTCTGCAGAATAGCCCGTGATATTGCCGAGAACGATAAGACTACCTTGAGTAAAAGATAACGGGGTTTCTATGGGGATATTTTCAGACTTATCAAACTCATAACAAGTCGGACCCTCAAGAACCAAGGATTTAGGATTTAGGGTTTCTATTTGCTCGCTCTGATTGAGGATTCCTGCGAAGTATGGCTTAGACCATTTCAAGTGATTGATAAAAGAGAGTCTTGTAAATATTCTGAGAGTTTCACCCTCCAAGAAATACTTTTCAATAGGTGTCAGGGCATAGCCAGCGTCTTTTAGCAGAGCACGTCCGGGCTCTATATGCATTTTAAATATGTCTTTTAGAAAATTTAATGAAGCAGTCATTTCTGTTTCTTCAAAGGACTGAAAACTTCCCCCAAGATTTAAAAGATAGTTTTTACCTGCATAGGCAGATAGCTTTTCTTTCATGGATTTTAACATTGAGTTCAATATCTGGTAATTATGATCCTCCAGCCCTTGGTGGAGATGAAAGCCTTTAAAATTTTTATCTCGTGAAATGGCATCTTTAATAATATCAAGTTCACCAAGACTTATCCCAAAGCGACTTTTACCGGGCTGCTTTAAAAACTCAGAAGTGGCTAATCGAACAAGATAAGGAACATTTTTTGATTTTATGAAATCATAGTCATGAAGATCATTAATTGTGATGAGGAGTCGTTCTACTGGCAGCTCTTTAAGAAAAAATTCTAATTCTTTTTTTAAATTGCCATTAGTGAGCCAAATTTTATGATGGCCTTCAACTGAGGGCTTAATTTTCTCCCACTCATTGATATTTGAAATATCGAAGCCATCAATATATGTTTTAGCGACATCAAGAATTTCAGATCTTGATAGCGCCTTGACTGCCATGGACCACGTGGCATTCGTTTCTGTCGTCATACGACGAAATTTCTTAAAATTCCCCTCGAGAGTTTCATAGTCAAAGACAATGGTGGGGATAGATCGACTTAATAATGCTTCTCTAAGAATGGCTGGTTTAATTTTCATTTCTTTCCAAAAGATAATCGTTAATCATCATGAAATTAACTTGTGAACCTTTCATGAAACTAACAGCATCAGTTAGATCTTCCAGAATCGGTTGACCCATAATATTGAGACTCGTATTGAGAATAACTGATTCTCCTGTGAGTGCTTTAAATCCAGAAATAATCTGATGATACCGCGGATTCTGAAATGATGAAATAGTCTGAATTCTTGATGTACGATCCTTGTGAGTTACGCCTTTTAAATAGGCTTCCTTAGTTGCTCTGATTTGAGGGGCAAATGTCATAAATGGTCCAACAAACCCTGGCTCAACATCAAAATAAAGATGAACATCCTCTTGAAGGACAGTCGCACCGTAGGGTCTAAATTCCTCACGAAATTTTATATTCTCATTTAAGTATTTTTTTATGTCTTTTAAATCAGGCCGCACGAGAAGACTACGGTTTCCCAATGCTCTTGGTCCTACTTCTGATGGTCCTTGAAAAACGGCGAGAATTTTTCCATCAGCGAGAATTTGGGAAGTGTCTTGCCAAGGCCGTATTTTAAAATCTGGGAACGCTTCTTTGATTTGGCTTAAACTTATAGCCGAAGACTTCTTTCTTCCAAGGTAAGAATGCATTTTATCGATATCAAGTTTTCTAAATTTGATCTTGCCCTGTTTGTGCGCAAGGCACAGGACAGCCCCCATAGAAATACCTTCGTCATTTGGAAAAGGAGGAATGAAGACATTCTTAAAGTATTTTTCTTTTAATAGACGGGAATTTGTGAGGCAGTTCAGAGCACAACCACCAACTAAAATAAGATTCTCATAACCTGGATGCATCATTTTTAGATCATTACAAAAACTTAAGAACTCGGATTCGAAACGAGTCTGAACTGATGCTGCAATATTCGCAGACCGTGTAAATGATTCAGCAGGCTGATTATCGAAATCATCTTTACCTTTATAGACGATAAATTCTTCTTCAATAATTTCATGTTGAAACTTTAGCTTATCGTTCATTTCAGATGGAGTACCAAAGGCAGCAAGTCCCATGACTTTACCTGCTTCTCTCCAATTTCCAAATATTCGAGAAGACGCAAGCGAAAATAAATTACCAAGAGAATCACCGATGAAGTGATTTACTTTCTCTGCTTTCTCAAATTTAGTCCATTCCTTTTGAACAGGTTTTAAATTTCCATCTTCTAGCAAGTAAACTGATAACGTTTCAAAGTGAGGGCCTTCACCTGATGTGCCTATGTTATTTTCATTCAAATAATCCTGAAAGGCTCCTCGTTTAGAACCACAACCATCAAAAACAATAATCATCGCCTTCTCAAAGGGAGAGAATCCCCAGGCAGAATATGCATGAGAGAGATGATGTCCAGGCTGGAATATTTCTGGATGATGAAGGGTAGAAAATCTCTCAAAGCCAAACGTTGAAATGAATTCCCGATATTCAGGAAAATGTCCGTACAACTTTTCCATGTTGGCAGGAGAAGCATGAAAAGAATTCATCGAAATTTGAGTTGGATCTATCGCATTAAATAATTCAGGGTAATCAACTTTAAATTTCTTTAAGGCTACGAATGGATAATCGCCTTGGTTCTTTTTTTTTGTAAGACGTTCGGATTGATAAACTTCAAATGAATAGTCTGTTGGAGACTTAATGGTTAAATACGCCACTCCTGAATCATGACGGCCAATATTCATCCCAAGCATTTTAATCTTTAACCAGGAATTTTTGCTCGAGCATATGTTTATAAAAGTCTGTTAAAAAAAGATCAATTTCACCGGATGGCTTTTTAGTGATTTTTACAACTTCGGCCTTAATCTCATCTTCTGTTAATTTTTTCTCGGCCAACATAATAAAAACCTGAGCAGCAACTTTGTTTAGTTTGAAAATAAAGTTATCGTTATCCGCCAAAAGAATGTTGACCTGATCTTCCGCAATTTTTTTAAAAAACACATTCGGATGAAGTTTGTAGCTCATGGAACTCCCTTTAAGAATATGTATCCATTTTCCCATAACCATTTACTTTCTTGTAAAGAAAGGTGAAAAAAATTGTCGGTACCTAACTGTTTTAGTTTAATTTTTTGCTCTCCCTTGCGGCTGTACCTCAGAACTCCTAATCTTGCATCTTTGACCTTAATTTCATTTGGTAGAATTCGTACCAGCGGAGAGACAATCATGTCTATTTTAGGCATCGAGGGGAGATTAACGGCGCCATAAATTCTTTGAGCTGCTAGATAATTTGGGTCCTGATGATTTTGGAATATCTTTCCATACAGTGGCCACTTTCTCATACCCCATGGAAAAGAGTCTTTGATACGATTTATGATTCCAGCTTTAAGATGGGATGGTTCCAAAGGATGGCTTTCACTCCATTCAAGTGAAATCATTTCCTGATTGTATTTAAGCTCAGAAATGATGCTATTTTTCTTCCAAATCTGCAGAGCTGCGTGTGCAATTTGGCATGGATTAATTTCAGGGCCAGTTTTTGTTTCATAAACATCGACATATTCAATTCCAGAGAAATGATGAGCGAGATCCTTATGTCCGCCCCATTTACTCAAGATGACAGGTGCGCCAAGTCTCAACGCCCTAAAGGCAACAAGACCAAAATTTTCATCGGAATGAACAGAGGGCGAAAGAAATATTCCCTGCCTCAACTCTTCCTCCATTTTTTGTACGTGAACTGCTGGGTAGAATTCAACTAAGTCAGTGAGACCTAATCTTTTAACAATGCCATAAAGTTCTTCAAGATAACCTTGTCCAGGAACACGCAAGTTGGGCACACCAAGATAATCCTCATACCCAAAGATTTTAAACTTTCTTCTGCTTTTTCTCATTTCATCTGCGATGAGAGCGACTGCAAAAATAGAAGCTTCAATATTTTTCTGCTCTGAAATCCTGCCAAAAAAATAAAGATGCTTTTTTTCAGTATCCGTCTTAAGAGATTTTTTGTGAAATTCAATTTTTTTCAGTGGAACGACTTTTGTCTTAATTTTTTTCCATGCTAATTTGGCAAGTTCTGCATCGGCCTGACAAGACATAATCCACAGATCTTCCTCGTACAGACAAGAATCAACGTCATATAAAAAAGTATTTGCGTAATAAACACTTGCAGATTCAAATCCATGAAAGACCATCTTACAAGCTGGGTTTAAAGTCCTGGTGAGCTTAATAAACTGAGATGTCGTTTTAGAAATTTTAACAATAATCATGCATTCTGAATTCATCGAGATTTTATTGGTTTCTGATTTCTGTATCCCTTTACTTAGATCCAGAAGATTCAATATCGTATCTGAAGTTTGATACCTATACCAATAGGCCATAATTGAAACCGTCGCCTCAATCAAGCTTATCCAATCATTGACTTCATCTGATGATACAATTGTGATTATTTTACGAGGCTCTTCTTGATAGAAATCCCTCTTGATTATTGCGTTAGCTACAGACCATGCCAGCGAAGTTGTGACTTCCTCATGTTTAATAGCTGAAGTTAAAAGATGCGAGGAAATCTTAAAAACATTCTTACCAGAAATGTTGCTTGTTGAAGAAACTAGAATCGCTCCCCCGTCTGATCGATGAGCATTGTTTTCTTTAAATAAATCCAACAGACATTCAGTCGATGCAATTTCACGAGTCGACATTTCGGGTACTGAAAGCCAGTTAAATTCATTAACTAAATGATCTAATTTTCTTTGTGATTTGATAACGAGAGTCACTTTCTGGGAAAAATCTATTTGGAGAATAGAGATGAGTTCCAGGATGAAACTCACCTCATCATCATTATTTGAATCTAAGAAGTAATACTTAGTAAAAGGCATACATTCATTAAAACACATCACCGACAGTTTTAAAGAATGGAATTAAACTCCTGATTTACCGTAATTTGGCAATACCCGAGCTGAAGGATCGTTTACATTACAATTTGACCATTCTTTATTAGGCATCCAAAAATCTTTGATATGCCCTGCATGACCTTTGAAGTGCTTCTCATAGATATTTCTGTAAAGAAGAGATTCCTTGGTGAAGGGAGTTCCGTAAGGGTAATTCTCATGGGCAGCCGACAGGTCTTTTTCTGAGATTTCACTTTCAGCAAACTCCTTAAGGTAGTCTACCATTGAGTGCCCTACGGCGTCTGAGAAGGCTGCTTTTTCACGCCAGAGGATTTCATCAGGGATGAACTTCGTGCCGTCAAACGCCTTTCGAAGAAGCCATTTACCCATACCAGTTTTGTTCATTTTGAATTCTGGATGAATCTCCATGACTGATTTTACGAAATCAAGATCACCGAAGGGGACTCGTGCCTCGAGTGAATTAGACGAAATACAGCGATCTGCGCGAAGTACATCGTACATATGAAGTTCATCAACACGCTTCTTTGATTCTTTCTGGAATGCTTCAGGCGATGGGGCAAAATCAGTGTATTTATAACCAAAAAGCTCATCTGAAATTTCACCAGTGAGAACCACCTTGATTTGAGTTTTTTCGTGAATGTATTTGCAGAGAAGATACATCCCGATTGAAGCTCTGATCGTCGTGATATCCCAGGACTCAAGATGCCAGATCAGTTTATCTAAGACGCCGAGAGTATCTTGTTTATTAAAATAAACTTCGTGATGATTTGTTTTTAAATAATCTGCAACGATTTTTGCATAACCAATATCAATTGGATTGTGATCAAGACCTACAGCAAAAGTCGTAATCTGCTTATTCATCAAGTTGTGAGCAATACCGCAAACAAGACTAGAATCAAGACCACCGGAAAGGAGAAATCCGACGGGAACATCGGCCACTAGTCTTTTGCGAACGCCTTCAATGAGTTTCTCGCGGATGTCTTTTAAATGAGTATCTAAGTCTTTAGGAGAATGATGCAGAACAGTCGTGAGATCTTTGTATTCAATAAATTTTTCACCGTCATAGTAATGACCTGGTGGAAAATACTCGATCTTAGAGCAATAAGGAGTCAGTACCTTAATCTCAGAAGCGAACATGATTTTATTTTCTGAGCTATAACCATAAAAAAGAGGACGAATACCAACAGGATCGCGACCAGCAAGTAGTTTCTTTTTTTTGTTATCCCAGATTACGACAGCAAATTCAGCATCAAGATTCTGGCACATTTTTTCCATGCCCAGATTTTTATACATCGGTATTAAAACTTCGCAGTCAGAGTGAGACTTAAATTTATAGGTTGATTCATAATCATGTTTAAGTGTTTCGTAGTTATAAATTTCACCATTACAAATGGCGATGTTGCCATTTTCATCATCAACAAACGGTTGATGACCTTTTTGAGTAGGATCCATAATCGCCAGGCGGTGGAAGCACAAGGTGGCGATACTTTCGTCGACTTTCAGTATATCAGTATCATCAGGCCCCCGGTGACGGAGTTTATTAAATGTTGTTTCAAAGTTTGATAACTGATGAACATCCCCAGCGTAAGCAAGTAATCCACACATAATTGAATCCTGAAGCTCTCCGGGAGTTATTTCCCAGAAGCTTCGATTATCTTATCCTAGGTTAAAAGTCATCGGGGAAAGGGTGTTTTTTGCCTACTCCCCAAAAGCTTGAGTGAGGAGTCTGATCTAAGAATGAAAACTAAAGACCTGTTGCCAGAATTAATTGAAGTTCAAGAGTTAGCTGACCAATACAAAGGCTTACTTAATATTGAAATTCTGGCGGAGGTCAGTGATGGTAAGTATCAATTTCCTATCTATGGAATGAATTTAGGTTCACAAAAACCTGATGCGCCAGTCTTTGCTTTATTTGGTGGGGTCCATGGTCTTGAAAGAATCGGTTCCCATGTATTGCTTTCCTTTTTAAAGACACTTCTTGTTCGGACTCAATGGGAAAAAGATTGGGCGCAATTTTTTAGTGAATGTCGACTGGTTACAATTCCTATCATCAATCCCATCGGCATGGCACGGATGAGACGGGCCAACGGAAATAATATTGATCTCATGCGGAACTCTCCGTTAAATGCTGATGACGGAAAACTGCTTCCTTTGATCAGCGGACACCGGGTGAGTCCTCTTCTTCCGTGGTACCGTGGCAAGGAGGGAGCGATTCCTGAAATTGAAACTCGTGCTGTTTTTGATTATTGTAAAAAGCATTTCTTTCAAAGCTCGAAAGTCATATCACTTGATCTTCATTCTGGATTTGGACTCAAAGACAGACTCTGGTACCCGTGGTCAACTTCAATACTTCCCTTTCCAAAAGAAAAAGAAGTCTTAAAATTAAAAGCACTTCTTCAGGAAACTTATCCTTACCATGTTTATACAGTTGAGCATCAATCGCTTAATTACAGTAACCATGGCGACATGTGGGATTGGATCTATCAAGCCTACGCTGAAGCTAATCCAGAGGGGCAATACCTTCCTCTTACTTTAGAAATGGGTTCTTGGTTGTGGGTTAAGAAAAACTTGTGGCAAGCATTCTCTTGGGAAGGATTGTTTAATCCGGTTAAAAAACATCGATACGCCAGAACAATGAGACGGCATAATCAACTTTTAGAACTATTGCTCAAAGCGAGTCGTTATCATGAATCCTGGTCAACTAAACTTTAGTCAAATCGTTATTCTGACAGGCGCAGGAATATCAGCCGAATCAGGTCTTCAGACATTCGGAGACTCTAACGGTTTGTGGGAACAGCATCGAATAGAAGATGTGGCTTCTCCAGAAGCTTATGCAAAAGATCCACGTTTAGTCTGGAAGTTTTATTCAATGAGAAGAATTCAAGCGGCAAAAGCAAAATCAAACGCTGCTCACCAAGCGCTTGTCGAGTTCGCTTCAAAGAGGAAAGAAACTATTCAGCTTATAACTCAAAACGTCGATCACTTACACCAACAAGCTGATCCTTTAGATTACCTCCCCCCCATTTCTATGCACGGTTCTTTAAATCAATCACGTTGTTTAAACTGTGGAGTTATTTATTTTGATGATCATGCCTACTTTAATCTTGAAGGTGATTACGCTCCTCAGAAAACTGACATATGCGATGTCGGTCAAAGAGCATCGATGGATTATCTTCACCAGTATAAATTAGAATACAAAGAATTTCTTCCGCTCTCGCCTTGTTGCCGGTCAGCCATTAGACCCCACATCGTCTGGTTCGGTGAGGTTCCACTTTATATGGCAAAAATAGAAAAACATTTATCTAATGCAGACTTATTTATAAGTATCGGCACCAGTGGACAGGTTTATCCAGCAGCTGGCTTCTTACAAATTGCTAAAAATCATGGAGCAAAGACCGTTTGTATTAATAAAGAACCAATCCCACAATCAAAATGGATCGACCAATTTATCGAAGGTGCTGCCACCATAAAAGTACCGGAATTTTTTAAAAGTCTTTAACCAGAAATACCAAAACGGCGGAGTTGATCTTGTGCCAAGAATCTAGCACGGGCCCGTGCTTTTTCTAAAAAATTTGGTCTGTGTGCTGGAACTTCCACTTCAATTTTCTGTCCAACATATTCTTTTTTCCACACGTTCATCACTTTGATTGTGACGTAGTAAGTATGAGATTGAGATTTATATCCATATTCTTCTAGTGCTACGAACTGGCCTTTCGATGATACTCCAAGGGTATCAATCATCTGGTGCTCAGACCCAAAGCTTAGCCCGGAAAACATCAGAAAAGCTGTCAATATTAAAAGTTTAATCATATTACCTCAAGACTATAAGAAGCAAGAGATAGGCCATCTCTGAGGATGGTTTTCAGCTCTTTAGAGACCAGAGATAGCATAGGATTCTGAGTAGTGTCTAAATTCTGATCGACTGTGTGCCGAATTGAATCGAATTAAAGGTTAACGAAAGTAATGAGAAATAATGGCATTTAAAAGTGTCTCTTTTTTAGACGGCTCGCCTTGCTAAATTTCAATACATCGCCAGCCGCCCTTTGGCACCCAAGTTGCTTGTAAGTGCCCAACAGAGGTATTTATGAAACAACTTGTGACACTTTCTTTAATGTTCTCCCTATCTGCATTTGCTCAGGAAAAGATTGATCTTTCTGGCATCTGCCAGGGAGCAAACATTCCAAAAGACTTAGTCATTTTGGATAAGGGCTTCTGTGCTGAATACTTAAAACTTGAAGTCAAAGAGAGTGTTTTGACTCTAGATCAAGGTATTCAACCCAAAGTTCAAGTCAAATGCCCTGAGACCAAAACCGACGACAAATGGAAACTTCGCTTTTATGCCAGTCATTCTTTTACCACTTACTTCAATTCTGATGTCACTTTCAAATCGTCTCGCTACAACGTTGAGATTAAAGATTATCAGTGGGCAGAAAGAAGTTCTAGAGAGTTCTTCCTGCCTTCAGATTGGAAAAAGCCTGGTAATAATCCAGCACAAATGATCGATGAGCCAACCAATACATTCACAATGAGTCTTGAAAAAAATGGTCATGAATTTTTTATCTCGGCGTTTCACCCCAAGTTTTTACAAGCAGATAATCAAGTGAAGCATATTATTGGAACAATTGATGGAGTGGCCGTGGATGAGGTGGCACCAATCAATAAACCCTTTGATGGCTATGACCAAGTCGCAGGAGAAAGTGAACTTGTTCGGAACCAAAACACTCACAAACAAATGACTTTTGAGATTGGCTACGGTCACCGTTTTACTCTGTTAGACACTAAATTTGGTTCGATAAACTATTTACCTAGTATCGGAGTTGGCGTCATGGCAGGAGAAAATCTGAGTGTCATGATTAAAGAAGGCCAGTGGTGGGAATTTGAGGACCATAAAGACTCTCAATACATGCAAGGCTTTGGCGGAAGTATTACTAATATAATTGAATTCAATTCGAAAAAAGAAAGAGTGGGAGTCTTTTATGAAAATAAACTCGCTTACTATAAACAAAATCATGGATTTCTGGATGGCTCTCAAAAGTATAACCTAAGCTTTATGGGCAATAGCTTTGGCTTAAAGTTCATGATCTACAATCCTAAAAATCATGAAAAAAAGTTATAAAGTTGTCTAAATTCTGAATAGTGTCTAAGCTATAGACTCTACTCAGGTTTCGCCAGATGAACCGGTGGAACAGTAGAGTAAGGCAAAATTAAGTTCATCATCTTTTTTATTTGATAGCCAGATTTACCAAATAAAATCCTCGATCGATCAAACATAGTTAATTCGCCACGTGAAAATCTTTCTAAAACTGGATATGGTTGCTGATAGACAGCTTCAAAAATTTCCTGTCTATCCTCGATCATTAATTTATTTAAAAACTGAAAAAACTTTTTATCTATCGCATTTTCATTTTTAAAAGTAAGTACGACCTCTCTTAACTCTCCAAACCTGAAGCTGGTTTTTACCATTCTATCCACGAGCTTAGTGATCAAGGGCATTGATGATCCAGTGGTATCATGAAAAATGCCGGCAAGGCTCACTACTCTTCCCTCTTGTGGAATGATTGGACTTGAGAGAGGAAAATCGCTTATGCCAAAATCTTCGCGTATAACTTTTTTAATTTTCCATCCCATCAATCCTATGGTCGCGATCGCAGCATTTCTCATTTCATTTGTATTAATGTGATTATTTTCTGAGAACCAAAAGTCCTTTAAGATTAGTTTTTTTGAAGACAAAGGAAAGTAACGAATTGTTCTAAATGTGTCCTTCCTATCAACTCCAGCATTAAATAAGACTGGTGCAATAAGGTGATGATCTTCTACGAGCTCCATTTCTAAAATGAGATGCTTCCGAAAACCCTTTTTCTTGTAATGACAAATGTTTCTGGTATCGATGACAAATGAGCTCTCTTGCAAGGCAAGTTCAAGACTCTTTTCATTATTTAATTTCACAATATCAGGACCAATTGATGTTTTAAGGACCTCATTTAAGCGACGGGAATCGATTAAATGGTAAGGATCGGTTATCCACTTCTCAAATTTGTTAAATTTTATATGGTGTGATTCCCAAGACTGAGAAATCAATGGACTTAGCCAAGGAAGCGATGATTCACAGTCACTAGACCTGAATGAACAAGGCTCAAATCCACCCAGTACTGAAGATTGTTCATAAAGCTTAAACTCTATTTCTGGCAAGACCTGCCGTAGACGGTAAGCAAGAAGGCTTCCTAAAAGTCCGTCACCTAAAATGATCACTGGTTTTTCCATAGGCCACCTTTAATGAAGAGGGAGGAAGAAGCAGGAGTTGCTTCTGAGAAGAGCAATATAGAGAAGATGATGAATTTTAGAAAATGACTTTAAATGACACTTAGATTGATTTTTCCTTAAGAAACTTATAAGAATGAGGCTTAAAAAAACTTATCCGGGGGCCACCATGCACTCTTTTGAATCACACATCCGTAATATCCCTGACTTTCCAAAAGCTGGAATCATTTTTAAAGATATTACTCCTCTTCTTCAGGAGCGATTCAGTGAGATCATAGAAGCAATGTCCCAGGGAATTGACTGGTCGCAAGTGGATCATGTTGTTGGCATCGAGTCTCGCGGTTTCATCCTCGGAGCAGCGATGGCACAAATGCATGGTAAAGGATTCATTCCTATGAGAAAAAAAGGAAAGCTTCCGCCACCTGTGATCTCAGAAACCTACTCGCTAGAGTACGGTACAGATACTCTTGAAATGATCAAAGAAGAAAAACCAGCAAGAGTCATACTCGTTGATGATGTGCTCGCAACTGGCGGAACACTTCGAGCTGCCGCTAATCTTTGTGCTAAAAACAAACTCGAAGTCAAAGCAATGGTCCTACTGATTAACCTGACTTTTTTGAATAAGTTTAAAGAAGAAGGCCAGCCGATATTTTCAGTTCTTGATTACTAAACTCTTTTAATCCTCCCGAAATCGATTACACTTATTCCATGTGGATCATTTTGGGAGTTTTATTATCTTTTTCAGCATTGGCACTTGAGCCTTTTGAAAAATTAAAAAACGTAAAAATCATACGAGTCTTGCCCAGCAACATAGTCATGCTCAATCGTGGCATTGAAGATGGTGTTCTTCGTAATGATCACGCCAAACTTTCTAACGACACTGAAGGTTACAGTGCTCGCGCCATTTGCCTTAAGGCCACTTCGGATCTCTCTTATTGGAAAATTTATCGCGTCCCTAATGCCGAAGCCTTCTCCTTGGATTACGTCTACACTATCTCTGGTATGGCGGATAAAGAAATTCCTTTTCCTGAAGTTAAACTTCAAAACAGCGAGCAAGAAATTGCAGATGTTGAAGAAAAAAAACAAGAAGCGAGCGGACCAAATCCTTTTACTATTAAACGAGATCTTCCAGAGAAACTAACAGAAAGAGACTTAATCGAATCAGTTGGACCAGAAAGAAGAAAACTTTTTATTGAACAAGCTATCAGTCGCGATCAACTCAATAGAGATTTAACTGACTACCGCTTTTCCCTATTTGCTTCTCCATTTGTAAGACAATCTATCAACGAAGGCGAAAGTTTACGCTACGGTATTAAAGGCGGAAACGTAGCCTCAAAATACAGACTGCAAACTCAATTTGAACAGCAACAAACAAAATTAAAAGATCCCCAGACAAAAGAAGAAGTTTCGACCAGAAATACAAATGCCCAACTGCAATTTGTCATCCATAACCTGACGCCGACAACATCATCATTAAGTCTGATTAATTACAATTCTCAACGTTTTAGTTCGCTAGGAACTCCTCTCTCTCATTATCAAGTGGGACCGATTGGTTTTACCTGGCATATCTATGAGTCAAAAACTTGGGAGTACATGGATCTGTCCTATATTCCACTCTATGACATCCGCACGACTGAATTATTTGACCGAAATGGGATTGAAAAAGAAGACAAAACGAATGGTCTTCGCCATGGTTTCCGTTTTGGAATCCGTACTCGGATTAATGAGCAAGTGGCCTTTGAAAATTTATTGTGGGTCAGACTCTACCAGGAACTTTCTTCGTGGCAAATTGAAATGGACAACTTGAATCTCGTAAACGATATGAAACTCGTTTTCAATCTAGCGACTAATTTATTTTTTGATTACAATCTTGTTTATCAAAGAGATAAAATCTGGAAAAAGCTAAATAACTTACCGGAAAGCAACACGATCAATTCAATTAACGTTCGTTACGACTTCGATCTCTAGATCTTCGAAAACCACGCCAAATATTCTTTGTTTCCAGACTTACCTTCAATCGGCGAATCAATTGTCTGATGATGAATCCAACCGTTCGCTTTGGCAAAAGTCAGAACTTCTTTTAGCACTGCCATCTGAACTTTTTGATCTTTAATCACACCATCTTTTGGTAATCGATCAGTACCTGCCTCAAACTGCGGTTTAATGAGAGCTATTAAGTCTCCGTTAGGCTTTAGAAGAAGTTTTACAGCATCAAGGACCTTAGTTATAGAGATGAAAGATAAGTCCATAACTGCCGCATCCGCGAGTTCAGGAAGTGATGTGAGGTGGCGTACATTCGTGCCCTCCATATTAATAACTCGTGGATCATTTTTGATTTTTGCTGCCAATTGATCATGGCCAACATCTATGGCGTAAACTTTAACAGCGCCATAATTGAGTAAAATTTCTGTAAAGCCGCCTGTACTCGCGCCAACATCGAGAAACACTTTTCCACTTACACTTAATTTAAATTGATTGAGAGCTTCTTCAAGTTTCAAGGCTCCACGACCTACGAAAAGCGGAGCATTCACTTTGATATCAGACTCTGAGTCAAAAATTTCGCCAGGTTTCTTTGAAACTTTTCCATCAATAGTGACATCACCATTTTCAATCATGCTTTTTGCCTGAGATCTAGTCGCAACAAGACCTTTTTCAGTAATAATTTTATCCAATCGGTCTTTCACGTAGAAAATTCGCCTTCAAAGCAATACTTCACTTCACCTGAGTAAAACACCTTATCTCCAATGAAAACTCTTTGCGTTCCACCTAAAGATTTAAGCGTAATATTTCCATTCCAGCTATTCCAGAAATTAAGTGCCAGTCCACAAGCTGTGAGTCCCGTCCCACATGAAAAAGTCTCATCTTCCACACCTCTTTCATAAGTACGGACATACGCCGTCTGCTCACCTGGAAGAATTTCAACAAAACTAACATTCGTTCCTTTCGGAAACATTTTATGGAAGCGATATTGGGGAGCGCGGGATTTAATATCAATTCTTTTTGCCTCTGGAACGAGAAACACTAAGTGCGGCACACCCGTATTAATATAAAAAGATCGCGTGAATTCATTAAACGATGATAGATCATAAATATTTTTATCTTTGATCTCCGACATCTCGATAGCGAAAGCGCCATCACGTTTGGTCACTTCGTAAGCGCCATTCATGGTTTTAATTTTATAAACTTCTTTTTGACCTTTATTCTTTTGATCAAGATAGGTCACGAGACAACGAATACCGTTTCCGCACATCTCGGCTTCGCCGCCATCAGCATTATAAATCTGCATGCGAGCATCAAAGCCCTCATAAGAATTAACGAGTAAAACCCCATCGGCGCCAACACCAAAGTGCCGGTCACAAAGTTTTTGAATAAGCTCACTCGTCAGATCAAAGCTTGGGCGATCCAGGATCACAAAGTCGTTACCGTTACCTGAATACTTCTGAAATTTAAAATTGGTTTTCATATGCCTTTTCTATCATAACTGCCAAGCTATTGAAATAGTGCGTCTTTTTTCGCCAAAACTTTGAGAATAACCCAAAGTCTGATTGGCAAGATTCAGTGGATACAGTAAATTATGAGTTCATTATTGTGGGATTATAGCTCAACTGGTTAGAGCTCCCGGCTCATAACCGGGTGGTTACAGGTTCAAGTCCTGTTAGTCCCACCACTTTATTACCACAATCTTTTTTCAGAAATTATGCTCTAAATACTCAGAATCTAGGTGAGGAAAAAAGTTGTGATTACCCTTCAAGTGATCCATCATTTCGCTTCCCACCTAAACTCGTACAAAAGCATTGATGGACGATATTCATACGAAATATTTTCTGAAGAACACTTACCGGATTCAATAGTATGCACTGTGTGTCCAATATCTTTGGATTCTGACTTTTCATTCCAGGTACAAGAAATTGCCTTCTTTAAATCCTGAAATCTTTCTTTTGGCACAAATAGAAATTGAACAGTGAGCTTTCCTGACGAATCAAAAAAATGGCCACTTTCGATTGCTTTCCAAGGGAATCGATAAATGAGTCCATCGTGTTTTTTTTCGTAGTTAGACCCAAGTTTTTCAATCACTCGATCTTTAGTAGCCTTTTCAGACCACAACCTATTAATAACTGAATAGCGATCATCATTTTTTTGACCAAAGGTACATGCCATTACTAAAAACAATAATATTAATTTCATCATTTCAATCTTCCTTTGAGAAATTGATGAATCTTGGGATACTTCTTTGTATGTGAATCTGGAGAGACATAAAACTCTTCCACGTGATTGGAAAAATCTTCTTCTTTGCTTATTGATGAATCCGGCTTAATCAAAGCTTTGGGCGGAATTTCGTAAACCTTTCCTGCCTTATCAACTTCCAGCTTCCAGCCAGAGAGATCAACAAACTCGTTAACCCCCTCAGGGCGTAGTTTTTTATAAATGTGGTGAGATGACTCATGAACAACAATAGATTTCTTGTTTCGCTTCTTAAAGAATTGGTCATAAAGAATTATTGATTTATTGATCAGTTCACTGGAAGCCGAATTCCCTTTATACATGGAATCCTTTGCTCGTCGAAAATTATAATTCTTAACTTCTGTCCAGGCAGGCAATGTTGGCAAAATTTCGAGCAGGAGCTGTATTTCATTCCTCTCCCACTTCTTAAAAACCTCTCCCTTATGAGACAATCCAACGACAGGATCATCAGAAAATTGATTAATATGAACATCTGCATCCTTCCAGCGATTCCTGCAATGTTCCGCCCTCAGATGCTGCCGAACAGTTGTTTGCTTACGTGGATGCTTATCTATGTCAGATGCTGATACTTTGGTCTGCCACCACTGGCACTCCACTGAGTAGGCTTTGGGAACGAATAAAATGAGAAGTAACAAAAGCTTCATTCTTAACTTATCCAGCCTTGTTAAGCTTGCCGGGTAGTTCACTGTCTCTGAGTTCATTCTGAGCATCAAATAAATCTACGGCAAGCTGAGCATTCAACCAAAATTCAGGAGAAGTATCAAAAGCCGAAGCAAGTTTTAATGCCAGTTCGGAGGAAACAGATGTCTTTCCATTCACAAGACGATTAATTACTTTAATATCAATTCCAAGATGATCAGCAACAATCTTTTGAGTCAGCCCAAGAGGAATAAGATATTCTTCTTTAAGAATTTCTCCTGGAGTAGTAGGTCGTCTAGTAAAACGCTTTATTTTCATAAAACCTCGTTAATGGTAATCAACTATGTCAACCTCAGTCGGACCTTGACTTGTCCATTGAAAGATAATTCTCCATTGGTCATTGATTCTAATGCTGTAGAATCCTTTCAAGTTACCTTTTAATTCTTCAAGACGATTACCTGGGGGAGAACGTAAATCCAATAAAACATGGGAGTAATGAAGCATATCTAGCTTTCTCCTCGCGATGGAATGGACTGATCTCCACCCAACCTTGGACGGAATTTTACCTGTGTAAAAAAAATCTCGAATTCCATCGTCTGCGAAGCCAACAATCGCCATGACTCAATATACCACATCTAGGTATACCAGTCAATGGTCTATTATTCATCGAAGATTTCTCTCTATTTCTCTGACTGTTTTAGAATGCCACTGCCCCTTGCCGGTCCGTGTAACGACTTTCCAAAGATTGAAAATATCAGCAATCGTCTGATAACTTAGACCTCGTCCTCTCATGGACTGAATCTTTTTCTTCATGGCCAAATGCTCACTATAAGTTTGCTCTACAAGTTCTACCCCTGCCTCCAAAAGCTTTTTCCTCACAGTACCTTTACAGCACCCTAAATCTTTAGAAATTCGTCTGAGGCTCCAGCCCTTTTTAAGGTATAAATCTGTGAGGAAACTCACATCTGCGTATGGTTTTTCTTGTCGGTACGGAATGATTTCAGCTACTTCGATTGTTGGGAAAAATGGTTGTGATAATGCATCAAGTGGACCACCACTCATTTTTCCCAACGGATTTCATACGTATTTAGATTAGATGGATACGTATATTTAAGACTTAAAATTTTACACTCACCATATTCGATAGTCTTTACAGTATGACCAGAGGAAACCATTTTCTTTTCAACACTCCATGGGCACTTAATTTTATGTTTAAATGTTTCAAATTCATCTTTCTCAAGAAAGATGAATTGAACAGTAATTTGATTTGCTTGATTAAAAAAATGGCCGCTCTTTGGATAATTAAATGTCGTAAATGAGTAAGTAATACCGCTTGGGGCAACCTGGTAGTTAGACCCTAAAGCAGAAATTACTTCTGATTTATTAGCTTTATTTTGCCATAAATCATTCATCACCTCATACCTATCCTTACTGGATGCTGATTTATTCGATGTGCAAGAAACAACAAATAGAAATAGCGAGAAAGTCAGTCTCATAAAGAATACCTCTGATTAAAAAAATCATAGAGCTTCGGATAAGTAGTTTTATACGATTTGGGATTTTGATAATAACTCTCTACATGATTGGCAAAATCTTCGTCTTTTTCTGATGCTGAGTCTGGCTGTATTAATTTTTTTGGTGGAAATTCATATACTTTTCCATCTGCGGTTACTTCAATACTCCATCCAGACATGCTTAAAAAATCCGCAATATCCTTGGGAGCAACTTTTTTATACAGGTGGTGAGATGATTCATGGACTATAATTGATTTCTTATTCTTTTCCTTGAAGAATAAATCATAAAGAATAATTGAGCCGTTGGTTAGCTCACTCGCAGCTGGATTACCTTTATAGATTGAATCCTTTGCCCGTCGAAAATTATAATTTTGGACTTCTATCCAGGAAAGAAAAGAGGGTAAAATTTCAAGTATTAGCTGTTTTTCGTCTCTGCTCCACTTTTTAAAGATCTCACCTTTATGCGACCATCCAAGAATAGGATCGTCGTTGAACTGCTTGACGTATAAATTGGCATTGGGCCAGCGATCCCTACAATATTCTCTACGGGGATGTTGGCGAACTTTTCCTTTTTTTGGATGCTTATTTACAACTGTAGCTGAATACTTCGTCTGCCACCACATACACTCTAGTGCATGTGAGGTTAAAGAAATGGATAGAATGATTAATGAAAAGACAATTTTCATCTCTTAAATATTCCGGTATATATCTTTACGATGACCGATTTTTAATATCAAAACTTTCAATTTCTTTCCTTCTACTTCATAAATAATCCGGTAAGTACCTTGTCTTATACGATAGGTACCTTCTTCACCTGCCAGCTTTCTACACCCCTCAGGGAAAGGATTAATAGCAAGAACTTGAATTGACTTAATGATCTTAATTAAATCTTTCTTAGGAATTTTCTTCAATGCTTTTTCAGCAGTTGAAGAAAATTCAATCCTATAATTTGCCATGAGCCTTAAGCTCTTTTAAAATTTCATCAAAAGGTCTAAAAGATTCATTACGCAAT
Organism: Bacteriovoracaceae bacterium; assembly: GCA_040399915.1. GTDB lineage: Bacteria > Bdellovibrionota > Bacteriovoracia > Bacteriovoracales > Bacteriovoracaceae > Peredibacter. The sequence continues at coordinate 858,568 of JBBARE010000001.1, forward strand.
TTTCGTAAGTCAGAAACGTCTTCAAACTCTTCAAGTTTATCTAGAATTGCATCTTCTAAAAATTTATTAATTTTCAGTCCTTTCTCTTCACAAAAAGAATCTAAAGCCGCCTTAATATTTTCATCTATCTTAGTGGCAAGTTGCTTAGCTCTCATGCGTCCCCCTCTTTTTCATTATGTTACTATAAAAAACTAGAAAAATCTAGCCTGGCAACAATTTGGACATTTTTATTCACATCCATAAGTTCTTGTTTTTAAGAAAACTTGATGTGATCAATCCATAACTAGCTCGCGAATAGTTTTTGCAAACCACTGACCATCACCAGTTCTTGTAGAAATCTTCCAAAGATTAAAAGCATCAGCGATAGCCTGATAGCTTATGCCTCGTTCTCTCATGGCCTGAATCTTCTTTTTAAGTGCCTTATAGTCATCACCGACCTGTTCTTTAATCTCAACTCCGGCCTCTAAAAGCTTTTTTCCACAGTAATGCTTTTCAACATCCGAAAACGGCTCTTTTCAGTAACTGCAATTTTCACATAACCTTGTTTTTCATAGGCTCGTATTGCTGAGTAATTTTTGGGATCAACATGCAGATAAATTTCTTTTTCAATAAAGTTTAAAGAAACAAAATTTTCTTCATTCAAGATAACTTTATGATGTTGAGCTTAAAGTCCTAAACCAAGCAGTTAAAAGAAATCTGGAGCGCTTTCCATCTGATTTTATGTTTCAACTTAATTCCAATGGCTTAGATACCTCATGGTCACAAATTGTGACCATGCATAGCTTAAGTGATCGAAACTACATGAAGAGGAATAAGCCGTATGTATTCACCGAAGCGGGATCATTTGCACTATCCTTCGTCCTTAATTCAAACAGAGCCATTGAGATGGGCCAGTTTATCATAAGAGCTTTCACTCATCTCAGAAGGTTTGTTTTGAAAAATGAAAATTTAATGATGGAACTAAAAAATAATGACTATCTCTATAAAACATTTTTAAATTTTGAAAAAGAATCGAACAAGATCTGATCGTACTCTATAAAAATAATTCAATGAAGGATAAAAGACTCTGCACAATAGAAGAAAGAATCAGGAAGATCGAGCTTCAATTACAATCCTAATAGGCTCATTAGCGGCCATATCCAAATAATCTTTAAGTTCAGCTCTCAGTTTTTTGGAACTTGTACTTTCCATAAAATCACCTCAAGCAAAAAAGTACCACTAGGTATACACTTATATCTAGATCACTCCCCTAGAACCAGTAGGGAGAGAGGCATTTCAATTTTATTGCGAGCTGCTTAAGGTAATTAAAATTCCTAGGACTGGCCTAATTCTCCCATGAAAATAAAGTTGATGGTGAAACTCCCAAGAATTTTGCAAACTCTTTAATGGTCATATTTCTCTTTTTTTTTTTTACTATGAGGTTATGGGCCAGTGGGTTACCAAGCATTTTTCACCCCTGTCATTTTCTGAGTGAAGCCAGATAGTTTGGTTGAGCTCTTAGATGCCTTAATGAGCGTTTCTTTTCTTAATGTGCGATTGAGGTCATAAGTAGCACTAGTAAGGCTCGGTCGTTAGTTCCTCGTAGTTCAACTAAATACCCGTCGCCTCCACCATTTAAAAACTCCAGCCTAGATACACGTTCGCGAGCGTCACAGTATAAAAATTTTTATCAGATGCTGTGCTTTTAAAATAAACCATCGTCCTTCCAATTCCAACCCAGTCACATCCAAGAGTAAAATTATCCCATTGCCACTGATTGCCTAATCTTATTCCAAGGCCCATTCCCGTTTGTTCGTAATCCTTACTTCGGCTAAATTTCTCTGTGTAGTTTAGATAAAATATTTCAGGGGCAAAATAGAAACTGTTGTCGGTAAAGCGCTTATATTGGAAAGTTACGTTAGTCTGGTTTTCCTTGTTACTTTCTCTTGCGCCAAATCTTAAGCCTAAAAGGGAATCACTATTTAGAAATTTAGAGAATCCTAACTGAGTCGTGCTCGCATGATAATCAATTCCAAAATGAAGAGTTGTTTGATATTTTAAGGAAACTCTTTTTTCTTCTGATGCATTTTCATTCGGGTACTCTTTAGTTTCTCCAACGATCCATTCTTGTCTTTTTTTGAGATGTAGCTTAAGCCTTGAAGAAATGCGAAAATCGGATGGAATATCTTTACTGATAGGCTTCTCAAGACCCGCTTGAAATAAAAGTTCATGAAAGGTCATTCTAAATAAGGTTGGCTGATTGTTAAGTTCTAATTTAGGCAAACGCTTTAAATCACACTGAACATAGCGATTTCCTTCTACAGCGTTGCTTATACAAGTCTGAGTATTTCCAAATTCGTCTTTCACTCTTTCATTCTTAACGACTGGCCGTACTTCTTTAGCCATATTGTGAAAATCCGGCTGTTTTATTTCTGGAAACTCAGCTCTGCCTTCTTAAGTTAACAGGTACGAATCAATTTGATTAATGAAACTTTGAATATCGGAGGCAGTTGCATCGCCGCCAGCGACATGTCCCCCCAGCGCTTGCGGAACTGGATTTGCTAAGCATGTTGCTGCACTTGCAACAATTAGTGCGCTTAAAAGGGTTTTGAATAAGGTAGTAATCATAATTAATTCTCCTAAATTGAATTTGTAAGTTTGAAAAATTGAAAACTGAGTCCGTAAACTTCTTCCCCATCTTCAGTGTCAGACAGAGCCTCATCAAAATCGATTCTAAATTTTTGAATCATTTTTTTTGCAAGATCAAGATCTTTGACCTTTATTGGTATGGTAGATGAGCTTCCGTATCTCTCATTTATGTTTTGAAATGATAGTGCCGTCATTGCTTTTTCTAAAACTTGCTTATGAAAATTCTTAACCGAATCGGTAGAGATGTCTTTATCAGCAATTACAACATCCTGAATCGCCTGCCAGCCTTTAGATACTTTAGTGATTAAATTTAATCTTTCCAGTCGTTCCAGTGAGAACTTAACTTCTTGCTCAGGAATACCCAATCTTTTAGAAAACCAAGAAAGAGTGTGGCTTTTTGTTTTAGTAATTTTAATGAGCTCAACCAAAGTCAGGTGATGCCAGTTAGAGATAATCTTAAAGAGATCCATCTCAAGGTTTTTAGTCGTTGTTAAAGTTTCAATCGATTTCATTTTCGACTTAGAAATTTTTCGCTGAATTTTACTTTTTGAAAATTTAGCTTTCAAGGACTCCAGGAATAAATCTTTTTGATTCCTATCAAGACCCAAGCGTTGAACAACTTTTTCCGCCATCACGGGTCCGAGACCCCTGTGTCCATTCATAACGTTTGATAACTGCTGAGGTGAAACTTGAAGATCCCGAGCAAAAGCTCTTAGCGAGTAGCTTGGGTTAGCAGTACTTCGTTCACTTAGGATTTCAGCTAAAATATGTTTGGCTTCTTTCATGAACAGAACTTACCGCCTTCATTCGTAAACTAGCAAGGGGTTTGAATACAAAGTGTATTCACTTGTATTCACTAAAGAGCGGCTTAGAGCTTGATAACAAGCTCCTTTTAGCTAATACTTACATAAACCACTTTGAGGATTGACCTATGAGTACGACCCCACGAAACAGTATCTGGACAGTGATTGCCGCCTCTTCGGCTGGAACGTTAATCGAATGGTATGACTTTTATATCTTCGGGAGTCTTGCCACTATTATCTCCAATCAGTTTTTTCCAAAAGGTGATGAGGTCGTTAATTTACTTCTGACTCTCGCGACTTTTGCAACGGGATTTGTCGTTCGCCCGTTTGGCGCCCTTTTCTTTGGGCGGATTGGGGATTTGATTGGGAGGAAATATACGTTTCTTGTCACTCTTCTGATCATGGGTGTTTCAACGACGCTGATCGGTTTTTTACCAAACTATGAGTCGATTGGTATCATGGCGCCGATCCTACTTTTAGTTTTACGATTACTGCAAGGTCTGGCCTTGGGTGGTGAATACGGTGGAGCTGCGACATACGTGGCGGAGCACGCTCCTGACGGACGTCGTGGATTTTATACAAGCTTTATTCAGACGACAGCGACTCTTGGATTATTTGTTTCCCTTGGGGTGATTCTTCTTACTCGCCTTTATTTTGGAGAAGAAAAATTTGCTGAGTGGGCGTGGCGTGTACCGTTCTTACTTTCGGTAGTCCTTGTTGTGATTTCAGTTTTTATTCGAAGAAAACTTCATGAGTCGCCTGTGTTTCAGGAAATGAAGGCATCAGGAAAAGCCTCGAAGTCACCTCTTCGTGATAGTTTCTTGAATCCAGAAAATCGTCGGATGGTGATAATTGCTCTGCTAGGTGCAACCGCTGGACAAGGAGTCGTTTGGTATACGGGTCAATTCTATGCGCTTTATTATTTGCAGACTGTTTTGAAAGTTAATTTTGTCGATGCGAACTATATTATTGCAGTCGCCCTGTTACTTGGGACTCCATTTTTTATTTTCTTTGGTTGGTTGAGCGATAAGATTGGTAGAAAAAGCATTATGATGACCGGTTGCTTAATCGCAGCAATAAGCTACATTCCTATCTACAAGGCAATGGCCCACTACGCGGGCTACAACGTAGCTGATCCAATAAATCCACTCATGAGTCCGGATATGACGATGCTGACTGCTCTTGTTTTTATCCAAGTGATTTTTGTAACTATGGTTTATGGTCCGATTGCTGCCTTTTTAGTTGAGCTTTTTCCAACCCATATTCGCTATACGTCGATGTCACTTCCCTACCATATTGGGAATGGAGTTTTTGGTGGCATAGTGCCTTTGATTGGAACATTCCTGGTTGATAAGACTGGAAATATTTTATCAGGTCTCTACTATCCGATAGCGATAGCTCTTATGACGTTTGTTATTGGATGCATTTATATTAAAGAGAAGAAAGAAACGACACTTACTTAAGATTTATAAACTGCCCTCTTAAAGTGGTGTTGAGTTTTTCACAAGCAAGACTTCATTATAGAAATACATGAACAGATCTAAATGATCTTTTAGCCTCTCTGGATCTTTGGTCGTGCACCACGTTTTTCGAATCAGGCGATTCACGTTCGCTCGAAGCAAAGCACAGGTGTGGTTCACAATAAAGAGTGGATCAAACGCCACTTTTTTAAGCTCTCCTTGCCCGGCAACACAACCCCGCTCACTTTTAAACGTAAGATGCTTTGCTTTCGGAAGGTAGCTAGAAATAAAACCAGGGTATCTTTGATGCTCATCACTTTTAATCTGAACTTCTGCTGAAACGACGGGAGCAATTTTACTAAACAATCTGCTCAGTCCTTCCGCATGCTGATCAGTTCTCTTGCCATATTTTCTTATCGCAAATTTTGATAAATGCCCGAATGACGGGATCTGCGAAACCTCAAGTCCAAGAATCCTTCGGCGATCCTCATCCACGCAAACAGACACGCTCAAAGGTTTGAGTTTTGAGTTTTCTTTGGTGATGAGATCATCAAGTTGAATATTGTGAATTCTACCCTTAAATTTATGAAGAGAGCTCTGATTTAACCTTCGACATTTGCGCGCCAAAAATGGCAGTTTTCGTTCCACCGTATTTCGATGAACTCCTAGCAGAATGGCAGAGCGCCTGAGCGAAATTCCCGACGCTAAAAACTTTAAAAGTGGATAATTGATTCGCCTTTTTTTCTGCCTAAAGGCTTCTGCAAAAGTGGCGCTCGAAAAACGAGTTCCGCAACTTTTGCAGCGGAATCTTTGAATCACTTTTGAATCATCTTTTCGGCGAAAATGACCATCGCGGATGAAGGAAGAGGGAAATGCGCAGCTTGGGTTTGGACATATTTTGTTCATTCAATAAAATGAGCAAAGCAGATTCCCATTTTTGATGAGATTAAGTCGATGAAACCGTTAAGCTTATATCGCAGAGTTTAAAATAAAAGGATGCTGGTATTGGGAAAAAATTTAAGTCCACAACACCAGTATGCTAGAGCAGTTTTGTTTTGTTTTGTTTTGTTTTGTTTTGTTTTGTTTTGTTTTGTTTTGTTTTATACGGTCTTTCAATCCTCTTTGTGTCGGTTTTAACACCTTACGGTCTTATCTTAAGGAGAATTGGAGTTCCAGAGCTTCTATGGTCACTGGTTCAATGAGGGAAGTTTATCTGGCGACCGTCAGACTTTTATTCTTAAAACGGAGGTTTTATGAAACATTTTTTAACATTAACGGCACTATTGATGGCGTTGCCATTATTTGCTCAATCCAATTCAACAATGCCTACGAGTACAGATCCTGCGGTTCATTCAGGTCATTCTATGAAACAGGAATCATCTAAGAAAACTAAATCTAGTTCAACTACTGTAACCCCTACGGTTACGCCTACGAAAACAGGCAGTACGTCCGAGCGAACAGGTGACTCCCAGATGCAACAGGATACATCGACAATGCCAAGTTCAGATTCATCTGAAATAGAAGAACAAGAAGATATGTCATCAAGGCCATCATCGACGACGACAGAAGATATGGATGTTGAAGAAGAAGAATAAACTTATCTAGAGAAGGATCGAGGGTTATTACCTCGATCTTTTTCTTTTATTTAACTTTGCTTTTTCTCTAATTTCTTTGGTGTCAGTACGACGCTTTTTCTTTAACTCTTTCCATTGTAAACGTAGACGTTTTTTGTCTTGAAATCCCGGATGATTCTTAAACTTTGGAGCAAACTTTCTTCTAGAAAAAAGTTTCTGCTTTCTATTAAACTTAAATCCTTCATTGGCATTTACAATTTCAGGAACGAAAGTATGAACATCAGGTGAGGTAACTTCAACACTACCTTCGAAGACATCAAGGTCAACGTTATCACTTTCGTCTTGTGAAATTTCAAACTCGGTGCCTCTGACTCCGAAAGAAACGCCCTTCGCTTTAAATTTTTGATCAACTGCCTCCTCGCCTTCACGATTCACCACTGTTCGGATGATGCCAGTAACAAAATCAATAATAGAAGAAGACTTGATTAAACTCTCTTCGTTTTCTTCTATGAAGAGCTCTGTAATTTTAATTTGAGTGTTTTGCGCTAAGCTAATTTGAGTACCTGGATAGAGATGAACGACTGTGTATGAGTTTTGAGAGAAAATTTGGTCACCAAGCTCAAGTTCGAGTTCTGGGGACAACAAAATTTTGGTTTGTGCCCTCATTAAGTAGGCATCGCTTGAGCCTACAATTTTTAAAACTTTCCCAACTTCTGCCCAACTATTATTGAGGATAAAAAATGAAATGAGAAAAAATAAGCGCATAAACCATCCTAACTAAAGAGATGGTTTATTTTGGCTTTTTTATCTTCCAATTGCAACTTCTGGAACTGGTGATAACTTTAAGAATTCACTACCATCCCAAGGGAAAATAGAAATTTTAGTGTAATCAAGAGGAGTCGCAGTTCCCAAGTAATCAAACATTTTTGAAACAAATCTATCCTGAAATTTACGAGCACCTTCTGAATTTGATGTGTGGTTAAGGATGGCAAATGGAGTTTCCTCATCAATCATGAGAACACCGGCAAGGGAAGAAGTGTGTTTTAAGGTTCCGGTTTTTGATAAAACAGAATCATGTGTTTCCGGATAGTTTTCAAATCTGGTCCTAAAGGACCCCAAGTCTTTACCACCGTTAACAGCAACAACATCACTCATCAAAAGATTATGTCTTTTTAGACTTTTAGTTAACAAAGCTACAACTTTAAGAATCATATGGCAGCTTGCAAGATTATCTTTACGAATGTTTTTTGTAATTATCGGCAGTCCAGAACCGTTATAAAGCTTGAATGATGATAGGTCGATTCCATTTTCTGTCATCAAGGCAGAAAAACTCTTTCTAGCAGATCCAGCTTCATAAACATTTTCAGCGACATAATTTTTTGACTGAACGTTCATCGTTTTTAAAAGAGCGTGAAAAGGTTTAGATCGGTGGTTATAAACAGTTGGGTTCTCATTAAGAAGGGGATTAACATCTGAGAGAATGACTTGTGCAGCAGACAAAAGAGGGGATTTGACCTCGAGCTCAATTCCCTCTTCTAGAGCAAACTTTCTTATTGATTGCCAAGTTGCTCGCAGAGAAGCTATGTTTTTTGGATTTAGGTAGAAGGCCAGACGAGATCTAGTTTTTTCCGGTGTGATTTTTTGATACTCTCCCATAGCAACATCATAGAACAAAAAATCACGACTAAAAGTTACTCGCTTAAATGACGTGTGACCTAAATTATTTAACGCCTGAAAGAGGAGAAGAAGTTTATCTTCTTCAAAGTAAGGATCTTTCCCGCCCTCAATGTGTAGACTATCTTTGCCAATATAGATTTTAGTTAGAAAAGATCCATTGAGATTCATAGTCTCAGAAGCAAGAAGTGTCGAAAAAAGCTTGGTAACAGAAGCTATTCTCTGAATCTTATCTGGCTGGTAGCCATTGGTGATTCCGTCTTTAGAGTAGCAGTACGCCTGCTTTTTGACTGCACCTAGTTTACTCTGCGTAACCAGTGTCTTGAATTCCTGAGTCAAGGCAGGAGAATCTGCCTTGACTTGAAATGATAACAAGAGTGTAAAGAGGAAGAGCTTCTTCATTTTATTATTCTTCGTAAACGATAATTACTGTATCCCAAGAATTAACTTTAGCATTCAACATATCACCCGTCTGACGGCTGATCTGATCAACAGCAACTGTATTTCCTGCGATGATGTTTCTTCCTGCGGCTTCTTTAACAACTCTGAACTGACCTGGCTGAGATCCACGTCCTGTATCCATAACTTTTGTGCGAATAAGTTTTGATGTTTCAAGAATTAATCTTACGCATCCACCAGAAGCGCGAGTTCCAAGTTCTTTATAATGTGACTTAGTTGTTGCATGAAGTGCAATCCCACCAATAAAGAAGACAGCGTTAGGCATTGGAGCGTTCCATGTATACGAAAGATAGTCTTGGTACATTTTTGTGGCACGGAAATAACCTTTCGGAGTTGTTGAAAGGTAGACTCGACCAGATTTTGCTTTCTCCGTTTTTTCACGGCCAGTAGAGATCTTTTCTTTAAGAATCTCTACACCGTTTTCAAACATAGTGAGGGTCTGAGCGCCTGGACCTTTAGCAGCTTTATTTATAGCAATAACTACACGGTGAGAACGAACTGCTTGGGCAACACCTTCGCTATTTAGACCAGGAGTAAGAGCAGCGTTCATTTCAGAGATCATATACTGTTCAATTGGAGTCATACCTTCTGCAAAGGCCTGTTCATCAGTTAAGGCATGTACACCAGAAATGTTTGCTGCTGCAAAAGCAGTCAGCAACATAAGCGTTTTCACAAATTTCATAAAATTCTCCCTTCCGAAAATATGGTTCAATCTAGTTTTGAAGCCGTTTGTTTGTTTGGGATAATGCTAGTCTTGAATGAATCAGGAATGTATTTTTTTGAAAAAATGGGTAGCGTTTATGTAATTGTTGAATATTTTGACAGGTAATTTTTACAATTTGATAATCGCTTCAACGGCATAATGATCTGACAAAGGGCATTCTTTACCATCTAATTTTCCTGAGAATGGACGAACTTTTTGATGGTAAACTTTGGCGGTCGATATGAGAGGCTTGAGCCATATATGATCGATCAATTCTTTGTGATCATCTCCAGGCTTTGTGTAACAAATGGTTGGAAAACCATTGGTATACCCAGGTTCACCCTCAAGTGGCGTAGAATTCATATGCATAAAATCAAGAGCTGTTTTAAACTCATCCCCCTCCAAAGCATCAATATTTAAATCTCCGATTAGAATCTGGGGAACTCCATTTTGTGCATTAATAGATAAGATCGAATTAATATCAGAAAGCTGCTTTAACCTGATTGCTGAGTTTTTCCCTCCGGCCTGCATGTGGGTAGGAGCAAACTGTATCTTCGGGCCATCTGGGATAGTGAACTCAGCTAGAAATGTTCCTTTGGAAGCAAAACAATCTGCCCCGGTACAATCATCAAAATAGACCTTATTAAGAATTTTGAAGGGATAACGACTTAAGAGGTAAACACCAGAACCATAAACAGTAAAGGAACCGGATTCTCGTCCAAGATAAAATTGATGAGGGTATTGCTGCTTTGTTTTTTTTAAGACTTCTTTTTGAAATTTATTCTGAAAAGCCTCTTGGAGAAAAATAATATCGGCATTACTCTTGAGCATTTCTGAAATGATTAGAGGAGTACGTTCTGCTTGAAGGCTAAATTTTATTGGCCTTGGAAGCATAAAAACATTCCAAGACAGAACTTTTATTTCCTGAGCAAAAGAAAGTGAAGAAAGCATGAGGAAAAAAACCAGGAGAATTTTCATGCTTAAATTTAACTTCATCTCCCTTAAATCTTCACTGCGCTTGGCGTTGAATAAGCTTAAAAAAATCTGGAAACGATTTTTCTACCGCTTCTTGAGGGGCAATAGTTCCACCATTATGGTGCAGAAGAAACAAGGAGCCAGTCATTACCATCCGGTGATCATCTGCCATAACTAAATCCTGGCGCTCAAGAATGATAGACTCATTACCATTGATGATTAATGTCACACCATCAGTTGATGCTGACCTCTTGAAAAGTTTTAAAAGTTTGATAATTTCTGCGAGGCGATCACTTTCTTTGTGAATCAAATTTTGAATGCCACTCAATTGGTGTTTGCCTGGAATATGAGCCAGAAAAAAAGATAAGGCTGGAACTAAATCTAATGCATCTGACACATCAAACATTAAATCCATCTTATTTTGTATCGGTGCCACAACAACAGAACCATCACTTGCAAAAGTTATGGCCTTGAAGCTTTTTAAAATTTCTAAAAATTTTGAGTCTGCTTGAAATTTATCGGGAAACAATCCAGGAAAAGAAATTTTATGATTGAGAGCTCCGAATGCCATCGGATAACTCGCACTACTCCAGTCCAATGGGATGCTATACTGATGAGTAGTTTTCATTTCTTCTAAAAGGCTTTCTGTCATCTGCCAATAGCTCACGGATGAATTAAGGTTTTTAGGAATAACTTTTGTTTTGTTGTTGTGGCAAATAAGCCTCAAGGCTGTAGCAAACTGAGTGGTATGAGTGCAGTCGATTTCAAGACTATCTGGGAATCGTGCCGGCCCTTGAATGATTAACTTATCATCATTGAGGAGTGCTCTAGCTCCCAAGGAAGTGGCGATATCAATGAATTCTTTCCAGGGCCTGTGCTTGAGTCTTTTTCCAAGTTTAAGAGTATAGGTTTTACTTCCCAGAAGAAGCATGGCAGCAAGAAAACGGGCCGTTGTTCCTCCGTCACCTACATCCAAATCTTGATCACTCTTTTCACAAGCGGGAAAAGAATTTTTTATAGCGAGGTGCTTATCCTTTCGGTCTACATCAAGTCCTATCTGTTTGAAGCATTTTAAAAGATTTGTGACATCAGTGGCGTTTGGCAGGTTATGAATTGAGGGGGATTTTTCAATGATTGCCGCTAGAATCAAAACACGATTGGCGTAAGACTTCGAGGAGGGAAGATTAACTACCGGTAAAATTGAACCTTTATTAATGCTTAAACTCTTCATAAAGCTGAATCTTCGATTTAAAGTCCTTAAACGAGACTTCTTGAACATAACAAAGTCCGATTCCATTGACGAGAACTAACCGAAGCTTAGCGTCCACCTTCTTCTTATCCTGATCCAGGTAAGCAGAGAACGCTCTAAAATCAAAATTGGGAAAGTTTTGGATATCAAATTTCTCAGCTGGAAGGTTGAGGGCCTTTACCATCTTCTCCCATTGTAAAATGGAATCATCAATTTTCATAATTTTAAAAAGATATTTAAGTCCCATGGCAACTGCTTGGCCGTGAGGGATTTTCAAGTTGTACTCGAAGGCATGCCCAAGAGTATGACCAAGATTAAGGTGAATTCTTTCACCAGTTTCTTTGAAATCCTTTTCGACAATTTCAATTTTATAATTCGCGCAAGCGACGGCGATATCCTCAATAGGAGATTTATCCAGAATCATTTTGTTAATTTCTTTTGAAAGAAATCCATACTTTAAAACTTCGCCCTTGCCTGACATCCATTCTTTTTCAGATAGAGTTGTTAAAAATTCCCCGCAGATAAGAACTCTCTCAGGAGAATGAAAAGCTCCAACGAGGTTTTTACCCTGTGGCATATTGAGAGCGACTTTCCCACCAATTGATCCATCAACCATCGCGAGCAACGTAGTAGGAACGGCGACCCACTGAATCCCGCGAAGGACTGTGCTTGCGACAAATCCAGCAAAGTCAGTTGTAGCTCCACCACCGAAAGCATAAAGAGTAGAATTTCGAGTAATGCCTTGCTTTAAAAAGAACTCCAAAGCATGACCAAAGCTTTCCAGACTCTTTTCTTCCTCTGGATTTTTGATCCAGTAGATATGAGGTGAAAAAGATATCCACTGAGGAAGATGATTTTTAATTTTTTGGTCAGCGATTGCAAAGAACTGGCCGTCTTTAAAGTTGTCCAGTTCCTTGAAAAGTTCGTGTTTTTTGAGGTAGATTAAGTTGGATTTCATTAGTTCTCTATTATCGTCTAAATCTAAGGAAAATGAAGTGAGTGTTGAGTGGTTTTCTAAATTAAAAGAAATAGATTCTTTGACTAAAATGAGAATCAACTACTTGAAGACCCAGAGCGACCACTGCGAGCGAATGGCCAAGTTAAATGATCGGCGTAGTGATGCAATTGTGCAAACCGCAAAACTCAGGCAAGAAACAATATCCTTAAATAGCGAGATGGCAGAAATTGATAAAAAGTTGAAAAATGCGAGTGAGCAAAAGCAAAGAATAATTGATATCGGCGGGGACCCAAAAAAGATCCAAACCTTTACCGCCGAGATTGAAGCACTCGAAGAACAAGGCATGGTTCACTTATCGAGACAGGATGAAATAGAAAAGGAAATTGAGGAAGCAAAAACTTTTGCAGCAGGACTTGAGAAAACTATTTCAGACATTGAGCAAGAATCAAAACTGGATTTAGATAAAATCGAGCAAGAAATTATCAATATCGATTTAAGACAAAAGCTTTTACTGGAAGAATTGCCCGTGGATTTCAAATCCTTACTCATAAAAATCTCAGCAAAGAACCTTGCTTTTGGCCCGTTCACCAGAATTGAGCAAGGGGCTTGCTATTTTTGTCGCTTCAAGATTTCTCGAGTAGATGAATCTGAAATTGACATGCAGAAAGGTCTAAAGACATGTCCGCAATGTTCGAGAATTTTCTTACCGTTTGGAGCTTAGTAGAATTGAATAAATGAAATATTCAATGTTCCCTGAGGGACAACGCCACCATTGAATCCACCCTGCTGATTGTAGCCAGGATTGTAACCACCGTTGACTGGTTGATAAGTATTAGCAGAAGCCGTAATGCGAGCTCGGTATTTTTGAACTCCATTCACATTGAGTGGTTGAACGCGATTCATCTGCGCTTGCTGAAGCGCCTGATTCATCACTTGTGCATATTGCTGAGAAGGTGGATAGATCGCTGGACCGACTTCAATATTTTGGTTCTGAAGATTGTAAAACCCTTCTTGAGTCGTAAGTGTACTTCCAAAAACTCCAGAATTTGATTTTGATTTATCCTTATCCCCACAACTAACACTTAAAAAAGTCATGATGATGAGGGTGATAAAAGTCGTCAATTTCATGAAGGTTCTCCTATTTTGTTAGAATCCTTTCGGCTTATTAGGCCACAGAGATTAGTTACTTTGCTAACTGCCTGATATCAATTCTTTAAAGCTCTTGATAAGCCACCAAGACCTCGCTAATATGCGCACTCCGAGATCAGGGGGCTATCGCCGGTCGGCAACGACGGGAGGAAAGTCCGGACACCATAGAGTATCGTAGCGGGTAATGCCCGTCCGTCGTGAGGCGAGGACAAGTGCAACAGAAAGTATGTATGGCGCTTTCTTCGGAAAACGTGCGTAGTGAAACCAGGTAAACTCTACGAGGTGCAAGCCCATGTAGGTGAGCGTTGAGTCTGCTCGAGGAGCTCACGGGTAGGGTGCTGGAGTCCACGGGTAACTTTGGACCTAGAGGAATGATAGTTTAATACAGAATCCGGCTTATTCCTGATCTCGGTTTTTTCTTTGGGTGTTTAAAGTTAATTTTTTTTTCCAAATACTTCAAGGCCATCCTCCATCAGGACGATGGCTTCTTGATCTTTCTTAAGCTTAATATCCTGGCCGCCGGTCAAGTGACTAAAGGCCGGCAGCAAACAACATTTATTACTTAAAATAAAAGAAGGAAGGCGTAAAATATCCACCCCAGCTTTGAGCTTGAGCATGGGATGAATATGTCCAGAGAACTGATAATCTTTAATTTTGTTTTTGTGCTCGTGAGTAAAATAAAATTGATCAATTTTCATTTCTGTTTCTTCAACGATTCCCCAACTTTCTGGAAAATGGGTAAAACGATCATGATTACCTTTGACGAGAACTAACTCGCAAGGATTGTGATTTCGGAAATCAGCGACTTTTTCTACAATTCCTTTACTTAAACTTTTCTCGTGATGAATGAGATCTCCCAAAACGATCAAAGTTGTCGTCTCATAATCATCCATGACTTGTGACAGCCTTAGTAAATCTGCTTCAAAAACTTTATCGGTGATGGCGATGCCATGATTTCTTAAGAATTGCGTTTTTCCCCAATGAAGATCTGCAGTAAGAAGAATCTTACGACGTGGCCAATAAATGGCCCTTCGGCAATCGAAGATAAATTCTTCATCCTGAATAGTTCTTACTACGCTTTTGTCCATTTTTCCTTCATGCGTTTTAAGCGGTCCTGCAATGTTTCTGAAGAGACAAGTGATCCAATTCTTTCAATGATCAGTGGAAACGCCAAGGGAGAAGGACGCATTGTCTTGTAATATTCAAAAGGCATTGTATTAAGTTTCTGAAGCACACTTATGAGTCGGTTTTCCTGAAACTGAAAAAAACGGACTTCATCGTAAGATTGATTATAAAGTGGTTGCTCAGGTTCATAATTTTGAAAAACGTCAAAGAGGAGAGATGAACTCATTTGTAGATTTTTCATCGTTCTCTTATCCCCTGCCCGATTCTGATGAATCAGTCCCGAGACCTGAGCGATATCTCTGAATTGTTTCTTCGCAAGCTGGGTCATATTCAAGCTTCGTTGAATGTCATTTGTAAGATTATCCATGGATAAGAATTCTTTCATCGCGTCCACTTTAAATTCGTAATCTGAAGGTGCCAGAATTTCAAGGCCATATTCAGAAACAGAGAATGAAAAAGTGACTTTCGATTGCTGAGACATTCTGACAGAGAGAAGAGCTGCTAAAGCTTCGTGAATAAGTCGTCCTTCGAATGGGAAAATAAAAAGGTGTTTTCCATCCCTGGTTAACGACTCTTCCATCAAAAGATAATTTCTTCCAGGCAGACGAGAAAGAGCTTTCTGAACTTCGATGATAGGCGCAAGAAATTCAATCAAGGGATGCTTATAGCGTCCTTCCTCGATCAATTCAAAGATTTCTTTGAGATGCACGCTCAGTAAAGAAGAAAGAGGCATACGGCTACCGGCCCAGCTTGGGATGGCAGCAGAATTAGGTGGCGCGAGCTTCACCATTAACGTGAGATCTTTAATCATCACGTATTCAAGAACTTTGCCTGAAAAAACAAATCGATCACCTTTCTTCATTTTGCTGACAAATGATTCTTCAACCGTACCGAGACTTCCTCCGCGCATGAACTTTACACGAATAGAGGGATCAGAGGTGATCGTTCCCACATTCATGAGGTGTTGCTGGATCATGCGTTTATCGTGAACAAGATATTTGCCGTTTAGCTCTTTTAAGCGATGGTAGTAAGGATAGGCGGTGAGACTTTTACCACCTTGGGTTAAAAAGAGTAATAAGTTATCAAAGTGATAGCGCTCGATGTTTCTAAAGGCATAAGTGCTTTTAATTTCTTCAAAAGCAATGTCGGGTATAAGTCCTTCATTCGCTGCTAACGTCACCATATGTTGGGCAAGGACATCAAAAGATAATTCAGGAGGAATGATTTCTTCTTTAAGTCCCCTCTCAATGGCAAGTTCCGTCGCCATGTATTCAAAAAGCTCGAGGGCATGTGTGGGAATAAAATAAATCCTTGGAACACCAGTTGGAGTATGGCCTGAACGACCTGCTCGTTGAATAAAGCGAGAAATACTTTTCGGAGAACCAACTTGATACACTCTTTCCACCATCGGAAAGTCCACTCCGAGATCCAGACTTGATGTGCAGATGACAAGTTTTAGTTCACCTGTTTTAATTTTATTCTCAACTTCTTCGCGTCGCTCTCTTTCGATTGAAGAATGGTGAATCGCCATAAGCGGTTCCCACTCCGGTTTCCTTACAAGAATTTCGTTATACCAACGTTCAGTTTGAGATCGGACGTTCGTGAATAACAAACAGGACTGATTCATATCAAGGTGATTGATAACTTTTTCAAGCATCGCGAGACCTAAGTGACCAGACCAAGGGAAGGAATCAATTTCATCCGGCAAGAGACACTGAATTTCAATTTCTTTAGATACTTTTTCAGTGATAAAAGAAAATTTTTCTTTTCCACTATTGAGAACTTCGCCTGCCAGTGCCGGGTTACCGACGGTAGCCGATAGTCCCCAGATTCTAAGTTTAGGAGCAATTTTTTTTAAATGAGATAAACAAAGCTGAACCTGCACTCCACGTTTACTGCCCATTAATTCATGCCACTCATCTACAACAATTAATCGGCATTTCTTTAAAGCTTTTCGATATTCCTCTGAGGCGAGAAGTAAATTAAAGGATTCAGGAGTTGTGACAAGAATTGAAGGAGGATTCTTTTTTTGTTTTGCTCGTTGATTGGAAGTCGTATCCCCAGTTCTTCCTTCAACGGTATAAGGTAGATTTAATTCCTGAAGTGGTTGTTGAATGGATTTTATGATATCAGCACTCAAAGCGCGTAAAGGAGAAATATAGAGAATGTGTATTCCCGCAGCTGATTCTTTTTCTAGAGTCATCTCTGCCAGTGCAGCGAGAACTCCTGCATATGTTTTACCAAAACCAGTTGAAACGTGAATGAGACCATTATTCCCACGGAAATAGGCTTCCCAAGCATCCTTCTGAAATTCTCGATGCTTCCAACCTTTGGATGAAAACCAATCTTCAATCCACTTAAGCTTATTGTTCATTTAATAATTTTTTTACACTTTCTAGGGTGTCCGCTTCTTCAGGTTTTTTATCTTTTCGCCATCGATTAATTCTCGGAAATCGTAAGGCAACACCGGCCTTATGGCGGGTTGATTCCTGAATACCGTCAAAGGCAATTTCAAAAACATGCTCCGGTTTCACAGAACGAACTGGACCAAACTTTTCGATGGTATTCTTCTTAATCCAATTATCCATAGAACTCAGCTCTTCGTCCGTTAAACCTGAATAGGCCTTTGTCACAGGAATGAGCTCGTTATTATTCCAAACAGCGAGAGTGTAATCTGTATATAAATTTGAGCGGCGACCAGTTCCAGACTGAGCGTAGAGGAGTACGCAATCAATCAACAGAGGTTCTATTTTCCATTTCCACCAGTCCCCACGCCTACGACCAGATTGATAAAGAGATTCCCAGCGTTTAAGCATAAAACCTTCAACGCCTCTCTCTCTACTTTGGAGTCTGATTTTTTTTGCTTCATTTATATCTTTCAATAAAACTATTTCTGATAATGGAAAAACGTTCAAGGATTCAAGAATCTTTCTGCGCTCAACCAGGGGACGGCTCCGTATATCAACTCCACCCCATTCCAGAATGTCATAGGCCATGATTGAAATAGGTGTTTTCTCAAGATCCTTTTTGGAAATCTTTTTACGATTGAGTCTAGTTTGTAATTCAGCAAACGTTAAAACCTTTCCCTCTTTATAAGGCAAGAGCTCTCCATCTATGACCGTCCCATCGGGAAGGTTCATCGCTTGTGCTAAAACTTCTGGAAAACTTTCATTAATTAATTCTTCGCCGCGAGACCATAAAAAGACTTCGCCATCTCGCTTGATAACTTGAGAACGGATTCCATCCCACTTCCATTCAACACACCACTCTTTCCAATCAGCGAACATTTCGTCTGCATTTTCAACAGGCGAAGCCAGGAAATAAGGGTAGGGTTTAGATTTTTTCTCAATCGTTACATCTTGCACTAAAAGATTATTATAAAACTGAGGAGTCGGCTGATAGTCACCCATAAGCCTGAAGCTCATCGTTTCTTTATCGATACCTGCAATCTGTGCCATAGCATCAATTAAAAGATTTTTTGAAACCCCAACTCTGAAGTTTCCTGAAAAGCATTTATGGATGAGAAATAAAACCTGTTCATCATAAGAAGTCCACCATTGGTGGAGTTTTGCCTTAATTATATTAGGTTCAAGTTTTTTTAAAGTAAGAAGTTCTTTTTCAATAAACTCTCCCAAAGCTGGCGGTGTGAGCGGTTTATCGATCGGTCCTCTTAGAAGCGCCATGGTTTCAGAGGAATCGCCAACGTGATAAGTCGACTCCTTAAATAACCAAAAAGGCATATTAATAAATTCGCAAAAGGATTCTTGTAAAAAAGTCCGATTAACTTTTGTTGATACTTTATTTCCAGAAATAAGAAATAAACCCCAACAGGCATCTTCTGGACGGCTATCTTTGAAATAATTTATTAAGCTTTCCACTTTTTTTAAAGTTGATGTGGTTTGATCGAGGTTTTTTAAGAGCTCAACAAATCTTTCCATTATGACTCTCCATCGGTGTCATAAGGCATTTTTAGATCGTAGGCACTTATTCCTTCTTCATTGAGATATTTAACAATGGAATCTGTATTGCCATGAGTGAAATAAACTTTCTTACATCCGGTTTCTTTTACTGTCTTTATGAGTGAAGGCCAATCGGCGTGATCTGATATCACAAACCCTCTTTCATACCCTTTGCGTCTTCGATTACCACGAAGCCTCATCCATCCCGATGCAAAAGCCACTTTTTTTGGAGAAAGTCTTTTATTCCAGGTTGATCCCAAAGCAGATGGGGGACATAGAATCAAAGCGCCAGTGAATTTCTCTTTGGTCTCTAATGGAACTTTCAAAACATTTTCCCATATGAGACCAGATTTAGCGTAACTCTGATTCAGTTCATCCACAGTTCCATGAACCCATATGGTTTCGCTGGTAAGCTCTCGAAGTCCTGCAATAATTCTTTGAGCTTTCCCTAAAGCGTAACAACAAAGAACAGAGTTATAACCTTCTTCGCGATTCTTCATCCACCATTCAAAGATTTCTTTCATTTCAACACGAAAGTCCGGCCATCGATAAACAGGTAGAGAGAAAGTTGCTTCAGAAATAAAAACGTCACAAGGAACAACTTCAAAAGGTTCACAAGTTAAATCTAAGTCTCTTTTAAAATCGCCCGTAAAAACCCAGACATCGTCATTATGTTGAATACGAACTTGCGATGAACCAAGAATATGTCCGGCAGGATGAAAGCTGACTTCAACTTCACCCATTTTGAATTTTTGCCTGTAAGGATAGGTTTTAAGATTTGCACCAGAGATTCTTTTTCTAAGAATAAATTCGCCTTGATCGACGGTTATATATTCTTTCATTCCTGGATGAGCATGATCTCCATGTCCGTGAGAAATAACAGCGCGATCCACCTCTTTCCAAGGATCGATGTAGAAGTCGCCTAAAGCGCAGTAGAGACCTTTATTTGTCAGTGAAAGCAGTTCCATCTTCCTATCCTAAACAGGCCATGATGACCTTGATACAAACGAGAGTTAGACAAGAAACTAAAACGCTATGCCTTCGATGGAAGTTTCGCCAACTTAGCGATTGCCTTAAGGGTAGAAGTCGACAAATTAGAATCTTCATCATTGATCGAGCGCCATTCTAAAGGTGATGAAAACTTAAAGGCTTTGAACTCTTTTTCAGATGAAACAAGAACACTATTTTTAATTTTGTACTTAGTTATCCCGGTGATGAAGCTAAAAGAGATTTTCTCTTCATCTAAACTATCAAGGCGGGGGTACTGGTTTAACTTTTTATCTGTCGTAGATAAGATGAATGTGGGCATCTCAAACTGACCAGATAACCATTCCGATTTTGATTTTTTATACACAAGCATCTGATCTTTTTTTATGACAATAATTCGAAGAAGATGAATTTCATGCTCATCAGCTTTTTCTTTTGCCTTCACTTGAGCATTCACAGACGGGAACGCCAGGGGCTTTCCAAGAGAAAAGGCCTGACAATCTTTTTTTAAGGGACACAATTCACAGGTGGCTTTTCTTGCCTGGCAAAATGTTCTTCCCAGATCCATTAAAGATTCATTCAACTCACGAAACGAAATTTTCTCGTTGAATATTTTCTTATTTATAAACTGCTGATGAATTTCTTTTTGAAGTTTAAGCCCCTTCTCTGCCTTAATTCCAAATAATCGGGCAATCACTCGTTCGAGGTTGGCATCAACGGCAAGTGCCTTTTTATCCATCCCAATACCGACGATGGCATTTGCCGTGTAAGGACCGATGCCGGGGATTTTCATCAACACATCTAGATCGTCTGGAAATTTTCCCTTATGCTCACTGGCGATAGCTTCTGCAATTTTTTTCAAGTTTCGAGCACGGCGGTAATAGCCCAGCCCTTTCCAGGCAACGATTAATTCATCTTCCGTCGCATTGGCAAGACTCTCAAGAGTTGGGAACCGCAACAAGAATCTTTCATAGTGATTTTTAACTGTGCCTACGGTGGTTTGCTGAAGCATGATTTCAGAAACAAGAGTGCGGTAAAGGGAGCGATTCTCACGCCATGGGAGATGCGAGAATTCATTTTTTGACCAAGAAAAAAGCGCTTTAAGAGTCATGAATGGATTTTGAAATTATTTGCAGCTTTTGGCAAGTTCGTCAGAGAGGTTGACCATTTGTTTTGCCGTCAGAGGATCTTTATCTCCTCTTAATTTTCCATCTTTACTCTCAATAAAATCTGAGAATTCTTTATGAAATTCATAAATGTCCGTAATGATGACTAGCTTCTTAGCATCTGATCTTTCAACCCAATCCATCAGTCGTTTATACTCATTGAGGCCTTGATTAAGGCATAGTTGGTCAATGGTTCCGGCCTGCTTAATAGATGTATCAAACATCATGACGTTTACTTTCTGATTAAAGCCGCAAACTTTATCAAGCTCGTTTACTAAACTTTTTCGATGACAGTTACCCTCTTTATCAGAGTAATCAAACTCTTTCATCGAGCCACTTGTGTCTATCCACAAATCTAGTTTGGCAGTTGCTTGTGGCTGATTCTTTGCTTTGCCACAGAAAACATCAAAATAGTTTTTAGGATCGCAGTCAATGAGATTTCTATCTATAGAAGCACCCGCCGTGATGACAGGTCCATCAGAGGAAATTTTTGCTGTTTCAACAACCTCAGCATTTGCATCATCTTTTTTATACAATCCATACTGAGGATCAAAACAATAATCACCCATTTCCTGGCATTGAAGCTCGGCGGTAGGAGATCTATAGACGTATTGTGGCTTATTCAATAGATCATTTAAAAGTGTGACTTTGGAATTGGAGATAAACCACACCTCAATCTCTTTAGGCGCAGCGACTGCAGCGGTCGTCATCAATAAGACAATAAAAAATCGAATCAAAACTCCACATTCCTTTGGCGAAAATATCTAAAGATAGCATCGCCTAAATCTACAATCAGATCGCGGTCATTAATATCAAGATTCAAAAAGTCATTTAAGTAAGCTTTCTGTCTTGGTGATAACGTTTCAAGTTTTTCACGAATTGAAATATCAGTTCGAGTTGAACTCACTGGGCCTGCTTCACCGAAAGGCATGCTCTGCTTTTTCCCACCGACATTTATCGTTGCCGTGGTCTTAGTGCGAGTTTCATTCGGACGGGTTGCCTCATCACTAATCTTCTGATCGGATGTTTTCTGGTCTTTATAAAATTGCACCAGACGCTTGAAGGTTTCGGTGGAGTCTTCTTCAACGCCATCGATAATTTCATGCAATGGGATATTTAATGTCGCGATGATGTTTGCAACAAGTTGCTCGTCGACATTACTTGTCTTCAAATTCAAGAAGCGAGACATGGTCGAGATCCCCACGTTCATCATTTCTGATAGATCTTTCTGAGTGAGCCCACCTCGCAACTGCATGTACTTGCGGACAATAGCGAGGAAATTTTCTAAGAAGTCTGAGCTAAAGCGGATCATGGTCCACCCCCTTGATTTCCTTGTCGGATTGCAAAAAAAAATCTTAATGCAATTCTTTTTCTTGACGCAAATAGTCAAAATGGATTATTATTGCAGTCAGGAACTAGATCAATCGGAGAGACTATGATCACACAAACAATTGAAAAGACTCAATTAGATTCATCAGAAAGCTACCAGCTCATCAAGGACGAGCAGTTAGCTTCGGTCGTTATCACCTCTCAAATACTTGCAGGCTCACGTGTTCTTTTGAGCACCTACCAACAAGTAGTTTTCTCCGATTGTGTGTTCTATGCTGTAGAGTTTCAAGGGGTTACCTTTGAAAACTGTGTCTTTGATAATTGCAGCTTCGAATTTTCACACATTAAGAAGTGCAAGTTCAAGAACTGCAATTTTAACAATTGCACTTTTACGGCCTCAAGCTCAATAAATTCTAATTACGAAGATTGTGATATGGGCGTGAAACTCCATGAGATCACCACAACTGGCAAAAATCAGGTTCAGTACGCCCACACAGATGATTGCACAACTGACATCTATATAAATATGGCCGAAGCTTTAGCCGCTTAATTTCAAATTTAAACAGCAACTAAGGAGTAAGAGTGAATTTAATTAGTTTTTACGCCCTAACACTAATAATGAACGTTTTTGGCATGGCGGTCCTGATTAAGGCCTACGGGATTTAGCCATTGTTCTGTTCTGTCCGAGATCCCTACCCAAAGACCCTCGGGAGATAGCTACTTCCGGGGGTGTTTATTGAGTGATGATCTTTGTGTTCGCCGAAGGAGAGAATTCAAAGTTACCAGGAGGAAAATGAACGTTCTCTTTCATATCGATAAGCTTAATACTAATTTTTGAACCATTAATTTGCTTCAACGTGATTTTTTGAAATCCATTAAGCTCTTTAATAGCTTTAGCTTCTTTGTCGGCATGAAGGACAACTTCAATGAAACCCATTTCTTTCTGAATTGTTTTAACAAAAGTGAGAGTTAAATCATTCTTGTTATATTTTGTTGTGAATAGCTTTGAGTTTTCAATTCCGTTTTTAACTGAATCTAGAAATCGGATGAAAGGAAGATTCGTTGATCTTTGAACCGTCACCTGATCTTTCTCTCCTTTCACGCGTGAGGGCTGATAGAGCCAGCTCTTTGAGGGATTAACCACAAATAAGGTCGGAACTGGAGAAGTGACTTCGAACCGAAGGTTTCCTGGAAATTTATAATCAATTTTACCAAAGCTCTTTTTCTCTTTTCCAGTGACAAGAGATGTAATGCTTTCTTCATAATTAGATGAAAAAGAATTAGGTACAAAACTTTTAGCAAAAGTCAGTGTGGGTATAAGAGCAAGAATCAAAAGAAGTTTCATATTCGTTCCAAAAAAAAAGGGGAAAGCTTCCTCTTACTGAAGTTACTTTTCCCCTGTCCACAAACCACTAATGGAGTTGCACAGAGACGGCTTTAGAGACGCCGGGCTCCTGCATGGTCACCCCGTAAAGAGTGTCATTCAGTTCCATGGTTTTCTTGTTATGAGTAATTAAAATAAATTGCGACTCTGAACTCATCTCACGAAGAAGTTCGTTGAATCGACCAACGTTGGCATCATCGAGTGGAGCATCAACCTCATCGAGTAAACAAAACGGAGATGGCTTAACAAGGAAGATTGAGAAAATGAGAGATACGGCCGTCATTGCTTTCTCACCACCCGACATAAGAGTGATTGATTGCATTTTCTTGCCTGGAGGTTTAGCGATAATGTCTACCCCGCACTCGATAGAATCAAGATCACCAGTAACTTCAAGTTTCGCTTCACCACCACCAAAGATGATCGGGAAAACTTTCGAGAAGCGCTCATTAACTTCAGTGAAGGCTTCCTTGAAACGCTCTTTTGATTTTTCATCAATGTGAGCAATTGCAGTTTGAAGATCTGTAAGTGATTTTTTAAGTTCTTCTTCCTGCGATTTGAGGAAGTCATAACGAAGTTTCTGACGATCGTATTCTTCAATAGCAGCCCAGTTGATTTCACCGAGACGATTGAATTCAGTTTTGTAGTCTTTAAATTTTTCGCGAGCTTCTTTGATCTGACCAGGGAAGCGTTTCTCGAATTCATATTCAAGGGCTTCAATCGTCTTAGGACCATCTTCTGTTTCCATGATGTAGATGGAAGTTAGATCTTTCAGGCCTTCAATCTTATCTGAGCTCACTTCAAGATGCTTCATCATGATGTTACGAAGATCAATCTTATGGCGTTCAAAGATGTCTTTCACAAGAAGTTCTTCTTCCTGAATGATCATATTAGTCTTAAGTTCGAGCTCAACATTCTCTTTCTCAATCTTATTTAAGCGAGCTGTGATCTCTTTAACTTCTGATTCTTTTTCCTGCATTGAAAGCATGATCTGAGCGATCTGATCTTTTAAGAGATTGAGATAAGTTTCCTTATCAGAAAGAACCTCAGATAAGTCACGGTTAGAAGCTTCAACGGTTTCAGCTTCAGTCTGAGCATTTTCAATTTCAGTCTGATAGGTATCAAGAAGCTCAAGGTTTGCTTGCTGCTTTTCTTTGTAACGATCAATTTGGGCAGTCACGTCTTCGATCTGAGATTTAAGCGAAGTGAGCTGCTGTTGGTAACTCTGAGCTTTCACTTTGAGTTCCATCATATCATCACGCTCATTCTCAAAACTAATTTTGACTTCATGATGGCGAGATTCAATATCAGCTAAATTCGAAGCAAGCTCTTTAACTTGAGCATCAAGTTCATCTTTAGCGTTAATAATTTTTTCATCAGCTTCTAAAAGATCAAGGCGAGAGCTTGATGTTTCAGACTTTCTATTTTGAAGAATCTGCAAGCGACCAGAGTTTGTAGACTGATTCGCTTCTTTTGATTCAAGAGCTGCTTTGGTAGCTGCGTGAATCGTATTGATCTCATTAAACTCTTTTGTCTTCTCTTCAAGGACCAAACGATTCTCTGCAAGATTTGTCTCAAGTTGCATGATGGTAGTTTCAACAATAGCGAGCTCAGCTTGCTTGGTCTCAAGCTCGATACCCATTTCCTGAATCAGGTTATTACGTTGAACGATACCTTGAGCTTCAGAGGCTGAATCCAGACGAACACCGTAAAGAACTGAGTTCCCAACTTTCTTGATGAGAACTTTTCCATCCTTAGAAACAAGACCTTTAAACTGGATCTCGGGATTAATCCTCGAGGCCAGGTCCGTAGTTAAGTTCTCGACAACAAAGAATCCGTTAAGGATCTTTGATAATTTTTCAGTGTATTGAGGGTTATTGATTCTTACGATATCAACCAGAGCTTTCATGTTTTGGCAGCCCTGAGTTTCAAGTCTTCCAATAGATTCAATCGATATTGTTGAATCTTGCGGCCATAAAACATCAACAGTAGCATCGAAGTCTGTCATGAGTTTTGAGAAAGTCTCTTTGCCAGATGTTGCAAGCACAACGTCCAGCGATTCTCCGATAAGCTGCTCAACGGCAACAGCGTACTCTTGGTCACATTCAATAAGTTTACCCAGAACTTCTAAAGTTCCATCGCCCACTTTCTGAACAAGTTTAACGGCACCAGCACGACGGCCTTCAGCTGAGTTATTGATGTCAATAAGTGAATGACGTTTTGATTCAAGCTGAATAACTTCGCGTGATAGTTCACGAAATCTTACGTCGCTTGCTTTTAGATCAGTATTAAGTTTTTCAACTTCAAACTTCAGGTCAGGGAGAATCGCCTTGAACTCTTCAACTTTTGCCCCTGAAGATTTCACTGTTGCACGATCTTTCATCAAATCGTCAGTGAAGTTTGAAGTTGTTTTTTCTAATGTTTCAATTTCAGAAGTTAAATCCTGAAGTAGACGCGAATACTCTTCAAGCTTGGAAGAATTCTTAAAGGCTTCGTTATCCAATGCCTGAAGTTTCTCTTTTGAAGCTGTGAGATCACGACGCTTTTCCGTTAGCTCTTCTTCAAGATCGTACATTTGCGATTTAAGAAGCTCAACTTTCTCTTCAAGCGTCGAGAAATCCATTTGCTCGTAGTTATTTGATTCAAGTTCAGATAGCTGAGAAGTTAAAGCCTCTAGGCGCTCAGAACGTTTTTCAATATCGATTGAGAGCTCTTCGTTCTCACGATTGGCCCTATCTATATTTTTTTCTTTATCAATCAAAGATTTTTTGAGGTGTTTAACTCTTTCTTCAGCAGCTGCAAGTTCACGTGAGTGCTCGTTATAATCATCCTGAGCAACATCGATTTTTTCAATCATGTCGGTCTTCTGGATTTTTTCATCTTCTAGGAGAAGATCAAGCTGTGACTTACGAAGAGTTAAGTTTTCATGCTCAACACCACGAGACTCAAGCATTGAGTGAGCGTTAACGTAATCCTGGATATAATCATGCTCTCTGTGAGATTCAACAATTAATTCATATTTCTTAATGCGTTCACGAAGAGTACGTGCTTTTTCAGCTTTCTCTGCCTGACGCTCAAGATTTTTTAGATTTTTATAAATTTCATTTTGGAGATCTTCTAAGCGAACAAGATTTGACTGAGTCTGCTCAATTTTTTTAAGAGACTCGCGCTTACGAAGTTTAAATTTCGTAATCCCTGCCACTTCTTCAATCATCACTCTACGCTCTTCAGGTTTTGCCTGCACGAGCTTATTGATTTCACCTTGCGCGATAATTGAGTAAGACTTCGCTCCTGCACCTGTATCCATGAATACTTCATGAATATCTTTTAGGCGAGCTGGCTCTCCGTTGATACGGTATTCTGTTTCGCCGTTACGGTATAATTTACGAGTAAGATGAATTTCAGCAGGCTTTGCGACTGTGCCATTGATGTGAATATGTTTTCCGTTAACATTATCTAAAACAAGAGTCACTTCTGCGAATGAGGCCGGTGTGTATTTAGATGAACCTGCGAAAATCAAATCTTTCATGGAAGTTCCACGAAGGTGCTTCGCTGATTGCTCGCCCATGACCCAAAATAAAGCATCGACGATATTTGATTTACCGCAACCGTTAGGACCTACGATCCCTGTGATGCCTTCGTCAAAAATGATGACTGTTTTATCTTTGAAGGATTTGAATCCCTGAATAATGAGCCTGTTAAGCCTCATGTGCTGTCCTCTCGCAAAGTGTTTGTGTTACCTCTAAACCAAATGAATCTTCCACATCATGTGTCCATTTCACTCAGATAAATCTAAAGATGACTCATCATCCCTTATAGGGAAACGGCCTGTCTAGATTTTTTGGACTTACTTTCCCTCACAAAAGGTGTCAATGACTCAACGCCACCCCCTAGAAAAAACACACCGTGGGGCCAAAAGCCCCGAAGAGACATGATCAAGCTCACCCAAGATTGGCATCGATCCTGCTTCTTATTTAGTTATGAAAGAAAGGAGTACCTATGAGTCCAAAATTCTTTTTTTATAAGATGAGAGAAGTAGCGAGTTTTCTAAAAATGATGAGAGGAAAAGCGACTGGTATTAAAAAAGACCACGTAGAAGGCGTTGAAAGACGCCACGTCTTGAGTGATAGACCTCAAAAAGCTCAGGAGAAAGTCTTGCGGCAATCTGGTGGTCAAGACATCTCTGCCATCTGATTTCTTTAAAGGCGAAGGCGACTTAACTGAACCCATATTTCGTAAGTCAGATCCCATAAAGTATCAGATTCACTACCTGACATACTAAGGCAGCGACAGACACTAGCTGTTGAGATTTCTAAAAACCTAGTGAAGTTTTCCGGACTACTAATAACCATTCCAGTCAAAGCTGCCATACCAACGCTGGTTGGTTCAAAGACGTAGCTCAAGGAAGATAATCTTTTTAAAAGAGCTAACACAACCGTCTTCAGTACAATTCCCGCCATTTTTTGAGCTAGGAAGAGATCCTCACAATAAGGATTCACGCCTGCAAAAGATGATATTGAGATAATGCAAAACAAAGTAAAGATTTTAAAAAAAATTAATCTAAATCCGGAGCTAAAAGTTTAACTTCATTTCTTTTGTCGATACATGAAATGGGACTGTTCTTTTTAATATAGTCTTCCATAATTTGCCAGTAGTAGTTCTCAGTGTTTTTTAAGTCAGGGAAAACTTTTTTAGCAACTTCCGGCAAGCTCAACTTCAAAGCGTGACCAACTTCAGAGGGAAAGGCGACGATGTACTGCCCATTATTATCAATTCTTTTTCCTTTCACTCTGAGTGCAAACGCATACTGTTTTCCACCTAAATAAGGAATAAAAGCTGGAATCGTAAATTTTCTGTAATTCATACCATGGAAATTCACTCCAAGGTGTTTCAAATTAATGATTGCTTTAAGTAAAATCTTGAGTGCTTTTCCTGAAACTTTGATTGTTGATATCTGCCATCCTGGATCACCGTAATTCCTAAAATGAGGGAAATTTTCGATCATGTCCCCAAAACTTACGTTACCCGGCTCTAGTGCCTGCCCTTCAAATTGAGCAAGATGAATAGCGAGGTCAGCATTAGTTGCCTCCTGACTCATCTTTGCCATGTGTTCGCCCCAACAGCTCTCGCCAGCGAGATTCACTCCATTTTTATAACCAGAGAAAGGAATGAGTGTTTCACCGATAATTTCATCCCATCTTCCGCCAAAATACTGATTCCTACCTTCGGCTGCATCGGCCACAAATTGTGCCATCTGCTGATCCTCAAACATAGGAGCAAGAATTTCGTGCAATTTATAATCAACAACTTCAAAACTTCCATCATCTTTTAAATCAAGCATCAAACTTCCGACAACTAACCCATGAGCACCAGCTTGGACAATGGGAACATCTTTACCTTTTTTATTTTTTACATAAAGAACTCTTTCTATCCGGTCATGAGAATGCCCACCTACAATTAGATCAATCTCTGATGATTTTTTAGCAAGATCGATATCAGATGATTGCCCAATATGAGTCAAAGCGATAATTAATTTCTTACCCGCTTTTCTGGCAAGATTTGCTTGCTCAGTTCCAATGATCGCGGGAGGTAAAATAAATCCAGGAAGGAGTGGATATTGAAAATGGACTTCTGCCGTTGATAGTCCGATGACTCTGATTGAAGTTCCTGCCTTTTCGATATCTCTAAAAGGCATGACAAGATTTCCAAGATTCATTTCAGGTGTCTGAACGATATTGGCAGATAAAAATTGTGTTTTCACATTCGCTTTGCGGATTTGATTACCAAGAATGTTTCCACCAAGCATGTGATCATGATTTCCGATAACTGATATTTCTGTTCCAAGCATTCCTAAAGCTTCAATAGAGGCAGATCCTTCTTTAGATAGAAAAAACGATGTCCCTTCTCCAAAATCGCCGGCATCAAGTTGCAAGACGTCTATTCCACTTTGCTGAGACTGAGCCCTTAGTTCTTCAATTTTACCTTTAAGTTTTGCGTAACCACCGCGACCGTCTTTATAACCTTTGAAATAGGAATGGAGGTCATTGGTGTGAATGATATGGAGTAATTTCGCTTCCGATGAAAGCGACATGAGTAGCCCGATAAACAAAAGTAAAGTCTTCATACCCTAAATAATAAAGGGATTTAGAGGTCTCAAGCATTGAGGCTGTAAGTCTTACAAGGGGTGTAAAAAAGATGGGCAGAAAACTTATTCTTGAGGTTATCTAACCGACTGAAAGCCTTGAGTAAAATTGCTCTCTTTCAAGCGGACTTCTTCTATAAAAACAAAAACAGGTCTTGTAGAGGCTTAGAGTAAAAATGAGGTGACTATGGTCTTCCTAAATTCAATGATTTTGACCCTTATTGGATTCCTTCCTTTTCCTGACTCTGAAACTTACTCAGACTTCACTACTCGAGGTGGAGAAACAAAAGTTTTTGTAACAACAGATTCCAATGGAGCTAGGCTTCAAGGAAATTTACTGGGAATTATTGGCCAGAACGGAAAGCGAGTTGGTTTTGTTGGTATACGAACGCCGATCAAAATAAAAAATTCGCCAATTCTATACGTCAGCGTTGAAGGTATAAATGAGATTAAGGCGAGGGCCGTTTTTTCGACGGTGAATAGATACTCACCAAACGTCGATGGAGAACTTAGCTATCAGTGCTTACTCGTTCCTACCAACTTAAAAAATATTTATCGTATTGATCTCAAAAATTTAGTTCCAACCGTAAGAGGTCGCGAACTTCCAACAAACAAGGCACCACTTTTTAACACTGACGAAGTTTTAAATTTTGCATTGGAAATAAAACTCTCTGAACAAGTTTTTAAACAAGACGATGGCCTAGATTTTGATTTCAAAGTTTTTTGGAAAACGAATATTGATGAAAGTTATGAGATGAGTAAGAACTGATTTCAAAAAGTGGTCGGGGTGATTGGATTCGAACCAACGACCACCTGCTCCCAAAGCAGATACGCTACCAGGCTGCGCTACACCCCGACTCTTAGTGAGCAATATTTTTAAGGCTTATTCCGTGTTTTGTCCATTGATTCTTTAAAGAAGTGAAGGGCAGACTGAGTCGCCTTGGCCCTGTGCGAAAACTCGTTTTTCCATTCGGAAAGCTCCGCTAAACTCTTCTGATCCTGCTCTTTTCTTTCAGGAATAAAAATTGGATCGTACCCAAAACCCTTCTCTCCCTTGAGGTCAAAAGCGATGGTTCCATGAACCCTACCCTCAAAGAAATAAACCTCATCTGGTGACAAATAAAAGCATAAGACACACACAAAATAGGCGGCACGATTCTCTTTAGTGGAAAGAAGCTCGATGACCTTTTTACACTTATCTGAATAATCTTTAAGTGCTGGTTCAAAGCGTGCACTTTGAACACCTAAGATGTCCGGAAGCGACTCGACGTTAAGGCCAGAATCATCGGCCAGCGCAGGAGTTTTATAAGTTTCGTAATAAGCCTTGGCCTTAAGGAACGCATTTTCGGTGTAGGTCTTTCCAGTCTCATCCACTTCCAGCGTTTGAGGTGCAGGATTGATCGTAAGAGTGCCCTGGAAAAGCTCTTTAAACTCTTCTGCTTTATGAGCATTTCCGGAGGCTAGGAGAAATGATTGCATTAGAGTTTAGCGAGCACGGCGTTTTGCTCTTTGATCACAACTTTTAAGGCTGTTTGTGCGCAACCTAAAAGTGCATGTAAGTGATCCATTGAAAATGGTTCACCTTCTGCCGTTCCCTGAACTTCTACAAATTTTCCACTTGAAGTCATCACGATATTCATATCAGTGCCACAAGAAGAATCTTCTTCGTAATTTAGATCTGCGATAACTTCGTTTTCTTTTGTAAGACCAATTGAAATCGCTGCGAGGCCATCTTTGATCGGAGTTTCCTTTAATAAACCATCACGCATAAGTTTTTTCACTGCCATCTCAAGAGCTATGTAAGCCCCAGAAATAGAAGTAGTGCGAGTACCCCCATCAGCCACGATAACATCACAGTCGATTAAGATTGAGCGCTCACCTAGTTTTTTTAAATCAACCACAGAGCGCAAAGCGCGACCAATTAGCCGTTGAATTTCTTGAGTCCTGCCTGAGGGTCCTTTTCTTTCTCTATCTGAGCGAGTATGAGTAGAAGAAGGAAGCATTGAATACTCTGCGGTTACCCAGCCCTGACCTTTTCCTTTAAGAAAAGGGGGAACTGATTCTTGCACAGAAGCAGTGATATGAACTTTGGTATTACCAAATTCTGCCATGACTGATCCATGAGCATAGGGATTAATTCCAGGGGTAAATTTAATAGGGCGTGGAGTATCTCTTTTAATGGACGACATAGGAACCTCGAATGATTAAGCATGTTCATGTAAGCGACTGTGATTCTACACAAGAGCTGTTAAAAGAACAATTAAACAACCTGTCATCTCCGGAAACAATTCTTGTAAGTTGTGAAAATCAAATTTCAGGAAGAGGGCGTGGAGAAAATAAGTGGAATGCGATGCCGGGAACTTTATGTTTTTCTCTGAATTTAAGAGCGCATTCTGTGATGAGTTATACTGCTTTGGAAGTTGCTGTTATCATCTCAAATTTTTTTGAGATGAAAGGCAAAAAATTAAAACTAAAGTGGCCAAATGATTTATGGAATGAACATTCAAAAAAATGTGCAGGTATTCTCATTCAGGCAAATCAACATTTTTTACTGACAGGTATTGGTCTCAATCTTTTTTCTCAGGAAGAGGAATTTGGCGGAATATATTCAGCTGGATTCGAATTTGATAAGAAAAGTTGGAGTGCCGAAATTGCCCAATTCATCATTGATAATCGCTACACTGACCTTGAAAGCTTACGGAAAGACTGGCTAGCTCGCTGTGTGCATCTCAATCAGATGGTGCGAATAACAGAAGGCAATGAAGTTTTTGAAGGAATATTTCAAGGTCTAGGTGAAAATGGCGAAGCTGAAGTTTGCACCGGTGGGCAAATCAATCGTCTCTACAACGGAAGCTTAAGACTAATCTCTTAGCCTTGCTCGTTTAAAATTTTATT
Source organism: Bacteriovoracaceae bacterium (assembly GCA_040399915.1). Taxonomy (GTDB): domain Bacteria; phylum Bdellovibrionota; class Bacteriovoracia; order Bacteriovoracales; family Bacteriovoracaceae; genus Peredibacter. Next base: position 891,184 of record JBBARE010000001.1, read on the forward strand.
TGAAATTTTTGAAAGTTCCTGGCGGATGAGATTTTCTGCTAGATCTGGAATAACTTCCCAGGCAACTTTCTCAGTGTTTTTCTGGAACATTTCATCCATATATTGTTTCACGTACCTCTTCACCATATGCTCAATCTCACCGCGAAGTTCGTCCATGTTTACTTGAGCAGGAGTTGAGGAGGATGCCAAAATTGGAGTCTCAAAAGCGGAAAATGATGAATCTTGGTTAAAGAGTTCTTCTGCTTCTTTCCATTCCACAGAATCATTTGCATCGAGGGGTTTGAAAAGTGATTCGTCAAAATCATTTCTTGTTGGTTGAAAAGTATTTTTGGCTTCTTCAAATTTTGCTGAAACTTCTTTTTTAAGGTCTTCGAATTCATCAGCTTGCCAGAGATTTTCTTCAACTTCGTCTTTTATCTGGGCTTCAATTAAACTAATGTCTGATTCATCAGCAACGTAAGCCCCTTCAAGTTCTAGGGGTTGATCGTTGAAGTTATATTTGAAGCTATCAATTGAAATAAGTTTTGAAGGCGCTTTATCTTGAGGTGTTTCATTCTTGGGCGCAGTTACTTCTTCCATCGTTGGATAATCTAGATCATCACTTTGAGGAAATTTAGTTTCGTATTTTTCAGCACGCTGAGCTTTGTGTTCCTGGATTGATTTAATTTCACCAATGACAGGAGGTAAGTTAACCATGATCTCGTGAGATTCATTATCGTTGATGACACCGGGAATACTCATTCCCCAATCAGTCACTTCTTTTAAAAGTGGGTTTTGCATTCCAGGTATTGAGTTATCAAGAGGCTTTTCTTGTTCAACAAATTTTTGTTCAGTAGTGTGACTAACAGTCCATTGATCTTCAGGACTTTCAACAAGGACTGGTTTTGCTTCCGGAGATTTTTTTTCAGGATAAGGAATCTCTTCATCAGCAAACGTTTCCATGAGCTGTTTGCAGATAGCGATAAATTTATTTGAATCGAATGGCTTTACGATTTTATCAGAAGCTCCGCACTTCTCCATGGCAGCATCATCAACTGTATCGAAGGTGCCGAGTAATAATAAAACTTTCGTTGAGGGTGAAAGTGATTTTATTTTTGTCGTTAGTTCGTAGCCAGTGTATTTCTCTGAAAGATTAAAGTCTAAAAAAACCAGTTTAGGTTGAGTCGACGGAAGTTTATGAAAGAGCTCATCTTCGTTGGAGCAATCTGTTATGTCATAAGGTTGGTTGGCCAGAGTAATTTTGATTACTTTTTGGATAGTTAAACTATCGTCGGCCAGAAGCACTTTATGGTTCATCCCTGAATTCTCCTCATTACGGAGCCGGCCTACCGGCTACTAAAAAATTATAATAGCCGCTCGGGTCATCTGGGAATGAAAATGTGCTTAAAACTCGAGAATCATTGCCGTTTGGTTATCAGTATTGCCTCGAGAGTTGGATAGTTTTAGTAAGCTATTCACTCTTTCATTCGCATCAGGAGAAGATTTGTTCAAAGTATAGAGGAGTTCATCATCACTGAGTTGAGCATAAACTCCATCTGTTAGGAGAATTATCTTATCCCCCTCAGCTAATCTCACTTCTCGCATCTGATGGCCAAGCTCAGGATACATGCCAATAGCATTCATAGGCGAAGTTCTGAAGCGAAGATCAAACTGATCTTTTGAGAGGTACTGAAAGGTATCTTCAACGATTACTTTGGAAAGTTTTCCCTTTCGGAAATGATAAGCGCAGCAGTTTCCTACTCCAACAAGTACCATTAAACTGTCTGCCTTAACCGCTACTATAGCACTTGCACCAGCTCTTTGATTGACAGGCCTTTCTAGGTTTGTGCGCAACAGATTCTGATGAGCGTTCATCATAGAGTTTAAGATCGCATTACCTTCGAGAAGATTTCTTGGGTTGTAATACAGAGGCATTGTTGCATTTGGATCATCTGAAATCTGAGTATAAAATGTTTTGATTTCATTTTTCAGTTTTTCAGTCGCTCGATCACCAAGACCAGAACCACCAAATCCATCAACAACCATGAATAATTCATTATCAAAATCAAAATCATATCCATCTTCATTTACCTGAAGATAGGGACCTTGATGAGTTTGAGCGGCGTAAGCTTTGAGGCGCATGTTACTCCAAGTAATTTTTCAACTTTTCAGTCGCTTTTTTATAATAATCGCTATCTGTTGGAGAAATTTGCTGAACTTCCTGAAACTTTTCTTTAGCATCAGCAAAAAGACTTAAAGATTCAGCAATAATAGCTTCGCGATAAATTCTTTTTGATCTGGCATCAAGTTGCGATTTGATATCATCAACTTCGTTTAGTGCTTCAGGATTAGTAGGTTCAATTTTTAAGATTTCAAGAAAAGCTTCGTAAGCACTTTTTAAATCCTGCCCTTCTTTAAGTGAACGCGCTTTACCAAGTAGAGGCCCAAGCTCTGATGCGAGTTGATTCTTTGAATCACTGAGCATGTCTGAAGCTTCTTTCACAAGATCTTCGTCCATTCCTTTGATACGTAAAAACTCATCTAATTTTAAAGTTGCGCGATACCATTCTTTTTTAAGGTAGAACGTTTTACCCGGGCTCAAAGCATCAACCATTTTCTTTCTCGCGGTTTCTCGTGCTGCCTTCTCGAGTGTTTTTCGCTCTTCTTCTTTCTGCCAACTTTCAAGTTCAAGTCTAAGTTGTGAGACTTCTATATTCTCAGGATCTTTTTCAATAATTTGAGAGAAATAACTTTCAGCAACAGCAACCTGACGCTCTTTAGTTGCTTCGCGAGCCTTCACTAAGAGTTCATCCACAAGTTTTTTTAATTTTACTCTGTCTTCTTCAGCTTTTCTTTCGTTTTCAAGTTGAGTAATACGTGCCAAACCTAATTTGGTTAGCTCTAGATAATTTTCAATTTTTTTATAATTAGGATCAATTGATTTTACTTTTTCAAATTCTGGTAAGGCACTCGTATAGTTACCTTGGTCAAAATAACTTACGCCCAATTCATAAGCCACATTTCGAGCATTCTCTACTTCTTGCGATAGTATGAGTTTTTTAGGAGCATTTTGATCTACGGATTTCGGTGCTTCTTTAGCAACTTTAGGCTTTTTAGGCTTATTTTCTTCTGTCGGTGTCAAAAGTGCGTACGCAAGACCTAAACCGGCAACAACATAAATAAGCATTTTACGTTGTTTTGGATTTTTCCAAACACGCTTAATAATACTTTTTTCAGGAGCAACATCAGAATCAAAGTTGATTGCACCATCAGCGTCAACCGTAACTTCTTCTTCTTCGATTTCCTCAGTTTCTATGACCTGTCCAGACTCAATAGGCATCAATCGATCATTCTCTGATTCAAGAAGATCCGATCTGACTTCTAATGTAAAACTGGTACCACCAATGACAAACTCATCGCCGGTGACAAGTTGTGCTTTATTAATTCTTTCTGCATTGAGAATCGTACCGTTTGAAGAGTTTAAATCTTCAATAGTAATCTCAACCATATTCTTTCGAATAACTGCATGGACCGAAGAAACCTCAGGATCGTTAAGAATGATCTGACATTTCTTGGTATCTCGACCAATAAAAATTTCATCTTGATCAATCTGGAAACGATCATAGGGAGCATGTTCGCCAAAGAGAACCAATTGATAATTAACAAAGGCTTTAAAAAATCTCGTACTCTCATCTGATTCAGTTGTGGCAACTTCATAACTTTCGTCGCCGCCCTCCACTGGAGACGAAAACTCAGAATTACTTTCCTGGGCTAAATCACCACCAAAATCTGTAGATTCTTCAACTGCTTCGATATTTTCAGATAACGTTTGGTCATTATTTTCATCAAGAGAATCTAAGCTACTTAGATCATCCATTGAATCAAGTGATTCTAATGGTCCATCCTCAGCAATTGTTTCTTCAACAAGTGGTTCTTCGACAACGGCTGTTGCTTTAGGTTGGGGTTTCTTTTCATATACAGGTGGAGCAATAATTTGAGTAATGCTCTCTTCCTCAACTGGCAATGAATAGGATGATGTTGCAAGTTGTGCGACAGGTTGTTGAGAAAAATTCGGAAGATCGGCAACTATAATCGAATAAGCTCCACACTTAACCTCGTCACCGTTATTTAAAGAATTTTTCGTTACGAGAGAACCATTCAATGTGACAACACCGAGCTGAGAAAGTTTTTCGCAATACCAACTTGAATTTTGATTTTTCAGGACAAAGTGATGGCGTGAGATCAAAGGATCATCAATTTGTACGTGGCAGTCTTCGGACCTACCGACGTAAATTTCGTACATTTCATCGAAATCAGTAGTGTCTACTGATACTTCATGAAGAGGTACGTTGTTTTTTAAGACAATCAGTTTCACCTTGTTCCTGTCCTAATTTAAGTTCCAGATCTTTGATCTGCTTAACCGCACTTTTATGTCTCGGATCTTCCGGTACACTATAGAGAAGTCGAATAATTGAGCAGTAAGAAATAATACTACTTTTATATTTGAGAGATTCTTCATCCCTTTGCGCTTTCGCCATATAGCTCTCGATTTCTCGATCCAGCTCTTCTTTTGTCTTCCTTAAATAATACTCTGCCTGGCCATCACCAGGGGCAATAATCAGCGCCAGATTGAATTCATGAATGGCGCGATAATAATTTCTTTCCCTTAGCTCTCTAAGCCCTCTCTGGTAAATGACATTAAGCTTTTCTTTTATCTGCTTATTTTCATTCGCCTGCCGCTTTTGTATTGCAGCTACGTACTCATTATTTACGTCCTGAAGACCTCTGGAAGAGGTTTTAGCTGGTTTTTTATCAGCGGCTGGTTTGTCATCAAAGAGGAATAATCCTGCAAAAATAATCAGAAGAACTAAAAAGGGAATAAAACTTTTATTACTTGTTTGCGGATCATCAACTTCTTCTTTTACAACCTTGCTTTTTGTCGCGACTTCGACTCGGGCAAATTTAAAAACCGTACCACCAACAATTAACTTATCCCCTTCGGTTAGCTCTTTCTGGGTTATTTTTTTGTCATTAACAACGATTCCATTTTGCGAACCTAGATCAGTAGCAACCCAATTATCGCCAACTTTTGTTACCTCGGCGTGTTCACGACTTGCTTTAGTATCATTTAAACGAATATCCGCTTTTTCAGAACGGCCAATAACGATCCTGTTCCCAAGTAATACATATGACTCGCCCTTGTTGCCTCCAGTGAGGCAAACTAAGCGGAAGTAAACTCCTGCTTCTTTTGGCGATTCAAAATGTTTAAGAACGAGAACGTTTTTAGCCATTAATCATTTCTCACAAATGTTATGTAAAACCCTTTAGCAAACTTATCCTTTCCAATGAGTGAATTTACATTCACAGTCATTTGCTTACCACCAATCTCATAAACTTCTTTTTGATTACAACCTTCATGATTCGCAGACTGATCGCAAAGATCAATAAGAGTAGCAGCGAAACCCTGGTCTCTTGCTGTATCAAGGATACTTTGCCCAGCAGATGCATTTTCTCTAAGACCGATAAGGTCCTCTGCTTCAGGATTAATACGTTGAATAACTTTTTCCGAGTTCAGAATCATCACAGGACCTTGTGCTCCAGCCATAAATTCTTCAAGAGCACGTATATATGGTCCTTCTTCTTCCATGCTTTGAGCCTCACCACCTTCGGTACTTTGAAGCTCCTTCATCCTCATCAAAACACTATTAATTGTATTTCTTAAAGGATGAAGTTCTTTGAACAAAGTTTTTGAAACTAGTTCTTTCTGTCTTCCACGAAGGACGCGTTCAATTTGTATTTTTAATTCTTCGAGTGGCTTAACTGTCATGTAATAAAGCATTCCGAAAAAGATGATCGCAACCATCCCCGATGTTACCAGTGACTCGAGATAAGCTTTTGAGTTGTTGGCAGCTTCTGTCGCAAGCGACGTTGGAGCAAATGTAAGCGCAATAATAGCAACAACAACGTCACGACCTAAGTTTTTATCATGCGCTTTAATCGCCCGGGCAACCTTAACAACGTTACCTTCTTTTCTTATCGCTTCCTGATCCTGATTCTTTTCTACTCGGAAATATTTAAGAGCTTCAACTGAGAAAGGATCGTTAACGATCGTATTTAACTCTGCAACAGGTCGATAAATTCGGCCTTCAACGTCAAAAAGTTTGTAACTCTCAACACCCTCTGCATCTTCGCCCTCAAGGAATCCAGTATAAATTTGATCAAGATTCTTATCACGTAGATAAATGTTGTTCAATCTATCTACTTCGGCTGCATATTGTTTCGCCCGATAACCAACTTCTTTTATGAGAAGTCGTCGACTATCACTCAAAACAGGAACAATTGTGAGTGATATGTTTATGGCGATGAATACAAACAATAGAATACCAACAAGGGCATGCCACTCATAAGACTCATTAAAACTATAGATAATCGGCATGAGTTTATGTTTAAAAATCCAGATAGGTTTAGCCAAAAGGTTTTCAGGCATCGGTTCAATTTGGTCTAAATCATCATAAGCATCATCATCAGAAGATCCGCCCTTAACAACTTTCTTTTTTATGATCACTTTTTTCTCAAGCACGTAGACAATTTGCAAGATTAAATTAGGCAGTGCAATTTTATCGCCGTCTTTAATGGTCATACGCTTGATGATTTTACCGTTAATGAGAGTACCGTTCGAACTACCGAGGTCTTCAGCAAAAGCGGTTTCACCATTGACGCTAATTTTTAAATGCTTCTTTGAAATTCCTTCGACTGGTACAACGACATCACTGTCTGTACCACGTCCAACGACGTTATCTCCATCCGTTAAGATATATTCTTTACCTCGGAGTTTTCCTCCGACTACGACTAACTTAAACATTCCGAACCTCCAGAATGTCGCCTTCTTTTACTTCCGCAGGGAGTATCCCCGCAGGAACTTCCAGAGTCTTTTTTGAAGAATAATGAAACCACGTGTGTCTCCATGGTTTCATATTGCGATAAATTTTTAATATTTTTGACTCTCCATCCATAAAGATCACATCAAGATCAAACTGCATGAAGAATGTATGAATGCCCGGTGCATGAATAAAAAGAATACCAGGCTTGTGTGGCCTAGCCTGAAACATATAACCACAAAGTTTATCTTTGAAATTGTCTGCAAGAGACACATTTGAAGCTATGATTTTTCCTTTATATTCAATCTGGATCATAATTTCCCTGACATCATTTTCAGAAGCATTGGAGCAAAAATAGCTACCAGGACAGCTGGTAAAATAAAAAAGATCATCGGAATAAGAATTTTAGTGGCAGCTGTTGCCCCTTGCTGTTCTGCTCGCGAGGATCGTTTAACTCGAAGTTCACCTGATAATTGTTTTAAGAGTGGGGCAATCGAGGCACCCACAGAATCTGCTGCAATTAAAGTGGCACAAAATGAATTGATCTCAATGACATTAACACGCCAACCAAGTTGCCTTAAACCCTCTGCTCGGGAAGAACCGATCTTAGTTTCTTTAATAAGTGTTTCAAATTCTTCTACTAGTGGGCTAGATGGTGCTTTCTCAATCACCCTCTGAATAGCGGCCATAAAATCAAGTCCAGCCTCAACTGAAAGAGCAAGCATATCGATAATAAATGGCATCGCTCTTGTAACTTCTGTTGCCCGTTTTTTAATCATCCCTGACAACCAGACGTCGGGATAAAAATAACCGACGATAGCCATAAGTGGAGTAAAAGTTAAAGGCCATGTTTCAGTCATGATCCAACGGACTGCCAGAAAGGCAAATGGTCCACCGATGATCATGAAGAATTTCATAGCTACAAATTCTTCTGCGGTCATTTCTTTTGATAGTCCGGCATTCGCAAGCTTTTGCCGGTACTTTGTCCTGATGTTTTGCTTATGTTTTGAACTCTGAACAATGGGCAGGAAATATCTCTTATAGAAAGGCTTCGTTACTTTAATAAAGAACGCTTGTTCTTTTCCTTTTGTACTATTTTCTGCTTCTTCTAATGCTTCCTGCGTTTTATATTTATCCTGATCTTCCATGAAGACTCGGACGATAATAAAAATCGCGACAAAAATTAAGACGAGTGGTGCAAAGAAAAGTGCGGGATTATCTTCTTTAAATCCCTTCTCTTCTTTTGTTCCAGGCTTATGAACCGCAATTTCACCACCTTTAGTGATTGAAAGAAGACAAGCTGATTTTGATCGGGCAGTTTCTTGCTCGGAATCAAACACTCGCTTAGGTGGTTTTTTAGCACCAATTGCTCCATCTATTTTTTCTGTAACTTGATCTGGAGTTAGTTTATCGAAGTCTTCTTGAGACATCCCCTCTTTAACTTTTTTTAAGGCTTCTTCATCTCTACGCTTATCAATCTCCTCGGGGCTTACCTTTTCAAGAACAAGTGCGGTTAAGCCTTCGCGATCGAGATAAATTTTATCTTCTAGCCAGTGATTTTTATTTGGTTTAATTGAAAGCGAAGAATTCGGAATGAATGCACCAACATTGCTATAGGTGATGGCATCAATATAAACAGTACACTCGTTCGAAGATTTATTGACGACAGATAAAAATTTAATTTTCCCAAGATCACCAGATGCAGTTTTATAAAATAAAATCGCACCAGGAAGAATTTCGCTAAGTGGTTTTGGTTTTGATGAAAAAGTTTTGTTCGTATTAGAGATACAACTAAGCGGAATATCTTCGAATTCACCATTACAAACGGATTGCGACCAAGCATCAGTGCCCAGCAATAAATAAGCTAACAACGTGATTATGCTTAAAGTTTTCATAGCTACTTTAAGAGTAACAATAAATTGCTAAGCGTTGATAATTTCAGGAAATGGGAAAAATTGTCCTAGCTTATCAGACTTTACCAGTCTGGAATGCTTGATACTGGTCCATGATTTTTTTGGCATCGTTTGAATTAAAAACTTCGGTGATTTTTGGAATACAAATCGGCTGATATGAAGTAAAAGACTCTTTTTTACAACGCTCGACTCTGCCAAGCTTCTCAATCATCGCTTCTTTTTGGATAACACGTTTCTTGACGGCCTCACGAACTGCTTTGAGAGCTTTTTCTGCATCTTCCATAAAACGATAAAGCAGCATATCAGTTCCCGCCTTAAGCGCCATGACTGCCGATTCTTCTATAGTAAATCTGTCAGCTATTGCTTTCATTTCTAAATCGTCAGTAATAACGATCTTCGTGAACTTTGTTTCATGGCGAAGAAAATCGTAGGCCTTGGGACTTAAGCTAGTTGGCAATTTATCATCCAAAGCATCGACCATTAAATGTGCCATCATCATAAATTTAACGCGAGATTTTGAAGCTTTGATAAATGGGATCATTTCGCGCTTTCTCATTTGATCAATTGTTGTTTTAACAACAGGTAAATCAAAGTGTGAATCTTTTGAAGTATCACCATGACCAGGAAAATGTTTTGCACAGGCCATGATGCCGTTTGTTTGAAGTCCACGAATGGCAGCACTTATATATTTCTCTACTGTTTGTGCATCTGTACCGTAAGACCTGTCACCAATAACTTTATTTTCTGGATTTGTGAGCACATCACAGCACGGTGAATAACATAGATTAATCCCACAAGCAGCTAATTCTCGAGCGAGAATCTCATGAACCTCAAAAACAAGCTTGGGTGAATTCATCCTTGCTAGATCCATCATAGAAGGAAATTGCGTGAAATGTTTTTTGAAACGAAGGACTCTTCCACCTTCCTGATCAACTGAAATAAAAAGGGGATACTCATCACGCAGTTTCTGGATATTGTTAACTAATTCAGCAAGCTGAGCAGGATCCTCAAAATTATGAGAAAAGAGAATAATTCCACCAAGCTTTTCATTTTTAATGAATTCAATTTCTTCCGGAAGAAGAGAAGTTCCCTTTATTCCTGAAATAATTAATTGGCCAAAATTATCCAAAACTAACCTCACTCATCATCTGATTCAACTTCTTGTCCTGGAGGAACAATCGTAATTCCTTGGGCGATCCAGGCGATCTTCTCAAGATCGTATGATCTTTTAAAATGATAAAGGATCATTTGCCCTTCTACCTCTACAATATAACGGATTTGCCCATTTATTTCGCCATCAAATTTTAAGGTCGCCGGTGCAAAAAGACTCTGCCCTACACGGGTCAACTGATCTTGAATGTAAGGATAGCCATCCCACACGACATAAAAGTCAAAGCGTTTGTTCTTATTTTCCTGGGCCAGGGTCAAAAAATAATTGTGATAGAGACACTCTGGTATTTGGCTGAAGAAGCAAAAATACTTTCCTTTGGGGAATTTGATGTCAGAGGTTCCCTGCCATTTAGTCTCAGGAGAATCAAGAGTAAGTCTCATTGATTTTGTTTTTTCATTGAGCTTCATCCGAGAATGATACTTTTTACCTTCAAGCCAAACAGTGAACTCTGATGCTACAGGTCTGACCGTAAGCAATCGGGACTTATTGACCTTAATCGATCCGATCTGGGACACCATAATGGTTTTTTCGAGCACCTTTGAAGATCCACCCTTGTTATCAAGCAGTTGATTTCTGGTGACTAGTTTCTTTTTGATCTGACGATTTTCACGGACAAAGCGATAAGAGCCACTTACATCTGAATACGAGTAATTTGTTTTACCCTGAGATGGTTCACCTTGAAGTAATGGAGTCGAGCAGGAGCTTAGTAGAAATAGGAATGCGAGAAGTTTCACTTGATGAAATTCTCAAAATCTTTATTGAAATCATTTTCACGTAAGAGACGATTAATTTTTTTACCAATAAGGTCATCAATCGTTGTCGGGATTTCTTCGAAGTGGAGCCCCACTTTAAATTTTTTTAAATTTTTATCAGTTGATATGTAATCTACGACATACATCACTTTTACTTTGGGAACTTCGATTACTTCATCAGTAAATCTAATACCAACGTTTTGGAAAACCAGATCTTTTTGGAAAAATTTACTTTCAATTTCACCGACGTGGATCGCAAGACCTGTCGTTGAAAGATCTTGAACTCTAATTTTAAGTTTTCCTGAAAGGTCGGAGTCTTCAGATTTATCATCACCAACAAGTTTTAGAAAATTTTTAAAAAGACCTGTTTGATTAGATCCACGTTTTTTTATATCAACGACTTTTCCGCCTTCATAGACTTCGCCTAAATCAAAATCGGCCCAGACTTCATAAATAGGAAAAGTTAATAACCTAAAACTCGTTCTGCGTTCAGATTTAAAAAGAGTATTCGTAAATTGAAGGACAGCATAACCGCTGATACTGATTTGAAATGAAACTTCCGAGAAAAAATTCATTCCTCTCAGTTCAAAAGTACAAAGAACAACATCTCCGACCTTAAAAGAATTATCTTTTGTATCGAGGACTATTTCCCCACGATCTTTATCAAACTTAGAAACTTGAAAATGATGTTTTTCTTTTTTTCCTTTCAGCCAAATTGTTACAGTCCCTCTGGAAGTCCCGAGCAACGATAATCTGCTAAGCTTCTCAGAGGGATCTTGCTTGCTGAAATAGATTTGTGACATTTTATGGACTTAGCTTAGAGTAGTAACCTGGCGAAGAAGTGTGATTGACTCTAGCGCCATTCCACAACCGCGGACTACACAAGTAAGAGGATCTTCTGCTAGCGAAACTGGCAGACCAGTCTTCTCTTTAATAAGAATATCAAGATTCGCAAGAAGTGAACCACCACCAGCAAGAATGATTCCGTTATCTACGATATCAGCAGCTAGTTCAGGCGGAGTTTTTTCAAGTGAAATTTTGATAGCTTCAACAACTTCAGATATAGGATCTGCTAGAGCTTCACGGATTTCATCAGAAGTGACTTCGATAGTTTTTGGAGCACCAGCAATTAAGTCTCGGCCTTTAACTTCGTAAGTTTTAACTTCGTCATCAAACGGATAAGCATTACCGATTGAAATTTTAATCATTTCAGCAGTTCTTTCACCGATGAGAAGAGAATATTTTTTCTTAATGTATGAGACGATTGCCTCATCGAACTTATCACCAGCAACACGTACTGATTTAGAATAAACAATACCGCCAAGAGAAATCACAGCGACTTCGGTAGTACCTCCGCCGATATCAACAATCATGTTACCTGATGGATCAGTAATAGGAAGACCTGCACCAATAGCTGCTGCCATTGGTTCTTCGATCAAATAAACTTCGCGAGCTCCAGCTTGTTCAGCTGATTCTTTAACTGCGCGTTTCTCAACTTGTGTAATCCCAAATGGAATACAAATAATAATTCTAGGTTTGATTAACTTTGACCCATTCAATGATTTTTGAATGAAATATTTAAGCATCGCCTGAGTGACTTCGAAGTCTGCGATCACTCCGTCTTTCATTGGGCGAATAGCTTTGATAGAACCCGGAGTACGGCCGAGCATTTCTTTTGCTTCTTTACCTACGGCAAGTACTTTTTGTTCTCCTCTGAATCCCTGGTGAACAGCAACAACAGATGGTTCATTTACGATGATCCCACGGTCCTTTGCGTACACTAAAGTGTTGGCGGTACCGAGATCGATCGCCAAATCATTTGAAAACCAATCAAGCATTTTTTTAAACATTCTATATCCTTTAACAACATCTTTTTAAGTAATGGGGATGCGAAAGCCTGCACCAAGCAAGAAGCAATGAACAATATGCGAGAAGCAGTGTTTTAAAAATTTATCATTTACCCCTCCTATGGACAACAATTTAAACAAGTGGTTGTTCCTTTCCCGAGTAAAAAAATCAGCTATGTTCAAATTGCGCCTGACCCAGCTAAACGGTAAGATGTTCCCAAATAAAGGACCCATACCCATGAGCGATGAAAAAAATAAGTTCCCTTCGACCTTCGTTTCCTCTCAATTCGTTAAATACATCGACGCAAAAGAGATCAAAGGAATCGTTGAAGCACTAGGTAATACACTTTCTCAAAAATACCAGGGACAAGACCTCGTTTTAATCGGCGTCCTGAAGGGCAGCACGGTGTTCCTGGCCGATCTTGCCAGAGAAATCAAAGGAGTTAAGGTCTACGTTGATTTCGTGAAGCTACAGGCCGTTGGACGCAGTAAGGAAAATCACGGAACGATCACCATCAGTAAGGACATTACGACGAATTTAATGGACCGAAATGTAGTTATCGTAGAAGAAATTGTGGATACGGGACGCGCTTTAAGCTTTTTGAAGAAAAGGCTGATGCTTAGCTCTCCACGCACTTTAGAGGTTATCACGCTTTTTGATAAACCTTACAAAAGAACTGTTAATATTCAGCCTGACCTTACGGGAAAGAAAATAGATGATCAGTTTATCGTAGGCTACGGCCTTGATCTTGAGGAATTCGGCCGTAACTTTGAACAACTCTACTACCTTAAATATCCGAACTAGTTTGTTAGAGCATTTCCTTCAAACAACTTAACGATCTCACCGCGAGTGATGGTCATAGCGTTCATCTGTTTGAGCCACACGCCGTCTTTGTACTGCCAGTCCGTCGTAAGTCCTCTTAATGTGCCTTTGTGCTTGAGTTTTGAATCAAAATCTTCACGACTCGAAACTTCCCCGCTTGCATTGAGCGCCTCAACACCAATTTTCATCGCATCTAGCGAAATAATTTCAATTAAGCTCGCTGGCTTGCCATAGATTTCCTGAAACTTGTTAAGCATTTGTTGATTAATGTCTTTAGGATCATCACCGACGAAATAAAGTGTTCCAAGATTTTTTTGTTCTTTCACTAATGATTTAGAAGCCCAGCTTGGACCACCAATAACTTTGATCCGGTTGGCATCATAATAGCCAAGAGTTGGAATGAGTTGAGTCGCCTCGTGTGGAAAAGTCACGAGGAAAACCCAGTCAAAATCGAGTACAGGTGGAAGAGTTTGAACTCTCCGAATAGATGTTTTCTCAAGTGAGTAAACGTCATCCAAGATTTTTAATTCCTCAGCACGCTCTCTTGGGTATTTTAAACCAAGGAATAATTGGGCAGTATCACGGTAGTCATGACTATTTTTAGGAAAGCTCGCAACGCTTGTGACCTGAAGATTTTTCTGAGTAGCGCGTCTCCATATTTCATCAACGTAAGCTTTCCCACCTTCGTTATCAGGAAAAATAACTCCTATACGTGAGCCAAACTTTTCAATCATTTCATCCGAAAGAAGTGTTTCAACTTGAGACTCAATCGAGCCTTGAACTTCAATCAGGTGATGATTTTTTTCTTCTTTTGGAAGATTGATTTGAGAAAGCGATATAAACAACACGCCATATTTTCTGGCCTCAAGATATTCTGCTTTTGCACTTTCTGGAAATAATCCACCGATGATGAAAGAAACTTTTTCTTCACGAATGAGTTCTAGCACTGCCTGTGCCGCTTGCGCCGGAGAATCAACAGAATCTTTGCTGTGAATCTTAACTTGATCAGCGAGACCCAAAACCTTGAGACCGGTATCCACACCACTTAACGCTTTCTGACCAAAAATTGCTTTTTCTCCTGAAAGAGGAAGCACCAAACCGATATCAGAAATACTGATGCGAGAAGAGTTCTCGAGACGAAGTTCAAAATCTTTAACAAATTTATTTACTTCTTCATTTTCACCGAACTCCGAGCGAAGCCAAGCAACGACATCCTGAGCTCCACTCTTGTCACCAGAGATATATCTGTCATCAGCTTCTAATTGAGCAAGTTGAGCGACGCCAAGATTTTTTGTTCCATTAAAATCTTCGAGCAGTTCAATTTTCTGACTCTGGCTTAATTTAGAAAATGATACTTTAAGTGGGTCATATAAATTTGAAGATTGAACTTCTGCAATTGATTTTGAATCTTCTAAGAGAATGAGTATTGAATTCACAATCATCTGATGATTTTCAACTCGTTGCCCATAAGCAACAGCGAGTTGAGCGTATTTTTTTATCTCGGCTGGAGTGAGCTGTTTTTTTGCAATTTTATTCAAACGATCTTTAAGCTCATTAAACTGATTGAGCTTAAAGTGTCCACTCGCCATGTTGAGTTGAACCTGGCTATAAAGCTGAGTATCTTTTGGTGCGTATTTTTCAGAAACTTCAAAATTTAAGATCGCCTTCTCAATTTCAGCGAGATTAAAAAGTGTCACCCCTTTAAGATTATATTTTAAGGCTTTTTCTACACCAGATAACGTGTTGTCATTTAATTCAGAAAGTTTTGCGATGGCCTGTTTCGGTTGATTCGCCTTGATTAAACCTCGTGCCTCATCCAATTTTTTTTTAGCGATTGGAGAAATTTCGGATTCATCGATAGTTTTGGTTGTCTTCATTTGAGAGCACGCCGCCAACAAGAAGAGAACAAGCAGAAGAATACGCATAAGGTCCTTTGAAAGTGATCGTCCAAGGATTTTAATAGAGGTCGGGAAAAATGTCAGGCTTTAAAGGCCGAGGCAAAAGAATTGCCTCGGCGCTAAATTGAATTATTGAAAAAGTTCGCGAACGCGGTCAAAGAAACCTTTCGTCATTGGATTCGAAGAATTTTGCTCCAGGTCAGAGAGGCGGGCAAACAGCTCTCGTTGCTCTTTGCTGAGTTTAGTCGGCGTTTCAACATGAATAGTGATGATCTGATCACCTAAACCATAGCCGCCCAGTTTAGTAATACCCTTATTTCTGAGTTTCATTTTCTGACCTGATTGAGTTCCGTCAGGAATTTTCATTGAAACTCGGCCATGCAATGTAGGCACTTCAACTTCAGTTCCTAATGCAGCTTGTGAAAAACTTATTGGTACATCGCATATCACGTCATATTCTTCGCGCTTGAAAAGCTCATGAGGATCAATTTGGATTAAGACAAAAAGATCTCCGGACGGTCCACCGTTTACACCTGAATCGCCTTGACCAGTAAGCTTAAGTCGCTGACCTTCATCGATTCCAGCAGGAACTTTGACTGATAATTTCTCACGTTTTTTATTTCGTCCGCGCCCAGAACAAGTATCACAGGCGTCTTTAATTGTTTGACCAGATCCCTGACATTTTGGACAGGGTTGAGCGATGGTGAAAAAACCTTGCTGACGTCTCACTTCCCCATGTCCCTGACATAAATCGCAAGTCACAGGACCTGAGCCTTTTTTAGCTCCACTGCCGTGACAATCACCACAAGCAACTGAGCGATTGATAAGAATTTCTTTCTCAACTCCAAAGGCAGCTTCTTCAAACTTAACAAACATTTCTGTTTGTAAATCACCGCCGGCCTGAGCACGCGATCTTCCACCACGTCGACCCCCGCCACCGCCGCGACCACCTCGTTGACCTCCGAGAATGTCACCGAAGATATCTCCGAAAATATCACCGAGATCGCCAAAATCCCCTGAGAATCCTCCCTGGAATCCGCCTGGTCCACCGCCACCCTGTTCGGCCGCATGCCCAACTCTGTCGTACATGGCACGCTTTTGATCATCCATCAAGATGTCGGCTGCGTGAGAGGCTTCTTTAAATTTAGCTTCAGCTTCTTTATTATCCGGATTTTTGTCTGGGTGAAACTGCATCGCTAATTTGCGATAAGCTTTTTTTATTTCTTCTTTGCTCGCTGTTTTAGGAATGCCTAAAACTTCGTAATAATCTCTTTTACCGCTCATATTAATTGCCATCCATCATGCAAGAAAGCCCCTTATTACTAAGGGGCTTTGGGAGAATCATTTAAAAAAACTAATTAAACTTCTTTATAATCAGCATCTACGACATCATCTCCGTCATCTTTTTTCTTTTCTTCAGCTCCGGCTTGCGGACCTTCACCGGCACCGGAACCAGCTCCTTCAGCTCCAGGCTGTCCATACATGAACTGGGCCAGGCTGTGAGCGACGTTTTGTAATCTTTCAGTCGCTGCTTTAATTTCGTCCAAAGACTCTGATGTGAGTTTTGTTTTTGCTTCACTGATAGCTCCTTCAAGCTCAGTCTTCTTATCTGCCGGAACTTTATCTCCAGCATCTTTCATCGTCTTCTCAGACGAGAATACGAGACTGTCTAAATTGTTGCGTGCATCTACTACTTCACGACGTTTTCTATCGGCTTCACGATTTTTCTCTCCATCCTGAACCATGCGCTTAATTTCTTCCTCAGTTAAACCTGAGCCAGAAGTAATCACGATGTTGGTCGACTTGTTGGTCGCTTTATCAAGAGCAGAAACGTGA
This sequence comes from Bacteriovoracaceae bacterium, assembly GCA_040399915.1. Lineage (GTDB taxonomy): Bacteria > Bdellovibrionota > Bacteriovoracia > Bacteriovoracales > Bacteriovoracaceae > Peredibacter. Next base: position 908,281 of record JBBARE010000001.1, read on the forward strand.
ACGATACCGTTAGCGTCAATATCAAAAGTGACTTCAATCTGTGGAACTCCACGCGGAGCTGGAGTAATTCCAGCAAGATCAAATTTACCAAGAGTTTTGTTATCTGCAGAAAATTCTCTCTCACCTTGCAAAACGTGGATGGAAACGGCTGGCTGGTTATCCACTGCCGTTGAGAATGTTTGCGATTTCTTCGTAGGAATCGTTGTATTTTTCTCAATAATTTTTGTGAAAACGTTTCCAAGAGTTTCGATACCAAGTGAAAGCGGAGTTACGTCGAGGAGGAGAACGTCTTTAACGTCGCCACCAAGAACACCACCCTGAATCGCAGCACCAGCAGCAACCACTTCATCTGGGTTAACACCTTTAGAAGGTTCTTTGCCGAAGATCTCTTTCACTTTTTGCTGAACGATAGGCATACGAGTTGCGCCACCAACTAAAATCACTTCGTGGATTTCAGCGAGTGATAAACCAGAATCCTTGATCGCTGTTTTACAAGGAGCAATCAATTTATCGATAAGGTCACCAATGAGCGACTCAAATTTAGCACGTGAAAGATTTAGGTTTAAATGTTTCGGACCAGAAGCATCCATCGTAATGAACGGAAGATTCACATCTGTTTGAGTTACTGATGAAAGTTCGTGCTTAGCCTTCTCTGCAGCTTCTTTTAAGCGCTGGAGTGCCATCTTATCGTTCTTAAGATCGATCGATGTTTCTTTCTTAAATTCTTCCGCAAGCCAGTTAATGATTCTGTAATCAAAATCTTCACCACCAAGGAATGTATCACCGTTGGTTGACTTAACTTCGAACACACCATCAGTTGTGATTTCAAGAATAGAGACGTCAAATGTACCGCCCCCTAAATCGAAAACGGCAATGTTTTTATCTTTCTTAGTATCTAAACCGTATGCAAGTGCTGCAGCTGTTGGCTCGTTGATGATTCGTTTCACATCAAGTCCAGCAATACGACCAGCATCTTTAGTTGCTTGTCTTTGAGCATCGTTGAAGTAAGCTGGAACAGTAATAACGGCTTCAGTTACTGGCTGACCAAGATAATCTTCAGCAGCTTTTTTCATCTTCTCAAGAACTTTCGCAGAAATTTCCTGAGGAGAGAATTCTTTCCCATCAACTTTTACCCAAGCATCGCCATTTTTATTTGAAAACATTTCGAATGGAGCAACAGCATGGAAGTGAGTGACTTCTTTATCTGTAAATTTACGACCAACAAGGCGCTTTACTCCGAACAATGTTTTTGTAGGGTTAGTCACTGCCTGGCGTTTAGCAACCTGACCAACAAGGATTTCACCATTATTAGCAAAACCAATAACTGAAGGAGTTGTATTGTGGCCTTCAGCGTTTGGTACGATTTTATAAGCGCCATTTTCCATGACAGCTACGCACGAGTTAGTAGTTCCTAAGTCGATTCCGATAATTTTTCCCATATAGTTCTCCTTATTAATTTAAATTACTGTTTATCGTTTGCTACTACGACTCTGGCCGGTCTTACGAGGCGTCCATTAAGTGTGTAACCTTTCTGAAATTCTTTTATAATATGATTCGGCTTAAATCCTTCCGCGTAATCTTGAGCAATGGCTTCATGGAAATTTGGATCAAACTCTTTACCAACGCTGTCAACAGGAGTGAGCCCATGTTTCGAAAGAGCATCGATAAACTGTTTCTTAACCATATCAAGACCAGTTACAACGTTCTTCATTTTAGAATCTTCATCGCTTTTCAACATATCAATAGTGCGCTCAAAATTATCAACAACCTGTAAGAGATCAGAGAGAACACGCTCATTGCCGTATTTAAGTAACTGATCTTTTTCTCTCTCCATGCGCTTACGATAGTTATCCATCTCAGCTGCGATGTAGAAATACTTTGCCTTGAAATCAATTTCTTCTTTCTTAGGCTCAACTACCGGAGTTTCAGTTGTTTCCGCAGTTTCTTTGGCTTCTTTTGTCTCGTCTGATTTTTCGTTTTCCATGTCTTCACACTCACAGCTTAAAATTGTTGTGACTCTAAGATGGTTTCTAAGAGGCTAGTGTCAATGTTTGGGAGGGTAAAATAAAGTGGTTAATTTTGAAGAAAATAACTCGATGAGACAAGATTAATAATTCTGATGATTTAGGACTTAGGCTGGAGCGCTTCCCACCTGAATATGTCATCCATAAGTGAGTCCAACATGAGGAAACCGAGGGCCGTACATTTGACCTTATTATTTTCCTTAAAACAGTACTTTTGCTGAACCCAGCTTTTGACGACACAATCCATCTCTTGAGGCAGGAAAATGCCATCGGAAGTTCGTAAGGAAAGGTAGGTATTTTCAAGCTCTACTTCTTTTAATCCTAGTGGCTCAAGTTCAACTTCTGCCTGAGTCACCTTCCATTTATAACGAAGAGATTTATTGGATGATATTTTTAACAACCCTGTACCAGTTGGTCCAAGCGCAGCGACACTTTCTCCTCGCCAATACTTTTGGTTATGTTTTGACTCAAAACCCGGCAGAGCAAAATTTGAAACTTCGTAATGATGAAATCCTTTACCTTTCAGATAATCACTTACAAAAAGATACTCATCTCTAATGTATTCATCATCCGGCATATCCTGGATAAATGGATATTTTGACCGGGCATTGAGAATATATAAACTAATATGTTTAGGGTTATATTTAAGGAGGTTATCAATTTCTTGCTTAATATTTCTGTTTCTAGCTCGTGAAAAAGGGATACCAAGTAGAAAGTCTAAAGAGTAATTCCAATCTTCCTTTTGTAAAAACTCCAGAAAATTAAATGTGTCATCGAGCGAATGAACACGGTCCATTACTTTTAAAAATTCAGGATCTAAGGTTTGTGTGCCAACCGAAATCCTATTAAGACCAATTTTTTGCCAGGCGCGGATCATCTCCAGCGTCCAAGTACCAGGATCAATCTCCATCGTGAATTCGGCGTTAGCATCTATTTTTTCGTTGAGCAAATGATGCTCAACAAATTCTGCGCCTCGCGTTCCCCACAAAGAAGGAGTTCCTCCTCCCAGGTAGACAGTTTCAAGTTTTCCCAAGCTAAAATTATTTTCAATCAAAAGCTTTTCGTGGCGTGAAATAGAGTCCGACAAAAACTGATGGAATTCACCAAACTGGTCGGTGCTGGGATCGAGCTTTCTTTTGTAAAAATCGCAGTAGTTGCAAAGGTGCTTACAAAAGGGCACATGTAAATAAAGGCTGGACACCTGAGTCATTCGACAGAATTCCCTTCAAAAATATTTGGTCTGAAGGGATAATGATAAGACGAAACTTTCACCATGTCTCATATAAGGAAGCTATGAAAATTGATCAGGTCCAATTAGATAACGAACTTAATACTTTATTCATCCATTCTCCGGGATGTTCTGCCGGGACAGTTCAAATGTGGTTTCGTGCAGGTTCAGCACTTGAACAAAAAGATAATCAGGGTATTGCGCACTTTTTAGAGCATATGTTTTTTAAAGGTACGCCAAAAAGACCTGGTCCTCAGTTTGCTCACGATATTGAATCTTACGGCGGCGAAGTCAACGCTTTCACCTCATTTGATTACACTTGTTACTACATTAATACTCCAAGTCTCTTTATGGATAAGTCTGTTGATATTCTTTTAGATATGGTCGCCAATCCACTTTTTGGTCAGGAAGATATTCCATCAGAGCGTCAGGTCGTTTTTGAAGAGTACCGTCGCGCCATGGATAATCCGTCTCAGTATAATTTTATTCAATTACAGAAAGCTTCTTTTGAAGGTGGCTACTCTCACCCTATTTTAGGCAGAGAAGATACTATTTTGAATTTCTCCCAAGAACAAATAAAACATTTTCGCGAAAGCTATTATAATTTAGAAAATGCACTACTCGTGGTTGCCGGGGATTTAAAACACCGCGAAGATCTTGAACAAAAAATACGCTCATTCCGTTTGCCTCATGGGAAGAAATCGTCTTTTGGTGAATTTAAGATCAAGACCAAAGAATCAGTTAACGTTCATGACAAAGATATTCGCCAGGCGACTTTAACCATTTGTCTTCAGTCTCCTGGATACCTTGATGGTCATGCAGCAGCTCAGGATCTTGCGATCAATTGCCTTGCCCACGGTGAAACATCTCGTTTCTACCAGGCACTGGTTGCTAGGACATCACTTTGTAATGGCATCGCAGGGTCTACGATGTACTTCGCTCACGGCGGAGTCCACATGCTTAAAATGAGCTTCCCCGTTGAAAATCTTTCTAAGATTTCAAAACTTTTTGTTTCAACTCTTACCGATGCACTAGTCAATGGTTTCAAGGCAGAAGAGTTAACAAAAATTAAAAACCAATACATCTCATCTAAAATTTATGAACGAGAATCTATCGAGTCTTATGCTTTTAGTTTAGGTCATGGGTTTGCTCAGTCTGGAAACATTCACTGCGAAGATGAGTTTATTGAAAAAATTCGTGCTGCAACAGTTGATGAAGTTTCTTCAGCATTAACGGAAATTGTAAAAAAGACTTCTCACTTTACTCTTCAAGTTCCTAAAGGAACGAAGATGCCTCCGCTAGAAAAAGAACTTAAGAAGTGGCAATCAGAATTAAAGAAAGCTGCCTCTAAAACAAAGACCAAAACAACGGCAATGAAGCTCACAACCTCAACTCAAGATAGTGAAGTGAAAGTTGTAGAATTGAAGCCAGGTATCAAGCTTATCTATCGTCAAAATAAACTGACCCCTACTTTTGTTATGCACGCTTACATGAAAGGTGGACAAGCCGCAGAAACCGCTAAGAACGCAGGAATTCATCATTTGACCAGTCGTCTGGTCACTTACGGCTACAAAGGCATGGGCTACGAAAAATTAAAAAATGAACTTGAATCCTTATCATCGTCTTTGAATGGGTTTTCTGGAAAAAATGCTTATGGTTTAACTCTCCATGGACAAACACGAGACTTCGAAAAATTATCAAATCATTTCTTCGGTACTTTGTTGGTACCGGAAATTCCTAAAAAGTTTTTTGATCATGAGAAAAAGGTGATCCTTCGCGCTCTTGATAACCAGAAAGAAGATGCTATGAAGCAAGCATTCAAAACATTTTATAAAATGGTTTTTAATCAACATGTTTATTCGCTTGATCTTGCTGGGACTCCAACCACAATTAAAACTTTCACTCCGGCAGCATTGCAAAAGCTGCACGCCGGTCATTTAAAAAAGTCTGAAATAGTACTCACCTATTGTGGGGATCAGGATTTTTCAGTGGTTCTAGAGCATATGCAAGATGTGGTGAAGAAACTTGCTCCAAGAAAACCAGTTAAGAAGTTAATGAAAAAACCCAAAGCCTTAACAGGTAAAAAAGAAAAGCTCGAGTTCAAACGCGAGCAGACTCAAATCGTGATTGGTGGACCTGCGTTCAGTACCGGAAAAACAGAAGATCTTTATTTGAAAATGATCACGGCACATCTCTCAGGTCAGAGTTCTGACTTGTTCGTGGAAGTGCGAGACAAACAAGGTCTTTGTTATTCAGTATCACCAGTTCATGTTTCTGCACTTGAAGCTGGTTGCTGGGGAATTTACATTGGTTCAGGCCATGACAAAACCGAAGCTGCTATCAAAGCCATCATGCATATTTTAAATGGTTTGCGAGATAACGGTATTAAGCAGGAAGAATTCGAAAGAATCAAAACAATGATTGATGGTCAAAATCTTTTAGGTATTCAGACTAACGAAGATTATGCGCAATTCTATTCAATTCCGGTTCTTCACGGTTTAGGTCTTGATTTCCCTCATAAAAACAATGAAGCAATCAGGAACGCCAACTACAAAGATTTTCAGGCATTCCTGAAAAAATTCTTCGGACAAAAATGGAATATAATTCAGGCAGGTAGAACTGCTTAAGAAACTTTTCTGGTAGGCGTGGGCATAACCCCGCTTACCAGCATCTCTTTATCTGAGACGCTATCGCTACTTAGAATTTTTTTAAAAATAAGATTGTTATCCACAACTCCATTTCGATCCTTGGTCGCTAAAATAGTCATGAGAGTCGTGAGAGACTCAAAACACGTTGCCACCATTCCGTAAAAACAAGGGATATCAAGAAAAGTGGGATGAACATTATTTAAATGTGAGTAGGCCATCTTTCCAAGTTGAGCGTAGTACTGAGTATCCACAATTTTTTTATTCACCGATTCAGAGAAGTATCCACAAACCATGAGAGACATATCTCCCACTTCTTTATAAATTTTCTTTTGTTCATCGCGGGAGAATTGAGTAGCTTCAAGCAGTTTTAGACCAAGAATTTTTTCGCGGACTTTACCTTCAGTAGTTTCAAAGAAGTCCTGAGATAGAGCGAATTTATCCAACACATCGCTTGAGTAATAAATAACTGATTCAGGTACCGGGCAAAGTGACTTTTTGTTAATCTCTGAAAGATTTTCGAAGAAAAAGCCCTTTAAGTTCGTCGATAAGATAATCTTGTTTTGCATCGAGTATCTCCTCCTATCTAACTTTATCATATCCTGAAAGCCTGACTCAAATATCCCCGGAATTTTTTGCCTCCTCCACAAAAAGCATGGAATAATGAGGGGATGAAACGCTTAAAAATGATCTTCGCTATTTTCCTGCTACTGCTTGCCCTGCCCTTTTGGCGCTTCACCGATTTGGTGGCCATACTGTCTCCCTTTGAATGGTTATTCGCCATTGCACTTACTATGTGGTTTGGGATCTTCATTGCGATCCCTATTAAATTAATCAAACCAAATGTTAAAACGATCATGCTTGTTGTTCTTATTTTGTGTTTTGGAAGTATTAGTTTTTGGCGAGGTCCACTTTCAGGCATGGCAACAGTTGAGTCTGATTTTAACCACTGCGGAGAAATGACTTACACGGGATTTTTTTATCCGATCGCACCGTATGTGACGGATGCCCATACAGATGATCTCGAAGCACGGAACCAATTATGCTGGGTAAGAAAAATGATTTCGAGAGTACCGAAAACTTTTGATAGCGAACATGAAGTTCAAACCTACACAAAACTCATTCAAACTAAACTTTTCAGACCAGAAATTAAATTCCGTTCAAGCCTGCCTTTGATCGCTATGCTTTATTTGACGATAAATACTTCTGGCGCCCACTACGTCGGCGTAAAAGAGATTTATGATTCACTCCATTTTTGGATTAATCACTATACAGAGGAAATCAGTAATAGGCAGTACGGGGCATGGAACTGGCCGCACTCTGATTACATAAAATTTGAGTACGGTTTAGTCGAAAGGAACTGGCAAAGTTTATTAGATTCAATGATTATCAGTGGCTAAAGACGAGATAAATCGGCGAAATATCTTACACTTAAAGAATACTTGATTTTCCCCTGAAGCTTTTTAATCAGCTTTCCGATCAGGCACCATGCTTATTATCATCCTTTTTTCTGTCATGATTTCTGCTTTTACTCAAAGGTCGGTAGTGATTGATTCTGGCAAGACCGCTGCCATTGCTATGACCATTAATTCTGACGAATAAAAATCGATAGGAAAGAATTTAAGATAAAGACTGACGAATAGCTTGAATCGTTTGTTTGATAGAAATTTCTTTCGATGGAGCAACAAAAATGGTGTCATCTCCCGCAATCGTCCCAAGAATTCCGGCGGGCTTTCCAATGTCTAACTGGCGCGCAACCAGAGATGCTGAGCCAGGTGTAGTGGAAATTACAATAATTGAATCATTATGATTAATGTCGAGAATGAGATCAGATAAAGATTGAGCGACAAAAGTTGATTCCGAGGTATTTTCAGAAAGGCGATATGTCGTCCGGCCTTTGCTGTCAGTTCCTTTGATCGCTCCAAGTTTTTTTAAATCCCGAGAAATAGTCGATTGATTAACGTCATAGCCTTTAGCCTCAAGAATTTCTCGAATATCTTCCTGGGAAGAATTCTTTCCTGATTCGAGGATTTTTTTTAAAACATTTAATCGCTCAGAAACAGATGGCGCCATAAAAACTTACCTTAGTAGCTCCCACAAGAGGGCTTTTTGAACATGCAGCCGGTTCTCGGCTTGCTGATAGATAAATGATCTTTCATGGTCTGCCATTTCCGAAGTAATTTCTTGTTCCCGAACCATTGGCATACAATGCATGACAATTGCCTGAGGGTCCGCTTTGGCATAGAGCTTACCATTTATCTGAAATCCAGAAAATGCATTAATTCTTGCTTCATTTTCACTCTCAAACCCCATACTTGTCCACACGTCCGTGTAAACGGCATTACTTTTATGAACAGCATCGGAAGGATTATCAAAGGCTTTGATTAATCCGGTAACATTTTTACGCAACTGACACCATTCAACAATTTTCCCATCAGGCCTGTAAGCTTCTGGAGTGCAGTAGTGAAGATGTATTCCGACAAGAGGTGCTAAAATCATAAGTGAGTGGAGAACATTATTTCCATCACCAATATAAGTAAGAACTAATCCTTCAGTTGAACCAAAGGCTTGCTTTAAAGTGAGGATATCTGCCAGTGACTGACAGGGGTGGTGCTCATCAGTTAATCCATTAATAACCGGAACATGAGAGCGGGACACAAACGACTTTAAACTATCGTGTCCATGAGTCCTCACCATAATGCCGTGAACGTATCGTGAAATAACTCCAGCAAGATCTTGAGGCTCTTCGTGTTTTCTTAAATTAGCTGGTGATTCTATGACTGATCCACCAAGTTCATTCATCGCTACAGTAAAACTCATGCGAGTTCTTAGTGAAGGCTTATCAAATAATAGCGCAAGAGTTTTTCCTTTAAGGTCATCTCTTAAAACTCCGTTCTTACGCTCTTGTTTTAAAGTTTCTGCCAGATTCAAAAGATTATTTAAACCTTCAGCAGTCATTTCTTTTCCATCAAGGAAGTGAGACTTAAGTAGTTGCATAAGAATTGTCCTTGGTCTTCAGGATTAAATCCAGACGACTCATTTGTACACACATCGTTCCGCCGAATCTGGTTTCAACCAGTTCTTTAAGTTCCAGCGCGTGGATCACACAAACTTTATTAACTCCATTTCCCAGAGCTTTAACAATGCTGCGGCTCTTGGTTAACATTCCGCCGGTCACTCCGCCTTTGTCCATCAACGTTTTAAGCTGATCAAGTGTGAGTGAATCGTAAGGAAGTTCATTGATATCAAGAATTCCACGCTGATCAGTTGCGTAGATTAAAACTTTGGCATTTAACTTTTCGGCCAGAGACGAGGCTCCCCAGTCAGCATTAATGTTGTAGCTTATTCCTTCAACATCAACACCTATTGGTGCTATCACTGGAGTCAAACCAATCATTAAGGCTTTTTCAACTGAAACTGAATTTACCTTTACCACTTCACCTACCTGACCAAGTTTAGGATTCATCGGTTTGCAATAAAACATTTCCTGAGTATTGCCAGGGATACCAATTGAATTGATTCCCATTTTAGAAAAAATATCACAGATCATGTGATTCACTTCTCCCAGTGCGCTTTCAATTACAGACATCATTTCCGGAGTGGTAATCCTTTGACCCTCATAAAAAGACCAGCTGATGTTTTTTTCTTCCAAGCGCTGGTTGATCATCGGCCCACCACCATGAACAACAACGACTTGCTGACCCTGATCTTTCAAAAGTTTGATTGAGTGGGCAAGATTATAAACAGAGTCCGGATTAGAGAGAGCTGCGCCCCCAAGTTTAATTACCCAAGGTTTCATTAGTTGTACTCCGCATTGATATCGACATACTTTTTCGAGAAATCACAGCCCCAGGCCTTAACCACAGGGATATTTGCTGTTTCTGGAAATAAAATTTCAACCAGCACTGTATCGGTTCTTAAAAGGCTCCGAACTTTATCACGATCAAAGATCAGTGGAGCGCCATTTTTAAAAATTTCCTCACCCTGAAGCTTTAATGTCATTTGATCGAGTTCAGCCTTCGGAATTCCTTCAGCTCCTAAGCGGGCAAGAATTCTTCCCCAATTAGGATCTTCGCCATGAATGGCACACTTAAACAATGGGCTTACAGTTAAACCACGCACGGCTTTTCTGGCGAGGTCGAGGTCTTTAGCGCCATGAAGATTAATTTCAATGAGTTTAGTAGCACCCTCTCCATCACGGGCAATTGCCTGGGCAAGTACCTGGCAAATTTCAGTGACAGTGTCCTGAAATAATTTTGTATCTTCCAGGGAATTGATTTCAACGCCTGAAGTTCCATTGGCGAGAAAAAAAGCACAGTCATTAGTAGATGTATCGCCATCAACACTCACCATATTGAAAGACTGATCAACGGCAGTTTTAAGAAATGTATGAGCATCTTTAGGAGTAACCTTTGCGTCTGTTAAAATATAACCCAACATAGTCGCCATATTTGGGTGAATCATTCCTGATCCCTTTGCAATTCCGGTAATGGCAATTTCACCATTTGAGAGAGTGAGCTTAGTAGAAATAGTTTTTGGAACTAAATCTGTCGTGAGAATAGCATTGGCAAAATTCTCCGCTGTATTAGTCACTCTTGCTGCCAACTCAGGAAGTGATTTATTAATGAGATCAAGATTAAGATGAACGCCGATCATCCCGGTTGAAGCCACCAGAATTTCTTCCGGCGCACAACCAACAACATCAGCACACGCTTTAACCATCAGGTAATTATTTTTAATTCCTTCTTCACCAGTAGCGGCATTTGCCTGACCCGAATTGGTAAGAATGGCACGGATTTTATTGGACGGAACTAATTTCTGGGACCAGATAACTGGGGCAGCTTTAGCTTCATTTTGCGTGAATACACCTGCGGCCACCATGTCAGTATCAGAAACAATAAGTCCCACGTCTGGTCTATATTTACGGACACCCGAATTCATACCACCTGCAAAAAAGCCTTTAGGAAGAGGAGTTTTGGCGATGCCTGGTCCGAGTTTCATATTATAGCCTCCAAGTGGTCCAACCCTGCGGTCACAGGGAATTGGTATAGGTGATTAAGATTTTCGACTGCCTGAGAGGCAGCACCCTTTAATAAATTATCGATGCACGAAAAGAGATAAAGTTTCTCGCCAACGACAGTAAATGAAATATGCGTCTTCCCTGTACCTACGACATTCTTCAAAGAAAGCATTTCACGGCTCGCAACCGGACTTACTTCAATCAGGGGATAATCCATGTAAAATTCTTTAAAGGCATTCGCGACGTCTTGAGAATTTTTACCGTGATTTAATTTGGCATACATTCCCGCAATAATCCCTCTTCTGACTGGCAGAAGACTGGTCGTAAAAAATGGATCAATTTGTGAGTAGAGTTTGATCTCAGGTAAATGTTGGTGCACTCCCACTTTATAGGGAAGACACTCACCCTCCACTTCACTAAAAAGTTGTGATTCAACAGCTTTCTTTCCAGCTCCAGTTGTTCCTGATTTGGCGTCAATAACAATTGAGTCTGCTTGAATAAGCGAACACCCAAGAAGCGGCAAAAGCCCCATCAGAACTGCTGTTGCAAAACAACCCGGGTTAGCGATTAAAAGTGCATTTTCTTTTTTTGGTTTGAACCACGGCGAAAGTCCATAGTGTGCAGTTGCTACCAGTTCAGTAAAAGAATGCTCGAGGCCATACCATTCCTGGTAGGTCTTTGTAATATCATTAGTCTTTAAACGAAAAGCTCCTGAGAGATCGATAACGTGAACGCCTTTGGCAATAAACTTTGGCGCAAGCGCTGCTGAAACTTCAGCAGGAGTTGCCAGGAAGATCACCTGATAATCAGACGGATCAATTGAATTAGCATTCTGAGAATTGAAGATGGCTTTCACTGTCACGTGAGGATGTCTTTTAAGCAAACGAGCAAGCTCGTGGCCCGAGTAGCCTGAGACTCCAATGATCGCAACCTGAATAGGAGAAGCTTCATGATTATGCATAGAAATGCATAATTATTCATATAGACGCCAGTGTCAATGCATTTTTTGCTTGATTATATGCCTTTTTTGCATAATTATCCATTTGTCTTGCATAAACATCCAAGGAGCTTCCCATGACAAAAAAAATACTACTCGCGTTTTCCGGCGGTCTTGATACTTCGGCGATCATCCCGTGGCTAAAAGATACCTATAAAGCAGAAGTTATTGCTTACTGTGCTGACTTAGGAAATGCTCCAGACGGCGAGTATCTAAAGTCATGGGCCAAACAGTTAGGCGCTTCTGATTTTATTTTTGAAGATTTAAAAGATAAGTTCGCAACAGAGTTTGCTTTCGTTGCAACTCGTGCCGGAGCTACTTACCAAGATGACTATCTTCTTGGTACCGCCCTCGGTAGACCATTAATCGCAGAAAGAATTGCGTACTTTGCCAAGAAACTTGGTTGCGATGCCATTGCACACGGAGCAACAGGAAAAGGAAATGATCAGCTTCGTTTCGAAAAATCATGGGCGTACCTGGTTCCGGAAATCGAAGTCATTGCTCCGTGGAAGAAATGGAATTTTACTGGAAGAAAAGAATTAATTGAATTCCTTGCAACCAAGGGAATTATTTTTGAAAACAAAGAAAAGCTTTTCTCTGTTGATGTAAATTTATTTCACCGCTCTTGTGAAGGTGGAGTTCTCGAAAATATTACTAAAGAATATGATCCAGCTTCAGTCTATGAATGGGTAGCAACTCCAGATAAAGCGTTAAAAGATGGCGTTACAGTTAATATAACTTTCAAGGATGGCATGCCGACTGCCGTTAATGGGGCCGCCATGGGCCCAGCAGCTCTTCTGACACAATTAAATAAGGTCGCCGGAGTAGCAGGTATTGGCGTTCTTGATTTAGTTGAGGAAAGAACAATTGGGATTAAGAGCCGTGGTGTTTATGAAACTCCCGGAGGAACTCTCCTTCACCTCGCAGTTAAAAATCTCAAGCACCTTACCTGGAATCGAGAACTTCAGAGTCTTGCTAGAACAATTGCTGAATCTTATGGGGCAGCAATATATGACGGACACTGGCATTCATCGACACGTTTTGCAGCTGAGGCTTTTTTCAATCAAGCTTCAAAAACATTAAATGGTGACATCAAGTTAAAACTTGAAGGCGGCCAGGCAAGAGTCATTTCCCGTCAGTCAAACTTTGCTCTTTATGATGAAGCTGGTGTAAGTTTTGAGATCGATCAATACCAAATGAATAAACATGCAAATGGTTATTCAAAAACTGTTTGTTATGGCCCATGGAAAGCTGGTCAAAGAGATCAAAAAAATGGTCTCGCACCAGATTTAAAGTAAGGATTAGATTATGTCTGTGCTTTCAACAACTCGTCAGCCTTCAAAGAGTCAACTGCTCGCTAGTTTTACCAATGGTGTAAAACCTGATCAGGAACTATATAAGCAGGAAATTACGGTTCAGAAAGCATGGGCAGATGGCCTGCTCGAAATCGGTCTCTTAAATACTGAAGAATGCTCACTCATAAAGGCTTCGCTCTCAAAAGCTGAAGCCTTGATGCAAAACTCGCAATTTAATTGGCGCGAGGAAGATGAAGACATACACATGAATCTAGAGAGATTCGTGAATGATCAAACAAATGGCTTAGGTAAAAAAATGCATGCCGGCCGTTCACGAAATGACTTAATTGCGACGACTATTAAACTTAATGTTGCGGATTCTGTAACTGAAATCACAGGTCTTCTTTCTTCATTAATTATGGCAATGGTAGAACTGGCAGAAAAAAATAAGCACGTGATTATACCTGGTATGACTCATCTTCAGAATTCTCAGCCAATTCGCTGGAGTCACGCTTTACTTGGTCATGCATGGGCGTTCAAACGTGATTTAAAGAAATTTAATCATGTAAAAGAGAACGCTCTTTCTGTTATGCCCCTAGGTTCAGCTGCACTAGCGGGTACGACTCTTCCCATAGACTTAGAAAAAGTTGCAAAGAAACTTGGTTTCAAATATTCACCTTTAAATAGTTATGATTCTGTAGGCGAAAGAGACAGTGTGATCGATTTCCTTCAAGCAGCGGCCCACTTCGGCTCACACCTTTCAAGGTTAGCTGAGGACATCATCTACTGGTCTTCAGCACCTGTTGGAATTCTGGAACTTTCACCACAATGGTCGACCGGTAGTTCGATCATGCCGAATAAAAGAAATCCAGATGTTGCTGAACTGGCCCGCGCGAAGTCTTCATTATGGATAGGAGACTCCACGGGAGTCCTTACTTTGGTTAAAGGTTTAGCTACAAGTTATGCAAGTGATTTACATGAAACGAAAATACCTTATTTGCGAGTCATGAAAGATGTGAAGCTAACTCTCTCTGTCTTTACACCATTTGTTTTAGAATTAACTGTTAATAAAGAAAAAGCCGACAAACTTCTCGGACAAGGACATATTCTTGCAACGGAACTGGCCAATCATCTGACAGCTCAAGGCATACCTTTCAGAGAAGCTTATGCTACCGTTGCTGGTTTGGTAGAACTTGCCGAATCACAAAAAATCCAGGTTCACGAACTGGATCTTTCCGCGATTGGCCTCTATACCAAGTTGATCAATCAGGCTTTTCTGAATTCTTTGACCTTTGAGACAACAGTTGAAAAGCGTCTCTATGCAGGTGGAAGCTCTTTAAATCAGGTCAATTTACAGTTACAGCTTTTAAGAGAAGTGTAGATAAAATTGACACTGCTATAGTTAATTCATCTGCCATATAAATCGCAGAAGAAACAATTTAACATTGAACGATGAAAACATTAATCATCCTCCTTCTTATTAGTTCATTGACCTATGCCCAAGAGGAGTCGCGAGAGATGAACATTGATCTCGCAAGTTTTTGCCAAGATGATGAGCAAGAAACTGATGTTGAAATTCTAAAAATAGAAAAAGAATCTACCTGCAAAACGATCAAGGAATTAGAAGGTAAGAAGTTGGAGCCGATCGTTCTCACTAAAAAAGATAATGAAGGTAACTCCTGGAAGCTACGCTTTCATTTCGGATTTTCACGTACTGATTATGCTAAAACTGATCTTCATATAAAAAGTGATGTCATTTCAGTCGTTGTTAAAGATGTTGAAATGCATGAGCGAACTTCTGCTCATCACTACAACCCCGCCAACTGGAAAGAACTGCAAAATGCTGCTCAATGGATTGATGAACCAACAAACACATTCACTTTTTCATTAGAAAAAAACAAAAATATTTTCTATTTAACAGTCTTTCATCCAAAATATTTAAAGAGCTTGGTCTACTCTAAAGCGGAAGTAAACGGTGAGATTCAATATAATTTTGGATCTATAGCAGAAACTAATAACTTTTCTTCCCCGATTCCAGAAGGGTCAAACTTTCTCTATTTAGGTAACACCCACATGAATATGAATTGGCAGGTTGGGTATGGACGCCAATTTGTTGTCTTCGATTCAAAAAAGGCCGGGAAACTCAGTTATACAATTAAGGGTGATATCGGGATTTCGACTGGCAAAGCAAGATCAATTCACATTATCCCAGGTCAAACATGGGACGATTATTACGATGACCATAAGATTCAAGGAATAAATACGTCTATTGGACATCGTATGGAATATCAACGTGGGAAAGTTTCTCTTTTCGTTGATCAAAAAACGATTGTCTCCAAAATGCATCATGGCTTCTATGATGGGACAATTGATTATAACTTAAGAGCGTCACCAACGACTTTCGGTATTGGTATCGATCTCTTTAGTAAAAAGAAAAAGAAGAGAAATTAAATTTTTCTACTCTTCAATCTCAACCATCAAAAATCCCGCTTCGAGGGCCTGACCTTCTTTAATGTTGATCGTTTTGATAACACCATCAGCTCCAGACTTAATTTCATTTTCCATTTTCATAGCCTCTAAAATAAGGACTGTTTCGCCTTTGGTAACTTTATCTCCAACGTTCTTCATGAGCTTAACGATCTTTCCAGGCATCTGAGTGATCAATGCACCAGCTCCACTTTTATTAAGACCTGACGGCTTGTAACCACGATAAACTTTATAAGTTTCAGAGTTTGAAACAAGAACTTCATTCACTCCTAACGCTGCGAGTTTTTTCCAAGCGATCCCATCGAATGAATAAAAATGCTTCCCAGCAAGCTTTCTGACTTGGAGTGATTTCTTGTTTCCTTCGTGTGTAAATTCAAAAGTCTTGCAAAGACCAACTTCAACATCGATCGAGAACTCTTCCATTTCCTGGTTCATGAAATAATATCTCATGACTGACTCCCCATTTGATTTAGCTCAATACCCGCAATCTTAAGCATAAAAGCTTCGATATCTTCTTTAACTGCGACTTTTTCCTGAGGCTTGATTGTTCCGATGTACGCCGTAGAGTACTTGCCTTTTACAAAATTTTCTTCATTCAAGATAACTTTATGAAGAGGAATATTTGTTTTAATCCCATCAATAATGAGACCATCGAGCGCGTTTCGAACCTTACGAAGAGCGACTTCGCGGTTAAAACCTTTAGCGATAAGTTTTCCGATCATTGGGTCAAAATCCGGAGTGATGGTAAATTTTGGAAAGATACAGTGATCAAAACGAATGCCCTGAGGAAATGTTGTTTCAAATCCAACAATCTTTCCAGGAGCTGGAAGCATCGTGATCGGATCTTCTGCACAAATACGAAGCTCGATCGCATGACCGCGAATCTGGATATCATCCTGAGATTTGAAATCAAGCGGCTCGTTGAAAGCAACTTTAATCATATTCGCGACTAAATCCACACCCGTTATTTCTTCAGTTATCGGATGCTCAACTTGAATACGCGTATTCATCTCAAGGAAGTAGAATTTTTTATCTTCACCCATGATGAATTCAACGGTACCAGCCGAATCGTAGTTCACAGCTTTTGCGCATTTTACAGCAGTCTCACAGATGTCCTTTCGAACAGCTTCATCCGCACCAATAAATGGCGACGGAGCTTCCTCGATAATTTTCTGGTGACGGCGCTGAACCGAGCACTCACGTTCAAAGACGTGATAGACGTTGCCTTTTTTATCAGCAAGAATCTGCACTTCGATGTGATGCGGATTTAAAATATATTTTTCGACTAAAAGACCTGCATAACCAAAGCTTGAAAGAGCTTCACGTTGAACTGCTGCGAAGTTATCTTTGACTTCTTTATCGCTAGCGCAAGGACGCATCCCTTTACCACCGCCGCCAGCAACAGCTTTTAAAAGCACTGGATAGCCAATCTCATTTCCGATTTTAATTGCTTCTTCAATTGTAGCGACTTCACCTGTTGAACCAGGCACAACTGGAACTCCAGCTTCTTTAGCGATTTGTTTAGAAATATCCTTAGCACCCATTTTATAAACTGCATCAGGATTAGGCCCGATAAAGGTTACGCCTTTTTTAGCTAGGGTTTCAGAAAACTCTCTGTTCTCAGAAAGAAATCCGTAACCCGGATGAACACCATCGATTTTATAATCTTCGATAATCTTCATGATCTTCGGAATATCGAGGTAGGTTTCTTTGTTATTATTGCCTTTGAGATGAACCCATTCCTGGCAATACTCTAGATGAGGGGGTTCAGTTTCATTGTCAGTCCAGACGCCAACAGAAACTAGTCCCAACTCATTTAAAGCTTTTGCCACGCGGATAGCGATCTCACCACGATTGATAATTAAAACGCGTTTACCTTTCATAGTGGAATATTCCCATGTTTACGATCCGGCGTACGGACCTTCTTGTTTTCAAGAGCTTTGAGATATTGATAGAGGCGCTGGCGAGTGATTTCAGGATTGATGATTTCATCAACATACCCAAGCTCAGCCGCGCGATATGGATTGGCGAAGTTATTTTCGTAGTTTTCCACAAGAGTTGCTTTCTTCTTGTTGAATTCTTCACCTTTTAATCCAGTGAGTTCATTTCTAAAAATAATGTTAACTGCACCTTCGGCTCCCATAACCGCGATTTCAGCCGTTGGGTAAGCGAGGTTGATATCAGCACGAATGTGTTTCGATGCCATAACGTCGTAAGCACCGCCGTAGGCTTTTCTAGTGATCAAGGTAATAAGTGGCACAGTGGCTTCTGAATAAGCATAGAGAAGTTTAGCACCGTGACGGATAATTCCGCCGTATTCCTGAACTGTGCCTGGCAAGAATCCCGGGACATCAACGAGTGTGATGATAGGGATGTTAAAGGCATCACAAAAACGCACAAAGCGCGCACTCTTAACCGATGAATCAATATCTAAACAACCTGCTAAAAAACTTGGCTGGTTCGCCACGATTCCAACCTTGATGCCGCCGATAGAAGCAAAACCAGTTAAGATATTTTTAGCAAAATCTGCCTGGACCTCAAGGAAGTGCTGATCATCAATCACCTCGAGTATAAGCTCATGCATGTCGTAAGGTTTTTTTGAATTATCGGGAACAAAATTCTTTAGTTTATTGTTAGCTCTGTTTACTGAATCAGATGTGAGTTTGAGTGTGTGTTTCGCTTTGTTGCTGGCAGGAATAAACGCAAATAATTCTCTTACTCTTTCAAAACAATCATCTTCATCATCTGTTCTAAAATGTGCAACACCAGATTTTTCATTATGCGTATGAGCTCCGCCTAAAGCGTCTTTTGTTACTTCTTCGTGAGTAACAGTTTTAATAACGTCAGGGCCCGTCACAAACATGTAAGACGTTTTATCCACCATGAAAATAAAATCAGTCATAGCCGGGGAATAAACCGCACCACCTGCACATGGTCCCATAATCAAAGAGATCTGAGGAATGATTCCGGAAGCCTGAACGTTCCGGTAAAAAATTTCTGCATACCCAGCAAGAGATTCAACCCCTTCCTGAATTCTGGCACCACCTGAATCGTTAATACCGATAACAGGAATTTTGTTCTCGAGTGCAAAGTCCATGACCTTACAAATTTTCTTCGCGTAGGCCATTCCAAGGGCACCACCCCAACAGGTAAAATCCTGCGAGAAGATCGCGACTTGCTGACCGTTTATTTTTCCAATACCTGTGATAACACCATCACCAAGATATTTAGTTTTCTCCATGCCGAATGATTCGCAACGATGGACGACGAATTTATCGAACTCAATGAAAGATTCTGAATCTAAAAGTTTATTGATTCTTTCACGAGCAGTGTATTTACCCTGCTCATGTTGCTTTTTGATTCTCTCAACCCCGCCACCAAGCTCAGCTTGTTTGCTTAGGGTCGCAAGTTGCTCACGTCGTTGATCATTGGTCAGCATGGAATACTCCTGAAATGTGTTTCAAGGTTATACCTTGTAACACATTCAGGCGTAAAGATTTGACCCGCCTCGTAAGGCGCTAATTATGAGACAAAAAATCTATAAAAGAAACTTAAGCTCGCTAACTTTTGCTTTGCACCCTGGAGATAGCTCGGATTCAGGCATTTTATTAATTGTTCCAACGCAAACTTCATTCGTAAACAACTTTCATAAAATCAGAACATTTAGCAGAAAGAACGTTCATATTTCTGCTAAGACATCACATTTAATGAAAAGATCAAGGCCAGAATCAAATGCTTAGTATTATCCAGTTTCGCTATATCGGTTTAGGTCCTATTTTTTCCCAACTTGGTATGAGGCTATTTCGATTCAATTTCCCAGATTATTGGGGGCAAGTTCACAACCCAAAGAGAATATAGTCGTTACTCTGTGGAAAATGTTTAGTTTGCAAGAAAGCATCAGAGAGTAATATCAAATTGATTAAGACACATGTGCTCAACGCCAGCTTTTAAAGAAAGACGAAATCAAAATTAATCCAGAGTCTTGTAAAGCTTAAAAGCAAGTGTATCATCTTTGAATGGATTTAATCTCCAATCGTTATAAAAGAGTTCTTCTTCTTTCGGCCGTAATAATTGCTGCTTACTATCCTGTTCTAACTTCTTATAAAACAGCCAGCCCTGATGCTTCACTTATTTTGGGAATCTTCGAGTCAACCGAGGGGTTGTGGGATTACCTCAACAAACTCTTAACGTTGAAAACGATGGATTTCCAGCCGGTAAGGGACTTATCTCTCTGGGTCGACTGGACTCTTTTCAAGCTTCTGAATGTTAATACATTCATTATTCAAAATGTATTGATCTGGGTTGGAATTTGTCTGGTGAGCTTCAGCTTATTAAAAAAAATTTATTATCTATCAGCCGAAAGGCTTTTTCCGTTTGTCATCGCTTATTCAGTGTATCCCTTATTTTGCTCAATTCTGAGCTGGAGCATGGCCCGCAAGCACTTACTCGCCTTTCTCTTTATCTTGCTTGCAACAGAAAAATTTATTGATTATCTTCAGCATCATAAAAAGAAAGATATCTGGTTGGTAAATCTTTATTACCTCTTAGCACTTTTGGCGCAACCGATTGGCATTCTCTGGCCGCTATGGGCTGCGGTCTACGCCTGGTCACAAAAAAATTAAAAATCCCACCCCTTATTTCACTTTTTTTAATTTTGGCGTCAGTAGCCGCTGTTAATTTTATTTATTATAAAGAAAGCACAGTCTTCACAGCCGTTTTTGAAAGTAAAACCGAAGATGCGTTTCAGATAGCAGACAAGATTCTCGCCTTAGGTCACTACTTCTACCAATTATTTGTTCCTTATTATCAGACGTTTTTTATGACTTAGGCCATTGGTCAATTTGGGTAGGACTAGTACTCGCAGCTATTTTCTATATGCTTTATTCTTTTTTAAAACTTCCCGGAAAAGATCTTGCTGTATGGTCATTTTTTGCTTTTCTTCCTATCCTGGTGATTCTTAATACTCCAAAAACTAAGAGCGATGCTTATCTGCTACTCCCTTCATTTGCCTTACTAGTCATCTTGGTCATGATGCTTGAGCCCTACATCAAAATTTTTTTTTTGATTTTACCTTTTTTTTGGATAGTATTTATAAACTATGAATCGAAAATGTGGACGGACAGCAGAAAATTCGCCTATGAAAGAAATTTTCAAAGACGTCCTACTTGTGTGAGTGCCGTGATGGCCGCGAAAGCAGATTACGCTAATGGTATAACTCTGCCTGCTGATATTGTTCAATATTTTCGTGACTTCGAATGCATAAGAAATTCTTCTGACTTTGAAGTGGTAGATTCAATCATTTTAAATTCGAACTTTATCTATTACTCTACTTTTGAGATGGCACAAAAGCTATCGACACTCGAAAATTTAAAAAAGGTACACTGGTATCCAAAACTTCTTCTTTCAGCTTTGTACTTTAAGTCCAATAGACCAGCTGAAGCTTTAGAACTGATGCACGAACTAGACCGTGATTTTGGAAAGTTAACCGGGGAATCATCTTTGATCCTACCAGTTGCGAATATTATTCATCCTGCCTGCAAAAAACTTCAGGATAAAAGTTGTCTAAACATTTCTTCGAGATTTTCGGTCAGACAAAAGAAGCCATATTTCTAGCTTTGACCTGGGTATTCCCAGTTTTTAAGATTTACCACACCTCTATTAATTTCTACATAATGACATGAATGTAACCATGGGCCAGGATTCAGGTAGCGTTTATTATCGTCCAGTAGAACTTCACCTGGATGATGAGTATGTCGGAAAACCACACAGGTGAGTCAAAACTTCATAAAGCCTCGGATGTTTAACATGAATCGGATCATATAAATGTCCATGCTCAATTCTGATACGCGACTTCCCGGAAGATACATTTAAAAAAGGTGACACTTTAAAGTAACCCCAATCTTCAAGAAAATTCTCAAGCGATTTATCGTGATTTCTCAAAACGTAATAGATAGAGTGGTTCTGCTTATTGATATTCTTGATCCTATGGATAACTTCAAGCATGTCAGAAATCAGTTTGCTCTAAGAGGCTTGTGCCATTTCAAGCCCATCGCCATTAATACAGATGTCCAAATCCTGGGCTACGGCCCAATTTATAAATGCAAACGCCACATTTGTGTTTGATGAAAATAGATTTCCTGAATGAAGATCTTAAATAATAACCATTTTCACTGTCGTGCGTAATTTTAGCTTGAATAGTTTTTGGCTTATTTCTTTTGTGAGAAAAAGGAAGGCTACTTGCGGAGCCTTCCTTTTTATTCGCCGGCTGCTCTTTTTATAGCTCGTTTATCTAATCCGTATTTTTCGACTTTCATAATTAGACCCGCTCTCGAAATACCAAGTTCTTTGGCAAGTTTCGATTTATTGAAAGCGCAGCGCTTAAGACCCTCGCGAATCATGATAATTTCGAGTTCTTCAAGTGCGTCTTTCAAAGATCCATTTGTATTAACACCTTTAAGTGTTCCACCGCCACTGTGAGATTGAGATTCCCGGTGGGACTCTCCACTTTCAAGAATACGGGCCGATAACATATCTGGTGTGATGTTTTTATCTTCACCAGCAAGAACCACTAAACGTTCTACCTCGTTTTGTAGTTCACGTACGTTACCTGGCCATGTGTGATCAAGCATTTTCTCAAGACACTTCTTAGAGAAAGTCTTCAGCGGAAGACCAGCTTCTTCACATCGCTTTTGTAAGAAGAATTCCATCAATACCGGAATATCTTCTGTACGCTCGCGGAGAGCTGGAAGTGCTACGTTAATAACGTTAATTCTGTAATAAAGATCTTCTCTGAACTCACCCTTGGCAATCATTTCTTTAAGATTTTTATTAGTCGCTGCGATCACTCGAACATTAACTTTCTTAGGAGTGGTTGCACCCACTGGCATATAAGTTCCTTCCTGGAGAATACGAAGGAGTTTTACTTGCATAGATGGAGACGTATCCCCGATTTCATCCAAGAACAATGTCCCGCCGTTCGCTACTTCGAAGACACCTTTCTTATCTTTAATGGCACCAGTGAAAGATCCTTTCACGTGACCAAAAAGTTCTGAATCTAGAAGGTTATCGTTAAATGCTGAACAGTTCACTGCCATAAACAGAGCATCTTTTCTTGTCGAATTGTAATGAATCGCTTTCGCCACCATTTCTTTACCTGTACCGTTTTCACCTTGAATCATGATTGTTGATTCAGAGTTCGATACTTTTGAAAGAAGGTGATAAACCTGCTGCATCTTCTTCGATTTACCAATGAGATTGTGGTAACGATATTTGTTACCAAGCTCAGAATTAAGATCCATGATGCGTGATTCACGCTTAGAAATTTCTGTGTGAAATGTCGCTACTTCATCAGCTGCGATGTAAACAAGCTCTTTCATTTCTGTGTAGAAACGACCAGAAAACTTCTTCACTTTCGAGACTGCTGCTTTAGCGTCTTCCAGAGAAATACCACACTCTGCCATTTTCGCAACTACGTGCTCGAGCTCTTCTGATGTAGATGTATCCTTGAAGTATGGATAAGCAACTACAACTCCACAGAATTCGTCCTCGACCATCACTTTATGAGCGTACCCAAATGTGCCAGGAAAAAACGCGCTGAACTCATAGCTTTCTTCGTGAGAAGAATTGAAATGTTCAAAAACTTTTTCGACATCCGATTCGAGCCAATCGTGACCGAATGAATGAGTCATTTGTAATTTTAAAAAAGGTGATTTGAAAGAGTACCCAGGCTCCTGCATGAACTGCACTCGTCCCTGTGTATCGACAAATAAAAGATCCAGCCCATACCAGTTACCAATAATCTTTTCGAGACTCTTGGTTGTATGTAGATCTTTAATCGCTTTCCAATCAATCATAGACGCTTCTCCTGTTCAAATGTCCAATCCGTGAACATCATCATTTGTATCGTCTGACTTATCGACACTTTGTCAGATTTCTTGACAGGAGAATTGTTTGATTGAGGATTTTATTTACAACTTATGGGCAGAGATCTGGATAAATTCGTCAAAAGATTGGAAAAACATGGTCTTATTCCACTCCTGAGGCCCAACGTACTTGCGAAGAGTTGTTTTATCCGAGGAAAAGACATAGGTTTCCGGCACCCGAGTTGTCCCGTAGGTATCACGGTGGATATTCCTATTATCGATCAACCAGGTAATAGAGGCATTAGGTATAACGAGAGTCTTTAGGTGTTTTTCAATTTTCATTTTCTCGTCGTTCACAGCGACTAAAAGAAACTTCACACCAGGTCGTCCTTCAAATCGCTTTATGAACGTTAAAAGCTCCGGCAGCTCAGCTTCACATGGGCCACACCAAGTGCCCCAATAATGGACAACCAGAAGCTCAACCAACTCAGGCCCATAAATCTGATGAACATCAAACGCTTTCCCATCTAATGTTTCAAACATTCCTTGCGGAAGTTTCGCGAGAACGGCTTCAGGAACAGCGACGAGTTGAGTTTGCAAAGATTGTTTTTGATAAACCGAGTAACCGATAGTGGCAGCAATGATAAGCAAAATGACGATAATTCTATTTAACATAGTCCCAAACTAAAAAACCTTCCCAGCGTTAACTGAGAAGGTTTTTGATTTTGTGTAACTGTAAAATTACTCAACGAAAGCGATGTAAGCTTCTTTAGCACCATCACCAAGACGGCCTTCAGGAAGCTTCAACAGACGAGTGTATCCGCCTGGACGCTGCTTGAATTTAGGAGCAACATCTTTAAAAAGTGTCGCTACAGCTTCTTTATTGTTAAGTTTAGTGAAAGCAAGACGACGATTTGCAATCGTATCGTTCTTAGCAAGGGTTACAAGCTTTTCAACGAAAGGCTTAATCGCTTTAGCTTTAGTTTCAGTTGTTTTGATCTTTCCATGAGTGATGAGCTCAATGCAAAGATTTTGAACAAGCGCTTTTCTGTGCTGAGGCTTAACGCCGAGTTTGTATTTGTGATTACCATGTCTCATAAAATTCCCCTAAATTAGAACGCTACTTTAATCAGCGTGCTGGACTTGCTTCATAATGTTGTCAACTTTCATACCAAGACCAAGACCCATCGCTGAAAGAATCTCTTTGATTTCGTTTAGAGATTTACGACCGAAGTTCTTAGTTCTAAGCATTTCGCCTTCTGTCTTAGAAACAAGTTCGTAGATATATTTAATGTTAGCATTCTGTAAACAGTTAGCTGAACGAACTGACAACTCAAGCTCAGAAACTGGCTTAAGAAGAGCTTCATTCGCAACGCCACCAGAAGCAGCAGCCGCAGTCGGCTTAACTTCAGTTGGAGCATCTTTATCTTCAAAGTTAAGGAAGACTGAAAGCTGATCACGAAGAATTTTTGCTGAAATAGCGACAGCATCAACTGGATCGATCCCTGCATTGGTCCAAACTTCAAGAGTTAGTTTATCATAGTCAGTTCTCTTACCAACACGTGAGTTAGTCACAGTGTAGTTCACACGGTGAACTGGTGAGAAAAGAGTATCGATGTAAATCCAGCCAACAGGAAGGTCAAAAGCATCTTTGTTATCAAGTGCTGTAACATATCCCTTACCGCGTGCAACTTTAAGCTCCATACGGATTGATCCGCCTGAAGAAACGTTACAAATAGTGTGATCTGGATTCAAAACTTTCACGTGAGAATTTTCTGTGATGTCAGAAGCTTTAACTGCTCCCTCAGAGTTCTTTTCAAGAACGAGAGTCACTTCTTCTTTATCGATAATTTTGAAACGGATTTCTTTCAAGTTAAGAATGATTTCTGAAACTTCTTCCTTGATGTTATTGATTGTGCCGAATTCATGGTCAACGCCATCAACTTTAACAGCAACAATACCAGCACCCTGGAGTGAAGAAAGAAGAACTCTTCTTAAAGAGTTACCCAGAGTAAGACCGTAGCCACGCTCGAGTGGCTTAGCTGTGAACTTACCGTAGTTTGATTTAAGACCTTCAGTATCTACTTCTAAAGCAGCCGGACGAATCATTCCAGCCCAATTTTTACTCATAAAAGAATTCATTGATAACTCCTAATTGCTTGCAGGTAAAAAACGTAAAGAACGAGATTAAACTCGTCTTCTCTTCGGAGCGCGACAACCATTGTGTGGCATCGGACTCATGTCAGCGACAGAAGTAATTCTGAGGCCAGCAGCAAGAAGAGCACGGATTGCGTTTTCACGACCAGCGCCCGGACCTTTAACTTTAACGTCTACAGAGTTAAGGCCGTGCTCAGCAGCTTTCTTAGCCGCTTCTTGTGAAGCAACCTGAGCAGCGAATGGAGTTGATTTTTTAGAACCACGGAAGCCTAAGCCACCAGCAGAAGCCCAAACCACAGCATTACCATCAGCATCGCTGATTGTGACGATTGTGTTATTGAACGAAGCGTGGATGTGACATACGCCGTGATTTAGATTTTTTCTAACTTTTTTCTTAGCAGACTTAGCATTACCAGAATTTGATTTCTGCTGAGCTGCTTGTGCATTAGTTTGAGCCATATATTCCTACCTTAAAATTGCAGCCAAAGGCTGAATCAATAACTTATTTCATTGCCTTGATTGATTTCTTCCCTGCAATTGCTACAGCAGGTCCCTTACGTGTGCGTGCATTAGTGTGAGTACGCTGACCACGAACTGGAAGGCCTTTACGGTGGCGGATACCACGGTAACAACCTAAATCTTTAAGACGTTTGATGTTTAAAGCCACTTCACGACGAAGATCACCTTCTACAGTGTATTCATCTAAAGCAGTACGAATCGAAAGAACTTCTTCTTCCGTAATTTCGTTTGAGCTTCTTTCTCCATCAATTCCAACTTTCGCTAGAACGTCAGTAGCAACTTTTGCACCTACACCGTAGATTGCACGAATTGCGATTCTCATCTTCTTGTTTCTTGGTAAATCTACCCCTAATAATCGAGCCATATTTTTCCCCTACTAGCCTTGTTTTTGCTTATGTTTTGGATTTACTTTACAGATAACTCGTAGAACGCCTTGGCGCTTTACAACTTTGCAATCTTTGCAGATCGGCTTTACTGATGAACGTACTTTCATAATTATTAACCCTTGCTTCTAAAAATGATTCGACCCTTATCTAGGTCATATTTACTAATCTCGATCACTACCTTATCGCCTGGTAGGATTTTGATAAAATTCATTCTCATCTTCCCGGATATATGGGCTAAAACCACATGTCCGTTCGGAAGTTTAACTCTAAAACGCGTGTTTGGTAAAAGTTCGAGAACTTCCCCTTCCACTTCAATTGTGTCAGTTGACTCAGCCATGCCCTTCCTAAAAAGTAAGTGACCTTATATAAAAATAAAATCTATAAGACAAATAATTTAATTATGAAACGTCACACTTTTGACGAGATTAGTTTAAAAATCTCATCAACGGACCCTTCTGCATCTACCTTCATCAAACGCCCTAGATCTTGGTAGTACTTAATGACAGGGTTTACTGTGTCCGTGAACACTTTAAGGCGATTTAAGATCACCTCTTCCTTATCATCCGCTCGCTGAACGAGATCGGTACCACCGCACTGGTCGCATACGCCCATTACCTTAGGCGTTTTTGAGATGAGGTTATATATAGCACCACAGTTCTTGCATGTCCTGCGGTTTGTGAGTCTTGCGACTAACTGGGCCATATCAATTTCAAAATAAACAGCCAATGAAGGCAAACCTTTTAAAACTTCCTGATCTAGAGTCTCAGCTTGTGCCAAATTCCGAGGATAGCCGTCAAAGATATATTGAGATGCAGTCAGGTTTATATTTGCCTGAAGCAATCTAATAACTAAATCATCTGAAACAAGCTTCCCTTCATCCATGACCATTTTAACTTCAAGGCCCAAGGCTGATCGTTTTGCAATTTCAGATCTTAGTAAGTCTCCAGTTGAGATGTGTTTAAAACCTCTGTCTGAAACAAGCTTACTTGCTTGGGTTCCTTTACCAGAACCTGGGGCTCCTATGAGAATCAAATGTGATTTCATTAGAACCTTTTAACACCTGAATATTTACCCTTAACTTTGTAAGCAGTGTCTAGACGCTGAGAAATCATAAACCCTTCAGCCTGCGCCATGGTGTCGATAGCAACACCTACGAGGATTAAGAGTGAAGTTCCACCAAAGTAAAAAGGCACTTTTGCGTAGTTAAAAAGGATAGCAGGCATAATACAAATGGCGGCTACGTAGATCGCACCAACTAAAGTTAAGCGATTGATAACTTCATCAAGGAAACTTGCAGTTTGTTCACCAGGGCGAATCCCAGGAATAAATCCGCCGTTCTTTTTCAATGATTCTGAAACATCACCAGTTTTAAACTGAATGGTAGAATAAAAATAAGCAAAGAAAATGATCAACCCGATAAAGACGCAGTTATAAAGCATTTTACCAGGGTAAAAAAGTTGCTCAATATTCGAGAAGTAAACCTTTGCTGGGCTTTCTGCCGGTATAAACTGAGAAATAGTTGTTGGAAAACCAAGTAATGCACTCGCGAAAATCGGGGGCATTACTCCAGAAATGTTAACCTTGATTGGTAAGTGAGACGATTGACCACCGAAAACACGGTTGTTAACGACACGCTTAGCGTATTGAACAGGGACTTTTCTGAAAGCACGTTCAACAAAAATGATAAACCAGAACGAAACCAGCATGATCGCTAGAACAATGAGGAGATTCACGATGCTCATTTCACCATTCTGAAGAAGGTTAAACGTATCACGGATTCCTGATGGAATACCAGCTGCAATACCAGCGAAGATAATAAGTGAGATACCGTTACCTATACCTCTTTCAGTGATCTGTTCACCAAGCCACATCACAAACATTGTACCAGCGGTTAAGCTGATCACAGTCAAAAGACGGAAGCTCATTCCTGGATCAATAACAACTGGAAGACCGTTTGGTGATTTGATGTTCTCAAGACCAACCGCTAGGCCGTAACCTTGGAAGAAACACAAAAGAACCGTAGCATATCTAGTGTATTGAGAAATTTTCTTATGACCGTCAGGCTCTTTTTGAAGTTCACCAAGGGCCGGGATCGAGTAAGACAGGAGAGAAAAGATAATTGAAGATGTGATGTAAGGCATAATCCCTAGTGCAAGCACTGAGAAACGCTCTAAAGCACCACCGGAGAATGTATTGAAAACGCTGAAAAGCGAACCCTTCATTCCGTCAAAGAATGAAGAAAGAGCAGCTCCATCAACTCCCGGTGTCGGGACCTGAGTCGCTACTCGATAAATTCCAAGCATTAAAATGGTAAAGAAAACTCGTTTTTTAAGCTCTTCGAGCTTTGAAACATTCGATGACATCCCTGCATTCCTTCCGTTGGACCTAAAGGTCCATCAATAAGCGATTAAGCGTTCTCGACTTTGCCGCCAGCTTTTTTTATCAATTCTAAAGCTTTAGCAGAGAACTTTTCAATCCCTTTAAACGTAAGAGCCTTATTAAATTCGCCTTTCGCCAAGATTTTGATCGGCATAGACTTATTAATACCAGCAAGGAAACCTTTATCGATAAGAGTTTCACGAGTCACTAATTCAGAAGTAAATTTCCCAGCAAGTTTTTCGAGGTTAAGTACAGCGTACTCGACTTTGAAAGGTGCATTAGAGAAACCAAGTTTTGGTAGACGTCTGTATAGAGGAGTCTGACCGCCTTCGAAACCAGCGCGGATACCGCCACCAGAACGGGCTTTTTGCCCTTTGTGACCTTTACCAGCTTGAGTACCTTGACCAGATCCCTGACCTCGGCCGATACGCTTGGTATTTTTATGAGCGCCTCTAGGACTAGATAATGTTTTAAGAGTTAACATATACAACCTCTAATTATTTTGAGATCTCAAGCCACTGGATCATAGCTTTAATCATTCCACGAACTGCCGGAGTATTCTCGAGAGTTTTAGAGTGATTAATTCTTCTTAGACCAAGGCCTTTGATTGTGGCTTTTTGTTTATCAGTACAACCGATAACACTTCTTTTTAATTTAACAGTAATTTGCTTATTCATATTAAGCCTTTGAAGCTTTAGCCTTCATACGAAGACCTTTAGTGTTTACACCGCGAACAGCAGCCACTTCTTCAAGTGAACGGAGGTTCTTAAGTGCTTTGAAAGTTGCTTTTACAATATTGTGTGGGTTAGATCCACGAACTGACTTGGTCAGAACGTTCTTAACACCAGCAAGCTCAAGAATTGAACGGCACGCACCAGCTGCTTTAATCCCTGTACCTTCACCAGCTGGCTTGAGAAGTACTTCTCCAGCGCCAAAAAGACCAAGAACTTCGTGAGGGATAGTTCCGTTTTCAATTGATACTTTGATCATGCGCTTAGAAGCTTTCATACCAGCCTTGCGGATAGCATCTGGAACTTCTTTTGCTTTACCTAGACCGTAACCAACTTTACCGTTCTTATCACCAACAACAATCAATGCTGCGAATGAGAACCTACGTCCACCCTTAACAACTTTAGCTACGCGGTTAACAGCAACAACCCTTTCTTCAAGGTCCGGGTTGATGCCGTCTTGGACTGGCTTCTTCTCAGTTCTTGGAGCACGTTGAGGGCGTTTGCCGCCTTTCTTGTCGTCTTTCGCTTCTGTATCATTTTCTGAATTTGTATTTTCTTCGCTCATAAATTCCCCTAATTAAATTTGGATGCCGTTTTCACGGATTGAGTCTGCAAGTGCCTTAATAACACCTGTGTACTGTTTTCCGCTTCTATCGAAGACGGCTTTATTTAGGTTGTTCTTCTTGAGCGTAGCCGCTACTTCAGCACCAACTTTCTTGGCACCTTCAGCGTTACAGCTATTAGCAACCTTTGTTTTTCCGTAAGTCTGTACAGAAAAAAGAGTAGCTGATTTAACATCGTCGATTATTTGAACACGAAGATGTTTGTTTGACTTAGTTACGGCCAAACGGGGCTTTTCAGCCGAACCAATAACTTTTTTTCTGATCGCAAGCTTACGACGGTATTCTTTAGCTTTCGTTTCATTTTTAATTTTTGCAATATTCTTTCTCATAACTCACCTATTATTTTTTAGCGCCTGTTTTACCGGCTTTTCTAATGATCTTCTCATCAGTGTACTTCAATCCCTTACCCTTGTATGGTTCAGGCTCTCTATACGAGCGGACTTGAGCAGCAACGAAACCTACAAGTTCCTTATCTGAACCATGGATTTCAATCACGTTCTTATTAACTTTAGCTTCAACACCTTTAGGGAGTTTGTAGTCAATAGAGTGAGAGTATCCAAGGTTGAGAGTTAGAGTGCTACCAGAAACAGCAGCCTTGTAACCAACACCGTTGAACTCAAGAGACTTTACGAAACCAGTTGTTACACCAGTAACCATGTTACCAAGGAGTGTTCTCGACATACCCCAAAGTGCGCGCGCAGATGTTGTCTGGTTCGCAGGAGATACGTTAAGAGCTTTATCAACTTTTTCAACTTTCACGTCTTTGTGAAATGTATAAACAAGCTGACCCTTAGGGCCTTTTACGTCAACAGTGTTACCTGTGACATTAACTTCTACTTTATCAGGAATGCCAACCGGCTGTTTTCCAATACGTGACATAAGTCGCTCCAATTACCAAATGTTACAAATAATTTCGCCACCAAGTTTCATCGAGGCTGCTTTGCGAGAAGAAATAATACCCGCAGAAGTGGAAACAATTGAAACACCAAGTCCTGAAAGAACTCGTGGCATTTCAGTATAGCCTTTATAAATTCTTAATCCCGGCGAAGAGACTCTGTGGATACCAACAATCGCTCCCTCTTTAAGACCAACTTTGATCATAATTTCAGAAGGTGTTTTTGCTGCGATTTTGAAAGACTTGATATAGCCTTCTTCTTTGAGTACGCGGCAAATATTAGCTTTCATTTTGCTAGCAGGGATTTCAACTTTATCGAGTCCCGCTTTATTAGCGTTACGGATTCTTGTTAATAAATCTGCAATAGGATCTGTCATCATAAAATTTGCTCCTTACCAGCTGGCTTTAGTCACACCAGGGATGAGACCATTGTTTGCGAGATCACGAAACTTACTACGCCCAAGTTTGAAATCGCGGTAAACACCACGAGGTCTGCCTGTTAATTCGCAACGGTTACGAACGCGGTTTAAATTCGCGTTACGTGGAATTTTTTGTAGTTTAAGACGAGCAGCATCCCTTTCTTCATCAGAAAGTTTCATGTCTACTGCCTTAGTTCTAAGAATTTTGGCTTTTGGACCAAATTTCTTAGCTAGTTTTTCTCTTCTTTTATTTTTTACAACTGCGCTTAATCTTGCCATACGTTCCTCTTACTTCTCTCTGAAAGGCATGCCGAATTGCTTAAGCATTTCGCGGCCTTCTTCATTGTTAGTAGCTGTCGTAACAAAGCTGATCCCCATACCACGGATCTTATCAATCTTATCGTAGTCAATTTCAGGGAAAATGATTTGCTCTTTCAAGCCCATAGTATAGTTACCCTTACCATCAAAACCTTTAGGTGAAAGACCACGAAAGTCTTTTACGCGAGGGAGAGAGAGGTTGATCAAACGATCAAGGAATTCATACATTTGTTCACCACGAAGAGTAACGAAAGCACCGAGTGCCTGGTCCTGGCGTAGTTTGAACGATGCTATTGATTTCTTAGCGCGAGAAACAACTGGTTTTTGACCAGTAATCGCAGCTAGGTCAGCAACAATGCTATCTACAATTTTACCGTTAGAAACAGCATCACGAGTGACGCAGTTAACGATGATTTTTTCTAATTTAGGGATCTGATGAACGTTCGCGTATTTGAACTTTTCATTCAGAGCCTTTTTTACCTCTGTTTCATACAGAGCTTTTAAACGTGCCATATGTTTCCCTCAGCTTACTTAAGTTCGGATTTGCTTTTGGCAGCAACTCGTACGTTTTTGCCATCAACTTTTTTAACAGCTACTCTCGTTGGTTTTCCTGATTTAGGATCCAATGGAGCAACGTTACTGATATGGATGGCTTTTTCCATATCCACAATCCCGCCTTGCTGGTTAGCTTGATTAGGCTTCATTGCTTTTTTAACGACGTTAACACCTTCAACAACAACACGATTTGTTTTGAAATTGATGGTCTTAACTTTGCCTTGCTTGCCTTTATCTTTGCCCGCAAGGATTTGAACGGTATCGTTCACTTTCAGCTTTTGCATTTTTCCTCTCTTTACACGCTGATTAAAGAACTTCGTGAGCCAAAGAACAAATCTTAGAAAAAGATTTGTTTCTTAATTCTCTCGCGACAGGTCCAAATATACGTGTACCTACTGGTTCATTATTTGCTGCAATAATGACCACGCTGTTTGTATCGAAATTGATATATGATCCGTCTTCTCGTCTAACTGGGTAAACAGAACGAACGATTACGGCTTTTTTAACGTCACCTTTCTTAACTTTACCGCCAGAAATGGCTTGCTGAACGGCTACGACGATAACATCGCCTACATTGGCGCTCATATGCTTAGAACCACCCAGTACTTTGATACACTGGACTGTTTTTGCGCCTGAATTATCAGCTACGTCTAGAATCGATTGTTGTTGAATCATAAAATGTTACTCCACTACTTCTGAATTGAAACAAGTTCCCATCTCTTCATTTTAGAGTGGGGTTTTGATTCGATGATTGTGACGAGGTTACCAATTTCAGCCAGTTCTTTTTCATCATGAACATGGTACTTTTTAGAAGTCGTCACGAATTTGCTGTACTTAGGGTGCATTGTTTTTCTTTCAACTTTAACAACGATTGTTTTCGTTGATTTGTCGCTAACAACTTCACCAGTAAGAGTTCTTTTAAATGTTGTGCTCATAATTCTCTTCCCGTCTTATTTTTTAGCGTTTTTAACTGTAAGGAGACGGGCAATGTCTTTCTTAAGCTGTTTAACAACATGAGGCTTTTCAGAGCCTGTCGTAAACTTTGTGAACTTATTTGTAAAAAGTTCGGCTTTAAGAGTTGCAACCTTCTCGGTCAATTCTTTGGCGCTAAGTTTTGAAATTTCGCTGGTTTTTAACATAACTACCTCTGATTATCCAGTTTTATTTAGTGGCCGGTTTAGCTTTAGGGGCTGCGGCTGGGGCTTTGGCTGCAGGAGCTTTGGCTGCTGCGGCTTTTGGAGCCTCTGCTGCTGGAGCTTCTTTAGCGACTGCCTTAACTGCTTTCGTGTGTGCTTGTTTAGAAACAACACCCGACGCTGCGTCTAGCTCGGCTTTAGAAACGATTTTCGTTCTAACTGGAAGTTTATATTTTGCTAATCTTAGTGCTGCATCAGCAGTCGCCTTGTCAACACCGCCGATTTCGAAAAGAATACGGCCTGGCTTGATAACAGCTACCCACTCTTCAGGAGATCCCTTACCTTTACCCATACGGACTTCAGCAGGTTTCTTAGAAAGAGATTTATCCGGGAATATTTTGATCCACATCTGTCCGCCACGCTTTGTTTCACGCGAGATAGCGATACGAGCTGCTTCGATCTGACGGTTAGTGATGAAACCGCAAGTTAATGCTTGAAGACCAAACTCACCAAATGTGAGTGTATTCCCAGTATGGGCCGCACCGGTCATACGACCTTTTTGCATTTTTCTGTGTTTTACTCTTTTAGGACTTAACATAAAATTACCTCTAAATAATAACTATTTATAGATCTCGCCTTTATAAACCCAGACTTTCACACCGATGATGCCGAAAGTCGTTTTTGCAGAGGCTGTGTTGTAATCGATATCCGCACGAAGTGTATGAAGAGGAACTTTCTTCTCCGCATATCCTTCTGTACGTGCGATTTCAGCACCACCAAGACGGCCAGAACATTTAATCTTGATACCCTTAACTCCAGAACGGAAAGCTGAAGTCATCACTTTTTTCATAGCGCGACGGAAAGCTACTCGTTTTTCAAGTTGTTGAGCGATGTTTTCTGCAATTAGTTTTGCTTCAGAATCTGGACGTTTTACTTCCGCGATATTGAAAAACAAAGGGCAGTTAGTAATTTTTTTAAGGTCATTACGGATTTTTTCGATCCCTGTCCCTTTTTTACCAATCGCAACACCTGGCTTAGCAGAGTAAACAGTTACTTTTACCTGGTCAGCTGTACGAGTGATCTCAGTTTTTGCAATTGCAGCTTGAGATAGCTCAGTATCGATATAATTACGAATGGCTAAGTCTTGTTGAAAGATAACTGCATAATTGTTTTTTACGTACCAGTTTGAATGCCAGGTCTTGATATAACCTAATCTGAAACCGTACGGGTTAACTTTTTGTCCCATTATTCTGTTCCTTGCTTACGCTTCTTTAAGCGATAGTGTTACGTAACTTGATTTTTTCTGGATCTGATAAGCACGACCCTGAGCTCTTGGCATAATACGCTTAAGAGTTGGACCTTCATCAACTTTGATAATATCGATTACTAGATTATCTAAGTCATACTTCTTAGATTCAGCAGCAATCGCGAGACCGCTGTTGATAAGTTTAGTTACGATAATTGCTGTTTCTTTCTTCTCGCAAAAGCGAAGAATCTTTAAAGCTTCTTCTACTTTCTTTCTGCGAATCAAGTCACAAACCTGACGAACTTTGCGAGCAGATGTTCCAACATTATTGTTTTTTACTGTAATCATAAATTTTCCCTCTTAAGCTTTCTTATCGCCGGCGCCGTGACCGTTGAAAGTACGGGTTAAAGCGAATTCGCCAAACTTGTGTCCGACCATGTTGTCAGTCACGTATACTGGAATGAACTTTTTGCCGTTGTGAACAGCGAAAGTTAAACCAATAAAATCTGGAACGATCGTTGAACGACGCGACCAGGTCTTAATGACTGTGTTGCCTTTTGTATTTTTCTTGGCCTCAGCCGCTTTCTTAAATAGATATGTATCTACGAAAGGACCTTTTTTAATTGAACGTGCCATTATTTACTCCTACTTTCTTCTCTTAACGATGAACTGGTTAGTTCTCTTGTTTTTTCTCGTCTTAAATCCACGAGTCTGGAGACCCCAAGGAGTTACCGGGTGACGACCACCACTTGTACGACCTTCACCACCACCATGCGGGTGATCTACAGGGTTCATAACTACGCCTCGAACTGTTGGACGGATACCGCGATGACGGTTAGTACCGGCTTTACCAGTATTAGCAAGTTCGTGCTCGATCTTGCCAACTTGACCAATAGTAGCTCGGCAGTCTGATTTAACTTTTCTCACTTCACCTGATGGCAAACGAAGAAGAGCGTACTCGCCCTCTTTAGCCATAAGCTGTGCGTAAGCTCCAGCAGAACGGGCCATTTGACCACCACGTTTAGGATGTAACTCCACGTTGTGAACCAAAGTACCAACTGGGATATCTTTTAGAAGTTTTGAGTTTCCAGCTTTGATATCTGCAGAATCCGAAGAAACAACAACGTCGCCAACTTTTAATCCCACTGGTGCGATGATGTATGTTTTTTCACCGTCAGCGTAGATAACAAGAGCAATGTTACAAGTTCTGTTTGGATCGTGCTCGATAGACTTAACAGTTGCAGGAATCTCAAGCTTAGCGCGTTTGAAATCAATCAAACGATACTTTTGCTTAACTCCGCCACCGTGGTGACGAACTGTGATCTTACCTGAAGAGTTACGACCAGCGTTTTTCTTGAGTGGAGACAAGAGTGATTTCTCTGGTGCTACACCTTTCGTAATATCTCCTGTCACTACAACTTTCTCGCGTTGAGAAGGTGTGATAGGACGGAATTTTTTTAAAGTTGCCATAGTTTTAAGCCTTTACCTTAAATGCCCTTGAAGAATTCAATCTTCTGGCCGTCTTGGAGTTGAACATAAGCTTTTTTAGAAGAAGAAGTCTTTTTGTGACCTTTTCCTGCACGTTTTGTTTTCCCTGGGAGAACAGAAGTGCGAACGCTAATAACTTTTACATCAAAGAACTTTTCTACGGCGCTTTTGATTTGGTTCTTATTAGCTTTTGTGTTCACTACGAAAGCGTAACGATTGTACGTTTCAGTCTCTTTCGACGTTTTTTCAGTTAATAGTGGTTTAATTAATACGTTTTCTAAACCTAACATCTTACACCAGCCTGCTGATTAATTTTTCGAAAGCTGCTTTTTCGATGACTAGGTTTTCGAATTTGATTGCTTCGTAAACGCTAAAACCATCAACCGGAGCATACTTCGCTCTTTCAAGGTTACCTACGGCATTACAAACTTTTGTATTCAACTCGTTCGTGATCACGAGAGCTGGTAAAAGCTTTCTTGCATCAAGAAGTTTGAACATGTCTTTTGTCTTACCAGTAGAATCTAATTTTTCTACTATGTGGAGTTTTCCAGCTTGGTGTTTATCAGCAAGAACAGAAGCGATTGCAACAAGCATAGTCTTCTTATTAACTTTCTGAGTGTAATCACGTGGCTGAGGTCCAAAGGCAGTACCGCCTCCAGGCATAAGAGGAGAACGAGTAGAACCCTGACGAGCGTTACCAGTTCCTTTCTGCTTGAAAGGTTTCTTACCGCCACCAGAAACTAAAGCTTTTGTCTTAGTTGCGGCTGTACCTTGACGGCGGCCAGCTAGAGTTGCTTTAACAACTTGGTGTACGACTGTCATGTTGATTGTCTCAACAGAGAAATCAACGTTGGCCTTTAGAGAGCCAGATTTTTCAAATTTTGTATTCAATACTGCTAAATCAGTCATATCTTCCCCCCTACTTCTTTACAGCTTTCGCGATTTTCACGAAGCCGTTTTTTGAGCCAGGAAGAGATCCTCTAATAAGCATGTAACCAGCTTCTAGATTAACTTCTACAACTTGAATGTTTTGAACCGTTGAGGTCTCAACACCAAGGTGACCAGGCATTTTTTTGTTTGCGAATACACGAGCTGGAGTTGCACGACATCCGATTGAACCCGGACGACGGTGGAAGTGAGATCCGTGAGCAGCAGGACCGCCTTGGAAGTTATAACGTTTCATAACCCCGGCGAAACCTTTACCTTTCGAAGGACCAGTCACATCTACATAAGTAGCAACTGGGAACTGATCAAGCGAAGCTTCTTTTCCAAGGGCGTCTGCAGAAACAGATTCAACAACAATTTCTGAAAGTTCAGAAAAAGATTGAGCAATGTTTGCTTTCTTGAGATGGCCTTTAGCTGGAGAAGTGATTAGAGATTCACGCTTTTCGTTGTAAGCAACTTGATAAGCAGTGTAACCGTCTTTTTCTGCAGTTTTGACTTGAGAAATTACGTTCGGAATTAGTTTAACTACAGTGACTGGAACGTGATTTCCGTTCTGATCAAAGATTCTGGTCATACCAGCTTTAATTCCGTAAAAAGCAGGCAGACTAACTTTAGCGTCTGACATTCGCCCTCCACAGCATCACCCTTATTCTCAGGGATGCGTTCATGGTTAATAAAATTTACTATCTACAATAAAAAGCGTTTGAGCTTTATACTAGTACTTGATTTCTACGTCAACACCGGCCGAAAGATCGAGCTTCATAAGAGAGTCAACAGTCTGTTGAGTAGGCTCAACGATGTCAATAAGTCTCTTATGAGTACGCATTTCGAACTGCTCACGCGATTTTTTATCGATGTGCGGTGACCGAAGTACAGTATAGCGATTGATTTCAGTAGGAAGAGGGATCGGTCCAGCGACACGGGCCCCAGTATTTTTAGCGGTTTGAACAATTTCCTGAACAGAAGCGTCTAAGATATTGTAGTCATAAGCACGTAGCTTAATTCTAAGTTTGTTAACTTTCATTGGATCTCCAAAAAAATATTTTTGTCAAAGTAGATAAAGAATGTGCCTTTGTAAAGCCCATTCCGTTAAATATTTGACAGATTAAGCGATAATCTCTGAAACAGTACCAGCACCGATCGTTCTACCACCTTCACGGATAGCAAAACGAAGACCTTTCTCCATCGCGATTGGAGCAATTAGCTCAACTGCAAACGAAGTATTGTCACCCGGCATAATCATTTCCATGCCTTCGTTCAATGTGATTGAACCAGTTACATCCGTTGTACGGAAGTAGAACTGTGGACGGTAACCTTTGAAGATTGGAGTATGACGTCCACCCTCTTCTTTAGTCAAAACATACACTTCGCAACGGAACTTAGCGTGCGGCTTAACTGTTCCCGGCTTGATCAAACACTGACCACGCTCAATATCTTCTCTCTTCGTACCACGAAGAAGAAGACCAACGTTATCTCCTGCGCGACCTTCATCAAGAAGTTTACGGAACATTTCAACACCAGTCACAACTGTCTTCTGAAGCTCTTTGATACCGATGATATCAATCTCTTCCCCGACCTTCACAATTCCACGCTCAATACGGCCAGTTACAACTGTTCCACGACCAGAGATCGAGAACACATCTTCCACAGGCATAAGGAACGGCTTATCAATATCACGAGCTGGAGTTGGGATATAAGAATCCACAGCGTCCATAAGTGCTACAATTGCTTTCTCGCCAAGATCAGGATTTTTTCCTTCAACTGCAGCAAGAGCTGAACCCTTAACGATAGGAATATCGTCACCAGGGTACTGGTATTTAGAAAGAAGTTCGCGGATTTCCATTTCTACGAGATCAGCTAGCTCTGGATCTGCGATATCAATTTTATTCATGAAAACAACAAGAGAAGGAACACCAACCTGACGAGCAAGAAGAATGTGCTCACGAGTCTGAGGCATTGGACCATCAGTCGCAGCAACAACTAAAATCGCCCCATCCATCTGAGCTGCACCCGTGATCATGTTCTTAACATAATCCGCGTGTCCCGGACAGTCTACGTGAGCGTAGTGACGGTTCGCTGTTGTATATTCAACGTGCGCAGTATTGATCGTAATACCACGAGCTTTTTCTTCAGGAGCAGAATCGATATCAGCATAAGACTTAGAAGCACCGCCATGGATTTTTGCCATAGTCATAGTGATAGCAGCAGTTAATGTTGTTTTACCGTGATCGACGTGACCGATAGTACCGATGTTTACATGCGGCTTACTACGATCAAATTTTTCTTTAGCCATGGGGCTTCTCCTTAAATGTAAATTCCACGTTTCTGCAGAATTTCTTTTGCTTGGTTATGAGTAACAGGTTCGTATTTTTTAAATGTTAAAGTAAAGCCAGCTCGTCCTTGGGTCTTAGATCGAAGTTGCGTACTGTAACCGAACATTTCTGATAAAGGGACTTCTGCTTTGAGAACGTCCTTGTTGTGCTTAGGCTCGATTCCCAAAATTTGTCCACGCTTGGCATTCACATCTGCGATGACGTCACCGGCGTAATCGCTTGGTGTTGTCACTTCAAGCGCCATGATTGGTTCCATTAAAACTAATCCGGCTTTTTGACAGGCTTCCTTGAATGCCATTGAAGCTGCGATAGTATAGGCGACATCGTTACTTTCGGCCTCATTAAATTCAATTGATTCAACCGTGGCTTTTAGTCCGATTAACGGGAAGCCTGCCATAGCACCACCCGGAGCAGAATCGATGATCCCGCGTCTGATCGCTTCAAATATTTCTTCAGGAATATGCTTATCTTTTTTCTTAAAATCAACTTTGAGATCGAGACTGCCTTCAAGTGGTTCAACAGAAACGGTGGCTTGTCCGAACTGGCCTTTGCCTGCGACTTCGCGTCTGAAAGTGTTGGCGGCTGTTCCAGGACCTTTTACAGACTCGCGGTAAGAGACTTGTGGATTACCTTTGTTGACTCCGACCTTGAACTCACGCTCTAGCCGGTCGGTAATAATATCTAAGTGGAGCTCACCCATTCCGAAAATAAGGAGCTGACCAGTTTCTTTATTATTTCTGTAAGTGAAAGACGGATCTTCAATTTTTAAGTAATCGAGGGTCTTCGTGAGTTTGTCTTCATCAGCCGACGTCTTTGGCTCAATGGCGATCGAAATAACTGTTTCTGGAAATTCCATCAAATCGTAAATGATGGGTTTATGTTCAGCGCAAAGGGTTTGTCCGGTCGTCGTGAATTTTAATCCTGAGACAGCGACAATATCACCGGCAGAAGCTGACTCTAATTCAGTTCTTTTGTTAGCATGCATCTGAAGGATTT
The DNA here is from genome assembly GCA_040399915.1 of Bacteriovoracaceae bacterium. Lineage (GTDB taxonomy): Bacteria > Bdellovibrionota > Bacteriovoracia > Bacteriovoracales > Bacteriovoracaceae > Peredibacter. Next base: position 948,965 of record JBBARE010000001.1, read on the forward strand.
TTGTAATGCGCTCTTTTTTCTTTTCTAGCGGATTATAAACCTGAGCGCCATTTGTGAGTTCACCTGAATAAATACGGATATAAGTAATCTGACCTACGAAAGGATCAGATGAAATTTTAAAAGCAAGTGCACTGAAGAGATCGGTGTCTTCAGGTTTTCTCGAAACTATTTTATCAATCTCTTTAGCATCGTGACCTTTGATTTCGCCCTTATCGGTAGGAGAAGGAAGGAATTTTACAACAGCATCTAAGAGCGGCTGCACGCCTTTATTTTTAAATGCACTTCCACAAAGTACAGGAATGAATCCGTGTTTTATGGTGGCCATGCGAATAGCATTTTCAATTGTAGGAACAGAAATTTCTGTGCCATTTAGATAATCGTCCGCGAGCTTGTCATCAAAGTCAGCAAGCGTTTCTAGAAGTTCTTCGCGATAAAGTTTTGCTTCATCGAGCTCAGTCCCTTCCAATTCGGAGAGAACAAATTTTTCACCCTGGTCTGTATTGGTCCAGGTCATTTTTTTAAGCGTGATAAGATCGATCATGCCGGTGAAGTTTTCTTCTGAACCGACAGGCATTTGAATAGCAGCTGCTTTCTTGCCGAGTTTTTCTCTGATCTCAGTAATACAGCCTAAAAAGTCTGCACCCACGCGGTCCATTTTATTGACGAATGCTATTCGTGGGACTGCATATTTATCGGCTTGGCCCCAAACAGTTTCTGATTGAGGTTCAACACCACCAACAGCATCGAAGACACCAATGGCACCATCGAGAACTCGTAAAGAGCGCTCAACTTCGATCGTGAAATCTACGTGGCCTGGGGTATCGATAATATTAATGACGTGATTGTTCCAAAGGCATGTTGTAGCAGCGGCGGTGATCGTGATTCCACGCTCCTGTTCTTGAACCATCCAGTCCATCGTCGCTGTTCCTTCGTGGACCTCGCCGATTTTATAGTTTTTGCCTGTGTAAAAAAGGATTCTTTCAGTAGTGGTCGTCTTACCAGCATCGATGTGTGCCATGATGCCGATGTTTCGTACTTTGTGAATCTCACTCGATTTCATCTGGAAGTCTTACCTGTTGTACAAAAAAAAAGGGCCGCCTTTCAGCGGCCCTTTCGGAATTTAAAAATAAATTACCACTTAAGGTGGGCGAACGCTTTGTTAGCTTCAGCCATTTTGTAAACGTCTTCACGTTTCTTAACAGCGCCGCCGCGGTTGTTAGCAGCGTCGATGATTTCATCAGCGAGCTTTTCAACCATGTTCTTACCAGCGCGTGAGCGTGAGTAATCACGTAACCAACGAAGAGCAAGAGACTGTTTACGGTTTGGACGAACTTCAATAGGCACCTGGTAAGTTGCCCCACCGATACGGCGAGATTTAACTTCAACAGCTGGCTTGATGTTGTTCATAGCTTTCTTGAAGACTTTGATACCTTCTTCATTCATTTTCTTTTCAACAAGATCTAATGCTTGGTAAAAAATCGACTCTGCAGTTGATTTTTTTCCATCGTACATAAGAGTGTTGATGACCTTAGTAATGAGAATATCATTATACTTAGGATCAGGTAGTACATCCCTCTGTGGGGCTTGGTGTTTACGAGACATAAATTACCTCAAATAATTATTTCTTAGGTTTCTTTGCGCCATAATGCGAGCGACGTTTACGGCGTTTTTCAACACCAGAAGCATCTAGAGCACCACGGATAGTGTGATAACGAACACCCGGTAGATCTTTTACTCGACCACCACGAATAAGAACAATACTGTGTTCTTGTAAGTTGTGACCTTCACCACCGATGTACGAAATAACTTCGTAACCAGAAGTAAGCTTAACTTTACATACTTTACGTAGAGCTGAGTTAGGTTTCTTTGGAGTTGTTGTGTAAACACGTGTGCAAACACCACGACGCTGAGGACATCCCTCGAGAGCCGGAGATTTTGTCTTCGATTTTTGTAAATCGCGACCTTTTCTCACTAGTTGGTTAATAGTAGGCATACTTCAGTTCCTTACATTGTTTTAATGATTAGCCAGTGTATTTAACAGAACGCACTGGCTAATACAAGTTTAAATTAATTACCTACAAGCTCATGCTGAAAGGGTTCTCTTCCTTTGTGATATCTGCTTGGAATCCTTTGTAACGAGGAATCCCAGTACCCGCTGGGATGAGTCGACCCATAAGCACGTTTTCTTTGAGACCACGGAGTTCATCTTTCTTACCTTCAAGTGCAGCTTGAGTAAGAACCTTAGTCGTTTCTTGGAACGATGCAGCTGACAAGAATGATTCAGTCGTTAAAGAAGCTTTCGTGATACCAAGAAGAAGAGCTTTAGACCCTGCTGGTTGTAATCCTTGAGCAATTAAACGTTCATTCTCTTCAGCGAACTCAGCTTTAGTGACTGAATCGCCTTCGACGAATACAGAATCACCTGGGCTTGTGACTTCAACTTTCTTCAACATCTGACTAACGATTACTTCAATGTGTTTATCATCGATTTTAACACCCTGAAGACGGTAAACTTCCTGAATTTCGTCAGTGATATAGCGAGCAACCGCTTTCTCACCAAGAACACGAAGAATATCGTGTGGGTTAGTAGGTCCATCCATGATTTGATCTCCTGGACGAACATAATCTCCCTCGTTAACGATCACATAGCGGCCTTTCGGAATAGTGTAGACCATAGGGTCTGAACCTTCTTCTGACTTAATGATGATCTTTCTAGATCCACGTACTTCAGGACCATACTCGATAGTTCCTGCAATATCCGCGATCTGTGAAGAGTTTGTTGGTTTTCTCGCTTCGAAAAGTTCTGCCACTCGAGGTAGACCCCCGGTGATATCTTTCGTTTTCGTCGACTCACGCTGAACTTTAGCGACTACGAAACCACCATCAATTTTATCTCCCGGATTCACTACGATGTTCGCACCAACAGGTAATGTATACGAAGCAATACGTTTAGTACCTGGGACGATAATTGGGTTACCGGCATCGTCACAGATTAAAATACGTGGCTGCTTAGAGAGATCTTCTTTTGCTTTTGCTTCAGTGACAACTCTGTGTGAGAGACCTGTTACAGCATCGAGTATTTCTGTATACGTCGCGCCCTGAACTAGATCTTCGTACTTAATTGTCCCTGATACTTCAGACATGATTGGCATGGCGAACGGATCCCACTCAAGGATTCTATCCCCTACTGCTACAGGTTGACCGTCTTTAAAGAACAAAGTCGCACCGTAAATAGCTGGGTAACGTTCTTTCTCAGCACCAACATCATTCTTAATGATAATTTCACCAGTTTTGTTCATGATGACCATAGATCCGTCATCACGTGCAACTGTTTTAACGTTTTCGAAAGTTAATTTACCAGCAGTCTTAGCTTCAGATTTGTTAACCTGAGCTCCTGCAGTTGCTGTACCACCGATGTGGAAAGTACGCATTGTTAACTGAGTACCTGGTTCACCGATTGATTGAGCAGCGATAATACCAACTGCCTCACCGATAGAAACAAGTTTACCGCGAGAAAGATCTCGGCCGAAACAAAGTCCACAGTATCCGTGCTTCTCTCTACAAGTAAGAACAGAACGAACTTTAATCTGATCGATTTCTTCTGCCATAATCGTGTTCACATCTTTTTCTGTGAACAAGTGGTTTCTTGGGAAAAGAACTTGCTGGTTTTTACCTTTAAGATCTTCCAAAGAAACACGTCCGAGAACTCGAGAAGCCACGTGCTCTGCAATTTCTCCTGACTCAATTCTTGAAGTTAGAATAATCCCGTCCATAGAATCACAGTCAACCTGACGGATAATACCGTCTTGGGCAACGTCAACTAGACGACGAGTTAAATATCCTGAGTTCGCTGTCTTAAGAGCTGTATCGGCTAAACCTTTACGAGCACCGTGAGATGAAGCGAAGTATTGAAGAACTGTAAGACCTTCACGGAAGTTTGAAGTAATCGGTGTTTCAATGATCTCCCCTGACGGCTTGGCCATTAGACCTCTCATACCTGCAAGCTGACGAATCTGAACGTTAGATCCTCGAGCACCCGAATCCGCCATCATAAAGATAGCGTTAAATGATGGAGCTTTCGTTCTTTCTTTGCCGTCATCAGAAACGAAATCTGCTGTAGATAAGTTACTGATCAACACTTTAGAAAGTTTTTCGTTAGTTTGTGCCCAAACATCGACGATCTTGTTATATCGCTCACCGTTTGTAATTGAACCTTCGTTATACTCGTTTGTGATCTTATCAACTTCTGCCTGAGCAGTATCAATGATCTGTGGCTTCTCTTTAGGGATAACCATATCTTTGATGTTGATTGAGATACCAGCTTTCGTTGCGTACTCGTAACCCATTTTCATGATTGAGTCTGCGAACATCACACATTCTTTCTCAGACGACTTACGGTAAGCAAGATCAATAAGCTTAGCTAATTCTTTCTTATTAAGAATCTTGTTGATGGCATCGTAACCAAGAGCTTTAGGAGTTACGTCGTAAACGAAAGTACGACCAACAGTTGTTTCAATTAGTTTGCCATCAAGACGGATCTTGATTGGAGCTTGTAAGTGAAGGTTGTTGGTGTGGTAAGCAAACTGAGCTTCTTCTTTTGAAGAGAACACTTTGTTATAACCACGAGCAAACGGACGAACGCGTGACATATAGTACATACCAAGGACGATATCCTGTGAAGGAACGATGATTGGTGTACCGTCTTTAGGAGAGAGAATGTTGTTCGTCGACATAGCGAGAACGCGGGCCTCAATCTGAGCTTCGATTGAAAGAGGAACGTGAACGGCCATCTGATCTCCGTCAAAGTCAGCGTTAAACGCTGTACAAACGAGCGGATGAAGTTGGATAGCCTTACCTTCAATGAGGATGGGTTCGAAGGCCTGGATACCAAGTCTGTGTAGAGTTGGAGCACGGTTAAGAAGAACCGGATGCTCTTGAACTACATCTTCAAGGATGTCCCAAACTTCTTGCTTCTGCTGATCAACCATACGTTTTGCAACTTTGATGGTTGTACAGTGACCTTTCTCGATAAGTTTGTTGTAAATGAACGGTTTGAAAAGTTCGAGTGCCATCATCTTAGGAAGACCGCACTGGTGTAGTTTCAAGTAAGGACCAACTACGATAACCGAACGACCAGAATAGTCAACACGCTTACCAAGGAGATTCTGACGGAAACGACCCTGCTTACCTTTCAACATGTCTGAAAGTGAACGTAGAGGACGCTTGTTAGCACCTGTGAACACTTTACCACGACGACCGTTATCGAATAGAGCATCTACAGCTTCCTGTAGCATACGCTTTTCGTTACGGATGATGATTTCTGGAGCATTCAATTCTTTAAGACGCTTAAGACGATTGTTACGGTTAATCACTCGACGATAGAGATCGTTAAGATCTGACGTAGCAAATCGTCCTGCTTCTAGTGGAACGAGTGGACGAAGATCCGGTGGAAGAACCGGAATAACATCCATCATGAACCAGTCAGGCTTATTTGGAGATTTAAGAAGTGACTCAACAACTTTGAGGCGCTTGATGATCTTTGCTTTTGAAAGATCAGTCGTAGAATCACGAAGACCACGACGAAGCTCTTTATTGAGAATATCAATATCAACTTTCGCAAGAAGGTCTTTGATGACTTCTCCGCCCATGCCAGCTTTGAAATCAACATTTGCTGTTTTTAATTCAGCAAATCTTTGTTCAGAAAGAATAGTACCAACGCCCACTCCACCCTCAACGTCGCCGTTAGTAGAATGAGTGACGATATAAGCTTCGTTATAAAGAATTCTTTCAAGATCTTTTAAAGAAAGATCAAGAAGAGCGCCGATACGAGAAGGAAGAGAACGAAGGAACCAGATGTGAGCAACCGGAGAAGCTAGCTCAATATGCCCACAACGCTCACGTCGTACTTTAGAAAGTGTAACTTCAACGCCACACTTCTCACATACAACACCTCTGTGTTTCATACGCTTATACTTACCGCAGATACATTCATAATCTTTGATAGGTCCAAAGATTTTTGCACAGAAGAGACCATCTCTTTCCGGCTTGAATGTACGGTAGTTAATAGTTTCCGGTTTTTTTACTTCACCGAAAGACCATTCACGGATCGTATCCGGAGAGGCCATTCTTATTGAAATGGCTTGGACCGAGATAGGATCTTTAGGTTTATCGAAAAAATTTAATAAATCTTTCATTGAGCTATGCCCCTGTTCTAAAAATTAAAGTAATGGCTCTACAGTCGGTTCTTCTAATTTCACATCAAGTGCAAGCGCTTGTAGCTCGCGGATGAGAACGTTGAACGACTCTGGTAAGCCTGGTTCTAGAACCTGCTCGCCTTTAACAATAGATTCATACATGCGTGTTCTACCTACAACGTCATCCGACTTAACTGTCAGGAATTCTTGTAGAGTATAAGCAGCACCGTATGCTTCAAGTGCCCAAACTTCCATCTCTCCGAGACGCTGACCACCGAACTGAGCTTTACCACCAAGCGGCTGCTGAGTAACGAGTGAGTAAGGTCCAGTAGATCGTGCGTGAATTTTTTCATCAACTAAGTGGTGAAGTTTCAACATATACATTGAACCAACAGTCACTTCTTCTGAGAAGGCTTCACCAGTAATACCGTCGAAAAGTGTCGTCTTACCTGAACGATCAAGCTCAGCAAGGTCAAACATTTCTTCAATATCTTTCTCTGTAGCACCATCAAAAGTTGGAGATGAGAACCTAACACCAGTTTGTAGCTTTTCAGCTAGTTCACGAACCTGAACATCTGATGCTTTCTTCAACCAAGCGTCTGCATCTGAAGATTTATAGATCTTAGAAATAAGATCTTTAATTCTGTTCAGATCCATCTGCTCTTCCATCATGTAACGAATCTTGTCTCCAAGACCGCGACCTGCCCAACCTAAGTGCAACTCAAAGAGCTGGCCGATGTTCATACGTGAAGGAACCCCTAGTGGATTCAATACGATTTCAACCGGAGTACCGTCGGCCATATATGGCATATCTTCGAGTGGAAGAACGCGTGAGATAACACCTTTGTTACCGTGACGACCCGCCATTTTATCACCAGCTTGAAGCTTACGCTTAATAGCGATGTAAACGACGACTTTCTTGATAACGCCAGGAGGAAGCTCATCACCTTTGTGAAGCTTAGCAATCTCTTCGTTCGCTTTCGCACGTACTCTATTGATACGGTTACGAATATCTGCGAAGTATTCAGAAAGTTTTTCTTCAAGATCAGCTTTGAGTGGAAGGTAACCAATCAACTCGAAAGGAATTGAGTAGAGAACTTCTTCAGTGATCTTAGTACCTTTCTTCAATAGTTCAGATGAACCATCTTCAGAAACGAGTTTGTCTTCGATCGTTGCACCACCAAGAAGATCAGCAATTTTTTTGATTGCTGAACGCTGGATAGCTTTGATCTCAATGTTCTCATCTCGACGGATAAGAGCAGTTTCTTTCTCAATGATCGCTTTAGAACGTTGATCAAGTTCAACACCTTCACGAGTGAAAACATGAGCATCAATAACAGTTCCACGAACAGAAGAAGGAACTCGAAGAGAAGTATCTTTAACATCTCCGGCCTTATCACCGAAGATTGCTTTAAGAAGTTTTTCTTCCGGAGAAAGTTGAGTTTCACCTTTTGGAGTAATCTTACCAACCAGGATATCTCCCGGTTTAACAATAGCACCAACGCGGATGATACCAGCTTCATCAAGGTCTTTAAGGGCCTCTTCAGAAACATTTGGAATATCGCGAGTGATTTCTTCTTTACCAAGTTTAGTATCACGAGCTTCCACTTCGTAGTTTTCGATGTGGATGGTAGTGAACACGTCTTGAGCAAGAATTTTTTCGTTAATGAGGATTGAATCTTCGTAGTTATAACCACCCCACGGCATGAATGCCACGAGGATGTTTTGACCAAGGGCTAAGTCACCAAACTGAGTCGCTGGACCGTCAGCAATAACGTCGCCGGCCTTAACGAGATCGCCTTCTTTAACGAGGGCTTTTTGGTTAATAGAAGTGTTCTGGTTTGAACGCTGGTATTTAACGAGTTTGTGTACATCTACACCTGATTCGTCTTCTTTGAAATTATCACGCTGGATAACGATACGGTTTGAATCAACGAAGATAACTTTACCGTCGTGTCCTGCGAACAAGATCGCACCTGAGTCGCGAGCAACAGTTGATTCAACACCTGTTCCAACGAGTGGAGCATCTGTTTTCACAACAGGCACTGCCTGTCTCATCATGTTTGAACCCATCAAAGCTCTGTTTGCATCATCGTGCTCTAGAAACGGAATCAAAGATGTAGCGATCGAAATCATCTGAGATGGAGAAACGTCCATCAAGTCAACTTCAGAGGCATCAACCAAAGCAAGTTCACCCTGCTTACGAGCAGCGATCATGTTGCCTGATACTTTGCCATCTTTAATGAAGAGCTTGTCAGCTTGAGCGATAATTTTTCCTTCTTCTTCGAAAGAAGAGAAGTACTTGATCTTTTTCTCAATAGAACGATCTTCGTTAACAACACGGTACGGAGATTCAATGAACCCGTACTCAGAAACTTTAGCGTAAGTAGCAAGTGAAGTGATAAGACCAATGTTTGGTCCTTCCGGCGTCTCAATCGGACACATACGTCCGTAGTGAGTTGCGTGCACGTCACGCACTTCAAATCCTGCGCGCTCTCTTGTTAGACCACCTGGGCCTAGGGCAGAAAGACGGCGCTTGTGTGTTACTTCAGAAAGTGGGTTAGTTTGATCCATGAACTGAGAAAGCTGAGATGAACCAAAGAATTCTTTAACAGCAGCAGCCACTGGCTTCTGGTTAACAAGATCGTGAGGCATCATCGTGTCGAGTTCTTGAATCGACATTCTTTCTTTAACAGCTCTTTCCATTCTTACGAGACCAACACGAAATTGGTTCTCAAGAAGTTCACCAACTGCGCGAACGCGACGGTTACCAAGGTGATCGATATCATCGACTTGACCTTTACCATTGTTAAGATCCACAAGGTACTTAACAGTTGTAAGGATATCTTCTTTTGTTAGAACAGTGTTCTCTACAGGAATTTCAAGACCAAATTTATAGTTGATCTTCATACGGCCTACTTTAGATAGGTCATATTTAGTTGCTGTAAAGAAAAGACCGCCGAAAAGAGTTTCAGCAGCTTCAATCGTCGGAGGTTCACCCGGACGAAGTCTTTCAAAAATCTTGATAAGAGCTTCTTCAGTTGAATGAGTCTTGTCGAGGTAAAGAGTGTTTCTGATCTGGTCAGAGTAGTTAACGTTATCGATGTAGATAACATCAACAGACTTGATTCCAGCTTTCATGAATTCGAAAATCTTAGATTCTGTTAATGCTTCGTTTGCAGAAGCGATAACTTCACCTGTTGATTTATCGTAGATATCGTCAGCAATAACTTTTCCAATAACTTCTTCAAGTTTCATTGGAAGAGATTTAAGACCAGATTCCTGAAGTTTTTTGACTGCAGGTTTTGTGATCTTTTTGCCTTTCTTGATGATCGCTTCACCAGTTTTCGGATGAAGAATATCATCATCAATACGAGCACCAGTTAATAGCTCGTAATCTAATTCACGAGAGTAACCTTTTTCGGAAAGGTTGATTTTCTCAAGTGGGTAGAAAGCTTTTAAGAGGTCAGATACTGAGTATCCCATCGCTTTAAGAATAACGGTTGCGTGGAACTTACGTTTACGATCGATTCGAGCGTAAAGAATGTTTTTATGGTCGAATTCAAAATCTAACCATGATCCACGATGAGGGATGATACGAGCTGAATAAAGAAGCTTCCCTGAAGAATGCTTCTTACCAGAATCGTGTTCAAAAATAATCCCTGGAGAACGGTGTAACTGAGAAACGATAACTCTTTCAGTTCCGTTGAATATAAATGACCCAGTTGGCGCCATTAGAGGAATGTTACCTAGGTAAACTTCCTGTTCTTTAATTGATGAAATAGTACGCTGACCATCTTCTCTCTCTGCAGTGAGATCAAAGAAAATCAAACGAACAGTCACCTTCAATGGTGATTCATATGATAGACCGCGAGCACGACATTCACCCACTGAGTATTTAGGCTCTTCTAGTGTGTAACTAACGAACTCTAACGAAACAGTCTTGTTGAAGTCAAAAATCGGAAAGATACCCTTGAAAACGTTTTGAAGACCTTTGTCTTCACGTTTAACAGGTGGAATATCTCTTTGAAGGAAATCCTCGTAAGAGCTGATTTGTAGTTTCATCAAGCTCGGTGGTGACATCACATAGTCGTTCTTTGAAAAACTTCTACGTGTCCACTCGTTGGGTGCGAATACTTTTGTCATTTAAGACTCCTGAGTATGTAAGGCTCAACTAAAATTCTTCTAAAACGCAAAAATGGAAGCACGTTTTAGGCGTGCTTCCATAACATCCCGAGGGACAGTGAATTCAAAATTACTTAACTTCGACTTTAGCACCAGCTGCTTCAAGTTTCTTCTTAAGGTCAGCAGCTTCATCTTTAGTAACGCCTTCCTTAACAGTTTTTGGAGCGCCTTCAACTAGATCTTTAGCTTCTTTCAAGCCAAGACCAGTGATAGCACGAACTTCTTTAATAACGTTGATTGGTGTAGCACCTTTTTCAGCAAGAACTACTGTGAACTCAGTTTGAGCTTCAGTAGCTGGGCCTGCAGCAGCACCACCAGCAACTGCAACAGGAGCTGCAGATACGCCGAATTTTGTTTCAAGTTCTTTAACCAAGTTAGCAAGGTCAAGAACTGACATTTTAGATACGTGTTCGATTAACTGATCATTTGTAATAGACATAAGATTCTCCTAAAAATTAAATAATTAAATTAAGTGTTTTGAGTTTCTTTTTGCTCGTTAATAGCAAAAAGAACTCGAGCAAAAGCTGAAACCGGAGCATTAAATGTAGCAAGTAATGTTCCAAGCATTTCATTACGTGAAGGCAATTTAGCCAACGCAATTACTTCTGCTTTTGTTAGTTTCTGAGTTCCAAGTATACCGCCCTTAATTGTGACGATATCTGTAAACTCACCTGAAGCATCATTTACAACTTTTGCAACTGCTGCTGCATCTTCGTAAGCAAACGCTACTGCACTAGATCCCTTCAAATCAGCAAGAAGACCTTCCGCCATGGTTCCTTTAGCCGCGCGAGCGAAAAGAGTGTTACGTGTAATGACCATGTGGCCTTTAGCATCGCGAACATTCTTTCTGATTCTTACCGAATCAACTGATGGGATACCCACGAGGTTAGTCAAGAAGACAGCTTGTGACTTCTCGATTTTCTGTTTGATCGACGAGACTACTGCATCTTTTTCTGCACGTGTCATCATAGATTCATTCCTCCGTTAGTATTATATGGAGGGGAGTTTCGGCGGGCTTTACACTTCACTGTGAAGAAACCTGCTATCTTCAACCCCTACAACGTCTTAATTAAATAGATGCAGCCGCTGCATCGTTAGTATCAATCTTCACACCCGGGCCCATAGTTGTGCTTACAACAAGCGACTTAACATATGTACCTTTAGCAGATGAAGGCTTAGCACGAAGAATCGCACCAGTAACAGCTTTGAAGTTTTCAAGAAGCTGAGCTTCTGTGAAAGATTTCTTACCGATTGGAACGTGAACGATACCTGTTTTATCTGCACGGTATTCAACTTTACCGGCTTTCTGTTCATTAACAGCTTTTACGATATCAGTTGTAACTGTACCAAGCTTCGGGTTCGGCATTAAACCACGTGGTCCAAGTACGCGAGCGATCTTACCGATCTTACCCATCATATCTGGAGTAGCGATAACGCGATCAAAGTCCATCCAGCCACCAGAAATTTTATTGATGATGTCTTCACCACCAACGAAATCTGCTCCAGCTTTCTCAGCTTCTAGAAGTTTTTCTCCAGAAGTAATAACAACGATCGTTGTTTTCTTACCAGTACCTGCAGGCATTACAATCGCACCACGAACCATTTGATCAGCGTGACGAGGGTCAATACCAAGGCGGAAAGCAAGATCAACTGTTTCATCAAATTTTGCGAATGCTGCAGCTTTTGTAAGAGCAAGAGCTTCAGTTACTGTGTAGAGCTTTGTAGCTTCTACTTTTTTCGCGGCTTCTTTATATTTTGGCGATACTTTTTTCATTTTTAATCCTTTCGGTGCAAACGACCTTTAACAGGTCTCCCGTAATGTATGAGTTACTTATAATCCAACTTAAGACCCATAGAACGCACAGAGCCTTCCACAGTACGCTTAGCAGCATCGTGAGTAGCAGCCGTTAAATCAACTTCCTTAGCTTTTGCAACTTCAGAAACGATTTTTTCAGATACTGATCCTGCAACGTCATGTCCTGGCTTTTTTGAGCCTGACTGAAGTTTAAGCTTATCTTTTAGGAGATAAGTAGCTGGTGGAGTCTTTGTCACGAATGTAAACGTTCTGTCCGAGAATACAGTGATGATTGTCGGTAAGGTAACGCCCATGTCTTTCTGTGTACGGGCATTGAATGCCTTACAGAATTCCATGATGTTTACACCACGTTGACCAAGAGCTGGACCAATTGGTGGAGATGGATTTGCTTTTCCACCTGGGATTTGTAACTTGATAAAACCTGTGACTTTTTTAGCCATAAATTCTCCTGGCGGTGCCGACGACTGTTAAGTCTCCCGCTTTTATTATTAAACTTTCTCTACTTGAGAGAACTCTAGTTCTACTGGTGTTGGACGGCCAAAGATTGAAACTTGAACTTTAACTTTCCCTTTATCCGAGATGTTTTCAACAACACCCACAAAAGATGCGAAAGGTCCTTCGATAACTTTAACTGAATCACCTTCAGAAAAGTTAGCAACAGAACGAGTACGTTTGAAACCCTCTGCCATCGAAGCCGTCATTGCTAAGGCTTCTTCATCTGAAATTGGCATTGGCTTATCTTTTGTACCGCCAATGAAGCCTGTGATTTTATCTGTGTCTTTAACTAAGTGCCATGTCTTCTCAGACATGATCATTTTGATAAGAACGTAACCTGGGAAGAACTTCTTCTTCATGGTTCTCTTCTTACCATTAACATTCGCAACAACTGATTCTTCAGGAACCATAATTTCTGCGAAGTACTCAGTCATATTGTGATTCACAATACGCTCTTTAAGAGTCTTCAAAACGCGGTTTTCAAATCCACTTAGAACGTGAACAATGTACCATTTGAAATCTGGAGTATCACCGAGTGCGAGTACTCTCTCTGGAGGAGTGATATCAGTCATGCTTTTGATCCTTATTTATTAACTAAACCTAAGAGATAGTTGGCACCAAAATCAAAGAATCCAAAAATGAATCCAAAGATTGTGACAGCGACTAAAATTAAGAAAGTATGGCGCCAAGTTTGCTGACTATCTGGCCAAACGACTTTCATAATTTCTTGATAAACATTCGTCAGAAAATCTGATGATTTCGGATTTTTCATGATGGTAAAGAATGCAACAACACCAATTAAAACAGACACCACTTGCGTGATACCGAAGAAATAGGGGATCATTGTTTCTAGAGCGAACCATTCAGCTAACTTTTCAAAGAAACTGATTAGAACATAACCAACAAGAATACAGACAACAGCAACCGTAGCCTGAATCCACTTCTTGCCTTCATCATTAGAAGCCACAGCCATTTAAAACCTCAATTTAATCTGAAACGAACTCACATTTATGCAAAATCATGAGAGTTATGTCTACAAAAAAATGTATTTGATTGACTATTTAGAAAGTGGCGGGCGCAGAGGGATTCGAACCCCCAACCTACTGATTTGGAATCAGCCGCTCTACCGTTGGAGCTATACGCCCGTATTATGAAAACTAAATTGATCCGTAATTTACAAACAAGTCAAAAAAAAGGGCCAACCGAGCGATTTCTCGGTTGGCCCGATGCGTTACTAATTAAGCAATAATCTCTGAAACAGTACCAGCACCGATCGTTCTACCACCTTCACGGATAGCAAAACGAAGACCTTTCTCCATCGCGATTGGAGCAATTAGCTCAACTGCAAACGAAGTATTGTCACCCGGCATAATCATTTCCATGCCTTCGTTCAATGTGATTGAACCAGTTACATCCGTTGTACGGAAGTAGAACTGTGGACGGTAACCTTTGAAGATTGGAGTATGACGTCCACCCTCTTCTTTAGTCAAAACATACACTTCGCAACGGAACTTAGCGTGCGGCTTAACTGTTCCCGGCTTGATCAAACACTGACCACGCTCAATATCTTCTCTCTTCGTACCACGAAGAAGAAGACCAACGTTATCTCCTGCGCGACCTTCATCAAGAAGTTTACGGAACATTTCAACACCAGTCACAACTGTCTTCTGAAGCTCTTTGATACCGATGATATCAATCTCTTCCCCGACCTTCACAATTCCACGCTCAATACGGCCAGTTACAACTGTTCCACGACCAGAGATCGAGAACACATCTTCCACAGGCATAAGGAACGGCTTATCAATATCACGAGCTGGAGTTGGGATATAAGAATCCACAGCGTCCATAAGTGCTACAATTGCTTTCTCGCCAAGATCAGGATTTTTTCCTTCAACTGCAGCAAGAGCTGAACCCTTAACGATAGGAATATCGTCACCAGGGTACTGGTATTTAGAAAGAAGTTCGCGGATTTCCATTTCTACGAGATCAGCTAGCTCTGGATCTGCGATATCAATTTTATTCATGAAAACAACAAGAGAAGGAACACCAACCTGACGAGCAAGAAGAATGTGCTCACGAGTCTGAGGCATTGGACCATCAGTCGCAGCAACAACTAAAATCGCCCCATCCATCTGAGCTGCACCCGTGATCATGTTCTTAACATAATCCGCGTGTCCCGGACAGTCTACGTGAGCGTAGTGACGGTTCGCTGTTGTATATTCAACGTGCGCAGTATTGATCGTAATACCACGAGCTTTTTCTTCAGGAGCAGAATCGATATCAGCATAAGACTTAGAAGCACCGCCATGGATTTTTGCCATAGTCATAGTGATAGCAGCAGTTAATGTTGTTTTACCGTGATCGACGTGACCGATAGTACCGATGTTTACATGCGGCTTACTACGATCAAATTTTTCTTTAGCCATGGGGCTTCTCCTTACAAAAAGTTATGAATCGACTTTATTTATCTATGTTTTTGACTGCTAGAGTATGCTCTAGCTTCATTCATAATGACAATAAAAAAAACCTATCTGCCTGGCCCGAAGAATGGAGCTCGCACCGAGAATCGAACTCGGGACCCCTTCCTTACCAAGGAAGTACTCTACCTCTGAGCCATGCGAGCAGAATTCTTGGAAAAAAATGGAGCGGGCGAAGAGGCTCGAACTCTCGACTTCCACCTTGGAAGGGTGGCGCTCTACCAACTGAGCTACGCCCGCGCAGACAAAAATGGTGGCGTGGGATTGATTCGAACAATCGAAGGCTAACGCCGGCAGATTTACAGTCTGCTCCCTTTGGCCACTCGGGAACCACGCCAAGATTACTCACTTCTTTATGGTTAGATTCGATCCAAATGGATCGAACAACAAAAAGTGGAGCTGCTCACAGGAATCGAACCTGCGACCTACGGTTTACAAAACCGTTGCTCTACCAACTGAGCTAGAGCAGCCCATACATCGTCAATAAATCGATGAGTCTGAAATTTATAATGGTATGTCGTAACTATTTCAAGCTTTTTAAATCAGAGACCGAAACATTTTTCCATGGCAATGGCAGCGGCGGACGCAACATTGAGTGATTTGATCTCGCCTTGAGAGGGAAGACTGAGATTTTTTTGAACTAAGCGAGCCACTGCGTGAGAAAGTCCTGTTTCTTCGGCTCCCAGCAGCAAACAAATTTTTCTTTGAGCGCGTAAATCTGCTTGAGTTAAATTTTCTGATGAATGTTCGGATAGACCCACGGTTAGATAACCTGCTTCATTCAATTGGCCAACAGCTCGGCTTAAAGAATTCACACGAATGAGATTTACGTATTCGGTAGCACCTGATGCGATTCTATAAAATGATGGTGTAAGGCCAAAAGATTTAGATGAAGGTATTAAAACTCCGGTAGCACCATAAAAACAAGCTGAACGTAGAATAGCAGCACCATTGTGAACATCTGTGATTTGATCAAGAGCGAGTAAGCGTCCAGTTGGAGCTTTCAAAAATTCCTGAAGCTCGTATGTTTCAAGAGGAGAAGTTTCTAAGAATAAACCTGATGGTACGCGAGAAAATTCCACGTCCATATAGCTACAGAGTTTTTTTCCTTCTTCCTGAAGAGAGTGAGAAGAGAGAACTTGAATTTCAACTTTTAAATTCTTGGGATTAATCTGATGCTTTCGCTGCATTTCTACCAGACCTTCGTCAGTAGCATAAAGTTTAGCGTGAGTTCTGCGCGTGTTTTTTAAAGCCGCTGCAATACTATGCATTCCAAAAATAAGTTCAAAATCTACAGCCATTTGCCTAACTCTTTTAGTTTCGCTTTCACAGTAGGAAGCAATTCATCTTTTTTAACTTTTAATGTTTCACCGGTTTTACGAACTTTAATTTCGATTTCACCTGTTGCGAGATAGTCTCTTTCGCCGATAACTACTCTTAAAGGAAGACCGATAAGATCGGCGTCCTTAAACATCATGCCTGGGCCTAACTGGCGGTCATCAAAAAGACATTCTAATCCGTCTTTTTTAAAATCTTCCCAAATGCCTTCAACGAGTTCTTTTGTTTCTGGCGTTTTTCCAATGAAACATAAATAAACGTCATAAGGTGCAATCGAAGCGGGCCAGATGATGCCGTCTTTATCATTATTTTGTTCGATCGCAGAAGCAAGTACTCGAGTCATCCCAATACCGTAACAACCCATAAGAGGAGTAATTCCCTTCCCTTGTTCATTCAGCACAGTGACTTTCATTGCTTTGGTGTATTTATCACCGAGCTGGAAGATATGACCAACCTCAATCCCTTTTTTAAGAACGATTTGATCATCACCGATAAAATCGCCTTCTTTGGCGAGGCGAAGATCAGCGCGGAAACTTTTTGGTTTTGTATCGCGTGAAGGAACAAAACCCTTTAAATGATGGTCTGGTTCATTTGCACCAACAACATACGAAGTGTTCATATCGATGGCTTCATCAAAGATAACTTTGAAACCTTCTGCCGTTGTGGTTGGACCCATGTAGCCTTTCACAAGACCCAAGCGATCAAGTTCTGCTTGTTGAGCAGGACGGATATGTTCAGCATCGACTTTATTTTTAAATTTAACTTCATTGAGTAAATCATCACCCAAAAGCATCACCATGAAAAACTGGTCTTTCCCTTTAATTATTGTGTGCATGACAAGAGACTTAAGACTTTGCGTAATGTGCATGCCTTGAGCCGCACAAACTTCTTCACAGGTTTTTTGATTTGGAGTTGCAAATTTTATGAGCTCAGCGGCTGGAGTGACGACGAGGTTTTTACGAACAGTCATCGCTTTCTCGATATTAGCAGCAAATTTCGTCCGTGGAACAGTGACGACGTAATCTTCACCGTTATCGGCGACAACCTGGAACTCGTGAGTTTTTGCACCACCTGCGGCAATGTTTCCACCGTCAGCTTCGACTGCGATGAAATCAAGTCCCATACGAGAAAAGCTGTTGCTGTAAGCAACAAACATTTCATCATAAAATTTATCCAGCGAAGCTTTATCGTTATGAAATGAGTAAGCGTCTTTCATGATGAATTCGCGAGCTCGCATTAAACCAAAACGTGGACGGATTTCATCACGGAATTTTGTGTTGATATGGTAAAGGCAAACTGGAAGTTGCTTATAAGAATTAACCGTGCGGCGGAATAGATCCGTTACCGTTTCTTCGTTTGTGGGAGACACACAAAGATCGCGGTCAGCGCGGTCTTTTATCTTGAGCATTTGCCCACCCATCGTATCCCAACGACCAGACTCCTGCCATAACTCTCCTGGAGTGATGACAGGCATGAGAATCTCAAAAGAATTGATCCGATCCATTTCTTCGCGAACAATTTTTTCGATTTTTTTATAAGTACGAAACGCCATCGGCTGGAGGGTATAGAGTCCAGCTCCTGTTTTATACATGAGACCTGCTCTCATCATCAATTGTTGAGAAACAACATCAGCATCAGAGGGAGTTTCTTTTAGAGTTTGCCAGTAGCCTTGAGACAGTCGCATGGATTTCCCTTATTCAAACAAACTTTTCGACATGAGATCTTTAGTCTCAATGTAAATATGTAATTCACATTTTTTTTCAAGTTGAGCGCCGATTTCTACCACGGGGGAAGTTAACAGGACAGGGATGATTTCCATCTCTGTTGACATCGCTTCGCCTGGGCAATTTTTATAGTCAAAAATATAAAGCATCACATTAATCATCGAGAGAGCGACTGTTTCTTTGAGTTCAACGCTATCACCGCGACTAATGTCGAGCTTTGAACCGCTTCTTTCAAGTTGCGAGAGCTGGAAATTCTGGGTGATTTTATATTGAGTCCCATCTTCGAGTTCAGTCCATTGAAAGGCCAGGGCATTGAATGAAACCATCAAAAGGATGAAAAATAAACGCATAGCTCCCTCCATAGAAGTCTTATCATGCTAACCCAATAGTTCTAAATGTGAAATTACAACGCGACAGAAGCAGCGCTTCAAATTTATGATCTTGGCATGATTCATTTTCGGAAAGCAGAAATTAAAGACTCTGAGAGTATCGCCACGTTGGTGAACAGCGCCTACCGCGGGGAAAGCTCTAAACAGGGCTGGACTACGGAGGCCGACTTGCTTGGGGGCCAGCGAACAGATGCAGGAAAAATTCAAGAGATGATTGAAGATTCTTCTTCTCATATTGAACTTGCTCTAAAAGACGGCGAACTCGTTGGATGCGTTTACCTAAAAAATGAAAAGTCTGTTTTATATATTGGCATGCTGACAGTAAATCCGACTCTTCAGAATCATGGACTGGGTAAAATCCTACTGAAGAGAATTGAAGAAATCGCCATGAGTTGGGGTCTTAAAACCATTCGAATGAATGTGATTAGTTTAAGACAAGAATTAATCGATTATTACGAGCGCCGTGGTTATAAGCGCACAGGGAGAACCGAACCATTTCCAGATGATGACCCAAGGAACGGGATACCCAAAATTAAATTAGAGTTTCACGAGTTAACTAAATTGCTTTAGTTAGAAACGTTGATGAATTGTGGGAGTTTGTGAGCTTCACGAACTTCTGCTTTAAGCGCTGACGCACTGACGATTTCATAAGCTGATGGATTTTCCAAAAGTTTACGGCAAAGCATATTATGAAGATTATGACCTGATTTATAAGTCGTGATTTTACCCGCGATTTCATATCCCAAAAGACTTACGTCACCGATTGTATCTAAGATTTTATGACGAACAAATTCATTCGCAAAACGAAGCCCTTCCGGGTTCATCACTTTGTAATCATCGAGCACGATCGCATTATCAAGGGAACCACCTTTAATGAGGCCTTTGCGCTTAAGCATATCCACATCTCTGGCGAAACCAAACGTGCGGGCACGAGCGATATCGTGAATGAAAGTTTCACATGAAAATTCAAAATCAAAGCGCTGAGTTTTAATGATCGGGTGAGCGAAAACAATTGTTGAATCGATCACAAGGTTTTGTGATGGTTCAAACTGCGCCCACTTACCGTCTTTTTCAACACGAACAGTTTCAAGAATCACGAGAAACTTTTTAGATTTATTGAGATTCTTGATGCCTGTTTCTTTTAAAAGAAAAACAAACGAGGCGCCCGATCCGTCCATAATAGGTACTTCTGGCCCATCAATTTCGATTAAACAATTATTGATCCCAAGTCCGTAAAGAGTGCCTAAAAGGTGTTCTACTGTATGGATTGCCTCAGCACCAGAGCCAAGAGTCGTGGCGTTTTCAGTAGTACCAACAGTTAGTGCGTTCGCCTTCATGGGCTTTGAGTCAGGGATATCGGTACGGATGAATTGAATACCGAAATCAGCGTCGGCCGGGACAATTTTCATTGTCACTTTTTTACCTGAGTGAAGACCGATCCCGGTTACTTTCACATCTTTCGCTAGGGTCCGTTGATATATCATGTCTAACCTTATAAAAAGTCGTACTTAGTCGTTCAATTATAAACGAATTTTGTCATTTAGGGCGAGAGAAAATTGTGGTGTGTTGTACCGAACTTGACCAGGATGGTCAACGAATTAAGAAATGTGATTGGTAGCGGTCTCTGAAAGAAGTCGCCCACGAGGAGTGCGGAGGATAAGTCCTTGCTTTAAAAGATAGGGTTCATAGACTTCTTCGATGGTTTGTTTGTCTTCCCCCAAGGTAGCTGAAAGAGCATCGATTCCGACTGGTCCACCCTGGTAGTAATTTTTCATCACAGACAAAATTTTCCTATCCATGGAATCGAGTCCGAGATCATCAATATCCAGAAGAGAAAGAGCTGCTTTGACTTCTTCGGTTCTGACTTTTGCTTTGTTATTCACCAAGGCAAAATCGCGCACTCGGCGCAGAATACGGTTAGCTATTCGGGGAGTCCCTCTTGATCTTCGGGCAATTTGATTTTTGGCTTCTTCAGAAAGAGAGATGCCCATCTTGCCGGCATTATTTAAAATAATGATCGCGAGCATATCAGGTTCATAATAATCAAAATTTAAGTGAGCAGTGAAGCGATCGCGTAGGGGATTAGAGAGTAATCCCGAACGAGTTGTGGCACCGATCAAAGTAAATTGAGAAAGTTCAATCTGCATCGTTCGCGCTGAAGCGCCCTGGCCAATTAAAATATCAAGACGAAAATCTTCCATTGCAGAATAGAGAATTTCCTCCACCGTAATATGCATACGATGAATTTCATCGATAAAAAGCACATCGCGTGGTTTTAAATTTGTCATGACAGCAGCGAGGTCGCCTTTCTTTTCAATAGCAGGCCCAGAGACAACATGAAGTTCAGAGCCAAGACCTTTGGCGATCAACATCGCAAGAGAGGTTTTTCCGAGACCGGGAGGTCCTGAAAGAAGAACGTGATCCATCGCTGTTTTTCTAACGATTGCGGATTTCACCATCAAATCAATATTAGCGACAACTTTTTGTTGTCCAATGAATTCAGAAAAGTTTTGCGGACGAAGCTGAGCTTCTTGTTCACGCTCAACGCGAGTCGGTTCAAGGTCCACTAATCTATCGGCCATGATATTTACCTAAGTTCCTTCAAAATAACTTTCACCAGGTCTTCTGGCTTTTTTACGATTCCTTCCTGTAAATGACGCTGAATCATAGGAAGAACATCCTGATCTTTAAAGCCAAGACCCTGACAGGCAGCGAGCGTTTCTTTAACAAGGAACGCATCAACTGTATTTTCAGCCTTCGTTTTAACGCCTGTTTTGACTGGATTTTCTTTAACCGCAAACCCTACTTCGAGTTTGGCAATTTTATCTTTTAGAGAAAGAACAATTTGTTCAGCACTTTTTTTACCAACACCAGGGGCAGATTTTAAGACATCGACGTTCTCAAAAGTAATCGCCGAAATAATTTGCTGAACACCAAGATGAGACACCAAAGCATAAGCTGACTTTGGACCGATACCGTTAACGTCTAAAAGCATTTCAAAAAACTTTTTATCTTCAGCTGTCTCAAATCCATAAAGATCCTGAGATTGTTCACGAATAATATGAGCAATAAAAAGCGCTTTATCGCGATTAGGGACTAGAGGTGTTGAGGTATGAACTTCATAACCCACGCCAGAGTTAGTAAGGATGACTGATTTTTGAGAGTCAGAATAGACAACTGTTCCTGAAACGTAGCCAATCATAATGAAGGTTCCTTGATCTTATGAGCGAGAGCTGAAGCCAGGCCATTGCCCCTATTTTTTGTTTTCTTATTCTTTATGACTGGGATGATAGACCCGTGGTAAAGTAAGTGGCAAAGAGCAATCGCAACAGCATCACTTTCATCGTGAGTTTTAAAATTACTTAAACCAAAATACTGAAGAAGAAATTTTTGGATTCCTTCTTTATCAGCGTGACCGTGACCAGTGACTGTCTGCTTCACGAGGTTGGGAGAATATTCGAAAATTTTTTGGTGATAATGTTGAGACAAAGCGGCGAGCATCGTTCCGCGAGATTGCGCTAGCTTAATGAGAGCGGCCGGACTTTTAACGAAAATAAGTGACTCAAGTGCTACTTGATCGGGTTGATGTTTTTCAACTAACGCCAATGTTTGCTCGTAAATATCTTTTACTCTGTGCAAAAACTCAGCATCAGAATTAAATTTCAAAATGCCTGAGGTTATGTAATTGATCTTTCTTCCTTCTTTTTGCAGAAGGGCATAACCAGCCGTTACAGATCCCGGGTCAATAGCAAGTACGATCAAAGAATGGTCCTTAATTGATGTTACGGAAATTGTACACATGAACGACTATTGAAGTCTAGCCGGCAGAGGATCTGCCCTTAAGATAATTACCGACGTAAAAAACAAAAGAACCAATTATGAGTTGGGCCAACTCTAACCTTCCGTAATCACCATTAGTTATTCCAGAAACAAAACACAACCCGACCGCGGTTAAACCGAATAATTGCATTCCCAATCCTACATAAAATAGAGCTTTCATTTAACTTAGAGATACAGCTCTTCTTCTAAATAAGGAAGGACTTTTTGGGGCCTAGCCTCTATAATTGTTAGATATTTATGACGGCAAAAATTCTTTCTGCTGCGCCAGTAGTAGAGCAATTAAAAAAAGATTTGAAAGCACGCTGCGTAGCCTTGAAAAGCAAGGGTCTCGAGCCTTCAATGTGGGTTGTATTAGTGGGCGATAGCCTCGCGAGCATGAGCTACATCCGAAATAAAAAGAAAATGTGCGAAGAGATTGGAGCGAAATTTCAGCTCCTTCATTTACCAGATTCGACTGAAGAAAAAGAATTTGTTCAAAAAATCGAAGCTTTAAATAATGATGATTCAGTTCATGGGATTATCATTCAGCTACCTGTTTCAGATAAACTTAAAGCGCTTCCGCTGCCTAATCTTATTAATCCAGCCAAAGATATCGATGGCTTTCATAGTTTAAACACTCAAAATTTATATGCTGGTTCAACTGATTTATCGTTGCTCCTTCCTTGCACCCCCAAGGGTATTATAAATCTTTTGAAATATTACCAGATTCCCTTGAAGGGAAAACATGTCGTAATGATTGGCAGAAGTTTGATCGTAGGAAAACCTCTCTCAATGCTTCTGGCAAATTTTGATGCGACAGTGACACTAGCTCACTCACAAACTCTCCATCTCAAAAGACTGACTCAACAAGCTGACATTGTTATTTCGGCAATTGGTAAAGCGCAGTTTCTTGACCGCTCTTATTTTAATCCAGATAAAAACACCGTCGTGATCGACGTTGGAATGAATACGGTAAATGGCAAGCTCACTGGGGACGTTAATCTGCCAGATATCTTGGACATCACCAACGGTGTGACTCCAGTGCCAGGCGGGGTTGGTCCCATGACTGTTATAAGCCTTATTGAAAATTTAATTTCGGCGACAGAAAAGCATCTCAAAGGAAAACAAATGACGACTTTGAAAACTCATCTTTATGATGAGCACGTAAAACTTGGAGCAAAAATTGTTCCCTTCGCTGGCTGGGATATGCCGGTGCAGTATTCATCTGTTAAGGATGAAGCTCTAGCGGTCAGACAAAACGTTGGAGTCTTCGACGTTGGCCACATGGGGGAATTTTTTCTTGAAGGCGATGATGCAGAAGTCTTTGCTGATCACTTGGTGACCAACGACATTTTAAATTCACCTACTGGTAAAGCCATCTACTCTCCCCTTTGCCGCGAAGATGGTACTGTTATTGATGACTTAATTGTTTACAAACTTTCACCGGGTCGCGTTCTCATTTGTGTCAATGCTTCTAACATTGAAAAAGATTTTAATTGGATCAAATCAAAACATCAGGGATACAAGTGCAAGTTATCTAATCGCTCTGATGCTTATTCTCTTCTGGCTCTTCAAGGTCCGAAATCATTTGAAACATTACGCCCCTTACTTAAAGATCTTCCGGATCTTGAATACTATTCTGTGTTTGAAACAGCTTACGAAGGTCAATCCGTGATCGTCGCTAGAACTGGGTACACAGGTGAAGACGGATTCGAAATTTTTGCGGGCCATGAATCAATTCTTTCAATGTGGAAGAAATTCATGAGCTTAAAAGTCGTTCCTTGTGGTCTTGCCGCTCGTGACGTTTTGCGCTTAGAAGTCTGTTACCCCCTTTACGGTCATGAATTAAGTGATGAAGTGAATCCTTATGATGCAGGTCTAGGATGGACAGTAAAACCTTCAAAAATAAAATTTGTTGGCAAAGACGCACTCTCTGCCAAGAAAGCAAAATACAAGCTTGTTAAGCTTACCTTAGATAAAGGTATCCCTAGAGAGGGTTATCCGGTCTTAAACTCAAAGAATGAGGCAATTGGTGTTGTCACCAGCGGGACATTGTCGGTGGTTTTAAATAAAGGTGTGGCACTAGCGCGTATTCAAATTGATAAAGCTCCAATTGATGAAGTATTTTTAGTCGATATTAGACAGAAACCATATCAAGCTCAATTAACAAAAAAACCGTTCGTTACCGGAGGACATAAATAATGGCTACAAACATACCTGGAAATTTAAAGTACACAAAAGAACACGAGTGGGCCTTAGTTGAAGGAACTACTGTAACTGTTGGAATTACTGATTTTGCACAATCAGCTCTCGGCGATATTGTGTTTTTAGAAGTTCCTGAAGTCGGTACAAGCTTGAAATCTGGATCAACATTTGGTGTGGTTGAATCAATTAAATCTGTGAGTGATCTTTATGCACCAGTTACTGGTGAAGTGATTGCAAAAAACACAGAGCTAGAGGGATCACCAGAAAAGCTAAATGAAGACGCTTACGGATCGTGGTTGATCAAAGTCAAGATCAAAGATACGAAAGAATTAAATAATTTATTAACAGCAGAGCAGTATCAAGAGTTTTGTAACACATCTCACTAGTCAAAAAAGTATCGCGTACTGAAAGGTACGCGATACTTTTTTGCAAAATTTGAAAAATTTATTTAGCCTTCCTCAAATCTAATCATAAAACAAAAATCTAGACTAAAATTTTTCCTCGATCATTAAAACATTCTTTACGAATCAACGTGCTTTATAGATACTGCGTTTCCTGTAACACATTCAGATTTTGGTGAGGAAATTTATTAATGGAATCGATTCAGCTTCTCAATACGGCCATTATTAAAAGCAAAGAAAAAAAAGTTAATCAATCTTTTGAAGAGCGACTAAACCAAGTTTGCAATTCACCAGTGATTGAAATTTTAAACAAGTGCATCACTCAATATGCAGAAACTCAAAAGATCTCTCGTGATCAAGCAGCTCTTCAAGTTGTAGAATCAATCCGCGAGCTAGATTCTATTTGGTCAGATTATGTAGTTATGGAAGGTATTGATCGTTTAAAAAATCTTTTGCGCTCGACTCACTAATTCTAAAATCCATTGATGATACTAAAAACCCGCCTAGAGCGGGTTTTTTACTTTTTATGACTTAACGACGAAGCCCCATTCGATGGTCGCCTTTCCGTTGACCAGTAAATCTTTTGGCGGATTTGGAAATGGGCCTGCTTGATTAAAGGATTCAACAGCTGCATCATCAAGTTCTCTCACTCCTGAAGCCCCAAGAATTTTTACAGCAACAATTTCACCTCTTGAATTCAAAGTTACCTGTAGTGACGTGATCAAATCCTGAGATGCCGGCATTCGGCGACCAGATTTAAACAGTGCGAGTGATTTTTCCTGAATACTATTTCCCCAGAACTGTTCCAGCTTCTGACGAATACGGTGAAAAAATCCATAATGCTTGTATTCAACAGTATTTAAGTGAGTGAAGTCACCTAAGGTTGTTTCTTGGACATAATCATTAGTAGCAGATAGTCCCTGTGCTGTTGGATCGCCGTTTTCCATGCCTTTTTTTGTATTACTGGCAGGAGCTCTTGCTACCTGCTGAGGCATAGGATCTCCAGCAGCTACTCCAAAATCTGAAAGTTTTAAGTCTTTCATCGCGGGATTTTTTTTCTTCGCGGCTTCTGGCTTTTGAGCAACCTGGGTTGAAGCTGCATTCCCGAGTGCCGCACGTTTAAAAGTATCGATATTTTTTGCGACTGTCTGCCGTTCAAAACTTCTATCTTTATCACTTAAAAAAGCATCATCTTTTTTTTCTGCTGATTCAGAATCTTCAGATTGAACAATTTGTCTTTTTTGGGAATTTGAATCAGTGAGTTCCTTAATGGCTTCTTGAATAAGTGTTACTTTTATCGCTTCAGCACGCTTGGGTTGCACGGAAGAAAACTGATCACGCACTTTGACAATCATGAAAGAAGCATGCGCTAGCAAAACTCCAGCGAGCAGAAAATAAAATGTACGTTGCTGGTGAGAGACAGAATCCATAGGACCTCCGTAGAAGTCCTATCGGCATAAAGAAATGAAAAGTTACTGGTTCTCCCAGTAACTAGCGTCATCCAAAGACGTGGGCTTACCATCTTTGCCCGAAGCATTTTGATCAAATACTTGTGAGGTATCAGTATTTGGATCAAATCCTGTTACATATGATTCCAGAAAACCTTCCCCTGATCCTGGCGGAAGTGGCTTACCTGTTTCTTTATTAATTAAAAGATTCGTAATTCCTTCGGGTATCGAAAATTCTGGAGCGCCATACTTGGAAATAGCGTTCGCCATAAAATCAATCCACATAGGTAACGCCGTCTTACCACCAGTCTCACCGTAACCCAAGGGACGGTTATCATCAAAGCCCGCCCACGTACCAACAACTAAATTTGAAGAGAAGCCTACAAACAGGGCGTCGACATAGTTATTTGTCGTTCCTGTTTTACCACCAATATTTGTTGTGAGGCGACCAGCAGCTGCGGCCGTGCCGTAAAGGGTCACACCTCTTAAAACGTTCGTCATGACGTAGGCAAGTCTTGGATCATACACCTGTACGGCAGAGAGATTTGTTTGAAATGGATTTCCTTGAGGAGAGGTAGCTGCACCATCAACAGTTTCAACTTGCGAAGTTGCTTTTTCAGCGGTCTCGGCCCAGTTAGGATCAGCAGACGGAATGGGATAAGACTTTCCTGTGCGATCTTTAATTGAAGTGATGTGATGGAGTCGGATCGCTTTACCGCCGTTTGGGAAAACCGCGTAGCCTTTGGCGAGCTCAGCGAGACTGACTCCGAAAGATCCAAGCGATAAACTCATATCTTTTGGAATTTGTGCATTGATATGCCAGCGAGAAACGAAATCGTGAATTTTAGACACTCCAAGATCCTGAACTAAACGAACGGTTGGAATGTTACGACTGACTTCAAGTGCATTTCTAAAAGTCATTGGACCTTTAAATTCTCCGTCGTAATTTCTTGGCTTCCAGCTTAGCGAGTCATCAACTCCACCAAGTGCTTGCGGTGAATCCATTAAAATAGTTGATGGATTGTAACCATTTTCTAAGCTCGCGGCATAAATAAAAGGTTTGAATGCTGAACCTGGCTGACGAAGAGATTGAATAACACGGTTAAATTGAGATTTTTGAAAATCAACTCCACCAATCATCGTAACGACTTCACCCGTATTGGCATTAAGAGCTATGAGTGCGCCTTCAACTTCAGGTTCCTGATCAAGTGATCCTTTGAAGAACTTTTGTTTTGCCAAAAGTTTTCGCAAGGACTGATCTTTGTATTTTTTAAAAAAATCTGCATGAATCATCTGGTCGTAAGAAACTGAGTTACCAACAATCTGAACTTGAATAACACTTCCGCGTTTTAATATTTTTGATGGAGCTTTAACCGGATTAAAGTAAATCTGGTCTTCTGAGAACTTTCTCTCATGCGCCCATTCAAACCCACTCATGGGGATGATCACTCGCGTACCTGCAATCTCAACCAAGACGGTGCGTTTTAAGTCATCAACACTTAGAACGACGCCAGGATATGTTTTTTGATCCTGAAGAAATTTTAAGAAGGGATCATTTTGAGAATTCCCAATGTCGACTAAACCTTTGAAACGCTCATTAAGTTTTTCTTGCTCTTCCTGGTAATAAGAGAGGTTCGTTTCAAGTGAGTCATCATCTTCATGAAATTCAAAAATATTTTTACCGGCAGTCGAAAATGTGAAAAAGCTCGATTGCTCACGCATCACTTTTTTTCTTTGATCAACAATATAGGCCTTAATTTCTTCATCTGTAGCAAGAACTTTTAACGGTCCTCTATAGCCCTGGCGCTTATCAAGTTCCTTCACTCTATCCTTGACTGTTTTTTCGGCTTTTGACTGGAGAGACCAATCAAGAGTCGTTACAACTTTAAAACCATTAGTTAGGAATTCATCCACACCAACGGCTCGCATAACTTCCTGGCGAATCCAATCTGTGAAATGTCCGCCTTTAACCTCATTGGGTGTACGGATACGCATGCGAATATCTTCTTTCAATGCTGCCTGGTATTCGGGCTCCGTAATTTTCTTAGTTTCATACATTCGGCGAATAACATAATTCTGACGAACTTTTGCGTATTGCGGATTCACGTATGGTGAATAACGTCCTGGAGCAACCAGAAGTCCTGCAACCAGAGCGCACTCTGCTGGAGTTGCATCTTCTAGGTCTTTATCAAAGTAACCACGGAACGCAGCTTTTACGCCGTAGTAACCGCCACCCAAATAAACCTGATTTAAATAAAGAAAAAGAATTTCGTCTTTTGAAAATTTTTGTTCAATTTTTCGAGCAAGCAAAAGATCTTTTACTTTTCTTGAAATTGTTCTCTCTTTGGTAAGGAGAAATGATTTTGCCACCTGTTGAGTGATCGTTGATCCACCCTGAACAAGTCGACCCTCTTTCATGTTAACGATAAAAGCACGGAGGATACCGTAGTAATCAATACCCTCATGATTGTAAAAATTGTCATCTTCAGCAGATAAAAAAGCATTCACAACTTTTTTCGGAATTTTATTGAAAGGAACAACTTCGCGCGTTTCTGTTCCAATCTCCAGCAAAACCTCACCGTCTTTAGACACAATTTTTGAATTCATTGGAGGGTTATAGTCTTTCAA
The DNA here is from genome assembly GCA_040399915.1 of Bacteriovoracaceae bacterium. Classification (GTDB taxonomy): domain Bacteria; phylum Bdellovibrionota; class Bacteriovoracia; order Bacteriovoracales; family Bacteriovoracaceae; genus Peredibacter. The sequence goes on from JBBARE010000001.1 coordinate 978,084, forward strand.
AGAATTAATCTGAGGTAGGTCAGACGATATGTATAAGAAGACTCCAACTAAGGAGAAGACTCCAAAAAGAAATAGTACTGCCAGAACACCGAGTGTTTTAACCAAACGTTTCAAGAACATATCCTTGGGTATGAAGTTCAGGTTTATTTTAAGGGAATTCTCATTTAATGAAAGGACTAACCGACGCTTATCATTTTACTCTTTATAATCGAGTTCTTTGAGGCTATCGCTCAGGATTTTAATTTTCTTTTCTGCTGTTTCAAGAGTTGTGCGGCATTTGCGGTATAATTCAATTCCTTGCTCAAACTTTTTTAAACTTTGATCAAGGTTTACTTCACCCGACTCAAGCTCTCGGACAATCTTCTCGAGCTCTTTTAATGATGATTCGAAGTCGATTGTGGTGCTTTTTGTACTTTCCATGCTGACCCTGTTGCCGTTTTGACACTTGCTTTGAGAACAATCTTCGCACGGGATACATCGTTCGACAAGGTTTCATAGAGTTAGATAGTGCGGATAAAATTGCCGATGCTAGGATTCTGGCACGCAGGTTGCTAAAATTGCCGAGAGGGGCAAAACTCGCCCCTTCCATTCAGGATGAATGGAATAAGGAGTTCATGAAGAACATTTGGGTCCCACTATCAGGTCAGGTTGCGCAACAGCGCAAGGTTGAAACGATCGCAAACAATGTAGCGAACGCTAACACTGTTGGTTTCAAAAAAGATCAATTGGTATTCAAAGAACACCTGACGGCACTTACTAAAGGTGTCGAAGATATCGATATACCTCGCAAAGAATTTTCTCCTGCAGATTTTTATCATACTCAAGGTGCAGAAAACGCAATGGTTGCTGTTGATGGCAGCTTTACGATTTTCGAACAAGGCACATTGATCCCGACAAATAACCCTCTCGATTTAGGTCTTCAGGGGGAAGGATTCATTGAAGTCATTACACCAACCGGTGTTCGTTTCACTCGTAAAGGTAACCTTTCTTTAAGTCGTGACGGAGAGCTTGTTACAGATCAGGGCTATAAAGTTTTAAGTTCTTTAAACGCATCAGAAGAAAGTTTACGTGATCCTGCATCGATCGGAAGCTTTCCGAGTGCTGATGAAAGAGTTTTAAGAGTTCCTACCAACACCAAGCTCACCATCAATAATGAGGGTGAAATCTTAACAAAAGATGGAAGCGTAGGAAAAATTTCGATTATTGAGTTTAAAGATAAGCATGCTCTGAGAAAAGAAGGCAGCTCTCTTTATATCTCACCAGATGAGGCCAATATCGTCAGAACAAATATTAAAACAAATGTGAATCAGGGTTTTCTTGAAGGATCAAACGTCAATGCGATTGAAGAAATGTCAGAGCTAATTAAAGCTCACCGTCATTTTGAATCAATCCAGAAAGCGATTAATGCTTATGACAGCATCTCAGGAAAAGCCGCAAACGAAATTGGTAAATTTTAATTAATTAGGAGATCTCCATGATTCGCGCACTCCACACGTCAGCAACTGGAATGACAGCTCAGGAATCTAACGTGAACACGATATCAAACAATATCGCCAACGTTAATACGACTGGATTCAAGAAACAGCGTACGGAATTTGATGATCTTCTTTACGAAACTGTTCAAGAAGCCGGAGCTAAGTCTTCAGGCACAACAGAATATAACGTCGGAGTTCAAGTAGGCTCGGGAGCGAAAGTTTCTGCGACCAGAAGGATTCATTCACAAGGCGCGCCTCAGATGACAAATAACCCGTACGACTTAATGGTTAACGGGGAAGGGTTCATGGGTATTATTTCTCCGAATGGAGAATTAAAATATACGCGTGACGGATCGTTCAACGTTGATGCTCAGGGGAATTTGGTCACTCGCGCAGGACATAAAGTGTTCCCGGGAGTTGTTGTTCCACCAAACGTGATGAGAATTAATATTGCAGAAAATGGAACAGTCGAAGCTTTCACACGTGAATCAGTTGAGCCAATCAATCTTGGTCAGGTTCCAGTTTTTACTTTCGTAAACCCAACTGGACTTCGTTCTGAGGGTGGAAATATTTTAGCTGCGACAACAGGCTCAGGACAAGCGATTCAAAACGTTCCAGGTGAAAACGGCTCAGGTGTTCTTATGCAAGGAGCGATTGAAGCTTCAAACGTGAGTGTCATGAACGAAATGACAGATTTGATTAAAGCTCAGCGTGCTTATGAGATGAATTCAAAAGTTATGGGTGTGGCAGATCAAATGCTTCAAACGGTTAATAACATCAGATGATAACTAAATTTTTAATCGTTTTATTTTTTATCATGTGTAGTGCCTTTGCAGATGCCTGCGAAGTCTATCTACCTGGTCATATTGTTCTTCTTGGTCAGACATTAAGCTTTAAACAATCTATTAAGCAAACAGAATGTTCAGCTGAGGCGATGCAAGAAATTAGCAATACGCTCAATTCAGTGGAAGGAAAGATTACTTCTTTTCAATTTTCTGAAATTTTAAAGTCAAAAAATCATCAAGTCTTAGTTCAGCCTGCACTTATTCAGGTTCAACACTTGAACCATCTTGTTCGTGAACAAATCCTTATGCCAGCTGGTATTCAAATGCGTTCTTCCGAGGCAATCAACGCCCAAAATTACCTTGTCTTGTCTCCTGGTGACCGCGTTCAGGTTAAGTGCCTTGGTTGTTTATTTGGAACGCAACAAACGTTGAATGTAAAAGTTGAGGGATTTGATGGAACAGATAAAACGTTAACGGTGAAAGCAGATTTTAAGAAAATGGTAAAAGCGTTTCGCGTGATAGGTTTCCATCCTGCTTTTTCTTCTATTACTACAACGTCGCTCAAAGAGGAATTTGTAGAGTCAATTCCACATACAGATCTTTTAACTAATCTTGATACTCTTCGCTTCTATAAACTTAATAAGCCAATTCGTTCCGGAGAACTCTTAAGACAATCTGATCTTAATGCTCTTAACTTAGTCCGTGCAGGAACTAAAACGGAAGTCATTATTGAAAATGAGCATGTCAGACTTCAAACTGTAGGCATCAGCCGCAGTAACGGAATTCTTGGCGAATTGGTAGAAGTGTTTCACCCACAAAAAAACAAAAAATACCTCGGTAAAGTTGTAGATCTTAACAAAGTGTCAGTCGAACTATGAAAATTTTATTGTTATGTTTTTTATTCACTCTAACCTCATGCGCCGGATACGTTGGCCAGCTTCATCGTCAGATTGATAATGAAGAAAAAGGTAACAGGCCAAGAGCAGCTGCTCCTTCCAATCCTGGTGATCGTTTTGCTGCTTACCGCGAGCGAGATCGCTTCCGTCCGGAAGATGATAAGAGACCAATCAAAAATCCATTAACCTATTCTTTAGGCAGTGATCCATCTGGTCAGATGAGACCACCTCCAGTTAAACGCGAATACCGCCAGCAACGTTACAAAGCAGACGATTTTGTTGATAACGACAACGGCGGGAGTCTTTGGGCGAATCAAGGATCAAGTGCTTCTTTGTTCACTTATCAAAATGACAAGCATACAGGTGACATGGTGATCATTAATGTTCTTGAAAATTTGCGTAATCAGATTTCTTCAGAATTAAAAAGAACTTTTCCTGATAAACCGAAGCGCGCCGGAAAAGAAGGCGAAAAATCCACTGATGCGGATAAAAAAGCTGCGCTTACGGCTCCAAGTGCTAAGGATGACAATGAAATGGACATGAAGGTCTATGACAAAGTTTCTGGAACAGTGATGGAGGAGATCAGTAAAGATTACATTGTTTTGCGAGGGCGCAAAGAAGTGATCTTTAAAAAGGAAAAAAGATCCATCGAGATCCAAGCTCTTGTGTCAAGAAAGGACATAATGGAAAATGATTACGTGAACTCAGATAAACTGCTTGAGTCACGTGTCTTCATACTTAAGGAAAATCAATGATCAGACTCCTGCCCCTTTTCCTTTTTATCTTCACCATTCCGGCGTTCGCTAACTCTAGCCGATTGAAGGATTTAACAACCATTAAAGGTGTCAGAGAAAATCCTCTTATCGGATACGGTCTAGTGATTGGCCTTAATGGAACTGGGGATGGTGGTGGAGAAATTACAAATACCTCACTTAAAAAAATGTTTCAAACTCTTGGTTTAAATCCTCAAAAAGAAGTGACTTCTAAAAACGTTGCCGCAGTTATTGTTACTGCAAAACTTCCAGCTTTTGGCCGCGTTGGTCAACGCATGGACGTAACTATATCCTCTATTGGTGATGCTTCCTCTCTTGCTGGCGGAACTCTTCTTGTGACACCTCTTAAGGGTGGCGATGGACAAATCTACGCAGTAGCAAATGGCTCACTTTCTATCGGCGGCCTTGAGAAAGGTAAAAAAATGCCAACGACTGCCCGAATTCCTGAAGGCGGAACAATTGAAAAAGAACTAGAGCTCTCATTCAATGACAAACGTGCCATCAGAATGGCGTTAAATAATCCCGACTTTACGACTGCTGCCCGTGTTGAAAGAACGATTAATCAGGAACTGGGTGGCAAATACGCTACAGCTGCTGATGCAACAACCATTGATGTCATCATCCCTGCCTATTACGATAAAAAAGTGGTCGAGCTCATCGCCAATATAGAAAACTTTAAGGTTGTAGCGGACGCTCCGGCAAAAATCGTGATCAATGAACGCACGGGAACTTTGGTGGCCGGCGGCGATATTGTGATCAAGAAGTCGGCCATTAGCCATGGTGATCTGATGGTTGAAGTTAAAGGATCGGAAGGGTCAGGTACTAAGCAGCTTCATATGGTGGAACAAACGACGACTATTAATGACCTAGTTAAAGCTTTGAATGCACTAGGGACTAAACCGGAAGATCTCATCTCCATTTTTCAGGCCCTAAAGCAAAACGGCTCCCTTTTAGCCGAAATCGAACTCATCTAAGTTCCGCTGGGGAACAATTTACCTAGGGGTGTTTTTCGCTAACACCCCTCTGTCTAAAAATGATACACTTTAAAGAGAATCTCATCAGGATGATGGGGTCCCCGAAACCAGGATGGTAAGAGTGAAGATCAACCCACAAGCATCTGCTTTATCGACGACATCACAAAAAACTAATCCGATTAAACCTTTTGAAGATATTGCTGAAGGCATGGAAGCTAACTTTACCTCACATATGCTTGCTGAGATGAGAAAGACTATTCCTAAAGAAACTCCAGATTCATCGGCAATGGAGTACTACAATTCTTTGCTGGATTACGAAAGAGCGCAAACTATGGCAAAATCAGATAGTGGTCTTGGAGTGAAGAAAGTCATCCTCGATCAGATCGTGCCTCAGCACATGAAGCATTATTTAAAAAACGCGCCAACGGTAGTTCGTCAAGGAATGACGAAGGAGAATACAAATGAGTAGCATTGACACCCGTTCGAATTTTTTTCCACGCGGTAGAGACATTAAAAGTGAATCTGCGAAGGGTGGAAGCAAAGTTGATGGAGTTGAGCGTAACACAATGGAGCGCGCTTCAGAACTTTCACAAAAAACTGCTACTGATGCAAAAGTAACTATCCCTGAAGGCATCAAAGATTTTTCACGCATCAAGAAAGCTGCCATGAGCGCTCCTGATGTTGATAACTCTGAGAAGATTGCACGTCTGAAAGCTCAGATTGCTGCTGGTTCTTACGAAGTTGATTATGATGGCCTAGCAGATAAGATCCTTACTTCAGAGTTTTAACAGGAATACCTAATGGATAATCGTCAGGACGAGAAAAAACTTTACTACCAAGACGTGCTAAACGTTTGGGAAGGTTTTTGCCGCCTTCATAAAGATCTTTATGATCTTACTTGTGATGAGTATCTGACTCTCCTCGAGAGTGATATCGAAAAACTAGAAACAATGCTTCCGTTGAAAGAAGAAATTATTTCTAAGATCAGTGAACTTGAAAAAGATCGCGCTGAACTTATTTTGAAGCTCAACACAACGGGATTATTTACAGCAAATATTTCACGTGCAGGTGAATTGATGGATGCGTTCTCTGATCTAGATCAGAAAGCCGCTATCCCTGCTCTAAGGAACTTGAATAGCCTCTTGGTTGATATCATCGGCAAGATTCAGGATCAAAATAAAAAGAACCAGCAGTTTTTGAATAAGGCCATGCTTTCTCTTCGTGAAGTGAAGCAGGGTTTTACAGGTAAAAAAACATATACTACCTACGGTGCTAACGGACAGACTCGTTCACTAAATAGGTAATAAAGGTACAGGGACCAGGATTGGGCGCTGACTTACTAGGGATTGGAAAATCAGGCTTGTTTACAGCGAAGCAGTCCATGTCGACTACTTCTCATAACATCGCCAATGCCAACACTGAAGGGTTCTCCCGTCAGGAAGTAAGAACGGAAACCGGCATCACTTTAGCTGAAGGTGATTATGTTGTCGGTACAGGTGTTGAAGTTCAGAGTATCAAACGTTCTCACGATGAACTGGTCGAGAAGAAATTAAACAATTCAATTACTAAACATAAATTTAACGAAGAGCGCTCGCTTCAGCTTGGTCACGTGGAAGAAATCTTCAACGAGATTAACTCTGAAGGGATGAATAAAGTTCTTAACCGTTTCTTCAACTCATTCCGTGAGCTTTCAAACCAGCCCGAGAATGAAACAGTAAGAAACGTCGTTAAAGAAAATGCCAAAATCGTAACAGGTGATTTCCACCGTATTCAAGCAAACCTGGATGACGTGCGTGGAAGCATCAATAAGAAAATCACTCTTAGTGTCGGTGAGATTAATAGTCTTACCAAGACCGTTGCTAAACTCAATAAAGAAATTAATATTCAGGAAGTTTCAGGCGGGATGGCGAATGATCTGAGAGATCAGCGTGATCGTGCCCTTCGTACTTTGACTGAATTCTTCCCTATCAGCACTTACTCAGATAACAGAGGCCAGTTTGTTGTTAACGTCGAAGGCGTTGGCTCAATCATTTCCGGCGGTATGGCGCAGGAACTTTCTGTTGGTTCAACAGTTAAAGATGGCTCGAACTCTGCTGACAAAGGTGACGTACAGGTTTTCTTTTCTAATCGCCCGGGTGTTCCGATTTCGGATAAAATCATGGGTGGTACTCTTAGTGCTCAGTTAAAAACCAGAAATGAAGATGTGGTTAGTCTTGAGAAACAAGTTGATGAGCTTGCTCACGGTTTAGTTCTTTCAACTAACGCTATTCACCGTCGCGGTTTCGCTAACAAGCCCGTACCGGTCGATGCACAAGGGAATCCAGTCCCGAATGCTGCTAAAGAAAAAGTAACAGGAATAAATTTCTTTAAAGAGCCGCTTGATCTTAAGCGAGCAGCTGAATACATTTCACTTTCTGATGAAGTGGAAGCTGACCCTAATAATATTGCCACAGCACTTGAAGCAAACAAGCCTGGTGATAACCGTGTAGCGATGGCGATCTCAAAACTTCAGCATGAAAAAGTTCTTGGAGGCGGTACAACCACTTTCGAAGAACAATATCTTAAGTCTGTCGGAGATGTGGGTCTACAAACCGGTAAATCGAAGATTGATGAAGAGCAGTCCCATGGTATCCTCGCCCAGGCAAAATCGTTTAAAGAGCGTTTAGCGGGCGTTTCACTTGATGAAGAAGCAGCCAACATGGTTCGTTACCAGAATGCATATGAAGCCTCGGCCAAAGTGATCAGAGCTTCACACGAAATGTTTAAAGCAGTCCTGGGACTTATGGGATGATAAACAATGAGTAGAGTATCGGAAAATTCTTCGGTCCACTCAATCAACTACGCCGTTGGTAAAACGAAGGGCAAAGTTGAGGACCTTCAGCTTAAGGGCTCGACACTAAAGCGTGTTTCGAAGCCTTCTGACGATCCGATTGGGAACGTGGAACTTCTCACGATCAGGTCTCAAAATATCGATGCGACTCAATACCTAAGAAATTTAAATTTTGCTCAGACGCAGCTTTCATACACAGAAAACGTGATGGAAGAGATGACAGATCTTTTAGCGAAAGCTAAAGAACTAGCTATCGGTCAGGCTTCTTCTATTTACTCTCCGGAAATTCGTCAGGGAGTTTCAAAGGAAATTCACCAGATCCGTCAGCAGATGTTAAGCCTGGCCAATAAGAGAATGGGGAACCGTTATATCTTTGCCGGTCAAAAAGTTTTAACAAGACCTTTCGATCAGCATGGCGTTTATAAAGGTGATACCAACAAGATTAATATCGAAATTAATAAAGATGTTTATGTCCCGATCAATATCAATGGTCAGGAACTTTTCTCCTCGAAAGCAAAAAAACCAATCGATAAAAGCGATGTCGATTTGTCGCCTATAGATGAAAAAATTAATCCGCAAATTGAAGTTATGCGAAAGCCCGCCTCAACTGAGCCGGAGGCTGTACCTGTTAGCATTTTTGACGAGCTACGTGCTCTTGAGAACGCCATGCTGACAGATAATCCTCAGGTCATTCAAGGACTCCTTGAGAGGATGGATGAATCCGCTGAGCGTGTGGTTAAATTCCGCACAGACATTGGAGCGCTCACTAATACAATTTCAAATGCCGAAACCAATATTGAAAAAACCAAGCTTCTTAACGAGGCCCACAAAAGCAAAATCGAAGACGCTGATGTGGCGGAGCTTTTTACTGACCTGCAAAAAGAGCAAAACATCCTAAAAGCGACCTACAAGGCGAGCTCAAATCTTATGAACACCAGCCTCATGGACTTCCTCAGATAAGAAAATCTTACATTTTCTTAACATTTAAGCGAAATTCTCTTGCATATCCCCCCTAAAGTGTCGTAAATCTCAGCGGAACATTACGTTATTAAGATAGTCAAATTCTTGACACGAGAGACAAGGATATCAACCATGCTGGTTCTAACACGGAAGCTAGGAGAGAGCATTGCCATCGACGACAATATAAAAATTGTTGTTGTGCAAATCAAAGGCAAGCAAGTGCGCCTTGGGATTAAAGCTCCTAAAGAAACTAAGATCCATCGTGAAGAGGTTTATCAAGCCATTCAGGATCAGAATACAGAAGCCGTTCAGGCGAACATGTCTGACATTGCGCGTTTGGGCGAAGAGCTCAAGAAGAAATAATTTTCCTCCTTGATCATTTAAACATTTGACTGATACCATCATAGTGCTATGGTAAGAATACCTTACCATTTCATTTTGGAGGCTATCCGTGAAAGTCAAAACCACCAGATTTGGGGAACTAGAAGTTAACCCAAGTGACATCGTAACCTTTTCAGAAGGTCTCCTCGGTTTTGAAAATTTGAAAAAATACTTCGTTGTTGATCCAGGTGACAGCACGTTGATTCTTTGGCTCCAATCGACAGAAGATGAGAAGGTTGCCTTCCCGATTATCGAACCAAAAATTTTCAAGCCAGATTATATTGCAAAACTTCTTCCAGCTGATTTGAACGGCCTAGAGCTTGAGTCACTTCAAACGGCGAAGCTTTACTCTATATTAACGATCCCAGCGAACGTGACAGAGATGTCGGCAAACCTTAAAGCGCCTGTAGTAATCAACTCTACGAAGAAAGTTGGTAAGCAAATCGTTCTTCAAGACAGCAAGCTGTCTGTGAAACACGAAATGTACAAAGAGCTCAAAGTTTATATCGTGAACTTCTCTTCTGATGACTCTAAGAGAACAACTTTTGAACCAAGTATTTCGATTGAAGCTGGAGACCTTAAGTCGTCAACGAATTCGAACCCTACTCGCACTTTAGAAGCTCAATAGTCTTAGCTTAAATTTAATACAAAAAAAAAGCCCCGAAAAAATCGGGGCTTTTTTTTTGCCAAAATTTGATTGGAAAATTACATCTGGAGATTAGTTTCAGTCGCACTACGAGAGAGGTTCACATACATAGTGGCTTCAGGATGATTTGGCTCGCGAGACAGAACGTTCTGCCATTCCGCCTGTGCTTCGATGATGTTGCCGTTTCCATAGTAAAGAAGGCCCATCGCGATCCTCACTGGCATGTAGCCAGGATGCTGATTCTTTAAGCGCTTTAATTCTTCAAAAGCTTTTGAGGTAAAGCCTTTCTTAGTATAAGTTTTTGCAATTTTAATTCTGATTTCTAAATTATCCAGATCAAGCGAAGCAGCTTTGTTGTACTCGAATAAAGCTTCATCACAGCGGCCATATGAAGCGTACATTTCAGCTAGTTCATAATGCTTAAGTGAGAATTTCTTATTCAAGTGAGGATCTGAGACACCCTGTTGTTGAGTGTTTTTAACCTGATTGTTCGCTTTATCGAAAATCGCCTTAGCTTCTTCATACTTTCCAATATCGTTATAAATCACAGAAAGTGAGATCGCAGCATCAGTATGATTCGGATCAAGTTCCAGGACGCGGCTAAATGCCTTAATCGCCTTACCAAGCTCCCCTCTTACATGAAAGACGTTTGCGAGATAAAAGAACGCCTCAGAGGCGTTAGGGTTCTGCTCGATGATTTCATTTAAAAAAAGGCTGGCAGTTTTTAGATCATTTTTTTGGAAGGCTTCTTTGGCTTTTTTCAGAAGATCACTAAGTTTTACATTTTCCAAAAGGAGGCTCCAGGCTTAGAGTTTTTTCTGACATTTGTCTTTAACTGATTTTATTTCTTTCTGAGACTCTTTATCAACTGATTGGTAAAACTTTTCTACGTAATCAAGACAGGGCTGCCATTCTTTAAGCATGGATGTGGCAAGAATGGTTCTAAACATAGCGTGTGAACGAGTTCTTTCGTCCTGGTGATTCTCAAGAATATCGAGATACCAATACCTTGCTGCCGAATACTCTTTAGTGCGAAAGTAAAAATCAGCAATATACTGATCTTTTTGGCGAAGCATTTTTTTTGCCTTCACAATTCTATTTTCGGCGTCTTTTCTGTAACTCGTGTCACCGTATTTCTGAATAACTTCGTCGTAGTACTTCAAAGCTTCAAGAGCTGGTTCTAAATCGCGGTCAATTGTATCTGGAATTTGTTTATAATAAGAATCAGCAATTTTATAAACAACGTAAGGAATCTTTTCGTGACGTGGATGAAAGTCCCTAAACAAAAGATACGCCGCTACAGATTCAATATAATTTTCCTGCCCATAAAGAATATCTGCCTGAAGAAGCTCAGCTGGTGTGGCGTAAAAAGAATAAGGATGCTGAGTTTTAATAAGATTTAATTTTTCAGTCGCAAGGATGAAGCGATCGGCCTTCATCAGCTCTTCTGCTTCTTTGTAAAGAATTTCGGCTTCAGTTTTACCATCGGGTTTATCTGAGGCACATGCCGAAAGTAGAATTATTAAAAAAGCAAGAAGAGTGATTTTCATAGATGGACCGATAAATCCTTGTAGATTTCTTTGAATAACAATTTAAAGAAGGCAATGAAAGGAATAATCACAATCATTCCAACTATTCCTGCTAACTGGGAACCAATCACAATACTTACAACTACCACAATTGGGTGAAGGTTTACAATTTTAGAGACCAGTAGCGGGAATACTAGAATCATATCAATCAAATTCGCCAAACCGTAAATGATAACCATGCCTAGCATTGAAACACTTGGATCTTTTGAGAGCAAAGCAATAAAAAAAGCCGGCACAAACCCGATGACCGGACCAATGTAAGGAAGAATATTCGTTATTCCTGCAACAAAGCCTAAAATAAACGGATAAGGGAAACCTATTAAGAGGAGCCCTACAGTGACCAAAGTTCCAACGATGGTAGCTTCAATAAATTTTGCAATAATGTATTCACCAAACTTGGCATTAAATTGAGAGAAAAGAACATAACTCTTTTCGAAAATAGGATTCGGGATCGCTTCAAGAAAATTTCGGCTAAATCTTCTACTCTCCATAAAAAAGAAATAGAGAAATAATGGAACTAAGAGTAACCACTCAAAAAGTGAAGATAAATAATTGGGGAATTGGCTGATGAGAACTGTCCCCTGGGATTCGAGTTTTGCCATGATATAGGACACAGGATCCAAGTTGATTCTGATGCCATACTTTTCAAAAACTTTCACTTTGATGGCGAAAAACTTATCTTGTAAGACTCGCTGAATTTCAGGAAGCTGATTTGATAGGCTTCCGAAATCTGTGTCTGAGTTGTAAATCGTAGCGATCAATGGAAAGCAAAGGAAAGTGAGACTGATCATGATAAGAACAAAATAACTTAGTCTTTGTTTTCTACTTCCGGTCGTTAATCTTAACGTAAATGGCCTACTCATCAAGTAAATGATGTAAGCAAAACCAAACGGTAACGTTAAGCGTGGAAACATGATCGCAAAAATAATAGTTGCGGCCAATAGAAACAAGAATAAATAGAGTTTTATTTTTTGATTTCTATTCATATACGTTGTTCAAGTTCTTTAACTTTTTTCTTAAGGACAATAATTTCTCTGGTGAGTTGTCCCATTCGATTTGCCATAATGAGAGAGGTTTCGCCTAAAAACTTTGCTCCAAGAACTGGGTACTGTTCGAGCATTCTTTCAAGATCCGGTTTAAAGATTCCGAGAAGAACGGTGTTCTCTGCGGCTGTAACAGTCGCGCTTCGGCGATTGAATTCTTCGAGCAATCCCATTTCTCCAAAATACTGACGTTTATCTAGGCGAATGATGAATTCACCCTGATCTTCATTTTGAGGATAATGGTTGGCAAAAATATTTACTGATCCAGAAAAAATAAAATAGAAACCATAGCCTGAATCGCCTTGCTTGAAGATCACTTCGTTTGTCATAAATTCGCGGCGATGAAGAAACTTCGTGAATAATCGGATTTCATTATCTGAAAAAGAACTTAAGACAGAAACCTTCTTGAAAAAATCGTGATAACTTTCTTTTGTAAGAAATGAAAGAGGACTTGCGTCCCATAAATATTTTAGTAGTGGTATATCAAGACGGTCTGTACTTGGTTCACCTTTGCTGTTTTTTTCCATCAGTTTTTTTTCGTAACTCATTTAAGCTCCTTCAAGCCTGCATTTTTTATCCAACCCTGAAAGCGTGATGGGTAAAGAATCTTGGACCACTCGCCTTTATTAGTGAGGATCAACATAACACCAACAGGTAAATCATCTCGTGATGGAAAAATAACAGATGGACCCTCCTGGATAGATTGTGTCGAAACAACAATCACTTTATCCCATGATTGAATCCACCAATTCAGGCCTGAAACCAATAGAGCTGATGTTAGCAGTACAGTGAACATCTTGTAGCTTGATTTTTTCCACATATTTACCAGGGCGATAATGATGAAAATCAAACTTATTGTTGTTAAAAGACCCTGCGAAGCTTCTAAGCCGCCCTTAACAAAATAATCGGAGGCAGAATTCGCTTTTTCAAATTTTGAGATTTCTAATTTGCTTTCAACTAATTTTTTATTCAAAGAAACTTCTTGAGAATTAAATCCCTCCCCATCTGCCATGAGAAGATGATATCGCGCCATCGGCCAGTTTTCTAATTTTCCAAAAACTGTTCCTACATTGTAATGCCAAATCCCAGGAGAGATAGTTCCCTGATTTGACTCGAGTATTTTTAGAGCTTCCTGATAGTTCTTCTGAGCGTAGAGCCCCTCAACTGTTTTCAACACGTCTTCGATAGTAGTATCCTCCAAAAGGTGGGAGTATTATCCCTTACTGCTGAGACAGAAATCAAGGAATACAGTCGAAGGACCTCATGACACTCAGGACAATAGAGAGTGAATTCAGCGAACAGCTACTCGCCCAAAAAAAAGAGCTGAGTTCAATTGATTTAACAATTGAAGGTCCTTCTATGGAAGTGCTTCACCCCAAGGTCATTTGGGCAAAACTCGAATTAAAATACCAACCTGACTTTGAACCACCCAAAATTGAAATCCCTGGGTGGAATTACGCTTGTTTTGCTAACTCTGAAGCTGCTGAAAAAAGTTATCCACAAATTAAAATGAAATTTGTGGGTAAACCATGGACCATCAACCAATTTTTTGAAACCAATCAAACTCAAGCGATGATCGACTTTCCTCCTCTTGGAACTGTCGTGTTGAGTAAAAATGAAATAACAAAAGTTCGTGGATCAGAAATTCATCACCATACTCTGCCCCACTGGTTAAACTACGCGCTGAGTCCTGAATTATGGGGACCGCAAGGTAAGTGGACTCGATTACACGCGAAGCTTCAAAAATTATTCGAAGAACATAAGTTACTAATGTCAGTGCCTAAAGTGGGGTATTACCAGCTGCTCGAGAAAGCGTCGCTTCTCGAGGGCTATGGCTTTGTGGGAACAAGTCTCGAAAAGTCATATGTACTCGTGCTACCATGGACCTTCTCTCTAAGTGACTTTGAAAAGCTTGAGAAGGTCATCCAGCAGGAGTTCTGAATGTTTATTTTGCGGTCAGTTCAGCCAAAAGACCTTAAAGATCTTTATCGCTTAAGCACGGTGATGACTTTTATTAATCTTCCTGCAGATGAAGAAATTATCAGTTCAAAAATTGAAAGCTCAATGAAGAGTTTCAAAAAACCAAGCAGCGATCTATCTCAAAATTATTACATCTTTGTTATGGAGGATTTTGATTCCGGCGAAATTTACGGTGTCTCAATGATTCATGCTCAGCATGGAACAGAAGATGAACCGCATTTTTATTTAACGGTAAGCCAGGAAGCAAAATTTTCGAACACTATAAACACTGGTTTTGTTCATGGCACTCTCAAGCTAGGTCTTGATACAAACGGCCCAACAGAGATCGGTGGGCTGATACTCGATCCAGATTTTCGCGGACACAAAGAGAAGCTTGGCAAACAGCTTTCATTTGTTCGATTCCTTTTCATGGCGGCAAGTCCTGAAAGGTTCAAATCCATGATCCACTCTGAACTCATGCCACCACTTGATAAAAATGGAAATTCGCCTTTGTGGGAGGCAGTTGGACGACGATTTTTGAATATGAATTATTTTGAAGCTGACGTCTTAAGTAGAAATAATAAAGAGTTTATTTTAAGTCTTTTTCCTTCTGAAAATATTTATCAGACACTTCTTCCAATGGAAGCCAGAGAATCAATTGGAAAAGTTGGTAAAGAGACTGAGCCAGTGAAAAAGATGCTTGAGTCTATTGGCTTCAAATACACTCATGAAGTTGATCCATTTGATGGTGGCCCTCATTATCGCTGTGCCTTGAAAGATGTAAAGCCTATTAAGGAAAAAATCACCGGACTTTTAATTACTAACAAAAGTTTTGATGGTGAAAAAGCGCGTGAGGTTCTTCTCTCACTAGAACATCCCGATTATGATTTTTTTGCAGTAAGAACACTCCTACAGGTTCATGGTGATGAACAGTTATCTATTGATCCACAACTTATAAAAGAATTGAATTTAAAATTGCCTCAGAAAGTGACGGCGGTTCCCTTTAGCTAGGCTTGTTTCTTGTTCACAAGAACGCCGTTGGTTAAGGCAAATCGGATTTTATCCTTACCTTCGTTCGATGGCGTTTTCACCACGTAGATCTCTGTTGATTTTCGATACCCCTTAAAAGCATCCATCTTATGACTTATTTCATCCGTCTGCTTTGAAAGTTCCCGATGCCACAATAGTACGTCCGAAGTGACAAAATTGAGCTTCTCCCCGTCATCCTCAGTGGCAGGAGTTTCATCTTGTAAGGGAATCAGCTCGTTTATCGATTTTTTAGGGAAAGCGAGGATCTTGGCATCTTCTTTTTCCTGATGCTTTTTAGGGGCAGGTTTTTGATCCGCCTCGTCCCAAACAATCAATTCACCACCGGCCGCTTTTTTAAGCGGGACCTGCTTAACATGCAGGACTTCTGATAGTTTTAGCATCTCTTCTAGCCCTAAAATCTTCAGGGCATGAAGGACTTGCGTAGTTTTAGGCAAAAAGGGTCCTTTTTGACTGTATCGGTCAACAATGCTTAAAACTTGAGTAATTTAATATGACAAATATCATTAGGTTAATGATCAAAAGATGTAGACATTAAAACGGTGGGAGATTATAAATTACTGATCTTTTGACTGTAAGTTGGGAAGTGGCGCAGTTGGTTAGCGCAGCAGACTGTTAATCTGTTGGTCGAGAGTTCGAATCTCTCCTTCCCAGCCACTTTTATGAATTTTAATTCTCTAAAATATTCGCAGCTAAAAACCCGCCTAAAATCCAAGTACCAAAAAAACTTAAATCTCACGATTAAGGCCATGAAGAGGTTACCAACCAGAGAACTTAATTTTTGGGTTATGGACAACAAAGAGGAGTTTAAACACTTCTCTACATTGAATTGGAATTTTTTAAGTCAGTTGCAACTCTTTAATTTTTTTAATCACCAAGATCCACTTCTTGGAAAAAAACATTTTGGACCACTTGAAGAAAAAGTTTTCGAAAAATGGAACAACAGTGAGTTTGCGGATCAGTTTTTAAAAAGTCTAAACCGTGGAAATTTTCTAGGTAAAGCTTCCATGCAAACTCTTGCGGTACTTGATCGCCACCTCGTCACATTTGGTGAACGTCACTTATTAAAAACCAGCAAGACTTCTCTTTCTTATAGAATTCAAACGTCGCTTGGTGAATTTGAGAAAAATAAAAAAATAAGCCGACTCCTTGAAACAACTCTTCACCTTGAAGGCAAAGAATTGAGACTTATGACTTCGACTCTAAAAGAGATGAAGGATTTTTCGCATAAAATTGAAATAGCTCTTAAAGTCATCAAGAAACACTCTCCTTCATCTTGGGAAAGGTTCGTTGCTTTCACAGAGCTTATTGTACCGATCAAGCAGGCCGAACTCGTGAGTTATTCACATCAGGATCTTCCAGGTTATTCGATGATAAATTTATATCATCGTGACTTTGTCGATCTGATGGATGATCTCCTTCATGAAAACGGCCACCATCATCTGAATTATTACCTCAATCTGGGGAAATTAATTGATGAGCCGATTGATCATATTTATTACAGCCCATGGAGAAGAACACTGAGACCACTCAGAGGTGTCTATCACGCTTACTTCACTTTTTTCTGGGCCTTCAAACTGTTTGCAGATCTTTCCCGGTCCAAAGAATTAGATTCCATCTGGTACCTATTTAGTGCAACTGAAAAAGAAAAAATTTATTGGCGTGCCGTGGAAGAATTCCACATGCTTAATTTTTCTTTTCAAGAATTAAAATGGGCGAAAAAAAATGGCTTAGTTTATCAAACAGGCTGGAAACTTATTGAAGAACAGCAAAGAGAACTAACTAAGTTCAAGCGCTTCATACCTGTCTGGGAGAAGAAACTTAAAGCGCACAGAAAAGATTTAGTGGATTTGAAGAAAACGCTTAAGAAAGCAGAGAAAGATTTCGCTAAAAATTAAGCTCTTGTTGCATTTGATTTGCTGGCATTAAATCTCCTTTTGCCGCAGAAACTTTTATCCCTTCCTGCCAAATGGCTTTTGCCTCATCTTTAAGACCGAGACCCTTTAAGGCTTTACCAAGAGCAAGATAGGCAACCGAGTATTTTGGATCTTGAGCAAGAACCTTTTCAAGATGAGTCCGTGCCAATTGCCAAAGACCCTTTTCGACAGCGATAGAACCTAGCCCATAGTTTGCAAGAGTATCTTCAGGATCAATTTCTAAGACTTGTTTGAACATTGATTCACGTTGCTCCCACTCGGCTTGTTGTTTCTTTTTAAGCTCAAGTGTTACTTCTTTATTTTTTGCTTCATCACCAAAACTTTGGAACGATTTTACTGTTGCCAGAGACTTTTGCTCCTCAGCTTCAGGGATTTTTCCTAGTTTCATAAGAAATAAAGACATGTTTGTATGAGCGAGAACTGACTTAGGATCAACTTCACTTAATTGCACCATGAGATCAATCGCTTCCTGAAATCGATTGAGCCTGCCTAACATGACGCCGAGGCTTTCATAAGCGTCGCCAAAAGTAGGATCAAGTTTTATCGCCATCCGGTAATTTACTTCTGCTTTTTCAAGATCTTCGTTTTTAAAGTAGTCACTAGCTGCGTAGTAAAGTTCGCGAGACTTTGAAACAGAGTCACCAGAGATGAGCGGATAGTACTTAACAATGCCGTCATACTTTTTGTCGTTAAGGGAAAAATGAATCTTCATGTTCTCAACGCGAAAATCTCTTAAAAGATCTGCTGAAAGATAAAATTTATTTTCCCAGAAGTAGCAGGCAACCGCCGTTCCAATCTTTTTTTCAAAACTTGTAATTTCTCCAGGCGACGCCTGTGTGGACAGCTCAATTAAAACCGGACTGTAAGCAGCTCCACGGCGAGTAGCAATCTTAGAAACAGTTTCCTGGCCTGGATAACAGCCCTTGTTTTGAACAAGGCTTAAATCAAAAAGACGTAAATTATTAATGATTGAGAAACTGTAATCAGAACCATCAAAAGAAGGAAACCCTGTTAAACCTCGCCAAGTATCAACTTCTTGAGCATTTAAAGATTTTACTTCGGGATTATTTGAGTCTTGAATGAAAGCAACCTCATCAAAAACTTTTCCAGTGATTGATGATTGGTGAGCGAACTTATGAGCTTCAGGTCCAATCAAAAAGAAGACCTTTTTAATCACAGGCTCGCCAATAGTTACATCTTCTGAGATGAGAAATTTATGAAGCCTAGAAATTGTTTGATCGAGAATATTTTTGGGAATCAAAAAATTAAAGCTCTCTTGGTGTGTGAGCCACCCGTAACATTCAACTCTTCCTTGTGGATCTAGAAAACTTATTAACTGAAATGAACCAGACGGAACAAGCGTGATGTCATAGGTTGATTGATTATGGAGAAACGAAACGACTTCATCTCCGGTAAAATTTACTTCGTAAAATTCAACAGCAAACTGACCCGCATGAAAGCGATAAGAATTTAGCATATTAAAGAGAGAACGATTCGCCGCAACCGCAAGTGTTCTTTGCATTAGGATTATCGAAGACAAAACCCTTACCGTTTAATCCATCTTTGAAATCTAAAACGATTCCCTTAAGGTAGATGACTGACTTGGGATCAATTAAAACTTTCACATTTCCAAATTGAAGAACGTTATCTTTTTCTTTTGGATCACTAAATTCAATTTTGTAGGAAAGACCAGAGCAACCGCCGCCTGAAACAGCAAGACGTAATCCTTTTGTTCCATCAGGATTTTCTGCCTGTGAAATGGTTTGGATCTGTTGAATTGCTTTTTCGGTAATAGTGACTAATTCCATAAGAACTCCATGTAAGCCTATTAATACAGCGAAAGCCCCACTTTTACAATAATTGCTCCGCATTAGTCGGGTCTAGTGCTTTGGAAAATCCAAGACTTACTTTATAATAACACAAATACTTAGGAATTTATGAAACTCACTCTCTACCATTATGTTCACTGCCCCTTCTGTATCCGTATACGTATGGGTGCTGGGTATCTCAATTTGCCTTATGAATCCAGAGTATTGCCCTATGATGATGAGAAAACGCCTATCGCTCTTTCAGGAAAAAAGATGCTTCCTATCATGGTGATTGATGGAAAACCGATGAACGAAAGCCTCACAATTTTGGCGGCAATCGATACCCACAAAGCTCTCAATATTGATAAATTTCTAAAAGACCCACGTTTTCCGGAATTCGAGAACCTACTTTCAAAACTTGGGTCAAATGTTCACAACCTCGCAATGCCTTACTGGATGTGGACACCAGAATTTACAGAAACATCGAGGACTTATTTTCAGGAAAAAAAAGAAGACAAACGAGGGCCATTTAAAGAATTGATCCAGAAGAAAGACCAATTTTCTCTTGAACTGCAAAATGATTTAAAAAAAATTGAATCTGACGTTAAACCTTTTTACCGATCAGATAAGTTTACCGTGTATGATATCTTATTAGCATCTCACATATGGGGTTTATATATTGTCCCTGAATTTCAATTTAGTGTACCAATTCACAAGTACCTACAGAGAGTAAAAGAAGTTTGTCATTTTGAATACCACAACGATTTCTGGAGATAGTGTGAAAGTTGCTCTCAAAATTAAGTGCAAAGGTTCTTTAACAGAACATGAAATTGGACTCAATGGAGCAGTTGCTTTAGGAAGAAGTTCTAAAGCAGAAATCCAACTTGATGACGAAAAAATAAGCGGGCGCCATTGCCGATTCTATTTAAAGAGGGATCGACTTGAATTAACAGATATTGATTCAAAGAACGGTACTTACTTAAATGGAATCCGAATTGAGCAATCAGAAGTTTTTATTGGTGACGAAATCCGCATTGGAGACACCATTATTTCGCTAGAAGAAAAACATATGGGCCCTGATTCCGTCGACGCTTTAACATTTCCAGGTCCATTCAAAGATAGAATGAACTATGAATTAAAAGCTGATTTTACTGCGGCAAGAATTCAAAACCAAATTTCAAACACCAGAGCAAGTGTTAATCGTACCTCCATTGAAGATTCGAAAAATCGAGAAATCGATCTTCGAAAAAAAATCAAAAGCAAGGTCAAGGTTTCTAAGCAAGAGATTAGGTCAAAACATAAAGTTTCATCTATCGCTTCTTCTTTAATCGATACGTTCATAGCATTCACTGCACTTTGCCTACCCCTTCTGATTATTTCCAAGATTTTACCGTCAAGCTTTGATAAAGACGCAAAGCTCATCGTTGTTCTAGGATTAGAAGTCGTTGCCATTACTGGATATTATATTTTGAATTTTAGTTTTTCGAAATTTACGATTGGAGAAAAGATCACAGGAATCGAAAAACATTACATGGAACAATAACTATTTTCGCGGTTTCCACTCAATCTCTTCAACAGATTTAACTTTATTAACATAACGAGCAAGAACGAATAGATAATCTGAAAGTCTATTAAGGAAAATAATACTATTGGCCGGCAGTTCTTCTTTGGTTGTTTGAAAATAATCAATAAGCTTACGTTCGACTGTACGAGTATTTGTTCGACACAGGTGTATTGATGAAGAAACGACTGTTCCACCAGGCAAAATAAAGTTTTTAAGAGGAGGAAGCTCGCCATCAAGACGATCAATCTCAAGCTCAATATCACCAATAAATTGATCCGAAATTTGAGGTAAATTAAACTTCGCGCGATTTTCAACCTCACAGGCAAGGTTTGACCCTAGGTCAAAAATAGCGGACTGAACGTGATGAAGGAAATTTACCGTTTGCTGAAATTCAAGGTCCAAAGAAAGTTGAGAGCAGCTTAAACCAATTCGGGAATTGAGTTCATCAAGTTCGCCATAAAGATCGATACGGTTGTCAGATTTTAATGTTCTATTTCCACTTACTAAACCCGTTTCACCTTTATCGCCAGTTTTCGTATAAAGCTTGGACTTTTTCATTACATGTTCCTTCTATAGCGGCCGCCAACTTCGTAAAGAACTGAAGTGATCTGTCCTAAAGAGCAATAACGAACCGCTGTCAGCAATTCTTCAAAAATATTACCACCTGCGAGCGCAGTATCTCTTAAACGTTTTAAGCAAACCTCTGATTTTGACTTATTTTTTTCCTGAAAAGCTTTGAGACGATTAATTTGTTCATCTTTTTCTACTTCTGAAGCTCGAGACATTTCAATCGGTTTCCATTCAGCGAATTTTTCAGGCAGAAAGGTATTCACTCCAATAATGGGAAACTCGCCAGAATCTTTTAGTGTTTCATAGTACAAAGACTCTTCCTGAATTTTTCCACGCTGATACATCGATTCCATGGCTCCAAGAACACCGCCCTTGTCAGAAATTCTTTCAAATTCCGTTAAAACGGCTTCTTCTACAATTTCTGCCAATTCATCTACGATGTATGAACCTTGAAGTGGATTGTCTGTTTTGTTCAATCCATATTCACGATTAATGATTAACTGAATTGCCATCGCTCGACGGACCGATTCTTCAGTAGGAGTCGTGATGGCTTCATCGTAGGCATTAGTATGAAGAGAGTTACAGTTATCAGATAAAGCGAGAAATGCTTGTAGCGTTGTTCGAATATCATTGAAGTCAATTTCCTGAGCGTGCAAAGAACGGCCTGAAGTCTGAATGTGATACTTTAATTTCTGAGATTTATCTGAAGCACCGTATTTTTCTTTCATCGCCACTGCCCAAATCTTGCGGGCAACTCTTCCAAGAACTGTGTACTCAGGGTCTAGACCATTTGAAAAGAAGAACGAAAGATTTTCACAAAAATCATCAACGTTCATGCCACGGCTTTGGTAATATTCAACAAAAGTAAAACCATTTGAAAGCGTCAAAGCTAGCTGAGTAATCGGATTCGCACCAGCTTCAGCAATATGATATCCAGAGATTGAAACAGTGTAGTAGTTTTTAATTTTATGTTTACAGAAAAATTCCTGCACATCGCCCATCATTTTAAGAGCGAACTCAAGAGAAAAAATACAAGTGTTCTGGGCCTGATCTTCTTTCAAGATATCTGCCTGAACCGTTCCTCGCACTTGGCGCATAACTTCTACCATCTTCTCGCGATTTTCTTGATCACTCTCACCAAGTTTATTGTTGATGGCGGTGTTCATAAAAAGAGCAAGAATAATAGGCGCAGGCCCATTAATGGTCATTGAAACAGAAGTTGACGGTGAAGTGAGGTCAAACCCTTTGTAGAGTTCCATCATATCTTCAAGCGTACAAATCGAGACTCCTGACTCTCCAATCTTTCCGTATATATCTGGGCGCACAGCTGGATCTTCTCCGTACAAAGTGACGGAATCAAAAGCTGTTGAGAGGCGTTTAGCGGTATCGTTTTTAGAAAGATAATGAAAGCGAGCGTTCGTTCTTTTTGGTCCACCTTCGCCTGCAAACTGTCTTTTCGGATCTTCGTCTGCACGTTTGAATGGGAAAACACCACCTGCGTAAGGATAGAAGCCAGGAAGGTTCTGCGATCGGATGAACTGTAGTTTTGCAGATGGATGATGGAGTTTAGGAAATCCCACTCTTGAAATAAGTTGTTGAGACAAAGAAGTATACTTCGTAGGAACAACAATATCTTTACCACGAACAACGTAGGTGTGTTCGCCTTTGGTATATTCAGCAATCGTTTTATCAAAAGCAGCGATTTCTTTTAGCTCTTCTGCTAGTTCAACTTCCATAGCTTTTTTATGAGTAACTAGTTCTTTACTGTCGGTAACAAGTTTAGAAACTTCGACCATGGCTTCGTATTGACGAAGTTTTTCAACGGATTTCATAAAGCGTTCATTATATTCACGAACTGTTTCTGAAATATCACGGAGGTAATTAACTCTTGAAGCTGGGATTACAGATTGTTTTTTATCTGAAGCACGATCGGCAGGAATTAAATCAAGGCCAGCGTTGAATTTAAAATCAACTGCTTTGATCAACTCTTTGAAAAGAGCGTTTATTCCAACGTCATTAAATTTAGAGGCCATCGTTCCAAAGATAGGAAGCTCATCATCAGTTGGACTGCCTGGATGATTGGCAAAAAGCGTTTTGTTTCTACGATATTGTTTTCTTACGTCGCGAAGAGCATCTTCAGAGCGAGGTTTTTCAAATTTATTTACTGCGATGAAGTCTGCCACTTCAAGCATTTCAATTTTTTCAAGTTGAGTTGAAGCACCATATTCTGGAGTCATGACATAGAGAGTTTTGTTCGCAACTTTAGTAATCTCATCAGAAGCCTGCCCAATACCTGAAGTTTCAACTAAAACTAAATCAAATTCCTGAGATTTTAAAAAATCAACAACCTTTCGAATTTCAGGCGAGAGTTCATTCGCTGAGTCTCTCGTGGCCAGAGAGCGAACATAAAAATTATTATAAACAGCTGATCCTAATCGAATTCTATCTCCGAGAAGAGCTCCCTGATTTTTCTTTTTTGTTGGATCAACAGAAACAAGCGCAATTTTTTTATCAGAGTAATAACGATGGAATCTTAAAAGGAGCTCATCAATTAAAGATGATTTTCCAGCTCCACCAGTACCAGTTATACCAAGAACAGGCACATTTTTTGGTGAAAATGAAAATGGAACTTCACGGTTATTTTCAATGAAAGTAATGACCTTTCCCATCTCGTATGAAGTCAGTTCTTTTTTTGTCGAAAGTGTTTTGAAATCAACATTATCAATTGTTGAGTAATCACACTTATTAATCATGTCTTCAATAATGCCATTGAGCCCCAGTGCCGTTCCATCGTTTGGATGATAGATTCTTGTAATCCCTCGTTTGTGAAGTTCAGTAATTTCAGGAGGAGTAATAACTCCACCACCACCACCAAAAATTCTGACTGATTGACCACCATTCTTGTCTAATAACTCGCGAACGTATGTGAAATATTCCATATGCCCGCCCTGATAAGAACTCAGAGCAATAGCATGGGCATCTTCCGCTAAAGCAGCTTCAACGACTTCGAGTGCAGAACGATTATGGCCAAGATGAATAACCTCAACCCCTTTGGACTGAAGAAGTCTGCGCATAATATTGATCGAAGCATCGTGCCCATCAAAGAGGCTGGCCGCGGTAACAAATCTAAGTTTTCGAGTTGTCATTGACATAGTCCTGGAATAAATATTATCTATTTACTTACGTGTTTTCCCGACTCAGTATATCTGGCCGATTTCTATAAGGAAATGCTTTATAGCTTATGGCCCGGAGTGTATAATGGGGATCACAGAATGGTCTAAGGAATACTCTCATGAGTGATGAATTAAAAGTTGAAAATCCCTTTCATACGGCACGCTTTAAGCCCCAGAGAAAGGGTAAAAAACCACCTAAGCTATTAGCTATTGTTCACCAGTCAGGCTGCACTGGCTGTGAAGTTTGTATTGCCGGCTGCCCAGTCGACTCAATTGAACTCGTTCCAGGACCGGATCCACTTAACCCTGGTTACCAACAAATGGTAGAAATTGATCTCTCACGCTGCATTGGATGTCAGAACTGCTCCCAGGATTGCCCTTGGGAAACCATTACCATGTACCAGCACGATGACGCCTTTATCGCATGGGGAAATGAAACACTTGCTTCCGAGCTGTATGTGGACCCGGCCAAGTTAGATAAAATCAAAGAAGAAGTTGCTGGATAAGCTAAAAAGGCTCCTCAAGGAGCCCTTTTTTTTGATCAAAATTTGTTTTTGTTAGATAACGAATGGAAGAGAAACACCAATCATGACAGCACTGAAATCAGTATCAGTATCTGTCTTAGTACTTCCAATTTTCAATTCACTATACTGTCCCTTGCGATATTCAACGTTGATATCAAGGAATGGAAGAAGTGTGAAACCCACTCCGAACTTTACACCGCTACCATCATTAAGTTCCAAAGCTTCCTTTCCTGCGCCCAACCCTAGGTCAACGTCCGACTCAGAAGTTGCAGAAAAAATATAGGCCGCATAGACGCGAACCAGAATAGGAAACTCAAATCCTACGAATCCTGCAAACTCGTTGGATACTAAATCTTCCTTAAAATCATTATCATCAACGCTTAAATTACTACGTAAATAATCTAGTCCGAGCTGAAAACCAAGATTTTGATATCCAATACGACCACCAACTGACGGGCCTGCGGCCTTATCTTCTGATGATCCAGGTGAGTCTGTTTCGAATTTTCCTAAACTGTAACCAATGACTGGTTCAAGAAGTAATCCAGCATGAACTGGTTTGATGATAAAAAAAGCAAGTGCAAGAATTATTAAACGGGAAAATTTCATAAAAAAAACTCCTAAAAGAGTGAATGATTTCTCAATCCTATTTTAGGAGCTTTCAGATTTTATGCATTAGTTTTGTATTTTACCAATTAGCTCTTCTATTTGAATGAAAATAATGTCCTTGCCATTCGCAGCTTTCACCGCGAGGTGGCCTTTAGGTACTTCCTGGACGTTCTCAGAAGCAATCATACGACCTTTTGTGTCCTGGGCAATCTGACCCACCATATCTCCTTCTTTTGCAAGGACCTGACCAATTATGCCGCGTCCAAAGACCACAAAGTCACCATCGTTTAATTGATACTTGCAGCCGACGCAGTTAAATCTATTATCGACAATAATTGTGTGACCTTTCTTCAGTTTGAAGCTTGCGATATCTTCCTTTACTTTGCTAACCGAATACAGATTTACATCCATTTTAATAAGCAAAGCGAAGACGAAACACGTTGTGATAACCTGAAAGATTTTTGAACGTTCAAGAATAACTCCTTCAAATTCGATGTCACGCAATTTGAATTCAGACATATCCATTTGTTCAGATATTTTTTTATCGAAAATGACTTTTTTAAGAAAAATTGAAAAAACAAATGAAAGAGATAGAAGCGTCAGGAGTGCGAACATAAAAAGTCTGAAGAAATACAAGCCTTCCTGATGAATCACGACGTGCTGTGATTGAAAAATGTAAGCCATTCCTAAAAACATGATAGGCAATGCTACCCAGTTGAAAAAATCGATGATCTTGTGTTTAAAAAACCATTCTTTTCTTTTCTGGTGGTGGTCATATTGAACAAGCTTTACTTTAAAAACTTCAAACGATGCTGCATCCATTAAATCTGGTCGTGAAGAATAGACTCCTTCCCAGATATAGTCGACACGCTCAAGGCTTGAGTTGAAGTAATACTTAATTCCGTTTTTCATTTTGATGTAAAAAACTGACCAGCAAACAACACTCATACTTTCAACATCAGAAAACTGCATAACTTCTTTGATCTTGCCATTTTGTAAAAAAATGTGATCAGGAAAAACCTGAACCGATCTTTTAAGTTTCGATCTCAGCCATCCAAAATAAAATGATCCTGTTAGAACAAAAAAACCTACAGAAATTAAAAACTCGTATCTATAGACATCGAAGACATTTTTAATTCCATCATTAGCAAACTTCATGAACCAAAATGCGAGAATCATGGCGGCCAAGAAAGCGAAGGCCAATACATAAAACTTGTAATGGTTTCGGTAGCGCAAATTTCGAGGCTGAATAGAATCAAATTTCAAACCAAACTCCTGGTTAAATCTAGTAGCCTATCGGCACACCTGATTCAAAACTTGACTAGTTTAGTTTAAGCCTCGTAAAGATCTGAATTTTGGAAGAAGAATGAAGCTAAGTCCTAAAGAAATGAGGAGAATTGAGATCCATTGAGAAGGAGAGAATGGGCCCCACAATCCACGGATACTGTCACCTCTTAAGGATTCGATGATGATCCGTACGACTCCATAAGAAATGAGGTAATGACTGAGAAGAATGAATTTATTTTTTTTAGATTTCAACAAATAGATGCCTAACAATAAAAGCGAAAGAGCCTCAAGCAGTTGAGTAGGATGGCGATAATGATTATGTAAGTAGATTCCCCAAAATAAATCGGTGGGTTTTCCAAAACAACAACCGGCGAGTAAACAACCTAATCGTCCAATACCATGACCAAAAGCAATCGACGGAATCATTGCCCAAAGTATTTTAAAATTAAATTTCTTATCAATTAATTTATAAGCAGCGATGAACAGCAATCCACCAATGAAACCACCATAGAAAACAAAACCGCCACCAGTCCAGAAACTTAATTCGCTGATAAAGTCCGTGGTTTGAATCATAGGATAAGTCAGGAAAAAAAAAGCTTTCGCACCCACCCACGCAGCAATGAAAATTCCCCAGAAAAGAATTTGCCCTTTTATTTTGGTGAATGATGGGTCTAGGAGAGAAAAGAATATTTGGTAGGCAATACCCCATCCCAAGCCCATGAGCAGGGGATAGGAGTAAAGAATTAGATCATGGCTTTGATACAGGATTGGTAGCATTCGGATCCGTATCTTTTTTTGCTTTCAATTGAATGAAAAAATCAATGATGAGAAGCCCAGCAGCTACCGTTATGCAACTGTCTGCCACGTTGAATGCAGGAAAATGATTTGCTTCATCCTGCCAATAGAACATGAGGAAATCGACTACGTAACCCAAGCTAAAGCGATCGATTAGATTTCCAACAGCGCCGGCGATAATCAGAGCATAGGCAAGTGACAAGTATAGAGGACCCTTTAATGTTTTCACCAACATCACAAAAACCCATCCACAGAAGATCACGGGAAGTGCTAAAAAGAAAATTTGTCTGAACCACTCCGGGCCATCTTGTCCGAAACCAAAAGCTGCACCAGTATTCTTAACGTAAGCTATACTAAAAAAACCTTTGATCACAGGGATCGTCTGACCATAGAAAAGACTGCTTTGAATGGCACCCTTTGATAATTGATCAACAATAATCAAAGTTGCCATCATTAAACTTAAAGCCCAAAAACGTGCCATTTTAGTAGTAGTCCTTAGGGTTAATTACATATTTCTCAATCTTCCTAAGCAACGTCTTTTTAGGGATGTTTGCATTTAGCGCAGTTTGATTAATTTTACCCTTATTAATTTTCAATGCCTGGACAATAAATTCTCTTTCAAACAAGTCTTTGGCAATAGCAAAGTCCAGTTTTCCACCTTCTCCTAGTTTCGTTCCGAAAGAAAAATGAACATCGTTTGGACCTTTTGCAGAAGAATCGTGATCGAGAACAGAGTTTTGAATATCTTGGAGATCAATGACACTTTCTTCAGCAATAGATTCTTTAGATTCAGCTTTCTTCTGGTCCTTGAAGACAATCGAAGGAAGTGAATGAACATGAATCATATCTGAAGCTTCCATAATGAAGCAGTGTTCAATGATATTTCTTAATTCACGAATGTTACCAG
This sequence comes from Bacteriovoracaceae bacterium, assembly GCA_040399915.1. GTDB lineage: Bacteria > Bdellovibrionota > Bacteriovoracia > Bacteriovoracales > Bacteriovoracaceae > Peredibacter. The sequence goes on from JBBARE010000001.1 coordinate 1,006,613, forward strand.
GCCATGAGTAGTTACTCAAAACTTCTAGTGCAGCAGCTTCAGCACCTTTCACTTTAAGATTGTGAACATTGTTGAAGTAGTTGATGTAGTGATTAACGAGATGTGGAATATCTGTTTTACGATCACGCAAAGGCGGAAGATACACTGGTAAAACATTCAAACGATAAAATAAATCTTCTCGGAATGAGCCATCTTTAATCATTTCTTCAAATGGTTTATGAGAGGCAGCGATAATTCGAACATCAACTTTGATTTCGCGGTTAGAACCAACAGGCATGAATGTTTTTTCTTGAAGAACACGAAGAAGCTTAATTTGCATGCCTGGAGAGATATCTCCAATTTCATCTAAGAAGATTGTTCCCCCTTCGGCGAATTGAAATTTACCAATTTTTCTTTGGTCTGCACCAGTGAAGGCACCTTTCTCATGTCCGAAAAGTTCTGATTCAATTAAGTTTTCAGAAATTGCACCACAGTTGATGGTGACAAATTTCTCATCTTTTCTTGGTGAGTTATAGTGAATCGCTTTTGCGACTAGTTCCTTACCTGTACCAGATTCTCCGCGTATGAGAACCGGGGTTCCAACTTTTGCAAGTTTTGAAATAACATCAAAAACTTTCTTCATGGCACCAGATTCACCAACAAATTTATCATTTGATGTTGATGACTCTCCAATGGACAGTGTCGGTGATGAAAAAGTCAACGTTTCTACCATTGAACGGGCTTTTAAAGCTCGTTTAATGAGTGCCACTAAGTTTTCTGAACTAATTGGTTTTTCTAGATAGTTATAGGCGCCTTCTTTTACTGCTTTAACAGCATCAGTGACGTTTGAATAAGCAGTAAGAATTAAAACGATAACAGATGGATCATGTTTCTTAATTTCAGTTAATGCCTGAATACCGTCCATTTCTGGCATATTCACGTCCATGACAACTAAATCATATTTCTGGCCGTAAACTTTGTTAACGGCTTCTTTCCCGTTATCAGCAACATCGACGACGAAGTGATGATATTCAAGTGCCTGCCTTACAGACTGTTGAAGAACTTTATCATCATCAACAACCAAAACCTTATGCATAGAAACTCCTATTCATTCTTTAACTTAATTATAAACGAAGTACCCTCACCAAGTTGAGAGGTGGCAGTAATAACCCCATTATGTAACTCGATGAAATATTTTACCAGATAAAGACCAAGGCCTGAGCCTTTTATTGAATGTGTCGAATCATTCTTCACCCGATAAAACTTATCAAAAATATGGACCAAATCATCTGGTCCTACGCCCACCCCGTTATCTTTGATCTCAACATAGACCCACTCAGCATCATCCCAGGTCTTGATCACGACAGTTTTCTCTTTCCCAGCATACTTAATGGCGTTTTCAATTAGATTCGAAATAACCCGATTCATGAGTACTGTATCAATTTGGATTGGATATAACGGGGAAAGCTCAGCTTCAATTTTCATCTGTTTTGCTTCCGCTTCAAATTCGAGCTTCTCGATGATTCCCTCGATGATTTTATTAACGTCTTTTGATTCTTTCCTGAGGGTAAGGTTCTGAGATTCAATTTTGGTTAAATCGAGGATCGAGTTAATAAAGTTGTTTAGTTCTTTCGTGGAATTAACTACGTTATCGATTAGCTCCGTTTGCTCAGGTGTATTATTAAATTTAAGTTTCAAGATATCGGCGATACCTGCAATTTTAGCAACCGGAGTTTTTAGATCATGGCTCATAAGAGAAATAAAGTTTTGTTTCAAGTTATCAACTTGTTTTAAAAGTTTTGTTTCTTCCTCAATGGCATAACGAGTTTGATATTCTTCTATTGCCCTGAAAGGCACCCAAATGTAGTAAACGACAAAGATGCTTAAAACCAAATGGGATAATTTTATCCACCACCCAAACGTAATAAACATAAAATAACTGGTAAGAAGTATCCCTATAATGAGCAAGATCGTGATCATCAACCCTTTAACCGGTTGCACTCTGGAAATGATGTAAGAAAGTAAAATGGCTATCAGAACAGAAGCTACTTGCGTGGTTATGTCCTCAACATCATAAATGGTTTTTTCTGAAATGAGCGACTCGATAACATCAGCATGAACCGCCAACTTCGGTGTTCGTCCTGTATCTTTTTCAAACGGCGTTTGAATGAAATCGCTCGAATTCGACAAGTACTGAGGACCTACTAGAACAATTTTATCTTTAAAAAAGCCTTTCGGGAAATTGCCAACAACAACTCTATGAAAAGGAATAGATGAAATTCTATTGTTAACAGGATTTCCGGAATATTTAAAAAGTGCAAAGTTAGCATCAGCTTCCGAATTATAATAAGCGCCCTTGTAAGCAGTCGCATCCAGGCCCGGCAGTCCTTTTGATTCGCGGTATTTTTTTGCTGTCCACAAATGAAGAGAATCTTCTCCAGAAATATTTAAAATAGCACGACGAACGACTTCGTCTTTTGAAAAAACCAGCTGATCTTTGTAGAGTTGTCCGAGGTAGTAACCCACGTCACGCAAAGCCTCGGGCGGAATAAGCTCTCCGAGATTATCAATCTCGGTTCCAAATTTAAATTTATCATTTGAAGGTGAGTAGCCCTTGATAGCTTCATGAAACTCTGTCTGGTATCGAACCTCGACTTCAGAATCAGGCTCAAGCAGAGAAACAAAATAATTCACAAGGGCAGGCTGATCTTCTTTCAGACGATTCATAAGCCTTGTGTGAGATGCGTAGGTGTATGGGTAAGTTTCTCCTAGAAACTGATCACTTTCTTCATCAAGTGAAACAAGCACGATTGGATTTTTAAAACTCTTTGAGGGAAGATCTGTTTTGATCCAGAAATCATAAAAGATCGATTCGAGTGGATGAAAAGAATATTGAATTAAAATTAAAATGAAGGCGAGAGTCACCAATAAAGGAGCAAATTTACTGAACTCTACTTGCTTAAGTTTACTCAGCACGTTTGAGACTCTCATTCACAAAAAGATAATCCCATTCATGAGGCAAAAATTCGAGCGCTATAATATTTTGAAAATTTCGGCTTTTGGTAATTGCCGTTAATTCCATAAGCTTTCTTGAAGGCAACGAATAGTATGAGTCTGGTTTTCTGAGTTTCATTCCTACCCGATCGAGCATCTCTCTTTCTTCAGGAAAATTTGAAAGAATTCCGGATAATTTTTTGAAGTAACTCTCCCCCATGACAAATTTAAATATTAGATCAAGAACCGGGTGGAGCAAGTAATTGAGAACCCAATCAGTCGATTTTTTTAAATCACGAAACGGAAGAATATAAAGAATGATGCCGATCAATGCATGAGTCATCCAAGCAAAAAATCCTAACAGAAACATAGACTTTGTTCTCTTAGGCGCCATTCCTTTTTTCACTTGAAGAAGGAGTTCAAAACAAATCGCTTTAAGTTCTGATGATGTGCATTTTTCAAGCAAAGATTTGTTAAGAATGATGCTTATCGATTGGCGATTCTGTAGGACAAAAGCTCTCTCTAGGGAGCCGTTATAAAAATAAAGCCTCGGCATACTGACTGAAAGTTTGTAGGCCTCATGAGAAGCGGCTAAAAAAAAATCTTTTTCATCACTGGAACGAACTTCTCTTGCCCCCAAAAGAAACAGAACTATTGTATCAGGGTAACCCACTGTTATAACAAGAATTATAAGCCATAATAGGGCACCCATGATAAACAACGCACCGATTAGGGTTGCCCACAGAAAGAGCGCTAAAGTAATGAAGCCAAGGAGTAATAAAAAGGTCGCACGCATAGATAATAAAACCAGATTTTTTAATATGTTATCCTATTTTACCATCCCTCAATTCTTATTTGCATTACTTTATTACACCCTTAAGGCTTTCGAATGGACTTTAATCCTGTATTAGAGCTATAAAAAGGCAACTCTTTTTCAAGAATGAATAGTAGTTGATTCGCTTCGCATCAAAAGAGTATGACATGGATAAGGATTTTCTTCGCCTAATGGAAAACGTGGATGAGTTAATAGCTCGGCCCGTAGAAAAGTTGGATGATGAGTTTTTGATTTGTGAATGCTTTTGTGTGAGCGCCCTCGACATACGTGAACATTGCACAACCAGTGTGGATCTTGATCTTTTAAACGATCATTTCAACATGGGGCAAGGTTGTCAGACTTGTATTAAGAATAAAGAGAGTTGGATAAACAAGATTTTTTAGTTTTTAGATAGTCCTAAGGAGTTCCAAATGGCTTTTGACCGTCTATTGTTTGGCACAGCTGGTGTACCTAACAGTACTGTAAAGAAGAACAACCCGGTTGAAGGGGTTAAGAGAATTCATGAGTTAAGCTTAGATTGCATGCAACTCGAATTCGCACACGGCGTTCGTATGAAGGAAGAAGTTTCTTCAGCACTACGTAAGGTGTCTTATGAGTTGGGAGTCCCGCTAACTTCTCATGGTCCTTACTACATCAACTTAAATGCTCGTGAGCAGGATAAGATCGACTCATCAGTTGAGCGCATTATCCAGACTGCTAAGATCTCTGATCTTTGTGGTGCTGAATCGATGACATTCCACGCAGCTTTCTACATGAAAGACTCGCCGTATGATGTATTTGACCTTGTTGAAAAATCATTGAATGTTATTGAAGAGAGATTATCCCGTCTTGATATTGAAATTGAACTTCGTCCTGAATTAACTGGAAAAACTTCTCAGTTTGGTTCACTTGAAGAACTGATTTCATTATCTAAATCAGTAACAAGCTGTAAGCCATGTATGGATTTTTCACACCTTTACGCACGTACTGGTTCAGTTAATGACTACAAAGGTTTCTGTGAAACACTTGAAACACTTAAGAATGAACTTGGACCTAAAGCTCTTGAAGAAATGCACATCCACATTTCTGGTATTAGCTCTAACTCTAAAGGTGACTTAAAACATTTGAACCTTGAAAAATCAAAGTTCAACTGGAAAGATTTGATGAAAGCGTTGAAGGATATGGATTGCAGAGGTTACGTCGTTTGTAACTCTCCAAACCTAGAAGTCGATGCTCAAATGTTAAAACAGTATTACGTTGCTCTCTAAGTTCAGAACATAGACAAGTTAAATAAAAAAGCCTCCGAATGGAGGCTTTTTTATTTAACTTATGCTGCTTTTAACCAGATTTGTGGATTTAAGAGATCATGGAGATGAGCTTCCTCAAAAAGGCGAAGTCCTACAAGATAGCAAAAACCATCTGCATGCGTGACAAGTATCTTTGAAAGCTCAGGATTCCAACTTGCTTTTAAGACATCGAATAAATGATCATGATCGTTTTCTTTTGACAGCACTACATCTGCACAGTCGCCTGAATCAATCGCAAATACAGACCAATTGACTGGTATGTCGAGCTTACCAAAAGAGGTAATGAATCGAAGCATCTGAGACTGCGGAATAAACTCACCTTTGATGAAGTTAAGTTTATAGTCCGTCAGTTTAAGTTCAAAACAAGATAGTTCAACTTCACCACTTTTTTGTAGTTTTAAAGTTTCATCGACTAAAAATGATAAGAAATCGGTTTCGGCCATTTATGCCCTCCGGATGACCTATCGGATGATTGTTAAGTTTTCTTTATTCCAGTGGATTAATTGCTTCAAGTGCTTCGTGATAGGTTTTGATATTGCTTACATCGGCTATAAGCCATTTACCGTCTTCCATCAGAATTTCAGCTATTTTCTTCACTTCTGACGAGTAGGCAGACTTGTTATCTGCTTTAGTTAAATAAGAAATACTATAAGTCAGGAAACACTTCTTTTCCTGACAAGATTTGGAGATGATTTTAAAGCTATTTTTTTCAACGTTTCGAAGGTCCGCAAATTTTGTAAATTCCTCGTCAGTAATGTTCTCCAGGCTTTGTTTCATTTTACCGGTGACTCTTTCCAAAACGTAGTCACGTGTTACGACGTTTCCCAAACGGGACTCAATAAAATTCTTTAAGGCTGCTTCAGGGCTTGAGCTGTCTTCAAGACAACCTGTGAGTAAAAATAGTACAGCCAGCATAAATTTCATTAGCGTAACCTTTCTGGTTGGAAACCAAGTTCATGTACAATTTCCATGAATTCAGACCAATTAAAGACATTCATTTCTTTTGCAGATGATTCAAATTTTATCCCAACACCAGATAAATCAAGAGTTGCGGCAACTACTTCCCCTTCCTGACAAAACTCGCAACCACGAAATCTGATTTTAACTGAAACCTTAGATCTGAAATCTCGAGGGGTATCTAGCTTAATAAAGCAGCCCTCATTATCCCAATTAGTGAGATGTCCTTCGTAAGTAACTCCATTTTCCATCATTTGACAGGGAATTTTTCTCAGCAAGGGTTCAAATAAATCGGAACTAGAAAAATTGGGATTAATGCTCGCAAGCTTTAAATAATAGCTTAAAAGTTGATAAAGAAAGTAGGAAATTACGATGTAAAAAAACATCGCAATGACGATAATTTTATTAAATTCAATAAACAGTCCTTCAATAACCTTAAAGCCGACAAGAAAAACAGAGATTCGATAAACAAGAACGGCAAATCGATGTTGTCGCCAGATAAAGACGCCAGAAATAATAAGCGTTAAAGCAACATACCAAAAAAGTTCGAGACCCTTTTTGAGATAGACCAATGAAAAAGGAGATAAGTGATGGCGATAAGCGTGTTGAATGTAGAGGAAGAAAAACGCTAGTCCCAAATAAAGCACTACATTGGTGACGATCGTATCTTTCTTTTTTACATTCAATTGTTCCATATCAGAATTGCCTTATAATACTATTATGAATGAAGTCGTGCTGGAAATCTCCTCAATTTGCATCTCATGTGACAATTGTCGTCTCATTTGCCCAGAAAACGCCATCGTTACCAATGGTAAAGAATACTACGTCGATTCATGGAGCTGCACGCTATGTGGATTATGCATTGAAGTATGTCCGGTCGACTGTATTAGAGAAAGCAAAGTTACTTAACTTCCTCATGTAATTCGTTCCACCAGATCATAGGTTGACTACTTTTCAAGACCTTTCTTCCCGTGAGAATAATCGCCTCTCCCAATTCTTTTATTTCTTCATCTGCATGTAGATTTATGACGTGAGGAGATTTGGCGTGATAACTTGTGTTTTGTAAGTTGATTTTCCAAGTCTTCAGTGCTTTTTCCTGAACCAAGAAGCGAAGAAATGGATGTGTAGATCTTGTTTTGTATGTTTGTAGAATATTGAAGCAAGTTTCCCAATATCTTTTTACTGTTCCAAAATCCCAATAGTCGATATTTTCTAAAAGTATTGCTGGAATATCTTTTTTTGTGAATGGACAGACTGATTCAAAAAAGGGACTCGCTCCTGGTGTTTTAGTGAGCTGAGCGAGATTAATATAAGAAATGCCTGTATAGGTTTCTATTGTGTGATCGGGACCAATATCTTTATTTTTTACGATGTTTTTTACTAATCGATTAGCATCAATTTCCAAGGCATTGTATCCAAGTGAGGAATTAACCCAATAAGAAAAAAGCACACCCGAATATTTTTCGAAAGGTTTTAAGATTCGTTCGAGATCTTCTTTCTTGAGATAAAAAAACTGATCTGCGTTTAGCACTAGAAGTTTACCTCGGTACTTAACCTCAGGTTGAGATGCAAGATTATGAATAGCTCCGCCGATATCAAGAATCTCTGGTTTTTCCCAAAGAAATTTTACACCTTCAAATGCTGCTCGATCTTTACAGTATTCTTCAATCTGCTCGCCCATATAATGAAGATTAATATAGATCTTATCGACGCCAAGACTTTTGGCATACGCAACTTGCAACTCAAGGAGGCTCTTTTCAAAAACCGGCCAGAGAACTTTTGGTAATTTTTCTCCGATGGCGCCCATTCGAGTTCCGAAACCGGCAGCAAGAATAAGGCAATAATCAATTCGCATAGTAATGTTGAAAAAGTTTTGATTTTAGTTCAACGTAACGTGGATTATCCATCATAACGCGTCTGATTTTTTCCATCGCAAAACCGATGTACTTGAGATACCTGTCGTCTTTGCGCCAGTTATAAATGTAACAAAAGCTTCCCACCGCCTTAAAAACACGCTGGATAAGCATGTCATCGTATAAGGCGAGGAATTCTTCATAAGATTGTTGTCCATGGATTTTCTTATCAAGGTTATCGTAATAATAACGCTTTAATTCCTGTCGATTTTCATCATTTAAATCATAATAGCAATCTTCTAGCAGAGAGACTAAATCGTATTGAGGAATTCCCCAGCGAGCGTCTTGAAAATCAATAAAGATATAATTTGTATCTTTTACCATAATATTACGTGAATGAAAATCACGATGAGTAATCACCATCTCCTGATCAGACAAACGCTTCATGATAGGTGCAAATAAAACTTCAAGCTCTGCGATTAAATTCTCATCAAGGTTTTTGTTAAAGAAGTTCATGAAGTATTTAAAGGTGAAACGTGTTTCATCCATATATTTCTGATTATCAAACTTTAATTGAAACAAATTTGGATTTTTAACATCTGAGTGTGGAATTCGATGAAGCTCTAACAACTGATCAATAATCGTTCTATATATCTTTTTCTCTTCTACCGAGGAGGTTACTAAACTCAAGTGATGAAGAAGCGTCACGTTCCCGAGATCTTCCTGCAGAGAATAGCCTTTAGGTAAATTATGATCGATGATTTGTGGAACTCTAACATGATTTTTCCCAAGAAATTCCTGTACTGACAAGAAGGGATGCTTTTCCATTTCTTCACTAAAAGGATTGTCTAAACAAACCACGTAACTATCTTTGGTAGTAAATATTCGGTAATATCTTCTCGTTGAAGCATCACCTGTTAGCTTATCAACCTCTTCAAGTTTTTCATTTTTTAGAATATCTTTTTCTTGCGTCTTGTTGAAAAGTTCTTCGATAAGAAATCGTTCAGCTTGTTCTGGTTTCATTACGTTCGATCCCTGATGCTATTAATAAATGAATAAAATATTTTACTTGAATTCTTTTTGCCTGCAACTTCGTCTTCGGTTGAGTTTTTTATGAGGAAAGCTTTAAAGAGTGACTCTTCTCTATTAATTAAATTGGCATCGCCTACTTGCAGAATAAAGTCGGCGGTATTTCTATTTTGTGTTTGTAACCAAGAAAGATAGTACTCTCCATCAAAACCACTTCTGACAGTTATATAATGTGCCCATTTATGAATTTCCATTTTTTCTTCTAGGCCTAGTCGGCTCAAAACAAGGATTCTTTCTAAGGGGACATAACCAATAGGTACTATTGTTTGTTTAGAATAGAGAAGGTTTTCACTCCTTACCAATTCATAGGCTAGAATACTTACAAGCATACTCTCGTGCTTAATGTACTTATAAATTAATCCATTTGATAAAAAGATCTCGCCTTTTGGTAAGGAAAAATGCAGGGGAGATTCTGTATCAACGATTGTCACGTTTGCAGATTTTAGATTTTTGAAAAATATTTCGTTATTAGAAATAATCTGAACACATAACTCTTGAATATATTTTTTGGCATTCGCCGTTAGTTTATAGGTTTTTGTTCCAGGGGTTTGAAGAAATGCCTGCTTAAGTGAATTTAAATGATCAGAGTAATCACTTCCTACCATGTCGTTGTAAGTACCAAGTGAAAGAGCTTTTGTTTTCTTTCCCGGTATACGGAAGGTACTGCACGAAGCAACAAGCACTAGAAAGATAAAATAATAAACCCTCGCTTCAAGCGAGGGTTTAAGGGAGTAGCTTTTAATAAGGAGTTTAAATTTCGTTTGCGACTTCACGACCGTTTTCTAGATAATGAATTGTAAATCCTGCAAAAATCTTATTTGGATCTTTGATCAATGGGCGATTATTTTCCCAGATCAATTTCCATTTTTTCGTTGTCGTGTAGACGGTTTTAGAAATCCCACCAAGAGTATCACCAGTTCTGATGAGGTAAGGAAGACCTTGTGGATTCCAGACAAACTCTTCAGCAGGGGCCATGTATTTTAAAGAAACACCTTCTCTGACGTTTGTATTACCTTTCAGCGTTTCGCGATTCTGACTTGCTAGTTCTTTCCAGCGCTCGTAATCACCATAAAGCTTAAAAGCAATGAGCATGAGAGTTTCATTTTTCTGAACCGTATATGTTTTAACAGTCCCTGGCTCATTCGTTACAACTGTAGGTGAAGTATCTGGAACCATTTCTGAATCAGTAATAACTGGTTCATCTGATGGCTCTTCCAAAGTTGCTTCATCAGCAACAGGATCAGATGCTTCAGTTGTAGAGCCTTCAGCAGGCTGCTCTGATGGATTTTCAATAAACTCATCAGCATCTGATAATTCGATTTGAGGCGTTTCTTCGTTAACTTTTTGCGCTGATTTAGATCCCGAACAGGATACTAGACACAAGCTAAGTAATACCAACCATGGCGTAAGCTTCATTTTCACTCCCTGATAATGACACACAGATAAAGTTTATTATACCTGCTTACAAAAATAGAGGTGGAAAAATTTTCGCTAAGTTGTTTGATTCTTAGAAATAGAAAAACATATCTTTTTGGTCAATTGAATCCCAGATACGTTTCACAAGACGATCGAAATGTTCTTCGTTATCGAGAAAATCAAGTTCATCTGTATCGATGATGAGTGATTTACCAAGGTCGTAGTTCTTATACCATTGATCATAATACTCATTTAGACTCGTAAGGTATTCTACAGGAATAGCTTGTTCATAGTCGCGACCACGCTGCTTTATTCTTTCCTGAAGCTTTGGAATTGAGCGACGAAGAAAGATCATCAGAGTTGGAGGACTGAGGTATTGAATCATTGATTCGTAAAGATTTCGGTAGTTCTGATAATCACGCTCATCTAGTTTTCCTTGATCATATAAAGAACGGGCAAAAATATTGGCATCTTCGTAGATTGAGCGATCCTGAATAGAGCTTGCCGGCAAAGTTTCAATTTGTTTATGAGTATTAAATCTGTGAGTGAGGAAGTAAACCTGAAGAGGAAAAGACCATCGACTCATATCAGAGTAAAAATCAGACAGATAAGGATTGTCTTGAACTGATTCAAAGTGCGGTTTCCAACCCAGCTTTTCAGAAAGTTTTTTTGTAAGAGTTGTTTTTCCACTTCCAATATTTCCTGCAACAACAACGAACATAGGATTAGAAACGCTGCTGAGGCGTTGATAGGCCAGCTCTGACATTGGATTCTCCTGAATTTGCATGTTGGGAGCGTATTATGAATCTTGCCATAAATCTTGACTCGATTAATCAATTTATAATTTTTTCTGTCTCGTTTACGTTGTTGCGTTAATTCCTTAGAATAAAAGGAAATGAAGTACTTCAGTGCAGTTTTTGTTTATTTATTACTCTCCGTGGCCTCACCAGTTGGAGCTCAGTCTTTAGTTGAAGATGCTAACCTTGCAGCGTCCCCTGAGGGAACGGAAGGATTTTTTCTTGAAACAATAAAAATTATTTCTGGAAGTAAGAAGATATTTATTCTCACAAACAACAATCAGCAGCTAGGGCCTGGTGATTTCATATCACTCGCACTGGATAACAACCTCGCCGCCAGAGCAGTCGTTGCTAAAACTCACCAAGGCCAAGTTGGAATTAAAATTCTTAAAATTTACTCAGTCACCCAATGGGGAAAGCTTCGCCGAGATCAACCTGTTCAAGTTATTAAAGGTGATGACTCCCTTTTTGGTAAAAAAGTGGCAGAGAAAACACCAGAAACTCCCATTGAGAAAATTAAATCAGAAGAAGATCTTTTCACTGGTGACGTCATTATCGAAGACGACATAGGTGTTTTTGATGAGAAAAAAAATCGTCACATCAAACCAGATAACGTAGTTGCTATTACTGGTGCTTTTTTTGATGCTGCTGAAGTGGCACCACGAAGCGGTACAGTGAGATCAACTGAATTTGGTATCTCGTGGGCATTTCAATTTGCAGACAATTATTTCGCAGAAGGTCTCTACGGCCGCTCGCTCTTAGATAATTATCCGCAGGACGGAAGTCAAACTTTAGTGAACCACTTAACTGCGCGCCTGAAGTACAATATTAAAGGCCCCCTTTACACTTTCTTCATGCCGTATATCGGTTTTCATACGTTCACCGTTTCTAGTCCTGACGCAGGTAAAACGACGAATGCTCAGACCAATGAATTACAACTTACTGCGATTAATGATTTAAAAAAATCTGGACCCGTATTTGGCGTAACGATTCTCAGAAGATTAGTTCCGGGTTGGTTTATCAAAGGTGACCTTGGATCAGATATTATTAATGTAGGTTTTGCCATTGAATTTTAAAATTTTTATTCTTCTCTTCACTTTAGGCTGTGGTGTAAAAGGTGATCCTGTTGCGCCCAAATCACAAAATCTTCCATCGCTTCTGGAAAATTATCCTGACATTAAACTAGACAAACCCCTTAACGAGCGTAAAAAACCTTAATGTCTCTCATCATCGCGACTGGTTCTAATATTGGTGAGTCGATTTCTATTCTTGCTGAAGCACGCCAAAGACTTCATGAAAAATACGGACTGATTGCCGAGAGTAGAATTTATACTTCTCAGGCAATTGAGTATGAATCGCAGCCCGATTTTTTTAATCAAGTTCTAGAGCTTCGCACTCCTGCGTCATCACCACAAAAAGTCATAATGGAACTATTGGAGATGGAAAAAGAGTTCGGAAGAAATAGAAATATTCCCAAAGGTCCTCGTACATTAGACCTCGATATTATTTTCTGGGACCTAAAAGTGGTCAACGATGCTGCGTTAATTATTCCTCATCCCAGATGGAATGAACGTAGCTTCGTTGTTAGACCACTTCAAGAATTGCCCTTCTTTCAAACGATCGAAAAATGTTTTACAATTTCAAAGACTTTCAAAGTAGATGCAACACCCATTTCTTAGTTTTTAATCAAGGAATAGATTATGGATTTTTCTCTGACCTCTGAACAACGCGAAATTCGTGAACTTGCTTTCAAGTTTGCGCGCAATGAGATGATTCCAAAAGCACAAGAATATGATGACCACGGAACTTTTCCGGCAGAAATATTTAGACAAGCTTGGGATCTAGGATTAATTAATACCTGTATTCCTGCTGAATATGGCGGTCCAGGGTTTTCATCCATTGATGCCGTCATTATTAGCGAGGCACTCGCGTACGGATGCATGGGGATGAATACATCTTTTATGGCAAACGATCTTGCTCTTCTTCCGATCGTGATCGCTGGCTCAGACGAACAAAAAAAGAAGTTTCTCACACCTTTCACTACAGATTTTAGAATTGCTTCATTCTGTTTAACTGAACCAGGAAATGGATCAGATGCTGGGGGCATAAAAACGCTCATTAAAGACGGTGGTGATCACTGGATCATTAACGGAGAGAAAATGTGGATTACAAATGCGGGTCACGCTCATTTGTTCGTTGTTTACGGCACGATTGACGTTAATCTGAAACACAAAGGTATTTCAGCGATAGTAGTTGATCCAAAAACGCCAGGGATTGAGCTCGGAAAAAAAGAAGACAAAATGGGCCACCGCTCTTCTGATACTCGAGGTGTGCGTTTTAATAATGTCAAAGTTCCAAAAGAAAATATGCTTGGCAAACCTGGCGAAGGCTGGGGTATTGCTATGAGTACGCTTGATCATTCACGTCCTCTAGTAGCATCTTCGGCTTTAGGCGGATCGCAACGAGCATTAGATCTATCAATACAGTATGCAAAAGAGCGCACACAGTTTGGAGTTCCGATTGCTAAACATCAGGCAATACAGTTCATGATTGCTGAAATGGGCATGAAAGTGGAAGCTGCACGGCTTATGATTTATAAAGCAGCATGGATGTGCGATCAAGGAATTAGAAATACCGAAGTTGCCTCTTACGCCAAAGCTTTTGCTTCTGACTCTTGTATGCAAATTACAACAGATGCAGTACAAATTTATGGTGGTTACGGTTATTCAAAAGAGTATCCTGTTGAGAAACTCATGCGTGACGCTAAGCTCATCCAAATCTATGAAGGGACATCTCAAATCCAGCGTTTGGTAATGGCCCGTGAATTACTTAAATAATTTTTTTTAAAGGAGATACTATGAATATTTTTGTGTGCGTGAAGCAAGTTCCAGACACAGAAACTAAAATCATCCCAACGAGTGATGGAAGTTTCATCGAAACGGCATCAATCAAATGGATTATGAATCCTTATGATGAATTTGCTGTTGAGCAGGCATTATTAATTAAACAAGCTAACCCAGCAGCAAATGTAACTGTTGTTCGTGTTGGTTCAGTAAAAGATACAGAAGCACTTCGTACTGCAATGGCAATGGGTGCTGATGAAGCTGCTTTAGTTGAAGCAACTGATAATTTAGATTCTTACTCAATTGCAAAAGCACTCAAAGGTGCGATTGAAAAAACTGGAAAAAAACCAGATATCATTCTTTCTGGTAAACAAGCCATTGATGATGATGCTCTTCAAGTTCCCCAAATCCTTGCTGAAATGTTCAATCTTCCATCTGTTTCAGTTATCGTAGGATTTGAGCTTGCAGGAAATACGGTTAAAGTTAAACGTGAAGTTGAGGGCGGAGCTCTTGAAGTTTACGAAGTTTCAACACCAGTCGTCCTTGCTTGTAACAAAGGTTTGAATACACCAAGATATGCCTCCCTTCCAGGGATCATGAAAGCTAAGAAAAAGCCAATGGCGCAGTTTTCACTAGCTGATGTTGGTGTTACAGATGCTGATCGCAGAGTTAAATATTCTGGCTTCAAATTACCACCAGAGAAACCAGCTGGAAAAAAATACGATGCAACAGATTCAGCGAAACAGCGTGAGGTTGTTTCACAAGTAATCGGTCTTCTACGTACAGAAGCAAAAGTCATTTAATTTTAAAGGATACACATATGGCCAACGTATTAGTATTTACTGAACTCCATGATGGGCATGTAAAACCCGTCACTCTTGAAATTCTTGGAAAACTTGCAGGTCAATCTGCAGATGTTGCTGTTATAGGCGATATCTCGGCTGATCAAGTTGCAGAGCTCGCAAAGCACGGCGGTCAAAATGTTCACAAGCTTAAAGGATCAAATCTTGATAAGTACTCACCAGAAGGTTACTCAAACGCTCTCTCTGAATTCATTAAATCAAAAAGTTATGATTATGTTTTCGCAGGTGCAACGTCTATGGGGAAAGACCTTCTTCCAAGACTCGCAACAAAGTTCAATGCAGGACTCGCATCTGATGTCGTTAACTTTGTTTTTGATGGTGGCACTTTCGCTGGGACTCGTCCCTTCTTCGCCGGTAAGTGTTTGGCAAAAGTAGAAATTACAGGACCTAAACCACACTTCATTTCAATTCGTCCAAATGCTCTTGGTATGACAGCGAACCCAACAGCTGGTTCTGGTGCAGCTGCAGATGTAAATGCTAACGCTGGTGATATCCGTGCACAGATTAAAGAAATCATCAAAGCAGCTTCTACGAAAGTAGATCTAACTGAAGCAAACATCATCGTAACTGGTGGTCGTGCGATGAAGAATGCAGAAAATTTTAAAATTTTAAACGAAATGGCAGATGTTATTGGTGCAACGGTTGGTGCTTCACGTGCTGCAGTAGATTCAGGATTTGCACCTCACTCAATGCAGGTTGGTCAGACTGGTAAAACAGTCGCTCCATCTCTTTACATTGCTTGTGGTGTTTCAGGAGCTATCCAGCACCTAGCAGGAATGAGAACTTCTAAAGTTATTGTTGCCATCAACTCTGACCCAGATGCTCCAATTTTCACACGCGCGGATTACGGAATCGTAGGCGATCTTTTTCAAATCGTTCCGATCTTAACTGAAGAGTTTAAAAAACTGCTAGGTCGCTAAATCTTTTTTCTTAATAAAGCAAAAGGGCCAGTCATATGACTGGCCCTTTGTTTTTTAAGCTCTTTTAAAATTATTAAAATAGGTTTTCTGCGCAACCAGGGTATGTTTCACCTGATGGTTTAATTACTTCGTGGTGAAGTTGTTTATTTGAATGGCGACGTTGAAAACCAACAATAAAAAAACAATTAAGTGATGTCATCATCTTGCGAGAATTAAGTTAATCGGACGTTATTTTTGAGATTGAAATGATTACATCGCTTGAGATTGGTCTAAATTAAAAGACTGCGCCTGTACTGCTTCTTCCTGCATACGAAGATCATTTTGCACTAATTGATCTGGAGATAGCTCTTCTGCCTGAACTGTCTGTTCTTCAGGAGCTTGCACCTCAGGACTTACTTCAGGTTCTTGACCGAAATTTCCAACTTCAATATTGTTCTCAGCAAGTGCTTCTTGAGTTTGATTTTGTTCATCAGCAGATGACTGTGAAGAAAAGCGAAGACGAGTTCCTTCAAGCGGTCCATTTGTTAATGTAACCATGTAAGCGTTCTGGTCTACTTGATACATGATACCAGAATAGAGCTCTCCATTTAGATCGTATTCAAAAACATTTCCTGTCATTTCTGAGAAAGAAACCGACACGCCTTCACCGTTTGGCAAAGAGACTGCAAGGTTTTCAATAATTCCGTTATTTGTAGATAGAGATCCATTAAATTGATTTGCTGGTAAGCCGTTTTGCCACTTTTTTTGATTGATGACTTCAACTAATGAAAGAGTGAGCTCTTCTTGAACGGCTGCCGAAGGAACAGATTCAGTAGAAGCTGACGGAGCAGCATCAACTTTAGTTACCGTTTGTATAATTGCAGATTTTTTTGTCAGTATTTGAGAGGGAGATAATTTTTGCCATTGAACAGAAGCCGCAACTTCACGACCTGCGACTGTTACTCCGTAAACTTCATCGAGGCGTTTTACAAATTTTATGTCAGTTCCCGATAGTTGAGATTCTGAATTAATCACAACAGCGTTGTAGGTACCAGTCAGAACGAAAAGTCCCACTAATGCAAACACCATCGATTTGTAGTTATGAAAGCCCATAGTTATTCCCCTGTGCTTCGACTGAAGCAAGTTGAATGCCAAATTAAGCCTCAAGGAATTGAAGGGTTAGATAAATGTGTACAAGATTTAGATGGTAAAATAAAACAGGTGTCTAAAGTTTAGTCACTTTTTGGTCAAAAAAAAGGCCCCCAAGGGGCCCATCATTATTCCGTCATTGGAGTTAGTTTCATGTAATCAAGATGTGAAGAGCGAAAGCGCTTGAGAGCGATAACAACAATATCAGCAACAGGCATACCTGTATTTTTAGACATAAGCTCAAGATCTTTTGCAACTTGCTCTTCGATTTTTACAATAACTTCTTTTAACTGACCTTCATTATGCTTTTGTGATTTCATATCATCCTCTCTCTCAAAATTTTCTGAATATTAGCCGTTTTTTCATTTCAGGTCATCATCATCTTGGTTTTTTGCCGGCCGCATTAACCAGATAGTGAAGGTGCTTTGGGGGCTACGATTTTAAGTGCTCCCTTTTTTCGCAAACTTACAAGCGCCCAGGTAATCTCATGGTCCATTAACTGGCAATTTTGATAGATATCAAAAGGGCTATTCCATTCAGTCAGTGTCTCAAGAACTTCAAACTCTTGAGGTGTGACGGGTAGTGTATCTTCAATAAACTCAGCATCTATAATAATTTTTACGGTTTCTGGCGGACGAACTTTTAAAGATTCGCGGTACTGCTTAAGCACGTCGGCCATCTTATTTTTAATAACAGCGAACGGGTAATGAATCTGGCGCTCTTTTTCATCAACCACTTCAGGCTCAATAATATAGTCAAAGGACTGTAGTGAATATTCCTGAATAATGAGCTGATAAAAAGCTTTGATTCCCTGGTGACCACTAAAGTTGACTTGAATCACATCACCATCCTTAAAAAGAATGTGACCAAGATACTGACGATTGAAAGCAGCAAGGATATTAACTCGACCAGTGAATTTCACTGATTGTTGTTCTTCAATCACTTCCATCACTTTCGAATCCATGAAAAGTCCTTACTTATTGAGTCCCAGAATTTTAGAAAAGAATCCCGTTTTGGGTTGCACAGGGTTTGGATTAAAAAAACTTTCAACTTTATCTGTCACGGTCATGAATGCTTTCCAAACTGGTCGTTCATGAAATCTTTGTTGTGTCATATATGGCTCTCCATTATCTGAACCTGTACGTAATTCGATTTCAAGGGGGATTTGGCTAATCATCTCTACATTTAATTGCTCAACAGCCTTAGCAACTCCACCTTCACCAAAAATATGATGTTCGGTTCCGCAGTGATTACAAATAAATGATGTCATGTTCTCAACCATACCAATAATAGGAAGATTAAGTTTCTTGAACATCTCTAAACCTTTCTTCGCATCTAAAAGAGCAATGTCTTGTGGAGTAGAAATAACGATCGCTCCATCGACATGGGCGTTTTGGATCATAGAAAGCTGAATATCCCCAGTGCCTGGAGGCAAATCAATCAGAAGGTAATCAGTTTCAGACCAATCAACATCAAAAAGAAATTGGCTTAGAACTCCACCCAACATAGGGCCTCGCCAGATGACAGGGTCTTGCTCGTTTATAAAAAAACCGAAACTCATGAATTTAATACCAAAAGCTTCGACGGGAATAATTTTTCGGTCAGAGTTTGAGCGTGGTTTTTCATCGCGTTTTCCAAAAATCATAGGAAGAGATGGTCCATAAATATCAGCGTCAATAATACCGACCTTGTAACCTTTTTTTGCGAGAGTGACTGCAAGGTTAGCCGTGAAAGTAGATTTACCTACTCCCCCCTTTCCAGAACCAATTGCAAGAATTTTCCCAACTCCTGGTACGGGCTTTTTATTTCCGACTGTACCGTGACCAGCTTTAATTTGAGCAGGCTGAGTTTCAGGTGCGGGAGTGGGTTCAGATTTTTGATCAAGTGCCTTGAAAACATCTTGAGATTGAGAGGAAGTTGTCTTAACCATGATGTTGTCTACACCAACGAGGTCGGTGAGGACTTTTTGAATTTCGAGCTCGATACTTCTTTTTTCTGCAGGTGAAATTCCATCACGATTGTACTGAGCGATAAGCTTGTCCCCTTCCATCGCAACATGTTGCCAGCGATTTTCCGCCAAGAAACTTGCCCCTGTGGCAGGATTTTTTATCTGGTTTAAACGGTCTTTAATTTGATCTATCATATAGTCCTACTTGAGTAATTTAATTGGTTAATGCCCACATTTCTATCTAGTACAAATACCGAAGTCATTTTATGATGCTATTAAAACCTTGAATAGGAATAAAGCATTGGCATTCTATAAACGCTCTGTTTTTTTGATCAATCCGTCGTTTCAGCTGAGATTCAGTCTCATCGTATGCTCTATCATTGTTATTTCGACTATTATTTACCCAGTCATTATTTATGATTTCATTCAGGCCTTATCCTCTGCCAATCCATCTATCGCCAAGAATGTTGTTGCTGCACAAAAAGATTTGATCTTATTCCTTATTCTCATCCAAGTCGTGATTACATTATTAGTCTTTATCGTCTTCATTTTCTTCACTCACAAGATTGCCGGTCCGCTATATAAACTTAAAAATCATCTAGCCCATATACGAGAAGGGAAAGCCATTTCCCCTCTGACTTTTAGAGATGGCGATTACTTCCATGACGTAGCAGAGGAAGTTACTTTGATGCTGGAAACAGTAGCGTTAAACCAGGAAAGCGATTTCCAATATGTTGAAGAAATCTCGACTTACATTGAGAATCTTTCAACTGTGGTGCCTGATGATAAGAAACCCATTTTGAACGAGATTTCTCGTCGGTTAATCGACATCAAAGCACGGTACAAAAAAAGCCTTTAATCTGTGTAATAAACCATATCGATGATATACTTTAGATCTGTCATCCATGAGGGACGGCTGAAGCATTCGAGAGCATGAAACTTTTCATTTTACTTTATTCTTTATTCAGTTTTGAGCTTTTCGCGAGTATGCCAACTGGTCTAGACGCTGTCTTACATTCTAATAAACTTACACTTTCTAAAACTGATCACATTATTGGCGAACATCTGGTGAACATGTTGAAATTTGCTGAGAAGGGTTACATCAATCAGGAAATTTTGAGAAAGGTCTTAAATGAAGCTGAAAAATCAAAACACTTTAAAATATTTGTTCCTTGGTTAAAAGAAGTTCATCAAATATCAAAATTAAAACCAACTGCAGACTTGATAAATCAATGCAGAAGTTACACTCAAAGAAAAGAAATCCTCCCTTTTGAGCGAGTCCTTGAAAGAGTGGCAGGTAACTATTGTCGTGAAAGAACACTTGAAGCTATAGGCCGAGACATAGATTCCACTCAAAACTTATCTGATGAAGCAACCATCTTTATTCAGCAAAACTTAAAGTTTTTTCTCACAAAAAAAAATAAAAAGAATTTCGCTTTTTTTGTTCAGTCCCAAGCATCAAAACCTGAAATTCTTAAAAAGCTTTCACAAGAAGTAACAACCTACAGTGTTCGAAATGAAATCGTGCCCTCTCAAGAAGTCTTAAAAGACATTTTAATCAACGAACAAATTACAAAACTTATTCAAGACAAGGGCTTCAATCCCCTTCAGCATCAAAACGTTTTTTATGCTGAATACGGTAAGCTTATTGAACAGGGCTATAAAACGATTGACAGCAAGGCCAATGAATCGAAAGTGAAAGACCATTTTGATTTTCTAAAAAATTATCTTGAACTTAACCAAGATCATTTACCTGTTGGACTCTGTCTCACAAGATTAAATGATTTTTCTAAATCCGTTTTTAGAGCTGGGTTTAAAGATTTATCCAGAGAGATCTTTAAGTATATTGTTAAAAAGAACAACAAAGAGATCTACGAAGACGCTTTATTCTTTTATCTGTGGACTCATCTTTTCCATAATGAATTTAAAGAAGCTCAGAAGCTTGCTAAGCAATTCGATCTTATTAAAAAAAGTAAGCAGATCCTTGATGCTCGCTTGAAGTTCTGGATTGCTTATATCCATGAAGAATTAAATGAAACCTCTGATGCTATTTCTTTATATGAAGATATCGTTTTTAATCACCCCTTGAGCTATTACGGAATAATGGCAACAAAGAAACTGCAGAGCTTAAAACCTGAATCTCCTGCTGTACCATTTTATGTGAACAACTCAGTGGAAAGTACTTCACCATCAAGTCTGGATTTAAAAGACCTTGATGAGGACCATATCTCTTCTTTAGTAAGACTAAAAGCTTGGGCGAAAATTGATTCGGCTCGCTTTCTTGCATTAGAACTGAAGCGTTTAAATAACCATAGCATGCCTTCGTTTCTGGTCAAGAATTCAACAGAGAAACAATTGTATCTAAAATCAGACCTTCATCTCATTAATGCCAAAATTATTCAGTCATCTCAAAATTATCTGGCAACTTTTCGTTACCTCTATCAGGTGCTGGATAAAAAAGAAGTTCTTTTTAATCGCCAACTTCTGGAAATCCTTTATCCAAAGCCTTACCTTGAAATACTTTCCAAAACACTTAGGAAAGAAAGTCTTGATCCTATCATCGTTCTTGCTCTCATTAGACAGGAATCAGTTTTTAACCCACTTGCGCGTTCACCAGTCGGTGCAAGAGGACTAATGCAGCTCATGCCCAATACCGCTAAAAGATTCAAGCGTTCTGTTAGGGATAAGCATTTAATTAATCCAGAACTTAATATTGATTTAGGAACCCGCTACTTCAAAGGACTACTCAAAAGATATGACGGGAATCTTGTCTACGTTCTATCTGCATACAATGCTGGTGAATCACGAGTCGAGAGATGGAAAAATTTATACTTTGATACTGATGAAACTATCTTGAAAAACATTGAGGCTATACCATTTTTAGAAACGAGAAATTACGTAAAACTCATTTTTAGAAATATATATTTCTACAAACTTCTGATTGAGAAAAACCAGATCGCAGATTCACGCGAGGCGAACAAAATCTTCGACGTGAACCTTGGTTTTAAAAAGTAATTATTTTTCTAAACTTCCTTTCCATGTACCCATAATCCTATCCCAGAACTGCAAATAAAACCCATAATTCCCCCTATAGAACTGGTGATGCCAGCTGTGATGAGTGGAGTGCCCAAATAGTTTGAGAGGGAAGGTGTTAAGTTGTTTTTCCGTAAACATACTGAAACCAAGATGTCCGTAAACATTCATAAAGAGTGAAAATAAATTGAAAATGATGAGTACCGAAAAGTGTACTGGCATAAACATGGCAATAAGAACAAAAACCATCGACTCAACCAGCGCCTCAAGTGGATGAAACGAAAACGCAGCAAGAGGAGTTGGCTTTTTAGAGAGGTGATGGATTTTATGAAATGAATTATAAAACCATTTATGATGCATTAATCGATGGGTCCAATAAAAGTAAGTGTCGTGTACAAAGAAGACGATGACATAACTTAAGATATACCAGGCGATGCTATGGTCAGAAATATTGAAGTAAACTTTAACCACGCCTGTTTCTTTTATAGAAATTGCAAATATTGTCGGCAATAAGAAAATTAATGTTGAAAGCACAGAAAAGAAAATTTCACGTCTTAAGTCTGCGCGTCTGGGTTTCTCGTTATAAAGAAACTTGTCTTTAAATTTCTCAAAGCCCCATTTCCAAAATATCAGATAGGTAAGCCCTGCAACGAGCAGATAGCGTGATACGTTGTTGATCCACATGAAACTCAAATATTGTTCGGCAGAAAATTGTGACAGTCCATCCATTGTCGTCCCCTTGATAGTTGCTATAATTATCGTATGAATCCGAGTTTAAAAATACTCGCATTCATTCATTTTAAACACTTAAAGGACTCTAAAGTGCTGAAACTAGGGCGAAAAGATCCAAAACAAAGTCGTTCTAAGACCACTGTTGATGCTATTTTTGGGGCGGTTACTCACATTTTAAATAATGACGGTGATACCCCATTAACTACCAATAAGATTGCTGAAGTTGCTGGCGTGAGTGTTGGTTCGCTCTATCAGTATTTCAAAAATAAAGAATCCATTTTTGAAGGAATTATCTTAAAGCTCACAGAAGATAATCTCACAAGTTTGGAGCTGATTTTAAATGAAGCAAAACCAGACACAATCAAAATTAGGGATGTGATTACATTGATCGTTCAGAATCACTTTCGTACCATTCAGAAAATGGAAAGAGTTGCAACTGTCGTTTTGGAATATGCTCCTAAGGTTTTACCCATTTCACATTTTAAAAAAGCAGACGAGAGAACGATTAAATTTCTGCTTGAAACAGTTAAACGAAATGGAGTTAAGATCGGACCGAAGAATCAGGAAGTGGCCTTCTTTGTGTGCGTGCAGGCAGTTAGATCTGTGATGGTTATGTCGTTCCTCAGCCGTAACGCCGAGGAACGAGAACAAATCATGGTAGAACTGATTAATATGCTTTCAGGATACCTGGAAAAGGAAAGTTAAAGATTAACGAAACCAGTTCATTTTAGTTCTTCTAAATTTCACAACACATCTATCACAGTCAAAAGTCATATCTACAAGCTGCTTTGCTTTCGAAGATGACACAGATCTAGAATTTTAGCCGGCCGTGCATTAAAAATTGCACCAATAAATTTTTCATAGGAATAATAAGAATGGGTGTGCAGGGCCGCACACCCACTAATGCATTAAACGTTAAACTTGAAATGGATGACGTCGCCGTCTTTAACTTCGTACTCTTTACCTTCCATTCTGAACTTACCGGCTTCTTTAACCTTACCTTCAGTCCCGAGAGTAAAGAGATCATTACAGTGGTAAACTTCTGCTTTAATGAATCCACGTTCGAAATCAGAATGAATAACACCAGCTGCTTGTGGGGCCTTAGCACCCTTTGGAAAAGTCCAGGCACGAACTTCTTTAACACCTGCCGTGAAGTAAGTGTACATATCCAAAATATCATAACCAGCACGAATCATTTTTGAGAGACCTGATTCTTCGATACCGATATCTTTTAAAAATTCTGCTTTTTCTTCTTTTGATTCTAAAGCTGCAATTTCAGACTCAATTTTTCCGCAAATTGTTATAACTTGTGAACCTTCTTTAGCAGCGATCTCTTTTACTTTTTTGACGTGCTCATTTTCTTGAAGAAGATTCGCTTCATCAACATTACACACATAAAGCATCTTTTTCATTGTGATTAGATGAATATCAGAGATGGCTTCAATCTCGTCAGCATCAAGTGGAAGTGAACGAGCAGGCAAACCTTCTTCGAGTGTTTTTACTAATCGTTCTAGAATCGGTTTAGAAATAAGAGCTTTCTGTTGAACTTTTTTATCTTGAGATTTTAAGTATTTATCTAGAGTCTGAATTCTTTTTGTTACTGACTCAAGATCAGCAAGAGCTAGCTCGATATTGATAACTTCAATATCTGAAACAGGATCAACCTTACCAGCAACGTGGATAATATCCGGATCTTCAAAACAACGAACAACGTGACAGATAGCTCCCACTTGTCTGATGTGGCCGAGGAATTGGTTTCCAAGACCTTCACCTTTTGAAGCCCCTTTAACGAGACCTGCGATATCAACGAATTCTGTGACTGCTGGAATAACTTTTTCAGGACCAACAATTTTTGCAATTTGCTCAAGTCTAGCATCGGGAACGTGAACGATCCCTACGTTTGGCTCAATAGTGCAGAATGGGTAGTTGGCCGCTTCCGCCGGTGCTGAAGTTAATGCCGAGAAAATTGTCGACTTGCCCACATTTGGTAAACCAACAATTCCACAATTCATACCCATAAAAACTCCTATGCTTTAAGCTAACAGATTCTTCTTATTATAAATTCCAACTTTGCCTAAACCATCTACCATAGCGGTGAGCAATGGGTCATGCAATTTCTGGAGTAACAAAGGCAATTGCACCCGTTCATCCAGGCCAAAAGGGCCTAAAACCCAGTTTGAGACATCTCCGTACGGAGGTCTGCCTATTCCAACCCGCATCCGCGCGAATTGATCCGTTCCTAAAGTAGCGCAAATCGATTTCAGACCGTTGTGGCCGGCAAGGCCCCCACCCATTTTGAAATGAACTTGCCCAAAGGGAATATCGAGCTCGTCATGAACAACTAAAATCTGGGAAGGCTCAATTTTAAAAAAAGCCGCCATTGGTTGAACTGACTCTCCGGAAAGATTCATAAATGTCTGAGGCTTCAGTGCGTAGAACTTATTATTTTTATAAGTGGCTTCTGCGTAGAGACCCTTAAACTTTGATTTCCAAATGGATTTTTCAAACAGAGGTGATTGATCGAGAAGCATCCAAGCAACATTGTGCTTGGTCTCAGCATACTGAGGACCTGGATTACCAACTCCCACCACTAACTGAAACATTAGATGAAAAGTGAGCTCACCGAATCATGATTAAATGTTCGGTGGATCGCCTTGGCGAGAATATCAGCAGTCGTTACGACTTTAATTTTATCTAATTTTTTTCCTGCTTCACTCAGCGGAATTGTATCTGTGATGATAACAGATTCAAGCTCTGAACACTCAGCGATTCTCTGAATAGCGGGGTCAGAAAAAACCGGGTGAGTCGCAGCTGCGAAAATTCTTCTCGCACCATTTTTACGAAGAGCCTTAGCTGCTTGAACAAGAGTTCCGGCCGTATCAATCATATCGTCGATGATAATACAGTCCTTACCCGTTACATCTCCGATCACATTCATCGCTTCAGCGACGTTTGGTCCAGTTCTGCGTTTATCAATGAGGGCCAGATCAGCTTCTAATTTTTTAGCGTAATGACGAACTCTTTCTACACCACCAGCATCAGGTGAAACGGTAATGAGATTTGAGCGATCAAGATTTTTTTGAACATATTCAAGAAGAACGGGTGACGCGAAAATATTGTCGAAAGGGATATTAAAAAATCCCTGGATCTGACCTGCGTGGAGATCCATTGTAATCACTCGAGTAGCACCTGCTACATCGATCATATCAGCGACGAGTTTTGCGGTGATCGGCGTACGAGGAGCACTCTTTCTGTCCTGACGAGAGTATCCATAATGCGGAACGACAGCAGTAATAGAATTCGCCGAAGCTCTTTTCAGTGCGTCGACAATGATCAATAACTCCATCAAATTTTCATTCACAGGAGCACATGTTGATTGAATAACGAAGACATCTGCACCGCGGACGTTTTTTTCGATTTCACAGTAAACTTCACCGTTAGCGAAGCGTCTTAATTGAGGATTTACGAGAGGAACATCAAGAAATTCAGAGATCTTTTTAGAGAGGGTGGGGTTTGAAGTACCCGAGACTAAAACCATTCGTCTCACTCAGAACTCCTATGAAGGGATGACCTTTAAAAGATGGTAGGGGTGGCAGGGTTCGAACCTGCGTATGGCAGAATCAAAATCTGCTGACTTACCACTTGTCGACACCCCTACAGAACTTTTTTTATCGATCAAAGGAATATAGATTACCCAATGCTTTTTTGCAAGTCATCCAATTTGAGAAATCGATCTTTTTTGAGTGGGATAATTGGACACTTCCTGAGGGATTTCTTATAGTTTCCAGATAAAATTTGTCGCCGATTAAGAGGAGTTCTTGTGAACAATAAGTTCCGTCTCGTTAGTAGTCTTTTTATTTCTACTCTAAGCATCAATTCAGCGATGGCATTGCCCATCGACTGGACCGGGGTCTTTGGTGTGGATACTCATATGATAAGTAATTCTTGTCGTACTAGTGATAAGATTGGTGCTGCTGAAAAACCCACTGCTTTAAGAAATGGTACTCAAGCGTTAGTAAACGGTGATTGTGATGCCAGTTTTCAAACCTACACTCTTCGCCTTAACCCAAACATCATCATTAACGATGGCGTAACTTTGAAAGGTGAACTTTCTTCAGGTTACCTTCGTGGTGGGTTTGCTGGAGGAGAATCAACAAATACTGAAAACGGTTCTTCTGGAAACAATTCATATTTCTTCACCACTCCAGCCCAGAGAAGTGCATTGAATGTGAATCAAATGTACATGGAGCTTTATGCTGATACAGCATTAGTAAAAATTGGTCGTATGTCTCGTCACTATGGGATGGGCATGGTTTTTGATAATGGAAGTGATCCTTGGGATCGTTTCATAACTATGTATGATGGTATTGAAGCTGAAATGAAGATCGGTAACTTCAGCGTTATCCCTCACTACGCAAAAATATCAAACTATGATGACAATAGCACTTCTGCTAACGCAAATGATGGTCGAGAAGCTTCAGGTTCGCTTGATGTACGTGAACTTGGATTGATTGCAAAATACGATAATAAAAACCGTGATCTTGTAGCGAGCGTTCTTTACGCCAAGAGATCTAGTGAAAGAAGAAACTCTCTTTATAACAGTTCAACACAAAACCAAACAGGTGATTTTCCTCGTGGAAAAACCGAAGTGACAGTGATTGAACCGTACGTCTTTAAAAAATGGAACAAGTTAAAAGTTGCTGCTGAAGCTTCGATTCAAACGGGTGATTATGGAAACGTTTACTTAGCAAACGAAAAATCTAAAATTACGGCGAACGCCTACCTACTTGATTTAAAATATGATCTCAATCCAAAATGGGATGTAGGTTTTATTGGAGGTCAAATTTCTGGTGATAAAGGTGATACTTCAAAATTTGAAGCAACGTACCTGCATCCGAACTTTCACGTCGCCGATTTAATGTTTCGCTATAACTATGCCGGAATCAATGAAGGTGGAAGATCCATTTTTGACTCTTCAATGACCAATACACGCTTTTTTAAATTTCACGGAAATTACAAAACCGATAAATGGACTTGGAAAGGTGCTTTCATCATGGCAAACGCTCTCGAAACAGCGGATGGCGGTGGGAAAGATGCTTATCACCATGAAGAAAACTATCGCTTCACTTCTAATGAAAAACAAGATGATGATTATGGCTTTGAAGTAGATTTCGGATTTGATTATCGTTGGAATCCGAATGTTACAATTGGCGGGTATTACGGTTATTGGGCCGTGGGTGATTACTATAGCTTCACAAATACCACGAATAAGTTGTCGCTCTCAAATGTCCACGGTGGTGGTTTAAGAGCGACCCTCGACTTCTAATTTCTTACCAGGTTCGGCCGTACACAGAATACCCACTGTATGCCTGGTTCGGCTGATTCCAATAACCACCACCCTGCTGTGGCTGGTATCCATACGGTGATTGTTGTTGCTGGTAGCCCGGTTGTTGGTACTGCATTCCGCCGCCGTAATTAAAATTATAATTTCCCTGCGTCTGGTAACCCATTCCCATCTGACCTTGCATTCCATAGGCTTGCTGACCCATGTATGGTTGCTGTTGTTGCATCCATGGTGATTGTTGCTGCTGGAACATATTCTGTTGCTGATATGGATTTACTGGATACTGATAACCGTTTGGCGCCATCTGAGCTTGCTGTTGATATTGCGGAACACCTTGCTGACCCGGTTGTTGCTGTTGCCCACCTTGAAAATTAAAAGTGTAAACACCTTGCTGATTGCCTTGCGGATCTTGAGGACGCGCAGTTGGAACAGTTGTGTCTTGAGGCTGAGCAACGACTGGAACTTCGGCGGGAACTTCTTCACCGTTTTGAGCGGCGATATAACGACGGCCCTGAGCTTCTAGGTCACCATAGTCTCTTGCAAGATTATCATATTCAACAGCTCTTTCACCGTCGATTTTGTTGTAGTGTTGAGCAAGCGCTTGAAGCTCCTGGATTCTTTCGACGGTTTCCTGATAACACTTCTGAGCATTTCGCCAGTATTTGTAACAGTAGCCGTTTGGCTGCTGAATGCGCTCATATTCAGATTGAATTTCTGCCATAAAATTTTGAGTGCGCACTTGAATATTTTGTCTCATACGAGCAGCAAGATTTGCATTTAATTGCGCCTTACCACTTGATTGACCAGTTCGGATTTCATAGCGTTCTCTTTCAGTAACCATTGATTGGGTAAAAGCAGCTTTTCCTGCCGCAACTTTCTGAGAAGCAAGCCCCGGGGTGATAATAACATCATCTTGTTTTGCTCCAAGGCGCTGGTGACTATCAAGAAGTAAAATCGCTTTATTTAACTTTTCGGCATCTTCAAATTTACCAGCATTAACAAGTTTCTGAGTATGAAGTGCTGTGAAATAGGGTTTTTGTTTTAAAGCTGCAATTTGTGCAAGAACAGCTTTAAGTTCTTCCTGTTTTGCTTTTTTAGCATCACCTTCGAGTTCAATCATTTCATCATAGAGAGCTCTGGCGAGGTCTACTTTGGGTGTGACGACATATCTTTCAAAGTCGCCGATAACTTTTAGATCTTCTTCGGAGGTACTACCTGCTTCAATCGCAGCAGCAGCTTTTTTGACAGCTTCAAGAATTAATCTGTCTCGAATATCACCAAGCTCAGAAGAATAGTTTTCATATTTTTCAATGAAGTCAGCAAGTTTTCCGTATTCATCGACTTTACATTCTTTTAGTTTTGCTGCTTCGGCATCAAGTCTTTGTTTTTCGGCATCAGCAAGAGTTAAAAATTGTTTTATATCCGGGTGAGCTGCTTCGTAGTAATCACAGCCAGCGATGTGTTCAAACTTTCCGTATTTTGCTTTTACGATCGGTGACGATGGTCCGTGAGATAGAAAGAGAAACGGACCAGAGTGATTAAGTCCTGTGAACTTTTCTTTAACTGGTGCAGGGTAAATAGCTCCGGGAACAACTTTACCACCAACAACAACGCCCGATTTCTGTAAACATTCTTCAAACCCTTTAAGTGTTGGTTTGAAAGACATCACTTCATGAGCTTTAAATTCACCATTTTCAACTTTAGTTACTTTATAAGAGCAGCCTGCGTCTGAGCAGTCCTGACCTTTTTTGATAGCCACTTCTACTGCGTAAGATTTTTTTTCAAGAATTTCTGGCTTTTTTAATTTCCATTCAAGCATTGATGAACAGTTCCCAATCATATCTTCAGCAGTAATCGTAAGCGATCCTGAACTTGGGTCATGAGTTATATCTAGAGATGCATTTTTTTTCTGAATGAGTGAAGTGACATAGGCAAGTGGAAGAGAAGTCTGATCACTTTCTTCGCACAAAGCACTTGAAGATGAAATTGATTCTGTAGAAGGCTTAACATCAGGACCTGTTGAAGAGCTTGAACTACTGCTACTTCCACTTGAACTACTCTCCGGTGTTTTTAAACCATCTTGATGAGTGCTTAAAGTAGATAAAATGCTCTGTGCATACACAGGAAATGTCATAAGAGACAGCATCAAAATTGGCAGCTTTTTCATTATATCCTCAAATCAGAAGTTGAGTCTTCTCACCCTCTATTCGGAATGAATGTCTTAGAACTTAAGAAGTTAGACCAAGGTATAGGGGTCGATATCGATTTTATAAGTGATGGAGCTTTGAGATTTATAATTCATTTCAAAAGATTTCAGAAGGTTATGAAGTTGAGAGACATCTTTGGATTTGAGTAAAATAGACCATGTAAATTGGTTGGACTTTTTTTCAATGTGAGCTGGACGAGGCCCTAAGATCGTAACATCAGGAAAATGAGATGTGATGAGATTCTTCATCATGAGACCTGCGTGTTCAGTTACATGCGGAATTAATTTTTCCTGAAACCTTGATGAAAAGTGAATCATCGCAAGCCGTTTATAAGGAGGGCAGTCACACAGCTGACGGATTTTTAGTTCATCTTGATAAAATTGATGGAAGTCATGTCGTTTAACTATTTGAAATAGACTGTTATCTGGATTCAACGTTTGAATCAGAACCTTCCCGTCTTGAGAATATCTCCCTGCACGGCCAGCAACTTGGGTGAGTGTTTGATAAACTCTTTCAGAGGAGCGAAAATCTGGAAAATTTAACTGGCTATCAATTCCTAAAATAAGAACGAGTTTAACCTTTTCAAAATTATGTCCCTTGGAAAGCATTTGAGTTCCAACCATCAGATCAATTTTTCCGGTGTGAAAATCACTCAAACGTTGCTCAAGCTGCTTAAAGTTTTTAATTTCGTCGCGATCGAATCGTTCAATTTTTTTATCTGGAAAAAGTCGAATTAAAACTTCTTGAATTTTTTCTGTTCCAAATCCTTTATGCGACATTGTAAGGCATCCACACGTGGGACACTGATTAGGCATTTGTTCTTTGTAATCACAGTGATGACAAGCGAGATGATTTTTTCTTTTATAGTAGCGAAGAGTAATAGAACAATTAGGACAATTAAACTGATGTCCACAGCCTCGGCATTGAAGATAATTGGCAAACCCAAGACGGTTTACAAATACCAGAACTTGTTCATCCCTTGCGAGGGCATCTTTTATTGCCTGCACGGATGGAGGTACAAGCGGCCAAATATCGTCTTCTTTTCCTGCTTTATCGCGCGCATCGATTAATTGAATTTCAGGTAAGAAAGCATCACCGGCACGGTCACGCATTTCATGCAAACTTTGATTCGGTTGATGAAAGGCTGAATAGGATTCTATACTTGGTGTCGCCGAACCCATGACAAGCGGAATACCTAGGAGTTGTGATTTTTTAGAAGCTACATCGCGAGCATTATAAGGGCAGCGATCATCTTGCTTAAACGAGGTGTCGTGTTCTTCATCAATAATAATGAGACCAAGATTTGAGATTGGAATAAAAATTGAACTTCGTACTCCCAGAATGAGAGCGCCTTTTTTCATCGTTCTAGCAAGAAGCCAGATTTGATATTTTTGAGAATCAGATAATTCAGAGTGGTAGGAGTAAATGGGAGCATCAAGATACTTCGCAAAGGTTTCAATAAACTGTGGTGTTAAATTAATTTCCGGCAAAAGAAAAAGAACACTCTTACCCTGCTCAATCGTTGATTTAATAAGATCAAGATAAACGATTGTTTTACCACTTCCCGTTACTCCGTGAACAAGATGACGCTTGTAATGACCTAGACCTTCGCGGATAGATTGAATAATACTTTTCTGAGTTGTATTTGGAGCGAATTCTAAATCTTTCCCCTGCCCTTGAGTATGCTCAAGATTTCTGGGTTTTTTTAAATGATGAGGAAGACAATCAAAAATGAGTTGGCCGAGGCTATAGTGATAATAATGCGCCATCCATTCAAATAACTGGAGCTCGACCTCATCTAGTTTCCAGTCAGGAACGAGACCTTTGACAGTTTTTATTTTATCGATAGGAGTTTCTTTAAATTCTTTTGAATCAGACTCGTCAGTTGTCATCACGCAACCAAGTTCAGCTCTGTTGCCTTTCCCAAAAGGGATCTCAACTACTTGTCCACGAGTCAGTTCTCCTTCATAAAAATAAAGGAGTCCGTTGTTTTTGATAGGATAGTTTACTGCGATTCTGGCAACATTCATTACAGGAGAAATTCTGGTCTCACATCATTTGATTCTTTACCTTTCAACACCTGATCCCAATTTTTGAGGCGACGAATGAGGTCCTCCTCTTTTTCAAGGTAATGACGAAGGTTAGTAATCTCAACTTGATAATTTTGACCACTGAAGGTTTTGATAAGAAGGAATCGCGGAAGTGCATGAGTCCCATTTGCGAGCCAATAATCTTTACAGACGATTTCAAGATCTCCGGCCGTAGATTTATACTTCACTTTTTGTATTTCGCGGTTTCGATATGAAACGACAGCCTCAAAGGCTCCCGCATTCACGAACCATGCAACACTGCCCTCATCTTTTGAAAGCTTAACTTGTTTTAAGTCGGTGTACATTGGACCATTCATAATTTCTTCTGCACGAGCAGATGC
Organism: Bacteriovoracaceae bacterium; assembly: GCA_040399915.1. Lineage (GTDB taxonomy): Bacteria > Bdellovibrionota > Bacteriovoracia > Bacteriovoracales > Bacteriovoracaceae > Peredibacter. The sequence goes on from JBBARE010000001.1 coordinate 1,039,268, forward strand.
AGAAGAGTCTTCTGGACGCATGGGATTGACTTCAGATTTTTTTGCATTTCGGTCTCTGCTAATGGTGACCAGGTATCTTTTGTAATCTGCCAGGAACTCAACTTTTTCACGATTAATAATTTCGTTGTTCAATTTAACTGGTACACCAAGCGACTTAAGGTAATTCACCATGTGTGACCCATGATTAAGAGTCATTGAATAAAGAAGGGCGAAAAAGATGCCTTTTTCAGCTTGCTCAACAGTAGGTTTTATTGTGTATGAGCTAAAATTTGGATAATAAATTTTGTGTTCAAGTGAAGCTTCAGAAAAATTTGCGCTGTTATATCTGGTTTGGGCCACTTTAAGTGAGTCACCGGACTTCGTTAAAAATATTTTATAATAATCTTCAACCTTATCGTCAGTGAGTAAAGATACATCGTTCACAGACGTTCCAGGTTTTTCACCTGGCTGAATTTTTTTCACGACCAAAGTAAGAGACAATGCATTTGCGGTGATGTCTGGGTTTGCTCCGTGACGGAATAAGGATTCAACAGTTGGTACATACGCTTGAACTGAGGTTGCGAACAAAGTTAACAGAACAAAAGCTTTCATCATAATTGAATTCCATTTTTAACTAATCGACTTTTCAAAGATGCTAAGAATTTATCACGAATTTCTGGATCCTTCAGAGCAAAATCAATTGTTGCATCTAAATACCCATGAACATTTCCAGTATCGTACCGATCACCTTCAAATCTATAAGCAAAAACGTCTCTTTGTTGGCAAAGTACATTAATTGCATCGGTTAATTGATATTCATTGCCAGCGCCACGAGGGATTTTTTCCAAAATACCAAAAATTTCAGGCGTTAAAATATAACGACCTGGAGTGGCAAGATTTGTGGGGGCGTCTTCTGGTTTAGGTTTTTCCACCATGCCCGTCATGCGAATCGTTTTTTCATTCACAAATTCGCCGCTGACGATTCCGTATTTATTTGTTTCTGACTTGGGAACTTCCATGACACCAATAACCGGAGCACCATCATGAACTAATGAACAGTCCATGAGTTGTTTAATAGCAGGATTTTTATTTATGACAATATCGTCTCCCAATAAAATCGCAAAAGGCTCGTTACCAATCATATTTTTTGCGCATAAAACAGCGTGACCTAAACCAAGCTGTTCTTTCTGACGAACGCTTGTTACATCCATCATCGACCCGATTTTTCTGATGAGTTCAAGTTCTTTCATTTTATTATTACGTTCTAGGAAAGCCTCTAATTCCTGATTGCGATCAAAATAATCTTCAACTGCAAATTTTCCTGAAGCAGTAACGAAAATAACTTGTTCGATTCCAGCTTCGCATGCCTCTTGGACAATATAATGAATCATAGGAACATTGATGATTGGAATGATTTCTTTGGCGATCTCTTTTGTGGCGGGAAGGAAGCGTGTTCCTTTACCTGCAATTGGGATAATAGCTTTTCTGATTTTCATAAATGTCCTTGTTTTAGAGAGAAAAGTTCTCTACATTTTTCTTTATGAAGAAAGTCATTATTTTAGCTGTCTTAAGTCTTATGGGCCAGTCAGCATGGGGCCAAATTCGTGAATTTCAAACGACCCGACTTATGTCGACCGGTGGTGCAGGAGTCGCGAGTATTCTTTCTACCGAAGCTGCCCTATTAAATCCAGCTGCCTCTGCTTTTTTTGATGGCTCTAGTTTCTCTTATCAATCCTACAGAACAACGCTGCAGAACAAGAGCGACACGCGTGACACTGCGCCAGATCCATTTCCAAAGAAAAACCTAAGTTCAGGTGCTTTTATGGCCGACCATAGTGGTCCAGTAAAAGGCGGAATTGCGTACATCAATCAAGATGAAAATGACTTCGAAAGACAGCGCATGGTGTTCCATGCCGCCGCACCCATCAGCACTTCATCTGCCATCGGGCTCAGCTACCATTACTTGCAAGATACAATGCCCTTAAATTTTAGAAATCGTCATCGCGTTCATCACCAAGCTTCAATTGGTTCAGTACATATTTTAGATGAAGATACTATTTTGGGTTTAACACTTATTGATCCGACGAGAACGACACCAGGTGAAGAGAGATTACTGGCTGGATTTCAATATAATTTAGCAGATCGATTCATGTTGATTGGAGATGCCGGAGCTCAATATACCAAAAACTTTTCTAAGCAATACCTCTGGCGAGGTGCCGTTCAACTAAATGTTTTTGGTGATTTCTTTTTAAGAGTCGGAAAATTTTATGACAACGTCAGAGAACTCAAAGGGACAGGCTGGGGTGCTAGCTGGATTGGTCCTCGCTTTGGTGTTGAGTTCGCTCAGAAATATTCTGAACAATTCGGCTCAGGTTCTTATGTCTATGAAGAAGAGAAGATCGTGGATACATCGGTTTCGGCCATCATTAAGTTCTAACTTAACGTAACCAGAAGCCGATAAACAATCATGGCACTTAATCCCGGACGACAGGCAAGAGAAGAGCGCGAAAGAATGCTGATTCTTAAACATAAGTTTGAGAATCGTATTACGATCACAAAATTTGGAAAAGAAGCTTTCGATAACGGTGACTATAGTACTGCCCTTCAACGTTTTGTTGAATATATGAACATAATTGCAGACATAAAAAAGGTGAAAGAGTTTTATGCTCTCAAACCAGGGCATTTTGATCCAAAAAAAGACATCACAGAAATGCTTCTCATAAGCCATTTATTTTTTGAAATGGCCCGTATCTATGATGCTATTCCGAAATTCCATGAAGATTCAAAAAAGTGTCTCGACCAATTCGTCGCGTTTTCTGCGAACCAGCCATATCAAGTTGTGAATTCAGAAATGATTCGAAAGCATTTAAAAAAATCAAAATTCAAGCGCTCTGAAATTTTTCGTTCTGCTTATGAGCAGATTTATGTTCAATCAAAAAAGTGTTACGTCGTAACATTTTGTTATGGTAACGATCACGCCATCACTCAGGAGTACAGGCTCTTTAAAGACTGGCTTCTTGATTACAGATTCGGAAGAGAATTAGTCCGACATTATTACACTCACTCATCAGTACTTGTTACAAAATGGGAAAACAACCCATTCATGCGCATGTTTGCCAGAATCTTCCTTTCACCGATCCTGGTTTTGTTTTCAAAAACTATACTTCCGCTTATAATTAAGAAATGTTGATTCTCTCTCGGTTAATAGTTAAAGAATGGTTCATGGGCCTGATAGGCGCAGTGACTGTTTTATTTCTTCTCATTTCAACAGCAGATCTCATCAATGGATTTTTACAAGGTAAAGATGCTTCAAGAGTTCTTCTAGAATATTCGCTCAAAATGCCAGACTTGATGGGAAAAATGTTTCCGATTTGTTGTCTTGTTGCCAGCCTTTTTTCGCTCAATAAATTAAAAGGCCATGCAGAACTTATTTCCATCCTGGCCGCTGGTTATTCTTACCGAAAAATATATTTTTTGATAGGTACATGTGCACTCTCTGTTGTCATTTTGCAGTTTCTGAATCTCGGTTTTATTGAACCTTATGCCAACAAAATTAAGCGACAGGAAATTCAAAAAAGTAAAAAATCTGAAGGTCGCTATCTCACTCGAAGTTCGATTGAAGGGGGAAGGTTTTGGTATAAGTCACAAAATTATTTTGCATCATTTGCTTATTTCGATCGAAAAACAAATTCTCTTCAAGATGTTGAGATCTATTTATTTTCGGCGGTACATACCAGCGTAAAGATCATTCGCGCAGCGAGTGCTAGTTTTATTTCAGAGGGAAAATGGCGTTTTAAAGATGCAACCGAGTTATCTGATTTAGAAAGTCCTGCTTTTCCCTTACAGTCTATTAAATCTGAAATGATTATGAAACTTGAAGAGGTACCGGATGACTTTGGTGAATTTGAAGCGGATTTAACAACACTTAATTTCTTCAAACTACGCCAGTTTATTTCAAGGCTCTCAAAGACAGGTATCAATATTGCTGAATATGAAATCATACTTTTAAATAAACTCTTTCTAAGTTTTATTTGCCTGGTTTTTGCTTTATTCCCTGTTTCATCAATCTTCAATCCAAACAGAAGATCAGATTCATTTGGTAAGAATGTCGTTCTGACTTTGTTAGTTACTGTGGCGTTCTGGGTACTCTACAGCTCGGCCCTTGCCTTTGGGAATTCCGGCTCAATTAATCCGTGGGTTGCAACGGGTGTTGTCCCTTTTTGTTTCTTTTTATTTGTAGTTGGAACATTCATCAAAAATCGAAAACTCTCAGCTTAAACTCCCCTCGTCGCCTGAGCTTCTCTGTGCTATAAAAAGCTCATGAATCTAGAAAATTACAAACTAAAAGGGGATGAACTCCCCATCGTGACTTATCCTGATCCGGTCCTTTCAAAAAAAGCGGCTCCAGTTACTAAGTTTGGACCTGATCTTGAGAACTTAGTTAAAGATATGCTTTTTACTATGTACCATGCCCCCGGAATTGGACTCGCCGCACCTCAGGTGGGAGTCAGTGAAAGACTCTTTGTGCTTGATGTCGATTACGACCGAGAAATGGTCACCAACTCGGCCGGCAATGAAGAGGCGCGACTCTCAAACTTTAACCCTATGGTTTTCATCAATCCGATCATCACTGGTACGTCCGGAACAACCACTTATGAAGAAGGTTGTTTATCAGTACCCGGCGTTTACGAAGAAGTAAAACGCCACAAAACGATTCACGTTAAATTTCAAAATCTAAAAGGTGAAACCTTAGAGCTTGAAGCAGATGATATGCTTGCGATTTGCATTCAGCACGAAAATGATCACCTCGAAGGAATTGTTTTTATCGAGCGACTAAGTAATCTGAAAAAGAATTTCTATAAAAAGAAAATGGCAAAAGAGAAAGTTAGATGAAAAAATTCAGAGTCGCCTTTTGTGGTACCCCTGATTTTTCTGTTCCAACACTTGATCTCCTCGCTCATCACCCACACATTGAATTGGTAAAAGTGATATCTATGCCTGATAGACCAGCAGGTCGCGGGATGGAATTAAAATCTCCGGAAGTTATCGAATACGCAAAAACGCATCGAATTCCATTTTTTCAAACAGAAAATATTAATAAAGAACCAGAAGCATTAAAAGAACTCAAAGGTCTCGACCTTGATTTTGTTGTCGTTCTTGCATTTGCTCAATTCCTTGGTCAGGAAATGCTCACGATCGGAAAACTTGGATGCTTTAACATCCATACTTCTATTCTTCCTAAATATCGTGGAGCAGCTCCTATTCAGTATGCGCTTTTGAATGGAGAAACAGAAACCGGGGTCTCCATTCAGAGAATGGTAAAAAAAATGGATGCAGGAGACTTAGTTCATTTTCATACAGTTTCTATTGCGCAGACTGAAAACGGTGGACAACTTTATACACGCTTAAAGTTTCAAGCTGCACTTGCGATGAATGATCTCATCACAAAACTTTTAAATAATAATTTAACTTTTACAGCACAAGACGAATCAAAAGTTTCTTTTGCACCAACTCTAAAAAAAGAAGATGGTCTTTTAAACTTTAAAGAAAAGACGGTTGATCAGGTTCTCAACATCATTCGTGCACTTGATCCATGGCCAGGAACTTACTGTTACCTGAACGGGAAAAGATTAAAAGTTTTAGTCGCTGAAAAATATCACAGCAAGACCGCACCTGGAAAAGCACTGAATGATCTAGGCTCTTTGGTTGTAGGTTGCCTGGATGGATCCCTTCGCTTACTTGAAGTTCAGCTGGAAGGTAAAAAACCTTGTTCTGATCGCGAATTATTGAATGGGATTAAAACAGAAATCATTTTAAGCACAGGGAAGGAATAATATGTCCGTCATTATTTCACCAAGCCTTTTATCCGTCGACTTTCTGGAATTAAAAACAGAACTTGAACGTTTAAACCAAATTGATGATCTCTGGCTTCACCTCGATATTATGGATGCTCACTTTGTACCGAATCTCACTTTTGGTGAGCCGGTTTTAAACAAAGTGAAAACGGTCTCTAAGCATAAACTTGATGCCCACTTCATGGTTCAGGATCCAGATTTCTTTGCAGACAACTTTAAAAATGTCGGCCTTTATAATTTTACCTTTCACTGGGAAGCTGTTGATCACCACGACCGCCTGATTGATAAATTAAAATCAATGTATCCATCTGTTGGAATTTCCCTGAATCCTTCGACACCTATTAATGTGATTCCAAAATACTTGTTAGCAAAACTAGACTTGGTTTTGCTTATGAGTGTAAACCCGGGCTTCGGTGGCCAAAAGTTTATTCCTGAAATTGTTGATAAAGTGATTGAACTTGATCTCATTCGCCATCAGAACAATTATAAGTTTCAGATCCAGGTTGATGGTGGAATTAATGATCAGAATGCTGGTTACTTAATCCAGGCCGGAGCGAACAATTTAGTGGCTGGCTCATACATTTTTTCTGAACCTAATAAAGATTATCTTTCACGTATTAATAAAATTCGTTAAGGCTCACTATGCTCAATTTTGATAAAGCAAAAATTTTTAAATTAACAGGTGTAAACCTGACTCTAGAGGATCTGACCTTTATTGCTAAGGCAAAACCTGGTCAAGTTAAACTTGAAATTGAAGCCAATGCTTGGGAGAAAATGAAAAAGTCTCGCCAGGTGATTATGGACATCGTTAAAAAAGGTAGACCTGTTTATGGTATCAATACTGGCTTTGGTGCACTCGCTTCAAAACAAATTGTAGTCGAAGATCTTGAACAGCTCCAATATAATCTTATTCGTTCTCACTGCACTGGTGTAGGTCGTCCTTTTAATCGTGAAGTCACACGCGCGATAATGCTTGCTCGAGCGAATTGTTTAATCCAAGGATTTTCTGGTGTAACTCCAGAAACAATCGCACTACTTCTAGATTTTATTAATTACGGTCTCAATCCGGTTATTCCTGAGAAGGGATCAGTCGGAGCCTCAGGAGATTTAGCTCCTCTGTCTCACATCGCTCTTGCTCTCATTGGTGAAGGTGAAGTGGAATTTGAGGGAAAAATTATTAATTCTGATTTTGCTATTCATCAGATAGGAAAAACTCCAGCTAAGCTTGGGCCCAAAGATGGTCTTGCCTTGATCAACGGAACTTCTGTCATGCTCGCTCTCGGTGCCCTTGCCCTGGTTGAAGCAAAAAAACTGATGAAGCTCGCCGATATTATTGCGTGCTTAACTTTAGATGCTGTTCGCGGAACGTCTGCAGCTTTTGATGAGCGCATTTCAATTCTTAAACCACAACCAGGCCAGCTCGACGTAAGTCGTAATCTTTTAAAAATTATTAAAGGATCTGAAATCAATGTCTCTCATAAAGATGACGGCAAAGTTCAGGATCCTTATTCCCTTCGTTGTATTCCTCAAGTTCATGGGGCCTGCAGACAAACACTTCGACACACAGAAGAAGTGCTTAATATTGAACTAAATTCAGTCACTGATAATCCATTGGTCTTTATTGATTCAGGTGATGTTATCTCTGGTGGAAATTTTCACGGAGAAGCTCTTGCCTTAACAATGGATTACCTCGCCATGGGTCTTTCTGAGATTTGTAACATTGCTGAGCGACGAGTTGAGAAAATGATGAATCCTCACTTCTCTGATCTTCCAGCATTTCTCACAAAAAACTCAGGACTTAATTCAGGGCTCATGATTGCTCATGTAACCTTGGCAGCCTTAGCTTCAGAAAATAAGTACCTTTGTCATCCCGCTTCCGTGGATTCAATTCCTACTTCAACGGACAAAGAAGACCACGTTTCCATGGGGGTAACCTCAGGGAGAAAGCTTCATGAAATCGTAAGCAACGTTCAACACGGTCTTGCCATTGAACTACTCTGTAACACACAGGGGATTGAGTTCCTACGTCCACTGAGAACATCACCTGGGTTAGAAAAAATTATAACACTTGTGAGAAAGCACGTTCCACCCATTGAAGAAGACCGAACGTTCCATAAAGATATTGAAAATTTAACAAAACTTATTCAGACAGATGAATTGGTTCAAGAAATTGAATCAATCACTGGCACGCTGGCCTAAGGAGAAAATATGTCTAATATTCCACTTCCACCGACTGGAGATAAATTAACCTGCAAAGGTTGGCACCAGGAAGCTGCCCTTCGATGCCTTCTTAATAATCTCCACCCGGATGTTGCCGAAGACAGAGAGAACCTCATTGTTTACGGTGGTAACGGACAAGCAGCAAGAAATCCAAAAGCACTTGCAGACCTCATTCATGCGCTCAAGAATCTTGAAAATGATGAAACACTTATAGTCCAGTCTGGTAAACCAGTTGCGGTTTTTCCAAGTAATCCAAATGGACCACGAGTTTTAATCGCTAACTCAAATCTAGTTCCTAATTGGGCAAACTGGGATCACTTTAATAAATTAAAAGACGAAGGTCTCATGATGTACGGGCAGATGACTGCCGGTTCATGGATCTATATCGGTTCGCAGGGAATTCTCCAGGGTACTTACGAAACATTTATGGCGGCAGCTAGAAAACACTACGGTGCAAATTCCACCCTCAAAGGGAAATTAGTTTTAACAGGCGGAATTGGTGGGATGGGCGGTGCTCAACCACTCGCCGTTAAAATGGCAGAAGGTGTATGCTTGTGCTGTGACGTTGACCCAACTCGAATCGAAAAAAGAATTAAATCAAAATATCTCGATGTTTTTGCGAAATCATTTGATGAAGCGATTGAGATTGCTCTCAAAGCGCAAAAAAACGATGAAGCTATTTCCGTTGGAGTAGAGGGAAACGCCGTCGATTTCTTTGAATATGTTCTTAATAAAGGTATTGTTCCTGACCTCGTGACAGATCAAACATCGGCACATGATCCACTTAATGGATATGTACCGGGCGGGATGTCGAATGATGAGGCGAATGATCTAAGAAAATCTGATCCAGCTAAATATTCTCAATATTCATATGAAACGATGGGAGCACATGTCCGCGTGATGATTGCTTTCCAGAAGAAAGGCTCTCACGTTTTTGACTACGGAAACAATCTCCGCGCAGGAGCAGAAAGAGTAGGCGTAAAAGATGCTTTCACTTTTCCAGGATTTGTACCGGCATACATCAGACCGCTCTTTTGTGAAGGCTCTGGTCCGTTTCGTTGGATTGCTTTATCTGGTGACCCTGACGATATCAAAGTCACTGATGAAGCCTTAAAAAAATTATTTCCTGAAAATACATCTATGATTAACTGGCTTGATAAAGCCGGCAAAATGATTCAGTTCCAGGGACTTCCTGCTAGGATTTGTTGGCTAAAATATGGTGACCGTGAAAAAGCTGCTTTATTATTCAATCAACTTGTACGCGAGAAGAAAGTGAAAGCTCCTATTGTTATTGGCCGTGATCACCTTGACTGTGGATCAGTAGCAAGTCCAAACCGTGAAACTGAAGCGATGAAAGACGGCACTGACGCTGTTTCAGACTGGCCTCTCCTAAATGCTATGATCAACATCAACAATGGTGCTAGCTGGATTTCACTTCATCATGGTGGTGGAGTTGGAATGGGTTTTTCTCAACACTCAGGTATGGTTATCGTTGCAGACGGTACTCCAGAAATGGATGTTAGACTTTCAAGAGTTTTAAATTCGGACTCCGGTATGGGCATTGTTCGTCACGCTGACGCTGGGTATGATATCGCTTTGGGTGTTGCTAAAGATCCAGAAACTAAAATTAAATTTCCTTCTCTATGATCAAAGCCTTTAGTGGTTTATCTCAGCTGGTCACTCTAGAAAGAGCTTTTGCTAAAGATGGCAGAAACCTTATTCCAGATGACCTCACTGTTATTCATGACGGTGCGATTGCCTTTGATGAAGATAAAATTCTCTGGGTTGGAAAAACCGCCGATCTTCCTGCTGAATATTCTAAAATTGCAGTTAATAAAAACGGCTTTACCTTAACACCTGAGATAGTGGACTCTCACACGCACATTGTATTTGGCGGTAACAGAGCACAGGAATACGCCGACCGCTTAAATGGTGTGACTTACGAAGAGATAGCAAAGAAGGGTGGCGGAATTCTTCTGACCGTGAAACAAACCAATGATTCATCAGCAGATGAGTTGTTTGAGCTCGCCGTTAAAAAAATCGAGCAAATTTATTCTTATGGGATAGGGACAATTGAAATTAAGTCTGGTTATGGGCTTAATTTTGATAAGGAACTCGAGCTCTCAATGGTTATCAATCGTCTAAAGAAAAAGTTTCATCCGAAAGTTCAAATTTTTAATACCTATCTCGCTGCTCACGATGTTCCTAAAATTTTCTCTTCTTCAAGTGCCTACTTGCAGGATGTCGTAATTCCTCTTTTGGAAAAACTGGCACCCATGAAAGTGATTGATGCTGTCGATATTTTCCATGAGAAAAATTATTTTACAGCGGAAGATGTGACCCTTCTTTTTGAGAAGGCAAAATCTTTGGGAATCGCACGTAAATCCCATGCAGATGAGCTTAATGATAATAACGGGGCTTCTCTTGCTGTACGTTACGAAGCACTGTCTGCCGATCATTTACTAAAAATAAGTGAGCAAGGAATTAAAGATCTGGCGACCGGCAAAACAGTAGCAACCTTATTACCGGGTACAGCTTTTTTTCTTGGTAAACCCTTGGCACCGGCACGACTCATTTTAGATGCAGGAGCAAAGGTAGCGATAGGCTCTGATTATAATCCAGGATCGTGTCACTGCGATAACTTGCTTCTTATTGCTTCAATGTCAGCAGCGCAATTGAAAATCAATCAGTGTGAACTTTGGGCCGGAATAACAATGAATGCAGCGGCGGCATTAGGTATAACGAATCAGGGTGCACTTAAAAAAGGCATGCAAGCTCGCTTCTCACTTTTTGAGGCTAAAAGCTTGTCAGAGATTACTTACAACTGGGGTAAAAATTTTTCAGTGAGTCTCAGATAAGAGATTTGTCTATCAGTGCTGTGAAATCGGCATCCATAAAATTGTGAAGTTTCTTATTTACGTAAATCACTTTACCTTTATGAAACACAATAGATACCGGATAAGTCCTGATCATAAACATTTCAGCTATTTTTTCATTCGCATCTTCTACTGATTCGAAATTAAGCTTGTAGCGTGCTTCTGATTTACGGATAAGTTCCAGCGGATTATCAGTGTCTCCGTTAATCCCAATAACCTTAACTTTGCCTTTATATTTTTCCTGAAACTGCACCAAGCTTGGGAACTCTTTTAAGCAGGGAATACACCATGATGCCCAGAAATTAAGGACGATTATTGGAGCGGGATCGTTCTTGAGCTGTATGGTCGTTTTCTTGGTCGTTGTTAAATTAAGTGTTTGGAAGTTAGTCTCATAAACGGAGTGTTTTTGTTTATCTTCGTCGACTAATTCTGCGTTAAGATTGAAGTTGTCCCATAGGATTTGAGTGGAAAGAAATCCACTAAATGCCATAATAAAAAGGACGACGGGAATGAGCTTTTTGTTCATAAAATCCTGTGAAGCTAATGTACCTCAATTGGTAAAATATATGAAGTCCTGGAAACCGTTACCTTTAAACAAACTCACTCAAAAGCTTGGCGAAAAGGGTCAGACGATTGTGGAATTCGTTCTATTGCTAGCAGTCGTAACAGGTATCTCGTTTGGTTTTGTCGCCATTATGAATAAAAATCTCGCACGCTATTGGGAATACTCGGCCAATCTTATTGTGAATGATAAACCCGGTGGACCAAAAGCAGTTAACCTACAATAATTTTTTCCCTCTAAGGTGGATTTATGAACTTCATATTGGCGATTGACCAAGGCACGACAGGCACGACTTCTCTACTCATTGATGCAAACTCTCTTAAAGTTATCGACAAAGAAAAATCAGATTACCGACAAATATATCCTAAACCAGGTTGGGTTGAGCATGACCTTAATGAAATTTGGGAATCCGTTTCAATATCTGTTGAAGCCGTTTTAAAAAGAAACAATGTTGATGCAAAAAAAATAGTCGCGATTGGTATTACTAATCAGCGTGAGACAACCTGCGCTTATGATAAGAAAGGCAAACCTCTTCATCACGCGATTGTCTGGCAAGACCGTAGAACAGCTTCATACTGTGAAGAAAACGCTAAAAGTTATCAGGAGGTTTGCCGCAAAAAGACAGGTTTACCACTTGACCCATATTTCTCTGGATCAAAAATGCGCTGGCTACTCGATCATGTACCAGCGGTTAAAGTGGCAGCCGACAGAAAAGATTTATGTCTTTCTACAATTGATACGTTTCTAATTCATAAATTAACCAATGGAAGAAGTTTTGTGACAGAAGCTTCAAACGCTTCAAGAACAATGCTAATGAATCTGGAGACATTTAACTGGGATTCAGACCTCTTGAGCTTTTTTGGAATCTCAAAAGAATTTCTTCCGGAAATCCGTGAGTCTTTTACAAATTTTGGTGAAACAAAAAACGCTGGTATTTTACCTGATGGAATTCCCATTCTTTCAATCTTGGGTGATCAGCAAGCTGCTCTTTTTGGTCAGGCCTGTGTTCGAGTTGGTGACATTAAATCGACTTATGGGACAGGAGCTTTTTTACTACTTAACACTGGTGAAAAAATCATTCATTCAACCACCGGTCTACTCACAACAGCGGCCTATTCATTTCGGGGCCATAAAGTTTATGCACTTGAAGGTTCAGCTTACATTGCAGGTGCTGCCGTTCAGTGGCTACGAGATAATTTGAAAAGTATAAAGTCATCTTCCGAAGTTTCAAAACTTGCAGCAGAGGTCACAGACCTTTCGCAAATGGAGCATGTTTTATTTCTCCCCTTTTTTACTGGAATTGGTACTCCGTACTGGAACTCACACGCCAAGGCGGCCATTGTTGGATTAACTCGTGATACACATAATGGTCATATCGCTCGTGCTTGTCTCGAAGGAATTGCTTTATCTCTCAACGACTCCGTTTCTAGCTTTAAAAAAGACTTTCCCCAGTTAAACGATATCCGCGTCGATGGAGGAGCAGCCGCCAACGATGTTCTGATGCAAATGCAGGCAAACTTCTCTCAAAAAACAATTCTCCGCCCACAAGTCATCGATACCACCGCCTTCGGAGTTGCAGTAGGATGCCTTGTAGGCCGGGGTGAAGTTAGTATTGAAGATATGGGAAAATACTGGAAACTTGAAAAAGAATTTAAGCCTGTGAAAAATGGCTATTACACAGCTAAGAAACAGCTGTGGGACGAGACTATTAAAAGGCTCTACCTCTAAAATCGACAACTTCACTCAAAGATCAGGCGTAGGTTGCTCAGTGTGATCAGTCTGAACCAGATGATGTTCCGGTATCTTGCCAATAATTATTTAAACAACAAATTTTTCAATTCGCTCGCCTTGGTGATTCCCACCAAGTCCAGCTTGTATTTCCCTTTAAGATCTTCTGCTGCTCTTTTAGAAGTAATGACTCGCTTATAATTCATTTGAGCAACTTCTTTTAACCTCATCTCCATCATAGGCACTGAGCGAACTTCGCCCGTTAAGCCCACTTCACCTATAAATAATGTGTCATTAGGTATTGGTGTCTGAAAATATGAACTTAATAAAGAGGCAATTACACTTAAATCATTTTCTCTTGTGGATAACTTCATTCCTCCGACAACATTAACGTAAATATCATTATAAGAAAGTGGAATACCAAGGTATTTATCAATGACAGCAACCAGGAGTGCAACACGGTTAGAATCTAATCCTTGTGTGGTTCTTCTTCCAACCGCAAACTTATTTTCAACAACTAATGCCTGGATCTCCACAAAGAGTGATCTTGAGCCTTCAAGAATACAAGTGAGTGAACGCCCATAAGATCCAGGAAGAGATTGCTCCAGAAAATATTGTGATGGATTCTTTATTTCTATCAAGCCTGTTTCCTGCATTTCAAAAACTCCCACCTCATTGGTGTTTCCAAATCTGTTTTTGAGAACCCGAAGCATACGATATTGACCCAACTGATCCCCTTCAAAATAAATGACGGTATCAACCATGTGCTCAAGTATTTTGGGTCCTGCAATTTGACCATCTTTGGTCACGTGGCCTATCAGGAAACACGTAAGATCATAAGCCTTAGCGAAATTCATGAGTTCATAAGTCACTTCACGAATTTGAGTAAGCGTGCCAGCTGCAGAATCAATTTGATTTGAGTGAGTTGTTTGAATCGAATCCAGAACTAAAAATTTTGGCTTTATCGATTTTACGTGTTCAAGAATTTTTTGCCAATTTGTCTCATTGTAAATGTAAAAACCTTTATTTTGCACACCAAGACGTTTTGATCGTTGAGCGACTTGAGACTCAGATTCCTCACCACTGACGTAAAGAATTTTTTCGTCTTGATACGAATCGAGGATTTTTCCACAAACTTCCATTAAGAGGGTTGATTTACCAATACCTGGCTCGCCTCCAATAAGGGTTAGAGAACCGATCGTTACCCCGGTACCCATAACACGATCAAATTCACCAATTTTTGTATAGTAACGGTGAACACTTTCATGCTCAATTTCATCAATTGTTTTGGGTCTACTTTCACGTCCAGAAATCGACTTGGGTGCGGCTTTGCTTTCTTTATGAGTCTCTTCTTCAGAAAAAGAATTCCATTGATTACAATCAGGACATTTACCTAGCCACTTTGCTGTTTGATAGCCACATTCCTGACAAGTAAAAACTGTTTTAATCTTGGCCATCTTATCCCTCGATCATTTTCATTAGTTTCTTTTCGTTAATGACGGGGACACTAAGTGCAGTCGCCTTTACGTACTTACTCGAAGTTCCCTCTTCTTCATTTGTTACAAGAAAGCTTAAGTTTTTGGAAACCCCTGCGATAACTCCACCATTTTGTTTTATCAGCTTTTCTATCTGAGGCCGAGGCTGACTGAGTTCTCCTGTAATGCAAAACTTTAATCCAGAGAGAGGTCCTTCCCCTGAAGAAACCTCATCGGCCTTAACCTTCACACCGACTCTGAGGAGTTCTGCAATTAAAGGTCGTTTCTTTTCTAGTGACTCTAAAATGGACATTGAAGATTTTTCTGCAAATCCCTCGAACTCAAGCATCTTCTCTAACGTGAGTGACTGGATTTTTTCAAGCGTGTTATAACCTTGGGCAATTATTTTTTCACTTTTAGTGATCGACACACCTTCAACGCCAATAGCTGAAATGAATTGGGCGAGACCTTGATATTTCGTTTTCTGAATATTCTCCAACATTTTATTAGCGAGCTTGTCTTTTACTTTGTCTAATAAAAGAAAATCCTCAAGCTTCAAGCGATACAGATCCGGGATTCCTTTAACGAATCCCTTTCCAATCATTTCATCAAGTCTCTTATCAGAAACATCATCAATGCCAGCTTTGTGGACGTAATTTAATATTTCTTCTTTAATTCTAGTTGGGCAATGATCATTGTCGCAGTAAAGCCAAATGTCCTGAATGATCAGCTTTGAGTCACAACTCGGGCATTTTTTTGGATAAAAGAATTCATTTTTCGATCGCTCCATGACTCCCAAAAACTTGGGTATAACTTCACCTGAACGAATAATTTCAATTTTATCGCCCGCCTTAAGTTGGAAATTTTGAACCATGCCAAAATTATGCAAGGTGACTCGTCTTATTTCAGCACCTGACAATTCAGTTGGTTCGATCAATGCCACAGGAGTGAGAGTCCCATTTCGTGAAACGCCCCACTCGATTTCATTTATTTTTGCGACCTTTGTTTCACCGGCAAATTTAAAAGCAATTTTATAACGAGGGTGATGACTTGTTTCGCCAAGTTCATTGTGAAGTTTTAAATCGTCATAAATAAAAACAAGTCCATCGATGAGGTAGTCTCCACTCGCCATGAATTCTTTTGCCTCAGCTATACGTTCTTTAAGTCCATTGCCGCTCTTATGAACTTCATATTCAGGTATGATGAATCCAGCTTCTTTAAGGACATCTAGTTTTTGATGCTCATGAGAAAACTTTTCATCCAAAATGACATCGAAGGCTTGAAAGCTTAAGTGACGACAGAGCTGAATACTTTCTTTGCGACCTAGTAATCCGGCAACAATATTTCTCTGAGAAGTTGGTGCTTCAAGACCCAAATCCTGCATTTCTTTTGAAAGAATAAAAAAGTTTTTTTCGATACAGTAAACTTCACCACGGACTTCAAAGCTTCGATTGCCAGAAACATGCTTGGGGATATCCGGAATGAAGATCGCTTTTTTAGTGATGTTTTCACCCATAAGCCCATCACCACGGGTTTTAGCTGTCACTAAGTGGCCATTTTCATAAATAAGTGAGCAACTTGACCCATCAACTTTATATACGCTGACAACTTTTTCTTTACCAACCCACTTTGAAAGATCTTTTTCTTCATAGGTTTTATCAAGGGAGAGCATTTTCTTTTGATGAGGGACTTTATTGACGGCTTCAGTTTGCTTGAACCCAACGACCTTTAAAACAGGATTTTCTGAATCCAGTTTTTTTAACTCGAATTCTAGCTTGTCGTATTTTTCGTCTGAGATTTCAGCATTGCCTAGATAGTAACGTTCTTTATGGTGAAGGATGAGTTTTTCAAGTTCCTGTATTCGGCTGGTTTTCATCCTTTATATTTATCATTTTATTTCTAATAATTAAACGAAACCCCGAATTTAAGACGGTTATCTTTGTAAGACACTTCTTTGAAATCTCCTCCAAATTTCGCCTTGCGGGACATCGTTTCGATACTTCCGTCAACCGTCATTCTTGTGGTGTATTGATATTTCAAGCCTATTTCAAGCTCCATGGCAGAAGCACTCTTGGCGTTGCCATAAAGATTGTCGTCTTCGCTGTATGTTGGAAAAGGAATAAATTCCGCTTGCGCAAAAAAGCGGTATTCACGATTTATGGGAATATTTGCGGCTGTTCCGAAGACTAGTCCGGAAATAGTATTTTTTCCAAAACCGTCGGTAGCGGACAAATCAAGATCAAAACTATGGTTGACGTAACCACCGTAAATATCTATTTGTGGCCCGTAAAAAAAGCCTATTGGTAAATACTTATACCCACCTGTTAATTTGAAGGTTCCATTGTTGGCATTCACGCTTGATTTATTTGGGTTACCGGACTCTTCTTTAAGTGTTCCAAGTGAGCGAACAATTTCTAAAGCTGCAAAGTATTGTCTTGTGATCCAACCTTCTGCTCTAAAATCAACACCGAAGAGATTACCGCTCATTCTGTTCGAGCCGCCCGGTGTATTTGTATCAACACTAGAACTAGATCCAAAAAGGGCTATTGATAAAATACCAAGAGTACCCGGGGATTCTTCTTTTTTATCAGCGAGGTTTGGATCTTTTACAACAACTTGTTTAAATTCCTTAAGTCTGACCCAGTCACCAGCCTGAAGTTTCTTCTCAGAATTATAGGCTTTCACCAGTCCCAGAGCTTGATTATCTGAGATCGAAAAAACTTTTCCCTCAGCAAGAATTTCAGTTTCCCAATCAACAATTTTTTTAAGAAGAGGATGCTTTTTTTTCGCTACTGGACGCTTAATGATAAAATCTTGAGTTGGCTGGATAGGATAACCCTTGCCTACATCGAGAGTGATTTGATCACCAAGTATTCCGTTTATTTTTGCATCATAGGGAATGATTTTGGAATAAACATCAAGCCAATTTCTTACAGCTTGTGAAATCTGATCGATTTCATTTCCATTCACTTGTGTTTTTTCTGAAAAATAAATATCTTCGCCATTGTCAGCATAAACAGTCATTTCAATTTCTGTTCCTGCTAATTCATTTTTGAGACCAATGAGGATAACTGATCCGACCTTGAGCTTTTCTCCAACGGTGACTAATACATCTTTTGTTTTTAGGAATTGAGGAAGATTTTCGCGATAACGACTAAAGACATTAATCATTCCAGAGTTGGAAATATAGGTGCACCAATTACTTTTCTTTAATTCATTTTCAATCTCTTCAAAAACCTTGAATCCAATAGCACCACCAACACTATCTGTAATTGGAAGAAGTGTGCATCGACGCATGGACGATTGAGCAAATGATGAAAACGAAACGACAAATGTAAGGAGCAATAGAGGGATTTTCATAGATGTAATGGAATCTCTGGTGGTAATTCTGTGCGCGTTTGTTTTGTATTTTGACGTTCATACAAATCAACGAGCATTTTTAACTCGTTGTTTTCTTCGCGTAATTGTCTTAATTGTGAACGGAGTAATTCGCTTTCGAGTTTAATTCTAAGTATTTCTTCTTCTTCTCTAAGACGAAGCTTATCTGTTGAAGGAACGTAGATAAAATACTTCCCGTTTTCCTCTTTGTGCTTCAGAATATTGTTCTTGATGTGTCTTCTGATCGTAGAGATGGAGACATTTTTGTAGCGTGAATAGTCATTGATGGATAACCAAACTCCTTCAGTGGCGTTCATTAAGGCTCCTTTAGCGTTAATCTTAATGTTAAAGAATCCGATGAAGATGTGCAAAATCAAAATTTAGTAAAAGTTGAGTAGAGATGTCGGTTGATTTAAATGAATTGAAAAATAAAAAGATCGCACTCGTCCTTTCCGGTGGTGTGGTTAAGGCCGCCGCTTGGCATTTGGGAGTGACACTTGCTCTCGAAGAGCTTGGCTTTTCGTTGAAAAGTAACAAAAACTCATCACCCGGGCAGGATTTAAACCAAAAAAGCCTCGAGATTGGCACTTACGTTGGATCATCCGCGGGTGCAATGATTTGTGTTTACCTCGCTGCCGGCTACACTCCTCAGGATATTATTCAGGCGACTTTAGGAATCAAGGGTTCTCGACTCCAGGGTATTACCTACAAAGATATGTTTTATATCAAGCGGCCCGAACTTAAAGCGCCTAAAAGTGATCTTTATTTTCCACTGGATGGATTTCCAACATTACTTAAAAATTTCCTAAAGCCCATTATTTCTCTTCCAGGGTTTTTCAGCACAGAAGGTGTGAGAAATTATCTTTTAAGGCATGTTATTGAAAAAGATACCTTCGAAGACTTTGCTGCTGATCTTTTTATTGTCGCCACTCAGTTAGATCACTCTCGAAAAGTTATTTTTAGTAAATATAATTATCCAAATCCATCTCATGACAGCACATCTGTGTATTATACGGGAACAAATGTTTCCTACGCAGCCGCGGCAAGCATGAGTGTTCCCCCTTTCTATTGTCCCTATCCAATTAAAAACCGTCTCACCAATGGTGTTGATTACTATATTGATGGAGAGATTCGAGAAACTCTTTCAACTCACGTAGCCGAAGACAATGGTTGTGAAGTGATTATTAGCTCTTGGACTCATACGCCTTATCACTTTCACGACGAAGTTGGATCGTTAGTAAATTACGGCTTGCCACCAATTGCGATTCAGTCGATTTACCTTATGATTCAGAAAAAAATTGTGGCATCACGAGCTGAACGCGCCAAGGCCATTGATATTATTGATACTGTAAACGATTACATGAAAATGGAAAAATTCTCAAACACTCATCGTCGTGAAATCATGGCGATTCTTCAAAGAAAACTCAACATCAATCCGAAAGTAAAACTGATTGATATTTTTCCCAACCATCATGATTACAAATTATTTTTTGCCAATTCGTTTTCACTAAATTCAAAAGTCTCTGCTCATGCCGTTGAGGCTGGATACAAGAGAACTATGCAGATTTTGAGCCCTAAATGATTGTAAAGTTTTTTTTTATTTCGCTTTTTATCGGGATTTTCATAACCGCATCCGACCCCTTTTTTGGAACAGACTTAAGCTGGCGAGCAGCTCCACCTGCGGAAAAAGGTGATGTTGTTGAGCGCTCTTGGATGTCGACAGAAGCATTTAAACCCTACCTGTTAGATAAAGACGACAGGGTTGCCAATGTTTTTAACGTAACTCCTTACTATTATCCGAACGTTAATTTCTGGTTTTTGATATATACACAGTTTGAATCAAACTCTGTTGTGATTCATGACAAATCAAATTTATCTTTAATTTATAAAGTTTTAGACTTCTCATTGATCCACGAAAAGAAGCTTTCTAAAAACACGCTCTATGTACTTCAACAAAAGCTTTCAGAAGAAAAGATTAACGCTCTTAAAAAGGATTTAGAGCATCTGTCAAAAGATCCGTTTTCTTTAAGCCCAACTTCAAAAAAAATCTACCGAATTTTAAAACAGGCAAATGTTAATTTACCCACCAGCAAATCTGGGCGAAGTATTTTTTTTACAAAATTAAAAAACAACCTACGAACACAAACAGGACAAAAAAACTTTATCCGCGATGGAGTTATACGCTCCCTTCCCTATCAACGTTTTCTTTCAAAACATTTTACGAACAAAAAACTTCCCAAAGAACTACTCGCGATTCCATTCCTTGAATCTAGCTTTAATCCCAAAGCTCATTCCCGAGTAAATGCACTTGGAGCGTGGCAATTCATGCCTTTGATCGCAAGTTATTATGTCCCTAAAAAAACAAACAATACTGATTATCGTTCAAATGTTGGAGTTTCTTCCTTGGCTGCGGGATTTCTTCTCGCCGAGAATTTTCAAATTATGAAGTCCTGGGACCTAGCTGTGACCGCCTATAATTCAGGAACTAAACATCTTTTAAAGACCAAACGCGAACTTGCAAGTAACGTCGTAAATCTTGAGGCGATTATAAAGCACAGCGACTCACAGCACTTTGGTTTTGCTTCAAAAAACTTCTACAGCGAGTTTCTTGCTCTTGCTCATACTCTTGCCTATCGAGAAGAAATTTTTGACGATCTTCATAAATCAGATCGGTCAGACGTGGATAACGAGCTTAAATTTTACATGACAAAATGTGGAGTCAATCTTACGCGTGAACTCAATGATGACCTGATAGACGATGTTCATTTTCACAATCATCACATCGAAGATCTCCAGACCAAATTACCCCGCGGATTTATCCTTACGGCTAAATCAATTCTACCAAAGAGTACATTTTATCAGATTAATTATAGTGATTTATTGAAATTGAAACCTAAGGATTGGGGAAAACTTCTTCAGCGTCAAAGCTGCTCTACGAGATAAGTATTTGGTGAACAGTAGCTTCCAAGATATTGAATGCTTCCGTCCTGATAAGTGATCTTCAAATTTATTTTTCCATCTTGACTTAAATCAGGAGCTCCCTGATTTTCACCAACAACAATAATTTTTGCACTCTTAGAGCTTATAGAATCATAGAACTTTCCGTCAGCATCAAGGATTTGAGTATAAGTCATGAGTGACGATCCGACGGATTCAGCACCAACATCAACCTTAACGGCTTTTTTGGTGAGATTAACCTGCACTAGACATCGATTACCAAGGCGGCCACCTTCAAACTTAGAAAGAATATAGCGCATGAAGTTTTCGGACGGAATATTGAGCGTCTTAGCTTCTTTAAAGCCTACAAAGACTGGTTCAGACTGATGACTTAATTCTAAGTATTTTCTGGCACCTAACAAAGTTCGATTAAAATCGGTTTTGTAAGTATGATCATTTAATTTGGTAGCTGTTTTAGTTGTAGCAAATTGTTTTACTTCTTCCGCGGAAAGAATCAGCGGTGCCATTTCTTTTGCCATTAAATCTTCTTCGAGTAATGTAACGGTCTCATCGCTCACATCTTCAAAGAAGTTCGATTCAAAAGTGACTTCTCTTTCATGGACATGAATAATTTTTGAAGTAATATCGCCGCGCATGCCTTTATAACTAAGCATCGCATTTCCTGCTTTAACCCCAACAAATAACTGGTAAGTAAAATCATCGCCTTCAGTTAAGGCCATATTTTCAGTGAGTTTTAAGACCTGAGAGTAGGGCACATCTAGAGAGGCGCCTTCCACTTTTTTAGCATCTAGCTCAACCAGCACTGCCCCTATCGGACCACGTGACTCGTAGGGGGCCAGGAGTTCATTAAAAGTATCTTCTTCAATCGCTGGAATTGTTAATTCAGTAACGCCTTCTTCCAGAATAAGATCAGTGTTGGTTGGTGCAAAACCCAGCTTCAACACAGTAATAGATCTGTTCATTTTTGGCTGTGCCAGTTCCTGATCTATTGAAATTTCGCCAGAGTTATAATCCTGAACTGCTTCAGATAAGTCGTCCTGGAAACGGATTTCAAACCCAACTTCAGGTTTTGTCTTTTCTAGGTTTGTCCCAGTTAGCTGGATAGTCATGCGGTTTGGAAAAGTTTTAGCTACTTCTGGCACAGGATCGACAAAGTCATTTTTGTCCCCGCCATCTAACGGATCATTGCCGTCTTCCTGTTGAGTAGTCAAAGGCTTGGTCTTTTTCGAATGCTTAGGAGTATCAGTCCATTTAATCGGCTGAGCTACCGGAGTCGCCGGAATCATCGGATGAGTATTCACGATACTTACCGTTGGCATCATTTGTGCTTTTACATCCGCTTCAGCTTTTGAATAGTCAAAAGCAATCAGATCATCAACTGCAACTTCTTCAGCTGCGTTTTCAGTTCCATTAACATTGTCCACATTGTTTACAGTTTGTGGAGTTGTGGATTCTTCTAAAGATGCCCCGTCTGCTACATCAACCGAGGGGACTGGAGTGGTTTTTTTAGTGACTACTTTTTCGTCTTTATATTCAAAAAACTCAGGCTCAGCATCAGCAGCTTGAGAAGTCGAAATTTCATCTTCTAATTCCGGCTCTTCGGCAGCTGCAATCATTTCATATTTAAAATCAACATATAAAGAGGCAAGCTTCTGTGGCAATTCATAATTCAAAACAACCGTATTTAAAACTACCGGTTCACTGAAGGGTAATTCATTTTTTGCGACCTGCTGGAACTTCATTTCTACCGGCTTGGCACTCGGTACAACCATTTTCTTCGGCTGCGGTAATACTTTCGCCACGACTTTAACAGGAGCTGGAAATTTGATTTCCGCAAAGCTCAGTTCCGGTGCTGAAACAATCCCAACTTCTTCAGATTTAATTTCAGTTGATGAGAGGAGAGAAAGGTAATCAGACGAGATTTCAATTGTCTTAATTTCCGGCATAAAAAGACGCACACAAACGCTACCTACAACCAGGTACGTAAAAAGCGTAAAATAAGCAAAAATCCGTGTCAGCATGAAAGGCATATATAATCATTTTATGCGAATAATGATTTTATTGCGGGACTTAAAAAGAATTAATGTCGCTTTCTGGATAATCAGACCATGACTACTCAAGCCTATCCAAATGAGACCTCAACTTTATTGTCCGGTTAACTGCATATTTTCCGAAATAGGCAGAGGCTTAACCACCATAAAATGAAATATTTTTTTGAACACTACAAGAAACACTATCTTCATTAATACAAAGCAAAAGATCCATTTGGAGAATGTCTTTGTAGAATCTTGCGATCTCTTTTGTGTTTTTTGTATCAGTTGGCAACATGATAAATTCTCTAAAGTGAGATCATGTCTTTCGCTTTTAAGATTCTATTCTAGAAATAAAAATGCTCGAATATAATGGTGCTCATCATAAAACACAGATAAAAAACCCTAAGTGGCTGGAAACACTGTGCCGAATCAATTTACTCAACAATTTAAAAAAAACTCCGATTAGTGAAACAATGCTGAAGAGGTCAAGATGATAGTAAATAACTTTATAATAATCTCTGGACTCATCATAAGTCTGCTCGAAGTTAAAACTTATGCAATGGAACCACTATGCCCAACGCCTGAACCGAAATCATTTATAGATTATGTAGAAGAAGACTGCAAAGGAAAGCCGAGTGGTGCATGGTTTTATAAAGTGGAAACTTCAAGCCCAAATGAAGACAAAGGGATTAGAGCAAAAGTGACTTTGCCAATTTTTGCAGAAGATCCCGAAAGAATTTTTGACAATATACAAGGCCAACTACCTGAGCACACAAAAGGCCCATTAGATAGACCTAGTGTCTACCTTGGGGGAAGCATAGGCGGATCTGAGTTGGATGCTGGACTAACGTGGGACAGAGAATATAAAGATGGAATACCAACAAAAAATTTCTCATTCAGGCCATTTTGGAGATTTAAAAAAGAAAGCAAAAAAAATACTGAATGGAGAAATCCAAAAGTTTCCCCAAAACCCGAAGAATTATTTAGTGACCTTTGTCCTGTAGATTTAAAAAACAATGAGATAATTGGGGACAAAGATTGTAATCCAGAAAACAAATACTTTGATGAAGGCAAATCTGTTGAGATGGAGTTAAAAGAACTCAAAAGATCAACAGATGGAAAGACATCAACAATTATGATGAGAATCAAGCAAGATAATAAATGCTTTAAAGCTTGTTTTGAGCAAACTAGAGGCAATCCAAAAATTGGAAATACATGGAAGAGAGTCAATTCAATTGATCAATTTAAACTCGGAAAATGCTACGTAACTGGATACAAACATCTAAATAAACCAAGCACAAGAGAAATACCACTTTTCTGTAAAAGTTCTGACATTAAATATGTAAACGGTAAGAAAGTAAAAACAGTAACAACTGTTCCCTGTGACGAACTTTGCACTGGATATCCACTTGATGAAAATAAAAAGCTAAATAAACCATCCAAACAATTTAAAGGTGAAAACGACTGCAGAGATGGTAACGAGAGAGGGAGTGTAATTTCCACAAATGCTACGATAACGGAGACCAAATGGGAAGAAGTCAGTATCTTTCAAAAAGACAAAGATTCTACTGCTTTAAGTTCAAATAATAGTGAAATTATTTTAGGTAAAGAATTTTGCGGTAAAAACAAACTTGATGATACAAAGCATTTTAAAACAACTGAAATTGATAAAAATGGGAAACAGTCTATACAAATAAAACCAAGTTTTTTACATGGTCAATAATTAATGAAACCTTTTCTTTTTATTATAATGATACTTGCTTCCACCACTTCTTTTAGCCATGAAGATATATTCACTCTAACTCCTGATGAAATTGAAACTTTCAAGATTGAACTAGTAAAAAAGAGAGAAGAAAGATCTAAAAAAGAAAGTGAATTAAAACAACTTAAAAGCGATTTACTTGAAAAGCATAAATATTACTCAGAAATAAAATTCGCAAGAGATCAATTAAGGTGGATGCTAGAATTTTCACTTAAAAAAGATTTTAAAGCAAAGGGGAACAGAGAGAAAACAGAAGACGATCTTTATGAATGCATATTAAATACTCTAGAAGGCAAGAATTGCAAAGTTATGCCTCGCTTAACATTCAAAGAAACTGCATCATCGCCAAAAGAATGCTATCAAAAGAACAAAAGTGCTAGGGAGCTTTTCGAAAAAGAATTCCAAAGAAGTGCTTTACCGACTCAATCTAGTGACCACATCTCTATTCTTAAAAAATTATCTGAATTATCTCTAAATGCCGTTGAGACGAATCTGATAGGCAAGGGAAAAGATTTTGATGACCAAATAACAAAACTCGATGATGAGGTAAAACTGCAAATTAAAAAAATGGACGAGATGTGGAAAAAGAACTCCATTATTTTAAAATTTCAGGCAAAAGTTAATTCTTCAGAAAGATGTATGGGTGAAATCAGTATTAAAAACAATAGACTTTCTGAGATTCGAGAAAAATCAAACAGCGAAATTTCAAGCATGGAAGACATGTTGTATTCAAGCACAAAGTGCTTAAAGGCTAAAATAGATAAAAGATTAAGTGGATTTAGTTATTGCGAACGATATCAGTATTTCATGGAAAATAAAATATGTACTGACCAATATTATGAGTCAGAAATTGAAGACGC
Organism: Bacteriovoracaceae bacterium; assembly: GCA_040399915.1. GTDB lineage: Bacteria > Bdellovibrionota > Bacteriovoracia > Bacteriovoracales > Bacteriovoracaceae > Peredibacter. The sequence goes on from JBBARE010000001.1 coordinate 1,064,954, forward strand.
GTTTTGTGAAACAAATCAAAACAAGACAGCAAAGGAAATTCTTAATCTTCAATGCTTTTTAAATGGAACCTCAGCCGCTAAAGAGTGTTTAAAATTTGACCCGAACGAAAATCCAAAAGAAAATTTAAAATGTAAGACACATGATCTTAAACTAGAAAAGCCACTTGCTTTTAACAAAGAGGGCGTTTCAAAAGCCAGAAGATTTATTGGTGACAAGATAGCCAGGGGAATACCAGTGATTGGTAATATCAAAGATAATTACATTGGTATTATTGGAATAAAAAATGATCAAGGCATGTGCAAATATCTCATCAGAGACTTCTCTCAGCATTCAGAAAAATGGGTTAACGAGGACGAAATATTGAATAATTATTTTAAATTTAATTATTTAGAAAAATAAAACCTGGTATTAAAAAAACTATGCCCGTCGCTTTCTGCAAAACCTAGCTTTGAGTAGCTACGCCTGTTTAAGTGTATTACCAGGCAAATTTCAAATTACCACCAAACTGACGAGACTTTTGTCGCCCGAAATCATCGTAGGCCCTTTCAAAGGTAAAAACGGCGAGCTGGAAATTCTTAAACGTATATGAAATGAGTCCACCCGGATAAAACTCATCGGTCGTGAAAATATCCAGGTCCATCGCCTGAAGCAATCCGATGCGGGATCCAATTTTAAAGGTCTAGTTCACATCGTATTTCCCGGCATAAATAGGAGCATAACCTCCGTAGAAAGATAATTCAGCAATACCCCAATCCAACTTTCGGGCAATATTGATTGATTTGTAACCAATAAAGGTTTCCCAGTATTCATAATCGGATGATTTAAGTGGAAGTGATGTCAGCTCAAAAATCAGGTGTCCATATCCGAAAGTGTTGTAGGTTGAGAGTAAGCTTAATTCAGCAAAGCCAATATAGGGCTGCTTGTTGAACTTTACATCAAGCCCTTCACTAACAAGGTCTCCGGTGGTTAAAGTTTCATCCAGTGTCTTTCTGAATCCAAAAGTAATTTGCGCCTTTATCACCAACGCCGGTATTGGCCGGTACAAATATGCTGTGGTTGATGCATAGTCATGAAAAAGAAACCCTCTTAATTCTGGAAAAACCGGATCAGTGACTAAAAGAACTGCTCCACCGTTAGTTGAGAAGTGTTGTGACCAGTTATCAATTTTAAAACCGAAGTTAAATTTTGCCGACAAATTTTAGGGCTGACCGAGACTATCACTTAATTGCTCTGTAATTCTGGCTTCATTTTTTGACTGAACGTCTTCATAAAGATTTTTTACGTCTTTTTGAGTAGAAGCAAAAACATTCGTCTCAAAACCTCCAGGGTTCTTATTAAAAACGAATGGATTTATCCAGTGAACCGGATGAGTCTGAGACGAAAGTCTTAAATTGTGGGCTTCTATGTAATTTAATTCGCGGGCAGAAACTGTGGTAGCGAGTGTTAAGGCCAGAAGAAGAAAAAAATGGGGTAATTTCATTTACCCCATTTTAAGTTATTACTAGTTTTCTACAAGAACTTTTACTTCCTGAACGATTGCTTTCTGAGTTTCCTTATCTGCATCTTCCGCATTAAGGTTTTCCTTCAATTCATCGGTCAGACCATCAAGATCGTCACGGATTTTATTAATTTCTATTTCCAGGGCTTCTTGACGAACTTTCAATTGTTCTTTGTTCTTGGCCAGAAGTGCTTCTCCGCCCAACTCAACCACCTTAGCATCGGCCTTAAAGGCTTCAGCAATTTCTTTCAGCTCAGTCTTAAGCATCTCAAGATCCACTTTCTTCTTAATGACTTCTACTTCGGATTTCAGGTTCTCTTCAAGATCAGAAGCTTCAAGATCACCTTTTAGAATTAAGTAGTAACTCTTAAGAACTTCTACTTCTGGCTTCTTTGTTTCAAGCAATTCTTTAAGTGGATGCGTGTTTCTCGCTTTTAAACTAAGTTTCACCGCTTCCAGCACATCGAGTTTCAGTTGTTCAGTGAAGATGGACTTAAGTTTTCTTTCGACTTCCGGATGATCAGAGTTAAATTGGTCAATAAAGACTTTAACTAAATGCTCGATACGTTTTTGTGTTTCTTTTAGTTCTACTGCTGTAGGCAACTTCTTAACCAGTTCATTCAACTTATCTTTGTGTCCGTTATTGTGATAAATGTCACCCAGCATGCTAAGAAGTGATGACGATGCTTTGATATTGTCATTGATCATATTCTTGAAGAACTCTTCTTCATCTTTTGCCAGTGTATTGATTTTTAACTTGAAGTTCTCATCCTTGATTGTTTTCGCAAGAATCTTATCGATACTATCGGTAACTTTTTTAATTTTATCAAAGCTGTTTGAATAAAGCTTGTAGGCCATGAACAAGTCCTGACCCATGAGCTTTAGCTTAGGCATAACTAGTTTTTCAATCGCCTTGATATCAATCTTGCCACTTTCCTGATTAGACTTACGAACTGAGCTAACAATTGCCTTAACATTAATCGCTAAACGGTAAGTGTGAAGTACACCCCATTTGAAGTTGTTATATTTTCCTGCGTTTTCAACAGTCATCCCCAGGTCTTTATAAAGCTTAATTGCCTGATCCAGGCGCTGCTTCTGAAGATCTGTTAATTCTGGAATTGGTTTAAGAATTCTTTCAATCTCACCCATTAATTTATCAGCGTCTTCCACTGATGCTTTTTTAATCTTGTCTTTCTGCTCTTTTTTAATGTCTTCAACAATGCTTTCGATTTCTTTCCAGATCTCGGCAACTTTCAGAGCCTCAAAACTACCTGCGCCCGCATAGGCATGAAGAAGCTTGCTGCTTACTTCCTGATCGGTTGGATTTCCTTCATGAAGTGGTTCCAGTGCTTGAATGGCGCCTTCAAAATTTCCAGAATCCAAAAGAGCATTGGCCTTCGAGACCGAGACATCCTTGGAGGAACTATCAATTTTTTTCCCGCAAGCCGCGAACACCATCGTGAAGACTATTAATAGGATGATTTGCTTCATTATTTCTCCATTTGTAATGAAGTCCTACAAGCAATCTCTGGGCCAATTAAATGGAAGTTCTTATGCTTTTTCGAAGTGATCTATGGACAGGTGACTAAAAACTAGAGACAGGCACGACATCGATTTTCAGGTGAGCCGTATCGGGAATTTGGCTGAAAAAAGTGAGCAAAAAAACCCCGCTATCAAGCGGGGTTCTTGGTTACTTAAGGTTTGCGAGTCTGAGTCGAAGTTCAGCTCTTTCCATCTTACGACGGAACTTGATGAGGTCGACGTCAGTCAGGCTGGTTTTACCTGATAAACGATCATTAGCTTTCGCTTTGGCCGATTTAGCACGCTCAAGATCAATGTCTTCAGCACGTTCAGAGGTAAACGAAAGAATGGTGACTGTATCTTTCAAAACTCTGCAGAGACCTGCAGTGACTGAAAAGTGACGAGTTCCCATTGGTGTTTTGGCACTCAGGATTCCCGTGCTCAATTCCGTTAGAATGTGCGTGTGCTCAGGGAGAATATTAATCTCCCCACGTACCGTTGGGATCACGATGTCATTACACTCAAGATCTTTAATCACTACACCCTTAGGTGTGAAAAGATTAAGTTTAAAGGCTGATGCCATGATTACTTCCCTTCAGAAAGTTTTTTAGCTTTTTCTATTACCATCTCGATACCACCAACAAGGTAGAAAGCTTGTTCAGGAAGGTGATCTACTTCACCCGCTAGAATGGCCTTGAAACCTTTAATTGTGTCAGCGATCTGAACGAATTGTCCCGGGATACCAGTGAACTGCTCAGCCACGAAGAACGGCTGAGAAAGGAACTTCTGGATCTTACGAGCACGTGCCACGAGTTTTTTATCATCTTCAGAAAGTTCATCCATACCAAGAATGGCGATGATATCCTGAAGCTCTTTATATTTCTGAAGTACTGATTGAACAGCACGTGCAGTAGAATAGTGATCTTCACCCATGATTTCAGCTGAAAGAATTGTTGAAGATGAAGAAAGAGGATCTACCGCAGGGTAAATTCCAAGCTCAGCGATCTGACGAGACAATTCTGTCGTTGCATCTAAGTGAGCAAATGTTGTTGCAGGAGCTGGATCGGTGTAATCATCCGCAGGTACGTAAACGGCCTGGATTGAAGTAATCGAACCATCTTTTGTTGATGTAATACGCTCTTGCATAGCTCCCATTTCCGTACCAAGTGTAGGCTGGTAACCCACAGCTGAAGGAATACGACCTAAAAGAGCAGAAACTTCTGAACCAGCTTGAGTAAAGCGGAAGATGTTATCTACGAAGAAAAGAACGTCTTGTTTCTCTTCATCACGGAAATATTCAGCAATCGAAAGACCTGTTAAGGCCACACGTGCACGAGCACCTGGCGGCTCATTCATCTGTCCGTAGCACAGAGCCGTTTTTGCAAGAACTCCAGAGTCCTTCATTTCGTGCCAAAGATCGTTACCCTCACGAGTACGCTCTCCCACACCTGCGAAAACTGAGAAACCACCGTGTTGAGTAGCAATGTTGTTAATAAGTTCCATAATAAGAACTGTCTTACCAACGCCTGCTCCACCGAAGAGACCAATTTTTCCGCCCTTAAGATAAGGAGCAAGAAGATCGATCACTTTAATACCAGTAAAGAATGGTTCTTTCTTAGTAGATTGGTGAGCGAACTTAGGTGCTTCACGGTGAATAGAATAAGTTTTTTTGTTACCAATCGGACCCGCTTCATCAACCGGCTCACCGATAACGTTAATGATTCGACCAAGACATTCACGACCTACTGGAGCCTGAATTTGTGTCCCAGTGTCTGTTACAACCTGACCACGAGCTAGACCTTCAGTTGCATCCATAGCGATACAGCGAACCACATTGTTTCCAAGGTGACTTGCGACTTCCACTGTGAGATTGCCTTCTCCGCCTGGCATGGTTTTGTTAGTGATCTTGAGAGCGTTGTAAAGCGCCGGAAGTTTTCCGCTAGAAAACTCAACGTCGATTACTGGTCCCAACACCTGACGAATTACGCCTGTATTTTGTTCCATTTGAAAGGCTCCTTAACCGTTTAGTGATTCAGCACCAGAAACAACTTCGATTAACTCAGTTGTAATTCGGGCCTGTCTCATCTTATTCATTTTTAATGATAACTTTTTAATAACTTCTTTACTGTTTTTCGAAGCATTTTCCATCGCGTTCATTCGAGAACCGTGCTCAGAAGCAACAGCATCGAGAACACAAGTATAAACAGTCGTGAGGTAAACTTCCGGTACTAATGTATCGAGAATTTGCTCTGCACCTGGCTCATACTTAAAGTCGTATGGGTATTTTGACTTGATGATTTCTTTATCAGAAGCCGACACCTGCATAGGTAGAAGCTGTCTGACTTTAGAGTCGAAAGCAATTGCTGAGATGAAAGAGTTGTAAGCAACGTAAACCTTGCCGACTTCGCCAGAGATAAACATGGCACCGATTTCATCAGCAACTTTTCTCACTTCTTCGTAACTTGCATCCTGCTTAGCGAAAGTAAAAGTTTTTCCAGAGTTTACTTCTTTTTGAAGAAGCTCTTTCACTTTTCTTCCGATCCAATAGAATTTAAGATCTTCGCCTTTATTTTCTGCCGTAAATCTTCTGACTGTTTTTGCGAGTGATGAATTGTATCCTCCGCAAAGACCTTTATCAGATGAAATGACGAGAACGACTGCTTTGTTACTTTCCTTCGGAGTGAAGTACTCATTTGTGTAGTCCACTGCGAGTGCAGAAACAGTTCGCACTGTTTCTTCAAGCTCAGATGAATAAGGACGAAGACCCAAGATACGGACCTGAGCTCGGTTCAGCTTTGATGCTGAAACGAGTTTCATCGCCCTTGTGATCTTATAAGTACCTTTAGTACTTTTGATCTTCTTCTTGAGTTCTTTAATATTTGCCATGGTCTTTAATCCTTAAAATCAAGCCTTATAGCTAGCAACGAAACCCTTGATGAAATCAACAAGCTTCGCTTCAACATCTGCAGACATTGCGTTTTCTTTTCTCATTGTGCCCATGAGGTCAGCATGACGAGTATTAAGAGCCGCGAGCATATCTTTTTCAACCTGCTGAATTTTATTCAAAGGAATAGAATCGAAGTAACCTTTTGTTGCTGCGAAGATCGATACCGATTGATCGATAACATCCATTGGTGAATATTGGCCTTGCTTTAAAAGTTCAACCAAACGAGCACCTCGGTTAAGCTGACGCTGAGTCGCTTCATCTAAGTCAGAACCAAACTGAGCAAACGCTGCAAGTTCACGGTACTGAGCAAGATCAAGACGAAGAGTACCAGCAACTTTTTTCATCGCTTTAATTTGAGCAGAACCACCTACTCGAGAAACCGAAAGACCAACGTTTACCGCTGGACGTATACCAGAGTTGAAAAGATCTGATTCAAGATAGATCTGACCATCAGTGATCGAAATAACGTTTGTAGGAATGTAAGCAGCAACGTCACCTTCTTGAGTTTCGATGATCGGAAGAGCAGTAAGTGAGCCAGCACCTAATTCATCGTTCACTTTACAAGCACGCTCTAAAAGACGTGAGTGAATATAGAATACATCTCCAGGGAATGCTTCACGTCCTGGTGGACGACGAAGAAGAAGAGATAACTGACGGTAAGCCTGAGATTGTTTTGTTAAGTCATCGTACACGATAAGCGCGTGCTTACCCTGATCACGATAGAACTCACCCATTGTACAGCCTGTGTACGGAGCAAGATACTGAAGGGGAGCAGAGTGAGAAGCAGTAGCTGAAACGATGATTGTATATTCAAGAGCACCAGCCTCGAGAAGCTTCTGGTAAACCTGACGAACAGTTGATTGCTTCTGACCGATGGCCACGTAAACGCAAACAACACCCTTACCTTTCTGGTTAATGATTGTATCAACAGCAACGGCAGTTTTACCTGTCTTACGGTCACCAATGATAAGTTCGCGCTGACCACGACCGATCGGGATCATGGCATCGATAGCTTTGATACCAGTCTGCATTGGCTCGTGAACTGATTTCCTAGCAATAATTCCTGGAGCTTTAATTTCAACGTTACGATAAGTCTTAGTGACGATTTCGCCCTGACCATCGATTGGCTCACCGATTGCGTTTACGACTCGACCAAGTAGAGCGTCCCCAACAGGAACAGAAACGATTTTTTCTGTACGCTTAACTGTTGAACCTTCTTTAATTGATTCGTCAGAACCAAGAACCACGATACCAACGTTGTTGGCTTCAAGGTTAAGAACCATTCCCTTAACTCCACCTTCGAACTCTACGAGCTCTCCAGCGAGAACGTTTTTTAATCCAAACACTCGGGCCACACCATCACCGATAGTGAGGACTGTCCCAATTTCATTCATCTGAAGACGCGATTCAAAGTTCGCGATTCTGTCTTTGATGATGCCTGTGATTTCTTCAGGTCTGATTGATGTACTCATCTAGAATTCCTTCCCTTTTTTGGGGTTATTATTCGCTAAGAATTGATTGTTTAAATTGTTCTAATTGATTATCGAGTGAAGCATCTAACTGAAGATCTTCAACCGTGACTTTATAGCCAGCAGAAATTTTATTGTTCTGAACGTAGTCAAGGTGTGGCTCACGTCCAAACTTCTTTTTTAGGAAGCTTTCGATTTTAGCTTTAAAGGCTGGATCGATCTGCACATCTGTTCCCTCGATTGTGCCCTTCATAAAGCCGCGTCTTTCGTCATCCATTACGATGATCTCTTTAAAAATCAAAGGTAGGATGCCTATACGTTTTTCATCGATTAAATATTTAACCGTTTCAGTTGTGATTTGTGAAAGGTCGAGCTTCTTAGCGACTTCCATAAAGACCACTTTCTTTTCTTCAAGCGTAAAAAGATCAAGGAACATAACGTTCTCAAGATCATTCGACTTATTGATGACTTCAGTGAGCTTTGTTAACTCATCAGCAATCTTTACATTTTTCTCATCACCAAGCTCAAGAAGTGATTTCGCGTAAACTCTCGCTACTGCCTGCTCTTTCATCTTATAGCCCTTGCAAAAGTTTCGTAGAAACTTTGTTTTGATAGTCTTTGTTTGTTTTAATTGTCGACTTCGTCTTCGCAATAACCTGGTTTAAAAGTTCTGCGTTCAACTCATCCATCATGCCTTTTTTATCGGCTTGAATTTTTTGATTGGCATCCACTTTAAGTTTCTGAGTTTTATCTTCAGTTTCTTTTGAGAGATTTTTTTCGTAAACCAAAACATCATTTTCAGACTGTTGGTGAATCGATTTAATTTCGTTGGTGAGATTTGCCGTTTTGCGCTCTTCGCTTTCAAGCATCATTTTTGCTTCTTTCGCTTTGAGGTTGGCACGTTCAAGGGTATTTGAAACTTCGTTTGAACGATTATCAAAATGCTCCTTAAGTGGACCTTTGAGTTTCCAGATTAATACACCCAGGAGGATACCGACGTTCATCGTTGGCGCAATCAAATCTGTAATAGATCCGTGATCTCCAGGGCCACCGCCGGCGGCGTATGATTTAGCGATACCTAAAGCTAGAAAAGCGTAAGCTGTCCAAAAACGCATAGACTTCCTTATTGAAGAATCTTCTGAACGAGTGATTTAGAAAGAGCATCAGCTTCCGAAAGATAAGCCTCTTTGGTGCCTGCAATTTCTTTTGTAAATTCATTGCGAGACTGATCAACGAAAGTATTCACTTCTTTCTCAGTCGCTTTGTATTGGTCAGTATATTTCTGAGTGATTTTTTGTTTCTTTTCTGTCGCTGTTTTTAGGGCAGTACGGTTAGCATCATCGATTTTTGCTTTATAATCGATTTGCATGCGCTGAACTTTTTCAACTGTTTCATCCGCAGAACTTTCTAGTTTGACTGTTTTTTCTTCACGTATTTCGAGTACACTCTGAAGTTTTTCTAAGAAAAGGAAATGAGCGAGAACAAATGAAACGAGGATAATCACAAACTGAGGGACAAGTGAGTTATCAACACCCAGTTGAGTGAAGATTGCCGTAAATGTTTCCATTAGTTGAACCTTAAAAATGAAGCTTATTAAATTTTAGTAATTTTTAAGGCTTGAGGGCTTTTTCGTCAAGGAGTTTAGGGACCTATTTTTTGTCTTTCATTTTAGTTATTCCGTGGAAAATAACCCCTTCTTCGACAATTAAACTTGGACTTGTCACAGTGCCCTCAAAACGCGCAGGGCGTCTTATCTCTACACGAGATGATGCTTTGATCGTTCCTTTCACAGAACCAGATATAATAACAATGTTGGCGTTGATATCAGCGTTGATGACTGCACCCTCAGAAATAATCAGTGTGTCATTTGAAAAAATACTGCCATTAACGTAACCAGCGATACGGACTGTACCGCTGAACGATAGGTTACCCTCAAATTTGCAACCCTCTTCAATGATGGCGCAAATATCATTTTTCTTGGCCAAAAGAGCCTCTCCAGAAAAAAATTATTTCATCAGATAAGAAAATATATCATTAAATTCAGCTTCGTTGCTAAATTTGATGGCGATTTCTCCAGCTCCATTCTTTTTCGCTTTCAGGTCAAAGTGATAACCGGTCTTCTGCTCAAGTTTATTTCTTAACTGTGTATATTGCTCAGCAATAAATTTGTTTTCTTTGCCACCCGCTTTCGCAGGTTTTGTTTTTGCTTTTTTCGCAAGCTCTTCAAGCTCACGAACTGAAAGACCTTTGGTGATCACTTCGTTTGCGAGGCGCTTGGTTGTCTCGTCATCATTTATACCCACTAAAATTTTAGCGTGACCAAACGAGAGTAGATCTTTTTGAAGAGAAACAATGACGTCTTTTGGCAGTTTTAGAATCCGAAGAAAGTTTGCTATTGTAGAACGCTCTTTTCCAATTTTCTTCGCCACTTCTTCTTGCGTGAGTTCAAATTCATTCATTAACTGAAAGTAAGCAAGAGCTTCTTCCACGCAATTTAAATCTGAACGCTGAACGTTTTCGATAATCGACATGACAAGCACATCTTTCTTCGTCGCTCTTTTAACGATCACTGGAATTTTTGTAAGTCCCGCGAGGCGAGAAGCACGGTAACGTCTTTCACCCGCAACGATTTCAAACATGCCCTCTTTTTCAACTACCAAGATAGGCTGAATGACACCATTTTCTTTGATTGATTCAGAAAGCTCGAGAAGTTCTTTTTCTTTAAATATTTTTCTCGGCTGACTTTTATTGGCGACGATTTTTTCTACATCCACAAGCATCGGATGAGTTTCAATCTGGATTTCTTTTTTTATCGGTTCTATAGGGGCAGAATCTGAAATCCCGAATGAATCTGTATATGATCCAGGATTATTTCCGAGGAGAGCTGCCATACCGCGACCAAGTTGTGGTTTGTTCTTTTGCATACATTATCTCCTAAGGTTGAACCTGATAATCTTCAAATTTTGGAATGCTATTAAGAGGCATCTTCACCTGCAGAGTTTCCGGCTTCTTTTCAGATTTCAGAATGATCTCGCGAGCAAGAGATAGATAAGCTTCACTTCCCTTTGAAGTTATATCGTAAAGAATGATCGGCTTACCGAATGAGGTACACTCAGAAAGTTTCACATTTCTAGGAATGATCGATTTTAAAATATCGTCTTTAAAATGAGTCATGAGATCTTGAGCAACAAGCTTGCAAAGATTATTTCGTGAATCATACATCGTAAGAAGAATACCCTCGAGAGTAAGCTTAGGATTAAGCTGCGTACGAATAAGGCGAACGGTATTCAATAATTGCGATAGTCCTTCCATCGCTAGAAATTCTGTCTGCATCGGAACAAGATAAGTGTGAGCAGCAGTCAATGCGTTCACTGTAAGTAAATTGAGGGAAGGCGCGCAATCGATAATGATGTAATCATACTTATGCGCAATCGATTCAATCGCGATTTTGAATTTTGATTCACGTGCGAACATGTGAACGAGCTCAACCTCGGCACCAACTAAATCATTATTTGAAGGACAAAGATCCAAAAGTGGAAGCTCTGTTTTATAGATGCAATTTTCAAAATTTTCTTCGTTGATCAAAGCATGGTAAATATTGGCCTTGGCAAAGGTGTCTTTTTCAATACCTAAACAAGAACTGGCGTTGCCTTGAGGATCCAGATCGATAAGAAGAGTTCGCTTTTCTGCTGCGGCGAGGCAAGCACTTAGATTGACAGATGTGGTCGTCTTTCCAACGCCACCTTTTTGATTAGCGATTGCAATGATTTTAGCCATTTATATCCTCGCGATATTAGTTTTGAGACACAAACTTAGAGAAAATCCGATAGATTGACAAGCGTTTTAGCGGTTCCACGTGGAACATTTAGTGCATTAAAAGAAACAAGAAATCGCTGCTGTGTGCCAGGGACTTTTATCTCCTGGTTTTCTTGAAACTTCCAGGTTTTCGCGAGCTTCGGAAGGCTTCTGCTCTCGAGCTCTTCAAAGTTTGGACCCTTGTAGAAGTAGACACTCATATCTGAAGTGGTTCTTTGAATGATGGGCAAATAATCGATCACGGTGCCAACCGCCTTAAAAGTCACGGTCGCGGGTTTATCAAAAAGAAAATCCTCAAGTCTGGAGTGAACTAAAGTCACGTTAGTTAAACCAAGCTCTTCAGCGAGGAGTTTTACGGCATCGACTTTTTTCCGTTTCGATTCAACTCCCACGAACTGAACATCAGGAAGAAGTTTCGCCAACGGTAGAATGGGAAATCCCCCACCGAATCCAACGTCCACAACCACTCCCCTTCTCTTCACGTCGCGCTGAAATGCTTCCGACTGCATATAGGGATTAATCGAATCAAGGATCTGCTTATTATAAAATTCGTCCGGATCCAAAATATTGGTGAGGTTTAAACCTTCGAGTTTAGTTTTTAAAACATGAAGGTAACGGATAGAAAAATCGAGCATCTTATAATGCCTTTGCTGCTACGACGGCTAGAGTGGCGGGACGGATTCCCTCGATGAGTTTTAATTGCCCAAAGGTATCGGGACGAATGCGAGAAATACGCTGCTTGCATTCAAAAGAAATATTATTCGAGCTCGAGATCGCCTCCCAATCTATTCTCATGGAATCCATCTTCTTTAACTTTGAAAACTGATCTTCTGAGCGTTTGATATAGCCGTCATATTTTTTAGAAATCGCCACCGTTCGAATGAGATCATAATCAGTCGCAAGACCGTAGTGAGAAAGGATTGTTTCAAGAGTTGTGATGGGATTAAGCCACGCTTGCCTTAATAGTTCAGTCACACTCATGCGACGAACGAGCCGCTGAAGCTCACCGACTCCTGAGAACATTTCCATTAAAGGTGACTTTTCCGAGATCATGGTTTCATCACAAAACGCCAAAAGCTCCTCGTAATTTTCCATGAAACTGCGCTGATATTGATCAATGGGTTTATTCAAAAGAAGACTGGTCCTATAAGGCCACATTCTAACGAGTGAATTGTCTTCACGAATGAAAAGGCGATTTTCCGAGCGAGCGGTAAATAGTCGATACGGCTCATCACGAGTGTTTGAGGTCAAATCCTCTATCATCACTCCAATGTAGGACTCATGCCTACTCAAAACGAGCGCCTCGAGGCCGAGAAGGGCCAAAGCTGCATTCGCTCCTGCAATTAAGCCTTGTCCAGCTGCTTCTTCATATCCTGAAGTGCCGTTGACCTGTCCCGCGAAGTATAATCCGGAAATTTCTGTATGCTCGAGAGTTAATTTCAGATCAGTTGTGTCAAGTACATCGTACTCAACTGCGTATCCATAAACTTTGATCTCAGCTTTTTCAAGACCCACGATCGAGCGAACGTACTTAAGCTGAACTTCTTTAGGAAGAGAAGAAGATATTCCCGAAGGGTACATCGTATCGAGCCCAAGACCTTCTGGTTCAATAAACACGTGATGAATATTTTTATCCGGGTAACGATACGCCTTGTCTTCAATCGAAGGACAATAACGAGCGCCCACACCTTTTATTTGTCCGTTAAACATCGGACTCTTTTCTTTATTAGCGCGGATAACTTCCATCGTGTTTGTATTTGTGTGAGCAAGCCAACACGAAACCTGAGGAATCGCTCTTTCGAAAGTCGAATGAAGGCAATGAAAATTTCGCACAGTCGAATCGGATGGCTGTTCTTCTAATTTTGTATAATCAATCGACGTTTTATCAAGTCTTGGCGGAGTTCCTGTTTTAAATCGCTGAGGACGCGTTTTGATCGCAGTGAATATCTCAGTCAGGCCTTTCGAAGGTTCACAATCGACTCTCCCACCAAAACTTTGCTCTGTACCTGTGTGAAGCTTTCCATTTAAGAAAGTTCCAACCGTCATAACGAGTTTTTTAGCAAAATAAGTATTCACTCCCTTGATCTCGAAGAGCTCACCAGTCTTTTGGATACGATTTACTTTTTCACGTAGAACAGTAATGTTTGGAATAGTGGCGATGATCTTTTCAGCTTCAATCGAGTATCTTTCTTTATCGATTTGGACCCGAGAAGACTGAACAGCAAATCCCTTGGAGTCATTGAGTGTTCGGAACTGAATGCCAGCTTTGTCAGCGAGAATTCCCATCAATCCACCGAGAGCGTCTAGCTCGCGAACAACTTGACCTTTTCCTACACCACCGACGGATGGGTTACAGGGAGCAGAACCAAGCTCCACCCCGGGAATAGTGATGACCGCAACCGACAAATCAAATTGGGCCGCAATATATGCTGCTTCAACTCCTGCATGGCCGCCACCAATTATAGCGATATCGAAAGTCTTCATTTTAGTGTTCTCAATTGTTCCACGTGGAACAATCTATTTTCCAATACAGAAATTGCTGAAAATAGAGTTAAGGATTTGATCCGGTGAAACTATACCTATGAGTTCCGAAATACAATGCCCTAAGGCATTTAATTCATGGGAAAGTATCGCAACATCTGTCTCCTGCATTGCAAGTACTTGATAATTCATTAGTACCTGACTTGTCTGCAATATTAGGTGCTTATGGCGATCCAACAATATAGGTTTACTAGAAACCACGCCTAGGTATTTTTTTTTTACTTCCGTGATAATGTTTTTTTCTAAGTCCTTGTGTGCCTTGGTTAAATTAACTGCCCCTGTAGGACCGGTTGCCGACTCAGCAAGTAGCGGGTATTTTTTTACAAGTTGCGATCTCGCATCTTCAAATCCCTGAGCGTCCGCGTGAGTGAAAAGGATAAAATCGAATTTATTACTTAAAAGCTCAGCAAAGCCATCCACAATTTGGAGAGGATTTATAAGGAGAATAGAAAAGAAGCTATCGCCGAGCTTTTTCTTTGTGCGCTTTATCCCTTCTGCTTCGATGAGATCATTCGCCTCACGGATCCCGGCGGTATCAACCAACTTATATTTCACTCCCTCAATCATAAGCGCCTCAGTGAGATAATCACGAGTCGTTCCCGCCACCGCCGAAACAATCGCGCGCTCATCTGAAAGAAGATGATTAAACAGAGAGCTTTTTCCAGAATTAGGAAGGCCCGCCAGGACAATCTCGGGTTGAATAAGATTATGGTCCATGGGGCGCACACGCTTAACAAGAGTCTCAAATTTATTGGCGAAATTATTTAAGCTATTATTGAAATACTCATTCGCCGCTTCATCGCCAATGTCTTCAGAGAAATCGATCGATAATTCAAGGGAAGATTTATGAACTAAAAAGAGATCATAGAGTTCTTGGTAGGTTTCCTGCAAATTTCCCGAGAGAAGAGATAATCCCTGATCGAGAGCATATCCAGAATTGGCGTTTAAAAAAAGGTCCAGTCCTTCCACCTGAGAAAGAGTGAGTTTCCTATTTTTCATCGCCCGGTAGGTAAACTCTCCCGGGGATGCCAGTCGGCAGCCGCCATAGCTCACAAATAGATCTAAAATCCGCTCAACATTTAAGGTATTGCCGTGGACAGAAAGCTCAAGAATGTTTTCCCCGTTATAACTATTGGGTGACGCAAACCAGGTTAAACACAAATCGTCGATGATTTGCCCCTGTAGGACCAACTTTGTGTAATAAACTTTTTTTGGTTCTATAGGACCGGATAGGTCTTTTTTGAAGAAATCTTTGAATTGTGAGAGTGATATGAAGCCGGAAATCCGGATGACCGCCAAGGCTGCATGCGCGTGAGAACTAGTGCTGCAAGCAATGATCGGTTCATCCGAATAAAGAAACTTCATAAAACAACAGGTGTGTCTTTTGTCTTAGCGTTGAAAACCATCAACTGCTGAAGAATACCAAAGATCGTTGAGACGAAGATATAAAGTGATAATCCTGAAGGAAGATCTTTCATAATTACACCAAAAATAAGCGGCATGAACATCATCACTTTCTTCTGAACTGGATCGGTAATTGTATTGGGAGTTAATTTTTGCTGAAGGAACATTGCCCCTGTCATAAGCACAGGAAGAACGTAGTATGGGTCTTTATTTGAAAGATCGTGAAGCCATAACATGAACGGCGCATCTACAAGTTCAACAGCACCATAAAGCACTTTATAGAATGCAAAAAAGACCGGCATTTGAAGAAGAAGTGGTAGGCAACCTCCAATAGGATTGGCGCCAGACTTCTTAAAGAGTTCCATGCTTTCTTTCTGCATGCGGGCCGGATCTTCTTTGTACTTTTCTCTAATTTTTGTGAGCTCAGGCTGTACCAATTGGAGCTTTTTCATCGAGACAAAAGACTTATATTGAAGCGGGAAAGTAATAAGACGAATAAGAAGTGTCAGAAGAATAATCGAGACGCCGTAGTTGGGGATAAAAGTGTAAAAGAATTGGAGACCTTTAAGAATCCAGACAGCAAAGAATCCCCAAATTCCAAAATCAACAGAATTGTTTAAATTCTGACCAAGAGCTGTGAGGTAATTGTATTCTTTTTTAACAAACACTAGATTGTAGCTAAGCGTGTTTTCGCCCTTCGCTGAATACATTGTGAACGTTTTATCAGCGGCGTTCTTATAGATAAGAGACGGCGCTTTTTCAAAATACGTGCTGAATAAGTGATAGTTAAAATCAATTCCCGCCCACTTAATTCCACGGTCTCCAGTATCTTCGTCACCAATGACTTCGCGGTTTAATTCATCCGTGTAGTAAGCGAAAACTCGCTCCTGACCATTCTCAAGTTTCTTAAGATCTGACTTATAAACAAAGCGATATTTAAAAGGAGTTTTGGAAACGAGATTAAAGGCAATAGCACCTTTCTCATTGATAACAGTATTAACTTTCAAATCATTTTGAGCGTTAAAAAAAGTGTTCTCGGTCGTTGTATCTTTAGCGAAGCGAACCTTTTGAAAGCCATTCCCGAAATCAAATTCAACAGTCATCGGTTTAGCCGATCCGACAGTGTCTTCAAATTTAAAAGCAGCTTGAACGTTCTGCATGTCTTTAACAGCAAGAGTATTGTCAAAAGTGACAGCAACGCCTGCTCCACTAACAGTGAAAAGTTCGTCGACAGCTGGTTCTATAGGACCAGCAGAAACGCCTGCACCAGTGGCGGGTTGTCCAGCAGAAACAGTGCCTGAATTGGTCGGGTTTTGCTCAGTCGTCACAGTTGTTGTGACTGCTGCCGGTGCATCTTTTGCTGGCGGAAAGTAATACTGCCAACCAAAAAGAATTAACCCAGAAAGGGCGACCGCTACTAAAGCATTACGTTGCTCAGAACCCATTATAACTCCATTGAACGCGGATCAAGGCACGGGATCGTGCCCACCCGGATGATAAGGATGACATTTGCAAATTCGCCGTGATGAATACCACAAAGCCTTGGGGAAGGAAAACTTTTGGAAGCATTCACGTGAATATTGTGAGCAGCTTGGATAGAAACGACAATTCACGCCAAGATAAGGAGAAAGACAAACTTGATAAGCTCGGATCAAAAAAACCGCAAAAAATTTCATTTTGCAACGCACAGCTGGCGCGCAAGTCGCTCAAAAGCTTCTCTGAGCTGAACTTCTGAATCAGGAGTCTTTATAATAACGAATAGAAGATTCAAGGGAAGAAGGCGCAGACCTGGGTGTAAACGGAAGCATTCCCGCAAAATTCTTTTATAGCGGTTTCTATCGTGAGCCTTACCAATTTTTCGGGAAATACTATAGGCGATACGAGAATGAGACTCGTTCAAGCGAGACGGCTTATGAAAACAAATCAACGGATGAACAAAGCCGCGAGTGCTTTGTTCACGTAGATATTCAAAATCTTTTTTTTGGGTAAGTTTGAGAGATTTAGGAAAGCCGAAGGAGGCAGAGCTCATCTCAAAAAATTACTTAGTACCTGTAGAAACAGTTAATTGCTTGCGGCCTTTAGCACGACGACGAGCGATTACTTTCTTTCCGCCAACTGATTCCATTCTTGCGAGGAATCCGTGATCACGAAGTCTTTTAAGCTTCTTTGGCTGCCAAGTTCTTTTTTGCATACTCATATTAAGGTCCTTAGGAATTAACTGGGTAAATTTTTCGGAATGTCACTATTACAGGATAAAGGGTTCACGGTCAATAATTTTTGTAAACCGAAGCGTCAGAGTAAGTTCTTGTTAGAGTCCCATCGTTGATTAAGATTTGGGGAAGTGTTACCACTCTAAAACTTTAAAAAGCACATTCAAGAGAATTTATATACATGACTAACAAGTTTCCTTTTAATCATTTCTTAAAACTGGACGGTCTCTCAGAGAGCCCTGCAGCAAAAAGAGGCGAAGTGAACCCAGTAGTAATAGAACAAACTCTCAAAACATTGAATGTCAGTAAAGAATCCAAGAGTTTATCTGCCGAGTTCGGTGCAGAAGAATTAAAAACCATTACCGATGCTCTTCTTGAAAACATAAAAACGCTCATTAATCCTAATAAGTTTCATGCTTATTTTGCAAATGCCTTTACTGTATCAGCAATCAGGCAGGATTTAGTTGAGATTGTTGTAACGACGAACTTTATTAAGAAGATGGTTGAGACTCATTATCCTGAGACGATTAAGCAGGCGCTTTTTGAAATTCTTGGAAAAGACTACGGTATCGAAATCCAGGTATTGGGTGGAGCGTCGCCAAGTATGAGCTCAAACAGCGAAAACATACTGAATAAAATTAAAAGTAAAAAGCCTGAGTCGGTTAAAAATACAACCTTCTTCATCGATGAGCTTCAGCCTACAAAAGATGATCTTTATAAAGCAATTGATTCTCAGGTTATTGAGCACCAAAGTGGTAATAGCTCTAATCAAATCGATTTAAATAAGACGTTTAACAACTTTATTATCGGTCCTTCGAACAATATTGCTCACGCCCTATCGCTTGCGGTTGCCAAAGATCCAGGCAAGTCTTATCCGGCGCTCTATATATATGGTAATTCTGGGCTTGGAAAAACTCATTTAATTCACGCGATTGCTAATCATATTCAGCTAAATAAGCCGAGCATGAGAATCTGTATTACTTCGGCCAACCGTTTTATGAATGAAATGGTCGATTCAATCATTAAAAAGAATCAAGCGATTGAATTTAAAAGAAAGTATATTGAACAGACGGATATTTTAATTATTGACGATATTCACGAGCTAAAAAATAAAACTTCTACTCAAGAAATGTTTTTTCACATCTTTAATGAGCTTATTGAGCGTGGAAAGCAGCTTGTATTTACCTCTGATAAGACACCAAAAGAAATTGACGGAATTGAAGATAGAATCCGCACCAGACTTTCTTCAGCTTTGCCTGTTGAAATTCAGCAGCCTGACCTGGAAACAAGAATTGCGATTTTAAAGCGCAAGGCCGTAGAAAAAGACGTTTACCTTTCTGATGATGTGGTTAATCTCGTTGCTAAATGCGTAAAAAGCAATATTCGCGAGTTAGAAGGTTGCTTGATTAAGCTTGGTGCTGTGACTTCAATTCTAAAGGTCGACATTGACCTAGAGGTCGCAAAAGAGCATTTGAAGCTAAATGAAGAGCTTGAGAACCAAAAGCACGTCTCTATCGAGTCGATCACAAAGACTGTTGCAAACTATTATAAAATCCCTGTCGGTGACGTACGTGGAAAAGCCAAAACAAAAGAAGTAGCACTACCTCGCCAGGTTGCTATGTATTTGGTCAGCAAAATGCTTAAACCGACGCTAAAAGATAATGGTCAGTATTTCTCAGGTCGTGATCATTCAACTGTTCTTCATGCTATTAAGACAATCAGTGATCGCATGAAAACTGATGGGCTCCTCGCTCAGCAAGTTCTCGACATCGAGAAACAACTCTAGTTTTCCACTAACACACATGTTTTTCATTTAGGGATAATTTCATCTCAGGCAGAGTAGCGTCCTCCCTTGGGTAGTCGAACAAACAAGTTAACATCATTAATTGTGAACTGATGTTGATGAACACTCAAAACTTAAACATTGTGGACGAAATTGTGGATGAAAAGGAGTAGTCACGAGGGATTTTCCATTTGCTTCAGAGTATCATTTAAAAACATTAAGGTTCTATCAAGATGCACATGCACAAGAACGTATCCATCCACCAATTAATCTATGATATACGCAGAAAGATTTTTTGAATTCTTAAGGCTACGTTAAGAACTTTAGGTTAATTATAGGTTAAGTGTTGAAAATTAAACGATGAGTCCAAAAGCATCAACACTATCCCTGTTATTATAATAAAGAATTAATACATATATATAATAAGGGAAGAAAAGAAACTGAAACCACTGGCGATAGCTTACTTGATTAAGTGATCGGTTAAAGTTAAAACAGCAATTATCGAGGAACAATTATGAAATTAACGATTCAATCTCAAATTTTAAGAGATGCAATAAATAAAGTTTTATCTGTCGTAGATAAAAAAAATTCACGCCCTATTCTCACAAACTGCTTAATTAAATCTGTTGGTCAGAAATTAGAACTTATTGCGACTGACTTAGAAGTTTCAGCTAAAATAATTTTAAATGCCAAGATCGAAGGTGAAGGTAGTTTTTGTATTAATAGCAAAAACATTGCAGACATTTTACGTGAACTTCCAAACGATGATGTTGTGTTAAATGTTGAAAACAACAACCTTTTAAATATAACTTGTAAAAATATTAATTATTCACTTTTAATTACTTCAGCTGAAGAGTTTCCACACCTAAGTTTTCAGAATCAAAGTTCTGAGTTTCGTTTAAAAACAAAACAAGTCGCCCATATCATCAATAAAACACAACATGCTATTTCGACTGATGAAACAAGATTGTACTTAAATGGTATTTATCTGCAGATGACCGAATCAAAGTTAAGAGCAGTTGCTATTGATGGTCACAGACTTGCTCTTTTAGATACCCATGAATTTATCGGCGAAAATAAGTTTTTAGGCGACGGTGTTATCGTTCCACGCAAAGGTATTTCAGAACTTAAAAAAATAGCTGAAACATACCCAGACGATGAAGTTTCAATGTCGCTTGATGATTCATTCATGTTTGTGAATGCACGAAATGAGTACTATCTTTCAATTCGCTTGATCGCTCGCGAGTATCCAAAGTATCAAACAGTAATTCCGTCTAAGACGACGAATAGATTCCATATCGATCGCAACGCTGTTTTAAATGCTGTTAAAAGAATCAAAATTCTTTCAAATGAAAAAACAAATGGCGTGAAATTCAATATTCAGAAAAACGAGCTTGTGATTTCTACTAATCACCCTGCACTTGGGCAAGCCGTTGAAACACTTCCAATCGTTTATGATGGTAAAGCGACTGAAATTGGTTTTAATGCCAAATATCTCATCGAGAGCCTTTTAGTGTTGAATGAGACAGATGTGACTTTCGAATTTAATAACGAACTAAGCCCGGTTGTGATTAAGGCTGATGATCTTCCAGAGTTTCTGGGAATCATTATGCCGCTTAAGCTCTAGTGGATGGAATGTTGGAAAATAAAAAAATTACAGGCGCAAAACTTCCGAAATTTAAAAAATAGCATTTTTGATTTTGGACCTGGAATTAACTGCATTCTTGGGCAAAATGGTAACGGCAAAACAAATCTCTTAGAAGCTGTTTATCTCCTCACAAATAAAAAATCTTTCCGTAAAAATACCGATTATTCACAAATGATCAACATTGAAGGCGAAAATCCTGAGATGATTCTACAATCTGTGTTTGAGAATGCGAATGAGCTTATCCCCTACTCGCTTCGTATGACAGATGCCTCTGAAGAAAGATTTTTATCTAACAAGCCCGAAAAATCAAAAACTCCCTCATCCTGTGTGTTTATTAACCCCTTTGATGCTTATAATTTTCATACCAGTGGATCATTTCGTCGCCACTGGGTTGATAGTCATATTTCTCTCGGAGATAAAGAATACCGCCAGGTTTTAACTCGCTTTCAAAAATCCATAAAATTTAGAAACTCTGTTCTTGGATTTGGCGGAAAGAATGCGTCCACGCAGCTGAGGGCAATAGACGAACAGGTCGCAGATTACTCTGCGTTTATTACTCAGAGACGATACCAATTCTTAAATTCACTTAATGAATTTATCACGCCTACGTTTCGCGCGATTTTTTCAGAAGATCACATGCTAGAAATGACCCTAGATAGCGTGTTTGTTCATTGGGATAAAAAAAGAATATATGACTTCTATCGTCATCAAGAAAATGCGGATATAAAAGCTAAAGTTACTCAAGTTGGTATTCATCGAGATGACTTTATTTTTAGCTTCGATGGACTCAATGCGTTTGAGTTCTGTTCCTTAGGCCAACAAAAAATGGCATTTCTAAGCCTTATATTTGCCTATATTGAGCTTTTTAGGTATAAATTTACCTCTTATCCTATTGTTCTCATAGACGACGTTTCCGGCGAATTGGATAGCCAGAGATGGAAAAATTTGATCCAATATTTGGAAACTAAAAACTTCCAAGTGTTAATCACAACCGCGAATGAGAATTTTGGAAAAGAGCTGGAGAAGATTCCGGCGTCTAAGAAGTTTTATATTGAACATGGAACGCTCACAACCCATGGATAGGAGCATCTGAATGAATCAAACTCCTGATTCTATTTCGAAAGTTAATACTGAATACAATGCAAGCCAGATTAAAATTCTTGAGGGCCTTGAGGCGGTAAGAAAGCGTCCTGGTATGTACATTGGTGATACCGGTTTTCGCGGTTTTCACCACTGTGTTTACGAGATCGTAGATAATGCTGTGGATGAAGCTCTTGCTGGCTATTGTACAGAAATCAAAGTCGTCATTCATGTTGATAACTCCATGACTGTTATCGATGATGGTCGCGGGATTCCTACTGACTTAGTGGAAAGTGAAGGTGTATCTGCTGCTGAAATCGTTTATACGAAACTTCACGCAGGTGGAAAATTTAACGAAGAAGGCGGAGCTTATAAAGTTTCCGGCGGTCTTCACGGTGTAGGTGCCTCAGTTGTAAACGCCCTTTCAAAATGGGTTCGTATTGAAATTAAAAAACATGGAAAACTTCACCGCCTTGAATTCGTTCATGGTGTAGCGAAAGAACCTTTAAAAGTGATCGGCGACTGTGACTTAAAAGACACGGGAACAACGGTTACTTTTAAATCAGATAACGAAATCTTTGAAGTTCACGAATATAATTACGATACCCTTGCTAACCGATTCCGTGAGATGGCTTTTTTAAATAAAGGCTTAAAAATTTCTTTGAAAGACGAGCGCTCTGACAAAGAAGAAACTTTTCACTATGAAGGTGGCCTTGCAGCTTTCGCTGAATATCTTAACCGTGCCAAAACACCGATCCATAAAGAGCCCATTTATTTCTTCCAGTCTCGTGAAAATTACGAAGTGGAAGTGGCGATGCAGTGGACGGATGGGTATTCTGAAACACTTACCTCTTACGCCAACAACATCAACACACCGGAGGGTGGTGTTCACGTTTCTGGTTTTAAGACGGCACTTACTCGAGTTTTAAATAACTACGCCAAAGATAATAATATTATGAAAAATATTAAAATCACATTAACTGGCGATGATATGCGTGAAGGTTTAACTGCGATTATCTCAGTTAAACTCACAAATCCTCAATTCGAGGGGCAAACTAAGTCAAAACTTGGTAACTCTGAAGTTGAAGGTATTGTGAACTCACTTATTGGAGATAGATTCAAAATTTATCTCGAAGAAAATCCTAATGTTGGTAAAACAATTTTAAAGAAATCCATAGATGCAGCTGCTGCTCGTGAAGCCGCTCGTAAAGCGCGCGAGCTTACTCGCAGAAAGTCAGTCCTCGACTTCTCTGGTCTGCCTGGGAAAATGGCAGACTGTCAGGAAAAAGATCCTGAGCTTTGCGAAATCTACATCGTTGAGGGTGACTCAGCTGGTGGATCTGCTAAGCAAGGCCGCGATCGTCGTACTCAGGCCGTCCTTCCACTTAAGGGTAAAATTCTTAACGTTGAGAAAGCTCGTTACGATAAAATGTTATCAAATGATGAAATCAAGATGCTTGTTCAGGCCATCGGTACGAGTATCGGTAAAGATTCCTTTGATGTTTCAAAGCTTCGTTATTATAAAATCGTGATCATGACCGATGCAGATGTGGATGGATCGCACATTCGCACACTTCTTCTGACACTCTTCTATCGTCACCTGCCAGAGATTGTTGAGCGAGGTCACCTGTACATCGCTCAGCCACCGCTTTATAAATATAAAAAAGGTAAACATGAGCGCTATTTAAAAGATGGCGGTGAACTTGAAAGTTATCTCGTTTCATCAAGTCTTTCTGACTGTGATGTTGTGATTGATGGCGCGAAAGTAGAGCTTGAAACAGTTAAGTCACTTGTTAATAAATACAGAAATTACAATGGCACTCTTGAATCTTATGATCGTCACTATGATGCTCACTTTTTAAAGACAATTGTTGAAGACGGAACACTGACTTCCGACATCATGAAAGATAAGACGAAGCTTGCTGCTTATGCTGAGACAGTCATGAAGAAGTTAGTAGACCTCGGTCACGTATCACTTAAAAAATATGATTTGAAAGTTGAAGAAGATGTAAAAAATCTTAGCTTCCAATTAAGAGTATTAGTTCTTTCAGCTCTTAAAACCAAGAATTTTAAGATTGGTGTGAACTTTTCAGAATCTTCTGAGTTTGCGGATCTTATGAACCAATACGACGGTATACGCCGCTACCTCACTTCTACATTTGAAGTTAAACACGCAGGAAATTCTTCTAAGCACATTGGTCTTGGGGAATTTGCCGGTTTTGTTTCAAATGAAGGTCGTCAGGGTGCTTACATCCAACGCTATAAGGGATTGGGCGAGATGAACCCGGAGCAGCTTTGGGATACGACGATGAATCCACAAAATAGAACTCTTTTGCAGGTAAAAATCGAAGATACCATTGATGCTGATCAGGTTTTCTCAGTACTCATGGGTGATCAAGTTGAACCACGCAGAGAATTTGTGGAAACAAATGCTCTGAATGTGCGTAACCTCGATATTTAATTTTTAAGGACGAAAAGATATGAGCGACGATAACAAGTCAGTACCTAATCACGGAAATATAACTCCTCTTCTGATTCAAGATGAGATGAAAAACTGTTACCTCGATTACGCGATGTCGGTCATCGTGGGCCGAGCGCTTCCAGACGTTCGTGATGGTCTAAAGCCAGTTCATAGACGTGTATTGTTTGCCATGCACATGCTGAATAACTACCACAACAGACCTTACTTAAAGTCTGCCCGTGTGGTCGGTGACGTTATCGGTAAGTATCACCCACATGGTGACTCTGCTGTGTACGGTGCAATGGTTCGTTTGGCACAGGATTTCTCAATGAGATATCCGATCATCGACGGTCAGGGAAACTTCGGTTCGATTGACGGAGATAACGCTGCGGCCATGCGATACACCGAAGTAAGAATGCAGAAACTCACCAACGATATGATGGGTGATATTGATAAAGAAACTGTGGATTGGCAGGACAACTATGATGGATCCCTCCAGGAGCCAACAGTTCTTCCAACTAAAATCCCAAACCTTTTAATTAATGGTTCTGCTGGTATTGCTGTGGGTATGGCGACCAACATTCCTCCTCACAATTTAACTGAAATCACGACAGGCCTATTAGCGCTGATTGATAACTCGGCGATGACTGTCCATGACCTTATTAAAATCATTCCAGGTCCAGATTTCCCGACAGCTGGTTCTATTCACGGAACAGCTGGCATTCAGCAGGCATACCATACTGGTAAAGGTGTTATTCAAGTTCGTGCGAAAGCAGAAATTGAAGTTGGAAAAAATGATCGTGAAAAAATCATCATCACTGAACTTCCTTATCAGGTTAACAAAGCACGCTTGATCGAAAAGATTGCCGAACTTGTGATGGATAAAGCAATCGATGGAATCTCAGATATCCGAGATGAATCTTCACGTGAAGGAATTCGAGTTGTTATTGATGTGAAACGTGGTGAGCAAGCTTCTGTTCTATTGAACAGACTTTATAAGCAAACTCAGATGCAGGTTTCTTTCGGAATTATTTTCCTCTCAATCTATAACGGTCAGCCGAAAGTTATGGATCTAAAGGAACAACTTCAGTGTTTTATTGAACACCGTCGTGAAATCGTTATCCGTCGTACAACATATGAATTAAAGAAAGCAAAAGAGCGCGCTCATATTTTAGAAGGTTTAAAAGTTGCAGTTGAGAATATCGACGCAATTGTTGAAATGATCAAGAAGTCAGAAGGTCCGGCACAAGCGAAAGATAGCTTAATGCAGACTTACTCTCTTTCTGCGATTCAAGCTCAGGCCATTCTTGATATGCGTCTCCAGCGTTTAACTGGTCTTGAAAGAGATAAGATTATTGCTGACTACGAAGCCATCATGAAAGAAATATTCCGCCTAGAAGGTATTCTTGGTTCGGAAGAAGAAATAAAAACGATCATTCGTGCAGAGTTTGTTGAAATCCGTGAAAATTACGGGGATGAACGTCGCACAGAAATCATTGCTCAGGCCGATGAAATTCAAGCCGAAGATTTGATCAAAAATGAAGAAGTCATTGTGACGATTACGCAGAAAGGTTACTTGAAGCGCATGGCGACTGACACTTACCGCTCGCAAAAACGAGGAGGTAAAGGTGTGAAGGGCGCAGATCTTGATGACGATTTCTACACTTCAATTTTCACAGCTGATACTCATGATAACTTAATGATCTTTACCGATAAGGGAACTGTGTTCTCGATTAAGGTTTACCAGATCCCTGAAGCTCTTCGAACGGCGAAAGGGCGTAACATTGTGAACATTATTAATGTTCCAGCGGATGAAAAAGTTAAAGAGATCATCACTGTTCCTCGCGAAGCTGAAGGACACTACTTAGTGTTCGCAACGAAACAAGGTATCGTGAAAAAATCTGAACTTTCTGAATACAAAAACATGAGACAGAACGGTCTCAAAGCGATCAAGGTTGTAGAAGGTGATGAAATTCTTGCGGTCAGAATTACTGATGGTAAGAAAGATGTTCTCCTTGCTTCTTCTGGTGGTAAATCGATTCGCTTCTTTGAAGATGATTGTCGTCCGCAAGGTCGCGTCTCTCAAGGCGTGAAAGGGATGAGCCTTGAAGATGATGAATACGTTATCGGAATGGAAGTTATTGACGATAAGTCTGAGATTCTAACAGTTACCTCTCGTGGCTATGGTAAACGTTCAGCTGCTGAAGAATACCGTAAACAGTCTCGTGGTGGTAAAGGAATCTTAGCAATGAAACTCACTGAGAAAACGGGTGAGATCATGGGTATCCTTCCAGTAACTGATAAAGATGATCTCATGATCATTACCGATAAGGGACAAGTAATCAGAACGAAAATCTCAGGCATTTCACTTCTTGGACGAAACACTCAAGGTGTTCGCCTCATTAACGTTAAACCTGACGAAAAAGTTGTAGCAGTTGAGAAAATCGCCGAAGCAGAGGAAGATACTACTGATGGTGAATCAACTGAGCCTGTTCAATAAATTTTTAACAATTTTATTCGTCCTGGGGTTAAGTTCATGTGACTTTACCTCAGGACTTAATCAAGACATCCTCACCGCTCAAAAATACGTTGATAACCAAGACTTCGCTAAGGCAGTAGAGCTTTATGAGCGTGTTCTCAAAAAAAATCCATCTAAGCTCATTAAGACAAAGATCAATTATCAGCTTGCAGAAATTTATTACCTCTATCTTGATGAGCAAGTAAAAGCTCTTAAGTATTATCAGTTCATTATCGAGAATGTTGATGATCCCCTTTGGCAGGTGAAGTCGCTCGAGAAAATGGCAGATATTAATTTTAGTTTTGCCAAAAATTACGCTGAATCCATTAAGGCGTATCAAATTCTCATGCAGTTTAAGCCACGACTGAAAAATTATGATTATTATTATCTTCGTGTGGGTGAGTCTTACTTTGAGATGGGAAAATATAGAAAAGCGCGCGAGATCTTCAATCAGATTTTAAGTCAACCAACGAATCCTTATTATGTTGAAGCGTTTAACCAAATGGGCCTCATTGAATTTTATAATAAGAACTGGGATAAAGCCGTTGAGTATTGGTTTGAATATTTAAAGCGAGAACGTCGTAAAGATCAAATCGTTAAAGTTAAGTTTCTTATCGCCAATGCCTATGAATCAAACGAGAAATTAAAAGAAGCGTACAATATCTACTACTCTCTACTTCCCTCTTACCCGAACCCAGATGTTTTACGCGCGCGGCTTAAATCTCTTTATGCCCGAAGAGTTGCAAGAAAGCGGTAATTCCTTTATCTTAGCTCCACATATGACTAGTTGGAAAAAAGCATTGGCGTTGGCCTTGGGCTTACCCTCGACCATTATTGGGGTCTTTTTTCTTTTCCAGGAATTGGTAAAAATGGGCGTCGTCTCCCAAGGTGTTGCTCAGTTAATATTGCTAGCGGTTGTGAGTCTCATCCTTATTAAAATGATTCAGGTGTCATGGAAAAAAAAATAACTCCCAAATTCTTTCTCGTATCTTTAATTAACGTTATTCCCATCATCATTATGACGGGTGGGGATGTTAAAGATAGCTTGGCGTTATTCGCTGTTTTAATTGTACTTATGCTGAATCACATTACACTTCTTAAGATTGTTTCTGGAATTGCGACCTCGATGACCGATGAAGGGGCCAACGCAAAGCGAGCCTTATCCAAGACTCTTTTCCTCCTTTTTTTCAAAATGTTGCTTCTTGTCGCAGTCGTTGCTGCCATCTATTTTTATAAAGTCGAATTAACGGCGAAAGTCCTGTTTTTGATGATTTTCCAATTGATAATTCAGGTCGTTAGTATTAAAAACAAATATTAAATTATACTAGGAATCCCATGAAATATTTGTATTTAATTGCAATCCTTTTCACTAATTCTGTATGGGCGAGCGGTGGGTATAACTTCTTTACCAATGCTTCACATACAACTCATATTCCTTCACACACTCTTGCTTTGATCTTCGGAACAATGATTTTTCTTGTTTGGGGCTTAATGTATCGTGCAAAACTTTCTTCAGTAAAAAACGCTACGATTCCAGATAAGGGCATTACTTCAAGAAATCTTTTAGAATCACTCGGCCAGGCGATGTACAACACGGCAAAGACTGTCATGGGGGAAGAAAGTACAAAAAGATATTTCCCTTACATTATTTTCGTTTTTTGCTTCATCCTCATCAATAACATCATCGGTGTTATTCCAGGGTCAATCTCTCCAAACCAAAACTTAAACACAACTCTCGCTCTTGGTATTTTTACATTCATCTACTTTAATTTCCAAGGTATCAGAGCTGTTGGTTTCATTAACTATATGAAGCACTTTGCTGGCCCAATGCCAGCTCTAGCTCTTCTTATCTTCCCTATCGAAATTATTTCAGTTTCAGTTCGTCCAATATCACTTGCCCTTCGTCTTCGTGGAAATATGGATGGAGATCACTTGATCCTGGGAATCTTCTCTGAACTAGTGCCGTACCTTGTGCCAATTCCATTTTATGCAATGGGGATTTTCGTAGGGTTTCTTCAGGCATTCGTCTTTACACTATTAACAATGATCTATATTGGTATGGCTACTGCTCATCACGATCATGATGGACACGAAGCTCACCACTAAGATCTCGACTTCCAACAAAGGGAAAATAAAATGGAACACGTAAATTCATGGGTAGTACTTTCTGCTGCAATCGCTTTCGCATCTGCTGTTATCGGTGGAACTGCTGCTCAAGGTAAAGCTGCTTCTGTAGCTCTTGAAGGTATCGCTCGTAATCCAGCTGCTGCTGATAAACTTCAGACTCCAATGATTCTTGCACTTGCACTAATCGAGTCACTCGTTCTTTTCGGATTTGGTATCGCGTTCCTTATCCTTCAGAAAGCTGCTTAAGCTGCTGGAGTCGCATGTCATGCGACTCGGATGAGTTTTCGATCAAGATTTGATTTAAAAAAGAAAGGGCCCATAATTTGGGCCCTTTTTTATTCTTGTCTTTGAGCATTCTCTCGATCTTCTTTCGAACCACCCGCGGTCTTTAGCGTTGGTGACATAAACTTTGTAAGCCCTCCACTGATATTCATCGCAGGATCAGGAATGGGTTCTTTTAAAGCGAGTGATTCAGTTCTAAGCTCAAGGTTCTCAAGTCGAATGGCACCGCTTTCTCGTGTCGTTGCCGTAACCACAATTTTATTTTGTTTAAAATGCATCTGCTTATCCAGACCGTTTGTTAAGCGATGATTTTGCGACATTGCCTGCACGAGTTTTTCGCTGCTCGCCTTATCAAGTCCTGTTACTTTGTAAATGTAATCTCCCTTAAGATCGCGAGTAATTGTTAAGCTAAACTCAGAGTTTGGGGCAGACTTGAAGTTTTTAAGTGTTTTACCAAATTCAAGTTTTGAATGAATCGTAGCGAGTTCAACATTATTTAATGGAGTTTCCTTAGCACTTCTTAAAGGTCGCTTAATGAATTGGAGCTGTTTTCCTTTCGCAGGAGTCAGTAGTGAAATCATTTTTCCTTTCGAAATTTTTTGAGGTGCTAAAGATTGTGCCACATGTTTTCCTGTTGCGGCTGCACGAGGACCTGTAAGATCTAAAAATCCGCCAGTCACTGCTTTAAATTTTCTTTTCGAAATAGGAGTCTTGCTACCAATGCCTAACAGGTAAACATCTTCTTTACTTCCATTCACCATTAACTGTTTATTGATTTCATGTGGAGTAGCCGTTTTCATTTTTTCAAAGCGTGTGTAATCGTTGATTGATCCCTTGAGTGGAACAAAAGAAATATCATCACTATTTTTTGTCATGCTCTGAAAGAAAGGCGTAACCGTTTTGTGACTGTGAGTGTACCCAGTGGCAAAAACAACATTATCAACGATTACTGGATCGGCAATGGCTTCACCTGTTTTTGCTGTATAAAACGCCTTGAATTGTGTTTCACCTGACTTGTTAACAAATTCTTCTACACGCTGAAGATATCCGTTCACCGTTTTAACTCTGCCATCATCAATCGCTTCTCCAATACGCCCGTAGCGAAAATTCTTACCTTGACTCATCTTCGAAAAAAACTCAGTACCCGTTTTGGCTGGCTGACCCATCCAAACAACTTCAACATCCGTTTTAATGCAATTAGGGTTTAGTTGTTTGTTAAGTCCGGTAGCAGCTTCTACACCAATACTTCCTCCGTCACCGTCACCAACGACTAGTGTCTTCTTACCCTTGTAGCGACCGACTGCCTGTCTTCCTAGCTTTTGGTCTTTCGCTGCATTTGCAATATAAGTTTCTACGTCTTGAAAGCGAGGGACATATTTCGCATCTTTGGCAAGGCTAATTGCTTTCGCTTGTTCTTCGTAAGTTGAGACAAGCTTAATTGAAGGAGCATCTCTCAACCGGTTAACCGGAGTACCAAGTCCTGGAGTAATTATACCTGAACGGGTATAGATGACGTGTCCTTTGGATGTTTCAACTTTATACTTAGCGGGCCATGCACCAGGAGTTGGTTCCTTACTCCACTTCGTAACAGCGTTGTTAAAAATCATGTCTGGTTGAGCAACATCAAAGGTAGCTTGAGTGACGTGACCAAGTTCTTCAGCTGTTGGAAAGGAAGCATTATTAATATTGAAGTCACGAAGCTGTACAGGTGATGTAGGAAAATTGTTACCAGAATTTCCAATCCATTCAGCAGAGTTGATATCAAATGCTTTTACCCTGTGAAAAGTTCCAAGGTTTTCGGTTGATTCAATAACTAATACTTTTAAATTTGGATTAGCTTCTTTGATCGCTGCTACTGCAACACCAGTGTTGGGTCCGGCACCAACGGCGATGGCGTCATAGACGACTGGTTCTTTTGCTTTCAAGATTTTTGATTCTACCTGGCGACCTTTCTCGAGCATTTCTTCAAAACCTGCGTTCATGTATTCACGAATGGCTTGTTTTTTTACTGCGATTTCCGGAGTGAGTGGAATATTAAAATTTTCGTTTGCAGCTATTTTTTCCGCAGGAATTGCGTCTACATCAAAAGGAGTTTTCGCTTCTCCAACTATTTTTGCTCTCAGTTCACCTTGCGCCACATGACTTTGATAGCGAGTCATGAGTGCTTTTTTATGAGGTGAGTCTGGAAGTTTTGAAATCTCCAGATAAAGTTCTCTTTCAACTTTCAGAATTTTTTCTGGGGCAACAGATCTGGCAAGATCATCGTATTTTAGTTCTGGGTAAAGCTTTTTAATGACCTCGGAAAATTCTACGTCTGTTTTTCCAAGTACACTTTTAACAGCGTCTAGTCTTATAGGCTCAACACTATTAAGAAGCTGGAGTTCTAATTTTAAAATGGCATCGCCGTTAGGTTTCGCTGCCATTCTTGCTTCATCAATTTTTGCAAGGATTGTCTCTAGTTGTGGCCGACGTTGCGTAAGCGAGAGACTCACTGCTGATTGTGCACCAAGAGTCGGTCTTCCAAATGACAACGCATTGTCAAAAGTGCGAACACCAGATTTATAAGCGAAAGTTGTGAGCGGATTATCAATCGGATAAAGAATAACTGTTCCTGTTTTCTTAAGTGCAGTGCCCGTAAAAATGAGAACTTTTCCAACTGGGGTTGCGGCAATAGATACGCTTCCTTTTTTTGCAGCATTAATTAAGGCCGTATATGAAACCTTGAGGGCTTTGCGTGCTGGAGAAAGGAGATATGTTTTGATCGCTGTAAGAGCAGCATTGATCACTGTTTTTGCGACAACAAGACCTCGCGTGATCTTTAAGACGTCATCTGCTTTTGTTGAAGCTTGAATAGCAATTTTACCAACACGAGAAGCTTTGATCGCTGCCATTGCCTTTTTCGACACGCGGAAAAGTTTTGCAATTTTAACCGCACCACCCGCTCCGTGCTTAACGGCGGTAATTAACCCCCCTGTTAAGAATGATGGTACTACTTCCGCGACGAGAGTTCCTGAAACAGAACAGAGCCCAGTTACAAGAGTTTTACAGGGTAAACAGTCAAAGCTATCTGTTGATTGTAAACATTTACTAAATTGAGGAACACCGGCCCATTTCTGACAAAAGACCTGAGTTTTCATCCACTCTTTCATCGAGCCTACGAAAGCTGACCAGATCTTTTTCATCGTTCCTGGAAAGTCACTCACGAGTTGATCAAATATTCCAGGGTCTTTAGAGGCTTTCGCCATCGCAAGTTGTGATGAAGATGAATGATTTTCAGCACCACTTACCCAATTCCAAAACTGCTTCATCTTCTTGCCGGCCTTCGTTCCTACAATCTTCAGAAGATCCCAAGCACCGTCAAAAAATGTAATGGCTGCTCTTAAAAATCCGGTCGCAAGTTGAGTCAAACAACTATCGTTACCGAGATGACAGCCTTTGGGTTTTGATTTTGCGGGAACAATAACCTCTGCAAGATAACCGCCCATACCCATGGCAGATGAAACCATCACGCATGTCAGGTCTGAAGGGCACTGATTTCTAATCTCAGCTTTTTTTGTTTCGTTACAGCTTAGATTATTTTCTACTTTTGAAAGTTGTCCTAGTTGAGAATTTAAACTGTCGTCCGGAGCCTTACATTCTCCGTTCTCACAACCTATACGAGATTCAAGTTTATTTTGATGGGCGAGTAGCTCGCTTTCAAGATGATTTATTTCAGTTATATATTTCCAGCACTGCTCGGAAAGACCATTTTTTACATGATATTTTTCAATATCCTCGTGCTTAATATTTTTGGGTAAACACTGGGCACTATAAAGGGCACCAACATCTTCCAGCCGATCGATGAGTTTCGGAATACATTCACCACTCTCGCAGTTAGATTTTTTAGTTGCAGCTTCTACCATGGGTGCCCATGATGACAGTGAAGTGAAGAGCATGATCAAAGCAAGTTTAATTGAAATAATATGTTTCATTTAAACACCCCCACAATCAAGAGAGCTTAAGAGATCATTAAATTCTTTGTCATGCTTGTGATTTTCTTTTACGCGCAAGGATTTGGAGAAAAGAATTTTTCCTCTACACTCTATGTAAAAAGATTTCTCGTTATATGATTCACCTTCATGCTGGTAATTAAATCCAATGCTGTGAATTTTATGTCCGTGTTTGTTTGTTGAGACGTCGTAGGGAACAAAGCCCTGAGTGGTGGCACCAATCTGTTCGGCCCATTGTTTTTTATTCGCTTGATATTTATCTTGCGTGCTTGCCAGTGAATTTACATCCACCTCAAGATCTGCCCCCGTATCAGTGAAGCTAATATTTGAACGTTGTCCGTTGGATTCAGGAGAAAAATAAATGAAGGGCATTCCGAATAGATCTTTTCCAAGTCTCCAGCCGGTTTTTTCTTCAATAAAAATGGAGCGTGTGTTCTTTTTGAGTTCTAAAGCCTTCACTCCAAAGCTTAGAACAACAAAACTTAAAATTATTAGTGTCTTCAGCATGACGACTCCAGCGCAGAATAAGAGCAATAAGGGCATAAAAGAATGCCTTCGGCGTATCGTTAGAATGCTGAAATTACTTTAGTGAAATGGTCTAATAATTCAGTTTTTCAAGACCTTAGCGAGATATCGCCCAGTGTGCGAAGCCTTAACCTTGGCGACAGTCTCTGGTGTTCCCTCAGCAATGATCATACCGCCGCCTTTCCCACCTTCCGGTCCAAGGTCAATAACCCAATCTGCCGTTTTGATCACATCAAGATTGTGTTCGATAACTAAAAGCGAGTGACCTTGATCGACCAATTTATTTAAGGCCTTCAAGAGAATGTTGATATCTTCAAAGTGAAGACCAGTTGTCGGTTCATCAAGGACATAGAGAGTTGAGCCTTTTACAGATTTAGAAAGTTCGCGCGAGAGTTTTAATCGTTGTGCTTCACCCCCGGACAGTGTTGTCGCTGGTTGACCAAGTTTGATGTAACCAAGACCTACGGCATTCAAAACTTTCAAAGCTCTATTAACCTTAGGGTAATTTTCAAAAAAGGGAGCAGCTTCTTCGATACTCATTCCAAGAACGTCAGCGATGTTTTTTCCACGGTAGAGAATATTTAGCGTTTCATTATTGTAGCGTGAGCCACGGCATTCAGAACAGGTGACATAAACGTCAGGCAAGAAATGCATTTCAATTTTAAGCATACCATTGCCTTCACAGGTTTCGCATCGACCACCCTTTACATTGAAAGAAAATCGACCAGGCTTATAGCCTCGAACTTTTGATTCATTGGTTTGAGAAAAGATATTACGGATGTCATCAAAGAGGCCCGTATAGGTTGCTGGGTTTGAATGGGGCGTTCTACCTATTGGTGTCTGATCAAGCTCAATGAGGCTTAAAATTTTGTCGACCCCAGAAATAGAATGATAATTCGCCGAACTCCCTCTTCGACCCCGGGAAAGGTAATTCTTAATCGCTGGAATTAAGACTTTATGAACAAGGGATGACTTTCCTGAACCAGAAACACCAGTGATGCAGGTTAGGCCGCCAAGGGGGAGCTTTAAAGTCACATCTTGCAAATTATTTTCACGTGCTTTGTTGAGAGTTATAAATTCCGTAAGTTTTTTTCTTGTTTCTGGGATATGAATTTTCATTTCACCAGAAAGATATTTTCCTGTGATGCTTTTTTTATTCTTTTTTACTTCGTCTGGCGTGCCTGCGGCAACCACTTCTCCACCGTGAATACCCGCTTCCGGGCCCATATCGATTAAATAGTCAGCGGCCAGCATCGTTTCTTCATCGTGCTCAACCACAAGAACAGTATTTCCAATATCACGAAGATCAATTAACGTTTTAATGAGCTTTTCATTATCTCGTTGGTGCAGACCAATACTTGGTTCATCCAAAACATACAAAACTCCTGAAAGGGCAGATCCAATTTGGGTAGCAAGACGAATACGTTGTGATTCACCGCCAGACAAAGTCATGGCATCGCGATTAAGCGTTAAGTAATTGAGACCCACGTTGAGTAAGAACTTAATTCGATCACGAACTTCCTTTAAAACTTTGTGGGCAATGATGGCGCGATTTCCAGTGAACTCTAACGTATCAAAAAACTGGGCAGCTTCACTAATAGAGAGGTCACACACGTCCATAATGGACTGTCCTTGAATCGTTGCTGCAAGTGCAAAAGCATTAAGTTTTTTACCCCTACAGCTCGTGCACTTTTTAATGATCATGTATTCTTCAAGATCGGCGCGGGTACGATCTGAATCGGACTCATTGTATTTCTTCTCAAGCCAGCTTACGACACCTGTGAACTCTTTTTTAAAGTTCCAGGAAGAGTTTTCTGATTCAAATTTATAAGTATAAATTTTATCACTGTTTCCCTCGTAAAGAATGGTCTTGAATTTTTCTGACAGCTTAGTAAATGGCTTGTCGATATCTACTTTTTCAGCAAGCGCTACTGAACGCACCATTTGCATTAAAAAGGCATTCTTCTTAACGATTGGCATTGCACCATCTTCTAAAGAAAGATTTTCATCGAGCAATAGTCCTTCAACATCAAAGCGCTTAGAAATACCTAGCCCATTACAAGTTTGGCATGCCCCTAAGGGTGAGTTGAAAGAAAACAGTCTTGGTTCTAAATCGGGAAAACTTTTGCCTGATTTAAAAGAATAGTTTTTCTCAGAATAAAAATGCTCTTTATCATCTGCAAGTATCACTAAATACCCATCAGATAATTTTAGCGCTTGCTCGACTGATTCAGTTAAACGAGGCTTAATTCCTTCTTTAATGACAAGGCGATCGATTACGACATCAATATTGTTGAAACGCGCCTTATTTATATTAACATTATCTTCTAGATTAACGATTTCACCATTCAGGCGAATGCGCGAAAATCCCATGCTAGTAAATTTTGCGAGTTCTTCTTTTTGTTCACCCTTCTTTGATCTAATTACAGGTGAAAGAATCTGAAGTTTAGTTCCGTCTTTAAATTTAGCGATATTTTCAACAATCTGCTGTGGAGATTGCTTAGAAACTTTTTCGCCAGTTTCCGGACAGTGGGCGTCACCTAGGCGAGCGTATAGTAAGCGAAGGTAATCATAAATTTCAGTAATCGTTCCAACGGTTGAGCGAGGATTTTTATTTGTTGATTTTTGATCAATAGCAATAGCGGGAGATAGTCCCGTGATACTTTCAATCTCTGGTGCTTCAACTTGCCCAATGAATTGTCTGGCATAACTTGAAAGAGATTCAATGTAGCGTCTCTGGCCTTCTGCATAGATAGTATCAAAAGCGAGTGATGATTTTCCCGAACCAGACGGACCCGTGATAACTATCAATGAATGACGTGGTAATGAGACATCTATATTTTTTAAATTATGGACTTTTGCCTTGGTGACTTGAATTTTTTCCATGGGTGACCTTCTTCAACATGTTCACGGCTTCTTTAAGTGAATAAGCACAACCACGATAATCTGCCTGATTTTTTCCGTACAATCCAAATGATGTTCCGTGATCAGGACTAAAGCGCGGGTAAGGAAGACCCAAAGTAATATTGGATCCGATAAAACCCTGAAGCCCTTTAAAGACTCCTAAACCTTGGTCGTGAAATAAATAAACAAGCAAATCGTGAGGTGACTTTTGCTCCAGCAGCATTGTATCACCGGGTAATGGTCCCGCCATATCTAATTTAATTTTCAATCCTAGACGTTTGATTGCTGCACTCACTCTTTGATCTTCATGGCCGATTAATCCGTTTTCACCCGCGTGAGGGTTCAGTCCTGATATTAATATCTTTTTAACTGGCCAGCCCCATTTGCTCAAGGTGTTGAGAGATAAGAGCAAGCGTTCATAAATAATATCTTCGGTCATAACCGTAGAGAGTTGATTAACAGGAATGTGGTCTGAAAGAAGGAGAACTTGAAGTTTTGGTGATGAAAAAAACATCCCCATTTCTTGTCTGTGATAAAAGGCACGAAAGTATTCTGTGTGGCCTGCAAATCCTGGGAACTGATCTTTTGATGTGGGTAAGGTAAATAACACACCAGAAATTTCACTGAGCTTCATGCCAAGTTCAAGTGCTGTAAAACTCTGTGAATGATTGATGTCTTTCAACCAAGTGACGGCGACTTTTGAACCCGCCACATCGATAAAGTCTTCACCGATCTTAAATGGAAGTTTCATTGAGGTCAGTGTTTGTTCAACAGCTTTTTCAAACGCAATTAATTTAATCACCAAGAGATCTGCAGACCGCATGAGAAGGCATGATTTAAAGAAAACTTCCAGCCCAATACCTTTCTCGTGGCCTTGGGTAACGTAAAGTTTCATATCACAATAAATTTTTAATGTAGTAGTTTGAGAATTCACGGTCAAACCAGTTTGATGTCACTGATTTTCCCTTTGACTGAAAAATATCGCCTTGAATCTGATCTTTAAATTTTAGAAAATCCTGAGATTCAACCAAGTCTTTTTTCTGAACATAAAAAACATGAAGGTTATTATCAAGTGATATTGCCTTTGAAAAAGATCCTTCAGACGTAGTCTTTAAAATTTTCCCAAGTTCTTTTGAAAGACCATCTTCGTTTAGGTCATCAAGATTATTTGATTCAAGGTCTCTGTAATCTTCAGGAAGTTTTCCCGTGAGTTGGTAATCTTTCAAAACAGCGAGAAACTTATTTTCTGATTTATCAACTAGCTTTGATTCAGGAATATAGAAATCAACTAAGTTGTATTTAAATGAAAGTGCATTATTCGTGCTGTTTCTTCTGTAAAACTCATTTTTAATTTCTTGTTCAGTGACTGAAATGAGTGGAGCAATAATCCTTTGTGCAAAAATATTAAATTCCATTGTTTCACGGATGATTTCAAAATATTCTTCGTAAGTAACTCCCTTGCCTTTTAAAAAAACAAGAAGGTCTGCACGTTTTAGACCCAGGCGCTCTTCAGTCATTTTGATACGCGATTCAACGGCATCATCATTAATGACGTAACCTTGTGCATTGATCTTGTCGCGGATGATGGAGGCTTTGATCAAAATATTGAGAAGCTCTTTTTGATCATATTTCTTTTCAGTGTAAACGATTGGAGAAATTTCTCTTCTGGCTTCGAGGGTATCTTGAATGCGATTAATTTCTGATAATGAAATTACACGCGTATTTACAACTGCGACGATTTTATCGAGAAGTTTTCCTGAGGAATTTTTGTCCTGAGCATGGGCAAAACCCACGCTCAGAATAAGAAGTATAATTAATCGTTTCACTTACCAACACAGTTTTTAAAGAAGGTTAGGGTTTGTCTTAACGTCAGCACTCTTTGCCAGACCCTTGAAATAATTCTCGATAATGGCGTCTCTTTTTGTATCGTAAATGATTTTCTTGTACAAGTTTTTGTCGATTTGATCGTATGACTTAACGCCAAGAATCTTAATAACATGGTAACCCATTTGCGTTCTTACTGGCTTAGTGATGTGGCCAACCTTCTGACCTCTTATCGCTTCAAAGAATTCAGGAGCTAAACGAGTTGGTGGTTGAAACCCAAGATCTCCGCCAACTGGTGCCGCAGATGTTTGTGAAAATTTGTTCGCGTATTTTGCAAAGTTTTCAGGTTCTTTTTGAAGGATTGTGTAAATTTCCATACTTTGCGTGAGGCCAGCTTTCACTTCTTCAGGTGTCGGCTCTGCACGTAAGCGATAAAGAATGTGAGCAGTACGGTATTCCTGGTTATTTGTGTAATATTTTTTTACATCATCATCAGAAACAACGATTTTCTTAAATTCACCCTCGAGATCTTTAGAGATCTGAGCGTGGAAAAGAATATCTTCCTGCTTGTCGACAACAACAGCATCTTTCTCAAGACCTGTTTTTTTCGCCTTTTGAATTCCTAACTCGCGATTAATTAAATCCTGAAGAGAAACTTCTTTTGTAATTTTTCTCTGACCAACAAATTTTAGATTTTGTAAGTGATATTCATCGAATTGTTTTTTTGTAATTGAGCGACCGTTAACTGTAGCTACAACTTGATTTTGCGCAAATGCCGGAAGGGCGAGCGTGAGTGCTACGACTACGAGTAAAAGTTTTTTCATACACATCCCTGTGGTTTTTATTGAATCTAATAAAAACGCTATCATACACCCATTTGTGCTGCAATATGTTTCGCAAATTCTAATAGCACATGATGACTCACCGGTTCTTTAAAGAGAGCGTTTACCGATGAATCTGGGTTAATTTTGTATAACTTGGGTTTGTTCATGAAGAAGTTCAACATCTTATCTCTTAACTGATGATTCCAGTTTAGTATTTCCTGGTCGAAGAAGAGTCCAATCTGTGTTCCCGAAACTTTAACTAGTCTCATGCCGAGCGGTTGGAAAGTTATTCGTGAACGGAGAATTGAATAAAGTGCTTCAAGCTCTTTTGGTGTGATACCGAAGGCATCGTTAAGTTCTGAAATAATATCTTCAAGGCGATTCAAATCATTACAATTTGATAATCGTTTGTAGTATTTCAAGCGAAGCGCATGATCCGGAATATAGCCATTAGGAATGTAAGCAGAAAATGGCGCCTGAATTTCAATATTTTTAACAGCAACTTTGTGTTCTCCTCGCATTTCCTGGATGGCTTCTTGCAAAAGATCCATATAGAACTCAAGCCCAATCGCCTCAATGTGACCAGATTGCTCGCCCCCCAAAATATCTCCTGCTCCTCGGATTTCCATATCACTTGAGGCAAGTGCAAATCCTGAACCCATTTCGGCATAGGTTTGAAGCGCCTGTAAGCGTCGCTGAGAAGTCTCAGAAAGAATTTTATTTTCTGGCACAATAAAATAGGCGTAGGCCTTACGATCAGATCTTCCGATTCGTCCCCGCAACTGGTGAAGCTGGGCGAGACCATAAGTATCAGCGCGGTCAATAATCATGGTGTTGGCGTTTGGAATATCGATACCCGATTCAATAATTGTCGTCGCAAGTAAAACATCTGATTTATGATCGTAGAAATCGTTAATTCTTTTTTCTAGTTCTCTTTCGTTCATTTGTCCGTGGGTGACTGAGACGCGTGCATTTGGCACAAGCTTTTTAATATAAAGCTCGTGCTCTTCAATATCGTGAACTCTATTGTGAACATAATAAATCTGACCACCGCGAGAAAGTTCTTTTTCAAGCGCTGATTTTAAAGTGAGATCATCTTCTTTAATAATATAAGTTTTAATCGCCTGCCTGCGAGGCGGTGCCGTCTGGATGAGCGAGAGATCTCGTATGCCTAAAAATGAAAGCTGTAACGTTCTTGGAATTGGGGTTGCCGTCATCGTGAGAACATCAATTCCAGATTTTAAAACTTTGAGTTTTTCTTTGTGAGCAACTCCAAATCTGTGTTCTTCATCAATAATCAGAAGTCCCAAATCATGAAACTCTAGCTTGTCAGAAAGAACGGCATGAGTACCAATCAGGATATCAACCTTCCCCTCTGCCACTTCTACCATTACCTGGCTTTTTTGCTTAGCGTTTTTGAAGCGAGAAATAAAATCAATATTCACAGGGAAATTTTCAAATCTCTTTTTGAAAGAATGATAATGCTGAAGTGCCAGAACCGTTGTTGGTACAAAAACCACAACCTGCTTTTTATCAAGAACAGCTTTCATCGCTGCCCTCATCGCAACTTCTGTTTTACCAAATCCAACGTCTCCGCATACTAAGCGGTCCATCGGATATTGGTTCTGCATATCTTCTAAAACATCCTGAATAGCTTTTTCCTGATCAGGTGTTTCTTCAAAGGCAAATGAGAGTTCAAATTCCTTAAACATATGGTCAGGGGGTGAGAAGGGAAAACCGCCACTTAACTTTCTCTCGGCTTGAAGTTTTAACAAATCAAAAGCCAGCTTCTTAACTGAGCCACGTGCTTTTTGTTTAAGATCAGAAAACTTCTTTGATTTAAGAGACGCGACCTTTAGTCCAGATGAAGCGTCTGCGTGTTTTTGCACGAGGTTTAATTTATAAACGGGGACATAAACCTTATCGTTATCTTCATACAAAATGACGAGGTAATCGTTTTGTTGATCCATCGCCGAAATAGTTTCAAGACCTTTATAAATACCGATCCCGAAATCGCGGTGAATGACGTAATCATTGATCTTTAAAGTGGCGAGTTGTTCAGCAAATAAATCCTTGTTAGTTGCCTTAATGTGCTTTGCTTTTTTCTTTTTGACGGAGAAAAAATCCCCTTCCGATAAAACAAAAATATGCTCATTTTTATAATAAAAACCTTCGTCGAGTTTGCCGTAAACAAACTGCATCCGGGAGCCGATTTCATTTAGACCATTTTCCTCGAGAAGAAACTGAAGTTCCTGGCGTGCATTTTCGGATTTATAATTAACGACTAGGTTTCCACGTACATCGAGTTCTTTCCTTAAGACTTTAAGGCTTCCTTTAATGTATTCATATTTGTTTTCAGGGACATTCCCGGAAACTTGAAGCTTTGTTTGAAGATAAGATTTGAGTTTCTCAAAATTTAAATGAAGTTCTCGGTCAAAAGGATTGTCGAGGTTGACGGCAATGTCGAGTTGATCAACAAATAAGCGCTTGTTTTTTACATTCGGAAACTTCGGCAAATAAAAATTCTCAGGTCCCGGAATGACCGATGAACTTTCAACATCTTCTAAAAGAATTTCATAGTCTTCGCGTTGACCGGCAAAAAACATTTCAAAATTATTCAGACCATTATCATGATTGATAAAAGTCATTTTCGCATTAACCGGTAAAAAATCTAAAAGCGTTTGTGGCTTTTCAAAAAAGAGCGGAATAAAAAGTGGATAATTTTCAAAAAGCTGCTCTTCACTAATTTGGCCAAAGATTCTTTTTCTTGCTTCATATTTGTTTTTAAAAGCAGGTTGCGCTTGCGGAACTTTCGAGCGAAGTCTTGTGGCAAATGGGTCTTTTGTCAGATAACCAGCGCCTGGAATGAGACTAACATCCGTATATGTTTTGTCGCGATTTGTTTTCTGAGTTTCCAGATCAATGGCAAACATTTCTTCAATCAGATCATCAAAATAGTGCAGACGAACAGGGGGATGAGAGATGGGAAAAATATCAAAGATTTCTCCACGTCTTGAAAATGTGCCCGGTTCTTCTATGGTGCTGGCAGGAAAATAACCCAATGCCGTCAGTTTTTTTGCCAAATCAAAAGGCGAAATAATGTCGTCTTTTTTAATAGAAAAACTATTTTCTTTAAAAAATTGCTGATCGGGGCCCAACAAAAGGCAGGCCTCAGGAGTTGTAACAATAATTATTTGGTTATTATTTTGGAGTCTTTGTAGAACCGACCAGCGCGTAAGGAGTGCACTTTCAGAAGTCATAATGGAGCTGTATAAGCTGTGATTGTGCCCCGGATAAAAAAACACATTTTTTAAATGCTTCAGTGACTCAAATACATCTTCAGCTTCGTCCTGATCTGAACAAACGATCAGATGTGTGGAATCAAAGAGTTGTGGTGAAAAATAACTACCCGCAAGAAGACACCATTGATTGGGTGACACACCTTTCAATGAAAGATCTTGCTGGTTTTGTAACCAATATTGGATTTTGGATTGAATGGCACTAAACAAGGTCACGCTAAATCCTGATAAAAAAAGTTTATCCTAGTCTAACTTTCGCAACGAGCCAACCCATACAATACCTTGTCTCACTTAAAATAACATCTTTCCTAAATTCAACATCTTTTGTATCTTTTACTTACTTTTTTGCGAAATTATTGCAGTGGAGATTTCCATGTTACCAGCTCAGTTTGATGGCTTAATGCCTATCGTTATCCTTATGGGTATCGCAGTTCTTTTGTTCACAGGCGGACATTTTCTCTCCGTACTGCTCGCTCCGAAAAAACCTTCGCATCTTAAGTCTACTCCCTATGAGTGTGGAGAAATACCAGTAGGCTCTGCTTGGTCTGCTTTTAACGTCCGCTTCTACGTGGTGGGTTTGATCTTTATCATTTTTGATGTGGAATCGGTACTCATGTTTCCAGTTGCATCCATTTTTCGCGAGATGAATGACATGGGTGAGGGCGGTTACATCCTTGTCATTTTCTTGAGTTTCATCTCTGTTTTAATAGAAGGCATCGGCTACTGTTGGAGAAAGGGTGACCTTGATTGGGTAAGGTCATACCAAGTTTCGCTCAAAAATAATAAATAAGGCTTCGACCAATGAATCAAACTGTAGTTAGTTATTTATCACAGTACGAGTTTTACGATTTCCTCATAAAACTTTTTGGTAACAACCAAACTTTATTGGCCGCAACAATTTACGTCCTCTTTTCGGGAATCATTGTCGCTGTCATGGCAACAATCGGTGGACTTGGAACATACGCTGAAAGAAAAATCTCTGCTGATATCCAACAGCGTATCGGTCCAAACCGCGTGGGACCATACGGAATATTGCAGTTTCTCGCTGACGGCGTGAAGATGATCACTAAAGAAGACGTGATGCCTTTCACGGCGGATAAAATGTTATTCTACCTTGCTCCAATGCTTGCTTTGATTGGTGTGTTCGCGACTCTTGCGGTTCTTCCGTGGTCGAGTGGTTTTATGATGGCCGACCTTAACGTCGGTGTGTTTTACCTCATTGCGATTTCATCTTTAGTTGGAGTGAGTGTTTTCTTAGGTGGATACGCTTCAAACTCAAAGTGGTCCATGCTCGGTGGTCTTCGTGGTGCTTCTCAAATTATTTCCTATGAAATTCCGGTGACGATTTCTGTTCTTGCGATCACTCTTCTCGCAGGTGGGATGAGCTTCGGAACCATTTTAAGTCACCAGCAAGGTCTTCCAACAAACTGGTTTCTTTTCCATAACCCTTTCGCTTTCGTCGCAGGTTTTGTTTATTTCGTTGGTGCTCTTGCTGAAACAAACCGTGCTCCCTTCGATTTACCAGAAGCAGAATCAGAACTCGTTTCTGGTTACCACACTGAATATACAGGCATGCGTTTTGGTTTCTTTGCTTTGGCAGAGTACATCGAAGTCTTCGTTGTTTGTGGTGTTGGTGCAGCTCTCTTCCTTGGCGGCGGAAATCTACCATTTGATACGGATCTCGATATTATTCCAACTCAGCTTGTTCAAGTAACGATCTTCATGACTAAGACTCTTCTTCTTTATTATGTTGTGATTTGGATTCGCTGGACTTTTCCAAGACTTCGCGTGGATCAGTTAATGGCGATTTGTTGGAAATACTTAACCCCCATCGCGATAGTTAATCTTATGGGTTGTGCCATTTGGTTAGTTGTCTTCAATGGAAAATCAATGGCCGGACTTTTGTTCGGTAGTCATTAATTAAGGGACTCCCATGTTTGCACTCATTCTATTTTTGATGTCCGCGCTCCTAACTGTTGGTGGCGCCAT
This sequence comes from Bacteriovoracaceae bacterium, assembly GCA_040399915.1. Lineage (GTDB taxonomy): Bacteria > Bdellovibrionota > Bacteriovoracia > Bacteriovoracales > Bacteriovoracaceae > Peredibacter. The sequence continues at coordinate 1,109,614 of JBBARE010000001.1, forward strand.
TGCTGTTGCCGTTACTAAAAACATCATGCACTCGTGTATTTTTCTTCTCGCTTCACTCATTGGTATGGCGGGACTTTATGCAACTTTGGGCGCTGACTTTGTTGCTGTTACTCAAATCATGGTTTATGTCGGTGGTATCGTTATTCTCATGTTGTTTGCCGTCATGTTAACTGGTGGTAAGGATTTCGTTTCTCGCGCCCAAAATCTTTTGGGCCTAGCCCCTGCCATGGGTAATAAATGGACTTACAGTATTGGTCTCCTTGTGGGTGCCGTTATCCTTGCGACAAACGTCGGTCTCATTATGAATATTACAACTGTTCACGCCAACACTGATTTCGCCACGGCCTTCCCGTCGACAGTTAATAGAATTGGTCATCTTCTTGTGAAAGAACATGTTTTAGCTTTTGAGCTTTCTTCGGTCTTATTATTAGGTGCTCTTGTTGGTGCAGCGATCATCGCTCGTCCAAAAAAGCAGCAATAGGTTAATTTATGATGGGTTTAGCTTCTTATTTAATTATCTCTCTTATTCTCTTTATCGTGGGCATCGTAGTCATGATTTCGAGAAAAAATATCGTAGCGATTCTTTTGGGAATTGAATTAATTCTCAACGCCGCTGCCTTAAACTTTGTGGCTTATTCAAGATTTGTGACAAACAACCTTGATGGACACGTTTTTAGCTTATTCATTATTGTTATTGCTGCTGCCGAAGCGGCCGTTGGACTCGCTATTGTGATTCGTTTCTTCCAGATTAAAGAAACTATTCATATTGATGAAGCGACTCAGTTAAGAAACTAAGGGTTACACATGGAATATACAGTTGGAAATGTTGCACCGATTTTCCTGGCTCCAGTATTGGCGTTTGTTATCAACGCTTTTCTTGGAAGAAAGCTCCCTCGCCAGGGTGACTGGTTAGCAACACTAAGTATTTTTGTATCGTTTATTTTCTCTGCGAGAATTTTTGGAGATTTCGTTTTCGGTAAATTTTCAACTGATTATTTTGTTCATAAAACTTTCACATGGTTTGATCTCTCTCATGGAGCAACAGTCTGGAAAGTTGATATGGGTATCTATATTGATAACATGGCAGCGATTATGCTTCTCATGGTGTCGGGTGTAGCTTTCCTCATTCATCTCTTTTCGACATGGTACATGGACCACGATGAGAAGCACGGAAGATTCTTTGTCTTCCTTCCTCTCTTCACGTCTGCGATGTTGGGTCTCGTTCTTTCAGATAACCTATTGTCGATGTTTATGTTTTGGGAAGTCATGGGCTTTTGCTCATACTCTTTGATTGGTATCTACGTTAAAAAAGAAAAAGCTGGCGATGCTTCGCTCAAAGCTTTCATGACAACTCGAGTGGGCGACGTCTTCCTCCTGCTTGGTATGGTTGCTATCTGGATGGTTGTTGGTTCAGTTTCATACGTTGATATTTATGCTGCGATCGCAGAGGGTAAATTTGCGGGACAAGCTGTTCTCGGTATTTCATTTGCGACCTTTACAGCTCTCTGTATTTTCTTAGGAGCTATGGGTAAATCAGCTCAGTTCCCGCTTCATGTCTGGTTACCGGATGCTATGATGGGCCCAACTCCTGGTTCTGCTCTTATCCACGCTGCAACGATGGTTACGGCCGGTGTTTGGATTACTCTTCGCATGTATCCACTTATGGTCTTGGGTGACATCACTTGGTTTATTGCCGTGATTGGTGCGATCACTGCTTTTGGCGCAGCTACCATTGCGATGGTTCAGACTGATATCAAAGCAGTTCTTGCTTACTCAACTCTTTCTCAACTTGGTTACATGATGATTGGTGTGGGTGTTGGTTCATACAACGCTGGTTTCATGCACATCATTACTCACGCTGTTTTTAAAGCTTGTCTCTTCTTGTCTGCTGGTTCCATTATTCACTCTGTTCACGAACAGGAAATGCCAAAACTAGGCGGCCTTCGTAAATATATGCCTTACACGCATTTTGCGATGATGTGTTGTACTCTTGCGATTGCTGGTATCCCGTTCTTCTCTGGCTTTGTTTCTAAAGACAGAATTTTGGGTGATGCTCTCTTTTATGGTTTCATGGCCGGTCAAAATCCCCTTCTTGCGATTGTGCCGATTCTTGGATTTGCCGGTGCTGGTTTAACGGCGTTCTATATGTTCCGTATGATGTTCTTAACTTTTTACGGTGAAAATAAGCAGCACCACGATGATCACGGACACGGTCATGGTCACTCAGACGGAGCTCACGGGCACGATATTCACCACGAGCATCTTGATGCCCGCCAAAACGTTCCTCTTCTCATTCTTGCTATTTTTACTTTGGGTTTCTGGTTCGCTGGTACCCTTACCGGCCAAGGATTCGGAAAAGTTTTTGGTGCTAAAACTGAATGGTTCAAAATTTTAGTTGAGGCTCCGAAGGTTGAAAAATTCATCAATTCCCCTCGCCAGGATTTTGGTTCAACGGATACGACGTCGGCTGCAAAGAATCTTCCAGTTGCCGTTTATGATCACCACAGTGATTCTCAAACAGGTTATGCTGGTCCAAATCCAGATACTCACAAAATTCACACAGCTCACACAATTGGTGCGATTTTATCGATCATCATCGCGTTCTCGGGTGTGTTTATTGCTTTCCTCATGTACATCAAGAAGTCGATTAAGCCTCTTGCGAGTGCATTTCCAGGAATCACAACAACGCTTCAGAACAAATACTACTTTGATAATTTCTATATCGATGTCGTGATCAAAAAAGGTCTTCTTGGTCTCAACCGCTTTTTAGCTTGGGTTGATATGGGTCTTTATGACAGATACGTTGTCGACGGTATGGCGGTTGTTAACCGTGTTCTTTTCAAAGCAGCCAAGTGGTTTGATAACGTTGTCATTGATGCCATCGGTGTTGATGGAACAGGTGTCGCTGTTAATTTATTCAATTTAGTTTTAAGAATCGTTCAATCCGGCAAGATTCAGTTCTACTTCATCATGCTGGTTATGGTTCTTGCGTCATATATTTGGACAGTAAATATTTAAGTTTTTTCTTTATAGAGAGAGGTTCGTTGTGAACGGAATTTTGAATTGGATTTTATGGGTACCAGTAATCGGCATGATCGCTGTGATTCTTACGCCATCGGCGAAGTTGAACATGATCAGAATGGTAACCCTCGCCACAACTGCAGTAACACTGGTTTTATCAGTTCTGCTTTACATTAATTTTGATACCTCAACTGCAGCGATGCAGTTTGTTGTTAAAGTTCCATGGATTGAGCAATTTCACATTAATTACTTTTTAGGAATTGATGGGATCACTATGCTCATGACTTTCCTAAACGCTCTCCTCTTTTTTATCTGTACTCTTTCTTCGTGGACAGTAGAAAAAAATCTGAAAGCTTATTTCGCCCTCCTATTGATGCTTGAATCAACAGTGTTTGGTGTATTCTTTGCTTTAGACTTCTTCCTCTTTTATGTTTACTGGGAAGTTATGCTTCTCCCAATGTTTTTCCTCATCGGAATCTGGGGTGGTGAGAACAGAGAGTATGCAGCGATTAAATTTTTCCTTTATACTTTCTTCGGATCGATTTTCATGTTGGTTGGTATCATCGCTCTTTACTACGCAACTGGAAAAGGCGTTGACTCGTTTAACATTCTTGCTCTTCAGGGCGGTAAGTTCACAGAATTAACGGTAAGTGTTTTCGGAAAACAATTCTCGTTTGAGCATTTGTTCTTCTGGTTCATGTTCCTCGGTTTTGCTGTCAAAGTTCCGGTTTTTCCTTTCCACACTTGGTTACCACACGCACACGTTCAGGCGCCGACAGCAGTTTCTGTTATCCTCGCCGGTGTTTTACTTAAAATGGGTACATACGGTTTTTTAAGAATTGCTTTCCCAATCTTCCCGCAAGCGGCCGTTGATTCTTCAACGATCATCGCAGTGCTTGGTTTGATCTCTGTTATTTACGGAGCTTTCTGTGCCATGGCACAGGATGATGTCAAGAAGCTCGTTGCTTACTCTTCAGTTTCTCACATGGGTTTCGTCATGCTCGGACTCGCAGCGATGACAACTCAAGGAATGAACGGCGCTGTTCTTCAGATGTTCAACCACGGAACTTCTACTGCGATGATGTTCTTACTCATCGGTATTCTTTATGAGCGTTCTCACCACCGTTGGATTGTTAAGCCTGACGGTTCAAAAGGTTACGGCGGTCTTTCGACGAAACTTCCGAAATACACTACTGTCTTCATTATCGGTATGTTCGCTTCTTTGGGTCTTCCGGGTCTTTCTGGATTCATCTCGGAAGCACTTATCTTCCTGGGTATCTACCAGAGATTTACAACGATTACTGTTATCGCAGTTGTCGGATTACTCATTGGTGCTGCTTACCTCCTATGGATGTTCAAGCGTATGTTTTTCGGAGAAGTTAATCCTTTGACCGAAGAATACGAGGATATGAATGCTCGCGAAATCTTCTACATGATGCCACTTTGCATCTGTGTAATCGTTTTCGGGATTTTTCCGAGCCCACTTCTTAATGTGATGAAGGCTTCGGTCGGTCAGTTAGTAGATCTTTTAGCGAAGTATTAAGCGAGGTTTTTTGTGTTAGACCAATTACTTGGGTTCCTTGGCTATTACATTCCAGAAGTCGTCTGCGTTATTCTAATGACGACTCTGTTAATAGCTGAATCATCTGTGAAAGATGACCATGCTCCTCGTTTAAAGATTCACATCTACACTCAGATTATGTTGGGATTAACGTTGATTTTTCTTATCCAAAATCTGGGCGAAAAACCAATCCATATTTTCCACAATGCAGTAACGATTGATCCCTTCAGTACTCTTGTTAAGATCATTATGGTCCTGGGAACAATGGGTGCTGTTTTCATCAGTCATTCTTCAAAAGATATTTACACGAATTTAAAATCAGAGTTTTCTGTGATGGCCGTCGGCGTTTTGATTGGTGGAATGCTTCTTGCTTCTTCCAACAACATGCTCACTCTCTACCTTGGAATTGAAACACTCTCGATTCTTTCTTATGTGATGAGTTCATTTAAACGTGAAGAAGCAAGCTCGACTGAAGCTGGTTTAAAGTACGCTTTATACGGCGGTCTTTCTGCGGGTGTCATGCTCTTCGGGATTTCTCATCTTTACGGAGTATTAGGTTCAATTCAGTTTGTTGAAATGGCGGGAAATATTGCAGCTCTAGAAGGCACAAACCTCGCAGTTGTCTTAGTTTCATTCCTTATGTTTTTCGTTGGTCTTGGTTACAAAATTTCTGTTTTCCCGTTTCATATGTGGACGCCAGATGTTTACCAGGGATCTCCGATTCCAGTGACTGCTTTCTTTGCGATCGTTCCAAAGATGGCGGGTCTTGCCGCCCTCGTCAGAGTTTCATTTGTTTTCATGCTCGAAGGATCGGTTCTTTCAGTAACGTGGACAGGTTTAATTCTTGTTATTGCTGCTATGACAATGACTGTTGGTAACGTCACAGCAATCGGACAAAGCTCAGTTAAACGACTTCTCGCTTTCTCATCTATCGGCCACGTTGGAATGATGTTGATGGGTGTGATCGTTATGAACGGTGCCGGTATTCAGGCGATTTTATTCTACGGAATCGTTTACCTATTCATGACATTGATTGCTTTCTACATAACTTCGCATCTTTCAGATATGTACGGAACAGATTCATATGATGTCTTCCGCGGATTAATCTACAAGCACCCAGTGATGGCGATTATCATGGCAGCAGTTCTTTTCTCGCTTGCTGGCATGCCGCCTTTCAGTGGGTTCGTGGCAAAATTTAATATCTTTTCAGTCATCATTGAGAAGAAGCATTACGGGATAGCGATTGTTGCAGCAATTAACTCAGTTATAGCTCTTTACTACTACATGAAACTCGCCAAAACGATGATCTTTGGACAGGCAGACGGTGAGGAAAAAGTTTTAGGCTTCACGACTGCTAACCAGGCCGTGATTGTAGCTCTCTTCATACCGGTTCTTTTTCTTGGCATATTCTGGGATGGAGCAATGGCGCTCGCAGGAAATGCTACTCTTTTCATTAAGTAATATTCCGAAACGGGGAGCTTAGGCTCCCCTTTTACTTTTCCCCCCAAATATTCAAAATCATTTATAATTAATGCTATGACTAAATACAGGATCCGGCTTTCAGGTGGCCGGGTGATTGGTCCGTTTGAAAAGCATCAGCTTTTTGATTTAAAGGCCAAAGGACATATCAAAGGTGGGGAAGAGGCCCAAATTTTTCCAACAGGAAACTGGGAACCTATTACAAGTTTTGATTTTTATCCTGAGATGATGGATGACAAAAAAACAAAAATTCAAACACCAGCGGTTAGAGAAGATACTTTCATCATTGATCTAACGAAACTCAGAAACCAAAAAAACGAAAAAGAGATTGAAGCTCTTGAACAAGGAACCATTGCGCCGGTTGAGCAGCTCACTGAAACGATAAGAATTACTCAAGACGAGAAAAAAATTAGCCTAGAAAAACGAGAAGAAGAAAAACCACTTCCTGTTAAAGAAACGACATCTGCCACAATTTCATCTCAGGGGTTTGAATTAGATTTAGATCTTCCTGAAGAAAAAGAAAATCCAAACAGTAATAAGACAATTATCAATCCTGTCGCTCAGCAGGAAATCGAAAGAATGAGGAAGCTTCAAAAGGAAGCGGAACAAAAGTTGATCTCGGATGAAGCGGCAAGAAAGCAAGCCGAAGAACACGCCAAGGAACTTGCCCTCGCCATCACCAATGAAAACGCAATGGTTTCATCAGATGAATCTACTCAAATGATGAGACTTGATAAGGCAAGCCTTCTTGAAACGGCTAACGAAAATGAAAGAGATATTGAAGCTGAAATGAAGAAGGTTCAGAAAATAAGAGACAAGGAAGAAAAAGAAGCCCTCGCAGCAGAAGAAGGTGATGAGGAAGAGTTAAAAGAGACATCACCGGGGAAGAAGAAAAAAATAATTATCATCATAGCTGGTTTGGCGATTTTATATGCCATGCTTTTTCCTGCCGAAAAACCGAAAAGACCGCCCTTCAAGCATCTAGAACCTAATATTGCATTTCCGATTCCGTTCGATCAGTCTGATGATAAAAAGTCTAAAGTCTTTTTCAACAAGGGACTTGAGTTATTTAACAAGGGAACTTATCCAAGCTTGATCAAGGCTGGTGAGAACTTTAAAAGTAGTTATGAAAATAATCTTGAAAACGTTGTTGCCTTAAATTATCTCATGCGTTCCTATGCTGAACAGTTAAAGCATTCAAAAAACAAAGCTTATGATTCACAAACAGTTTTCAATTTAATTCAGAGTAAAAAATCACTTCTTATTCTTGATCCAAACGGAGTTATCGGTCTCAATCTTTTCTATACGACGATAAACAAACAGGATGCAGCCATCGATGTCGTTCAAAAATACCTAAACCTGCGCCCAAAAGACGTTACTCAGGATCTTTTCGCAGTTTATCTTCAGAGTTTATTACGAGCTGGAAAAATAGATTTAGCAAAACAGTTTTACACTGCACTATTAAAGGCTCCCGCTAAAAATAAATATACGTTTACAGCGCTCATTGAGTACTTATTGCTTAACCAGGAACCTGATAAGGCGATGGAATATATTGATGAGGCGATCAAGCGAAATCCACAAATCATTTATTTCAAGCTCCTAAAGGCTGAGCAACTAATTAACCAAGGCAAAGTTGATCTTGCTGTCCCATTATTGAAAAAAGCTCAGGCGATGAGTCTTGAAAATAATAATCTAAATCGTGCAAAGTTTTTTGAATTGAAGGGACTTGTCTTTAGCATAAAAAACAAGCCAAAAGAAGCAGCAGAATTTTTATCAAAGTCTCTCAAACTTAATGACTCAAATGAATTAAGAGTCAGGCTTGCAAAGCTTGATTCAAACGACGGTGAAAACATCACTGAAACAGATAAGCTTATTAATGAAAGTAAGGCCGTTAAGCTTTTACTTCAGGCGCGTGATTTTTACTCAAATAAAAATTATGAACTTGCCTTAAGTACCGCCGCAAAAGCAAGCGATGCCTATCCCGGACACATCCCTTCAGAGTTATTCCTTGCTAAGGTTCAAATGAAGCTAGGACTTGCGAATCAAGGATTAAAAACATTGGAATCGCTGGCGTCGAAATACCCTGATGATAAGTTAATTAATATTTCGCTGATCGAAGCTTACATCGATACGTTTAAATTTAATGACGCAAAAAACAGAATTCAAAACATTTCAAACTCTGATTATCGTGAGTCTTTCGAGTACGCATCTGTAAATGCCAAGCTTCACTTAAAGATGGGTGACACTCTTCAGGCGATGTCTTGGTTAAAAAGCTCAATTAGCATAAATCCACTCAATGATGCTGATATCTTTGCACTCTCTGAAATATTACTTAAGAAAGCCAATTTCGATGCGGCAAGAAACCTACTCAATAAATGTATGGAGCTTGATCCTGTTAATCCAGACTACCGAATTGCGTATGCTCGCTTAATCTATGAAACCAAAGATGACCTTTCAGCTATTGGATATTTGTTAAGTCTTAAAGAGGACTTTGGTGATGACCCAAAAATTCTTTCTGAAATTGCTATTTTCTATTACAGATCCGGGAAAGTTAAAGACTTTGTGGATTACAAGGCAAAACTTGAAAAAGAGTTTTCAACAGACCGATCTCTGTATGATTTCTTAATTAAGGCAGCTCTTCTTGACGAAAGATATGCAGAAGTTCCAGGGATTGTGGAAAAACTTTTAAAGATTGAACCAGGTGATCTTGAGTCGATGATGATAGCAGGTAAAACGTTATTTGAAGATGCAAAACTCGTTGAAGCGGCAAAGTGGTTTAGACGAGTCATGGTAAAGCTGCCCTCTTATCCAAAGGTCCTTTATTATTTAGCACGTATTGATTTCATGGCGGGCAATGCAGACGAAGCTAGAATTAATGTCAAAAAAAACATGGAGGCGAACGGTGAAAACGATGATGACCTTGTGTTACTCGCTCAAATTCACGCCTCAAAAGAAGAGTTCGTAGAAGCTGAAAATCTGTATAAAAAAGCCCAAAAAATTAACCCACGTTCTTACGATGCCATTATTGGTCTCGCGGATCTCAGCACTAAGCGAAATAATCATGATTTGGCGCTCGATCTCTATAAACGTGCAATGAAGCTTAAGTCAGATGAGTCGCTTGTACATAAAAAAATCGGGGATGTTTACCGTCAGCTCGGTCAGGGTACTCTGGCCATTGAAGCCTATAAATTGTATCTTGATATGGAACCAGAGAGCCCGCACAAAAGTAATCTAGAAGCGTATATCAATCTCATGAAATAGGTGACCTATGCTCGACATTAAGAAGATAGAAAGTGATTCTGAAAATGTTAAAAAGAATCTCAAAAATAGAAATTTTGATGCGTCATTAATTGACGAAGTTTTATCACTCAATAAAACGCGCAAAAATCTAACAACTGCATCTGAAACTAAAAAAGCAGAGATCAATAAACTTTCCAAAGAAATTGGCGAGCTTAAAAAGAATAAGCAAGATGCAGCCTCTCAAATGAGTCAGGTCGCATCCCTTAAGGCCGAAATGGATAAAGAGGCTAAAGAGCTTGATGAAGTACAGGCAAAACAAACTCAAATTCTTTTAACAATCCCAAATCTTCCGGTTGAATCTGTTCCCGTTGGAAAGAATGAAGAACAAAACGTAGAAGTAAAGCGTTGGGGTACTCCGCGAGCGATGGACTTTACTCCTGTGGATCACGCTGTTCTGGGAGAAAAGCTTGATATCTTAGATTTTGAAATTGCGACTAAAATAACTGGTGCGCGTTTTGTTGTTTATAAAGGAGCTGCTGCCAGGTTAGAGCGAGCGCTCATTAATTTTATGCTTGATCATCAAACGGCGAAAGGCTTCACAGAAATGATGACTCCTTTCATCGCCCATGAAAGATCACTCATCGGCACAGGTAATTTACCTAAATTTGAAGATCAATTATTCAAACTAAACTCAGAGCAACCTTGGTACCTCATCCCTACTTCTGAAGTGACTCTGACAAACTTAAAACGCGATATGATCGTAGAAGAAACGGAACTTCCTTTTTTGTACGCTGCCTATTCACCATGCTTTCGCTCTGAAGCAGGCTCTCACGGAAAAGATGTAAAAGGTCTTATTCGTATGCACCAGTTCAATAAAGTGGAAATGGTTTCAATTTGCTCTCCCGCTCAATCAGAAGAGATTCACCAAAAGATGGTAGCGAGTGCCACTGAAATTTTGGAAAAACTAGGTCTCCCTTATCGTACCCTTGCTCTATGCACGGGCGATATGGGTTTTGCGTCGCAAAAAACATTCGACCTCGAAGTTTGGGTCCCGAGCCAGAACAAATACCGGGAAATTTCTTCGATTTCTAATTGCGGTGATTTTCAGGCCAGAAGGGCCAACATACGCTTCCGTAACAAGGAAGGTAAGGTTGAGTTCGCTCACACGCTAAACGGTTCTGGGCTCGCTGTAGGACGTACAGTGGTGGCGATTCTTGAGAACTACCAACAAAAAGACGGCTCAGTGCAAATACCAGAAGCTCTCGTTGGCTACATGGGTGGCATGAAAGAGATTCGCAAATAACCCGTTGTCTTTTTTCCCAGACTTCTTTATATTAAGTGACTCGCGGAGGACTGGCCGAGCGGTTTAAGGCAACAGTTTTGAAAACTGTCGTGGGTTAACGCCTACCTGGGGTTCGAATCCCTAGTCCTCCGCCATCATTTTAAGTTTCTACATTCACGATTTTTGTTGTTAAGCCTCAGCGGAGACGTGGGTGAGTGGCTTAAACCACACCCTTGCTAAGGGTGCGATCCCGAAAGGGATCCATGAGTTCAAATCTCATCGTCTCCGCCACTTTTTGAATTTTAAATTACATTTAGATTATTGAAATTGCCCGGTCTTTGCCGGGCCTTTTTGTTTTTGGGCTTACAAAAAGTTCAGAAGTTCAAGGCGATTTGGCGTAGTAGTTTGATTTCGATAGAATCACATAAAATCAAATATAAAGGTTACTATGAAATTTTTAGTTTTTATTCTTTTTCTAATATTAGGTTCAGTTGGAGCAGAGGAAACAGATAAAACTTTTTTTCCAACTGCAAAGAAAGATATTGAAACAGTTCTAAATAATAAAATATTTAGCTCGTACTATGAATATAATATTACAAATATAGCTCAAGGAGAAATTGGGGAATCGATGGCATACTTTATTTCACTTGAAAAACCGTTTGAAGCAAAGCCTGTCCGTCTGTGTTTCATTTTTATGAGCAAGGGCAATCAAGATTGGAACTTGCGTGGATCTGTTGAAAAATGCGCTGATAAGTCTATTTGCTCTTGTAAATAGCGATGTACTGCTTCTTCGCAAAATATCCCCGTTACCGAAATTATTAATAATAACTGAAACGAAAAGGCATTAATTTAGGCAACAATATTACCTTTTTCGTTCATCATATTTGAAATACGAAATTCTAATCAATGATTAGTGTCGAAATCTTCTCAATGCACTCAGTGAGGACTATGGCTGAAGCTTTTTCAATAAACTTTATCTCTCGCGCTTTCCAGTTTAGATTTTTTAAGTGATCAGATAAAATGACCCCATCAATTTTTTTACCTTTAACCACAACTTCAAAAGGATAACCTTTAATGTTGGAAGTAATTGGGCAGCAAAGAGCTAGATTTGTTTTTTTATTGTAGATTTTGGGAGAAATAATTATTGCTGGCCTAGTACCTCGTTGTTCATGTCCTGCCTGCGGAGTAAAATTTAACCAAACAATATCGCCACGATCAGGAACATACGACATTACCAAACCTCATTACCTTCAGGTTTAAAGTCATCTTCACCATGGAGATTGGAATTAGTTACTTTCTCCATCAAATCATTAAGTGAAAGCTTTTTCTTGGCGGGAAATATCACAATCTTTCCGTCCTGTTGCTCAATAATGAGTTCGTCATTCTCTGCAAGATTAGTTTTTTCAATAATGGATTTAGGGATGCGAACACCAAGTGAATTTCCCCATTTCTGTAATTTGCATGTCATAAAAACCCCAAAACAAAGTATATACAATGTTTAAACATTTGTCAAGGCAAGACTTCATCCTTTTAGGATGTTAGGTAATTCAGTGCTTATAGGCAGGTAAGAGGTTCAACCGAGGCCGCCTCCGCCACTTTTTGAACCCGTAATCACATTTAGATTATTAAAATTGCCCTGCCCTTTCCGAGTTTTTTCTTTTTAGGGCGTAACAGAAGTTCAATGTTACAAATTTAAACTTTCGCCATTACAATTCTGTGAGTTATCCTTCATAGTTCTATATTCAATTTAGTTAAAAGGAATCTAATGCGCTTTTTATTCAGTGTTTTGCTTTTAATACTTTCTTGTGAAGCGTTTTCGAGTTCTGAACTTATTTATGAAGCACAAAAAAAAGAAATTAAATTAACGGATAAAGATACAGCTATTCTAGAAATTGGAGAAATTTCAACAGCTCGTTATATAACTGGTGGTATTTTAGGAACTTATCCAATTGGATTTGGACTAGGTCATGCTATACAGGGTCGTTGGAGTGAAGATGGTCAAATTTTTACTTTCGGTGAGCTTGCGTCTGTTGGTGTTGTAATTGGAGGAGCTTTGAGCTGTTTGAATAAATCTGGTGATGAAGACTGGTCATGTTCAAGTTTTGAACAAACCCTGATTGTTGTTGGTGCTCTAGGTTTTATTGGATTAAGGATTTGGGAGATAGTCGATGTTTGGGCAGTACCACCGTCACATAATTCAAAGTTCAATAAATTGAAAAAATACATTAACGAGTCAAAACAGACGAAAGCTTCTTTAGATTTAGTTCCAGTATTTTCCCCGAGCATGGGTCAAGGAGTTGGTTTTAAGTACACTTTCTAAATTTAGACGATTCGGCCGGAGCCATATCCTCCATTTGTGTACTTTTTTAGAGCGATAGATACCAGACATTGTTCGGGCATTTATGGCTCTTTTTATTTTTGGATGGGAAAAGGTTCAAAAGGCTTCAATCGATATTCTTTAAGTTCAATTTCTTTATCATCTGGCAAAACCATCGTCTGGCATCCACCCTCTTTGAGATAGCATCTTGGATCTAGGTATTTTCCAGGAACAATTTTCTTGAAAGGAAATAGTTCCAAGCTGTAACCAAAGACCGGTTCATAACATCCATTGAGAACATTTTTTTCAACTTGTAAGCCGTTTCGATAAACGTAATTAATTCCAAGATTCTGCGGATCACGTAGATAAAAAGGAATAATCGCTGTGAAAATCGCCAAAGGGATAATCAACTTTGCAGAGAGTTTAGATTTATCCAGAAAGCTAATGACTAGAATAGTGAATGGCAGTGAGAGCATCATTAACCATCTTGGATTCACATGAAATGATTTTACGATCGGCAATGTTTTAACAATGTCAGCGTAAACCCCGCTTGCTATCACTCCTCCGATAAAAAAGACCAGGAAAAAGCCTGCTAAAATTCTTAGGTACTGCTTAAATCTCACTGCGGAAATTAAAAATGCGATTAACACTAATCCTGGAAAAATGAAGTTGAAGGCTTCCCAATCACCATACCACCACCCAGTCATCTTTTTGTAATCCAAGATTGGTGGAAATAGTTGTGAAAGAAAGGAATAACTAAACCCTGCGCTGAGACCCACATCGATGAAAGAGTTTTGACGTTGAAAATTGCGAGTGAATGAAAAGATGGCGAGAACTTTTGGCAAAATAACGACTGCAGAAGTTAAAACGATGAGTATTAACTTAAAAAGTACTTTTCTATACTCAATTTTCCAGTCACAAACTTTCATCACGATGAGCATTAAGAGAAAACTTAAAAGAAACAAAACATATATTGTGGGAGAGCCAGAATAAAAATCATGAGCAAGCATTAAACCCACTAACCCAATTTCCAGCATTCCTTTTTTTGATTTTAAGGAATTCTCTTTCAGCAAAAGATAAGCATAGAGCGGCGAGAGGACGACGCTCAAATAAGAGATATGCCCAACTGTCGCTCGCATAACGACTGATCCTTGGAGGCACCAGGCAAACGCCAGGTAATAAATCCAGTTCTTCTCAACTTTCAGAGTGTTTAAAAGATGAACGGCTCCCAAGTATCCTGCACTAACGTAAATCCCGATAAAAAGTGCGATGGCATATATGTCAGTAAAGAACGCACTTAAAAGGTGTTAAAGCGATAGCGAGAACCCAATCGGGTTCGCCCAGACTGGTATGCCGAGGCAGCGCTGAGGGCTAAAGTGGAAAAAAAACTGCGAGAACTTTTGCCAAGCGTAGTGATAATCAAAGGCCCAGGACACCATGATAGAATAGTCATGACCCATAATGGGAAAACTATAAAAGACATTGGTCAGGATGATGGCCATTGCCAGCGTCCCCAGAATGAAATGGATGATCATTTAAAAATACTACCCTCTTTCAACTACTGGAAATAGCATTTTTAGGCTTGTCTTTAAGGATTTTAGGGGCATAAACCTGCGAAATATTACATTTCCATCTTGCAATATTGGCAAATGTTGATTAAAAACTAATTCTTCATTTCAGCGCAGTCGTAGCTTAGTTGGATAGAGCACTTGACTACGAATCAAGAGGTCGCACGTTCGAATCGTGCCGACTGCGCCATTTTATTTTGATATTTTTATTTTTTTTAAAAAATTGCTCTAAGTATTTTTAATCATTTAACTCGAAGTTTTCTCAAGGGATTTTAGAAAATCCGCTTCACATCACACGACATAACCAGAAATTTCAAATTTTGGCTTTTACTTGGCTTCGATTTGGCTTTGCTAAAATTCGAATTTTTGTTTGTTCACTCACTCCACCTTTAAAGGGCCTTCAACCATTAAGGATCATTGAGCTACTCTATCCAGTTGTAGCTCTGATCAGAAAGGATGTGTTTATGGCACCAAGATCAAGTTTTCGTATTGTAACGGATGATGTCCGGGGCATACGAATTCTCAGGGAAAAGAAGCGTCTATCAGTGAACAAGGCGGCACCAGTTATCGGGACTAATAAGTCCACACTCACGGCCCTTGAGAATGGCCGGATTAATTTATCACGACAATGGATAGAGAAAATCTTGAAAGGGTACCGGACAAGCTGGGAGGAGTTTGAGCGATTGAAGGAGCAAAGGCTTTCTTCAAAGGAAACTCTGATTGATGAAATCCGGAATGAAGCCGCCAAGCTTAGCTATGAAAAGCTCCAGACGATCCGGCAGCTTCTTATTGGTTTTCAATAGTTAGCCTCAAGTTGGCCGTACAAACTTTTTACAGTTCTAAATCCCCTATGAAGAATCTTCATGGGGGACTTTTTAAAAATTCATGGGCTTGTACACTATGACGAAAGAATTATTAACAACATGATGGTTTTAACCATTAGCTAAATGAGCAGAGAATGCTCGAGGAGATTTTATGAAAGGATTACTAATTGGATTAATCATTATTGGATCAATTCCTGCCTTCAGTCAATCTGTTCCATCTGGGAGAGCTGAAGTTTCTATTGATTGGGAAAGAATTGAAAGAGGACTCACTACTGGTGATTTCTCCTGTGTCGGAACATGTGCGCAAATCTCAATTGATTGGGCAGAAGTTTGGCATACTGTTAATGGGAAGAATTATAGAGAGAAGAAGAAAGATCAATCTTCTAATTGTGAAAAGTTCTACACGAGTCATTATGAAAGTTTGAACAATTTGAGAACTTTTTTAGTTACAGAAAAAATTTCAAATGACTTCTATCAAGACAGATTAAATGATGAGGCGGTGATTATGAATGTCACTGAATCAACAATGTGTAATGGAGTTTCAATAAACAAAAGAAAAAACTTAAAACTGAATGCACTAAGAAAAGTTTTTGATATTGAATAATTGAGGTTGCATGTTCAGCCTATACCACTAGATTAAAACGCTAACCACGAAAACAAACGCAAAAGAAAATCGACTCAATAAGGCTGGCCACAAAGGTCAGCCTTTTAATTTCTGCTCTGATTCCTCTGCCTTTAAACGCATATAATCTTGATGCTCCTTCTCGATATATTCTTCGACGGCTTCCTGCTCTTCTTCATCCTCAAAATCATCAACATCGGTATAGGCCTGAAAACGGAACATGTAGTTCATAGTGGATTCATATACCCATTTTTTGATTTCATGGTTTTCTTTAGTAGAAAGGGTCTTTTTCCGCATAACCGATATTTCTAACTCGACCTTTTCCCCAGTAGGGAGGATTTGATAGAGTGGTGCCGGTTTGATGGCCTTCTTTGCTGTTCGAGGTTTTTTTCGTTTAAGTCTTGGAAACTCCGGATAAAGGGCCCCAAGCTTTTTGTTGGCCAACTTTAAACGTTCTTTATAGGAGTCGACACTTATTCCCAGGACCAGAGCATTTTCTTCTTGAGTTGGTTTTTCATCAGATTCATAAAACCATTCAAGCATTAGGGCATCACTCTGAGCCTCAGTTAATTTATCCCATATCTGGTGAAACCTCTTTGCCCAAAAGGGCATTTTCTTGTGAACCTTTGCCCAGATAGCGTTTTTAGTAAGTTCAAACCGTTTCTGGGTAAAGCGGGGTCAGATTTTCTTGATTTCGCTTGGAAGATCTACTCGGTGATAAAAACAAGTGGCGAGATTTTGAATGTCGTCAGACTCGTTATCAAAGTCGCCTCTGGCGTACATGGTTTGAAAAAATGAGTCCTGCAAATTTTCAGGACCAGAAGAAAAAAAAGCTGCCACTGATGAGCTGGCAAAACCTAGGGCATTAGGGAGGTAGTCACGCAGGGTCTCGTCATTGGAGGAAGCTTTTTTAAGATTTCGATCATTGTCACGCTTGTCGGTGAGAAGATCAGGAGTAAAATCTGAAAGACTCTCTATGCTGGTAGGTGTCCCATCATCTTCAAAAATTTCAGCGTTAAGATTCTGGGCCGATTCAATTCCTTCAAATAAAACCTCAAGTCCACTGGTCTCGCGAGTTTCATAGCGGATAAGATTTTCTTTAATAAGTTCTTCTTCAAGAGGTAAGCAGCCTTGAAAGGCAGAGGTTTGTGAGCGCAGAAAATGAACGGTTCCAGTAGATGTTGGCCTTAAATAGCCATTTTCAATTTTGCAAGAGGCCAAACACTCACAGCGAGAGATACCAAGAAGAGAATCTCCTTTCTTATCACATGGTTTAGCGATCTGTACTCGTACCTTCAAACGATAAACTCCCAAAGAATTTATTTCTTAGAATAAGTTTATCAGGTGTAAGAATTTTTTTAAAAATTATTTTGCGTGAGAATTATCAAAGGCTTAAAGAAAAACTAACCCCCTAAAGGTTCCTATATATAGAGGCCGTGTTTTATTATTGGATGGGGAGTTTGCTTGGAATCTTTTCGACGAGATTTCCTTTTACTTTAGCAGAAAAAAAACTTTTTGCAAGTACTTTCTCTAAATTCCTATCACGTTTTCATTCTGGGTATGAACTTAAACCAAGGAGAATTTTATTTTACCTGAATGAAAATGCCTGTCTTTAAATCCACCCATCCAAAAAACCACATGGCCCTCTAACCATCCATGGGCAATTTCGCCTATGGATTTTTTTAAGGAGGGCGCAATGCCTAATTATTTTCAATCTTGTTCTGATCGTGCTCGTGAGTTTTTTATTACAGACGATATGTCTCTAGCTTCTCAGGATATCCCATTCCTTGAAAGATACTACGCTCGTCACTGGCCAGCTTTAAGGAAACTTAAAATTGGTGAATGCGAAGATGTGTATTTGAAAGCTGGAATGCGAGATCACCGCTTTAGTAGCAACATTAAAGCCTATCTTGGTGTTCTAGACGAAATGTCTTGGGGATTTCCTGGTAGAGGTGCCTACAACCTTTCGCTAAATCTTCTTTATACCTTCACAGTAGATAAAGAATTTGCAGAATCTCATGCCAATGACTTTAGGAAAGATTTCTTAGAGTTTATCGACAAAAAGAAAAGCTACGTTATCGAAAAACATTTGATTCTTGATTGGATCAAAGAAAAACAAAAAGGAAATTCTCATGTCCAGTAATCAAAAAACTCATGATGAAAAATCTGGCCCTGATGCAATCGTCGTAGGTGGAATCATGATCGCCATAGGTGCAGTTGGTTGGTGGACTCAGAATCAAAAGAAAATCACAGGTTGGTATGTGAATCACTATGAAGAAATTTATCTTACCCTTTGGGGAGTATTTTTAGCTGTTCTTGGTTTTATCATTTACCGCGTAATGAAGAAAACAAAAGGCATCAAGGATCGTGGGGAGCTTCTTTCTCCCCACTGGGAGCAAACGGAGAAGAACATTTTAGTGGGAGCGACACATGATAAAGTGGACTTGCATCTTTCAGATGAACTTCGCTGCACTCATGTTCAGATTATTGGAACCACAGGACGTGGTAAAACTCAAAGTGTTGTGATCCCATGGACATTACGTGATCTTCAGCGTGGAAAGTCGGTGATCTTAATTGATGGTAAAGGTAGTCGAGATGTTCCAGAAAAACTCAGGAACAACATAGAACGCTTTAAAATTGGAGCTTGGGTTCACGAGTTTGATCTGGATAGACCAGATGTTTCAGTTAGGATCAATCCTATTAGACTTGGTACTCCTCAACAGATTGTGGATCGGATCTTTAGTGCCTTTGAGTTTGATGATCCTTTTTATCGGGCGGTTCAATACGATATCTGTGGATATCTGTTGCGGCTTATTTTTGAACTGAAAGAAGTTGTGACCTTCAAACTGCTGCATGAACTTTTAACCGATGAAAAGATTTTAGCTGATAAGCTAAAGCACCTCCCTGATGGTAATGTACTCAAAAAGCATCTCATGGATTTTCTAAAAACTCCTACCAATGAGCGAATGAAGAAACTCGCAGGTCTTACCAGCCAGCTCTCCCCTTTTGCTGTTGGCGAGATTGCAGCTTTTGTTAATGGTGGGAAGAATGAGGTCAGTCTAGCTGATGTGATGGATTCAGATAAACCCACCCATCTTCTTATGATGTCGATCCCAACTTTAAAGTATCAGAAGATCGGTCATCAATTAGGAAAGCTGGTGCTTCAAGATTTGGCCTATTGTGTGGGAGATCGTGAAGGGAGAAGATTTAATGACTTTTGCTCGGTCTTTTTAGATGAGTTCTCAGAGTTTGCTTATGAAGGCTTTGTGAGTGTTTTAAATAAGGCAAGGTCAGCAAAAGTGGCCCTTCATCTTTCCCATCAGTCCATGAGTGATTTATCAAAAGTCTCTCCAGACTTTGCAATGTCGGTCATTACCAACACCAATATCAAGTGCATCTTGGGTTTAAATGATCCGGAGACAGCGGACTATTTTGCTCGTCACATGGGAACTTTTACTGAGGAGAAGTTTACTGAGCAGGTGGAAGAAGAAGGATTTTTTAAGCGTCACAAAACAACTGGTCGAGGCTCAATGCGGGAAGTGGAATCCTACAAGGTTCATCCCAATGACCTTAAGCGCTTTACCCGTGGACGTGGAGTGCTTCATGTTCCTACACCTAGAGGAAATGTAACAGAAGTCATTCAGTTTCAATCAATAGGAGGTAAGAATTGATTAAAACGAACTTACGGTTAACCGTTCGTGACATAGAGCTAATGAAAGACATCTATGACCATCAGTTTTTAAGCTTCTACCAAATCCATGAGAAACACTTTCCAGAAAACAAAAGACCCACAGTCTACAACAGATTATCCAAACTTATCAGGGCAGAAGTAATCAAGGCGGTAAATGTTAATTTAGTGGCCTATCACCGAAAAGGCGAACTCCTGGGAGTTGTTTATGTGCTGACCAAGGATGGTTTAAAGCGGCTTCAAGATTTTAAAATGACAGAGGACATAAATCAAAATCCCGTTTGCTTAAATTTTAATTGTCTCTACCATGATCTATTACTGACCGATGTCTTGCGGGTATTAAAAAGAACGTGGAAAGTTACAGATGCATCCAAGGATACTCAAAGTCGAATCCCTGATGCAGTTCTCATTCATCCAGTGACTAAAAAGAAAGTGGCACTAGAACTTGAACTTACTGCCAAGTCGGAGATGCGTTATCGGGAGATCATTTTAAGTTACAGAACCAGTGCCGAATTTGATTCAGTCCTTTATGTCGTCAAAGATGAGTCCATCCAAAAAAAGATCGGAGGCCTTATCACAGGATTTAATGGACGCTATGAAATTGGTGATGACACAGACAAGTTTAAACTTATGACACTGACCCAGATTTTAAATTCCTTGAAGGAGAAAAATGTTAAACTTTAAGCAAAAATATAAGTCTCGCTCGTATCTGTTAACTGCCCTTGGGCTGTTCTTTAGCTTCACCATGCTTTTGTATGTTTACATCAAGATCAAGACTAAATTGTTACAAGGCCATCCTGATTGGATGCCAGAGAACTTTGAGAAAAATGAAATCGTACCGCTGTATTGGTGGTTTCTTTTGACGATCCCAGTGGATATAGGAATCAGAAAATTGTTACAGGATGACTCAAACACGGAGTCAAACTAGAACTTTGAGTTGATGTTTGAGTTAGTTAAAATCTAAGTGATTAAATCTCTTCAATAAATTTATCTTCCCCCGCCATTACCCCTTCGGCATTTTTTGCTGACCACTCCCACCCTACGAGCGGAAGTGGTCAGCAAAGCTACGGGGTAATGGCGGGGGCACTATTGAAGAAAAAAAAAGGAAAAAATAAATGAATGTATTAAGAGAAGAATTGAGGAAGAGAGAATTAGGAATGGATACGGGGTCTAAGCATCGAAAAATAAACAAACAAAAATCGGAGAACTATGTCGGAAAACTTTATCAGCGGTAATTACAATCAGTCTGAGAAAGTATATAGTGATGGCGAGCAAAAAAATGCTCAAGTGCTCTTTGAAAATTTGGAATGGGTGAACAGTGATGAAGCGGCCTTCATCTTAAGAAAGTCGGTCGGTGCGATCAGGACTGCGGTATGCCGTGGTCAGATCAAGGCGACAGTCTACAGACGACGACTTTATTTTAAGAAAAAGGATCTGATTTCCCTTTTGGAAACTTCTCCAACCAAAGGAGGTTTCTAATGGGTATTAAATCGTATCATCAAGATGAGAAGGTGTATTGGAAAGTCTATGTCAATCTGCGTAGTAAAGAGAATTCAAGGATCAGAAAACAGAAAAGTGTTTCGGGTCTTGAGTCACTTTCTGCGGCCAGAAGGATGGAGAAGCAAGTTATTGCGGAACTTTCGGTGGAGTTAACTTTGGCATCGGGACGTGGTTTAAGTTGGTCTGGTTTCATTGATCGTTGGGAGAAGGATGCAAAGTCTGGACTCTTAAGGAAGTATGATCCGACAACTATCATGGATACGGTGTCAGGCTTAAGAAGATGGACAAAAGAGTGGCTTGAAATTTCGGCCGAAGAATTGACTCGCTTTCATGGAAAAGAGCTTCAAAAGAAAATGGAACTCGCTGGGATGACTTCTAAAGGTCAGAAAAAAGTGCGGAGCATGGTCAATACTGTGTTCAACTATGGCCTTGAGGAAAAGTTTATCTCCAAACCGATTCCATCTCCAGTGGCGGCCCTGATCTTCAATAACGATGCTGAAAAAGTTCCTGACATTTTGACCCTTGGAGAAATCAAACAATTTCTTGAAAGAGGGAAAGAGCTTCAGAACGAGTGGTATCCAATTTGGGCCATGGCACTTCTGACAGGGATGAGAAATGGTGAGCTTTACGCTTTAGAGTGGAGTGATATTGATTTTGAAAATTCGCTCATTCGAGTTTCAAAGTCGTATAACTCTCGGCTTAAGATTGTTAAATCGACGAAGGCCGGTTACTGGCGAAACATTCCGATTTCAAGTCAACTCAGAGAGCTTTTGATTGGGCTTAAATCTAAAGGCATGAACCAACATGTGCTTCCGCGTTTGGGTTGTTGGAATCAAGGTTTACAGGCCCAAGAGCTGAGATTTTTTTTGAAAGGAATTGGTATAAGGCCTGTGAAGTTTCATGCGTTGAGGGCGTGTTTTGCAACTCAGCTACTTGCTAAAAATATTGCTCCGGCAATCGTGATGAAAATCTGTGGTTGGAAGAATCTAAAGACCATGGAAATTTACGTTAGATTAGCGGGAGTGAATGAAGCAGGGGCCACTGAGTGCTTAGAAATTTTGCCGATGGAAGTCGTAATGGAGAATGTAGTCAGTTTGTATAATAACTAGGGACAGGGGTACGGGAAACCGTGCCCCTCCTTTTTTTGTGTCTTTTGATGATTTAACTTATCGAAAACACATGTGTTCAAGTAATTCTATAGTAATCCGTTAAGCATAGTGAAACTTTGTATGAACCATGTTATACTATGTTTAACGGAGGGCTTTATGGAAGCTTTAAAGAAAGATGAGACGATTGGCCTGAGAGTATCGTCTATTAACAAAGAAATGATCGCCTTAGCCGCCTCCTATAAGGGTCAGGATGTCAGCAGTTATATGATGGGCCTTGTGATGGAACATGTTTATAAGGACATTAAAGAACACCGAGAAATGCAGAAAATTGTTTTGAGTGATGAGGCCTATGATGAGATTGTAGGTGAGCTTAAAAATCCGCCTAAGGCCAACGAGAAATTACTCAAAGCGGCCCAGAAGCATAGAGAAAAGAACTTTTAATGTTTGATGCTGGTAATTCAAAAATAGTTTCGATTGATGATTTTTCTTCTATGGAAGAATCAGTTGGCGCTATTGCTAGTTTTAAAAATGAAGCCACAGAGCTTGTAACTTTTTTGCAGAATCAAGCCTATGCTGAGAGTTTGGCAAACTTAAGCAAGACCTTTCTGCTCATTTCAAATGATCACAAAAAGCTCTACGGTTATTTTTCCGTTTCAACATCTGGCATAGATCGTAAATCCTTTAAGGCCCCTCATGGGACAACTTATCCGAGTGTCCCTGCTGCTTTGATTGGAAGACTTGGCAGAGATTTAAATGCGAAAGGTCAGGGAGTGGGAGAAATTTTACTCTTTGAAGCCTTGAAGCAGATTGTTTCAATTTCAAATTTTATTGGACTTAAAGTCATCCTGACGGATGCTAAAGATAATAAGGCTCAGGCCTTCTACGAATCCTATGGATTCAAAGCTACGAAAGGGCAGCAAGCAGGAGTTCATCCGTTCAAGCTGTATCTTCTGATTGATGTTGCGAAGCATGCGGTTGCAAATTATTAAGTTTTGGCTTACTTTGGCTTTTCAGTACACTAACTCTATAATAACTAAGGCGCCTCAAAGTATGCGCCATTTTAATCATAGTGATATTTTTTTAACGATCAGTGACTCATTTCCAGAACGGCTTTTAAAATTCATCTTCGAGAGTTCCTGACCAAAATTATTTAATTCATCAAGTGAGCTCGATAAAACGCCACTCAACTTTTGCGAAACTCTATCTTGATTTAAGCTTCATCTGGATGCCTTGAAGATCTATTGAAGCTGGTTGTACAAAAAGTTCGTAATCTTACCGGCATGAATTGTCCCCGCCTTTATGATTCCATTCAAATGATTTGCGTTCATGACGAAAACCAAAGGATCAGGAACTTTGCTTCTTAATTCTTGCTGATACTTTGTTGGGACGGTCCTATCGTTGTTAGCGATGAACATATACATTGATCCGGGTCTAACGTTTGCTGCAACATTGATTGGATCATTCGGAACGAGTGGTTTCAAAAGATTTTCATAGGCAACATCGTTTGGAATATTGAATAACTTTTTTCTTGCATCTCTTTGCTCCTGCACTGTTTCTTGATTTGAATAAGCAAGAACACCTGGAACATTTCCCGCTCCAACAACTATCACGCTTGCCTTAATCAATGGCTCTGAGCCAGCGATATAGGTGGCAATCATTCCGCCAAGGCTCATACCAAGGATACCGTAATTGCCGTTAAGTTGGGGGTCGTTTTTGAGATCAGCAATTACAGTTTGAACACCAACAAGTGCACGAATATAAGTATCATTGTGAACATTTAAATTTGGAATTTCTTCTTCAAGAGGAATCGCTTTTACGACATTTAAAATGTAAGACGCCATTCCGTTGTTACAGAACCTTGATGCGAGTCTTCTATCCAAGACTGTTTCGCCAACGATCGGCGGAAGAATGAAAACAGTAGGGATTTTTTCGTTGTTTCTCATTTTAGGCCGGTAAATTTTTGCCGTGACCTCAAATGGTTTTTGATCAACAGGATCAATCATAGGAAAGGTTTTTGTTAACCCATCACATGCAGCCTGTAGTGTTAGGGGAAAGATAAAAGAGAGAAGTATAAGGTTTAATGTTTTCATGGCTTACCTGTAACACTAAATTTCACAAGTGTGACTTAAGAATGACTGTACATGAACTTAACTACATACCCCTCGCCTCTGTTGGGTTTCAGGCACTTAGGTTAGCTAGTTTTTCGACATCTCTATAAATTCTTCAAATCCCGGTGTTTCAGAGGGGGCGATTTTGAAGAACGATTATGATTTGCCCAATGAAAAACATAAATCTCCTGATTCTTTTGGTAATGGCCTTTTTTATCGCTGCCTGCGGACAGACCAGTATAAATGGTAAAAAGAAGATTTCACTTTCAGATCAAACGCTAGCGAGCCTCGCCATTCAGAATTTCGAGTGTGCTTCTCTTGATGGCACTCCATGTCCTTCAGGTATTGCGAGAATCTTTATTCAAAATCCCAAAGACAATGATGACTCTGCTGTTTGCACGGGTTTTTTAAGTGGAAATAATCGTATTGTGACAAATAATCACTGCGTGGCAAATATGGATGAATGCCGAAATACATACATCAGTATTTTTAATGGGAAAACTCACGAAAATGTCCGTTGCAAAAAAATTATCGAAACGAAAATAGATGAAGGCTCTTTAAGTATGAAAGGTGTCGATTTTACCGTTTTGGAAATCGACGTAAAAGTAGCAGTTAAACCGCTACCGGTTTCACGATACAGACCTTATGCTGGAGACATTCTTACGGCATGGGTTATTGATCACAAATCTTTAACAGATTCACGCATTACAGAATTAGAATGCGTTTATCAGACGCTTGGAAACTCTATTCAGCTGACAAACTATCCAGTTATTCAGGGAAATTCTGGAAGCCCACTTGTGAATAGCTACGGTGAAATCGTGGGTGTCATCTGGGGTTCTACTGTAGATGAAAAAGTGGGGGCAAACTTTCCATTAGATGAGCGTCGCAATCTAAATGAACTCGCTCTTGCAACTGAATTGAAGCACTTTAGGGCCTACTTATCATCGAAATAATTGTTCAAGATTGTAGGGACACGCTGCTTTCTTGCCATAATATCATTGAGAACATTTTTTTGATCTTCTGAGAGAAATCGATTTAAGGGTTGATTCACTTTGCCCTGAAACTCCATCGCGGAATTGATTAACTGATCCCATTTTACGGCAAATCTTTTCAGATCGTCGGGCCTCACGAATTCTCTTTCATGAGGACCATTTGCACACTTAAAAGCTTCGATGATATTGAGTGTCCCATAGTCATTGGTAAGCTCTTCACCTTTCTTAATATTCTTGATAGCGATCTCAAAGTCAATTGAAGTCAGCATCGAGTTTGGTTCATAGCTATGGTTAACATAACGAGTTAAGTCCCAGCAAAAAAAATAGTCTCCATGACGATTTCTATAGGTATATTTCAAAAGATTTTCTCTGTTTCCTTCACTCATCGCTTCAATCTCTGACGACTTAAAAATACGATCGAGCTCATCTTTTACCCATGTAATTGTGCCCACAGGAATATCCTGAGTGGCAAAAATGCCATACCCAATTTCGGGTGAGACGTAGCGTAGTTCAGTATGAGGGTGCAGCATGGAATAAATCTAGCTGGAATCTTCTAAAATCGCACTACGAAATTTAATTATTTAGCCGACTCCACCAAAAAATGAGCAACTGCTGGGCATTTTTATTGCTATCAAAATCTTGTTTATATATTTCTAATATCGGAATCCTGTCTATGTGAGGTTTCACTTGTTCGGATATCCAATGGGCTTCTTTGGTAGGAAGATTCATCTGGCGTGATATTTTTATCAGTATCATTATCAAAAGAGTCCATAAGCTGATCTAGCTTCATTTTTATATCTTCTTTTTTTTCGCCGTATCTTTCTTCTACGATGCCTGAAATTTCCTTTATATTTCCTTTAACTTGTTCCAGCTCATCGTCGGTTAATCTGCCCCAAAGATTTTTTAGACCACCCTTGATTTCGGTCCACTTGCCGTGAAATTGTTGTTCGTTAAGCATATTAACCTCCTAGGTTAGTTATCTTTTTTGATCAACCACAGTAAACGATCAGCATAAATGATGCCAAAGTCGATGGCACATCTCTTGCAATTTTTTTCGTAGAAATTCAAGGAGGGATTATGAGTAGTAAATTACTTGAAAGTAAAAAACGAAATCATGCGGATAAAATTTTGCATCGTATGAGCAAGAAAGGGACTGTAAACACAGCCTCAAGCTCATCAGCTCAAACAGGCCATGCTGAACCAACATTTAGTGAGCAATATGAAATTATTCGAAGTGACATCCTTAAGCTCAGAGAAGATCTCAACAAGGGCTACGACATGGCGAAAAGCATGATTGAAAGAAAGGGCCTTATTAACCAACTGTTAAAGACGAAGTAAAATATACGGGGGGCAAAAAGTTTTTTTGCTTCTCAAGATTGAGGAAGATTGCCCCCGCCAAAATTCGTTCTGTTTCACAACGTATTAAATTTATAATCAAGAGGTTTGGCACCGATCATGCGAAGTATTCATAAAGGTATTCTCATCATCACTAGGAGAGAGTTTATGTTAAGAGCAGCAATTGCATTTTTTGTACTAGGGTTAGTCGCCATTCTATTAGGCGCAAATGGAATTGGTGGTCTATCGGTTGATATCGGAAAGACCCTACTCTTTATCTTCTTAATCCTTGCAGTAATCAGTTTTATCGCGAGTCTTGTTGTGGGTAAGCGAATCGTTAAGTGATTAACACTTAGACTATTCTACAAACCTGAAACTCATTTCTTCAAGATCAAGCTCTTTTAAAAGGGTCTCAAGACGCTGCTTGGGATGAGCGCGTGGTAGATCTTTAAACTGAGCAATGATGAGTTCATTTTTCATCGAATGCTCCCATCCGATTAGTTCAGTGACAGTGACCTGATACCCTTGTGATTCAAGCTCCAGGCATCTGAGGACGTTGGTAATTTGGCTTCCAAATTCTCTTGTGTGAATGGGATGTCGCCAAATTTCAGTGAGCACGTTTTTTCCAAGAATTTTTCCTTTGTTTTTTCTTAGAACTGTTGCGACTTCCGCCTGACAACAGGGCACAAGAACAACAAAGCGAGCTTTCTTTTTCAGGGCAAACTTAATGGCGTCATCTGTTGCGGTATCGCATGCATGAAGAGCTGTCACCACATCTACGGTTTCTGGAATAGCGCTTGACATTATTGAGTCTTCCACTGAGAGTTTTAAAAACTTCATACGATTAAATTTTAATTTCTGAGCAAGTTCTTGTGACTTTGTGACCAATTCTTCTCTTGTTTCGATTCCGTAAATCTCTCCGTTTTTCAATTGCTTCATGAAGAGATCGTAAAGAATAAAACCTAAATAAGATTTTCCAGCACCATGATCGACGAGCTTGAGATCGTGCCCCTCATCTTTCATCACTTCTTTTAATAGTGGTTCAATAAAATTATAAAGGTGATAGACCTGTTTAAGTTTTCTTCTTGAGTCTTGATTGAGCTTCCCATCTCTGGTGAGTATGTGGAGCTCCTTTAAGAGTTCAATTGATTGACCGGGGCGTATTTCTGGAATTTGATTCATAGGGCGAGTGTAGCATAACTAACCTATTCAGGTGAATGGGATTTATGACTCAACTGCTTTTGGAGTTTTTCTCAGAATTCGCAAGATTTAGCTAAATAACTTAAAATGACCTTAGGATGGAGGAATCATGGATGTCCCACTGGATTACCTTTCAAGGTATAAAGAAAGACGAAAAAAAGACTTGGAATTGTGCCTCTCTAATCTTCAGAATTTGAATTTTATAGAGATAGAAAAAATGGGCCACCAGCTAAAAGGAAATGGTTTAACTTTTGGCTATCCAGACCTTTCAAGCATTGGCTCTCATCTTGAAAAAGCGGCAGGTGAACAAAACATTCCAAAAATTGAGCAGGCAATTAAAGAATTTTCTTTTTGGGTAAATGAAAATGTTAATTGAGGTTCATTTCTTTTAATTTTCGATAAAGAGTCTTTCTGTCGATACCAAGATCTTTTGCCGTTTGTTCTTTTGCCCCATCATTCTTATCAAAAATAAATTCGATATATTTTTTGCACAATTCATCTAGAGTAACGGGCTTCTCATCTTGAAAATTAAGACTCCGAGTCGCTTCCGCCTGCGCACTTGTCTGCATAGGATAGTTCTCTTCTGTCGGTAAATCCTCGGGCATAATAAAGTCAGAAGTAGTAAGGACCACTGCTCTTTCAATTGCGTTCTCTAGCTCGCGGACATTACCTTTCCACTCATAAGATTCAAGTTTCTGAATAGCTTCTTTTGAGAAGCCCTTGACCGAAGCATGATTCATTAGGGCAAACTTTTTAAGAAAATACTCACTGAGTGGCAGAATATCATCTTTTCTTTCACGCAGAGGGGGCATATAAATCGGAATAACGTTTAACCTGAAAAATAAATCCTCTCGAAATGTTCCTGCTATAACCTCCTTCCTGAGGTCTTTGTGGGTGGCGCAAATAATTCGCGCCGTGATATCTCTGTATTGATTTTCTCCAATTCGTTTCACTTTTCTTTCTTGTAAAACACGGAGAAGTTTAGCCTGAAGAGATAACGTCAGATCGCCTATCTCATCAAGAAAGAGTGTTCCCTTGTTTGCTTCTTCGAATAATCCAATTTTCTTATCATGCGCCCCAGTGAAAGCACCTTTTGCATGACCAAATAATTCAGATTCCAAAAGATTTTCGGGAATAGCAGAACAGTTGATGGCTATAAAAGGTCCATCTTTTTTATCGCCAAGTTCATGAACAGCTCGCGCTATGACCTCTTTGCCCGAGCCAGATTCGCCCGAAATAAGAACATTTGCCTGAGAACCTGAGACTCGTCTGGCGAGTTCTAGTGCCTTTTTAAAACCCTGCGATCTACCAACAACACCTTTTAAACCTGGAATATCCTCCTGAAAGAGACTCTTCAAGTTTGAGTTTTCCATTTGAACTTCATTTAAAAATAAGGCTCGCTGAACTGAGATTAAAAGTTGCGGTATGTGGAGAGGTTTAAGAACAAAATCATAGGCGCCAGCTTCGATTGCTTCAACAGCTGTTTCAACACTTCCCTCAGAAGTCATAAGAATGATGGGGAGTGCAGTATTTGATCGACGAATTCTTTTAATGAATTCGAGTCCCGACATGTTTGGTAATTTTAAGTCTGAAATCACAACATCCGGTTCAGCTCGCTTATTTTCAATTTCAATTAACGCCTCTTCTGCATTACTAAATGCAAAAACTTTGTAACCTCGCTGCTTAAAGAAACTCGCAAGTAGATCGAGAAGATCTAAATCATCATCAATCAAAGTAATCGTTGAACTGGTTTTGAGTTTCATGGGGCTTAAATCCTTAAGCGGGAAATTTTGCCAAATGTAGAGGCAAAACTACCCACTGACAACTCAAGATAAACCAAGGTTGACCTGATATCATAGGGTTATATGGTGACTTGTTAAGGCGATCACAAGCAGTCAATCTAAAGATAAGATGTAGCTGCACTTAATCTCAAGAAAGGCACCGATGAATTTAGCGGATTCAATGAAGAAAGTTTTGAAAAACAATTCTCAAAATATTTTTACTGATTTTTGGCAAGAAGACCTTAAAACAATTTTAAAAGATGTCGGCAGAGATGTAGCGCAAATGGCAAAGTCAGGTGCTGGTGCATTTCGAGGCTTAAAAACAAACGGCATCAAAATAACTTCAAAAGAAATGCTTGAGTCTGCTTCAGACACTCTTTTAATTTTTAAGATTTTACCAAAGAGAGTTTATCAAGGGTTTGCTGAGTTTAAAGAAGCTTTGGTGCAGGAAGTAGATAATCAACCAGACCAAAAACAAAAAACCATTTTTAGTCTTAAGGTCATTGGTGCATTAACAAGTTTTACTCTTGGTACCGTTTACAGCATAAAGCGTGGAAAAACGGATTTCTCCTTTTCGGGACTTAAACGCAGAAATGCCATTACTCAATTTATTGTGGCGGAAGTTGTATTTAAACTAAGTCAGGTCCTCATTCTTCGTTTTTTGACTGAGTTAGAAAAAGAAGTAACCAATCCTGAAGATTTGAAAAGTGTTCGCTATTTTATAGATCTTATCTCTGACCGATCAAAAGTTGAGGCTGCAAAAAACAGTGAAGCATTTGTCGAAGCTGATAAAGCAATTGAAATTGTAGAAAACTTGAAACGATTCATAATGACTGGTAAAAAAATCTAAACAACGATAAGGTCTTCACATGAGCACTAATCAAACACTAGAAAATTTACGAGTTAGTTATTCGGATGAAACTTTCGATATTACAGATTGCCAAGGCGATCCGATGGCACAATTTGATAAATGGCTTGAGCATGCAATCGAAACTAAGTGTGATGAGCCGAATGCTTTTGTACTTTCTACAATTGAAGACAATAGGCCCCACGCTCGAGTTGTTTTACTTAAAGGTTTTCACCAAAAAGAATTCGTTTTTTATACAAATTATCAAAGCGCGAAAGCAGCAAATATCGCTTCAAATGCAAATGTAGCGATGACATTTCTCTGGTTACCTCTCCAGCGCCAGGTACGAGTTGAGGGCACGATATCAAAAGTGAGTGATGATATTTCAGAAGAATATTTTCACAAGCGACCAAGAGGCAGCCAATTAGGCGCCATGGCCTCTCCACAAAGCTCAAAAGTTTCTGGGCGTGAAGAATTAGAAAAGCTTTTTAAAGATGCTGAAGCTAAATACGAAGGTCTTGAAGTTCCGCGTCCAGCTCATTGGGGCGGTTACCGCATAAACCCATCTTACATTGAATTCTGGCAAGGCCGTAATAACCGGTTGCACGATAGGATTTGTTGCGTCAGAAAAGGAAGCTCTTGGGAGCTTCATCGATTAGCACCTTAAATCGATTTAATCATTTTCGAGAACAGATAACTCCAAAAGGCACCGACCAGCATTCCTCCGAGGATATCCCCTGGATAGTGAACACCAAGATAAATACGTGAGTATCCCACAAGCAGTGGAATGATCAACAGGCCATAAATCCATTTTTTCTCGAAATGCATTGAACGGATCGAGAAGAAGATGAGCGCCATTGAATTCGCTGCGTGAGATGAAACAAATCCATATTTCCCTCCACATTTTTGTCCAAAAGAATAGATGATCGGCTTCAAATCTATTTCTCGGCAAGGCCGCAAACGTGAAACAAGATTTTTAATTAAATACGAAGAAGTCACATCACTTGCAATTAATGTAAGTACCAGAAAAAGTCCAAAGTAGAGGGTCGTTTTCTTTCCTGACTTTGAATAAGAACACCAAAAAAAATAGCCAATCAGTGGGATCCAGATCATTTGTCCAGAAAGGAAATGCATGATTGAGTTTAGAAAAGGGGTGTGGAAAGAATTTAGGCCAAGAAATAATGAGCGGTCTATGGCGTTTAAGCTTTCAATCACTGCAGAGTTCCTAAAAGCTTTTTAAAGCGCAAGCGAAAGACGTTGATGACCGCTTCAAAAACAATCTTGCGACTCATTTTTGATTTACCAACTGTTCGCTCATAAAAAGTTATTGGAACTTCAAGGCAAGGCAGTCCTTGAGACCAGACCTTATATTTTAATTCAATCTGAAAAGCATATCCAATTGAGAAAACCTTATCGAGATTGAGCGACGACAAAGCTTTGCGAGAATAACAATTAAAACCACCGGTGGAATCCGAGAAAGGAATCCCGGTAATGATTCGAGCGTAGATAGAGGCAAAATAAGAAAGAAGAAGTCTTTGCATCGGCCAGTTCATAATCCGTATTCCGCCTATGTAGCGGGAACCTACTGCAAGATCGTATTGACCCATTTTATTGGTAAATTCAGGAATGGCTTCAGGATCATGGGAAAAATCACAGTCCATCGTGATCACGGCTTCAAAATTTTTCTCAAGCGCCCAGCGGAAGCCCTTAATGTAAGCTGTCCCAAGACCGAGCTTGCCAGTTCTTTCAATGATACTTAGGTTTGTTTTCTTTTGCTGAAAGGACTTAACAACTTTTGCTGTTCCATCCGGGGAGCCGTCATCAATCACCAATATATTGAGAGTCGGATGAAGGCGATGCAACGTTTCTAACATTTTTTCAATGTTAGCAATTTCGTTATAGGTTGGTATGATGACAACCGCTTTATCCAAACTAATCAAACTAAGGGCCTTCGTGATGTTATGAGTTATTTGTAACATACAAAACCCTGATTGGCGAACATGACGAAGACTCTGAGCTTAAGTTTATTGGCCGTTTTCATCTTCCAAGCACTCATTTCCGCTGGATTCGAACTGGCGCATGATGAAGCTTACTACTGGCTCTATTCCAATCATCTGGATTGGGGCTACTTTGATCATCCTCCATTTGTTGGTGTCGTCATAAAGTTTTTTTCTTTCCTGCCACAATCTGAATTTGCGGTGAGAATTGGATTCATCGTTTTGCAATTTGCGAGTTTACTTATTTTATATTCTCTAACGGGAACCCAACTCATTCCATTTTTCCTTTTTTTCAGTTTCCCGCTTGCCTCAATTGCGGGACTTCTTGCCTTGCCAGATATTCCGCTCTTATTTATGACTGCCTGTTACTGTTTCATGCTTAAAAAGTATCTTGAAAAGGATTCTCCTATTACTTCAATCGCTCTTGGTCTTTGCATAGCGCTTTTGTTCTATGCCAAATACCACGGGGTTCTTTTGATTTTTTTCACGATCGTTGCTGTTCCGAAGCTTCTCCTGCGGAAAACTTTTTATCTTGTTGCTGTGATCGCGCTTGTCTCATTCTTCCCTCACTTATGGTGGCAGTATCAACATGAATTCTCGACTCTTCGTTATCATTTTATTGAAAGACCCTCTTCAAGCTTTAGCCTTAAGAGAAGCCTTGAGTTTATTGGACTACAAATTGTGTTGGCGGGTGTTTTTGTCGGACCTATTATTTGGTGGATAATTGCAAAATTTAAATCCTCAAATCAGTTTGAGAGATCTATGAAGTTTATTTGTGTAGGGACAGTTTTCTTTTTTCTTTTTTCGTCATTGAGCAAAAAAGTTGAGGCAAACTGGACGATCTTTCTGGCAATACCGATGATCTACCTCGTTTCAGCCTCCGTTTTGTGGCAAAAGAAATGGGCGCGTCGACTTCTTTATTCATCTTTTGCTTTGGTCATTTCAGTGAGAGTCCTTTTTATTCTGCCGGCAGACTTGGTTTCAATCAAACGCTTAAAAGAGTTCAATGGATGGCAGCAGTGGTCTCGTGATATTCAATATGTTTGTGCTGGTCAGGGGATCATCGCTAACTCCTACCAAATTGCCGCAAAGCTTTCTTACTATCTCAACAAAGAAGTTGGTGCCCTTAATTATCATTCAAGAAAGAATCAATTCGATTACTGGCAGTTTGATAAGAAGATTCTGACCAAAGAAGTCTGCTACGTGACGGACAAGGCAGAGTTTGGAGGAATTCTTTTCAAAACACCGGAAGGTAAAACGATAAGAATTGTAAAAAATCAAAGCATGGAATCACTATTGAAGCTAAAATATGAGTCAACACGGTGATTTATATGCTTAAGCTCAATCTTCAAAATTCCTACGACAAGGTAAAGTTTCTTACCATCCTTCAATTCGTTCTCGTTTTGATGGCCTTTGTGTCTGAGGCACTAGTCACTCAAAGTGTTTTAAATTTCTCATTCATCTTTCAGTTTATTGTTTTGTTCGTTGCTTATAATTTTTATTACTCAGCTTTATCGAATCTTTTCTATTCCTACTGGAACATGTCTCTTATTTTTGGCATTTACTACCTTGTATCTCTAAGCCGAAACTTTCTGGTTTATG